>CAWBBL010000025.1:0-589450 GCA_963786985.1 Ilumatobacteraceae bacterium | reverse complement strand
ACGATTCGTCCCACACCAGTCGCCCCTATCAGGGCAGTCAGTGTCGAGGCTCCGAGCGTGAAGTCGATCCGTACGCCGAGCGAGCCGTACAACCGCTGACGTTGCGGCGGTGTGGACTTGGCGAGCGTGGCGGCGACCTCGATCATCGACCCGACCCGACTCGTTGGGCGACCTGCTCCCGAGTCAACGGCGCTGACCGCGATGTCGCCGCGGCGAGCTGACGGCGGGCGTCGTCGCGTTCCCGCTTTGTAGATTTCGCGCGAGCGGGGGTGCTGTAGGAAGCGGTGGAGGCCGTACCTGAGCGAAGGCAATGGGACAGGTTGCGGGAGGACCACAGCGACAACGGTGATGCCTGGAGCTACTTCAGCCACGATCAGGCCCGGTCCCGTGAGCGCTAGGGTCGACAACCTCTACGTCGTGGACTCCAGCTCGTCCGCCTCGATCGGGGCCGTGAACCCGATGTTGACACCATCGCCAACGCCCTGCGCGTCGGCGACCACCTTCTCGAACGTCTCGGCTGAGACAGGGAGTTCACACGATGACGAGTGCAGAGCGGAAACGGGTCGACAAGTTCGGCCAGTTGTCGAATGGGTTGCGCCAGGCCGGCGACTGGTACCTGTGGGGTCCATACGTCAGCGAGCGCCAGTGGGGCACGGTCCGTGAGGACTACAGCGAGGACGGCGATGCGTGGGCGTACTTCCCCCACGATCACGCCCGCTCGCGCGCCTACCGATGGGGTGAGGACGGCATGGCCGGGTTCTCCGACGTCGAACAGCGCCTGTGCCTCGGTTTGGCGCTGTGGAACGGTCGCGACCCGATCCTCAAAGAGCGCATGTTCGGGCTCACTGGCGCCGAGGGGAACCATGGCGAGGACGTCAAGGAGCATTGGTGGTACCTCGACGCTGTCCCGAGCCACGCCTGGAACCGTTGGCGTTACCACTATCCGCAGCGGGCCTTCCCGTACGCCGACCTGTTGGCTGAGAACGGCCGGCGGGGCAAGTTCGACCCGGAGTACGAGCTGCTCGACACGGGCGTGTTCGACGACGATCGCTACTGGATCTGCGAGGTCGACTACGTGAAGGCCGACCCGACCGATCTGCTGATGAGGACGCGGGTCACCAACGCCGGTCCGGAAATCGAGACCTTGCACGTCCTGCCCACGGTGTGGTTCCGCAACACGTGGTCGTGGGACGTCGGCGCCGAGAAACCGTCCCTGCACGCGGGAGCGAACGGCATCATCGTGATCGACCACCCGTTCCTGGGTGAGCTGGAGCTGTTGGCGGCCGCCGGGCCCGACGGTTCCGAGCCGGTGACGCTGTTCTGCGAGAACGAGACGAACACCCGGCGCCTGTACGGCGTTGAGCCCGGCGCGCCGTATCCCAAGGACGGCATCAATGACCATGTGGTCGGCGGCCACGACACCGTCAACCCACTGGCCAAGGGGACGAAGGCGTCGCTGTGGTACCAGGTCGCCGTCGAGCCGGGCGCCACAGTCGAGCTGCGTCTGCGGCTGCGTCCAGTCGGCACCAAGCCGTCCAAGCTGTCGGCCGCGCTCGGGAAGGACTTCGACAA
This sequence comes from Ilumatobacteraceae bacterium, assembly GCA_963786985.1. Classification (GTDB taxonomy): domain Bacteria; phylum Actinomycetota; class Acidimicrobiia; order Acidimicrobiales; family Ilumatobacteraceae; genus Desertimonas. The sequence goes on along the minus strand of CAWBBL010000025.1, from coordinate 587,878 downwards.
GGCCGTGGCCGAGCGGCGCAAGGAGGCCGACGAGTTCTATGCCGAGCTGGCGCCGGTCGACGCATCGCCGGATCGGGCCCTCGTGATGCGCCAGGCCTTCGCGGGGATGCTGTGGAGCAAGCAGCTGTTCGATTACGACGTGTCGCGATGGCTGGACGGCGACCCGACCCAGCCCACTGCGCCAGCGTCCCGGCTCACCGGACGGAACTCGCGCTGGCGAAACTTCGAGGCCTTCGACATCATGTCGATGCCTGACAAATGGGAGTACCCGTGGTTCGCGGCGTGGGATCTCGGCTTCCACTGCGTCGCCCTGGCCCATTTGGATCCCGCCTTCGCCAAGTACCAGTTGTTGCTCATCTGTCGGGAGTGGTTCCAGCATCCCAACGGCGCCCTGCCGGCCTACGAGTGGGACTTCGGGGACGTCAACCCGCCGGTGCAGGCGTGGGCGGCGTTGGAAGTCTTCGCCATCGACGGGGCCCGGGACCTGGACTTCCTCAGCCAGATCTTCGACAAGCTGCTGGTGAACTTCACGTGGTGGGTGAACCGCGAGGACGCCGACGGCTCGAACCTGTTTGAGGGCGGGTTCCTCGGGCTCGACAACATCGGGCCGATCGATCGCTCGCACCTGCCGGTCGGGGGTCGGCTGGAGCAGTCCGACGCGACAGGCTGGATGGCCTTCTTCGCGCTGGCGATGGGCACGATCGCGTCGATCCTCAACCGATCAGGACAGCGCCCGGCGACCGATCTCGTCCTCAAGTTCCTGGAGCACTTCGCCGCCATGAGCCAGGCGATGGAGCACCTCGGCGTGTGGGACGACACCGACGGCATGTACTACGACAAGCTGATCACAGGGGACGGCACCGAGGTGCCGGTCAAGGTCCGTTCGATGGTCGGCATCATCCCCCTGCTCGCCGCGGTCATCGTCGACGAAGCGGTGATCGCCCGGTCCGAGACCGTCGGCAAGCAGTCCGCCCGACTGCTCAACGCTCGCGGCCTCGGCGACATGGCCCAGCTCACCGAACGCGGCCTGCTGCGCGGGGCACCCGGCGACCGACGGCTCCTGGTCGGCGTCGTCGGCGTCGACCGTCTCCGGCGCTTGTTCGACAAGCTCTTCGACGAGGACGAGTTCCTCGCGCCCCACGGCCTGCGGGCCCTCTCCGCCTATCACCGCGATCATCCCTACCAGCTCGATGTCGACGGGATCTCGGCCACTATCGACTACGAACCAGCCGAGTCCACCACGGCGATGTTCGGCGGCAACTCCAACTGGCGAGGCCCCCTGTGGCTCCCCCTCAACTTCCTCGTCGTCAGCGCGCTCGAGCGCTACTACCGGTTCTTCGGTGACGAATTGCAGATCGAGTACCCCACCCGCAGCGGCACCATGCTGACCCTCGACAAGATCGCCGACGATCTCCGGGAACGGATCATCTCGCTCTTCCTCGTCGGCGCCGACGGACGACGTCCATCGTTCGGGATGGTCGAACGCCTGCAGCAGGATCCGGCGTGGAAGGACAACCTCGTCTTCAACGAGTACTTCCACGGTGACAACGGCGCCGGGCTCGGCGCCACCCACCAGACCGGCTGGACCGGCATCGTCGCCGACCTCATCCGCGGCCGACCCGGCGACGGCGTATACACCGTCGGCCAGACGATCGGCGTGCTCCGCGACCGGAGGCCAAGAAGTGACCCTGCTCACCGACCAGCCGACGACGGCCCCGTCGAGCTGCAACCTCGTCTGCCGAGGGACACTGCAATGACCACGTGGCCGCCCGATCCGGTGATCTACGAGCTCAACACGGCGGCCTGGCTCCACGACGTCAGCCTGCGGACCGGTGTCACCGCGACGCTGGCCGACGTCCCTGCGGCCGAGTGGGACCGCGTGACACCAGCGGGCGTCGACGCCGTGTGGCTGATGGGGGTGTGGGAACGCGGTCCGGCCGGTGTGGAACTGGCGATGGAATCGGCCGAGCAGGTCGCTTCGTTCCGGGCGGCCCTGCCCGACTTCGACGATGCCGACGTCATCGGCTCGGCCTACTGCATCAGTCGCTACGAAGTCGACGAACGGCTCGGGGGGCGCGCTGGTCTCGCCGCCGCCCGCGCCGCGCTGGCCCAGCGGGACGTGCGGCTGCTCGTCGACTTCGTGCCCAACCATGTGGCCCCCGACCATCGATGGCTCACCGAGCATCCCGAGTACTTCGTGCAGGGCGACATCGATGAGCTCCGAGACGATCCAGCAGCCTTCATCGCGGTGGGTGACGCCGTCATCGCCCGCGGCCGCGACCCGTACTTCCCGCCGTGGCCGGACGTCGCTCAGCTCAACGCCTTCGCACCTGGCCTTCGTCAGGCCGCCGCCGCGACCCTCAACGACATCGCCGAGCAGGCGGACGGTGTGCGGTGCGACATGGCGATGCTGTTGCTGAACACGGTGTTCGCCCGGACATGGGGCGACCGCGCGGGCGCGATGCCGGACGACGAATACTGGACCGAGGTGATCGGTTCGGTTCGGGAAAACCACCCGCACTTCGTCTTCGCCGCCGAGGCCTACTGGGATCTCGAGTGGGATCTCCAGCAGCTCGGATTCGACTGGTGCTACGACAAACGGCTCTACGACCGTCTGATCCACGAAGGACCCGCAGCCGTGCGCGGACACCTCCACGCCGGTCTTGACTTCCAACGCCACCTCATCCGCTTCCTCGAGAACCACGACGAACCACGCGCCGCATCGGAACTCGAACCGGACCGGGAGCGGGCAGCCGCGGTCGCCATCGCCACCCTGCCGGGCGCCACGATGTGGCACGAAGGCCAGTTCGAAGGCTGGCGAGTGCACGTCCCGGTGTTCCTCGCCCGGCGGCCACCCGAGCCGGTCGACGACGACCTCCGACAGTTCCACCTCGGGCTGCTCGCCGCCACCAACGGTCGGCGGCGCGGCAGCTGGGACCTGCTGGACACCAGTGGGTGGTCCGGCGACTCGACCAACGAACAGCTGCTGGCCTGGTCATGGACGGACGGTGACCACCGTTCACTCATCGTCATCAACGACTTCGACGGTCCCGCCGCAGCCCGAGTCCACCTGCGCTGGGAAGATCTCGGCGCACACACGTGGCAGCTCACCGACCTCCTCACCGATGAGGTGTTCACGCGTGACGGACCCGAGATGGCCGACGCCGGGCTGTACGTCGAACTGCCGCCCTGGGGGTTCCACGTCCTCGCGTGCAGCAGGGTTCCCGCGTGACGTTCGGTGTTGAAACGAGTAGTCGTACAGGCAGTGCCGCAGCTCGGCTTCGGGCAAACCGAACAGTCCCAGTGATGAATTCTTAGCGTGATCGTGCCGGGCTCGTCCGTCGGACGCGTGGCGAGAATGCGACGGAGGCACGCCGTTCGTGAGGTCTTGCGAGCGGTTTCTCATCGTCTCATGCGGAGGCATGCGGAACCGGATCGTCCACGGACCGGTCCGATGCTCGCCGACCGTGTGCCGACAGGGTGCGGGGCCGGCTCCGTGGAGTGCGCTCGTCGGCGGACCTGTTCTGCTCGCTCTGGAGGAAGCGCCGGCCGCCGGGACGGGCGGTGATGCCGTGGAGCACCACACTCAGGAGCACCGTCAGTGCCACGGCCGCGACAGCCCGCCCGACTTCGGGTGAGGTCTCGCCCAACTCTTCGATGGCCAGCAGGGCGAACACGACCGATGCAAGCCCTCGCGGACCGAACCAACCGATGAACACGACGCTGGGCCGGTCCAGTCCCGAACGGACGAGACCCAATGCGACGGGGAGCATGCGGATGATCGTGAGGCTCGCCAGCGCGTAGACGACCGAGAAGCCGTCGAGCTTCTCGAACGCAAGTGGGACGAGGGTAGCTCCGAACAGGAACCAGACGACCAGCCCGAGAAGCTCGCCGCCGAGCTCCGGAAGCTCGACCGCCTCCTCGAGGTCGACGACACTGCCGTCGAGCATCGCCCCGAAGGCGATGCCGGCGACGAAGGCGGCGATGAAGCCGTTCGCGTCGAATGCCAGCGCCACGGCGAAGGCGGCGATGGCGACGGCAAGCGTGGCCAGTCGCCGACCGCCGGTGGCGATCCAGCGGCGCCGTGTGGCCGTCGAGATCAGCACCGCCCCGCCGACGCCGACGACGACCCCGGCGACGATCCCTGCGCCCAGCTCCCGAAGTGCGGCTCCGGCCTCGAACGACACGCTCTCGCTCACGACACCGAGCTGGCTGGCCGCCACCGCCAGCATGAACACGACGATCGGCGTGGCGATACCGTCGTTGAGCCCACTCTCCACGTTGAGCGCCCGTCGAAGGCGCAGAGGGATGCGCTCGTCGTTGATCACCTGCACGCTCAGGGCGGCGTCCGTGGGGGCCAGAGCGGCACCGACGAAACCGGCGAGCGCCCACGGAAACCCGTCGAACAACCATGCGGCGAGGAGACTGCCGGCGGCGACGGAGAGTAGGAGGCCGATACCGAGCAATCGCACGGGGATCGACAGGTCGCGCCGCAGCTCCGCGAGGTTGACCCTGGCGGCGTCGGAGAACAACACGAGGGCCAAAGTGACCTCGGCGACGAGGTGGATCGAGCCGGCTTCGACGTCGACCGTCAGCGGCCCAAAGTCCGGGTTCCCAAGGAGGTACCCGGCGACCGCGAACACGAACGGGCCGGTGACGTCGTGGCGCGCCAAAGCACCCGAGACGACAGCCCATCCGAGTACGAGGAGGGCGATCACCGCAACGGTCGACTCGGTCATGACGAGATACTCGCGTTCTGCTCAGGCCATGTGCTGATCGCCAGGCGAGCGGCCTCATGCGATCGGGATCCAATCGGACAGGTTGCGTACCGAACGTCCACCCGTGACGTTCTGCTCTGTAGCGCGGGTGTGTCGGCGTTCTCGGACGCGTTGTCAGCAGTTTCTCCGCGAACGAGGCGAGAGCAGGCGTTACGGGGTAACACAGGACATCACTGCCGCCGAGCAGGAATCGGTCTCTAGCAGAGCTAGACGCCACTCGACGACATCGGCCGCCACGTCCTCCGTCCGGAGCTCAAGTCCCCTCCGACACTCGCAGAATCGGCTGCTGACCCGGGAAGTCCCGACAAATCGCGCTCACTTCGGCCCGCGTGGTCGGGACTTGTCGCCGGAGGCTGAATTCGGGTCAGCGCGATAGCGCTCGGTCGCTGTCGAGTACCGTCCGAGCTGGTGGCCGATCCAGGCGTTCGAGCGCGGCGCTTGGACGGTCTGCGCGGACGCGAACTCCTCCGCTCCGCCGCGATGACCGCCCTCATTGTCCTCGGCGTGAGTGGTTTGGCCGTCACGCAACCGATGCTCGACCTGGTCGGCAGCAACGCCGAGTTCTTCATCGCCGGCAACTACTCGACGTCGCAAATTGTCACGTTCGCACTGGTCATCGCCGTCGCGCCATCGTTGGTCGGGATCCTCGTAGTCGTCGGCGCCGCGTTCGTGGACCGGCGGGCAGGATCGGTGGCGCTGGCAGCTGTGACCGCCGTCTTTGCCGCCGGGCTCGTGCTGGCGGTGCTGCGCAGCCTCGGAGTCGACGCGCTGTGGCGGGTCGCCGCGGCGGCGATCGCGTTGGCGCTGACCGCCGGTTGGCTCGTCTGGCGGTTCAGGGCCGCCCGACTGTTCGCTGCCTATCTGGCGGCCGCGAACCTGCTGTTCGTCGGCACGTTTCTGTTCTTCAGTCAGACGTCGGCCCTAGTGGTCGGCAAGGGTTCGACGAATGACATCGGTGACGTGTCGGTCCCGGATCTCGACGGTCCGGTGGTAGTGATCGTCCTCGACGAGCTTCCGGCAGCGACGATCATGGAGGGCGACGGCACGATCAACGCGGAGCGGTATCCCGGGTTCGCCCGGCTCGCCGGGGTAAGTACGTGGTTCCGCAACACGTCCAGTCGAGCCAACTGGACACCGACGGGCGTACCGGCGATCCTTACCGGCATCTCAATCGCCGCGGAAGTCCCGCCGACGTACGAGAACTATCCCCGCAACCTGTTCACACTCCTCGGCGATGATGTCCCGATCCATCGCGTCGAGCCGATCACCGACTTGTGCCCCGACGTGCTCTGTCCGGAGCGTGAGCGGGCGGCGATGAGCCAGGCGCTCTCAGACGCCTCGATCGTCTATGGCCATCGGGTGCTGCCCAGCGCGTTGCGCGATCACCTCCCAGCGATCGACAACTCGTGGGGTGCCTACGGCACCGAGCACGACGATGGCGGCGTCGCTGTCGGCGACGACGAGGAGACCGAGGACACGGTGAACACCGAGCCCAGCTATTCGATGGACGAGTTGCTCATGCGCGGGCGGCCGCGTCCCGACGACGGCAGCGCCCGCGGTCGAGCCGCGACGTTGGCCCAAGGAATCGTTGCCATCACGGATGCTCCGGCGCTGCACGTCCTGCACAGCATGCTCCCCCACTTCCCCTGGAAGCTGTCACGCTCGGGTTACACGACCACCTACTCCCAGGCGGGGCGACCCGAGGCAATCGACCGAGACCAGCCCGGCTATGACTTCCGCATCCGGGTCGAGTTCCAATTACACAGCATGCAGACGGGTGCAGTCGACGCACTGCTCGACACGACGCTCGAGCAACTGATGTCGCTGCCGACGTGGGACGACACATTGCTCGTCGTGACCTCCGACCACGGCATCAGCCTCACACCCCCCGATGTCGACCGCAGGCTCGTCACTGAGGCGAACCAGGCGGAGGTCTATCGCGTGCCGCTGTTCATCAAGGCGCCAGGTCAAACCACCGGCGAGATCCGTGACGACAGCGCCCAGACGATCGACATCGTCCCGTCGATCGTCGATCTGCTCGACATCGAGGTCGACGACGATTGGACGTTCGACGGCCATTCGCTGTACGACGGGAGCGAACCCAACGTTGCCCCACGTGTGTCGATCGAAGTCGAAGAGGTTCTGGCGCTCGCTCAACGGCGATCCGAAGAGTTCGTCGGTGACGACTGGATCGGGTTGGCAGCCGTCGGTGAGAACGGCGACCTCGTCGGAAGAGAAGTGTCCGACTTCGCCGTCGGGGCCCCGAGCACCTACAGCGCCACCCTGCGTGACGAAGCCCTCCTCGAGGACTTGCCGACCGACGAAGGATCAATGCCCTATGTCTTGACCGGAACGGTCGCCGGGCCGTCGGCCGACGCGCCACCCGAGCTCGTCGCCGCCGTCAACGGCCGCATCGCCGGCGTCGTGGGGGGGTACAACCCGTCAGGCAACGGATGGGAGTTCGTCGGCTACGTTGCCGACTTCTACGTCGTTGGTACGAACACTGTCGACCTGTACGAGATGACCCGCGACGCCGGCCGACCGATCTTGCACCTGGTCAACCGCTGACGTCGCTGCGGGCGGCCAAGTCCCACAACTCGCGCTCACTTCGGCTCGCGTAGTCGGGACTTCGGTCCGGGGGTGATACGAGGCTGCGCTCCGGCGATGGCCCCGAGGACGGCGAACGGGAATCCGATCACGGGAATGGCGATGAGGATCAGCAGGGCCAAGCCGATGCTGAATCCGGCGGTGGTGACGTCGCCGGCGAACAGCCACTCGCCGTCGTCGGCATATTGACGTGACGCCTCGACGAGCAGGAGGGCGAAAGTTAGCGGCATCACCGTGATCGCCGTCCACGTGCCCGCCCGCACGCCGGCGCGGAACGAGTGGTCGACGGCCGCGGCCGTCGCCGCGGGGACCACGAACAGCAGTGGCGGACCGAACAGCAGCCAGACCGCAGCCAACCCATCGCGGTCGGCATGGATCGATGCCAGTAGCCCGACGGTGAACGTGCACGCCGCGCCGACGCCGAGAAGTGGTGCCAGTCGGCTGCCACCGACGCGGCCGCCGGCCACGCGCCGTGGCGGTGTCAACGCGAGCCAGAGGCAGCCGGCGAGCACCACGGCAAGCAGCGCGATCCTCCCTGGTGGCAAGCCTTCCGCGGCGTCCGGATGCCGGCGCACGAAGGCGACGACGGCAGCGATCGAAGTAGCGACGGCGCCGGTCACGATGGCGGCCGCCACCGGGGCTGCCGGCCATCCGCGAAGCCCGGGTCGGCGGCGGTGGATGGGCAGGAAGAGCATCGCTCGTCCGCAGCTGAGGGCGAACCGCCAGCGGGCCGCCCGCCCGTGCACCTGGGCCAACTCGCCGAGCATCGCTTGTCCCCAGGGTTGCTTGGGCTCGGGCAGCGTGGTCACCGCCGTCGCCAGCAGCCCGCTCGGTGCGTCCGTCGCCGATCGCCGGGCACCAGCGCCCTCCCACCAGCGATCGACGAGCAGCCACGACGTCAACAGCCACAGCGCGGTCGGGACGGCGAACCCGAGCGCCAGCCACAGGTAGGCGTCGATCCGCTGGGACGGATCGCCGAGCGGGGCTGCCCACGCGTAGAGGGACGCGAAGACCACGACAACCGGCACGGCCGCGGCGAATTCGTAACGGCGGCGAGATCGGCTCACGTCGCCAGCCACCCAGCCTCCGATCGTCGTAACGCGGCTGTTGGCTGCGACGAGACGTACGCCAGTTCAGAGGCCAGGACCCTCCCGGGCCCGGTCAGCCGGTACAGATGTCGTGGCGGTCGACCTGCCGGAGCATCGGTCTCCCACGTCGTCTCGAGCAGCCCGCGGTCGGCGAGCCGCACGAGGATCGGGTACAGCGATCCGGGCTTGAGATCGAGCTGGCGGCACAGCTCATAGCCGTATCGCCACGCCGCCGGCTCCTGGGACAACTCGAGAACGACCGCGGTGGTCTGCGCCGACGGTGGGCGAGCCCTGGCCACGACTCAACTCTATATAGATAGAGTTATCGGGTCAATCGCGGTCGCCGTCGATCGTGCGCTGCAGTCCGGCCCCGGCATCTCTCCGATCGCAGAGCACACGGTGGGCGTGGTATCTCTCCGTCACTCCCGGCTAGAACAGTGGCCGATGGAGCGGACGATCCCCCCGCCGCACCCTGACCCGCATCCTCCGGTCGCCTTCACGCCACCGCCGGACGCCTGCGACGCTCATTGCCACGTTTTCGGGCCGGCCGACCGATTCCCGTTCGCGGCCGACCGGACGTACACCCCGCCTGACGCCGGGCTCGACCAGTTCGCCGACCTTCAGGAACGACTCGGCCTGACGCGCGCCGTGTTCGTCCAAGCGAGCTGTCACGGCACCGACAACTCGGCAATGGTCGACGCCCTCGTCCGCGGCGGCGGGCGGTACGCCGGAGTGGCGATGGTCGACGGCTCGTTCGACGAGGCTGAGCTCCGAGTGCTCCACGACGCCGGCGTGCGCGGCGCCCGGTTCAACTTCGTCGCCCACCTCGGCGGCGCACCATCGATCGACGAGTTCTGGGATGTCGTGCGGCGCATCGCCCCATTCGGATGGCATCTCGTGTTGCACTTCGACGCCGTCGACCTGCCTGGCGCTGCCGACCTCCTCGACCGCCTACCCGTCCCGTACGTCATCGACCACATGGCTCGCGTCGATGCCGCGGCCGGTCTCGATCAGGCGCCCTTCGCCTTCCTCCTCGGGCTACTCGACGACGACCGAGCCTGGGTCAAGGTCTCCGGCGCCGAGCGACTCTCTGCCGATGGTCCACCGCACTACGCAGATGTCGTCCCGTATGCCCGGGCCCTGATCAAGGCGGCACCCGAACGGATCCTGTGGGGCACCGACTGGCCGCATCCCAACGTCCGCCAGGTGCCCGACGATGGCGACCTCGTCGACCTCCTCGCCGCGTTCGTCCCCGACGAGGCCACCCGCCACGCGATCCTCGTCGACAACCCGGCGCGGCTCTACGACTTCGCCTGACCGGGTACGGCCGGAACACCGTGATCGGCTGCCCGCCGCAGCGATTCGACCGTCGCCCGGGTCATCACCGGCTCGATGTCCAATGACTCGAGCATCTCGGAGGTGGCCTCCATCTCGTCGACTCGCCGCGCCGCGTGGACGCCCGTGCCTTGCAGCAATCGCTCGAGGAGCGGCGCACCGGCCGCCTCGAACTCGGCGACCAGGTCGGCCCACAACCAGTCCTCCAATCCGGCACGCTCGGCGGCACGAACCGCCTCGATGACGACCGCCGCGATCCCTTTCATCACCACACTGCGCAGCAGCTTGCGGGTTGAAGCGTCGCCCGCTCGATCGCCAACCCATTCGACCGGAGCGCCGAGCGGAGCAAACGCCGCCGCGTAGCGTTCGGCGCCAGATCCGGACACGAGTACCGGCGTACGCAGCCCACGGCCGGGCACCGGAGCCATCAGGGCGACGTCGGCGAACGACCGACCGACCGCCGCGGCGCGGTCGGCGCGCTGCGCTTTGACGTCCGGTGCGCTCGTCGACAGGTCGGCGACGAGGGCTGCAGACGGCACGGCGGTGATGATCGTGTCGAACACCTGAGCGGCCGGCGCGGCCCCGGTCACGATGAGGGCGATGTCGGTACTCGCCACGGTCGTTGCTGGGTCTGCGCAACGCGTCACCCCGTCGGGCGTCGGCATCGGTGCCGGGTCGAACGCCGACACTTCGATCCCGGCAGCGCACAAGTCGGCGGCGAAGAGCGCGCCGGCCTCGCCGAGTCCGAACACGGCAACGTGCATCTCCTCACTCCTCGACGGCGTCGACATACTCGACGCCGAGTTGGACCAGCTTGTCGCGGAGGCCGTAGATGTCGACGCCCAACTCACCGGCGACGAGTCGTTGGCGGGTCTCGTGCTCCTTGGCGGTACGGGCCACTGCCTGCTCTGCTGCCCAGTGCGCCTCGTCGCGACGGACGACGACGACGCCGTCGTCGTCGGCGCACACCACGTCCCCCGGTGCCACAGCGACGCCACCGAGGACGACCGGCACGTTGACCGAGCCGGGCGACGCTTTCACCGTCCCCTGGCACGACACGTGGCGTGACCACACCGGAAAACCGAGCTGGCGTAGCTCGTGGGTGTCGCGGACGCCTGCGTCGATCACCAGGCCGCGGACGCCGCGAGCGATGAGTGAGCTGGCCAGCAACTCGCCGAACATCCCGTGCGTCGACGGGGCGGTGTTCGTGACGACGAGGACGTCGCCTGCGGAGCAGACTTCGACGGCGGCGTGGATCATCAGGTTGTCGCCGGGATGGCTCGACACCGTCACCGCCGAACCCGCCAGTCGCACGCCCTGCTGGATCGGCCGGATGTCCGGGCCGACGAAGCCGCGGCGGCCGATCGCCTCATGGACTGTCGAGGTCCCGGCCGCTTCGAGCTCGGCGATCGCCTCCGGCGCGGCGCGTGGAATCCGCCGGACGACGACGTGAGGTTGATCGATCATCGCTTCCCAGACTCGCGCAGTTGGCCGACGATACGGTCGTCGACGTGATCATCGATTGCCACGGCCACTACACGACGGCGCCGGCCCAACTCGGCGAGTACCGCGACCGACAGCGGGCGGCACTCGACGCCGATCCGCAGTACGTCGGGGCCAAGGGTTCGCTGGCGATCTCGGATGCCGAGATCTGCGAGAGCCTCGAAGGCGCCCAGCTGCGCCAGCAACGGGAGCGCGGCATCGACCTCACGCTGTTCTCGCCGCGGGCCAGCTGGATGGGTCACCACCTCGGCAATCTGCACACGAGCCGATTCTGGACGGAGCACTGCAACGAGCTGATCCGGCGGGTCTGCGATCTGTACCCGGAGCGCTTCGTCCCCGTCGCCCAGCTGCCGCAATCGCCGGGAGCGCCGATCGAGCCGTCGGTCGCCGAGCTGCGGCGGTGTGTGGCGGAGATGGGTTTCGTGGGGTGCAACCTCAATCCGGACCCCAGCGGCGGAGCATGGAACGGGCCACCCCTGCCGGACCGCTACTGGTACCCGCTGTACGAGGCGCTCGTCGAGCTCGACGTCCCGGCGATGATTCACGTCAGCGCCGCCTGCAACGCGAACCTCCACACGACGACGTCGCACTATCTCGGTGCCGACACGACGGCGTTCACCCAGCTGCTGACCTCGAACCTGTTCGCCGACTTCCCCGGCCTGCGGTTCATCATTCCTCATGGCGGGGGAGCGGTGCCCTACCACTGGGGGCGCTTCCGGGGGATCGCCCAGGACCTCGGGCTGCCCCCGCTGTCGGAAGCGGTACTCGGCAACGTGTGGTTCGACACCTGCGTCTATCACCAGGCGGGCATCGACCTCCTGGTGCGGGTGGTTCCCACGGACAACATCCTGTTCGCCTCCGAGATGCTGGGTGCGGTGCGTGGCGTCGACCCCGAAACCGGTCACCACTTCGACGACACCAGGCGGTACCTCGAGGCCGCCGGGCTCACGGACCCCCAACGTGACCAGATCTACGCCGGCAACGCCCGCCGAGTGTTCCCGCGCCTCACGGTGTGACGATCTGGGCGGCCTCCGATTCATCGGTCGAAGACCGGACGCAACGTCGTCACAGCGACCACCGATCGCCACGCGGAGCGGATCGTCAGGTGGCTCCCCAGACCGTGTCCGCCGTCTCGACCACCCGGGCCAGCTTGGCCCACTGTTCATCGGCGGTCAGGGCGTTGCCCTCGACCGTGCTGGCGAACCCGCATTGGGGACTGAGACACAGCTGGTCGAGAGGTACGTACACCGCCGCTTCGTCGATGCGCGTGGCGAGGGCCTCGACGGACTCGAGTTCCGGACGCTTGCTGGTGACGAGCCCGAGGACCACCGTCTTGTTGGCAGGAACAAAGCGCAGTGGGGCGAAGTCCCCGGAACGCTCGTCGTCGTACTCGAGGAAATAGGCGTCGACATCGAGCTCGTTGAACAGCACCTCGGCAACCGGTTCGTAGCCGCCCTCGGCAAACCACGTGCTGCGGTAGTTGCCGCGGCACAGGTGGATGCCCACGACCAGATCGTCGGGCCGCCCGACAATGACCGCATTGATCAGTTCGGCGTAGGCGTGGGGGAGTTGGTCGGGGTCTTCGCCGCGCTCGACGGCGCCGGCCCGCATGACCGGGTCGCACAAGTAGGCGAGATTGGTGTCGTCGAGCTGCACGTAGCGGCAGCCCGCCGCATAGAGGGCGTCGAGCTCGGCGCGGTAGCACGCCGCCAGGTCGGCGAAGAACTTCTCCAAGTCCGGGTAGGCGTCGACGTCGATCGCCGCCCGGCCGCCGCGGAAGTGGACCATCGTCGGCGAGGGGATCGACACCTTCGGGGTCTGGGTGGTCACCGAGGCGAGGTACCGATAGTCGTCGACCTGGATGTCGCGCACATGACGCAAGGGCCCGACGACCGACAGCTTCGGGGGTGTGAGGTGCACCGTCGTGGCAGCGTCCGAGCTGGCAGCGATGCTGCCCGTGACGGCGACACCTTCGAGCTGCTGCAAGAAGTCGAGGTGGAACCACGTGCGCCGGAACTCGCCGTCGGTGATGCTGTGCATCCCGAGTCCCTCGACGGTGCGCACGGCTTCGGCGATTGCCGCGTCCTCGACGTCCCGCAGATCGCCCGTCGAGATCTCGCCGGCGGCGCAGGCGGCCCGGGCGTCGTGCACCGCGGTCGGTCGCAGCAGGCTGCCGACGTGGTCGGCGCGGAACGGTGGATTGACCTGGGACACGATCGGAGCCCTCCCTACCTCGATGGAGTCCCCATTAGAGCGCATCATCGGCACGACTGTCCGACTCGGGCACCGGCGGTCGTCACGATCGAAGCACTCGCTCGTCATCGAACCGACAGGGAAGGATAGGGATTCGTGTTGCAGCTGCGAGCCTTTGCGCCACGTCCGAACGAGTGGTCGTGGCCAGTCGCCGGCTGGTCCGGGGCGGCGGGCGTTCGTCACCTGACGATCGGCCGGACGACGATCGTACGGGAGGATCTGCCGAACACCACGAACCCCGACGACCGGGCGAGGATCTCCGGCAAGAAGGGCGAGCGGATCGTGTTCATCCGTACCCTCACGGCGGCCGGGCAGGCCGAGGAGCCCACGGCGGACGGGCGATCGAGCGGGTCGCCACCGGCCAGTACCTGTAACCCGCCTCCCCACATCTGGGGGCGATTCGTTCCAGGGCCATTTGTGAGCAAGATCTTGCTCACAATTGGCTCCGGTCTGCGGGTCAGCGGTGTTGACCAGTGCAAGGCGACCAGAACGGTCTCGGTGCCTTGTCGGTTCTCGCCGTCAACGTCGTGACGATCCAGGCAGCATCTGCTGCGACGCTGGCGATCCAGCGACGTCGCCGCGTCAGACGGCGAACGGAGGGCTGACCACATGTCACCGCGGCGGACCAAGACGGCCTTCGTCGACGGCTGAACGGCCCCCGTCAGCTCCAGCTGACGCGCTGCGCGGTCCGCCAGCGACCGAGGACGTCGTCACGGCCGCTCGCGGCGACCTCGTCGCCGCGGTTCCAGAGGGCGAGGTACAGCTCGGTGCTGGTGCCCGAGATCACCGCGTCGGCGACCTCGACGTCGCCTGCCGCGTCGTCGGGTTCCACGGTCAACCGTTCGGCGACACGGACGATCCAGCGGCGCTCGCTGTCGGTCGGGCACACCGCGATCGTGTACTCGTCCCCGTCGTACAGCTTCGAACGCCCACGGGTGAAGAAACCGCGCAGCAGCTCGTCGATCCCATCGATGGCCACAGCCGGGGCGATGCCAGCTTCGCTCGCCGTCGGTTGCCGGCCGAGCACCGCGGCGAGGGCGTCGATCATGTGGATCGTCGTTTCGTGGGCCTGGCGCCGGGCCCAGAAGTCACGTGGCGCCGGCGCGTCCTTGAGAAACGTCATCGCCTCGAGATCCGGCGCCGCGTCATGGAACGTGGCGAGCAGGGCGCCGTGACCGTCGCGGTAATAGCCGACGAGGTCGTCGACGGTGGTCCGGATCTCGGTTTGGCTGGGAATGACGTCAGGGTCGTCGCCGCGGACGTGGGCGGCCGCCCAACGGTGGACCATCGCCTGGTGGGCCACGAGTGCATCGGTGGTCCAGGCCGGGCACGTCGGCACTGCGACGTCCAATCCGGCTTCGAGGGCGAACTCGGCAAGTCGCCCACCGCTGGTTTCGAGCGCATCGAGATGCTCGGAGAACGTCAGCGATGTCGGCACGCGTTCATCCTGTCAGCCGCGATCACTCCTTGACGGCGCCGGCCGTCAGCCCGCCGATGATCTGGCGCTCGGCGACGGCGTAGAACAGCGAGGGCGGGGACCATCGCCAGCGAGGTGTACGCGAGCACGCGGGAGTAGTCGGTCGTGTACTGCGCAGAGATGTTGTTGACTCCGATCGGCAGCGTGTGCTGGCTCGGGTCGATGAGCACGAGCAGCGGGAGGAAGAAGGCGTTCCAGCTGCCGACGATGGTGATGACGGCGATCGTGCTGAGCACCGGACGTGACAGCGGGAGCATGACCGACCAGTAGAAGCGGAACGGTCCGCAGCCGTCGATGGCGGCAGCGTCCTGCAGCTCGTTCGGGATCGCCCGGAAGAACGGCCGCATCACGATGATCGCGATCGGCAGCCCGAATGCCGCCTGCGGCAGGGCGACCCCCAGCGGATTGCTGAGCAGGCCGACCTGGCGCAGGACGATGAACAGCGGCGTGATGGCGACCGCGACCGGGAACAACAGACCGAGGGTGAACAGACCGTAGACGAGCTCGCGGCCCTTGAAGGTGTAGCGGGCGATGACGTAGGCGGCCAGCGAAGCGGCCGGCAGCACGATCGCCATGGTGAGCAGGGCGATGACCGTGCTGTTGCGGACCTGGCGCCAGAACGCTCCGGACGGTGAGGATCGACGTGTAGTTGATGCCCACCCACGGGTTGGGTAGACCGACCGGGTCCTCGACGAGCTGGTTGTTGGTGCGGAACCCGCCGAGGATCGAGAACGTCAGCGGGATGATGACGACGGCGAGCACGACGAACGCGACGAGATAGAGCGCGACGTTGGTCAGCAGGCGCCGGCTACGCAACGAAACCACTTCCCCGCAGGTCGCGTCGCATCACGAAGCGCTGGTAGGCGAGGGCAACGCCCAGACACAGTCCGAAGATGACGATCGAAACGGCGCTTGCGTAGCCGAACAGGCCCCCGCCTGAACTGCTCGTAGAGGAACGTCGCCATCGTCGACGACGCCCCGATCGGTCCGCCCCTGGTGGTGACCCACACGAGGTCGAACAGCTGGAGGGCGCCGATGATCGACAGGAACACGGACACGCGGATCGTCGGGCCGAGCAGCGGGAGCGTCACGTATCGGAAGCGCTGCCACGGCGATGCGCCGTCGATCGAGCGCGGCCTCGTTGAGCTCCTTGGGGATCTGCTGGAGGCCGGCGAGGATGAGGATCATGTGGAAGCCGAAGTACTTCCACGAGATCACGAAGAACAGGCTGTAGAGGACGATGTCGGGGTTGCCGAGCCACTCGTGGATCAGCCCCTCTGCACCGATCGCGGTCAGGCCCTGGTCGAGCAGCCCGTCGGGTCGCAGGATCTGGCGCCACACGACGGCGGTGACGACCTCGGACAGGATGTACGGGGCGAAGAACATCGTGCGCAGTAGCGCCCGACCGGGGAGCTTGACGTTGAGCAGCAGGGCCAGGCCGAGGGCGAACGGGATCTGCAGCAACAGTGACAGGGCGATGATGACCCCGTTGTGCCGGAGGGCGTCGCGGAACAGGTCATCGGAGAAGGCGCGGCGGAAGTTGTCGAGCCCGACGAAGTCGGTGAGCGGCTCGAGCCCGTTCCAGTCGTAGAGGCTGTAGCGCGTGCTCTGGACGATCGGATAGACGACGAACGCGAGGTAGAGGGCGATCGCCGGAAGCAGGAAGACGACGATCGCCGGCCAGGAGATGCCGCGGGTGATGCGCCTGGCGCTTGCCGCCGCGCGGCTTCCTGCCGGCGGGCGGAGGTGACGCAGCAGACGTCGCAGTTGGAAGGGGGGACGAGGTCGTCACAGCATCAGAATCGCGTGAGGTGGGAGGCCAGACGCCTCCCACCTCAGTCGCGATGATCCCGTCGGCGGGTCAGCCTCCGGCTGTCGCCGTGATGGCGGCTGCGGCATCCTCGGGCGTCGTCTCACCGGCGAAGAGCAGCGCCGTCTGGTCGTTGACCTGGGCACCGACTTCGGCCGTGAAGAACTGGTCGAGGAACAGCTGCATGAACGTCGCGCCGGTCAGCGAGTCGAGAACTGTCTGCATCACCGGGCCATCGGCAGCCGGAGTCTCGGTGATGACGGCGGTGGCCTCGATGTTCGCCGGGATCCCGCTCACGCGTTCCCCACGTCCGCTGGTTCTCGACGTTGGTGAGGAAGCCGAGGAAGTCGACCGTCTCCGGTGGGGCGTCCTTGCCGACGATGAACCCGTCGCCGCCGCCGAAGGCGTCGGTCGGCGCTCCGGCTCCGCCTTCGACCTCCGGGAACGGGAACCACCCGATCTCGAACGGCAGCGGTGTCTCCGGTTGGTCGGCGAGACCTGCCTGGTTCCGGAAGGCGCCGAGCCCCCAACTCCCCATCAGGTCCATCGCCGCGCCCTGGCTGGCCATCACGCCGGACTCACCGTCGGGAGCGTCCCAGGTGGCTGCCGAGGAACCCTTCCTGGAACGGCTCCATGGCGACCAGCTCGGCGACGTGCTCACCGGCCCCGACGACGGCGGGGACGCTGAAGTTGTTGTCGGCGGCGATCTGGTTCATCCCCTCGGCACCGCCGAGGCGGACCATCAGGTACGAGTACCAGAAGTGCGCCGGCCACTTGTCGCCGGCGCCGACGGCGATCGGCGTGATGCCGGCGTCCTTCAGCGTCTGCACGTCCTCGAGCAACTCGGCCCACGTCGCCGGAGGTGCGTCGATGCCGGCCTCGGCGAACAGGGTCTTGTTGTACCACATGCCGACGATGCTCTGGTTGTACGGCAGCCCGTACTGGACGCCGTCGATGTTGAACAGTCCGGCGGCCCCCGGGCTCAGGGCGTCGAGGTACTCCGCCGATGCCTCGGTGATGTCCTGCACGGCGCCGGCTTCGACCTGGTCGCGCAGCACGCCGCCGCCCCACGACTGGAACAGGTCGGGGACGTCGCCGGCCTGCACGTTGGTCTGCAGCGCCGCCTTGTACGCCTCGTTCTCCATCACCGTGATGTTGATCGTGACGTTCGGGTTCTCGGCCATGTAGGCGTCGGCCATCGCCTGCCAGTTCGACACGTCGGGCTCGTTGATCTGGATGTGCCACCAATCGATCTCGACCGGTTCGCCAGAGGCCGACGCCGCCGAGGTGGCGAGCCCGGCGGATGCCCCGACGAGGGTGAGGGCACCGAGAAGTAGCCCGAATCGGGCGCGGGTGCGTTGCATGGATCAGTTCCCCCTTGTTTGACCTAGCTGACTGACTCGCGCAAAGCCTCGCACACGTCACGGCATGGTGTCAATCGTTATCGATAACGTTCTCGACACCGTTCTACACTGCTGACTAAGCTCGGCCGCCATGCCGCAGCGCCGCGTGACGATCGGGGACGTCGCCGAGGCCGCCGGGGTGTCGGTGGCCACCGTTTCCAAGGTCATCAACGACCGCTATGGCGTGTCGTCCGCGACGGCGAGCCGGGTCAAGGCCGTGGTCAGTGATCTGGGGTACGAATCGAGCCTGATCGCCCGCAGCCTGCGCAGCCACCGCACTCACGTCGTCGGGATTCTCGTCGCCGACATCGAGCCGTTCAGTGCCGAACTGCTCAAGGGGGCGGCACGGGCGATCAAGACGTCGGGCTACGAGCTGATCGTGTACTCCGGCAGCGGTCACGGCGTCGAGCACGCCGGCTGGGAACGTCGCAACGTGTCCCGCCTGAGTGGCACCTTGACCGACGGGATCATCCTCGTCACCCCGACCGTCGACGACCTCGGGGAAGGAGGGCTGATCGTCGCCGTCGACCCGCACACCGGTGCCTCGACGATGCCCAACGTGCATGCCGACAACCTGACTGGGGCGATCACCGCCACCGACCATCTCATCGACCTCGGCCACCGGCGGATCGGCTTCCTCGCCGGCCGCCCCGACCTCGACTCGGCTCGGCTGCGCGAGCAGGGCTATTACGACGCCCTGGCCACCGCCGGCATCGAAGCGGACCCGAGCTTGTACCGCGTCGGCGGGTATGAGCTCGAGACGTCGCTCGAGCCCGCCCGCCAGTTGCTGGAGCTCGCCGACCCGCCAACGGCGATCTTCGCGGCCAACGACCTGTCGGCGATCCAGACGATGAACGTCGCCCGCTCGCTCGGACTGTCGGTCCCCGACGACGTGTCGGTGATCGGTTTCGACAACATCCCCGAGTCGGCGCTCACCGATCCGCCGCTGACCACGATCGATCAGTCGATCCAGACGATGGGAGAAGAAGCTGTGCGGATGCTCGTCGATCTGCTCAACGGGGTCACCGATCGACCTCGGCAGGTCACTCTGCCGACGAAACTCGTCGTTCGTCAGTCATGCCGAAGAATCGTCACTCCGTTCCCCGGCCACGGAGGCCGCTTGTGACCGCTCCGAGACTTCGTTCGGCCACGCACGCGGCGCTGGCGCTCGGTCGCTCGCACCTGTTACTGGTGTTTCCATGAGCGCGGTGGACGGCACCACGGTCTCGGCGAACGCGGCGTATCGGGATCCGGGGCTGCCGATCGCCGAGCGCGTCGCCGATCTGCTGGCGCGGATGACGGTCGAGGAGAAGGTCGCCCAGCTCGGCAGTGCCTGGGTGTTCCAGCTGGCCGACGGGACGGGGCTCGACGTGGACAAGGGGGCCGAGCTGCTGCGCCACGGCATCGGCCAGGTCACGCGGGTCTCCGGGGCCAGCAGTCTGGTGCCGCGTGACGCAGCCATCCTGGCCAACTCCATCCAGCGCCACCTCGTCGACGGAACTCGCCTGGGCATCCCGGCGATCGTTCACGAGGAGATCTGCTCGGGGTTGATGTCCCGCGATTCGACGATGTTCCCGCAGGCCATCGGCCTCGCCAGCACCTGGCAGCCGGAGCTCGCCGCCGCCCTCGCCGACGCTGTACGCATCCAGATGCGAGCGATGGGCGCCCACCAGGGGCTGTCTCCGGTGCTCGACATCTGCCGCGATCCGCGATGGGGGCGTACCGAGGAGACGTTCGGCGAAGACCCGCACCTGGTGGCTCGCATGGGTGTCTCGTTCGTGAGCGGCTTGCAGGGTGACGATCTCACCGACGGAGTGATCGCCACCGCCAAGCACTTCGTCGGCTACAGCGCGTCGGAGGGTGGTCTCAACTGGGCGCCGTCGCATCTCGGTGCCCGCGAGCTGGCCGACGTCTATCTGTATCCGTTCGAGGCCACGGTGCGATCGGCTGGCCTGCGCTCGGTGATGAACGCCTATAGCGAGCTCGATGGCGTTCCGGCTGCCGCCAACCGCCAGCTGCTGACCGGCGTGCTGCGCGAGCAATGGGGATTCGTCGGTTGTGTGGTGGCCGACTACTTCGCGGTCCGCCAGCTCGCCGACTACCACCATCTCGCTGCCGACCCCGTCGAAGCCGCGGCGATGGCCCTCGACGCCGGGCTCGACGTCGAGCTGCCTGGCACCGACTGCTTCGGGCCGCCGCTGCTCGAGGCGATCCGTTCAGGACGAGTCGCCGAATCGACCGTCGATGTCGCCGTCCGCCGCGTGCTCACGGCGAAGTTCGAGCTCGGGCTGTTCGAGCGTCCATTCGTCGAGCCCGATGGCGTCGCCGCGGTCACGGCGACGCCGGAGCACCGCCGTCTCGCCAGTGACATCGCCCGCCGATCGCTCGTGCTGCTACGCAATGACGGAACGTTGCCGCTGGTCGGCACGCCATCCGTGGCCGTGATCGGACCGAACGCCGACGAGGCTCGCCATCTCGTCGGTGACTACACCTACCCGGTCCACGTCGAGTCGCTGAAGGAGCTGCTGCGCAGCGGGCGCAACGTGTTCGCCATCCCGCTCGACGACGAGGCCTCTCTCGAGGCCGTCACCGTGAGCGCGCCGTCGGTGCTCGACGCGCTCACCGAGCGCCTCGGCGAAGGCGTCCGGTTCGCCCATGGATGCGACGTCAACAGCCGAACGACAGAGGGCTTCGCCGCAGCCGTCGAGCTCGCGACCGACTGCGACGTGGCCGTGATGGTGATGGGCGACAAAGCGGGGTTGACCGACGACTGCACGTCCGGCGAGAGCCGGGATGTTTCGTCACTCGACCTGCCCGGGGTGCAGGAGGATCTCGTCAGGGCGGTCCTCGACACCGGGACCCCGGTCGTGCTCGTGCTCGTGGCCGGACGACCGATCGGGAGCGCCGAGCTGCACGAGCGGTGTGCAGCGGTGCTGATGGCCTGGCTCCCCGGCGAGGAGGGGGCCGGCGCCGTCGCCGACGTGCTGACAGGTGCGGCCAACCCCGGCGGGAAGCTGCCGATCACCTATCCCCGTTCGGCGGGACAGATTCCCACGTACTACAGCCACAAGGTTTCCGGCGGGCGCTCGCACTGGAAGGGCGATTACGTCGATTCGCCGGCGGCGCCGCTGTATCCGTTCGGCCATGGGTCGAGTTACACGACATTCGCGCTGTCCGAACCCGCCTTGGAGAGTGACGAGGTGTCCTGGAATGGGACGATCACCACGTCGGTGACGGTCGCCAACACCGGCCGACTCGACGGCGATGAGGTCGTCCAGCTGTATGTCCGCGATCCGGCAGCGAGTGTGACGCGGCCGGTGCTCGAGCTCAAGGGCTTCGTGCGTGTCTCGGTGGCAGCCGGCGGGTCACGGCGGGTCACGTTCGCCACTCCTGTCGGCCAACTCGGGTTCCACGACCGCGATCTCGCCTACGTCGTCGAGCCCGGTCAGATCGACGTGTTCGTCGGGACGTCAGCTGCTGATCTCGTCGAGGTCGGCTCCGTCACGGTGCTGGCCGAACCGGGCGATCCACCCACCAAACACTTCGACGGCACCGTGACCGTCGTGTGATCGATCTGCGAGGATGAACGCAATGACCGAGTTCTTCAACGACATCAGCGACCCCATTTCCTACGAGGGCCCCGACAGCGACAATCCGTTGGCGTTTCACTGGTACGACGCCGACCGGATCGTCGCCGGCCGGCGGATGGAAGACCATCTGCGCTTTGCCGTGTGCTACTGGCACTCATTCAACTGGGACGGCTTCGACATCTTCGGGGCCGGTACCCTCGACCGCCCCTGGCACCCGACGTTCGCCCCGTCCGCCGATCCGATCGAAGCTGCCAAGCAGAAGATGGACGCGGCGTTCGAGTTCTTCGTCAAGCTCGGGGTGCCGTTCTACTGCTTCCACGATCGCGACATCGCCCCGGAGGGCGCCTCGTTCAAGGAGTCGGCGGCGCTGCTCGACGAAATGGTCGATGCCGCCGCCGAGCACCAGCAGCGCACGGGCGTCGAGCTGCTGTGGGGGACGGCGAACCTGTTCTCCCACCCGCGCTACCAGGCCGGCGCAGCGACCAACCCGGACCCCGACCTGTTCGCCTACGCCGCAGCCCAGGTCGCCCATTGCCTGGAAGCGACGCACCGGCTGGGCGGCCACAACTACGTCCTGTGGGGTGGCCGCGAGGGTTACGACACGTTGCTCAACACCGACTTGCGCAAGGAGCTCGACCACCTCGCCCGATTCCTGACGATGGTCGTCGAGCACAAGCAGCGCATCGGCTTCGGGGGGACGATCCTCCTCGAGCCGAAGCCGTGCGAACCGACCAAGCACCAGTACGACTACGACGTCGCCACGGTCCACGCGTTCCTGCAGCGCTACGACCTGGCCGACGAGATCAAGGTCAACATCGAGGTCAACCACGCGACCCTCTCGGGCCACGACTTCGCCCACGAGGTCGCCACGGCCGTCAACGCCGGGATCTTCGGTTCGATCGACGCCAACTCCGGTGACGACCGCCTCGGGTGGGACCTCGACCGCTTCCCCGGTTCGGTCGAGCAAATGACCCTCGGGATGGTCGAGATCCTGCGCGGTGGCGGGTTCACCACCGGCGGCCTGAACTTCGACACCAAGCTGCGCCGCCAGTCGATCGATCGCGTCGACTTGTTCCACGGACACATCGGCGGGATGGACACGATGGCCCGGGCGCTGCTCTGTGCCGACGCCGTGCTCGGGGACCTCGACGCCAACCGCGACGCCCGCTACGCGGGGTGGGAGGGCGAGCTCGGCCGCTCGATCCTCGACGGCTCGACGGACCTCGCCGCACTGCACGAGCGGGCGTTCGACACCGGCGAGCCGGCGCGCGTGTCCGGCGGCCAGGAGCGCCTGGAAAACCTCGTCAACCGCCACATCGCCCGCGTCCGCTAGGTCGACCCGTTGCCCTCCATCTGGGGAAGATCCGTGTCAATCGCCCTTCTGGGGAAGAATCGTGTCACACGTCGACACGAATCTTCCCCAGATCGCTGAGTTGTCGTGACCCTCGTCGCCGGCGTCGACTCGTCGACCAGCGCCACCAAGGTCGAGGTCCGCGACGTCGACAGCGGCGAGGTCGTCGGGCGCGGTTCGTCTCCCCATCCGCCGACCCAGCCGCCGCGCTCCGAGCAGGATCCGGCGTCATGGTGGGCGGCGTTCGAGTCGGCATGGGACCAGGCGGGCTCGCCGACGGTCGCGGCGATCAGCGTCGGTGGGCAACAGCACGGGATGGTCGCCCTCGACGAGCGGCGTGAGGTCATCCGTCCGGCCAAGCTGTGGAACGACACGGAGTCGGCGCCCGATGCGACAGCACTGACCGACCGGCTGGCCGGCGGACGACCGGCATGGGCTGCGGCGTGCGGTTCGGTGCCGGTGGCGAGCTTCACGATCACCAAGCTGGCCTGGCTCGCCCGAACCGAGCCGGAGTCATTCGCCCGGCTCGCCCACGTCGTGCTGCCGCATGACTGGCTGACGTTCCGACTCACCGGATCGCTGACGACCGACCGTGGCGACGCCTCGGGTACCGGGTACTGGTCGGCGGCGTCTGGCAGCTATCGCGCCGATCTGCTGGCGCTCGTCGATGCTGATCGAGATTGGTCGGACGTCGTGCCCAGGGTGCTCGGCCCGCGTGAAGTGGCGGGTGAGTGGAACGGCGCGATGGTCGGACCAGGGACGGGCGACAACATGGCCGGCGCGTTGGGCGTCGGACTGCGTTCCGGCGACGTGGCCGTGTCGATCGGGACGTCGGGAACCGTGTACTCGGTGTGCGACGCCCCAACGGCTGACCCGTCGGGCATCGTCGCCGGCTTCGCCGACGCCACCGGACGTCACTTGCCACTCGTGTGCACGCTGAACGCCACCAAGGTGACCGACGCCGTCGCCCGGCTGCTCGGGGTCGACCATGCGACGTTCGACGAGCTGGTGTTCGCCGCCGCCCCCGGTGCGGGCGGGATCACGTTGCTGCCGTACCTCGACGGCGAGCGCACCCCCGACCGCCCATCAGCGACAGGAGTGCTCAGCGGCATCCGCAGTGACGTCGGCCGTGAGCAGCTCGCCCGGGCGGCGGTCGAGGGTGTCGTCTGTGGGTTGCTCGACGGGCTCGATGCACTCGCGGCGTTCGCGCCGGCGGATGGCCGGCTGATCCTGGTCGGTGGTGGCGCGCGTTCGCGGGCCTACCGCCAGGTCCTCGCCGACCTCAGTGGGCGAGCGGTGCTCGTGCCGCGGGCCGAGGAGCAGGTCGCCACGGGAGCATGCGTACAGGCCGCCGCGGTGGCTTCCGGGGCCGACCCCAACGAGGTCGCCGACCGTTGGCGGCTCAGTGACGGAGATGTCGTGGAGCCCGGTCCGGCAGGCTCGGCGGCTGCCGAGGTCCGTGCTGCCTTCGCGACGTTGCGAGACGAGATTGGTGAGCCCGGCGTGCGGAAAACTGCCTCGTCCGTTCACCAGTAACGCGTAGCGTCGCCGCCGACAGACCGCTGATGGAGGGGGACGCGATCGTGGCAGCTGAGGGCCAGCCGGCAGCCGTGCGGACGGCGCGCGTGATTGACAACGTCGACCCGGATGGGGGCGCACGAATCCAGGTCGCCGTGATCGGGAAGGCCGGGCGGCCGCAGACCGCGGTGTGGGCGAGACTTGCCACGCTGTCGGCGGGCAACGGACGCGGGACGTGGTTCCTCCCAGAAATTGGCGACGAGGTGGTCGTCGCCTTCGAGCGGGGTGACCCGTCACTGCCGATTGTGATCGGATCGTTGTGGTCGTCCGGCGATGCGCTTCCCGAGACCGGACCTGAGCGCACCGAGCGCGCGACGATCAGGACGCGATCGGGTGCGCTCGTTCGCGTCGAGGAATCCGGATCGACGGCCCCGGCGACGATCACTGTCGACACAGGTGCAGGCGACACGATTCGGGTCGGGCCGGTCGGCATCGAGATCAGGAGCAGCGGGATCGTCAACGTCGCGGCCGCGGCGCGGGTCGACATCAATGCCTCGATCATCGAAGCGAACGCCGGCGCGATCGTCGTCGGCACGGGCCTGGCTCGCTTCTCGGGCGTCGTGCAATGTGAAACGCTGATCGCCACCAACGTCGTGGCCAGCACCTACACCCCCGGCGCCGGCAACCAGCAGTAGGCGACGCTGCTCCACACGTGCAGAACCGCCAGATCTGGCCGGAACGCGCGGGGTCGGGGTATGCGGCCTCCGTCGACTGTTACACCCCCTCTCTACGATGGCGTACATGAGTTCGATGGAGGGCTTGCCAACGGTCGATGGAGGCGGTGGCACAGTGCTCGACGACGTCGTCGAGTTACTGGCCGCCGAACTCGATCAGTGCACGAGCGACGGGTTGTCGTCGCTGGTCCGGCGGTCGTTGCGGGTGCGTGGTTGGCTGGATTCGCTCGATACCCGGATTGCCGCGGCGGCAACGTGGCAGGCCTCAGTCGGTACGTCGCCTGATGCTGCCACGGTGCTCGCCGGTGGTGGCCGGCGGGCCAGGCGCGACGCCGAGGCGGCCGCTGCGCGCGGCGCGGTTTGCGCGCGAATGCCCGGCGTCGGCATGGCCCTGTCGGACGGGACGGTGACCGCCGGCCATGTCGACGTGCTCGTCAAAGCGACCCGCCAGCTCGACGACGCCGGTCAGCAGGCGTTGGCCGACCACGCCGAGGCGTTGGTCGAGGCTGCCACGTCGCTGTCGCCGGAGCAGTTCGACCGCGAGGTCGGCGACCTCGCGCGCTTGCTCAGCGCTGACGGTGGATTGTCACGTCATGAGCGGTTGCGGCGGCAACGTCAAGTGCGGCGGTGGGTCGACCGGCACAGCGGGATGTGCAACACGTTGTTGTCGTTGGATCCGTTGGCTGACGCCCGGGTGTGGACGGCGTTCAACGCTGCGGTGGCCACGGCCCGTGCCGCCAACCAGCACGACGATGATCGGACCTGGGACCAGCTGCAGACCGACGCGATCGTCGATCACCTCACCCGCCAACCCACCGACGTCGCTGAAGGCTCGGCTGCCGTGGGGGCGGAGGTGTCGGTGCTCATCGATCTCGACGCCCTGCTCCACGACAGCCCCGGTGTTGCCGAGACTGCCGACGGGCAGGCATTGCCGGTCGAGGTCATCCGCCGACTGGGCTGCGACGGCATCGTCGTGCCGATCTGGCTGACCGGTGACGGCGAAGTACTCGCTGTCGGCCGGCAACGCCGCCTGGCCAACCGCGCTCAACGGCGAGCGCTACGGGCGATGTACCGGACGTGTTGTATTCCAGACTGCACCGTCGGGTTCGAGCACTGCCGCATCCACCACGTCACGTTCTGGGAAGGCCTCGGCGCCACCGATCTCGACAACTTGGTGCCGATCTGCGAACGGCACCACCATCTCGTCCACGAAGGCGGATGGACGTTGCAGATGCACAGTGGACGGAGAATCGCCCTGCTCCAGCCTGACGGCACGCCCAGCTACGACGGCATCACCACCAACCGGCGGCCAACCGCGCCAATCACCTGTCAACGTCAACGACCACCACCACCAATGCCGCCAACGACAGCGGCCGAGATCGCTGAGGCACTCCAACTCGCCCTCGACGTCTACGGCGCCAACGCGCCCTGAACGCTGGCGAGGGTCCCCGACGAACAGCCCAGCCGCCGTCATCGGCGATGATCTGTGTCGCCATGCGTACAGAACTGATCCCCACCACGTTCGAGGTGCTCGACGAGCGCTCTGCCGATGTCAAAGGCGACCATCGCGTCGAGCGCATCGACTTCCGGTGTCGCTGGGCGGAAGGTCCGGTGTACGTGCCAGCCGGGCGCTATCTCCTCGTCAGCGACATCCCCAACGACCGCATCTTGCGGTGGGACGAGGCAACGGGGGCGATCGGCGTGTTCCGCCACCCCGCGGGCTACGCCAACGGCCACACGCTCGATGGTCAAGGGCGGCTGGTGTCCTGCGAACACGGCAATCGCCGGGTGACCCGAACAGAGCACGACGGCACGATCACCGTCCTCGCCGACCGCTACGACGGCCGGCGGTTGAACAGCCCGAATGACGTGGTCGTGCACTCTGACGGTTCGGTGTGGTTCACCGATCCCGCCTATGGCATCGACAGCGACTACGAGGGCCATCGCGCCGAGAGCGAGATCGGCGGCTGCCACGTGTACCGCATCGACCCGGCGAGCGGGTCATGCGACATCGTTGCCGACGACTTCGACCGACCGAACGGCCTGGCCTTCTCGCTCGACGAGACCCAGCTGTACATCGGTGACTCCCGCGCCAAGCACATCCGTCTGTTCGACGTGGACGACGGGGCGCTCTCGGGCGGGCGGTTGTTCGCCACGTGCACGAACGGCACGTTCGACGGGTTGCGTCTCGACGACACCGGCCGAATCTGGGCGGCCGCCGGCGACGGGGTCCACTGTCTGCATCCCGACGGAACCCTGCTCGGCAAGCTGCTGCTCCCCGAAGAGGCTTCCAACCTTGTCTTCGGCGGGCTCAAACGGAACCACCTGTTCGTCTCGGCCACGACGTCGGTGTATGCGATCCTGGGCAACGTGACCGGCGCACGGCCCGTCTGGCAGGCGCACCGCTGATCGTGCTGCGCGGAGCGGCAACTGCCGCTCAGTCGACCTCGCGCAACGCGCCGGTGTTCACGTCGTAGACGAATCCGCGGACCCGGTCCCTGTGTGGGAGGAACGGGCTGGCCGTGATCCGGGCGATCGACTGACGGACATTCTCGTCGAGATCCGAGAACGACTCGGCAGCCCACTGTGGCTCGATCCCGACCTCGTCGTGAATCGATCGCTTGAACTCGTCGTCGGTGAACGTGAGCATCCCGCAGTCGGTGTGATGAATGAGGATGATCTCCTCGGTACCAAGCAGACGTTGGGAGATCGCCAGCGAGCGGATCGCGTCATCGCTGATCACCCCGCCCGCATTGCGGATGATGTGGCCCTCGCCCTCGTGCAGTCCGAGGGCGGAGTAGACGTTGAGCCTGGCGTCCATGCACGCAACGATGGCGACTTTGCCTGTCGGCCGCATCGCCAGGCCCGCCTTGTCGAACGACGCGACGTAGGCAGCATTGTTGGCGACGAGCGAATCAGTTACGGACATGGCGTCGTCACGGACATCGAACGGTTCTCCAGTGATCTTCAGAGCGATGACAGGCTGTATTGCTGACCAAACTAGTCGAGATTCGGCGCGGTCGTCTGCGGCGCACTCGAAGTCGTCGGCCTCGCAGCCGCTGCTGCGAGATCGACGAGCGAGACGACGATGTCACCGGACTCGACCCGTTGGAAGGCGGGATCCCCGAACGAGATGCGCATCACACCCCGGATCAGGGCAATCGGGATGCCACGGTCGGGCGACCGAACGGGTGGCCCTCCGACCTCGTCGGCGCCGACCGGATGTTCGACCAGTTCCAGGCCGCGGCCGGTCGCCAGGAGATCCTCGACCACGCCGACAGCGCCAGGCGCCTCGGTTGCGAGACCGACGAGCCGTCCGGCCGCCTCGGACGACAGCACGACGGTCGTCGCCCCGGACTGGCTGAGGAGATGCGCATTCTCCGACTCGCGTACCGCGGCGGCGATCGGCACGGTGGCGTTGAGCTGACGAACGGTGAGCGTGACGAGCGTCGCCGTGTCGTCGCGGTTGCACGTCACGACCACTGCCCTCGCCGTGTCGACATTGGCCTGGGTCCACGCCGCGGTGCGCGTGGCATCGATCATGATCGCCGTCAAGCCGGCTTCCCTGGCGCTCGTCACAGCCGACTCCAGCGGGTCGAGGACGATCACCTGCTCGACCGTCGTCGCGTCGTTGGCCAACAGCGTCTCGACGGCGCCGCGACCCATCGTTCCGTAGCCGGCGACGATCGTGTGGTCTTTCACGGTTTTCCTCCAACGGGCCTCAGCCCTTGCGCGACGGAAACGTTCGGTCAGCAACTCGAGCGTGGTGCCGACGAGGACGACGAGGAACACGACCCGTAGTGGCGTGACGATGAACGCCGTGATCGCGCGGGCGCCAGGCGAGATGGGGGCGATGTCGCCGTAGCCGGTCGTCGTGACGGTGACCGTCGAGTAGTAGAAGGCGTCGAGCACCGAGAGAGGCGAGCCGTCGGCGTCGCTGTAGCCGTCGCGGCCGAACCACGCCAGCGCGGCGATGACCAGGACGACGCTGATGGCGATGGACAGCCGCTGGATCAGGGATCGTCGTGGATCTGGCGGATCGTGGGGGAACAGAAGGCGCGGCGCACCCGGCATGCGACGCTGACAGTACGCGCTGGACGCCTCTACCGTGGTCACCCGTGCGCGCCAGCCGATCGATCGTGATGTTGTGGTTGGTCGGTGGGTTCCTCGCCGCTGGCTACGGCGTGCTGTTCACGCTGCTCGACGACATGCGCGACGAGTACGGCATTGGTGAGTCAGCTCTCGGCGCGGTCATCGGGATCGGCTTCGTCGCCGGCTTCGTCGCCCAGGTGACGATCGCCCCGCTCGCCGACCGCGGTCACGCCCGCACCTTGGTCATCATCGGGACCCTCCTCAACGTCGTCGGCCTGCTGGTGATGGCGGTATCGACATCGGTCGTCCCGCTGCTCGGCGGACGTCTGGTCACCGGGGTGGCCGCCGGGATGGCGGTGCCGGCGATCCGCCGGATCGTCATCTCCGCCGATCCCGTCAATCTGGGTCACAACCTCGGCCGCCTGCTCGCGGCCGACGTCGCTGGCTTCGCCGCCGGGCCGGCCCTGTCAGCGGTGCTCGTCGGGCCGTTCGGGATCCCGGCGCCGTTCATCGTCATCGCCGTCGCCAATGTCGCCCTGCTGCCCTTCGTCGTACGCACGTCGGTCCGTGAGTCGATTGAGGCGCCGAAGCAGCGCTTCGCCTTCGACCTGTTGCGTCAGCGGTCCTACGCCGGAGCGGTCGCTCTCGGATGCGCGGTGTGGCTGATGATCGGGGCGTTCGACGCGCTGTGGTCGGTGGCCCTCGATGACCTCGAGGCCAGTGACTGGTTGGCCAACCTCGGCATCACCCTGTTCGCCCTTCCGCTCGTCGTCTTCGGGTCGGCCGGGGGCCGCCTGGCCCAGCGGGTCGGGCCATTCCGCGTCGGCACGTTCGGGCTCGCCCTGGCCGCCGGGTTCATGGCGCTGTACGGAGTGCTCCCGACGGCCGGGGCGATGTTCGCCGTGGCGATGGTCCACGCCGTGAGTGACGGGCTCACCGTGTCGAGCACCGGCGTCGCCGTCGGGATGGTCGTGCCCACCGAGCGCCAGGCGGGCGCCCAAGGCGTGCTGGGTGGCTTGCAGACGCTGACGGCGGGAGTCACGGCCCCGATCATCGGCACCTTGTATGAGCACGCCGGGCGCACGGCCGCCTACTCGGTGAGCGCGGCGATGATGGTGGTGCTCATCGCCCTCGGTGCGGTGCTCGCCCGCGGCTCGTTCTCTCTCCGGGGCGGTGTCGCGGGCGAGCCGAGCGAATCGGTGCTCACCGGTGCTGCCGCCGTCGCCCCGGCGTCAGCCGACTAACTGCGACACAGGAGGGCGAACGCGGCGTCGCCCGATATTCAGCTACCGGCGTCGGGCGATCTCAGTACGTTGCGACGATGCAAAGCACTGAGGCGGAGGTTACGGAAGCTGGCTGGTCGGACGAGCAGGTGAGCGGCGCCCGGAGCCTCGTGGCGTCCGGCCCGTTCGCCGACGAGGCGCGAACGGTGGCCCTCGATGAAGCCGTCGCCGTGCTCGAGCGCTCCGACCACTTCGACGAGCGGGCCAACGCGGCGATCGCCCAATTGGCTGGGCCGCGGTTCGAGCCGATCGAGCCGATGCAGGTGATGGGTGGCGGCGGCACCGGATTCACGGTGTTCGACAGGCTCGACCTCGACCGGCACACCTGGAGGTTCGCCTGGCCGGACAACTACTTCGTTCCCGGCAACTCCACGGAGCGCTGGCTCGGCCTCCTCGACTGTCCTCCGGCGCAGCGCTACGCCAGCGGCTCGGGAAGCGGCTTCCCGAGCTCGGGAGACCCGTTGACGGGCCGGGTGTTCAGTTGGGCGCAACCGCCGCGCGTCGGTGTGAGCAGCGGCGTGACGTCCGGAGGAGTGTTCGTCTTCTTCCGCCCGACCGCCGCGCTGTCCGTGGTGCACCTCGCTCCGGAGATCGACTGGACGTTTCAATCTCGCTATTTCGTCGACTGGGACTGGGGCCGGAACCAGGCGATTTCGGTGCAGCTCGGTGGGGCGCTGGCGCTCACGGCATGGGAGTGGAACCCGGCATCGTCGTCCTGGGAGCGAGCGACGAATGGACCGGCCGGCGCCGTGGTGTCGTCGACCCGCCAGATGATGAGCACGACAGACAGCAACGTGTCCGGCTCCGCCTCGATGCCGCCGTTCACCGTCGCCGGCCACATCAACAGCGGAGGGTTCTCCGTGCCGGCGCTCGTGCAAAGCGGACGGCTCTACGCGTTCGGCGTCCACGCCAACTCTTGGTGGAAGGCGTCCTTCCTGCCGGACCATCCGTCGAGGCAGCCTGCCGAACCGCCGTCCGGGGCGGTGAAGTGCTGGACGTCGATGACCGCCGACGTTCCGTTCATCTGGCTGTAGGTCACCTGGAGTTACGCGCTCACGCCGATCTCGGTGACGAGCTCGGCGAGCCGACGCATCCCCGGGCGCTCGCTCGGCGCATGTCCGACGTCGAGGATCGAGAGGCCCAGGTCGGTGGCCTCGACCATCCGGTGGTGGGAGATGTCGCCGCTGACGAGGACGTCACAGCCCGCCGCGGCTGCCGCGGCGATCCGTGACTCGCCGGCGCCGGGGGAGACCGCGATGCGACGTGGCGGACGGTCGGTGGCCCGACCGATCCGCAATCCATCTGGCTGGAAGGCGTCGTCGACCCGCGCCAAGAGGTCGTCCCAGCCGCCCGCGAACGTGCCAAGGCGCCCACCGAGCGTGTGGTTCGAGGCCACCGGGTAGATGTCAAATGCCGGCTCCTCGTACGGGTGAGTGGCGATCAGCGCTTCGACCACCGCGTCGGTGCGTCGCGCCGGAGCGATCATCTCGACGCGGGTTTCGGCTTCGACGTTGCGCCGACCGGCTTGACCGACCGACGGCGTCGTCGTCGCTTCGGCCGTGAACCGGCCGACACCATCGACGGTGAACGCGCACTCCTCGTAGTCGCCGATGTGACCGGCTCCGGCGGCGAACAGGCTGGCGATGATGCTGGTCACCGAGTCGGCCGGGACGAACGTGACGACCTTGACCTGGTCGGCGGCGGCCATCGGAGCGAAGCCAGCGACGTCCGCCAGGCCGAGGGCGTCGGCCATCGCGTCGGACATCCCTCCGGGCATGGCGTCGAAGTCGCTGTGCGTCACGACGACGGCGACTCCGGCACGGACCAGACGAGTGGCCCGCCCTGCGGGGCTGCGGTCGGCCACCAGCCGCGATACCGGGCGGAACAGCAGCGGGTGGTAGGACACGACGAGGTCGACGGGTTCGGCGACGAGACGCTCGGTGACCGCCTCGGTGACCTCGTGGACGACGGTCGTCGTGCGCACTGGGGACCGGGGGTCGCCGACCTGCAGGCCGACGGCGTCCCATGCGGCGGCCCGCTCCGGGTGGGTCCGGGCGGCGAGGCGGCCGACGAACTCGGCGACGTTCACGGTTGCTCAGTCCTCGACACTGCGGGCATCGACCCGGCGGGCATCGATCCGGGCGATGCCGCGCTCGACGGCGGCGATCAGCTCTGGGCGTAGGTCGGCGGCGGCGATGATCCGGTGCACCGATCCGACGGCCTTGGCCCGCTCGACGGTGTGGATCGCGTCGAACTCGGCGGCGACCTCGCCGAGCTTCTCGGTGCGCACGAGATCGAGGGTCCGGGCGAGATCGGCGCGGCGCAGGTCGGCCTCCTTCTCGGGCGCCGCAGCCAAGGCGCGTTCGAGATCCTGCACTCGTTGGTCGGCCCGTGTTCGCTCGTCGACCAGACGAGTGAACACGACCGCCGCCGCCGGCGCACCACCGATCACCGAGGCGTACGACCCCGCGACGGCGAGCACCTCCATGTCGTCGTTGAGCTGTGCTGAGAACACCACGAAGGCCCCGCCGTGATAACGGGAGATGACGCACAGGACGAACGGACCGTCGAAGTTGACGAGCGCCCTGCCGATCTCGGCGCCGTACTCCAATTGCAGACGGCGCAGCGACTCGGGCGAGCCGTCGAAGCCGGAGAGGTTGGCGAGCATCACGACCGGGCGCTTGCCGTTGGCCGCATTGATCGCCCGGGCCACCTTCTTCGACGACAGCGGGAACAGCGTCCCGGCCGACCACTGGGTCGGGCCGTCGGCCGGCGTCGCGCCGTGGCGAGGGAGCGGGCGGGACTCGATCCCGAGAACTGTCGCGGCGTGTCCGCCGAGCCGCGCCTCGCACACCACGGCCGTCTCCGCTTCGGCCATCTCCGGCCACCGCTCGAGGATGTCGTGGTCGGCGTCGACGACGGCGCCGATGACCGCGCGGATGTCGAACGGCTTCTTACGGTCGCGATTCGTCGTCTCGGAGAAGATCTCGCCGACCGTCTGGAATTCGCTGCCCTCGACGGCGTGCGGGTAGCTGCTGACGTCGCGGTCGAATGGGTCAGCGGTGGCGATGCGCTGCGGCCACCGCTCGCCCGGAGCCCGGTACGTCAGCCGGTAATGCAACTGGAGCAACTCGACGGCGGCGCCGATCGTCGGCGCGAAGTACTGGGCCTCGCCGTTGGGTCCCATGATCCGGGCATAGCCACCGATGCCGAGGTTGTCCTCCGCCGAAACGCCGCCCGAGTAGTCGATCGCCTGTTTGCCGGTGAGCACCATCGCGCTGTCCGGGGTCATCACGAGGATCCCGCTGGTGTGCATCAGCATCGTTGCCTCGGCGTTCCAGTACGGCTGGGCGCCGACGTTGATCCCGGCGACGACGACGTTCACCTCGAGATTTCTCTGCGTGTGCTCGACGAGCCGGCGCAGCACACGGGCGACCCAATCGAGGTTCTCGCTGCCCGAGTCCATGGCGATCTTGGCCCCGGCGGAGAGGGCGAACCATTCCAGCGGCACGTCCAGGTCGGCGGCGAGGTCGATCGCCCCGATGATCCTGACGCATTCCGCCTCGGTGATTGCCCCCATCGCCCTCGTCGGATCACCGAGCACGGCGACTCGGGTGATACCCCCTGGATAGGCGTCGCACGGCGTCGTCACGAGGCCGACGACGACGCCTGCTTCGTTGCTCCCCGGCTCCCGCCGCACCGGCACCAAGTGCCCCTCGTCGTCGAGGTCGTGCTCGACGAACGTGCCCCGCGGCCCGGCCAGCATCGGGGCCAGCTCATAGGGATGGACGAGACCACGGCGACGAGTCTGGATCCGCTTGCGCGTGTAGTCGTCGAGCGGCTGCATCGGTGCCGTGGGTGGTTCGGTGATGCGCACCGTGAGTCCGTGGCCGGGTTCGTAGCCCAGGCGCAACACGGCATCGACCGGCTCATCTGAGGTCGGCAGCTGCAGTCGAGCGTTGACGACCACCTGCTCGAGACCGAGGCCCTCGGTGAGCGGCGTCAGTCGCCTGGCGATGGCGTTGATCTCGTCGAACGGGAGGTCGACCACCGGCCAGATGTGCAGCATGACGCGGTTCCAGTCGAGTCGGGCCAGCTGCGAGTCGGCGGCTCGGGCACCGCGAATCGCGTCGAGGCAGCCGGCCAGGGCGAGCTCGACTTCGGGGATCGCCACGGCGCGGCCGCTCTCATCGCGCAGTGCGGTCAGCCCACGGATCTCGGCGACGGCAACCAGGCGCCTGTCCGCCGGGTTCTCTCTGGCGACGCAGTCGAAGGCGTACACGTCGTCGACGGACGGCAGCCGGGAGATCTCGAAGTTGGACAAGCGCCACATGTGCAGCCGTCGGGAGATCAGTGGGTGCAGACCACGGAACTTGCGGTCTTCGGCGAACCGTTGGCGTCCCGCAGCGTTGCTCACCGGCATCCAGTACGGACCGCGGCCCTCCTCGTCGGGCCGGCGGAACGTGAACGGCAGCGTGGACACTGCCGGATCGGGATGCACCGTGATGACAGCCACTCGGCGAATCGCCCGAGGCAGGTCGGCCGCATCGAGGTGCGTCGCCAACTCACCGGCGAGCTCGTCGGCATCGCGCAGATCGGTCGACGACGCCATCAGGTACAGGTCGACGACCGCGATGTCTGGCGGCGCGACGCCAGATGTCGCTGCCGCCAGAGCCCGCAACGCGTCGTCGAGACCGGCGCGATCAGATCGCACCGAGACGACGACGACCGAACGGTCGTGGCGGTGGTACGAGGACGAGACGACGTCAAATCTGCCGATCCGCTCGATGGCCGCGGGGGCGAGGTCGCGAATCTTGTAGTAGCGGCGCATCAGCACATCGAGGAGCACGCCCGGCCGGTCCGTCGTGGCGAACAGTCCGCCGGCCTTGAACACCGGAGTGAGTGGCAACGTGCAGGCGATGAGGGCCTGCTGGTGGAGACCGAGGTCGGCCACCGGATCGGGACCAGCGATGCTCAGGGCATGTTGACGCATCTCGGTGACGACGGCGTCGCGATGACGGTCCATCAGCGGTCGGTCGAAGAGGCGGTGGCGGACCCCGCGCGCCGTGCTGGCCATCGCCGGATGACGGCGTTGAGTCGCCTCGATCACGCGATCGAGGGCATCCCGAAGTCGGTGGTCGGCACCCTTCGGCGCGGCCGCAACTCGGCTCTCGAGGATCGTCGAGACCACCGCGAGTTGCTCGTCGATCCGCTGCTGGCCGACGAAGATCCGCATCAGCGCGTCCTCCAGGTCCGGAGTCACGTCGAGGCTCGGGATCCCGTAGTGGGCGACGGCTCGGGCGATGCGCTCGGCGAACCACGTCGGGATCCCCTCGCGCTCGACGTCGAGCGATCGCAGGTAGTGGTTGAAGTGCTCCCGGGGGGCCCGCTGGTCGTCGTCGTCATCGAGCGGGCGGCGTTCGGGAGTGAGGGCGGTGAGGTCGGCGAAGATGTGCAGGATCGCGGCCTCGCCGTCGGTCGAGTCGTCCCCACCCAGCACGCTGGCCGCGACCTGGGCGGCGGCCACCGGCACGTCGTAGCCGAGGAGGAACGACTGCACCGTCTCGATCGGCCGATCGGCGGCAAGCAGCTGTTCGCCCAGCTCGAGCAAATCGTCGAACGTGATCGGCGGCGCGACGTCGTGGTCAGCAGGCTCATCTCCCCGCGGCTCGATTCGTAGCAGCGGCGCACCGCCGTCGACCTGCACGTTGCGCGTGACGAACACCTCCGTCACGGTGCCGGTGATCGGCGCCGTGATGGCGATCTCCATTTTCATCGCCTCGACGACGGCGACCCGATTGCCCGCCGTGACGACGTCGCCGGGACCGACGTCGACGCCGACGACGAGGGCGGTCGCCGGCGCCCGCAGGATTCCGGCGTCGTCACGGGAGAAGCGGTGCGCGACGCCGTCGACCTCGACGAGATGGTTGGCGCCATCAATCGTCGAGACCACGGAGAACCGGCGATCGGCGATGGTCAGCCGGCTGCGTGCCCGGCCGAGAGGTTGGCGGGTTACGACGAGCGACTGATCGTCCAGCCCGACGATGAACTTGTGTGGCCCGCCGCGCCGCACCATGAGGTGGTACGCCGTCGATCCATGACGCAACTCGATGGCCCTGCCCCGTCCGGCCTCGATCTGCGGCCGACCGCGGCTCGCCCACCCGAGGAACCGGTCGCGGTCGATGACGTGGAGTTGCTCGGCGGCGTCGAGGCCGGCAGCCACGAGGGCAACGTCGGCGTGGCGCGATGGCGAGTGCCGGCCGTCGGCCGTCAATCGATCGAGCCAGCCCGTGTCGATGTCTCCGGCCCGGACCTCCGGCCGCTCGAGCAGTTCGAGGAGGAACGACTTGTTGGTCGTTCCACCGCTGATGATCACGACCATCTGGGCGAGCGCCCGGCGGAGTCGCGCCAAGGCCTCTTCGCGGTCGGCGCCGTAGGCGATGATCTTGGCGATCATCGAGTCGTACTCCGACGGGATCACGTCACCTTCGGCGACTCCCGTGTCGACCCGGATTCCCGGGCCGACCGGCAGGATGAGCGAGTCGATGGCTCCCGGGGCCGGGGCGAAACCACGATGCGGATCCTCGGCGTTGAGACGGGCTTCGACGGCGTAGCCGGTTGTCGCTGGCCCGTGCCCATCGAGCCGCCCACCCGCAGCGACGTGGAGTTGCAGCTTGACGAGGTCCAGTCCGGTCGTCAGCTCCGTGACGGGATGTTCGACCTGTAGGCGAGTGTTGACCTCGAGGAAGGCGAAGCGTTGGTGCGCCGGTTCGTAGAGAAACTCGACGGTTCCTGCGTTGGTGTACCCAGCGAGCTTGGCCAGGCGCACGGCGGCGGCACGTAGGTCGGCGTCCTGCTGAGTGGTGAGGGCGATGCATTGCGACTCCTCGATGACCTTTTGGTTGCGTCGCTGCATGCTGCAGTCGCGGACGCCGGGCGCCCAGACCGTGCCGAAGTGGTCGGCGATCAGTTGGACCTCGACGTGGCGGGCGCCGGTGACGACGCGCTCGAGGAAGACCGTCGGGTCGCCGAACGCCTTGGCGCCCTCGGACCTGGCGCTCTCGAACGCCGCGGCGAGCTGTGCCGGATCGTCGACGCGACGGATGCCTCGCCCGCCTCCGCCCGCCGCGGCCTTGACCATCAACGGGTAGCCGATTCGCTCGGCGTGATCGGTGGCATCCTCGACCGTGTCGACGGGACCGCCGCTCCAAGCCGCGACGGGTACCTCGGCTTGCTCGGCCAACAGCTTGGCGGCGATCTTGTCGCCGAGCTTGCGCATCACGTCCGGGCGCGGGCCGACGAAGATGATGTCGAGCCGTTCGCACAGTTCGGCGAACTCGGGACGTTCGGCGACGAACCCCCAGCCGACCCAGGCAGCGTCCACCCGAGCGCTGCGCAGCGCCCGCTCGAGAATCGCCAGGTCGAGGTACGGGCTGCCCGGCGCAAGCGCGCCGGTGCCGGCGTCGAGGCACATGGCGTCGTCGGCCTCGCGTACGAACATCGCTGAGTGTTCGGCGCTCGTGTGCAAGGCGACCGTCGAAAGCTCGGCACCAGTGGCGAGGCGCAACTCACGCACGGCATGGATCAGGCGCATCGCCGGCTCGCCGCGGTTGACGATGGCGATGCGTCGCAGAACCCCCAGGTTGCCGACGTTCATCGTCCGCGAATCTACGCAGGCGGGCGCCGCCGCCGGGATTGACCGGTCAGCTGGCCCCGTGGATTGCGGCCAGCAGGTGGGTGGTCGGCGAATCGACGACCGTGAAGACCGGCGTCCGGGCTGGTTTCCCGGGGGTCTTCTCGGCGACCTTGACGGCCATCTTTCCAGCGGTGGTGCCGGCCGGGTTGCTCGGGCGGTCGGCGACGAGCTTCGGAACCACCCGGCTGGCCGCCTGGAACGCGGCGTTGCCGGTGACGATCTCCAGCCACTCACCTTCGGTGATCGTGTAGTCGGCGACGTCGACCATCACATCGAAGGGCGTGCCATAGAGCACGTCGTCCACGGTGACTTCGAGCCGCGGATGGATCGTCGCATCGGCGTCGCGGGTCGGCTCGTTCTCCATCCAGAGGTAGGCCATCACGTCGGTGACGTAGAACGCGATCGTGTCTCGCGCTGCCGCGTCGGTGGCGTTCGACGTGACCTGCACCTGCACGGTCGAGGTCGGTGCGTGGTAGTCCAGCCGGTCGAGCGAGGCGATCGACGCGTTGTTGTCGATCAGCACCTGGCTGAGGCCCTGAGAGTCGGCGACGGCGGAGTCGATGCTGGCGAGGACCGCCTCGTCGACGTCCCCGCCGATGTCATCGGGATCCGAGGTGGGCGGCGGCTCCTCGACAACGGGCTCGTCGACAGGCGGGTCGGCAACCGGGACATCACGCTCGAGGTCGTCGGGATCGACCTTGTTGAGCGGGAGGAACGAGTACATGCCCGGCGATTCCATCGTGGCGACCGCGGCGACGCTGACCCGATCGCTGATCAGCGCGTAGCAGAGCAACTCACCGGCGCTGTTGCGGATCGGGGGCCGAGTGCAGGTGATGTCGGACGGCACGAAGTCCGACTCCACCAGAAAGAGCTGGAACTGCGCCTCGGCGATCAGCACGTTCTTGTCGAGATCGTCGTCGCCGTCGCCCGCCGACACCGTGCTGTCGACGGTGGCCCAGGCGATCGCCGTGGCGGCGAGAGTCGACACGGCGAGTAGGCGACGGGAGCGCATGGCGCGGAGGTTACTCCCGGCGAGCATGATGGGGGAGTGCGCGTGCTCTTCGCCACCGCCGAGTTGGCTCCGATCGCCGCGGTCGGCGGACTCGCCCAGGCCGCTGGCGGGCTCGTCGCCGAATTGCGCCGTCAAGGTGTCGATGTCGACCTCGTGATGCCCGATTACGGCGGCATCGAACTGGCCGATGAGGCGACCCGCGATCTCTCGGTTCCCGGATGGGCCGGACCGGCCCGCCTGCGCACTGGGCGGCACGCCGACGTCGG
The DNA here is from genome assembly GCA_963786985.1 of Ilumatobacteraceae bacterium. GTDB lineage: Bacteria > Actinomycetota > Acidimicrobiia > Acidimicrobiales > Ilumatobacteraceae > Desertimonas. The sequence continues at coordinate 548,082 of CAWBBL010000025.1, read as the reverse complement.
TGCGCTCAACCTCGTCGACGCGCCGCGTCTGGCGCGCAGTCATCCATATCTGCAGCCCGACGGAAGTGGATGGCCGGACAACGACCGCCGGTTCCTGGCGTTTTGCCAGGCGATCGCGGCGATCGCCGACTCCACGGCACCTGACCTGATCCATCTCAACGACTGGCACACGGGCGCCACACTCGCCGCCCTCGACGGCTCGATCCCCAGCGTCCTGTCCTTGCACAACATCGCCTACCAGGGGTTCACCGACGGAGCGTGGCTGCCACACCTCGGCCCGCGGGGTTGGCATTACGAGTGGTTCGGCGGAACCAATCCGCTCAGCGGAGCGATCGCCCTCGCCGACGCGATCGTCGCCGTGTCGCCGACCCACGCCGCCGAGATCCTCACCGCCGACGGCGGATTCGGTCTCGACGGGGCCTTGCGCCATCGATGGGCGGCCGTCAGTGGGATCCTCAACGGCATCGATACGGACGTGTGGAACCCGGACACCGATGCGGCGCTGGTGGCCAACTATGCGGCGAGCACGAAGAAGCCCGAGCGCACAGTTGCCCGGGCGGCCAACCGGGCGGCGATCCGCGAACGAGCCGGGTTCGCTGACGACGATGTGCCGCTGGCCGTCGTCGTCTCCCGGCTGACTGGCCAGAAGGGGGCCGACCTGCTCGTGCCGATCGTGCCGATCCTTCGCTCGATCCCGCTGCGCCTCGTCGTCCTCGGGTCGGGCGAGGCGAACATCGCCGAGGCGTTGGCGACCGCGGCGGAGGCTGAACCGGAGTGGTTCTGCTTCGTCAACGGCTACGACGATCCGTTCGCCCACCTGCTTCACGGCGGCGCCGATCTGCTGCTCGTCCCGAGCCGCTTCGAGCCGTGTGGGCTGACCCAGATGCAGGCCATGCGCTACGGGGCAATTCCTGTCGTCACCGATGTGGGCGGTCTTCACGACACGGTTGCCGACGCCGACGAGGACTCCAATGGCACGGGCTTCCGCGCTCCGGAGACGACATCGGTGGCGTTCACGTCGGCGCTGTTCCGAGCCGCCCGACATCTCGCCACCGCTCGCGCTCGGGCCACGTTGTCCGGTCGTGGGATGAAGCTCGACTGGTCATGGAGCGGACCGGCGCGGGAGTACGTCGAGTTGTACCAACGGCTGATCGGCGACGCGGAGTAGGTTCGCCCCGTGGCCGAACCGCGAGTCCTCGTGATCATCCTCGCCGGGGGCGAGGGCAAGCGACTGCAACCACTCACCAACGACCGGGCCAAACCGGCCGTGCCGTTTGCCGGCAGCTACCGGCTGATCGACTTCGCGCTGTCGAACTTCGCCAATGCCGGTCTGCTCAAGATGGTCGTGCTCACCCAGTACAAGAGTCACAGTCTCGATCGTCATGTCAGTCAGACGTGGCGGTTCTCGACGTTGCTCGGCCAGTACGTGACACCCGTTCCGGCGCAGATGCGCCGCGGCCCGTTCTGGTTCTCCGGCTCGGCCGACGCGATCTACCAGAACCTCAACCTGATCTCTGACGAGAATCCGGATCTCGTTTGCGTGTTCGGTGCCGACCACATCTACCGCATGGACCCGCAGCAGATGATCGATCACCACGTCGAGGTCGGCGCCGGGGTGACCGTGGCGGCGATTCCCGTGCCCAAGCAGGAGGCCCGCGAGTTCGGCGTCATCGAGTCCGACGCCGACGGGCGGATCCTCGACTTCCTCGAGAAGGTCGAGGAACCACCGACGATGCCCGGCGACGACGGGCGCTGTCTCGCCTCGATGGGCAACTACGTGTTCGACACGCACACGTTGATCGACGTCGTCACGCCGCGCGAGAGCACGTACACAGATCTCGGCGGCCACGTGATCCCGGCGCTCACGAAGCAAGGCGTCGCCCACGTCTACGACTTCTCGCGCAACATCGTGCCGGGGCAGGACGATCGGGAGCGCGGCTACTGGCGCGACGTCGGCACGATCGACTCGTACTACATCGCCAACATGGACCTCATCGCCCCGTTGCCGGCGTTCAACCTGTACAACAACGAGTGGCCGGTGTACACGTTCCACGGTGCCGACCCTCCGGCCAAGGTGTCACGTGGTCCGGGCTGGGAGCCGGCCTACGTCGACGGCTGCCTGCTGTGTCAGGGGTCGATCGTGTCGGGTGCCCACGTCGAACGTTCGATCATCGCCCCCGGCTGCTACGTGTCGAACGACGCACACGTCACCGACAGCATCCTGTTCCCCGGGGTGCGCGTCGGCGTCGGTGCCCGCCTCCACCGCTGCATCATCGACAAGAACGTCGAGGTGCCCGACTGGTACCGCATCGGTCACGAGCCCGACAAGGACCGCGAGCTGTTCACGGTGAGCGACAGCGGCATCGCCGTCATCGAGAAGGACCGACGGCTGTAAATCCTTCCACCCGAGTGTTTGCGGTCAACCGAGTGTTGGCGGTGGGGCGTGTCGGCCGGAAACACTCCGATGAGCGGTCGCCGCGGACTCAGGTCCCGGTCAACGCGGCGACGACCGGGGCGAACGACTCGACCTCGCCGGGACCGACGATCACGTAGCTGAAGCCAAGTTCCTCGCGGCGTCGCACCAAGGTCTCGGTGATCTCGCTGACGGTGCCGACGAGGGCGAACGGGCTTGCGGCGATGAGTGCCGGCTCGACCTTGACCCAGGCAGCCATGTTGTCGATGGCGGTGGCCGCGTCCTCCGTGACGCTGACGAAGAAGGCCCGGATGTTCAACTCGATGTCGTCGATCCGCGACCCTGCCGCCTGGCGGACGACGCCGATCCGGTCGACGACGGTCTCGTAGCTCATCGTCGCCAGCGCCTCGGGTCCGATCGAGCCGGTCGTCATCGTCCCATTGATGCCGACGATGTCGGCTTCCCGCGCGGCGATCGACAGGACTCTCGGGCCACCGCCTCCAATGAGTAGCGGTGGGTGCGGCCGCTGGATCGGCAGCGGCGCACCGTCGTAGTCGGTGATCGAGTAATGCCGGCCGGCGAACGAGAACGGCCCTTCCGAGAGGACGCCCTTGATCACCGCGACAGCCTCCTCGAAACGGTCGATGCGCACGCCGGGCGGGTCGTACGGGATGCCTGAAGCTTCGTAGTCGCTGGCCATCCAGCCGGCGCCGATGCCGAGCTCCAAGCGGCCGTCGGACAGCACGTCCATCGTCGCCAACTCCTTGGCGAGCACGACCGGGTGCTTGTAATCGTTGTCGAAGACGAGGGCGCCGATGCGCAGGCGCTCGGTGGCCGCCGCGGCAGTCATCAGCGCCGGGACCGGTGCGAGCTGCTGGTTGAAATGGTCGGGCATCGTGAACGTCGAGTAGCCGAGATCCTCGACCTGGCGCGCCAAGTCGACCCATCCCTTGGCGTCGTAGGGCGCCGCCACCTGGATCCCGAAACGGAATGGACGTCGTCGCTGATCCACCGTGTCGATCACTGCGCGGCGACGCTAGCCCGCCGTCCTGCACCGTTAGCCTCGTGGGTCATGCGTGCGATCACCTGGATCTGCCGGCTGGGCGTCATTGCCATGGCCGCAGCTCTGCTGTTCGGCGCGGTCATCGTTGCCGTGGCCCCGCGTGTGTGGGGTGTGGCGAACTCGTGGGAGGGCGAGCCGGTGACCCTGCCGGCGTTCCAGCCGCTCGCCCGACCGACTCACGTGTACGACGCCGACGGCAGCCTCATCGCCACGTTCCAACGCCAGAACAGCCAGCCGATCGCCCTGGCCGACATCCCCGAGCCCGTGCGCCACGCCTTCCTCGTGGTCGAGGACAACGAGTACTACACGCACAACGGGATCAATGCCCGCAGCCTGGTGCGCGCCGTGCTGTCCAACGTCGCGTCGGATTCCCCGCAGCAGGGCGCGTCGACGATCTCGATGCAGGTCGCCAAGAACGAGTTCCTCGGTGGCATCGATCGCGACTTTCGCTACAAGGCGCTGCAGATCCACTACGCGATGATGCTGGAGAACCAGTACACCAAGGACGAGATCCTCGAGCGCTACCTCAACACCGTCTTCTTCGGGAACAACGCCTACGGCGTGAAGGCGGCGGCCGAGACGTACTTCGGCAAGACCGTCGACCAGTTGACGTTCATCGAAGCGGCGTACCTCGCCGGGCTCGTGCGCTCGCCGTCCGGGTACGACCCGATCGACAACCCCGAGCGCAGCCGTGCTCGCTTCGCCCAGGTCGTCGACCTCCTCGTCGACACCGGCGAGATGACCGAGGCGGACGGCCAGGCCACGCTCGACACGTTCGAGGTGCCGGCACGCGTCCAGACCCGAACGGCCGATCAGCCCGAGCTGCCGCGCACGTACTACACCGAGGCGCTGCGCGACTACCTGCTCAACCGCAGCGACATCCTCGGCGACACGTTCGCCAAGCGCGAGGCGGCGCTGTACCGCGGCGGCCTGGAGATCCACACCACGCTGCGCCCCCAGTTCCAGCAGATGGCCGAGCAGGCCCGCAACCTGCTCCCCGACACGCAGCAGGGGTTCGACGCGGCGATGGTCTCGCTGAACACGAACACCGGGGCGATCGTGGCCATGGTCGGCGGGCGCGGTTTCGTGCCCGGCGAGAACGAGGTCAACATGGCCCTCGCGCCCCGTCAGACGGGTTCCAGCCAGAAGCTCTTCATCCTCGCTGCGGCGCTCCAGGCGGGAGCCTCGCCCGACGACGTCATCGACGGCCAGCGGCCCTGCGTTCTCCCCAACCCCGGCGATCCCACCGAGCCGTTCGAGATTCGCGACGCCGTCAGTCGCCAACCAGATTCGTTGCGGGCGATGACCTGGTACTCGATCAACTGCGCCTACGCCCGGTTGGCCCAGATCGTCGGGCTCAACCGAGTCGTGAGCGAGACGTACGCGATGGCCAAGTCGCCGTACCTCTACGCCGGACAGCCGGAGACCGACCGCGATCCGTTGCAGCCGTTCCCCGCGCTGGCCACCGGGGCCAACCCGATGTCGCCGCTCGACATGGCATCGGGCGCCCAGACGATTGCCAACGAGGGCTTGCACATGGAGCCGTACTTCGTCGAGTACGTCGACGATTGGCAGGGTGAGCGGGTGTACACGCACAGCGATCCCGGTGTCCAGGTCCTCGATCCAGGCGTCGCCCTGCAAGCCGTCGACGTGCTCAAGGGCGTGCTGGTCAATGGGACCGGGCGTCGCTACCCGCTCAACGTCCCCGCCGCCGGCAAGACGGGCACGCAGGTCAACAACACGAATGCGTGGTTCGTCGGCTTCACGCCGCAGTTGACGACAGCTGTTTGGGTCGGCGACCCGGACGCCTACACACCGATGGTCAACGTCCCGGGATTCGATCAGGATCGCGTCCAGGGCGGCCTGTACCCGACGCAGATCTGGCAGCAGTACATGAACAATGCCCACGCGTTCCTGCCCGGCGAGGACTGGCCGGCGCCACCGGCGGCGGCCCGTGCTCCACAACGGCTGTACCTCCCAGGTAGCGAGTGCATCTACGTGATCACCGGATACAACACCGTCGTCGACCCGAATGCCACTGCCCCTCCGGCCGCTCCTGAACAACCCGCCGGCTTCGCCCAACCGGCGGCTCCGCCGACAACTGTCCCGCCGGACACCACGCCGGCGCGCGCCGCCGGCCACGGTGCAGAGGCCGGTGTACAGCCGAGTCGAGTCGGGCACGACGATCCCGCCCAACGTGCTCGACCCGCGAGCACCGATCAACACGGTCCCGCTCGACTACCGGGTCGCTGCGTGCTGAGCGACGACCTTCTCGAGCTGCAGCGGTTCGACTCGACGATCGACCAGCTCACGTTTCGGCGCGCCAACCTGCCCGAGCGCACCGCCGCCCAGGAGGCCTCGGGCGCTCTTGCCCGCACCGCCCGGCACATCGCCGAGCTGATCGCCCGTCAGGGCGCGCTCACCGAGTCCATCGAAAAGGCGGAGTTGCTCGGTTCCGAGCTGACCACCCAGCGCGAGCGGCTGCAGGCCCAGCTGCGCACGGTCACCTCGCCACGCGAGGCGGACGCCTTGACCCACGAGCTCGACATGCTCGCGGCGCGCCGCGACGAGCTCGACGATGCCGAGCTGGCCAGCCTCGAGGAGCAGGCCCAGGTCGTCGACGACCTCACCTCGGCGCATCGCGCCGAGATCGAGCTCGCCGCCGGTTCCGAGCGGGCCACCGCCGACCTGGCGGCGGCCGAGGCAGCCATCGATCAACAGCTGGCGGACCTCACCGTGCAGCGTGCCGACGCGGTGACCCGAGTCGAGGGCGGAGCGCTGACGGACTACGAGGCGCGCCGGGCGCGCCACGGTGGTGTCGCCGTCGCCAAGCTCGACGGCCGGCGGTGTAGTGGCTGCCATCTCGATCTGTCGACCTTCGAACTCGATGCCGTCAAGTCGACGCCGGCAGGCGAGTACACCGACTGCCCGCAGTGCGGGCGGATGCTGATCCCCTGAACGACACCGGCGGCGCGGGTGTTCCTCTGGTTCATCGGCACGGCGGTGATCGCCGTCTGGTACGTGTTTCGCGATGACCGGTTCGACTACCGGTTGTTGGTGGTGGGGGCGCTGCTACCGGAGCTCGACGCGCTGTTCGGAGGGATGCGCTGGATGCACTCGCTGGCATTCAGTGTCGCGCTGTTGATCGGTGTCATGGCGGCCAGCGTGGGACGCCGGCCGCGTCGCACGCTGCTCCTCGGGCTGGCGATCGGCACCTTCTTGCACTTGGTCTTCGACGGCGCGTGGGCGACCACGGACGTGTTCTGGTGGCCGTTCACCGGGGCGTCGATCGGCGACGAACCACTCCCCGCGGTGCAGCGCGGATGGTGGAATCTGCCGCTGGAGGCGATCGGTCTGACCATCGTCGTGTGGGTGTGGCGACGGGCAGGTCTCGCTGACGGGGCCCGGCGGCGAGCGGTCTCGAGAAGCGGCAGGTTGTTCGACCCGACACTGTGATTCACTGAAGTCGTGCTGATCCTGGTGCGCCACGGGCGTACCGCACTCAATGCCGCGGGGCGACTGCAGGGGCGCATCGACGAGCCGCTCGACGACGTCGGCCGCAAACAGGCGGCACTCGTCGCCGAGCACGTTGGTCCGGTCGACGTGCTGATCAGCAGTCCGTTGCGGCGGGCGACGGAGACCGCCGAGGCGTTTGGGATCCCGTACCAAACGGACGAGCGGTGGGTCGAACTGAGTTACGGGATCTTCGAGGGTGCCGCGATTACCGACACCCCGTCGGAGGCTTGGGACCATTGGCAGGCGGACGTCGAGTACGTGCCGAGTGGCGGCGAATCCTTGGCCCAACTCGACCTTCGCGTCCGCGACGCCTGTGAGGAGCTCAGCCGGCTCGCCGCGGATTCCGACGTCGCGGTCGTGACCCACGTGTCGCCGATCAAGTCGGCCGTCGCCTGGGCGTTGGGGGCGACGATCGGTATCTCGTGGCGCTCCCACCTGTCCCAGGCGTCGATCTGTCGGATCGAGATCCGTCGCCGCGGCCCGGTCCTGACGGCCTTCAATGAAACCGTGACCGGCTCGATCTAACGCGTTCGTTCACGTGCGCCGAGCCGCGGCGAGCCAGTCGCCCATGGCAATCGTCTGGTCGGCGATCTGGACGCAGAGCTCGAAGTCGGACACGAAGCGAACTCCATCGACGGTGACCTCCAGGCTCGGGTGGATCGACGTGCCAGACGCTCGGAACGGGCTCTCGCGCTTCCACAGATCCATCGCCCGGTCACGGGTGATGACCCAAGCCGCGGCGTCGAGCCCGTTGGCGGAGGTGGGCGCCAAGGTCGATGACACCGCCACGGTGGCGGACTCGGTGTCCCACGAGTAGGCGGCGCTCTCGACGATCCCGTCGTCAGCGGTCAGAGTGCTGACGTACGCCGCGGCGTCGTGGTTGATGCGTGCGCCGAAGGCGAGCAGATCGACATCGGGTCGGGACAGCGGGGCGACGGTGGTGATCAACACGGGCGTCGGCAGGGTGGTCGTCGATGCTCCCGCGTCGGTTGACGGGGTCTCGTCGGTCCCGATCTGCTGGTCGCTGACGATCTCGAACTCGTAGATGCCGGAGGAGCCGGTCAACTCGGTCACGGCGACGACGACCCGTTGATCATCGATCAGCGTGAAACACGTCAGCGTCGTGCCGACCGTCAGACTCGATGGTTCGGTGCACGCATAGGTCCCGGCGTCGACGTCCAGTTCGTCGCCGAGATACAGGGCGAACGCCAGCTCGGCGAGTTTGCGCTCGAACTCGGGGGTGGTGTCCAGCTCCGCCTGCTGATCCGTGGTCTGCGGATCGCTCGTCGGCGGGGTGCTGTCCAACGCTGCCGGTGCCAGCCAGGCGAGCCCGGCGGCGCTCGACAGGGCCAGGCTGCGGAACACGCGGCCGGATGTTACCGAACCCGGTCGGGCGGTGTCGGCGACGTAGCGTGGGTGCCATGAACAAGAGCGGGTCGCAGGACAACAGGACTCCTTCTCAGCTGATCGACGAGAGAGTCGCGGAGCTCGGTGATTGGCGCGGCGAGATGCTCAGCCGGATCCGTGACTTGGTCAAGCAAGCCGACCCAGACGTCGTCGAGGAGTGGAAGTGGCGAGGGGTTCCGGTGTGGTCGCACGATGGAATGGTCTGCACCGGTGAGACGTACAAGTCGGTGGTCAAGGTGACGTTCGCCAAAGGCGCGGCGCTGGAGGATCCCGCCGGTCTGTTCAACTCGAGTCTGGAAGGGAACACACGGCGGGCGATCGACTTCCACGAAGGCGACCAGATCGACGTCAAGGCGTTCACGACCCTGGTTGGTGACGCCGTGACCCTCAACACGTCCACGGCCAAACGACGGTGAGCCAGGCCGACGAGGTCTCCAACGCCACGTCGACGAACGATCGGGTATCCGCGTTCATCGCGCTCGTAATGGAGCATCTCGCTGGGGCGTCGACGTCACGGGCAACCGGCGTAGCGGTAACGTCCCGTTTCGGATGAGCGATCCGTTGAAGGTCGATCAGGAGCGCTCGGCCCAGCTCGACAACTTGGTCTCGGCGATTGGTACCGCCGATGCGGAGACACTCGTCGAGCTGCGCCAGTTCCTGCTCGACGAGATGTTTCCGTCGATGCCAGAGTCCGTTCGCGACGTCGTGCTTCCGCTCTTCGAGCTGGTGACGCTGGAGGCTCGGACGATCGCCGAGGGGCGACCGCGACTCGGCGAGACGCGAGAGTAGTTCGACGCCAGTTGGCGTGACGGCCTGACGATCGTCGTGGAGGTCAACCCGGTGGCCACGGCGGACGACCGAGGCGGGGAACCGGTGTCGGCCTCCCAGGCGGCGGAACCCAGATCGTCGGCGCCGATTCAACCCGCCGGCTACCAGGGTAGGGGCGAGTCGTCGCAGTCGACGCGACGGTTTCGTTACTTTTCGCTTGAAATGTGGCGCGCCGCTGTCTAATCTGCCCGCACCCGAAGGCGGAGTCGGGTACGGCGGAAGTAGCTAACCGATGCCGGCGGAACGATCGACGGCGAGGTCAGTGCGGAAAGGCCCCCGCCCTTAACCGGTGCGGGGGCCATTCCGCGTCTGGAGACCTTGACCACTCACCGCATCGGTGTTGCAGGTTCTGGGGCACGAGGTCGACAACGTTGACTGTCTGTTTGCACCGTAAAGAGTGGCCGCCCTAAACGCGGAGGTCATGCGCCGGCGGGTTTGCCGGGTTCGGTTTCGGGGAGCAGTCCGGCTTTGCGGGCGGCGAGGACTCGTTTGGGTCCGCTGGCGGGGGAGAGTCCTCGGGCGAGGGCGACGGTGGCGGTGGGTTTGGGGCTTTGGAAAGCGACGGCGAGCAGGTAGATCAGGGCGTCGACGGCGAGCGGTTGGTGGTCGTTGTGTTTGTCGAGGAGTCCGGGCCAGCTGGTGCCGCCGAGGTATTCGGTCTCCAGTGCTTGCTGGATGGTGTCGCGCAGGGCGATGCGGGCGATGCCGGTGGGTGAGACGTCGTCGCCTCCGGGCAGGGCGGTGCAGCAGACCTTGCGGACGGCGAGTTTGCCGACGGTCGGGGACCATTCGAGTCGGGCTTCGACGTCGTAGGGGTACGTGTCGGTGATCGTGACGGTCACCGAGGCGGGGATCGTCTCGGTGGGTCCGCCGGGTGGTCCGACGGTGATCCGGCCGCGGCCCGGGGTGATGTCGATGCGCATCTGTTGCACCTTAGTCGAAAAGGGACCAAAGTCCCTACCAAACCAAGGTAACCAAGGTATAGTCACAACCAAGGTTCAACGACCTACCAAGGTTCACCGCCAAGGTTCACCGAAACAAGAAGGACAAACACACCCCATGAAGAAGCTCATCCTCGGCCTCGTCGCCGCCACCGCTGTGGCCGCCGCCGCTCCCGGCCTGGCGTCCGCCGACGTCAGCACCAACGGAACCACCAACGACGCCTACGGCTACGGCCATCGCCAACCACATCGCCAACTTCAACGGCGACCACCACGGCATCGGGCTGGATCCGCTCCGACCCAGACCGGCGAGCAGATCAGCGGCGTCTGCCGGCAACCGCACCCCGGCGAGCATCACCGTCGACACCCAGGGCGACGTACGCCCCGATCAGCAACAACGGCTGACCTACCACAGCACCTGCGCCCCCGGCTCCGCCGAGCCGGGGGTGTGCAAGCCAACGGCCCCTCACCCTCCCCGGGTGCGGGGCCGTTGCGCGTACGCCCTGAGGCTGCGCTCCGGGTTTGGCGCTGTCGCCGCCGGGTATGGATCGTCACTGCCCGCCCAGGGGCCACGGCGGCATCCGCCTCGTCCAGCATTCCGCGGGCGAGACGGGTGCCGTCGAAGTCATCCACCGCCGACGATCCTCCCACTCGTTGAGCGAGACCGCTTCCACGACGGCCCGAGCTCGTCGAGGATGCCGTCACGACTCGTCGGGGTTCTGTGGGGCATTCGTGGGGGCAATCCGCACAGGGCGCACTCGGTGTGCGGGCTTCCACAATGCCGTCTGCGCTGACCAGGGTGCGGCAACTTCTCGGCGGAAGGTGGGGCAGATGAAGCGAACGGCGGCGTTGGCGGCCGTGGTCATGGCGGTCGGCTTGATGATGCTGGTGGGTGGCAACAACAACAACGACGACGGCGGCGGCATCGGTGACTTCGATGATCGCCTGCTAGCCGGTGCGCCCTGTGCCGAGCTTGTGGACATCCGCAACGAGCTCGCTCCGTACCCTGACCTCGTCCTGCGCATCGACGAGCAGCTGCTCGAGGTCGGCTGCGACGCCAACAACTTGGAACCTCCGGGCGATTCTTAGAGCCACAGCGGACAGTGCATCGCCGCAGGTAGATGGCCTAGTGACGGTGAGTCAGCCTGTAAGCGGGATCCTGTGGCCACCCTGGCGGGTGGCTGGTGGCCATCCATCTATGCGGTCTACCCGAAGGTTGCCCCGGCTCGCCGGGGCGGGCGGGCCGCCCGTTCCTTCTGCTTGACCTTGCTCCGGGTGGGGTAGCCGAGCCGCCCGGGTCGCCCCGGACGCTGGTGCGCTCTTACCGCACCGTTTCACCCTTGCCTGATCCGGGTTGCCCCGGCCATCGGCGGTCTGCTCTCTGTTGCGTGCGCCGTCAGGTCACCCCGACCTGGCCTTTCGCCAGCACCCTGCCCGTTGGAGTCCCGACTTTCCTCGACACGGTCGTGCCGTGCCGCGGCCACCCGGCCGACTCACCGTCAGCGACCAGGCTACCGGCGGCGGCCGCTGCAGGCCGGAACTGGGCGGCCAACCGCCCGGAATCCGGACCGTAGGCCGCCCAGATCGGGAAATGGACCGAAGGCCGCCCAGAACGGAGATGGTGGTCCGTCGGGGGATCGGGGGTCAGGCGGGGCAGGTCTCGCCTTCGTAGGCGTAGGAGTTCTCGGCAGGCGTCTCGAGGGTGATCGTGAAGCGCTGGCCGACGTCGTCGCGGGCGCCGACTTGCAGCGTCACCGGCGTCAGCTGTCCGAACCGCGACGTGATGGCGAAGTGCGGCAGGAACCCTTCATTGTCGGCCTCGACTTCTTCACCGTCGGTGATTGCGGGTGACACGTACCCTTCGGGCGGCGGAGTGGCGCGCAGCGCGGCGGTCGCCGATCGTCGACTGGCGGCGGCTCCGGCATCGATCACGGCGGCGCGCAGGGCGGGGTCAGTGAGTCGCTCGACGTACAGCTGGGCCGTGGCCGCGCCGAGCGTCTCGAGGGCATCGGCGGTGGCGAGCGAGTCCCGGCTGGGGTCGTCCGACGGTGGAATCTCGACGCCGTCGACGGTTGCCCCGACGATGTGGTCGATGATCGGCTGCATCGTCCGGCTCATCAACCAGGTGTTGGGACACTCGTAGGGCTCTCCACCGGCGGTGGTGGTGAGGTCGGCAAAGGTGGCGGCGACGGCGGTGTGATCATCGATATACCTGGCGAGCAGGGCCGCGACGTCCTCGTCGAGACCGTCGATACCGGCGAGAGCCTCGTAGACGGCGATGATCGAGTGCTCCAGCGACGTCAGCGTGCGCAGCAACACCACGTCGTCCACCTCGCCCTCGGGCAGCTCGGTGCGATCCGGAGCATTGCCGACTCGGCCGGGCGCCGAGGCCTCGTCGCTTCCGCAGGCGGCGAGCACGGCGGCCAGCCCGACCGACGAGGCGCCGATCTCGAACAAGCGTCGGCGCGTCAGCATCGGGCCGGTCGGCGAACCGGCGCGGCCGCTCATGCTGTCCTCCACCCGGCTGCCGCTCCGTCGGGCGGCTGGAGTGGTTCGCCCCCGGCGATCAGCATGGCGTCGAGATCGTCGCCCTGTCCGGCCACGTCGGCGAGCACGGTGCCATGGCGGGCCTCGACCACCAAGAACGAGGCCAGCGCGGCGAGGCCGTCGACGCCCTGCAGACGTCCGATCAGATCGGTGTGGGTGGCGACGATGTTCGCCTCCAGGTCGATCCCCGAGGTGGCGACGGCTGTCGCATCGCCGCCTTCGAACCCTTCGACGAGCTCGTCGAACAGGGCGTCGTCCCGTCCTTGCGGAGCGTCGACGCCGAGAATGCCGGAAAGCCGGTTGGCGTACTCCTTGTGGTTGTCGCGCAAGGTCGTGAACACGTCGGCGAGGTCACCGTCGCCGAGACCGCTGTCGAGTGCTGCCTGGTACAGGTCGCGGGCGGACAGCTCGATGGTTTGGGCGAACCCCAGCAAGGCGATGTCATCGGCCGTCGGTCGGCGCGGGGCGGTCGTGCCCGTGTCGGTGTCCGCTTCCGCGGCTGGCGCGCTCTCCACAGGTCCGGACGCCGATGGTGGCGACGTCGGCGGCGCCGTGCGGGGCGACGCGGTTCGTATGTCCACGAGTCGCGGATCCTTTCGGTGAGGGCCTTGGGGCGAACGCCCGGCAGTCTAGAAGTCGAGCGCCGAGAGCTCCGGAATCCACTCGGCGGAACGGTCGACGGCCTCGATCCACATGGCCCGGTCCGCTGTCCGATCGGTACCCGGCTCGGTGATGACCTTGGGCCTCCACAGGTCGGCGGCCTCGTCGACGTTCTGCCACGTGCCGACGGCGAGGCCGGCAAGGAACGCCGCCCCGAGCGTCGTTGCCTCGGCGATCGGGGAGACCTCGACGGACCGCCCGGACAGATCGGCGACAGCCTGGACGAACGTCGGATTGCTGCTCATCCCTCCGTCGACACGCAACGTGCCGATCGCCAACCCGGTGTCGGACTCGGCAGCCTCGACGAGGTCGACGGCCCGCTGGGCCACGCCATCGAGCACGGCGCGCACGACGTGCGCAGCGGTGGTTCCGCGGGTGACGCCGAGGAGAGTGCCGCGGGCCCCGAAGTCCCACCGCGGTGTCCCGAGGCCGAGCAGTGCGGGCACGTAGGTCACCCCGTCGGTGCTGGCCACGCTGGCGGCCACCTCGTGACTCGCTGCCGGCGATGCGATCAGGCCGAGGTCCTCGACCAGCCACTGAACGTTGGTGCCGGCCGACAGCATGATCGCCTCGGTACCCCACGTCACCATGCCGTCACGTGACCAGGCGACGATCGGGTACGTCCCGTGCTCGGCCCGTTGCTGGGAGACCGGTGGCACCGGCCCCGTGCACAGGTCGAGCATGCCCCCTGATCCGAACGTGATCTTCGCCTGGCCAGGCCGAACGCATCCCTGTCCGACAAGCGACGCCTGCTGGTCCCCGACGAGGGCGGCGATCGGTGGACCGCCGGGGAGCACCGTCGCCGTGCCGACGACGCCGCTCGAATCGACGATGCGCGGCAGGAGTTCCATCGGGACATCGAAGAGTCCGGCGTGCTCCTCGCTCCACGACCCCGGCTGGGCACCGCAGAGTCCGGTGACGGCGGCGTTGGTCTGATCGGTGACGTGCACCGCCCCGCCGGTCAGTGTCCAGGTCAACCAGCTGTCGACGGTGCCGAAGCAGAGGTCGGTGGTGGAACCGGCAACGTTGGCGAGCAGCCAGGCGAGCTTGGTGATCGATTGGTTCGGAGCAATCGACAGGCCGTGCTCGGACTTGGCCGTGATGCAGTCGAACACGGTGCGGAGGTCCTGCCACCCGATTCCCGGACCGATCGGAGTTCCGGTCGCGCGGTCCCACACGATCGTGCTCGCTCGTTGGTTGGCGATGCCGACTGCAACCGGCGGCGGGCCGCGGCCGATCAGGGTGGTCGCCGCATCGACGGCGGCCGTGGCCATCGCCGCGGCATCGAACTCGACGAGTCCCGGGAACGGCGTGCTCGGCGGCATCGCCGTTGCTTCGAGATCGACGACCTCGAGGTGCTCATCGACCAAGGCGGCCCGCATCGTCGTGGTTCCGATGTCGAGGACGAGGATCACCGGCATGTCATGGATCCTCGCGGACGGTGAAGCGCGTCGGTTGGATCCCAGCCGAGCGGAGTCGTTGGCCGAGCAAGCCGCCGAGCAACCCGGCCAGCAGTACGAACGTCAGGGTGAACAGTGCGGCGAACCAGCGAACGTCCTCGCCACGGACGAGTCGAATGACGATGAACACGGCCTGCGCGGCGAGGTAGGTCCCCCCGGCGGTGACCAGCCCGTGGCTCAATGGGAAACCGACTCGCTGGGTCCACGCCGCCCATCCGGCACCGACGAGAAAGCCGATCGTCGCTCCGATCGAGAACCCGATGGCGACACTCTCGTGGTCGCCGTCGGCGGCGATTCGCGCCCCGACCGCCAGCGGCAACGCGAGGATCATCGAGATGGCCGCGCCGCTGCGCATCGCCGGCCAGTCCCAGCGCACAGCCGTCCGGCTCACGGCCACGGCGCGGCGCCGAACGGCGACGGCAGACCAAGTTTGCCCGGGTTGAGGATGCCGTGTGGGTCGATGGCCCGCTTGATCGCCGCGAGCACCGCCAACCCTGCACCGAGCGCCTCGTCGAGGTACCGCGATCGGTTGATGCCGATGCCGTGATGATGGGAGAGGTTGCCGCCGCCGTCCAGCACTGCCCGTTGTCCGGCGTCCCACATGGCGATGTAGGTCGACTCGATCTCGGCGGCTGGCGGCTGGGCGAGGAACGTGAAGTACAGGCAGGCGCCGTCGGCATAGCTGTGCGAGAGGTGACAGCTTGCCGAACGGGAGTGCGCGACGGCCCGCAGCGCGGCGCAGACGTCGACCGCGAGGTCAGCGAGACGACTCCATGGGGCGGCGATCTCCATCGTGTCGACGACATAGCCCTGGCGGGTCAGTGACTGGAGGGCGCTCGTGTCGTTGCGATGGTCGAGCCAGGCGCCGACCACTGCTTCACCGGCGTCGGCAGCGCCTTCGGCGCAGCGGGCGACGACGGACATCGTCGCCTCGGTCAGCTCCGGCTCACCCTCGTCGAGCACGATCAGCGTGCAATTCGTGCCGTCGCCACCCCGACCGCCACCGAGCGACTCGAACTCGTCGTACAGCCGCAGGACCGCTGGAGTCGCGCCACACCGCAGGACCCGCCGGCACGTGTCGATCCCATCGGCGAATGAGGCCAGGCGGTAGGCGGCGCGGCGCTCGACCGGTGGTCGCCGGTGGGCCCGCAACCATGCCCGCGTGACGATCCCCAACGTCCCCTCCGATCCGACGAACAGCTGGTTGAGGTCCGGCCCGACCGCGGCGGCCGGGGCACCACCGGTGCGCACGACCCGACCGTCGGCGAGGACGACCTCGAGGCCGACAACGAGGTCTTCGATCTTGCCGTAACGCGTCGAGTACTGACCGGCGCCGCGGCAGGCAATCCATCCGCCGACGGTGGCCAGGTCGAAACTCTGCGGGAAGTGGCCGACGCTGAGATCGTCGGCGGCCAGCTGACGCTCGAGGTCGGGCCCGAATGTTCCAGCGGCGACCTCCACGACGCCAGATGCCACGTCGACCGGGCCAACGCCACGCAGACCGGTGATGTCGAGGAGCACACCCCCGTACGCCGGAACGGCGCCACCAGACACGCCGCTGCGCCCGCCACCGACCGTCAACGGGATGCGCTCGTGGTGGCACAGCGCAGCAATCGCCGCGACCTGCTGGGTCGTCGTCGGCCGGCTGACCGCCGCGGCCCGACAGGGCACCGAGCCGGCCAATGACCAGTGCAGCGCGAGTGGCCACCAGTCGCGCGACGCCTCGGCGGTCACCTGCTCGTCAGTCGCCAGTGGGGCGATCGCGGCAAGTGCATCGAGCACCGTATCGGGCACGTCGACGGCGGTCGGCCAGCGCCCGTTGGTACCCGTCAGTTCGATCGGCGGGGTCGGCGCCATGGGAGCGCTCACCGGGCGTCGGCCAGTTCTCGGGCCACGAGATCGCCGTAGGCGGCGAGCTGGCGGTCCCGTTCAGCTGCATCCCATCCGAGGACCTCGGCGAGCAGGTGGGCGACGCTGGGCGCCGCGGCGAGCGTCGCGGTGCGGTCGAGGAGGTGCGCTCGGGTGCGCCGGACGAGGACGTCGGCGAGCGAAGTCGCCATCTCGTGGTGCGCCGCGTAGACCGCTTCGGCGCGCAGGTAGGGCAGGCCCGGCACCAGTGGGTCACCGAGCCGTGGATCCTTGGCAACGAGCTCGTCGATCGCCGGGGCGAGGGTTCCGTAGCGGTCGGCGAGGTGCGCCTCGGGTGTCCCCTGAGGGACCTCCGTGAACCCGGCGGCACCGAGCAGGGCGATCTTCTTGGTGCGGCATCGGGCTCGCTTGCCGAGCGCAGCAACGACCGCGTCAACCGTGTCTTCGGCCATCTCGCGGTACGTCGTGAGCTTGCCGCCGGTCACCGCGACGACTCCTGTCGGGCTCGTCGTCACTCGGTGGCGGCGCGACAGGTCAGCCGTACGCCCACTGTTCGCCGACCGCACCAACGGGCGCAATCCGGCCCATACGCCGGTGACGTCGGCCGCGGTGAGGTTCGTGCCGACGGCGGCGTTCACGGCGCCGAGCACGTAGCCGATGTCGGTCGAGGTACACGGCGGGTCGCCGAGTCGTCCGTCGTAGTCGGTGTCGGTCGTCCCGATGTACGTGTGAGAGAACGTCCCCTCCGGCCGGCGGCCCCAGGGGACGACGAACAAGCTGCGCCGGTCGCCGGGGACCGGGATCACTGCGGCGATGTCATTGCGCAGCAGCGACCACGGAACCGTCACGTGTACGCCCTTGGCCGGGCGGATCGTCTCGGTGGACGAGCCGTCGGCGAGCGTGCGGACCTCATCGGCCCAGACGCCGGCGGCGTTGACGACCACGCTGGCAGTGACGGCGATCTCGCCGTCACCGGTGTCGATGCGCGCCCCGACGACCCGTCCCTCGTGATCGTGGT
The DNA here is from genome assembly GCA_963786985.1 of Ilumatobacteraceae bacterium. Classification (GTDB taxonomy): domain Bacteria; phylum Actinomycetota; class Acidimicrobiia; order Acidimicrobiales; family Ilumatobacteraceae; genus Desertimonas. The sequence goes on along the minus strand of CAWBBL010000025.1, from coordinate 530,360 downwards.
CGAAGGCGGTGACCCGGCAGCGATTGGCGACGGCGGCGCCGTGTGCGGCGGCGGTCCGCGCCACGGTGAGCACGAGCCGGGCGTCGTCGACCGTCGCGTCGTAGTAGATGTATCCGTAGGCGAGCTTGTCCCGTGGCATGGTCGGCATGTGGCGATGCGCCTCGTCGCCGTTGACCCGCTTGTGCAGCCGCCCGATGCGCCATCCACCGGTCAGGTCGTACATCCACATCGCCGAACCGAGCGCCCGGGCGACGCGCCGGTTGATCAGGCCGTCGCGCGTCAGGATCGGCAGGAGGAACGGGAGGATCTTGACGAGGTGCGGAGCGTTGCGGCGCAACCGCTGGCGTTCGCGGAGAGCCTCGTAGACGAGGCGCACCTCTCCGGACTGGAGGTAGCGAATGCCTCCGTGGACCAACTTGGAGCTCTTCGAGGACGTTCCGGAGGCGAAGTCCTCGGCCTCCACGAGGGCCGTGCGGAGTCCGCGAGCGGCAGCGTCGAGGGCCACGCCGGCGCCGGTGATCCCGCCACCGACGACCAACACATCGAACGTCTCGGTGGCCAATCGGCTGACCATCGCCACCCGATCGAACGGTTGCTCGACGGGCCGCGGCGACGTCACGACCGCATCATAGGGACGACCTGTCGACGACCGCCGGGGAGGTGCAATTGCCTCTGGACCGGGCGCTGCCGGTCGTTCTAGGGTGCTGGCCAGAGTCCACCGGGGATTGGGGGATCCGCATTGTCGGTGAAGCAAATCGAGTGGCGCAAGCTGGGTGCATGTCGAGGGCTGGATGCAGCGATCTTCTATCCCGACGATGAGGACGACGCCGTCGAAGCGAAGGCGGTGTGTGATGGCTGCTCGGTGCGAGTCGCCTGCCTGGAGCACGCCCTGATGCACCGAGAGAAGGCCGGCGTGTGGGGCGGTTGTACCGAGCGTGAACGCCGCCGGATCATTCGTCAGCGTCGCCGTCCGGCCTGACGACCGGGACGGGCGGGCCATTCGCCCCGGCGTCCCGGCTCAGCCACTGAATAGATTCACCGCGCGTGCCCGAGCCTGAGAACGTCGCGTCTGCGAGCATCGAGGAGTTGGCGTCATCCGGCGGCTGGCCGGCGGTGATCACCGAGCTGATCAACGGACAAGACTTGACCGCCCACCAGGCGGCCACGGCGATGGGGGCGATTCTGTCGGGAGGGGCGACGCCGGCCCAGCTGATCGCCTTCACCGTGGCGTTGCGGATCAAGGGTGAGACAGCTGACGAGCTGTCGGGACTGCTCGACGCCGTACTGGCGGCGGCGACTCTCGTGCCCCTCGGCGATGTGTTGCGGGCGCGGGCCGTCGATGTCGTGGGCACGGGCGGTGATCGTTCGCACTCGATCAACGTGTCGACGATGGCGGCGATCGTCACGGCCGGCGCCGGCGTGCCGGTGTGCAAGCACGGCGCCAGGGCCGCTTCGTCGCGGTGTGGGACCGCCGATGTGCTGGAGGCGCTCGGGGTGGCCATCGAGCTGCCCCCCGAAGGGGTGCTGCACTGTGTCGAGGAGGCCGGCATCGGGTTCTGCTTTGCGCCGAGCTTCCATCCCGCCTTCCGCTTCGCTGCCCCGGCGCGCCGGGAGGTCGGTGTGCCACTGGTGTTCAACCTGCTCGGTCCGATGGCCAATCCGGGCCGCGTGCGCCGCCAGGTGATCGGCGTGGCCGACCCCCGCTTCGCCGAAGGCATGCTGGCGTCGCTGCGGGCGCACGGCTCGACCGACGCGTGGATCGTCCACGGTGGCGGTCTCGACGAGCTGACGACCACCGGCCCGTCGACGGTGCTGGCGATGGCCCATGACGGCAGCGTCGACACGTTCGAGGTCGATCCGGTGGCTCTCGGTTTCGCCCCGGCAACGCACGAACAACTGTTGGGTGGTGACCCGGCGCACAACGCTTCCGTCGTCCGCCGTGTGCTGGCGGGAGAGCGTGGTCCGCACCGCGACATCGTCGTACTCAACGCGGCCGCAGCACTGGTCGTCGCAGCAGCGGCTGACTCGTTGTCCGACGGCGTCGATCAGGCCGCGGAGGCGATCGACAGCGGCAAGGCCGCCGCCACGCTCGACGTGTGGATCGCCGCTTCCCAGGGCTGCGGCGAGCACTGCATGACCGTCGTTCGAGTTCCAGCTTCGAGCGCCAATCTCGGGCCGGGGTTCGACGCCCTCGGTGTCGCCCTCGACGTGTACGCCGAGATGGGGATCGTCGCCGAGTCGACGGACAGGGAGGCGCTGACGAAACGGGTCGACGAGCATCACCCGGCGTGGATCGCCTTCGATGCCGCGGGCGGAACGGGCGAGGTGTGGGTGCGCTCCCCGATCCCGATTGGTCGCGGTCTCGGTTTCAGCGGAGCGATGCGGGTCGGGGGCGCCGCCCTCGCCGTGGTGCAGCGGGGCGGCTCAGAGGCGTTGGCCGAGCGGCACGCCGAGGTCCTGGCGATTACTGCCGATCTCGAAGGTCACGCCGACAACGTGGCCGCCTCGCTGTACGGCGGTGTCGTCGCCACCGCCGGAACCCACGCGGTGCGCATCGACACGCCATTGCGCCCTGACGTCGTGTTGTGGATCCCCGAGGAGACGACGTTGACGGCGGCCTCACGGACCGCCCTCCCGGCCAGCGTGTCGTTCGAGGATGCCGTGTTCAACGTCGGTCGTAGCTCGCTGCTGGTAGCTGCCTTGGCCGGCGGAGACATCGCCGCCCTTTCTGAAGCGACGCAGGACCGCCTCCATCAACAGCGTCGTTTGGTCGCCGTGCCGGCGTCGGGTGCGGCACTCGACGCAGGTATCGCGGCCGGTGCATGGTGCGGCTGGCTCTCCGGCAGCGGGCCGACCGTGGCGTTCCTGACCGGGGCCGGCGAGGGTGCAACGCTGGCCGCCGGTCTACCCACCGGCGGTGGTGCTCGTGTCGTCGCCATCGACCAGCACGGCACCACGCTCGTCGACTGAGTCAGTTCTCCAACCGCACATCGGCCACTGGCGACCGGAAATCCAGCAGGGGAGTCAGGCAGGGGAGTCAGTCAGGGGACTCAGGCAGACAAGCGCTGACAACGTGGAACACCCTGAGTTCCGATACCGACATTCGGTCAGGACCGACCGGATTGCGGTAGGAGAATCCATCGGGGTCGGCGCCTAGCCTCGATTCGTGCCGCACGATTCCCGGCCGGGACCCCCGAACCTGCAGCACGACGACCTTCGTTCGGCCCTCGAGTTCGCCGTGCGCACCGCTTCCGCCTGGCAGAAGTGCAAGCCGCCGCTGGCGGTCCCTGGGGACATCAAGCCGTTCACCAAGCAGCCGCGGCTGGCCGCGGCGACGCTCGGTCGTGTACGCCGGATTGTCGAGGCCGATCAGGACTTCCGCACTCGACTGGCCGAGGCCGCCGTGCCGGAGTTGGTCGATGACATCGGGCTCGCCTGGCTCCGGCAGGACCCCGGTTGGGAGGAGCGCATCGCGACGATGCTCGATCGCCGCGCCAAGGATGCCGCCGAACGTGATGCCGTCCGCCAGATCGCCTCCGAGCAGCGGCGTCGGGTTGCTGCCGAGGAAGCGGCGATCCGCACGCGTGCAGAGCTCGTGGCAGTCACCGAGAAGCTCACCGATCGTGAGAACGAGTTGCAGGAGCATCGCCGTCGCGAGAAGGACGGCGGTTCGGTGGTCGAAGCCCTGCGTCGATCCGTCGCTGAGCTCAAGCAGGAGGCTCGGCACGCTCGTGACCGTGCCGACGGGGCCCGCCGGGTGCTCGAGCGCGTCGAGTCCGAACGCGACGAGGCGGTGAAACGGGCCACGTCAGCAACGGCCCAGCGCGACGAGCTGCTCGCCTCGCGGGCCGATCTCCCGAGCGGGTCGCCCGGCGCGGCCCAGATCGCCCGACTACGCCAGATCGCCGAGGTGGCCAGGACGCTCGCCGACGAGCTCAGCGCGATGGTCGCCACCGGTCCGGTACGCCGCCAGGCGATCGAGGTGCCGCGTACGGCCGCCAAGGATCCGCAGTTGAGAGCCGAGTATCTGCTCAGGGTGCCCGCCCTCATCGCCTTGGTGGACGGCTACAACGTCGCCAAGCTGGCGTGGCCCGATCTGTCGTTGGCTCAGCAACGAACCAATCTGCTCGATGCAGTCGACGGCTTGGCTCGGCGCTTCGGCAGCGAGTTCGTGGTGGTGTTCGACGGTGCCAACGTCGTCGGTGCACATGCGGATCGACGCCGGCTCGCCCGCGTTCGTTACTCGCCGGTTGGCGTCACGGCCGACGACATCATCCGCGAAGAAGTCAGTGGACTCGATCCGCGGCGACCAGTGGCGGTCGTGACCAACGATCGAGAGGTGCGTCGCGACGTCATCGCCGCCGGCGCCAACGTCATCACGAGTGACGCGCTCATCGACCTGGCGCGTCGCTGATGCCTGTGACGTTTGTCGTCCGATTCCAGCGAGCGTCGGGTGCGCGCGTCCCTCTACGGTCTCGATCGTGACCGCGACCCGCGACGACGATGCGGCGGGCGAGGTGCTCCCCGCCGGTGACGTCCTCGCCGCGGTGACGCCGTCGACGCGCCTGCCGGTGACCGCCGAGGGTCACAGCGCCGCCGCCTTCGAGCCGTTCGACTGGATGCTGATCGCCGTCGCCTCGGTGGTGTGGGGTGCATCCTTCCTCCTGATCGCCGAAGGCTTGGAGACCTTGGAGCCAGGTGTCGTCGCCTTCGGGAGGCTGGCGTTCGGGTTCCTGGCCCTCACACTCGTTCCCAGGGCCAGGCGCACGAAGATCGATCCGGTCGACCGGTCGCGGATCGTGGTGCTCGGATTCGTGTGGCTCGCCGTCCCGATGATGTTGTTCCCGATTGCCGAACAGTGGGTCTCGTCGGCGGTCGCCGGAATGCTCAACGGGGCGGTGCCGCTGGTCGCCGCGTTGATCGCCGCGGTGCTCTTGCGTCGGGCACCCGGACGGAATCAGCTCGCTGGTCTGGCGGTTGGGTTCGTCGGGGTGGTGGCGATCAGCCTGCCGTCGATGCAGGGCGGCTCGAAGACCGCCTTGGGAGCGTCGCTCGTTCTCGTCGCCATCGTGTCCTACGGATTCGCCGGCAACTTCGTCGTGCCCCTCCAGCAGCGTTATGGCTCGTTGCCGGTCATCTGGCGGGCGCAGATGGCCGGCATGCTGTTCACCGCGCCGTACGCCCTGGTCGGCGTGCCCGATTCCTCCTTGGCGTGGAAGCCCGTGCTCGCTGTCGTGGTCCTCGGGGCCCTCGGGACGGGGCTGGCCTTCGTCGCCGCGGGAACACTCTTCGGCCGAGTCGGGGCGACGCGTGGGTCGGTGATCGGATACCTCATCCCCGTCGTGGCCCTCGGGCTCGGGGTGCTGTTCCGCGACGAGCATGTCGCCGCGCTGGCCATCGCCGGGCTCGTGCTGGTGCTCGGTGGGGCGTGGCTCACGAGCCGGTCGGGGCGCTGACGGTCCGCAGTCCATCGTCGGCGACCGCACCGCCGATCACGGTGTCGCGAGCGGTCCAGGACAGGTCGATTCGAGACGGGCACCCGACTTCTGCGCCCTGGTGGATCGTCAGCGAACCCGATGTGTGCCCTTCGTGTCGGAGCACGGCGGCCAGGGCGACCGCCGCACTGCCTGTCGCCGGATCCTCGTCGACTCCCATGCCCGGTGCGAAGAACCGGGCGCGCACGGTGTTGTCATCACCGCCGTCACCGACGGCCCAGACGAGCCGATGTGCGGGCCGATCGTCGAGCTGGTACGCCGCAACGGCATCGGGGGTGGCGAGCTGATGGACTTCGTAGGGCAGCGGCATCCGAGCGATCCAGGCCGCAACCGCTCCCGGCGCCGTAGCGCGTTCGACCGATGGCAGGTGGGCAACCTCGAGACTCGCCGACTCAGCGGTGGAGCGGTGCCCGGCGACGACTCCGATGCCGCAGCGCAAGGCGACCGCCGCCCCGGGCGTGGCGAGATGCCAGGTCGCGCCGACGAGCGGATGCCCCGCGAACGGCAGCTCCGTCGCCGGCGTGAAGATCCGCACGGGGGTGGGGCCGTCGGCGCCGACGGTGTCGATGAAGATCGTCTCGGAGAATCCGAGTTCGGTGGCGATCAGCTGCATCGCGCCGTCGGTGAGCAGTCCGTCGTGAATGCCGAGGTGGTTGCCGCCGCCGCCGTCGCGGGTGAAGACGCGGACAACACGGACGGTGACGGGGTGCGCCGCGTGGTCCACGGCCGACGACCGTAGTGACTGTCGACCGATCGTTGCACCCGTCTGATCGTTACACCCCTTCGTCATGATCGGCCCATGAACACTCCGAACACAGATTCGATGCGATGGCATCCGGCCTCCGGGCGCGAGCCACGACGTCGCAGTGGCGACGCCGAGATCGTCGACCTGGCCACCGAGCGGGCGGTCCGGCTCCTCGCCCAGGCCGGGATGATCCACTCCTCAGCAGTGTCCCAGCGATCACGGACCGTACGCTGATGCGATGCGTCGCCGTGAGTCGCTGCCGACGTTCGGCGAGCTCACCGTCTTGGCGCGTCAGCACGGGATCGACCATCTCGGTGTGGCTCCTGCTGCTGTCCTCGATCGGGCGCGTCGCGAGTTGGTCGCCCGCCGGGAAGCCGGGTTCGACGCCGGCATGGCGTTCACCTTTCGCAACCCGGAACGATCCACCGATCCGCAGCGCGCCGTGCCCGGTGCTCGATCGATCATCGTCGCCGCCCGGTCCTACCTCGCCGACACCGAGCCAGCGCGGCCCGCCGGCCCCCACGCACGGGTCGCTCGCTACGCGTGGATCGATCACTACGGCCCGCTACGCGCCGGCCTGCAGGAGATCGCCAGGCGTCTTCGACTGGCCGGCGAGCGGGCAATCGCCTTCGCCGACGACAACTCGGTCGTCGATCGAGAGGTGGCGTACCTCGGCGGGCTGGGGTGGTTCGGCAAGAACGCCAACCTGCTCGTCGCCGGGGCCGGCAGCTGGTTCGTCCTCGGCTCGGTGGTGACGACAGCGGCCTACGACGAATACGTCCCGGCGGCGCCGGTCGCCGATGGGTGCGGGTCGTGCCGGCGGTGCATCGACGTGTGTCCAACCGGAGCGATCGTGGCGCCGGGGGTCATCGATGGGGCGCGGTGCCTGGCCTGGGTGTTGCAACGGCCCGGGACGATCCCGGTGGAGCTGCGGTCGGCGGTTGGCGACCGCCTCTATGGGTGCGACGAGTGCCAGGAAGTGTGTCCGCCGACGGTGCACCTCGGACGGCGTCACCGACGGCCGATTGGCGGGGCGGCCGGCGCGGCCGGGCACGGGGCGGCCGAGGTGCAGGCGTGGGTCGACGTGCTCGACCTCCTCGACGTCGACGACGACACCCTGTTGCACCGCCACGGTCGCTGGTACATCGCCGGACGGGATCCGCGCTGGCTGCGTCGCAACGCCCTCGTCGTGCTCGGCAACATCGGCGACGGCTGTGACGCCCGCACGAGGGCGACACTGACTCGGTACCGGGACAGCGGTGACGAGGTGCTCGCCGAGCACGCCAGGTGGGCGAGCGGTCGGCTCGGGGTGGATGCCGCAGCGTCCAGCGTTGCGGGTCGGCCGGCGAGCAAGCACTCGTCGGCATGAAGCACCTGCTGGTGACGAACGACTTCCCGCCGAAGATCGGTGGAATCCAGTCGTTGCTCTGGGAATGGTGGCGGCGCCTGCCGCCGGATTCGTTCGCCGTGTTGACCAGCCCGTACGCGGGAGCGGCCGAGTTCGACGCCGAGCAGCCGTTCCGCGTCGAGCGCGTGCGCGAGCCGGTGCTCCTGCCGCATCCGGTGATGGTGCGGCGGATCGACACGCTGGCCGAAGACATCGGCGCCGCGCTCGTCGTCCTCGATCCCGCCGTTCCTCTGGGGCTCGTCGGCCCGTCGCTGCGGCTGCCCTACGACGTCGTCCTGCACGGGGCCGAGGTGACCGTGCCGGGACGCATCCCGGGATCCCGTCACGTGCTCGGGACGGTGCTTCGCGGCGCGCGACGTGTCGTGTCGGCGGGGGAGTACGCGGCACGTGAGGCGGAACGTGCCGCCGGTCGGGCGCTACCAGTCACCGTGGTTCCGCCGGGCGTCGACGTCGAGCGGTTTCGTCCGCTCACCGCGCCGGAGCGCTGCGCAGCCCGCGCCAGGTTCGGGATTCCGCCGGAGGCTGAACTGGTCGTGTCGATCTCCCGGCTCGTGCCGCGCAAGGGTTTCGACGTCGCCATCCGGGCTGTGGCGGCGTTGGCGCCGGGGCGCCCCGAACTCGTGCTGGCGATCGCCGGGAGTGGTCGCGACGAGCGGCGGCTGCGCCGGCTGGCCAGCGACCTGGCGGCCCCCGTACGGTTCCTCGGGCGGGTCGCCCACGACGATTTGGCGCTGTTGTACGGCTGTGCCGATGTGTTCACGATGGCCTGTCGCACACGCTGGGGCGGGCTGGAGCAGGAGGGGTTCGGCATCGTGTTCGTCGAGGCGGCAGCGTGTGGGACGCCGCAGATCGCCGGTGACTCCGGCGGGGCCGCGGAGGCGGTCGTCGATGGGGTCACTGGCCGAGTGATCTCCCGGCCGGAGCGGTGGAACGACGTCGCCGGGGCGATCGAGGAGCTGCTCGACGATGACGATCGCCGCTCGGCGATGTCGGCTGCGTCGCGGGAGCGGGCCGTCAGCGAGTTCTCCTATGACGTCCTGGCCCGACGCCTCGGCGAGTCGCTGGGGGTCGACGAGTGAGTCGTGAGTTCCCGGGCCGGCGGATCGTCCAGGTCGACGAGATCGGCACCGCCGTGTTCATCGGCACCGCCGTGCTCGCGGCCGTGCTGTTCACGACCGTCCTGCAGTGGGTCGGGGCGATCACCGCCCTCACGCTGTTCGCCGTGGGCGTGTTCTGCTTCCTGTGGTCGTACGTGCAGGCGGTGCAGCGCAGCAGGGCGGACGAGATCTCGGTGACGTCGCTGTACTTGCTCACTGGTCCAGCGACCCCGAGGTTGGTCAAGCGGCGGATGCTCGGGTTGCTCGCAGCACAGGTCGTCACGGCCGCCGCGACCACGTTCGCCCGTCTCGACGGCCCCGATGGCGAGCCTGGTTCGTCACTCGCCGTCGGCTTTCTCGTGCCGATGTTCGGGTTCGGCCTGAACGGCCTGTGGGCTGCCTACCACGGTCGATTCGCGCCACATCAACGAAACCCCGACAGCGCCTCGCCGAGCGCTGCGGTGACCGAGGCAACAGATCAAAGTGCGGCGGGCGCCCCGGCGATCAGCCAGAATGACAGCCATGGCTGAGACCGCCACCGAGTACATCGCCATCGCCGCGCCGCCGGAACGGGTCTGGGAGATCGCCGCCGATGTCGAGCGGTACCCCGAGTGGGCCAAGGACATCAAGGACGTCGTCGTGCGATCACGGGACGAGGAGCAACGACCCAAGGAGGTCGAGTTCCGGGCGTCGGCGCTCGGCCGCAGCACCCACTACACGCTCTCCTACGACTACTCAGAAGCGCCCGAGGCGCTGTCATGGAAGATGGTCAAGGGCGACATCGAGCGAGCCATCGACGGCGCCTACCACTTCCGGCCCGACGGAGACGGCGGGACGTACGTCAAGTACGACCTGGCCATCGAACTGGCGACGCCACTGCCCGGATTCGTCAAGCGGCGGGCCGAGGTGCGGATCCTCAACACGATCCGCGAGCTCAAGGCCCGCGCCGAGGCTTGAGCGAGCGCAGCACGCCGGAGGGTCACGGAGTTCGGGGGCCGAGCCCCCGGGAGACGACAGCTTGACCACCTATCGCCTGGGCGTCGACGTCGGTGGCACGAAGTGCCTGGGTGTCGTGATCGACGACGACGGAGAGATCGTCGTCAGCGATCGGCGCCCAACCCCAACAGGGGACGAGCAACTCGTCGAGACCGTTGCCGAGTTGGCAGCCACGTTGGGTGCCGAGGTGCCAGGAGTCACCAGCGTCGGGGTCGGCCTGCCCGGGTCGATCACCGTCGACGGGGTGCTGACGTCGTCGCCCCACCTGCCAGGGGTGGTGCAATTCGATGCCGCCAGCCGGTTTGGGGATCGACTCGGGAGGACGGTGAAGGTCACCAACGACGCTTCATGTGCGGCGCTCGCCGAATCGCGCGTCGGCGCCGGTCGGGGCGTCGACGACCTGATCATGATCACCCTCGGCACGGGGATCGGCGGCGGAGTGATCGCCGGTGGTCGGCTGCTGCTCGGTGCCCATGGCTACCTCGGCGAGTTCGGGCACATGATGATCGATCCCGATGGCCCGGTGTGCCCGTGCGGTAAGCGCGGGTGTTGGGAGCGCTATGCGTCCGGATCGGCGATCGCCCTCGAAGCGAAGCGCCTGGCGATCTACGAGGGTCGCCTCGACGCTGTTGCCGCCAGCGCCGGCTCGGTGGTCGACATCACCGCCGAGCACATCGTCGCCGCGGCGATTGACGGCGACGCAGACGCGATCCACGTGCTCGGCCACTTCGCGCGGTGGATGGGCGTCGGCTTGGGCAGCCTGACGATGGCCTTCGACCCGGCGATGTTCGTCATCGGCGGCGGTCTGTCGAGAGCAGCGCCGGTTTACGAAGACGTACTACGCGAGCGCTTCGCCGAGGCGGTGTACGCCTCCGACTTGCGCCCGCTACCGGTGTTGGCGTTCGCCGTGCTCGGCGAATCAGCAGGCGCGGTGGGCGCCGCCTTCTACGGCGCCTGACCGGTTCCCGAGCGAATGAAGTTGCCGCGGGCGTCGTCGATCTCCTGCCACGCCTCGACGCGGCCGCCGATGCCCTGCGTCGACGAATGCTTGTCGGGCTCGAGCGCTTTGTAGACCTCGAAGAAGTGCTGGATCTCGGCGACCAGTTGGGGGGTCAGATCGGCGATGTCGTTGACGCCGTCCCATCGCGGTTCACGCGGTGGGACGCAGATCAGCTTGGCGTCCTCGCCGGCCTCGTCCTCCATGTACAGCACACCGATCGGGCGGGCCGCGACCCACACGCCCGGATAGACCGAGTCGTCGAGGAGCACGAGGGCATCGAGCGGATCGCCGTCGCCGCCGAGGGTGTCGGGGACGAACCCGTAGTCGGCCGGGTACGTCGTCGCCGTGAACAGCCGGCGGTCGAGGTAGACGCGGTTGGTCTCGTGGTCGATCTCGTACTTGTTCCTGCTACCGCGGGGGATCTCGATCACGACATGGATGCAGTCCGGGTCCAGCGCCGTGGGCACCCGAGCGACTGTAGGCGACTTCCAACGCACCCAACGCAGGTGGCGATGCCAGGGGTAGCGTCCTCGCCATGGAGTTCAGGCGCATCTCGAACCTGCCGCCGTACGTGTTCACGATCATCAACAACTTGAAGGTCGAGGCACGCCGAGCAGGCCGTGATGTGATCGACCTCGGGTTCGGCAACCCGGACATCCCGTCGCCGGACATCGCCGTGCGCAAGCTCGCCGAGGCGGCGACCAAACCGGCGAATCACCGCTATTCGATGTCCAGGGGACTGCCCAAGCTCCGCGAGGCGATCGCCGGCTACTACCGACGAACGTGGGGGGTCGAACTCGACGTCGAGACCGAGATCACCAACACGATCGGCTCGAAGGAAGGTTTCAGTCACCTGATGTGGGTGTTGCTCGATCGTGGCGACGCGGCGATCGTGCCCAGCCCGAGCTACCCGATCCACATCTATGGGCCGCTGTTCGCCGGTGCCGACCTCCGCCAGGTTCCGATGCGGTCGTTGGCCGACCCCGCCGAGCGCGGCTCGTTCGCCGAGGACTTCTTCGAGCGTCTGACGACGGCGTACGAGATCGGCTGGCCGAAGCCCCGGGTGCTCGTCATCTCGTTCCCGCACAACCCCACGGGGGCGTGTGTCGAGCTCGACTTCATGCAGCGGGTTGTCGACTTCTGCCGGGAGCGCGAGATGGTGGTCGTCCACGACTTCGCCTACGCCGACGTCGGGTTCGACGACTACCGGCCGCCCAGCATTCTGCAGGCCGAGGGCGCCAAGGAATGCGCCGTCGAGCTGTACTCGATGACCAAGAGCTTCTCGATGGCCGGCTGGCGGGTGGCCTTCCTGCTCGGCAACGCCGAGGTCGTCCAGGCGCTGGTCAAGTTGAAGAGCTACCTCGACTACGGCATGTTCCAGCCGGTGCAGATCGCCGCCACCGTCACGCTCAACGAAGCCGCCGAGTTTCCCAGGGAGATCTGTGCCACCTATGAGGCGCGGCGCGACGCACTCGTCGAAGGCCTCGCCCGGATCGGCTGGCAGGTCCCCAAGCCAGGCGGATCGATGTTCGTCTGGGCGCCGATCCCCGAGCCGTACGCCGAGCTCGACTCGGTGGAGTTCTCGTCAGCGCTCGTGCGCGACGCCGACGTCGCCCTGTCTCCCGGTGTCGGGTTCGGGCCGGGTGGTGAGGGATTCGTCCGCTTCGCATTGATCGAGAACGAGAAGCGCATCGCCCAGGGGATTCGCAATCTTCGTCGCGGCCTCCCGAAACTGGGCTGACGTCCGCCGGTGTCCGCTGACCCGGCGGTAAACCGCACCACCCTTGTTCTGCGACTGTGGTTGCCCGACCGCCCCGGAGCACTCGGCCTCGTCGCCAGTCGGATCGGTGCAGTGCGCGGAGACGTGCTGGCGATCGACATCCTCGAACGCGGTGGTGGCCAGGTCATCGACGAACTCGTGGTCTCGGTCCCAGCCGGAACGCCGCAGGAGTTGCTGGTCGCCGAGGTCGGGGCGGTCGACGGTGTCGCCGTCGAGTCGGTGCGCGAGGCACCGGGCGATCGGCCCGATCCTGCGCAGGCCCTGTTCGAGCTCGGCGCCCACGTGGCCGAGGCGTGCGCCGATGGACATGCCGATCCGCTGGCCGTTCTGGGCAACGGGATCGCCGCCGCCCTGGAAGCCGACTGGGTCGTCGTCACCGGGGCTGACGGTGAGCGGTTCCGTCATGGTCGGCCGCCGGATCCCCGTTGGTTGGAGGCCTTTCTCGACGGCAGCGAGCACCTCCCCGCCGGCGGTAATCACGGGCCGGCCGATGTGCTCTGGGCGCGGCTACCACGGGCCGCCCTGCTGATCGCCGCCGGCCGCGCTGCGCGAGCCGCCCACGAGCGTGAGCGCGTCAGGCTCCAGGTGCTGGCCCGCACGGTCGACCACCTTCTGGCCGTGGCGTCGAGCAGTTAGCGTGCCTGCTGGGCTGATGACTAACCCAGACGACACGCCCTCTGTCCGCGGGACAGGAGCTCCGCGGCGCCAATTCGAGTCGCGTTACGACAACGCGCTCCAGGACTTGCGGGACGAATTGGGCGAAGCCCACGAACTGGCCGGCACGGAGGCCAGGCGCTTGGACGTCGTGCGCAGGTTGCGTGACGTCGCCGTCGATCTGTCCACGGCGACCACGCGGCGGGCGGTGGCGGCGGTGATGCTGCGCGCCACACTGGAGGTTGCCGGGGGCCAGGTCGGCGCCGTGGCCCTGTTCCGCGGACGTGGCCGCGGCAGTCGGCGCGCCGACCTGTTGGCCACGACGCCACCTCGCGATGCCCGCCGGGTGCGGGCGCTGAGCGCCGCCGCCGACTCCATCGATGGACTGCTCGAGCCGCACGCCGCTCTCGAGCTGTCGTCACCCGAAGAGGTCCATCGAGCAATCGGGGATCAACCGGCGACCGTGCTGGGCGCCGACAGACTGTCCGCCTATCCGATCGTGTGGCGCAGCAGAGTGCGCGGCGCGCTGATCGTCGCGGCGTCGACGCGTCAGTCGAGGGAGGAGATCGATCGGGAGTTCGTCGACGCCGTGGTGGTGATGGGTGCGCCGGCTCTGGAGCGTGCCGGGCGCTACGACATCGACCACGAGATCGCCCTCAAGCTGCAGCGCGGGATGATGTCGATCCCGCCGTGTGATGCGCCAGAGATTTCGTGGTCGGCGCACTACTCATCGGCGGCGACCGGACTCGTCGGGGGTGACTGGTACGACATCATCGGTCTCGACGAGCGGATCGGCTTCTCGATCGGCGACATCGTCGGCCGAGGCATCGACGCCGCCGTGGCGATGGGCCAGGTGCGCAGCGCCGGACGGGCCCTGGCCAACTGCTTCGACAAGCCCCACGAGGTCGTCGAGGGATTGGACCACTTCGCGTCGTCGACGCGCTGCGGGGAGGACTCGTCGATGGCCTACCTGACCATCAACCGTCACAGCGGCGAGCTGGCCTACGCCGTTGTCGGCCACCCGCCGCCGCTCGTGCTCGGCCCTGGTGGCACCGTCACGTGGCTCGATGGGGCGAGCAGTGCGTTGCTCGGACGCGGCGGCAAGCGCCCGAGTGCGGCGTTACACGTCGAGCCCGGGTCGACCGTCGTCTTGTACACCGACGGACTCGTCGAGCGCCGTGGCGAGTCACTCGACGATGGGATGGCCCGGCTCGTCGCGGCGGCGAGTGAGGTGGCCGACGCGGACAACGCCGCGCGGCGGATCGTCGAGCGAGTCGGCCCGGAAAGCGGAATCGACGACGACGTGGCGGTCGTGGTCGTTCGCTACTTGGGAGCCTGAACCCGCTAGTCGCCGAGCAGGTCGGCGGAACCGGTGATCTCGATGAGCCGGGCGACGATGCTCGATGTCGCCGACACACGCAGGCTCCCGCCGGCCTCGGCGGCGGCGTCACGGGCTGTCAGCAACACTCGCAGACCGGTGGAGTCGATGTACGTGACGTCGCCGAGATCGAGGCGCACGTGGCCGCCACCGTCGAGGTCGGCCAGCACTGAACTGAACTGCGCACTCGTCTCGAGGTCGATCTCGCCGCTGACTGTCACCAGCACTCGAGCGCCATTGTGATCGACGTTCACGGACAGAGTTGCAGGTTGTGGCCCGACGTCGGCGGGCAGGTCGGAATCGGCCATCTCACCTCCCAGTCGGTCCAATCGGTTCGAGATCATCGTGGTCGTCGAGCAGCCCGCGCAGGGTGGTCATGCTCGATCGCAGCAATCGTGACACATGAACCTGGCTGATGCCCACTCGCTCGGCGATCTCCGACTGGCTGAGCTGACCGAAGAAGCGCAGGTACACGATCATTCGCTGGCGTCCCTCGAGGCGACCGAGCAACTCGCGCACGAGCATCGAGTCGATCGCCGGATCGATGCCATCCGATTCGTCGGCGGCGGGCGGGTCGGTCGTCGTTCCGTCGGCGTCGATCGGAGCATTGATCGATGTCGGACGGTAGGCCGACCGCAGCTCGAGTGCTTCGAGTACCTCGTCGACGCTCGTGCCGAGCTCGCGGGCCAACTCGGCGGCGGTCGGTTGGCGACCGAGGCTGGCGGCGAGGGCGGCGGAGGTGCGGCCGAGCCCGGCATGGAGGTCTTTGAGTCCGCGGGGAACGTGGACGGCCCAGGTGGCGTCGCGAAAGTGGCGACGAAGCTCGCCGGCGATCGTCGGGCGGGCGAAGGCGCTGAACGGCACGCCGAGCGTCGGGTCGAAGCGCTCGACCGCCTTGAGCATGCCGAGGCGGGCGACCTGCATGAGATCGTCGACAGGCTCGCCGCGACCGGCGAACCGCATCGCTTCGCGTCTGGCGAGGTCGAGGTGCTGCTCGATCAACCGGTTGCGCAGTCGCTGATCACCGGTTCGGTGGTAGTCACGAAACGCCTCGAGCGTCTCCGCGGCCTCAGCTTCCATCGGTGAACAAGACGCGAATCGACATCTGTCGGTCCTGACGATCGATCTGGTGATCCGAGGCGGCGACCGCCAGCACCTGTTCGACAAGGGCGAGATACTCGTTGTCGGGATCGTCCGACTGCCCGTCGAATTGGGCGTCGATCGACACGCCAAGGCTGTGGTCGTCGAGTGCGTAGGCGAGCGAGATGGAGGTGGCGCCGAGCTGCACGGCCAGGGCGCATGCCTCGCCGACGGCGAGGCGGACGTCGTCGAGTCGATCGACACCGAAGCCCAGCTCGTTGGCGAGGCCGGACGCCACGAGTCTGGCGACGCGAACGTAGCGACCCTTCGCCGGGAGCGTCATCCTCACTGGCTCCGGACCGACGATGCTGGCGGCGCCGGCCGATCCAGAGTCGTCGGGCGGTCGCGATCTGTCGTCGCCCGCGTCGTCGACGTCGACCTGTCGCTCCATGATGCTCCCTTCGCGTCCGTCTACAGGCGACGGGACAGCCGAATGGCCGTGCCGTGCGTCGTGTCCACCGAGACGTTGTCCATCAAGGCCATCATGATCGGTAGCCCGAGCCCACGCGGAGGCACGGCGGCCGAGACGCGCCAGTTCCCCGTGTCGCGCACGATGATCGACAACACCTCGTCGGTGCCGACGTCGATCTTCACGCTGATCGGAGGGGTGCCGTGTTCGAGGGCGTTATCGATCGCTTCGCCACACGCCAGGACCACGTCATCGGCGGTTTGTCCTTCGGCATGGCGGTTCACCCAGTTGCGGATGCCGGCCCTGCGCTCGGCCAACTCCGATCGCGATGAAACCGTCACGGCGAGCGAGTCGGAGCGTCGATCTTCCATGAGGCGAAAAGTTCCCCCCGGGATGCTACTGGCCACGGCTTCGTCCGTCCTCGGCAATCCGCCGCGTCCTCAACGCCGGCCGACCGCGGCTTCGAGTTGGCGCTTGTTCATCTTCGAACGCCCTTTGATGCCTCGGTCCTTGGCCTCGGCGTAGAGCTGCTCGTAGGTCCGGCCGCGGCGACCGGAGTGCGAGCGCAGTCCGCCGCGTCGTGAGGACGAGACGTCGTCCGTCGAGGTCTTGCTGGACTCCCGCGCTTCACCGGCGCGGGCACGTTCCTTGTTGACGGTGCGAGCTGCGATCTCGCTGGCGACATCGTCGGACTCGCCGCGTGCTTCGAGCCCCTCCTTGATGTGTTCATACTGGCGCTCGCGCTTGTTCGACCATGCTCCGCGAGGCATCAGCCGTCCTCCTGCTCATCGATCCACTTCGCATCGGTCCACGTTTCGTCGGACCGGGTGGAAATGTCCCCAAACCGATCGACGTCGAGGATCCTCAGCTGGGGATCCGACGACAGGCGTTGACGGGCCGCGGCCGCTTCGGCGGGATCGTCGGTGTGCACAGAGACGATCGTCAACGCGGGCGTCGCCTCGTCGACGAACGTCTGCCGGTAGGCGTCGCTCCCACCCAACGCGGCGAAGGTCCACCACATCGCCCCGAAGACGGCGAAGAGCATGGCGCCGGCGACTGCCGCCCCGGCGAGCTGCCATCCGGTGGCGCCGAACACCAGCGCTCCACCTCCAACCACGAGAGCCCCGACGACCGCACCGATCGCAGCCCCGGCGAGGACTCGAGGCACGACCTGGCGAGTGACACCTTCGGGATCGACGCTTCCGTTGCCATCCCTTCCGTTGTCAACGACTGGCGTCTGGGCGGCCTCGCCCGAGCCCATCACAACGGTGCCCAACTGGTCGTCGGCGTGTTCGAGGGACTCCAGGGCGAGGACGGCGCGCCGGCCGGTGTCGGCATCAGGGGCCACGAACAACACGTTGTGGTCACGCAGCAATGGCGTTGGTTGGGAGGCCGAGATGATTCGCAGGTTCGGTGCCAGGCGCCGTGCCACCTCGTCGAGCGAAGCGCCAGAGTGTCTCGACGGAGTCATTGAATGGTCGGCGGTCGATTGCCCGGTCAGTTGTTCGGCGGGGCGGCGCTGATGTCGCCGAGCAGCGACGACCGGTCGCGATCGATCGCCAAGTCGCCAATCGCGACGATGCCGATCGGCTTGTCGCCGTCGGTCACGGGAACGCGACGAACGGCAGTGTCGCTCATCACCCGGATGACCTCGTCAACCGGGGTGTCGATACTGACGGTCGTCGCGTTTGGCGTGCAGATCTCGCCGAGACGAACATCGGCCGGATCACGACCGGCGGCGACGGCGCGAGTGACGATGTCCCGATCGGTGACGATGCCGATAGGTCCTCCCTCGTCCTGCACGAGGACATCGCCGATGTCCTGATCGCGCATCAGCGTGGCGGCATCTCGGGCCGTGGTGTCCGAACGGCAGATCGTCGGGTCAGGGGTCATGACGTCGCGAAGGTCCACGTGCTGCTCCTTGAGAACTGGTCCCGAACACTGGTCGGGGTTCTCCCCTGGCGTACCCGGCGGAGGTGTCCTCTAGACATCGGTCTCGGTATCGCCGGGATCGGGAACGTGGCCGACCATGCCGAGGCGGCTCCGACGTGTTTCTCCCGAATCACCGGGCTGGCGGCGTCGACGTCACGGGCGGGGTTTCGTCTACCTCGACGAAAGCGGCCGACGGCTCGGCGCGGCCGACGTGGTCCGATGCAAGGCGCTCGTCATTCCGCCGGCCTGGCGTGACGTCTGGATCTGCCCGCTGCCCAACGGCCACCTCCAAGCTGTCGGCACTGACGATGCTGGCCGCCGCCAGTACCTGTACCACCCGGAGTGGCGCGAGCAGCGTGACCGGGCCAAGCACGATCGGGTGCTCGACGTCGGGATGCGACTGCCGCAGGCCCGTGCTCGGGTGACCAAGTTGCTGGCGCTCGAGGGGATGCCTCGGGAGCGAGCGCTGGCTGTCGCGTTTCGGTTGCTCGACCTCGGCCTGTTCCGGGTCGGAGGTGAGGTCTATGCCGAAGACAATGGCAGCTACGGCCTGGCCACGATCGAGAAACGCCACGTGCGCGTCAGGGGGACCTCGATCGTGTTCTCCTACCGGGCGAAGTCAGGACAGCAGCAGGAAGTGACGGTCTCCGATGCGGCTGCCAGCGCGGCCGTCGCCCTCCTCCGCAGGCGGCGTGGCGGCGGCGAGCAACTGCTCGCGTTCCGCGAGGGTCGCCGCTGGCGCGACGTGACATCTCGCGACATCAACGACTTCGTCAAGGAGATCGTCGGTGGCGACGTGTCGGCGAAGGACTTTCGGACGTGGCACGGCACGGTCATCGCCGCCGTCTCACTGGCCAGTTCCGGTCCGTCGGCTGGCTCCCGGGCCGAACGCCGTCGAGCGCTGCGCCGGGCGGCCGAGGAGGTTGCCGATCAGCTCGGCAACACCCCGACGGTCGCCCGCACGTCGTACATGGATCCGCGGGTCGTCGACAAGTTCGAGGCGGGCGAAACGATCACGTCCGCCGTCAGCAGTCAGTCGCCTCGGAAGCGCCGACGGGCCGAGTCGGAAGTCGTGCGACTCCTCGAACCAGGTGATTGAGACAGCCGGCGCAGGCGCGCGAATCCGCCTCAGGCCCCGGCCGACGCCAGTCGGCGCTCGCCGGTCACCGTTTGTTGATCGGGGGTCCGGTACTCGGACCCGCCATCGGCGAACTGCTCGACGGCGCGCTGCCGAGCGGCCCAGCGCGTCCTGACTTGCTCGCTGACGCGAGCCCGCCGAGCCCGGCCCTGGCTGGGGTCCAGGAAGTACATCCCGGCAGCCCCGACGAGGAAGCATGCTGTTCGACGCATCTTGATCATGACGGTCCTCCTTCGGCTGACGTGTCGTAGTGCCCGTGTACCCGTCGCCTTGCTGGCGTAGACGCGGTGAGGGTGGTGGTCACGCCCCGGGCAGCGTGTCGATCTCGACGTGGGCGGCAAGGCGCTCGATCTCCGCGCGCCGTCCGGTGGCCAGCCCGCGCCGTGTCACGTTCAGCGCGCCGGCAGCTGCCCCGAGTCGCAGACCGTCGACGAGATCACCGCCGGTGGCCAGCGTGGCAGCGATGCCGGCGGTCAACGAGTCGCCGGCACCGCGATGGTCTTGTTCACTCAGCTGCGGTGGCCGTACGACAACGAACGAGTGGTCGACGTAGGCCATTGCCGGCAGATCAGCACGGGTCGTGACGACGTGCTCGGCGCCCTCGGCGGCCAGGGCGCGCATCGCCTCGACGATTTCCGCAGGGTCGTCGGTCCCGATCCGCCCCTCGGCGCGCAGCTCGTCCGCGCTGATCTTGAGCACGTCGACGCCACCAGCCAGCGCCTCGGTCAGTGGATCTCCGGCCAGATCGGCGATGACCTTGGCGCCGTTGTTGCGCAGGTCACCAGCGAGTCTCCGGTAGGTGGACGACGGAACGATGGGCGGGCCGGTCGGTCCGCCGAGCACGGTCACGTCGGACTCCAGTCCCTCGAGCAGAACGATGCCGTAGAGCTCGTCCAGCTCGTGACGCGTCAACGGATCTCCGGCCATCGAGGCGACTTCGATTCGTTCGCCGGACCGGCGATCGTGAACGTAGGTGCCGTTGCTGCCGGTGGCCGCAATCCCGTGGACGCCGACGCCGGCGTTCTCGATGAGAGCCTGGGCGACCCGTCCGGATTCCCCTCCGAACGAACCGCACAGCACCACGTCGACGCCGAGCTCGGCGATCAGCCTGCTGATCCAGAAGCCCTGCCCACCGGCATGGAGATGGACCTCGTCGGCGGGCGACCCGGAGGGCTTCGACTCGATCGTGACCGTCAGCAGGGGAGCCGGCGCGAACACACAGACGCGCGAGGCTCTACTCAGTTGGAGCTGGCGATCTCGTCGTGGGCGTTCTTGGCGCGAGCGGCACCGATCGCCGTCTTGACGTGCTTTTGCTCCTCCGGGGGAGGGAGGACGGCCGGCAAGCCGAGCGTCTCCAGCCACAGTTCACGGGTCCACCCCGTGGTGTGGTAGAGGTGCTCGTCCTCGTCGTCTTCGACCTCGTCGCATGCCGCGGCGAGCGCCTTGGCGGTGGCTCCGGACGACTTGTCGGCGACCACTCTGAGGAGCTCCCAGTTGAGGTGGTCCTTGGTCTCGGCGAGCACGACGGACTCGCCGGCCACGAGCTGGGCCGCTTCGGGCGGACCCGACGACAACGCCATCTCCATCGCCGCGACGAGGGACTCACCGGTATGCCGTACGACGGCGCGACCTGGAGTCTCGACCGAGGGGTCGAGGCCCAGCTCGGCGAACAGCGCCGTGACCACCTGCTCGTGATGCCGGGTCTGTTCGAGGTACTCCCCCCACTCCTTGCGCAGGTCCTCGTCGATGGCACAGCGCAGCGCCGTCTCATAGACGGCGATGCCGCCGCGTTCGGTTTCCAGCGCTTGATACAACAGCTCGTGGAGCTGCTCGTCGCGTACCGCCATGGGGATCAGTCCTTCCCCGTCAGCTTGTCCTTGACGGTGTCGACAGCGTCCTTGGCCTTGCCGGCGAGCTCATCGACCTTGCCTTCATTCTCGAGATCCTTGTCGTCGGTGAGTTCACCGACCGCTTGCTTGACGTGACCCTTGACCTTGTCGGAGTCGGCGGACATGTGCGTTCCTTTCGTCGTCAACGTGACCGGGCGTCACGCTCGGGCATCAATACCCCGGCGGACGACATGTCATCCCTGTCGGTCATGTGTCGGCCGGTGCATCGTCAAGTGGACGGTGAAGCCCGGCGATCCCCGCGAGAACGTGACCAGCGTGCACAGCTGGTACACGAGGTGCAGTCCGAGGCCGCCGTTCGGGGCGCTGGCCAGCGGAAGCATGCCGACGAACGGGTCGTCCGGTCCCGGGCCATGGTCCTCGACCGCCACGACGATTCGCCCGGGTGGCGCCCAGGCCCGTACGACCACGGGCGGTTGCCCACTGACGATGGCGTTGGTGACGACCTCGCCGACGGCCAAGACGAGGGCCTCGATCGTCACGGGATCGAAGTCGGCGGCGGTGGCGAGGGATGCGACTGCGCCGCGGCTCACCGCCGCGCGCGGGTCGTAGAGCACCACCGCCGGAGGGCCGCCTTCGATCGGATCAACGTCGCGAGCGGCGAGATCGGCCAGGAACCTGACGGGCGGTACGAACCGGGGGTTGCGCTGGCCGTCGCCGTCGGGGCACAGGGCGGGGTGTGACCCGACGACGTCGCCCAGCACGTCCGGACCGGCGGACCGACGGTCGTAGGCACACAGCATCGAAACGGCCAGATCTGCGAACAGCTCGTTGACCGCAGTTTCGTAGCGGATCCATCCGCCCCACATGACGGGGTCCTCGCGGAAGGGGACCTCGCCGAGGATGCGCACGTGTGTGGCGCCACCGTTCACCTGTTCGTTGATCAGTTGCTGATTGTCGCGGAGCGTGGCGAATGGCGCCGACGACGACCACGCCGGGATCTCCGTGAGGCCCATCGCGACGCCGAGCTCGTCGAGGACCAACTGACGTTGGGGGCCGCCGACACAGAGCACCGTCGGTTCGCCGTCGTCCAACCCTTGCCGCAGAAACGGGATGGCCGTGTCCAAGAACTGGTCGTCCGAGTCGTAGAGCAAGGCGGCGTGAGCCAGGCCCGGCCCGGGAGGTGTGGCCATGGCCACGACGTACCCGTTGTCGTGGTCGTCGTATCCACGCGACCGACGGCTGTCGGTGACTACCGATCGCCGGCAGTGGGTATGAGGTCGGTGCCACGCCGGCCTGCCCAGTGGTCCAGACCGAGCGTTCCACGGGACGCCGGACCGGTTGGGCGACGACTCGGATCGATCCCCTCGCCGAGTTGATCGCCCAGCCGGTAGGTCCGAATGTGCGAAACCCCGCTCACGGGTTCGTCACCCGACAGCTACCGAGGAGAAGCCCCGGGATCGGTCGACCGCCCGCAGCCACGTGGCGTAGCTCGCATCGAGCGCAGGGCGATCGCCCGACGGCTGGAACGTGGCGTCCAGCGTCCACCGCCGAGCGACGTCGTCGAGGTCGGCGAACACCCCCTCGGCCAGCCCGGCGAGAAATGCCGCGCCGAGAGCCGTCGTCTCATGGTCCAGCGGCCGGCTGACGGCGACCCCGAGTTGATCCGCCTGGAACTGCAACATCTCGTTCATCGCGCTCGGCACCACCGTCGGCGCGTAGCTCGGTGATCGGAGTGCCACCGGCGAGCACCATCGCCTCGATGACGTCGCGCGTCTGGAACGCCATCGCTTCGACCACGGCGCGGGCGAGGTGCGCCCTGGTGGTGCCGCGGGTGATTCCGAGCACCGTGCCCCGGGCGTAGGGATCCCACCATGGCGACCCGAGGCCGGTGAAGGCGGGGACGACGACGACACCGCCGTTGTCGGGCACGCTCTGGGCGAGCGGGCCGATCTCGTCGGCGTGGCTGATCACGCCGAGTCCGTCGCGCAACCATTGCACGGCGGCGCCCGTGACGAAGATCGCGCCCTCCAGGGCGTAGGCCGTCGTCCCGTCGGCAAGCCGCCAGGCGACGGTCGTCAGCAAGCCTTCGGCAGGTGGCGGGCACGTCGAGCCGACGTTGAGGAGGACGAAGCTGCCGGTGCCGTACGTGTTCTTGGCCATTCCGGGGACGACGCAGGATTGTCCGAACAACGCGGCCTGCTGATCGCCGGCGAGTCCACTGACAGCGATTCCCGGCGGAGCCCCGAAGCGATTCGAGGTACTGCCGATGCGGCCGGACGAGTCGACCACCTCCGGCAACGCGCCGAGGGGCACGTGCAGCAGATCGGCGAGCTCGTCATCCCAGCGCAGCCGGCCGATGTCGAACACCATCGTGCGGCTGGCGTTGGAGACATCGCTGACGTGGTGCGCCCCGCCAGTCAGGTTCCACACGATCCACGAGTCGATCGTGCCGAGAGCGAGCCGTTCGTCATTCGGTACCGCGCCCTCGGTGAGCAGCCACTCGTACTTCGTCGCGCTGAAGTAGGGGTCGAGCACGAGCCCAGTGCGGAGGCGGACAAGCTCACGGTGACCAGCGTCGGCGAGGGCGTCGCAGCGCGGCGCGGTACGCCGATCCTGCCAGACGATCGCCCGTCCGTACGGCACGCCGGTCGTGCGATCCCACGCCACGACGGTCTCCCGTTGGTTGGTGATGCCGATACAAGCGACGTGCGTCGGGCCGACGCGCTCGACGACGTCACTGAGCGTTGCCTGCACGGCAGTCCAGATCTCCGCGGCGTCGTGTTCGACCCACCCGGGTCGCGGAAAGTGCTGGGTGAACTCGCGATACGAAGACACCGTGGTGCCGTCGAGATCGCCGACGGCGATCGCCCGGGCTCGCACGCCGGTCGTGCCGGCATCGATCGCCACGACATATGTCTCGTCGCCGGTCGTCACGGTTCAGCGCCGCTTCTGACTGCGCTGGACGGTGCCACCCGCCGTGCGCCGGGTGGGCGCCGGTTTCGGGCGGGTACCGGACGTGGAGCTGTCGGTCGTTGCGTTCGACGCCCGCGGCGTGCGCATGTCGGCGAGCGATCGGCGTTGGTAGCCGAACTTGGCGAGGACGACCCCCAGCCCGAGGTAGAGGGGGAGTGAAGCGGCCACGCCGACGAGAATGGCCCCGAAGCCAGAGCTGTCGCCCTGCATCAGCCACAACGCGGCGACGAGGATCGGGGCGAAGATCAGCCACTCGCGGAGCAGCCGCCGATACGGCACCGGCCTCGACGATTCCCACGCCATGGCGGAGATTCTTAGCAAACTCGACGGGCCAAGCGATCAGGGATCGGACGCCCTACCATCCACCACGTGCGCGTCGGAATCCTCACGGGAGGTGGTGACTGCCCCGGGCTGAACGCCGTGTTGCGCGCGGTCGTCCGTAAGGGAGAGCGCTTCCACGGCGACGAGATCGTGGGGTTCAAAGACGCCTGGGACGGAGTCCGCCATGGGCGCACGATGCCCCTCACCGTCGACGTGATGCGCGGGTCGTTGCCCCGCGGCGGCACGGTCCTGGGCACCAAACGGGGGAGCCCGTTCGACCATCCAGGCGGGGTTGACGAGGTCAAACGGACGTTCAGCGATCTGGGCATCGACGCCCTCATCGTCGTCGGCGGCAATGGGTCACTGACCGTCGCCCATGCCCTCGCCGAGGAGGAGGGGTTGCCGATCGTCGGCGTGCCCAAGACGATCGACAACGATGTCGTCGGCACCGACATGACGTTCGGTTTCCACACCGCCGTGCAGATCGCCACGGAAGCGATCGACCGGTTGCACACGACTGCCGAGAGTCACGATCGGGTGATGGTCGTCGAGGTGATGGGACGGCACAGCGGGTGGATCGCCGCCTATGCGGGGATCGCCGGCGGGGCCAGCGTCGTGTTGATCCCGGAGATCCCCTTCGACATCGAGAAGGTGTGCGTCCACCTCGCCCGGCGCCACGAGAAGGGCCGCTACGCATCGATCGTGGTCGTCGCCGAAGGAGCCGAGCCGATTCCCGGGACGATCAATGTCGGCGAGCGGATGTACGACGAGTTCGGCCACGTCCGCCTCGGCGGGATCGCCGACGTGATCGCCCGCGAGGTCGGGGAACGAACAGGTTTCGAGACGAGGGTCGTGATGCTCGGCCACGTCCAGCGAGGTGGTACGCCGACGGCATTCGATCGCGTCCTGTCGACGAGGTTCGGTGTCGCCGCCATCGATCTCGTCCACGAGCACGGGTGGGGGCAGATGGTTGCTCTGCAGGGAATCGAGATCGTGCCGCGGCCGCTCGCCGACACCGTCGGGCGCACCAAGCCCCTCGACATGGCGCTGTACCACGGTGTCGCCGAGGTCTTCTTCTCCTGACGCTGCCAGCGACCCTGGTGTCGCCAGGCGGCCACTTCCGTCCGGTTTGCGACACAACGTGGCGGACGGCTGAGGCCGTCGAGGTTCAGGTGGCCGTCGTCGTCGGCGGCGGACCGGTGGTGGTGGTTGGCGTCGTGGTCGCCGCCGGGGCGATCGTGGTGGTCGTCGCCGACACCGTCGTCGTGGTAGCTGTCGTCGACGGGGGAACGGCCGTCGTCGGCGCCGGGGAGACGGGGAAGGCGGGCTGCGCGGACTCGGCATAACCGATGAAGTCGTAGGTAGTGAGCGGCCCGCGGTGCTGCGCGCCGGAACCGTCTGGCCACTCTTCCGTCGCCCCGTCGACGCGGATGAGCACCGACTGGACACCGGGGATCTCACTGGCCGTGAAGACGATCTGGGCGATGGCGCGCGTGAGGTCACCGCCGGAGAGCTCGAGGAGGTCGTCGCTCACGTCGACCTGGGCGACAGCATCATCGAGGCGCACCGAGTTGAGTTCCAAGGCTGCTGGAATCGCGGTGCGATAACCCTCGTCGATCTCGCCCGGATTCGGACCGCTGATCAGTTCGTTCAGCAACGTCACCGGGTCACCATCAGTGTCGCGCTGCACCGTGCGCAGCGGCGGTTGCTCGGCGCTGTCGGGCCCGAGCAGGTAGATGCGATCGGAGCCACGGGCGGCCCCGCCGCCGGCAATCGCCGCCGGGCTGGCGGGCTCGCGAAGGTCATCGGGAATGTCCCGGGGCGCTGAGTCGGGCTGGATCGCGCATCCGCCGGCGACGGACACGGCGGCCAGGGCGCTCGTCGCCCCGACGATGAGACGGTGGCGAAGACTGCTGATCACGCCCGCTCCAGAGGGTCACCGTCCGGCCCGGCGGACAGTTCGGATCGGGCGACCACGTAATCGATCGGCATCCGGGCGGGCAGTTCGATGACGAAGCGGGCACCTGGTTCCCCATCGGTACGGTCCTCGACCCAGACCCGACCGTCGTGCAGGCGGATGTGCTCGTCGACCAGCGCCAGGCCGAGCCCGGCGCCCTCGCTCCCGGAGCGCTGGCCGGCACTGATGCCGCGCGCAAACCGTTCGAAGATGAGAGCCCGTTCCTCGACCGGCACTCCGGGACCGTGGTCCTCGACGGCGATCTTGACATGGGTCAGCACGTCGGCGTCGGGGCTGCCGTCCTCGATGCTCACCTCCGGCTCGCCGGCCCCGTAGGCGAGGGCGTTGTCGATGAGGTTGGCGACGACACGAGCGAGCCGCCGGCGGTCGCCGCTGATGATCGCCTGGTCGGCTCGGCCGGTGACTACCACCTCCAACGTCGGCGCCGAGGACACGGCGACGGCATTGCGTACGAACTGGCTGACGCTGAGGTCCTCGAGGTGCAGGCGGATCGCCCCCGCGTCGAACCGGCTGATCTCGAGGAGATCTTCGACAAGTCCGCGGAATCGAGCGACGTCGCTCACCAACAGGTCGAGGGCGGCCTGGGCCCGTTCCGGCATCTCGTCGCGTCGCGCCTCCATCACGTCGATCGAAGCCGAGAGCGTCATCAGCGGTGAACGCAGCTCATGGGACACGTCGGAGGCGAACCGCGCATCGCGCTCGACGCGTTGCTGCAGGGCGGCGGCCATGTCGTTGAACGAGCTGGCCAGTACGCCAAGGTCGGGATCGTCGGTGGGCGCCAACCGCGTCTCCAGCCGCCCACCGGCGATCGCCTTGGCGGCCTCGGAGGCGTCGGCGACCGGGCGCACGGCACGTCGGGCCGCGAGCACGCCGACGAGCACGCCGAGTCCGGTGGTGATTGTCGCCGCGAGGAACAGTGAGAGGGCGACATTGGAGAGCGTCTCATTGTCTTGTTCGAGGCTGAAGAACTCGAAGTAGTGGGCGTTGACGCCGACGAGCGGAAGGCCGACGACCTCGAACGTCTCACCGTCGATCTTGGTGATCATGCGCGCTTCGACGTTGTCGACCGTCACGCGCTCGAGCAGTGCCTCGGGGATCGATTGCTCGCTCAGCCCACTACTCGGGGATGACCACTCACCGTTCCATTGCACGACGAACGGCCCGGCACCGCTGCTCTCCAACTGATCGGTGACGGAAGACATCTGGGCGTCTGCCTGCAACCGGCCGTTGACGAGGCGGGAGTTGCGGTACGCCTCCGAGATGCTCGCACGGTCCCGCTGGCTCGACAGGTTGGAGCGCACCAGTCCGTAGGTCGTGAAGGCGAGAAACGCGGCGAGGCCGAGCGCGCCGAGGGTGAAGATCAACAGGATCCGCCGGCGCAGGCCGAGCGGTCCAGGGCGACGGGGGAACAGACCGAGCCACCGGCTCCGTCGCCCCATCTGGGCACCGCCAGTCAGAGGATCAGCTGGAGTGACTCCGGCCTGCAGCCGGGATGGTGGCGATTGCTCGGGTACGTCGGTGACGACGTCGCTCACGCCTGTCGCTCACGCCTGCAGCCGGTACCCGAGACCGCGGACGGTCACCACGTGGCGCGGGTTGGCGGCGTCGACTTCGACCTTCGTGCGCAGCCGGCGAATGTGGACGTCGACGAGCCGTCCATCACCGAAGTAGTCGTACTCCCACACGCGGTCGAGCAGCTCCTCGCGGCTGAAGACCTTGCCGCGGTTGAGGGCCAGCTCGCACAACAAGCGGAACTCGGTCTTCGTGAGGTGGACCTCCTCGCCGGCTTTGAGCACCTTGCCTTCCTCGGGAATCAACTCGAGGTCGCCGAAGACGAGTCGCTCGTGACCCATCTGCACCGGCCGGATCCGCCGTAGCAGGGCGCGGATCCGGGCCGACAGCTCCTTCGGCGCGAACGGCTTGGTGAGGTAATCGTCGGCCCCGGCTTCCAGGCCGGCGACGACGTCGTGGGTGTCGTTGCGGGCGGTGACCATGACGATCGGAACGTCGCTGGTCCGCCGGATCGTGCGGCACAATTCGAACCCGTCGATGCCCGGCAGCATGATGTCGATCAACACGACATCGGCGGCGTGGCGCTCGAACGCTTCGATCGCGTCCTCGCCCGACGCGGTGGCCTCGACGGTCCAGCCCTCGTCTTCCAGAGCCAGTTTCAGCGCACTACGGATCCGTTCGTCGTCCTCCACCGCCAAGATGCGCGTACCCATGCCCGCCTAGTCTGGCACGCGATCCGCCCGACTCGTCGGGACCGTTGGCGCGGACTAGCGGCGCAGCTCGACGATTGCCGCCGCCTGGGCGTCGTCACCATCGTCATCGTCGTCGAACAACGACACACCGCCTGGCCCCACGAGCAACCCGACGACGATGAGCACGATGCCCCACAGGATCTGTTGCCGGACGATCGCCAAGATGCCGGAAACGACGAGGATGACCGCCAAGATCCACAACAACAGTTCCATTCGATTCACAATTCCTTTGGTGAAGCCGCGTATCGGCTGGGTGAGGTGCTGTTCCCGGCGGACCGCAGAATCAAACGCCGATCACTCGCCGCTGCCCAGCGCCGGGCGGATCTCCCGGTCCCACACGTCGAGGAATCCGGCTTGATCGTCGCCGACCTGGTGGAAGTAGAGGTGGTCGACGCCCGAGTCGATGAGCTCCTGGGCGCCCTTGACCAACGCGTCGACGTCAGGGCCACAGGGCATCGACTCGGCAATCATCTGCGGCGTGACGATCGACGTCGCCTGCTCGAAATGTTTCGGAGTCGGCAAGTCCTGACTGAGCTGGCCAGGCACGACAGAGTTCGGCCAGATCCGGTGGGCCTGGTCGACAGCGGTGTCCCGGTCAGCGGCCCAACAGAACGTCAGCTGCGAGTAGACGGGACCTTCACCGCCGGCAGCTCGCCAGTGGTCGAGAGCCTCGCTCGCCGAGCCCGACGTCCACAAGCCGTCACCGTGGCGCGCCGCCAATTCGGCAGCTTGCGGTCCGAAGGCGGACACGATGATCGGCACCGGACGATCAGGCGGGTCGTAGATCCGCGCATCCTCGACGCAGTAGTACTGCCCGTCGTGGTCGATGACGTCACCCGTCCACATCCGGCGGATCAGCCCGATTGCTTCCTCCAATTGCGCCAGACGAACGGGCGCCGGTGGCCAGCGAACACCGGTGATGTGCTCGTTGAGCGCCTCGCCAGTGCCGACACCCCAGGTGAACCTCCCGGGCATCAGGTTGGCGACCGTCGCCGTCGCCTGGGCCAGGATCACCGGGTGGATCCGGGTTGTCGGACACGTCACGCCGACGGCGACCTGCAGGTCGGTGGTCCGTTCGGCGATGCCCCCGAGGACCGCCCAGACGAACGGTGAATGGCCCTGTGCGTCGATCCAGGGATGGAAGTGGTCAGAGATCGACACGAAATCGAAGCCATGCTGTTCCGCCTCGGCGGCCAACTCGACGAGGCGTCGCGGAGTGTGTTCCTCGCTCGACAGCGTGAGTCCGAGTTTGGTGTTCGTCATGGATGACCTCCTGCTGGCGGGTGGTGAACGTCGTCGATGGCGGCGCGGAGGCCGGCGATCGAGGTCGCCAGCGCTTCGCCGTTGGCCCGATCGGCACGCAGCTGCTCGACGGCGATCACCAGCTGGCCACCGCCACGCCCGTCGTCGATCAGCCCTTCGGCAACGCTGAGCAGCCGCTCGGCCACTTCGGCGTCACTACCGTCCTCTGGTGCCACGCCGCCGCCGATACCCGGGCCGGGCTCGGCTCAGACCCCCGCGGCGCCGCGCAGCAGGCCGGCCAGTTGCTCGAACAGCGCCGGAGGCGCAACGAGTAGTTCGGCGGGTGATCCTGGCCCGCCGGCGAAGTCACCCGTGCGGCAGCCCGCCTCTCTGGCGATCAGCTCGCCGGCGACGACGTCCCAACTGTTCAGGCCGTCCTCGAAGTAGGCGTCGACCATCCCCGCCGCGGCGTAGCACAGATCGATCGCCGCCGACCCGCCCCGCCGGACATCACGGATGTGCTCGATCAGCGTGGCAAGGCGTCGCGACTGTTCGGCGCGGCGGGCGGGGAGATACCCGAATCCCGTGGCGACCAGTGCCAATGACGCATCGGTCTCGCTGCTGGCCTGAATCCGCTGGCCGTTGCGAGTCGCCCCGGCGCCGCGGGCGGCCGCAAACAGCTCGCCGGTGACGGGCACGAAGACGGCACCGGCAACGGTTCCGCGAGCATCGGTGACCCCCACGGATGTCGACCACAGCGGAAGCCCGTAGAGGAAGTTCGTCGTGCCGTCGATCGGGTCGAGGTACCACGACAGGCCAGAGGTGCCTGGTCGTTGCGTGCCTTCTTCGCCGACGATCGCGTCATCTGGCCGACGTTCCACCAGCACCTCGACGATCGTTGCCTCGGCTGCCCGGTCGTGGAGGGTGACGACATCGGTGTGGCTCGATTTTGTCGCCGCAGCCATCGTCACCCGGCTCGTTCCGCTGGCGATGTCGCGATGCCAGCCGGCGGCGGCCGACGTGCCCCCAAGCGTCGCCAGTTCGCAGGCCAGCTCGCGGAGGGCGGCGGGGTCACCCATCAACGCCTCCGCGCAGGGAGATGGTCACCCAGCTCACGCCACTCACCGACTGCCCGCAACACGAGCACGGCGACGATGCTCATGCCGCCGGCGGCGATGACCGCCCCGATGAGGATTCCCAGGCCGAGCGGCAGGCCGCAGTCGCCGTCGCACTGCAGGCGCACGAGGCTGTAGCCGATGAGCGCGCCGGCGAGACCGCCCAGGCAGATCGCCGCGAAGGCGGCGCCTCGGGCGGCGGGTGACGGTAGTGCCGACAACGGGCGATCGGTCGGCGCGTTCACGCCGTCGGATGCTACGGAGTCGGCGGCCAGCCGCCGCCCGATGCGGTGTGCTGGCCTACGATCGACGGTCGTGCGGGTGATGGCCATCGTGCCGACCTTCAACGAGGTGGACACGCTCGAGGCCGTTGTGCGCGGACTACGCGACGTGGAACCGGGCATCGGGATCGTCGTCGTCGACGACAGCAGTGCCGATGGGACCTCGGAACTGGCCCACCGGCTGGTGGGCGAGCTCGGCGACATCACCGTGATCGACCGTCCGACCAAGCTCGGCCTCGGATCGGCGTACCGCCGGGGCATTGGAAGCGCCCTCCAGCAAGGAGCGGACGTCTGCGTGCAGATCGACGCCGATCTGTCGCACGACCCGAGCGACCTGCCGGCCCTCCTCGCCAACATCAGCCACGGCGCCGACCTGGCGATCGGCAGCCGCTACGTTCCCGGCGGACGGATCGAGCGATGGCCGTGGTCGCGACGATGGCTGTCACGGTGGGGCAACCGCTACGCGGCTGGTGTGCTCGGCTTGGCGGTCAACGACGCCACCGCCGGCTACCGGGCGTACCGGGCGGAAGCGCTGCGGCGGCTGGACTTCGACACGGTGACGGCCGACGGTTACGGGTTTCAGATCGAGATGACGCACCGCATCGTCCGAACCGGCGGCAAGATCGTCGAGTTCCCGATCACCTTCCGCGACCGCGGGTCAGGCCGGTCCAAGCTCAACCGCGGCATCGTGCGTGAGGCAGTCGGCCTTGTCGTCCGACTCTGGGTCGATGATCGCCGCGACCGCCGCCGCCGGCGCCGTCTCTCGGGCTGAGCCGGGACGCCGTGTGACCGCCGACGAATGCTGCGAGCCCAGCTCACTCGATCGTTCCAGGCGTCGCGCGGTGACACGCTGCTGGCACGATGGGGTGGTGCCCAGCCGGGTCATTCTGCACGTCGACATGGACGCCTTCTTCGTCTCGGTCGAGCTTCTGCGTCGTCCGGAGTTGCGTGGTCGCCCGGTGGTTGTGGGCGGGACAGGCCGCCGGGGGGTCGTCGCCGCGGCCTCCTACGAGGCACGTCGCTTCGGCGTGTTCTCGGCGATGCCGTCGATGCGCGCCCGAGGCCTGTGCCCGGACGCCGTGTTCCTCCCTGGTGACTACGACGCCTACGCCGCCGCCAGTGCTCAGGTGTTCGACATCTTCGGTGCGTTCACCCCACACGTCGAACCTCTGTCTCTCGACGAGGCATTCCTCGACATCTCCGGATCGATGCGCCTGCTGGACGGCACGGGAGTCGGAGTCGCCCACCGGATCCGAGCTGAAGTCCTCGAAAGGACGCACCTGACGTGCTCGGTCGGGGTCGCCGAGAACAAGTTTCTCGCCAAGATGGCGTCGGTCGAGGCCAAGCCGCGCGCCGGACCGCGGGGCGTCGATCCCGGGCTCGGCGTGTTCGAGGTCGAGCCGGGACGGGCGGTCGAGTACCTCCACCCGCTGCCGGTGCGCCGCCTGTGGGGAGTCGGTCCGGCGACCCACGAGCGACTCACGCGCCTCGGCATCAGCACCGTCGGCGACCTGGCCGCATCGTCGCCGGTCGCCATCCGCGGTGCTCTCGGCAAAGCCGTTGCGGCGCGATTGCTGGAACTCGCCCGGGGCATCGATGACCGTCGCGTCGAGACGGATCGTCCGGTCAAGTCGGTGAGTCACGAAGAGACCTTTGCCCACGACATCCACGGTCGCGACGACCTGCGCAGCGAACTCACCCGCCTTGCCGACGGCGTCGCCGCTCGGCTGCGGGCCGATGGTCTGGCGGCCCGGACGATCTCGTTGAAGGTGCGTGACGGCAGCTTTCGCACGATCACCCGGGCCCGCACGCTGCCCCGGCCGGTGGACTCGGCGGTCGCCATCGCCGAGACCGCCTACTCACTGCTCGACAAGGCGGCTCCGTCGGGTGGTGTGCGGCTACTCGGTGTTGCCGCGTCGAAGTTCGCTGAGCCGGCACAACAGCTCCAACTCGAGGAATTGGCCGATGGTCAGGAACCACGACCGAGCGACGCCAGCCGGGCCATCGACCGCGTTCGCGGCCGATTCGGCAGCGAGGCGATCGGTCCGGCCAGCGCCCTGTCCCCGGCCGGGCTGCGGGTTGTGCGTCGCGGCCAGCACCAGTGGGGCACCGATGACGCCGACGACGGCGGCAAAGACCCTTCCGCCGCGCATTGAGGAACGGGTACGAACGTGTGAGAATGATCGTCGACGGCTGAGTGGAGGACACCATGCCACTTTCCGAGAACGAACAGCGGATTCTTCGGCAGATCGAGCAGCAGCTCGAACGGGATCCGGCGTTTTCAGCGCATGGCTACCGCATGCCCCGCCATCGACTGGTCATCCTCTCGTTGGCGGTCCTCGGGGCCCTCGTGGTCACCGTGCTCGCGCTGGCCGTCAGTGTCTGGTTGTCGCTCATTGCGTTCGCCGGGACGCTCGTCGCGGCCGTCGCTCTCGAACGCGAGGTCCGCCTGCTGGCCAGGGAGAAGGTCGGCGTACTGCCGATCAGCGCCTGGCTCGGAGGCGGGCGTCGACGCCGCCAGGCGGAGCAGGAAGACGAGACCTGACGACTATCAGTGCCAGATGGTGAAGTAGCGCTTCAGCCGTTCTGGAAGCGACAGCGAGTCCTCGACTGTCGTCTCGACGAGAGCACACCAGCCGTGCGGTCCGTCGTAGCCGTGGGCGTTTCGATCAGCATCGGCGAGCTCGACGACCTCGTCTGCCGGAGCATACGACGCGGTCGTGGCGACCACTGCGAGTGACCGCAACGGTGTGCTGACGTCCGGGAACGCGGTGGCCGCGCGTTCGGAGACCTCGATCGGGGTGTGCGACGGATCGCTACGGAAGCCGACTGCCGCCATCGCCCGCATCGCGCGATCCCAGAGCTCGAGAAGGGCGTGCGCCGGATCGGTGATCGGCGCCCGGCGGCGCCGCCGCCAGCGGCGCACGACCTCAGGCAGCGCAACAAGCGCAGCGACGACGGCGACGGCGCCGAGAGCGACGAGCCAGAGCAGCGAACCATCATCGGAGTCGTCGACTGGCGGAGGCGACGACGAGTCGTCAGGCGGCACCGTGGTCGTGGTCGTCGCCGTCGGGGGCGCGACAGGACTCTGCCCGGCAACTGTCGTCGTCGGTGCGTTGGGCGCCGTCGTCGTGGTGGTGGTCGTCGTAGTTGTCGTCGTCGTGGTCGGCGGCGGATCGCCGTCCTGCTGCGGGGGAACACCAGTGTGCGCCTCCGCGCCCGGCATGCCGCGCCCGGGGGTCGGCTCGAAGGGCACCCAGCCGTAGCCGTCGAACCACACCTCCGGCCAGGCGTGAGCGTTGCGGCCGAGCACCAGATAGCTGCCGTCGGGCTGCAGTTGGCCCTGGGTAAAGCCGACCGCGACCCTGGCCGGGATCCCGAGCGAACGGGCCATCGCCGCAAACGTTCCAGCGAACTGCTCGCAGTAGCCAACTCGATCCTCGAGAAACGACTCGATCGCCGAGTTGCCGTGGCCGTCGGGGACGTCGGTCGAGTAGGTGAACTCGCTACGGAACCAGTCCTGCAGGACGACCATCTGATCGTACGGAGTCGGGGCGCCAGCCGTGACGTCGCTGGCAGTCGCCGCGACCACCGGCGGCAGGTCGTCGGGAAGGGCTTCGAACGCCGGATCTGGTGGGGCATCGGTGGTCGCCGACCGCAACTGCTCGGCCGAGAATCGGGGCATCGCCGAAACGACGTTGTAGATGTCGCCGTCGTCGAGCTCGGACGTCGTCTTGACGAGGGTTTGGGTGAACGAGTTGAAGCCGAGTCCCGGTCCCTCGGCCTCGACCGGCTCGGCGGCCGCCGGTACCAGGGCGCCCTCGAGGCCGCGGATCGTGACGGTCTGCTGGTTGTTGACGGACCCGGCGGACCGGGCGTTGGCCAGGTCGTTCACTTCGGCGAGGATCGTGTCGTGCAATGACCACTGATCGCCATCGAACTCCGGCAGGGCGGCAGCCCGCCAGTACGACGGAAGGTCGGCCCGCACGATGAACAACTCGTTCTCTGCTTGATTGACCAGACGGGAGCGGATGTCGACGAGCGGGGAGACGATCTCGGTCACCCCACCTCGGTCGTTGCGCGTTTCGAACAGCGGCTCGCCGTCGGCTCCCGGAAGGTTGGGACCGAGGGCCCAGGCGCCGGCGAGTACGACGGTGGCGGCGCAGGCGATCGCCGGAATCGTGGTGACCAGCGGGTTCAGGGGCCGGCCGAGCACCGTGCGCGGGCGGCGTTCGAGCCGCTGGCGCAGCAGGGCCAGGGCACAGAAGCCGGCACCGACGACCGCCAGGCTGGTGACGATCCGGTGCTCGTCGACTCCGAGAGCGGCGATGAAGACGAACAGCACGGCGCCCGGGACGAGCGCCTCACCGCGAGCCTGGGCGCGAAAGGCGAACGTGTCAGCGAGCCACACCGTCGCGGCCATCGTGGCCCCGGCCAGGAACGCCCACCCGTCGACGTACGCAACGGGTGGAGTCGTCGACTGGAAGTCGTCGCGGACGACTCGAAAGTCGGCGCGCACGGTCTCCCACGTCTCGGCGAGGGGGAAGAATCCGCTGAACGTGTCGGCGTAGTACAACCAGGCGACCAGCCACGTGAGCACGACGAGCAGCAAGGGGATGGCGACGAACGGTGGAACACGCAGCCGGCGGGCGACATACGACGAGCCATGGCCGACGACGGCGATGACCACCAGGTCGGTCAGGAACTCCCACCCCACGAAGACTCGGCTGAAGCCGATCGCCACGGTGATGGCGTAGGCGATCATCCCGATCGTCGCCGCCAGGTCGAGTCCCAGCGGTTCGTCTCGCGAATCTTGTGGCGTGACAACCTCGTTGGCCGACGTGACCGAGGCGACTCCTGGAGCGCGCGAGTCGCGATCGAGTGCCGGAGGGGCGACAGCGTGCGTCATACCGGTCGCTCCTGCCCGGTCATGCGGACAGTCCTGTCATCGCGCTGGACGGATCGTCGATCGGCGCCTGCTTGCCGGCCAGCGGGTTGACCTTGAGATAGCTCGGGCGGCGGCCACGGCCGACGAGCGCAGACCAGGAGTCGAGTAGCTCGGTCTCCGAGCGGGCGTCGACCCACAGCTTGCCGCGCACCGATCCGGGGGTCTCGGTGAAGACGCCGAGCAGGGTCAGCGATGGGTCACGCATCTCCTGCATCGTTCGCCAGGCCGCCGACTGCGGGCTCGGCGTGATCACGAACACGAGACCGAGTCCTTCTCCCGGGTCACGCTCGATCGGGCGCGGTGGATGGGGGTCGGGCATCACCCGGGCGAGATGGTGCATCGTGTGCACCGATACCGTCGGGCCGCGCAGGTCGACTCCGGCGGTTGTCGCCAACCGGGTCTGCAGGCCGTGCTGGTCGGAGCTGTGGACGAGGCTGGCCGCAGCGACGACAGCTCGCTCGAACGCCTCGTCATGCGCGCCTCCGGACGGCACCTGCTGGTCGAGCACCACCGTGCAGCGACGGAGCCCCTCAGCCGAGTATTGGCGAACCTTGAGATCGTCGGAACGGGCTGACGCCCGCCAATGGATCGTCCGCGGCTCGTCTCCGGGAACGTACTCGCGCAGGCTGTGGAACTCGCCTGGCCCGAGACGCACCGACTGCACGAGGAGGTGCCGCCCGAGAATGCCGTCGCCCAGTTCGGGCATCGGAAGTTCGAAGGCCCGCGGCGCGACGAGGATCTCGTTGACGCCGGCGACGACGTCGACGGAGCGGGCCAGACCGAGAAGGTCGGAGCGAACGGCGACGAGTGGACCGATGGTCAGCACGCCGCGCCGTTCGGTCGGGATCCGGTACCCGGCACTCTTCTGCCGGCCACTCCGCATAGGCGACACGGCCATGCGCGCGGTGCGGTCGGGACCGACGGCCTCGATCAATTCGAAACTCGGGCGGAAGCCTGGCCCGGCGGGACGGACGACGAGATCGACCCGACCGACATCGCCGGCAGTGAGCACCTCGGGGCGCACCCAGCGGCGCACACTGACTCGCGGTCTTCGTAGCAGCACGACGAAGTAGGCCGCGACGAACGCTGTGATCAGGGCGGCGGCGAGGATGAACAGTTCGAGCACCCCGAAGACGCGACCGAGCAAGCCGGTGGCCACGGCACACGCCATGACGATCCAGCCTTGGCGTGTCGGTCGCGTCTGGACCGCCATTCGTGCTCGACCCTCGTCGCCTGTCAGGTCACGCCCGAGCGCGGGGCACGGCGACGTCGGCCAGGATCTCGCCGATGGCGTCGTCGGGATCGAGGCGGGCACCGTGGTCGGCGCGCAGCATCAGGCGGTGGCTGAGGGCGGCGACAGCGACAGACTTGACGTCGTCCGGTGTCGCGAAGCTGCGTCCCCGAGCCGCCGCGTGGGCTCGCGCCGCGGCCGCCAGTTGGAGGGTGGCGCGTGGCGACAACCCGAGTTCGACCGCCGGGTGGCGGCGGCTGGCGATCGCCAGGTCGACGAGGTAGGCGCGGAGCGGATCGGCGACGTAGACCGAGCGGACTGCTTCGATCATCGTCAGCACCTCGGCGGTCGACACCACCGCCGAGAGCTTCGGCAACGACTCCACCGAGCCTCGTCCGGAGAGGATCGAGATCTCCGCCTCGCGGCTCGGATAGCCGAGCGACAACCTCAGCATGAAGCGGTCCAGTTGGCTCTCGGGAAGGCGGTAGGTGCCCTCCTGGTCCACCGGATTCTGGGTGGCGATGACCATGAACGGCACGTCGAGGACATGACTGGTGCCATCGACCGTGATCTGGCGCTCCTCCATCGACTCCAGGAGGGCCGACTGGGTCTTCGGTGACGCCCTGTTGATCTCGTCGGCGAGGACGATGTTGGCGAACAGCGGACCGGGCTGGAAGCGGAACTGTTCGTTACTGCGCTGGTACACGCTCACCCCGACGAGGTCGGCAGGGAGCAGGTCGGGGGTGAACTGCACCCGTTTCCACACGCAGTCGATGGACGTGGCCATCGCTTTGGCCAGGCTTGTCTTACCGACTCCCGGGACGTCCTCGATCACCAGGTGACCCTCGGCCAGCAGGCACATCACCGCCAGTTCGATCGCTTGCTGCTTGCCCTGCACGACTTGGGCGATGTTGGACGTGATCGCGTCGAACAGCGCCGCGAAACGGGTGTTACCGGCGGCCGGGGACGTGGCGGGACGGCCGGGAGCTTGGCTGGGCGCTGCATTCACTGCGGCAAGGGTAGACCGGTGCCGTAGCGATCGGCGCTCGGCGGACGCCAACCGGACGTCCGCTACCGTCGTCCGTACGATGTCGTGGAGAGGCCTTCCGCCGCCGGCCGCCGAGACGGCAGCGAGCGCGGTCTACCTCGCCATCGATGTCGGTCACGATCGCCTTGCCGCCGGAGTCGTCAATGACTACGGCGAGGTCGTCGTCCGCGATCGCGTCGCCACGCCGGCGCGCGACGTGTGGCCCGCACTGCAGCGACTGGTTCGCCGCGTCGTCGCCGCTCGACCGGAGGATGCCGGCGCCCTGCTGGCGTGCGGGGTGACGTGTGAGGGGCCGATCGACAAGGACGACGGCACGGTGACGCCACTGCACATGCCGTCGCTCGTCGGGTTCACCCTCCGCCAGCGAGTTCACGACCTCACCCGTCTGCCGACGGTGCTGGCCACGTCGGCCCAGGCACGCGTGCTCGCCGAGCGGTGGATCGGCGGGGCGCGCGGCGTCGCCGATGTCATGGTCCTGCTGCTCGCCGATGCGGTCGAGGCCGGGGTGGTCAGCAATGGCCGTCTGCTCGGCGGCCGGCGCGGCAATGCCGGTCAGGTCGGTCACCTCAACGTCGAGCCGAACGGCTTGGCGTGCGTGTGCGGTGCCCGAGGCTGTCTGTGGGCATACGCATCGGCGACGTCGCTCCAGGCGGAGATCAATCGACCGCTGCGGCGGGCGCCCGCCGCGGTGGTCGAACGCACGGGGGTGATGATCGGCCGCGCCGTGGCGTCGGCCGCGGCCGTCTTCGACCTGCGCCTCGTGCTGCTCTCGGGGAGCGTGCCGGCGACGTTCGGTCAGCCGCTGCTCGAGGCCGCGACTCGCGAGCTCGACCAGCGGACCCGCATCGCCTTCTTGCGCAGCATGCCGGACCGGGCACGGCCGCTTGTCCAGCTCGGGCCGACGACGCTCGGTCGGGAGTCGGCGTTGATCGGTGCCGCCGGGCTCGCTCGCCTGGCATTGCGGCAGGCGCCGCGGGAGAGGTCGTCGGCGGGGTGAGGTGGTCGCTGACGATGGCTGGCGCCGTGCTGCGCCACCCGGGCTTGTGGCCGATCGCCCTCCGGCAACTGCGTCGATCCGCCCGTCGCGACTGGTGGCGACGTCCGCCGTTCCTCCCGGTGCCGTCCGCCGACTACGTCTGCTTCCGCCTCATCACGCAGTACGGAGATCCCGCTGCGCAACCCGCGGCGGAGGACGTCGTGGCCTACCTCCGGTGGTGCCGCGACTGGCCCGCGCCGTGAGCGCAGGCGACGTCGCCCTGGAGACGTTCCGTGGCCCGGCCGGTGAGTTCCACGCCGCCGACCTGCTGGCAGCGCGTCGGCTACGCGTCGTCGTGGGCGCGGCGACGGGGCCGGCGCTCGTCCTCGGATCGCGCCAGCACGCCGATGTCGTGAACCGCGAAGCGTGCCAGCGGGCGCGGGTCGACGTCGTCAAGCGGCGCAGTGGGGGAGGCGTGGTCCTCGTCGAGCCGGGGTCAATGTGCTGGTTCGACGTCGTCGTGCCCGTCGATGACCCGCGATTCGAATCGGTGGCCGCCGATGTCGGAGCCTCGATGCGCTGGCTCGGCCGGCGCATCGCCACCGCACTGGGCGGGCTCGGTGTCGGCGGGGCGACCATCCACGACGGGCCGATGGCCGGTGGGCCATGGGCCGACCTCGTCTGCTTCGCCGGGTGCGGGCCCGGCGAGGTGCTTGTCGACGGCGACAAGTTGGTGGGCATCAGCCAGCGGCGCACCCGTCACGGCTCGCGATTCCAGTGCATGGTGCACATCAGGTGGTCACCCGATGTCCTGATCGGCTTGCTCGCTGAGCCGCGACCGGACGTCGAGGTGTTGCCGCCCGTGGGGGTGCTGCCCGCTGACGTCGCCGACGCGCTGCCCGGTGCCGTGGCCCGCGGCCTGACCGCCGCACGCTGACCGCCGACGCACGGCCGCGCCCTCTCAACCGATGGGTGTTCAGGGGACCGTTCCGTCCCCTGAACACCCATCGGTCGTGGCGGGTGGGGCGTGGTGGGCGGTTGGTGGCGCGAAGTGGGGTGAATCGGTTGACAATGGGCCAGCTAGGGGGCAAAGTGGGGGCTGGTGGGATCCCGTCCCGGATCCCGCTGAGGCAGCCAGCGGGACGTCAGGAACGGAAAGGGCAGGTCGAGCGCGATGTTTTTCGGGCTCCACGAGCGACAGCTCGACGACAAGGGCCGTGTCGCGCTTCCTGCCACCTTCCGCGAGCATCTCGGCGAACGGTGCGTGCTGGTGTTCGGCGACTCCCGGTGCATCGAGGTTCACGCCGCCGATGCCTTCGAGGCGCGGGCCGCCGAACTCCGTGACGACGTCAAGCGTGGCGTGGCGACGATGGCCCGCCAGCGGGGGCTGGCCCACTCGGCGACACCCGTCTCGATCGACCGCCAGGGCCGCATCGTCGTCGAGGAACGGCTGCGCGAGTTTGCCCACATCCCGCTGGCGTCGAAGGTGATCGTCACCGGCAACATCGACCGCGTCGAGCTGTGGAACGACGGCGTCTACCGCGAGATCGCCGAACGCTCCAGGGCCGAGATGGCTGCAGTTCTGTGACCGAGCCCGACTTCGCCCACGAGCCCGTGATGGTCGACGAGATCGTGACGGTGTTCACCCCGGTGCCACCGGGCACCGTCCTCGACGCCACGTTGGGCGGTGGAGGGCACGCCGAGGCGTTGCTCGACCAATGCCCCCACCTGTCGGTGCTCGGCTTGGATCGCGACGAGCAGGCCCTCAGCGCGGCACGGCGCAGGCTGCAACGCTTTGGCCCGCGGGCGACGACGGTGCTCAGCCGCTTCGACCGTCTTGCCGCGGTGATGGCCGACTCCCAGATCGCCTCGCTCGCCGGTGCTCTGTTCGACCTCGGTGTTTCCTCGCCGCAGCTCGACGATCCCGAACGAGGGTTCAGCTACCGACTCGAGGGGCCACTCGACATGCGCATGGACCCGCGCCGCGGCAAGACCGCCGCCGACGTCGTCAACGGCGATGACGTCGACGATCTCGCCAGGATCATCCACGACTACGGCGACGAGCGGTTCGCCACGCGCGTTGCCCGGGCGATCGTCGCTGCCCGGCCGATCACAACGACGACTGAGCTCGCCGCGGTCGTGACCGCGGCGATCCCTGCCGCAACACGGCGTACCGGCGGCCACCCCGCCAAGCGCACCTTTCAGGCCCTGCGCATCGCCGTCAACGACGAGCTCGACCAGCTCCCCGGGTCGCTCGATCAGGCGATTGACGCGACGGTCACCCGCGGCCGGGTTGCCGTGCTGACCTACCACTCCGGCGAGGACCGGCTCGTCAAACAGCGTTTCGCCGAGGCGACCAGCGGTGGCTGCACCTGCCCTCCCGGGCTGCCATGTGTGTGCGGTGCGACACCCATCGTCCGCCGGGTTCGCGCTCCACGAACGCCGTCGGCGGACCAGACAGCAGGCAACCGACGCGCGCGCTCGGCTCGCTTGCGTGTCGTCGAGAAGCTCGGAGCTGCGCCGTGAACGCCGTTCCGATGCGCCGGATCGAGGCCCCGCGTCGGCGGGCGCCAGGCTCTCGGGTGGCCCGCTCCGAGCGCCTCGGCCGCTTCGACCGCCGTCGGGATCCCCTGCAGCGACGCGATGGCTTTGCCGGCGTCGCCGAAGCCGACGCCGAGCTCGAACCGTTGGAGCTGTACCTCGTCCCGCGCCGCCGCATCGCCGCCAACGTCGCGGCGCTGGCGGTCGTGCTGCTCGGCGTGCTGATGCTGTCGGCTGTTGTGCTGCACACGCGTCTGGCGGAGCGCCAGCGCCAGATCGACCAGCTCGAGCAGCAGGTCGATGTGCAACACGAGCTGTTCGACATTCTCCGCCAACAACGCGCCGTGCTGCGTTCGCCCACCCGCCTGGCGAGCGAGAGTGCCCGATTGGGAATGTACGCACCGCCGGACTCGGACTTCGTCGCCGTCGATCCGTGGATGTTGGCCCAGATCATCGCCGCCACCGGCAGCACCGGGGCGCTCGACAACCTGCTCGTCGATGGTGACGCCCTCGACCAGGTTCGACGCGTGCGGGCCGCTGAGGCGCAATCGTGACTTCGGAGCCTTCCGACCGTCCGCCCCGGCGCCACGGCCAGCGCAGGCCGGCTGCCGGCTCGACGACGTCGGGGCGCGCCGCGTCGTCGGCGATCCGTCAACGCGACCGCGGGGTGGCATCGATCGGCGAAGCTCGGGCCCATCGCCGGCTGCGTCGTGACACGATCCACGAGCAGCGTCGTGAGATCAAGCGAGGGCCACCGCGTTCGCGGCGTCCGGCGACCCGCGCCCGGCGGACGATCAGAACGACTCGCCCGTCGTTGATCAATCGCTTCGGCGCCGGGCGCCCCCGCCCGCGGTTGATCTCGACGCTGATTGTCCTGCTCCTCGTGCTCGGCGTGGTTCTCGCCAAGGTTGGCTTGATGCAGGGAATGGGTGGCGAGACGCTGCGCGCCCAAGCGGCCGAGTTGTGGACACGGAGCCGCCAACTGCCGGCCCAGCGCGGGGCGATCTTTGACCGCAACGGCGACGAGTTGGCGCTGTCAGTGCCCGGATCGACGATCGCCGTCAACCCGCGGCAGGTGCTCGATGCGCCAGGCACGATCGAGATCCTCGGCGATCTCCTCGAGCTTCCTGAAGCGCGGCGCTCCGAACTGCTCGACCAGGTGGCG
Source organism: Ilumatobacteraceae bacterium (assembly GCA_963786985.1). Lineage (GTDB taxonomy): Bacteria > Actinomycetota > Acidimicrobiia > Acidimicrobiales > Ilumatobacteraceae > Desertimonas. Next base: position 487,255 of record CAWBBL010000025.1, on the reverse strand, counting down.
ACGTGCGATTGCGGATTCCTGTACATCGCCCGGCAGGCCGATCCACGAGTCGGTCAGCAGATCAGCTCGCTCGGGCTCGTCGGCGTGTCCGTGTACGACGAGGACCGCAGGATGATGCCCGGAGGCAACGTCGGTCGCAGCGTCATCGGGCGGACCGATATCGACGGCGTCGGAACCGCTGGTCTCGAGCGGCAGTATCAAGCATTGCTGGACGGCGTCCCCGGCGAAAAGACGCTGCAGGTGGCGCCGGGCGGCTTGGCGATCGCCGGGACAGAGCACGTGCTCCAGCCGGCGACTCCGGGGACCGACCTGGTCACGACGATCGACCGATCCGTGCAGTACCAGGCCGAGCAGGTGCTCGTCCGCCAAGTCGGAGTCACCGGCGCAGTGGGCGGGCAGATCATCGTCATGGACACCGACACTGGCGACATCATCGCCATGGTGTCCGTCGACCGCAACGAGCAAGGCGTCCCGGTGGTGAGTGGCGGCAACTTCGCAGCCGTCGGTGCCTACGAGCCCGGCTCGGTCGGCAAGGTGATCACTGTCGCCGGCGCTCTTGAAGAAGGTGCCGTGACTCCCGACACGATGTTCGGCTACGTCCCGTGGGAGTACGACTGCACCATCGACGTCGGCGGTGTGCTCCATGACTCGCATCCCCACGATCCGCTGTCGCTGACCACGACAGGCGTCCTCGTCGAGTCCTCGAACGTCGGTACGATCCTGGTCAGCAAGGAGATCGGCTACGAGCGCCTCGACCACTACATGCGCGACTTCGGTCTCGGCGAGCGCACCGACCTCGACTTCCCGGACGAATCGCCAGGCATCCTCAAGCCGTGGAACGACTGGACCGGGACGGAGCGATGCACGATCGCCTACGGACAGGGGGTGTCCTCGACACCCATCCAACTGGCCAGTGCGGTCAACGTGATCGCCAACGACGGTGTCTATGTCGCTCCACGCCTCGTGACGGCGACGGTCGGCCCGGACGGCGAGCTGGCCGAGGCGGAATCGGCGCCGACCCGCCAGGTGATCAGCGAGCAGACGGCAATGCAGATGCAGGCGATCATGCGCGAGGTCGTGTGCAGCGGCACCGCCGAGTCCGCACGCGTGAACGGTTGGTCGATCGCCGGCAAGACCGGCACCGCCTACAAGGCGCAGGCCGACGGCACCTATTTCAACGCCGATGGGATCACTCACGACTACTACTCCAGCTTCGTCGGCTTCCTCCCGGCGGAGGACCCACAAGTGACCGTGCTGATCTCGATCGACGAGCCGAAGACCGGCTTCAACTCCGGGGCGCAGTCGGCTGCACCGACGTTCCGGATGCTCGTTCCAACGATCATCCACGAGCTGGCCATCGTTCCGCCGGCCGGTTCAACCGATTGCGACGGAAGCTGAGCCGGTGAGCGCCGCCCGCGCGATGGTGTCGATTGGCGAGCTGTCGGCCGTCGTCCCGGCAGCACTGCACGCCAACGTCGCCGGCGATGAGGGCTTGGCCGTACCGGCGATCACCCACGACAGCCGCGCGGTGCGAGCCAAGGGCATGTTCGCCTGCGTCCGCGGCGCGCACCACGACGGGCACTCGTTCGCCCCGGCGGCTCTCGCTGCCGGGGCTTCGTCGTTGCTCGTCGACCACCGCCTGCCCCTGGACGACGTCGCCGCGGCGGGTGACGTCGCCCAGCTCGTGGTCGACGACACGCGACTCGCGTTGGGTCCGGTGGCGGCGGCGGTGAACGGCAACCCGTCGACGGCCCTTCGCGTCGTCGGCATCACCGGGACCAACGGCAAGACGACAACGAGCATGCTCCTCGCCGCCATCCTGCGCGCTGCTGGTGACCCGACGAGCGTCATCGGAACGCTGTCCGGCGCCTTCACCACCCCGGAGGCGCCGGAACTGCAGAGTCGTCTCGCCGAGCTGCGTGACCAGGGGGAGCGCTCGGTGGTGATGGAAGTGTCGTCACACGCCCTGGCCCTGCATCGCGTCGACGGCACCCGCTTCGACGCCGCCGTGTTCACCAATCTCGGACGCGATCATCTTGACCTGCACGGCACGGTCGAGGAGTACTTCGGCGCCAAGTCGCTGCTGTTCCAGCCCGGTCGGGCGGTGGTCGGAGTCGTCAACATCGACGATTCGTACGGACGGCGATTGTTCGATGCCGCGCCGATCGAAATGGTGCCGTACGGCAAACACCAAGTCTCGGACGTCGAGGTCACCGCCGCGGCAATCGCCTTCACCTGGCGCGACGCACGCGTCCAGGTCCCCCTCGGAGGGGCCTTCAACGTGCACAACGCACTGGCCGCGGCGACGACCGCCGAAGCGATCGGGATCGGCATCGATGCCATCGTTGCCGGACTCGGTGCGGCGGGCATCGTGCCCGGCCGCTTCGAGCGGGTCACCGTCGACACCGGCGCCCCGGCGGAGATCGACGTCATCGTCGACTTCGCCCACACACCGGATGGGCTCGAGGAGGTGATCGCCGCGGCCGGTGCGCTGGTGAGCGATCGTGGACGGGTGATCCTCGTGTTCGGCGCCGGCGGAGACCGGGATCGACCGAAGCGCCCCGAGATGGGGGCAGTCGCCGCCCGTCTCGCCGACCTCGTGGTGGTCACGTCCGACAATCCCCGCTCGGAGGACCCGGCGCGCATCGTCGACGAGATCCTCGGAGGGATCTCCGATGACGACCGCCCGCGTGTCGCCGTCGAGATCGACCGGTCGATGGCCATCCGCACGGCGATCACGATGGCCGAGCCGGGCGACATCGTGATCGTCGCCGGCAAAGGTCACGAGACGACCCAGACGATCGGCGACGCGGTGATCCCCCTCGACGATCGCCAGGTCGCCCGCGCCGTCCTCGCCGATGTCGCCGCCCGTGGCCACCGCAACGGCACCACGGAGTCACCGCGATGATCGCTGTGATGATCGCCGGCATCGTGTCCGGGCTGGTGTCGGTGTTCGTCACCCGCGCCCTGATCACGGCGTTCCGCACCCGCGGACTCGGTCAACCGATCCTCGGCAAGGAGGATCGCGGACCGGAACATCACATGGCCAAGCAGGGCACCCCAACGATGGGCGGGATCGCCATCATCGTCGCCGCCCTTGTCGGTTGGATGTGTGCCCACGTCCGCGAAGGCCTGCCGTTCAGCACGCAGGCGTTGATCATGTGGGTCGGCATCGTGGTCATGGCGACGATGGGCTTCCTCGACGACTACATCAAGGTCCGCCGGCGGCACAACCGGGGCATCTTCTGGAAGCAGAAGAACTACGTCACGCTGTTGATGAGTTTCGGCATCGCGTGGTGGCTGGTGTACGCGACAGGAGTCTCCGAGACGATCTCACTCACCCGCGCCGACTATCCCGGCTGGGAGGTTCCGGCGTGGATCTGGGTGCTGTTCGCCGGGGCGATCATCTGGGCGACGACGAACGCCGTCAACGTCACCGACGGGCTCGACGGGCTGGCCGGGGGCTCGGCACTGATGGGCTTCGGCGGGTTCATGATCATCGGGTTCACCGCCTTCCGGTTTCCGGAGATCTACGGCGCGGTCGTCAACCCACTGGACCTCACGGCCCTCGCCGCCGCCTTTGCCGGAGCCTGCCTCGGATTCCTCTGGTTCAACGCCGCACCGGCGCGGATCATCATGGGTGATGTCGGTGCCCTCGGCCTCGGGTCGGCGCTGGCCATGCTCGCCCTGACCACGAACACACAGCTGCTGCTGCTGCTGATCTGTGGTCTCAACGTCATGGAAGCTGGCTCGGTCGCCGTGCAGATGGTGGTGTTCAAGGCCAGCAGACGTACCCGGCGACTGTTCCGGATGTCGCCGATTCACCACCACTTCGAACTCGTCGGCTGGCCGGAGACGACGGTCATCATCCGCTTCTGGTTGATCGCGGCGGTGTCCGTGGCCGCCGCCCTCGGGATCTTCATCGGTGACTTCACTCGCGTCTCGGACATCACGCCGTGACGGAGCGCGCCTTGGTGTACGGGTTGGCGGTAGCTGGGGCAGCGACCGTGCGGGCACTCTCCTCGCGGGGGTACGACGTCGTCGTCGCCGACGACTTCGATACACCGGAGCGGCGCCACCTGGCTGACAACCTCGGTGTCGACCTGCTGATCGCCCCGGACGACCGCCGGCTGGCCGGGCTCGTCCAGCACAGCGACCTCGTCGTTCCTGCCCCAGGCATTCCCGAGGGCCACCGCCTGCTCAGCGTGGCCGGCGATCAACGCCGGCGCGTCGTGAGCGAGCTGGAGCTGGCCTATGAATGGGAGCAACAGCGCGACGACGGCCCCCGGCCGATGCTCGCCATCACCGGGACCGACGGGAAGACGACGACGACCCTGCTCACGGTCGCCATCTTGGAAGCCGCGGGGGTGCGGTCCGTTGCCGCAGGAAATACCGACGTGCCCCTCGTCGAGGCGATCGACCTCGACGTCGACGTCTTCGTCGTCGAGTGCACGAGCTTCCGGCTGGCCTGGACCGAGCACTTCCGCGGCGAGGCGGCGGCGTGGCTCAACCTGGCGCCCGATCACCTCAACTGGCACGAGTCGATGGAGACCTACGCGGCGGCGAAGGCCAAGATCTTCGCCAATCAACGCCCCACCGACGTGGCCATCGGCTTCGCCGGCGACCCTGCGGTGATCGCCCACCTGGCCACGTCGCCAGGCCGCCGCGTCACGTTCGGTCAGGCCGCGGCCGACTATCGCGTGGAGAACGGGCTTCTGGTATCTCCGCACGGGGAGATCGTCCCGGTGGCCTCAATGCGCCGCCACCTGCCACACGATGTGACCAACGGCCTCGCCGCTGCCGCCCTCGTCCTGGAATCGGGATTGGCCGATGCCTCGGCCGTCGCCACCGCGCTCGGTTCGTTCGTCGGACCGGCGCATCGCATCGAGTTCGTCGACGAGGCAGATGGCGTCGCTTGGTTCAACGATTCGAAGGCGACGACCCCGCATGCCGCGGCCGCGGCGATCAACGGCTTCGACCACGTGGTCCTCATCGCCGGTGGGCGCAACAAGGGGCTCGACCTCGGGTTGCTCGCCGCCGCGCCGGAGCGGATCCGCGCCGTCGTCGCCATCGGCGAGGCGGCGGACGACGTCGCCGCGGCGTTCGCCCCCGCCGGCACTGCCGTGCTGACGGCATCGTCGATGACCGAAGCTGTCGACGTCGCCGGGGGAGCTGCCCTCCCCGGCGACGTCGTCTTACTCTCGCCGGCCTGCGCCAGCTTCGACTGGTACTCAGGCTTCGAGGAGCGTGGCGCTGACTTCCGCCGTGCAGTGCTCGACCACCTCGCTCGACGGAACGCAGGAGTGAGTCGATGAGTACTGTCGACGCAACGGGTGGCACCGTGGTGCGGCGTCCGCTGCGCGAGCGTCGCCATCTGGCATTGCAGCGCTTGCAGGTATCGACCGAGCGCCGCAAGCCACGCCGTCTCCCGGTGCTGTTCGGACGCCAACGGGTTCGCTTCTGGGACGTCCCGCCGGGCCCGGCACCGATCGGCTTCTACGTGATTGCCGTTGTCGTCACCGTGTTCCTCATGCTTGGCCTGGTGATGGTCCTGTCGGCAACGGCGCAGATCCAGGCGCAGCGGGGGAGGAGCCCGTACTTCCTGTTCAACCGCCAGTTGATGTGGGCCGGAATCGGCCTCGTCGGCATGCTCGTCGCGTTGCGCATCAACCTCGTCTGGCTGCGCCGGTTGGCCGTCCCCGCGCTCGTTGTCGCCGGCATCGCGATGCTCGCTCCGTTCTCGCCGATCGGCGTCACGCTGAACGATGCCCGGGCGTGGATCGCCGTCGGCGACTTCACGTTGCAGCCTTCCGAATTTCTCAAGCTCGCCGTCGTGATCTTCGCCGCCGACCTCCTCGTGCGGCGCAAGGACGACCTGTCCGACGTGCGGCGCAGCCTCAAGCCGTTGCTCCTGCTGGCTGGATTCGCCGCGGGGACCTGCCTCGTCCAAACCGACCTCGGATCGGCGATCGTGATGGCCGCGATCGTCCTCGTCGTGGCGTACATCGGGGCCGTCCCGCTCGCTCCGATGGTCGGGGCGACGCTGATGTCGGCTGCGGCGGCGCTGGCGTTCGTGGTATCGAGCCCGCGGCGGGTCGACCGCTTCACCGCCTTCCTCGACATCACCGGCCACCGCGACCGGCTGTCGTACCAGACCTACCAGGGATTCCTGGCGATCGCCGACGGTGGCCTCACCGGATCCGGCGTCGGGTCCGGCAACAGCAAGCTCGGCTACCTGCCGCTCGCCCACAGTGACTTCATCTTCGCGGTGATCGCCGACGAGCTCGGGTTCGTTGGAATCCTCGCTGTGCTCGGCGGGTTCGGGTTGCTGGTGTGGTTCGGAATCCAGGCCGCCCTCGCCGCCCCGGACCGCTTCGGCATGCTGCTGGCTGGCGGCATCGCAGCTTGGTTCGGCGTGCAAGCGATCGTCAACACCGGAGGGGTGTCCGGGTTGCTACCCGTCACGGGCCTCACGTTGCCGTTCTTCTCCGCCGGTGGTTCGTCGCTGTTCGTGTCGATGACCGCCGCCGGCCTGCTGCTCAACGTGGCGCGCCGTGGCAGTCCAGGTCCGTGAAGACGTTCGCGGTGATCACCGGTGGCGGGACGGCCGGACACGTGGTGCCCGCTCTGGCGATCGCCGAGGAGCTCGAAGAGCGTGGGCACCGCCCCGACACGCTGCTGTACATCGGCGCCAGCCGCGGCATCGAAACGCGCCTGCTCCCCAAGTCGCCGTACCCCCACGCCTTTCTCGATGTCATCGGCGTGCAGCGACGGGTGACACGTAGCAACGCCGCGTTCGTCCCCAAGCTCGTCAGGGCTGCGGCTGCGGCGCGCCGGTTGCTGCGTGAGCACCGGCCCCGCGTCGTCGTCTCCGTCGGTGGATACGCCAGCCTTCCGGCGGTATTGGCGGCCCGCCGACTGCAGGTTCCGATCGTCGCCGTCTCGTTCGATCGGCGCCCTGGTCGGGCCAGTTCGCTGGCCGCCCGCTTCGCCGCAGCGAGCGCCGTGGCGTTCGAGGGCACACACTTGCCGCGCGCCGTCGTCACGGGGGCGCCCGTGCGGCGGGTGATCCGCGAGGTCGACCGTCGTGCCGGCCGTCAGCCTGCCCGGGCCGCCCTCGGACTTCCGAGCGATCGATTCGTCGTTGCTGTTACCGGCGGGTCACAAGGTTCCGGAGCGCTCAACGAGGCGATCCTCGCCTTCATCGCCGAGCGAGTCGGCGACACCGGCCTGGCCACGTATCACGTCGCCGGCGAGCGGTTCGCGTCGGACATCGCCGACCGACTCGGCACGGCGACGGGCGCCGTGCACCGGGTCGTCGGCTACGAGCCACGGATCGACCTCGTGTACGCCGCGGCCGACCTGCTGATCGGCCGCGGCGGCGCATCAACGGTCGCCGAGGTCGCCGCGACGGGCACCCCCTCGATCCTCGTCCCGTGGGCCGGGGCGGCCGAGGACCACCAGACCGCCAACGTCCGATGGCTCTCCGACCAAGGCGCCGCCGTGCACCTTCCCGAGCACCAACTGCGCCGTCTCGGTGTGATCATCGACGAGTTGCGCGGTCAGCCCGACCAGCTCACCGGACTGGCGCGCAACGCGACCGCGGCGGGAACGTTGCACCGCCGCGGCGCGATTGGTGACCTGGTTGAGCGCGTCGCCCTCCCCGAACCGGCGAAGGCCGACCAGTAGCCTCGGTCCATCGTGATCGCTCCACCGCAGCCGCCGCTGGACCTCGCCCAGCCACGTCGGCTGCACGTCGTCGGGGTCGCCGGCCCCGGCATGTCGGCGATCGCCATCGTGCTCGCCGAGATGGGCCACACGGTCTCGGGAAGCGACATCCGCGAGCAGCCGGTGCTCGATCGCCTGCGGGCCGCAGGCATTGCAATCCACGTCGGACACCAGCGCCGCCTCGTCGAGGGGTGTGACGCCGTCACCGCCTCGACGGCGATACCAGCGAGCAACGTCGAGCTGCGCCACGCTTCCGAACTCGGCATTCCGACACTGCGCCGAGCCGGCATGTTGGCGTCGATCTGCGCCCGCGCCCGCGCCGTGGCCGTCGCCGGCACGCATGGCAAGACGACGACCTCTTCGATGTTGATGCTGGCGTTGGCCGAAGGCGGGTTGACCCCCAGCTTCCTCATCGGCGGTGACGTCGCCGACGCCGGTACCGGGGCGCAGTGGACGGGGAGTGACCTACTCGTCGTCGAGGCCGACGAGAGTGATGGCACCCACGTCGAGTTGCCGCTCCACGCGACGATGCTCACGAACATCGAGGTCGATCATCTCGATCACCATGGATCGTTCGATGCGATCGTGTCCAGCTTCGGCCGGTACCTCGGTCAGGTGGCCGGGCCCAAGGTGCTGTGCGCCGACGACCCGCGCTGCGCGGCACTGGCCGTCGAGCACTCGGCGACGACGTATGGGCTGACCGCCGGCGCGGAGTATCGAGCGGTCTCGGTACACCCGGCGTCGGGGGCGTTCCGCTTCGAGGTCGAACGTCGTGGGGCCTTGCTCGGGCCGCTGGAACTGCCACTACGCGGGTTGCACAACGTCGCCAACGCCGTTGGTGTCGTGGCGATGGCCACCGAGCTCGGGGTGCCGTTCGAATCAGTCGCCTCGGCGCTCAGCCGTTTCGGTGGCGTCGCTCGTCGATTCGACATTCGCGGTCTCGACGGCGGTGCGACGTTCGTCGACGACTACGCCCATCTGCCGACGGAAATCGCCGCGGTCATCGCCGCGGCGAGGGGCAGCGGCGACAGCTGGAAACGGGTGATCGCCGTTTTTCAACCGAACCGCTTCAATCGCATGGCGGTGATGTCCCGCGACTATGCGCATGCGTTCGTCGACGCCGATGTTGTCGTGCTCACAGAGATCTATGGGTCGGGCACCACGCCCATCCCGGGGGTCACGGGCCACCTCGTGGTCGATGCCGTGCGCGAGGCACATCCCGATTCACGCGTCGTGTGGCTGCCGCGTCGCGAGGACATCATCTCGTTTCTCGCCGGCGAAGTGGGCGAGGGCGACGTCTGCATTTCGATGGGCTGCGGCGACATCTCCACGCTGCCCGAAGAGGTGATGGAACAGCGATCGGCGCGGAGAGCCGAATGACGACGGCACTCCGCGTCGAGCGCATCGAGGCTGCCGCCGCGGTGCTCGGCGATCGCGCCGAGCGCGACGTTGCGCTGGCGCCATTCACGACGTACCGCCTCGGTGGACCGGCGACGTTGTTCGTACGTGCACAGTCGATGGACGACCTCGCCGCCGTCGCGGCAGCACGAGCCGCGTCCGGACTGCCTGTGCTTGTCGTCGGGCGAGGGTCGAATCTGCTGGTTGCCGACGGAGGCTTTCCGGGCATCGCCGTCTTGGCGACCGGGCTTGGTGGCGATCTCGAGCTCCCGAGCGTGGCCGAGCAGCAGCCGAAGGTCCGGAGCGGCTCCGGATTGGCACTTCCCGTGGTCGCCCGCCGGCTCGCCGCTGCCGGGTTGCGCGGTTTCGAGTGGGCGGTCGGTGTTCCCGGCTCGTTGGGCGGCGCGGTGCGGATGAACGCCGGCGGCCACGGATCGGACATGGCCAGCTGTCTCGTGGCCGCCCACGTCTTCGACCTTGCCTCCGGGACCGCTGTGTGGCGGCCGGTCGAAGACCTCGGGCTGCGCTTCCGGTCGTCGAACCTCACCAGCCTCGATGTCGTCGTCGCGGTGACGTTGGCCGTGCACTCCGGTGACCGCGCCGCCGCCGAGATGGAGATCGCCGAGATCGTCAGGTGGCGTCGGGAGAACCAGCCAGGTGGTCAGAACGCCGGCTCGGTGTTCGTCAACCCGGTTCCGGGCGAGATCAGCGCGGGGCTGCTGATCGATGGGCTGGGCCTTCGCGGGCTGCGCCACGGAACGGCGTGGGTGTCGGAGAAGCACGCCAACTTCATCCAGACCACGGAGGGCGGTTCGGCCGACGACGTACGGGCGGTCATCGAACTCGTGCGGGCGCGGGTTGCCGCGGCCACCGGTTTCGAGCTGCGCAGCGAGATCCGCCTCGTCGGATTCGAGGACGAGACATGAGCGCGGCGAACGAGCCCGATGTCCCGGGCGTCGATGCGGCAGCGGGTGATGTGCCGCCCGCCACGGTGCTCGACGAGTTGAACGTCGCCTTTGGCGGCGCGCCGCCGCCGCTCCCGCCGCCCCCCGCCGGGCCAACGGCACCGGCGCCCGCTGTGCCGGAGCCGGCCGAGCCGGGGGGACGCAGCGCAGCCGGAGAGACATCACCGTCGATCATCGCCGCGAGCCTGGTCCCCGAGCAGACGAAGCATTCCGAGCGTCGGTCTCGACGTGAGGCCAAGCGTGAGGCCAAGCGGGCGGCCAAACGAGTCGCCGCCAACGAACGCGACGCCAAGCGTCGAGCCAAGCAAGCGCGTCGGGCGGCCAAAAAGGGCAAGTCTCCGCTTCAACCAGAGGTCGATGGATCAGCGGCGTCGGATGACGAGCAATCCGTGCGGATCATCGCCGGGCCACCGACGACCGGGGCCGCGGCAGATGCGGCGGCTCGGTCGACAGTCTCGATCGATGACGATGACGCTCCCGACCCCGTGTACCTCGAGGGCGATCTCGGCCACGGCGGTAGCGCCACCTTGCTGCCGGGCGGCGAGCAGCGATCGACGGTGTTCATCGACGACCGTGGCCCAGGGACCGGCGAAATCGTCACCATCGACGTGGCGACGTCGGCGGCGCGCATGGAGCCGCGGATGCGCGAACGCCGCATCGCCGTCAAGCGGGCCGTCGGCCGCAAGCGGCTCAAGTGGTTAGCGATCGGAAGTGTCGTGGCCGGCGTCGTCGTCGCTGTGTTTGCCGTGCTCGGTTCCGGACTGTTCGCGATCAGCGCGGTGGAGGTCGAAGGGGCGGTTTACAGCCAGGGCGACTCGCTCGACGCCGTGGTCGCCGAACTGGAGGGAGCGAACGTGCTCCGCGTTGACACCACCGCGGCCGAGCGACAACTCGAGGCGATTCCCTGGGTCGCCGACGCGCGCGTGACAACCGATTTCCCCAACGGAGCGAAGATCGAGATCCGCGAGCGCCGTCCGACGATCGCCTACCTCGCTCCCGACGGCCGCTATCGGGTGCTCGACAGCGACGGCCGGGTGCTCGATGTCATCGCCGGTCGCCCGGTCAATTATCTCGAACTCGACGTCGAGGACGGTCCAGAGCTCGAAGCGGGACAGCTCGCGCCACGTGGATATCGCGCCGCGGCGACACTTGTTTCGGCGTTGACGCCGCAGATGCGACAGCGGGCGGCGCTGGTCACGGTTGATCAGAATGGGACAGAATTGTCGATGATCCTCGACGACGACATCGAGGTCCGCTTTGGAGCGCCGGAGGACTTACTCGATAAGCTCGTTCGCCTTCAAACAGCGTTGACAAACCCAAACCCGGAACTCACTGCGACCGAGCTGATCGACGTCTCGACGGAAGACATGATCATTCGTTGATGGCCCGGCCGATCGAGATACCGTCGCCGCACGTCACGACGTGCGAGGATGACATCCGGCAGACACGTCGTCCACGCCGAGCTGATCGAAATCCATGAACCGCATCCGCATCGAACCCACGACAGGGAGGTCACGCTGATGGTCGGCGCGCCCCAGAACTATCTCGCCGTCATCAAGGTCGTGGGAGTCGGCGGTGGCGGTGTCAACGCGGTGAACCGGATGATCGACGCCGGATTGAAGGGCGTGGAGTTCATCGCTGTCAACACCGATGCGCAGGCGCTGCTGATGAGTGATGCCGATCTCAAACTCGACATCGGACGCGACCTCACCCGCGGTCTCGGTGCCGGCAGCGATCCCGAGGTCGGTCGCAACGCCGCGGAGTCCCACTCCGAAGAGATCGAAGAGATGGTCAAGGGCTCCGACATGATCTTCATCACCGCCGGCGAGGGCGGCGGCACCGGAACGGGCGCCGCACCGGTGATCGCCGAGGTCGCCCGTGGACTCGGAGCGCTGACCATCGGCGTGGTCACCCGGCCGTTCGCCTTCGAGGGTCGCCGCCGGGCCGTGCAGGCCGATACCGGCGTTCAGCGACTGAAGGAGAAAGTCGACACGCTGATTGTCATTCCGAACGACCGTCTGTTGACCGTTGCCAATGAGAAGACCAGCGTCCTGAATGCGTTCAAGATGGCCGACGAGGTGCTCCTCCAAGGGGTATCGGGCATCACCAATTTGATCACTACACCGGGCCTGATCAACACGGACTTCGCCGATGTGAAGATGGTGCTGTCGAACGCCGGATCAGCATTGATGGGAATCGGTCAGGCATCGGGCGACGAGCGCGCCGTGGCCGCCGCCAAAGCAGCCATCTCCAGTCCCTTGCTCGAGGCGGCCATCGACGGTGCCCGCGGAGTCCTCCTCAACATCACCGGTCCGTCGAGCATGGGACTGTTCGAGATGAACGCGGCCGCCGAAGTCATTCATGGTGTGGCGCACGCCGATGCCAACATCATCTTCGGCACGGTGGTCGACGACGAGATCGGCGACGAGATCCGCGTGACGGTCATCGCCGCCGGGTTCGATCGCCTCGATGGGCCGGTCACCGGCAATCAGCCGAAGACTCCATCGTCGATCAGCGAGCTGTTCTCCGACTCGTCGGATCCGTTGGCCGGTGACGACGACGACGACTTCGACGTCCCGTCGTTCCTGCGCTGATCGTCGAGAGCCGGCCACCACCGGTCGATGCGCGGCTGACTGCCGAACACCTTGCGGCGCTGCGCGAACACATCGCCGCGGCGGCCGCCGGTCGGAGCGTCGAGATCGTCGCCGTCACGAAGGGCTTCGGGTCTGATGCCATTGTCGCCGCGACGACCGCCGGCTGCACGATGATCGGCGAGAACTATGCCAGTGAGTTGCTCACCAAGGTGGCGGAGCTCGATCCGGCGAGCGTCCACCCGGCGATTCACTTCATCGGCCGCCTGCAGTCGAACAAGGTCCGCCGGTTGGCAAAGACCGTCGACGTGTGGGAATCCGTCGATCGGATCGCTCTGCTCGACGAGGTCGCCAAACGACGCCCCGGGGCAACTGTGCTGATCCAGGTGAACGCGACTGGCGAGGCCCACAAGGGTGGTTGCTCTCCAGGAGAGGTCGAGGCACTCGCCGAACGGGCCGCGACTCTCAACCTCAACCTCGACGGTGTGATGACGGTTGGCCCGACCGACGGCGACCTGCCGAGTACGCGTCGAGCCTTCGAGGTCGCCCGGCGACTCACCGATGAACTCGGCCTGCCGACGTGCTCGATGGGAATGACGGCCGATCTGGACGTCGCGTTGGAAGCCGGGACCACCCGAGTTCGCATCGGTTCGGCGTTGTTCGGCGATCGACGACGTTGAGCAACCCAACTGTTGAGTGATAGGTCCGCCTATCATTCCGGGATGCACCGACTTTCAACGCTCCGCCTCGTGGCGGCTACCGCCATTGCCAGTGTGCTCGTTGCCGGAGGCGCCGCGGCGAGCACTCCGCCGGCCACCGGCGAGCAACCGATTCGTGTCGAGCACGAATTCGGCGTCACCGAGATCGACGGAGTTCCCGAGCGCGTGGTGAGCGTCGGACTCACCGAACATGACGCCCTGCTCGCCCTCGGCGTCGCGCCGGTCGCGGTGACCGAGTGGTACGGCGGCTTCGACTACGCCACGTGGCCGTGGGCTGTCGACGAGCTCGGCGCCGCCGAGCCCGAGGTGCTGACGGCGGTCGACGGCTTCGACTATGAGCGCATCGCCTCGCTGGCCCCGGATCTGATCATCGGTACGAACGCCGGGATCGACGCCGAGTCGTACGCATTGCTGTCGGAGATCGCGCCAACCGTTGCCCAGCCGATCGGCTCCCCGCCGTACTTCGGCGCGTGGACCGAGCAGACCCTGTTGATCGGCCAGGCCATCGGCCAACCCGAGCAAGCACGTGAGCTCGTCGACGACATCGGTGAGCAGTTCGCCGCGGCCGCGGCCGCCCACCCCGAGTTCGCCGACGTGCCGGCGATCTTTCTGCAGAACGCGTTCTACGACGGCAACGCGATTGCTTACCAAGACGGCCTGAGCACGGCGTTCCTCACGGACCTCGGCTTCGTGATCCCCGAGGAGCTCGACGACTTCGTGGACGACAGCGCGGCCCAGGCCTTCATCCCCCTCGAACAGCTGTCGGTGCTCGACGCCGCCGAGGTACTGATCTGGGCGACAGAGAGTGACGGTGACCGGGCGGCCCTCGAGGAGGAGCCGGTCTATCGCGCGTTGCAGCCGGTTCAGGATGGACGCCAGGTATTCACGGGAGGATTGCTGTCCGGAGCGATCTACTTCACCAGCGTGCTCAGCCTGCCCTACGTCCTCGACACGCTCGTGCCTGCTCTCGCCGGGGCCCTCGCAGGCGACGGCCCGGTGACGATCGACGTGCCGACCACCATGGCGTAACTCGCTCCGCGGCCGCACCCGTGACCTGCGGTAGCCTTCCGCCGGGAGCAGGAGGAACGTGATGTCATTCTGGAAACGGTCCATGGAATACCTTGGTCTCGGTCCGGACGACGCCTACGACGACTACGACGATGGGCCGGAGCCGGAACCTTCGGGCCGTCAACGTCCGCGCGACGACCACAGCCGGTCGAGCGCGCGCTCGTGGCCTGCAGAACCGGACTCCGGCGCCGTCCGCGCTGTGCCGTCGCGGCCGAGCTTTCCGTCGCGTGACTTCGAGAGCAGTCGGCGATCACCGACCACCGCCGTCGACGAGTCGGGCATGCCGGCTCGCCCGCGCCCATCCTCACGCTCGGCGGCGCCACCTCCCACGGCGGAGCCGGCCACCGTGCGGCCACGTCGCTTCGACCAAGCCCAGGAGCTGGCCGACCGCTTCAAGGAAGGCAACTCGGTGATCCTCAACCTCGAGTCCGCCGACCGCGACGTCACCCGGCGTCTCGTCGACTTCGCCAGCGGAGTGTGCTATGCCCTCGACGGCACGATGGAGAAGGTGGCCACCGGCGTGTATCTGCTCAAGCCGGCACCGACCCGCCCAACCCGCTTCGACGACTACGAAAGTTGACCTGACTGATGGCGATCAGCCCGCACGACATTCGCGCCCGTCAATTCACCACCGTCAAGCGGGGCGGCTACGACCAGCGCGAAGTCGAGGCGTTCCGCACCGCCGCAGCCGAGGCGCTCGAGCACGCCACCCAGGAGGCGACGGCGATGGAGGCCCGCGCCCGTGCCGCCGTCGCCAGGCTGCAGGAACTCCAACAGCAGCCGCCCAGTGCTCCAGCCGCCGAGCAGCCCGGTGCTCCAAGCGCCGCCGAGGACGAAACGGCGACGATCAGTCGGACGTTGCTGCTCGCCCAGCGCACGGCCGACACGACGATTGCCGAGGCCGAACGCGAGGCCGTCGAGATCGTCGAAACGGCCAAGGCCGAGTCGCGCAAAGCCGGTGAGGCCGAGCGGGTGCGCGTCGAAGGTGAAGTCCAGGCGTTACTGGCCCGCCGCGACTTCCTCGAGTCCGACGTCGACCAACTCGACCAGTTCTTGGCGACTCAGCGTGAACGGATCACGGCCGTCGCGACCGATCTCAACGACATCACCACGCGCGTCGGCAACGGGCTTGGGCCGATGCGCCAGCCGCAGCTGTCGGCATCGAACGCCGACCATTCCGGTGAAGTCGCCGGGCCTGCCGAGGGATCGCTCGAGCCGAACGATGGCGAGGAGGAGGCGGACGTCGCCGAGTTGATCGATCAGGTCAGCAGCACGGACGTCGCCGAGTCTGCTGTCGACGAGCGCGAGGGCAACCACTCGCTGTTCACCACCGACGAACCACGCCAGTAAGTGCACGCCCTGGGCTGGGGCCGCCGACGCTGGCTGTTGACAATCGCCCTCGCCGCGCCGGTCGTCGGCCTCCTCGGTGTGACGGTCGCCGAGGTCGTGCCCGACGGGCGGATCGGCGCTCACCTTGTCAACGCCATGGATCGCGGGGAGATCACCTCGGACAATCGCACGGTGTCTCTGCTCGGCACGACTGCCGACCACTTCGCCGAATGTGTTGCTGTGATGAACGGTCTTGGCGACCCTCCCGGCAACATCGTCAAGCGGTCGTTGTACAGCGCGACCTCGTTCGGCTGCGTCGGCACGATCGAGACGCTCGAACGCTTCGCCGGCAGCGGTGAGCTTCCGACCCAACCGACGTACATGCGGTACTGGCATGGCTACGCGGTCCTGGTCCGGCCTTCGCTGGCAATCTTCGGTCTGAGCGGGACGCGCTGGCTGGCATTCGCTGTGCTCGGGTTGTCGATCGTGGCCTTTGCCCGCAGCGTTCGAGTTCGATTCGGCGTGGTGCCGATGGTTGTCGTCCTGGTGCCCGGCCTGCTGACGACGGACATGATCGTCGGCGGGTGGTCGATCGCCCAGGCACTCGGGATGGCGACGGCCTGGGTTGGTGGCTGGATCATGCTCTCGCAGGCGAGCATCGACCGCTCGTGGCAGGTCATCGCCCTGGCTGCGGCGCTCGGTGGAGCAGTCAACGCATACTTCGACCTGATGGTGGCGATTCCGGCGTCACTGGCGCTGTGCACCGCCGCCGCCGGCCTGGCGACGCTGCCCGCCGAACGGCGGGTCAACGGTGTTGTGCTCCGCGCGATGGCGGTTGCGGTCGGAGGATGGGCATTCGGGCTCGCCGCGATGTGGATCGCCAAGTGGGTGTTCGCCGGGTTGTTCGTCGACCGTCAGGCGATCGTCGACAGCGTCACGACCCAGATCTCGTTCCGCACCACGGGCGAGCACGATGACGTCACCGGAACGAGATTCAACGGCTTCTGGAAGAACATGGAGTATTGGTTGGATCGACCGCTGACGCCGCTCGTCGTAGCTGGCGCGGTGATCGCCTGCGGTGCGGTGTGGTGGCACCATCGCCGGCGTCTGGGATGGCTGGACGCCGGTGGGGCCGCCGGTGCCGTCGCTGTGGTCGGGGCGCCGGTGGTCGTCTGGTACATGCTCCTCAACAATCACAACCAGATTCATTACTGGCTCACCTATCGATCCGTAGCGATCGCCTTCGGCGCTGTGGCGACGGTGGCCATCGTCGCCGCAACAACCTCCGCCCACGAACGCCCCGTCGCTCGGTACGATCACCGTAACGGCGATGACGAGGCGATCACCTCTGAGCCTCCGGAAGAACAGGACGTCACTCCGCGGGCGATCGACCGCGGTGGGTTCGTTCCCCAGTAGAACCGGACGGGTCCGGCCCGTCAGCGCCGGCGAAAGCGAGTGGCCCGGCACTGAGGTGTCAGGCAAGCAGGGTGGGACCGCGGCCTGCTGCAACGGTGCAGCACGTCGTCCTTGCGGAAGGAACAACCGCAGGAGTCCGAGCAGTGAGCTACCCGAACGTCGACCCGCAGACCAACTTCCCGGCCCTTGAAGCGCGGATCCTCGACACCTGGGACCGGCACCGGACATTTCTCGAGTCGATCGTGCGTCGCGAGGAACGAGGCGCTGACGAGTACGTGTTCTACGACGGCCCACCGTTCGCCAATGGGCTTCCGCACTACGGCCACCTGCTCACCGGTTTCGTGAAGGACGCCGTGCCGCGGTATCAAACGATGCGCGGCAAGGTCGTCCACCGACGATTCGGATGGGACTGTCACGGGCTGCCCGCCGAGGTCGAGGCGGAGCGCGAGCTCGGCATCTCCGGACATCCGGAGATCACGGCGTTCGGGATCGCCAACTTCAACGACGCCTGCCGCACGAGCGTGCTGCGCTACACGGCCGAGTGGGAGCGCTACGTCACCCGTCAGGCCCGCTGGGTCGACTTCGAGAACGACTACAAGACGCTCGACCTCGACTACATGGAGAGTGTCATGTGGGCGTTTCGGACGCTGTGGGACAAGGGCTTGGTCTACGAGGGGTTCAAGGTTCTCGCCTACTGCTGGCGCTGTGAGACGCCGCTCAGCAACACCGAGACACGGATGGACGACGTCTACTTCGACCGCCAAGACCCGGCCGTCACGGTCGGCTTCGAACTCCTCGATGACTCCGGCGCGCCGACCGACGAGGTCCTCCTGGCCTGGACGACGACACCCTGGACGCTTCCGGCGAACCTCGCCCTGGCGGTCGGGCCGGACATCGAGTACTCGGTCGTGGAGCACGGCGGCCGGCGGTTGATCTTGGCCGCGGCCCGCCTCGAGCACTATGCAGCAGAACTCGGCGACGCACCAACGGTGGCGACGTTGCGCGGCAGCGATCTCGCCGGGCGGCGTTACCGGCCGCTGTTCGACTTCTTCGCCGACGCCGAGAGTTATGGCACCGTCAACGCCTTCCAGATACTCAGCGCCGATTACGTGGCGACCGAGGAGGGCACCGGGGTCGTCCACTTGGCTCCCGGTTTCGGCGAGGAGGACCAGATTGCCGCCACCGCCGCGGGGATCCCGACAATCGTGCCGATGGACGAGCACGGCCGATACACCGGCGACGTCCCACCATGGGTTGGGGTCCAGGTGCTCGACGCCAATCCCGCCGTGATCCGCCACCTCAAGGAGCACAACTTCGTGCTCCGCCACGAGACCTACAACCACTCGTACCCGCACTGCTGGCGCTGCTCCAAGCCACTCGTCTATCGGGCGATCTCCTCGTGGTTCGTCGCCGTCACCAAGTTCCGCGACCGGATGGTCGAGCTCAACGAAGAGATCCGGTGGGTGCCAGGACACGTCAAGCACGGCAGTTTCGGCAAGTGGCTGCAGAACGCCCGCGACTGGTCGATCAGTCGGAATCGCTTCTGGGGCTCACCGATCCCCGTGTGGCGCAGTGACGATCCGCGCTACCCACGCACCGACGTCTACGGCTCGTTGGCCGAGCTCGAGGTCGACTTCGGGGTCAAGGTCGGCGACCTCCACCGACCGGCAATCGACGACCTCACGCGGCCGAACCCCGACGACCCAACTGGGCAGTCGACGATGCGCCGCGTGCCCGAAGTCCTCGACTGCTGGTTCGAGTCGGGATCGATGCCGTTCGCCCAGGTCCACTATCCGTTCGAGAACTCCGATTGGTTCGACTCGCACTTCCCGGGCGACTTCATCGTCGAGTACCACCCGCAGACCCGCGGCTGGTTCTACACACTCCACGTCTTGGCCACTGCCCTGTTCGACCGCCCAGCATTTCGGACTTGCATCAGCCACGGGACCGTCCTTGGCGACGACGGCTTGAAGATGTCCAAGAGCCTGCGCAACTACCCGGACCCGATGGAAGTGTTCGATCGTCACGGCGCCGACGCGATGCGGTGGTACCTGCTGTCGTCGCCGATCCTGCGCGGTACCGACTTCTCGGTGACAGCGGCTGGACTGCGCGACACCGCCCGCCAGATCCTCCTGCCGCTGTGGAACGCCTGGTACTTCCTCACCCTGTATGCCAACGCCGCCGGCGTCCACGGGGAGGTGCGCGACGGCGTCGAGCGGCCATTCTCGACGAACGTGCTCGATCGCTACGTCGTGGCCAAGACCCGTGACCTCGTCGACGACGTCACCAGGGCGATGGACGCCTATGACCTGTTCGGTGCCTGTGCCACCGTGCGCGCGTTCGTCGAGACGCTCACCAACTGGTACATCCGACGCAGCCGACAACGCTTCTGGGACGGCGACCGCGACGCGATCGACACGCTGCACACCGTGCTCGACGTGCTCGTCAGGGTCGCCGCGCCGTTGTTGCCGTTCGTGACCGAGGAGATCTACGGAGGCCTCCGTGGCGTCACACCGTACGCGTCGCCGCACCTCGCTGACTGGCCGCGCCCCGAGGACTTGCCCGACGACGAGACGCTCGTACGGACGATGGACGAGGTCCGTGACGTGTGCTCGGCGACATTGTCCGTGCGCAAGGCCCACGGTAGGCGGGTGCGCCAGCCACTGGCGACCGTGACGGTGGCGGCGCCAGACGCCGAGGCGTTGCGACCGTTCGTCGACATCATTGCTGACGAGGTCAACGTTCGCGAGGTCGTGTTGACCGATGATGTGGCATCCGTCGCCAAGCAGTCGTTGCAGGTCGTCCCCTCGGTGATCGGCCCGCGGCTCGGGCCGCACACCCAAGATGTCATCCGTGCCGTTCGAGAGGGCCAGTGGGTCACCCAGGACGAGGGCGTCGTCGCCGGAGGGCACCGCCTCGATCCAGGTGAGTTCGTGCTGACCCTGCGGACCGACGAGGAGGCGGCGAGCGCCGCGCTCAGCGGCGGCGTCGGGGTCGTTGTGCTCAACGTCGACCTCACGGAGGAGTTGGAGATCGAGGGCCAGGCCCGGGATCTCGTGCGCATGGTCCAGCAGGCTCGCCGTGATCGTGATCTGGCGGTGACCGATCGCATCAAGCTGCGGATCACCGGGGACGAGCGATGGGCCGCCGTCGTCCGCACCCACGAGAAGTTCATCGCCGACGAGACGCTGGCCGTCTCCTTGGAGATCGACGACTCCGGCAGCGACGCTCCGGCGATCGACCTCGACGTCGCCGAGGACTGGCAGCGTTCCTGACCCGCTCAGGGCTAGGAAACTCCACCGGTCGGCTGCCGTTGCTGCAAGGCCTCGGCGGTGTAGAACGCCCCGGAGTTCCACAGCAGGACCCCGCTGGCCCCGGCGGCGAGGGCGGCGTCGATCTGGGCGCGGACTTCGTCCGAGCCGTACGGCACGCCGCCCGCCGAGAAGTCCTGCAACCACGGCACGACCGCCGCACCGCTGCCGGCGACCACGTGGGCGAAGTCACCGACGCTGGCGAGCACGATGGCGCCCGGCTGTCGGAGTGGATCGGCCACGTCGTATTCGCCGGCTCCCCAGTGCGACGGGTAGACCATCGGCGCCACGTAGTCGACATGCGGCGCGAGCAACCTGATGTCCTGGGCGATCTGATCGGGTCGGGTGGCGGCGATGCCGAACACCGACACACCGAGGAGCGCATCAGTACGGCTGAGTTGGGCGTTGGAATCGGCGACGAAACGGGCCACGACGACGTCCGGAGCGATCTGCAACCCGGGAAAGTACATCGCCGATGTGTCGCCCTCGGGACGGCGCACGTAGTCGTAGAGGATCTCGTCGAAGCCCAGCGCGGCGGCTTCCACGGCGAGGTCGATCAGGTATTGACGGACCTCGGCGCTGGCCAGGTTGGTGAACGCCGCGGTTCCGTAGTCGGTGGCCAACGGTCCGCCCGAACCCTGCAACACGATCATGTCTGAGCGATCGTTCTCCCACGCCCACGTGGCCACGACCGGATCGAGGAAGCACACGATGCGGCCGATCACGCGCACTCCGAGAGCGTGCAGCTCGTCGAGCGCGGTCACCGCGTCGTAGTGGCCGCGAGCTGCTCCGGTCGAAATCGCCAAGGGCACCGTGCTGGCGTACCCGACCTCGCCGCTCTCGTCCTTGACGTCGAGTTGCACGGCGTTGATCAGCCCGCGCCTGGCGAGTTCGAGGATCGGCTCGCGAACGGCGGGGTCCGCCCAACTGCGGGCAGTCATGTGCACGCCAACCGTCGCGGGATAGTTCGACGCCGCGGCGTTGGCGGTCACGGCCACCGTCACGGTGGCGGTGTTGCCCTCGGCGTCGGTCGCCAGGAGCGTCACGGCTGCGGCGTCGATCGCCACTTGAACCGTGAACGCGCCGCCCGGCTCGATCGTGACCGGCCGGCCGTCAGCGGTCAGGCTGGCAGCGCCGTCGACGAGGCCGCGCAACACGGTGGGGCGCTGCTGCGTCGAGACGGGAACGGCCGCCGGCACCATCAAGGAGGGTCCCGTGGGGTCGAACGTGAACGCCCGCTCGAGACTCGACCCGCCGATGCCAAACCTGCCCGGTTGCGACACGACCAGCCGATTCATGCCCTCCACGACTCGGTCACGAAGTGCTCCGGCGGAGACAATGAGTCCGTCTCCATCCGGGGTCGCCGGCACCTCGTCGCCGTTGAGCCGGACCCGAACGTCGCCGGTCCCGTGGGCGCTGGTGACCCTGACGGTCAGCGTCGCCAGCTCACCGCGGGTCAGCCGCTGCCCGTCGGCGAGGCCGTCGACCTCCAGCGTCGATCGCGTCGAATAGATCAAGGCACCTCCGCCGACGACCATGGCGACGGTGAGGGCGACGACGAGGGCATGAACGGGGCGGGGCAGCGAAGGCGCCCGGCGGCGCGGGTTCGACCCACTCAGCTCCCCGCTGGCGACCACCGGTCGGATCACGACGGTCTGGCGTGGGGGGTCGCCGGCCGACGGTTGCTCGTCGCCCACCCGACAACCTTACGACGCCGGGCGGTTCCCTTCCGCCGGAGTCCAGCTATATTGCCCCGTCCGATCACGGCGACGGGGAGGTTCGCGGCGCATGGCGACGACACAGAAATCTACGAAGACGTCTCCTTCCGGGCGCAAGACCACGACGCCGGCCGCCAAGAAGTCCGCCGGGCCGGCCCCGAAGAAGACCGCGAAGACCGCGAAGACCGCGAAGACCGCCGCCAAGCAGACGCCCGCCAAGCAGACGCCCGCCAAGAAGGCGGCTGCCTCCACCCGGAGCACAGCCGCCAAGCCGGCGACGGCGAGCAAGCGGACGCCTGCCGCCAAGCGGCAGCCGACCGCTGCTGCGGAGGCCCGCCCTGAGGGACTGGGCGGCGACACCGACGTCGTGCCGACTCCCCGCGGACACACCAAGGACGGAATCGCCTACACCAAGGACTTCGACGCCAAGTTCCTCAAGGTGCAGCGCGACCTGCTGACCACGCAGCGTCAAGCCCTCCTGGGGCAGGCCGATCGCCTCGAGGACGAGGCCAACTCGCTCATCGAAGACGGTGAGATGGGTGACGTGCAATTCGATGACGAGAGCGGTGAGGGCGACACGATGGTCGTCGAACGGGAGCGTGATCTGGCCCTGTCGGCGCAGGCCCGCCAGACCGTTGCGGACATCGACGCGGCACTCGATCGTCTGGCGATCGGCACCTACGGCTACTCGCTGGTCTCCGGCAAGCCGATCCCGCGTGAGCGTCTCGAGGCGATCCCGTGGGCGACCGAGCTCGTCGAGGAGAAGGTCGGCGGTATCGGCCGGCGGTGATGGTCGCTGCCTCCAGCCGGCTGCGCCTCCTGCGATGGCCGCTGGCGATTGCCGCGGCGGTCGTGGTCCTCGACCAGCTCACCAAGCACTGGGCGGTGAACGCCCTCGACGACGGACACGTGATCGACCTGGTCGGATCGTTGCGGCTCAAATTGGCGTTCAACACCGGGATGGCGTTCTCCCGGGGCGAGGGCATCGGCCCGTTCGTGCCGATCCTGGCGATCACCGTGGTCGCCCTGCTGCTGATGGCCGTTGGCCGGTCGTCGAGCCCGTGGTTCACGGCCGGTGTCGGCCTGATCGTCGGCGGGACGCTCGGCAACGTGATCGATCGCCTGTTCCGGGGCGAGGGGTGGTTCGGTGGCGCTGTCGTGGACTTCGTCGACGTCCAGTGGTGGCCGGTGTTCAACCTCGCCGATGCGGCGATCGTGGTCGGCGCCGGATTGCTCCTGCTGACCTCGTTGCGGGCGCCGTGATCGCTGACGAGGTGCCGGCTGCCCTCGGCGGGGAGCGCCTCGATCGAGTCGTCGCGCTGATGGCCGACGTCAGTCGCGCGGCCGCTGCGGATCTGATCGCCGACGGGGCGGTGCATGTCGACGACATCGTCGCCACGTCCGGCAAGGTGCGCCTGGAGATCGGTGCCCGCGTGGCCATCGACACCACGGCAATTCGCTCAGCACTGCCCATCACGGCGGACGATGCCGTGGAGTTCGCCGTCGTGCACGTCGATGCAGCCGTGGTCGTCGTCGACAAACCTGCCGGCTTGGTCGTCCATCCCGGGTCCGGCAACCCAGACGGCACCCTGGTCAACGGACTCCTGGCGCGGTTTCCCGACATCGCCGGGGTCGGCGGCTCCGATCGTCCAGGCATCGTCCATCGCCTCGACGCTGGTAGCTCGGGGCTGCTCGTCGTGGCCCGCACCGCGGCGGCCAGCGAGTCGCTGATCGCCCAATTCGCCGCGCACACGGCCGGACGCCGCTACTCCGCCCTCGTCTGGGGACATCCGGCGGCCACCCATGGCATCGTCGACGCACCGATCGGCCGAGATCCCAGCGACCCGACGAAGATGGCGGTGGTCGCTGGTGGACGCCCGGCACGCACCGAGTACGAGGTCGCCGAGGAGTTCCAGGCACCGGCAGACGTCGCGCTCCTGTCGTGCCGACTGGAGACTGGGCGGACGCATCAGATCCGGGTGCACCTGGCGGCGGTCGGTCATCCACTCGTCGGGGACATCGTCTACGGACCGGGACGGACGACGTTGGGACTCACCCGCCCCTTCCTCCACGCAGCCGAGCTGAGCTTCGATCACCCAACGTCCGGCGAGCTCCTCACCTTCCGGAGCGAACTGCCAACCGACCTGACCGCGATGGTCGACGCGCTGCGCCGCTGACGCGGTTCAGTCGGCGTCGGCGGAGGTGCCGGACTCCGGCCACGGCGCCTGGCCGCGGGCCATCGTGGCGACCTCGGCAAGGGTGTAGCTCGACAGGTGCTTGCGCATGAACTCGCTCGCCTCGTTCCACACGGCGATCAGCACGCACTGGCCCTCGTGGTCGCACGCTCCGTCGCGATGTGGCTCGCCGAAGTCGCCGACGGAGATCGGCCCATCGACCGCCGAGACGATCTCGGAGAGTTGGATCCCGGCAGGGTCGCGGGAGAGGACGTAGCCACCGCCGACGCCGCGCTTCGAACGGACCAGTCCGGCACCCTTGAGGGCCAGGAGGATCTGTTCGAGGTATGGCTGGGGCAGGCCGGTGCGCTCGGCGATGTCGCGGACGGACGTCGGGCCGGCGCCGTCGGCGTGCAAGGCGAGCGAGAGCAGCGCGCGGCACGCATAGTCTCCACGGGTCGACACGCGCACACGGACAATCTAGGGCCGCAGGGCTACGGTGATCACCGGATGCCCATCCAGCCGATCATTCCCGACTACCTCGGCGCCAACGTCCGGGGCATCGTGCCGGCGCTGCTCGGACCAGGGGAGTGGTCGCGGACCCTCCCCCCGTGGTTTCCCGAACCGGTGCGCCACGCCCGCCAGGTTGTCGTGCTGATCGTGGACGGCCTCGGTTGGGATCAATTCGTCGAACACCGGGCGCTGATGCCGTCGTTGGCGGCGATGACCGGCGGGCCGATCACGACGGTCGCGCCGACGACGACCGCCACGGCCCTCGCCTCGATCGCCACCGGTCTCACACCGGGCGAGCATGGTCTCGTCGGTTACCGCATGTCGTTGCAGGGCGAGGTGCTCAACGTGTTGCGCTGGGCCGCTGGCGACAGCGATCGTCGTCTGGCCCTACCACCGGCCCAGGTTCAACCGTTCGCGCCCTTCCTCGGCCGCGCCGTCCCGGTCATCTCCCCCGCCGAACTGGAACGGTCGGCGTTCACCGAGGCGCACCTGCGCGGCTCGCGACCAGTCGGCTACCGGGCACCGTCGGCGATCGCCGTGGAGGTCGGCCGCCAGCTGACCGCGGGGGAGCGATTCGTGTACGCCTACTACGGCAGCGTCGACAAGACGGCTCACGAGCGCGGCTTCGGAGCGTTCTACGAGGGCGAGCTGCGGATGGCCGACCACATCGTGGCCACCGTCCTCGAGGTACTTCCGCCTGGCGCCGTCCTGCTGGTCACCGCCGACCACGGTCAGGTCGAGGTCGGCGATCGCGTACTCGTCCCTGATCGTGCAGTCTTGGCGATGGTGGCGATGCAGTCCGGCGAAGGTCGGTTCCGCTGGTGGCATGCCGGCAAGGCTTCGGTGGACGAGCTCGCCAAGGCGGCAATCGACGCCTACGGCGACGTCGCCTGGATCGTCACCCGGGAGCAGGTCCTCGACGAGCACTGGTTCGGGCCAACGGTGTCGGGCCCGGTGGCGGCGCGGCTCGGTGACGTCGCCGTGGTGGCCCATCAGCCCGTCAGCTTCTACGACCCCCTCGACGCCGGGGCATTTCCCCTGGTGTGTCGTCATGGGTCACTGACGAGCGCCGAAGTGCGTGTGCCGTTGCTGGCATCGATGGGGCCATGATGAGCAGATGACTGAAAGCAATGACCAGTCGGTCGAGAACCCCACGGACGCGCCGATCGAGCACGGTGAGGTGGTGGACGACGCCATGGCGCCGATTGGCGACGGAGCGGGCGAAGGCGACGCGGTGACGTCGCCGGCCAAGGTGATGCGGATCGGGTCGATGGTCAAGGCCCTGCTCGAGGAGGTTCGTGCCGCTCCGCTCGACGAGCCGAGCCGGGAACGGCTCGCCGAGATCTACGAACGTTCCGTCGTCGAGCTGTCGGAGGCGCTGTCGCCGGACCTCCAGGAGGAGCTCAAGTCGCTCGCCCTGCCCTTCCAAGACGGCGTCGTGCCCAGCGAGAGCGAGATCCGTGTCGCCAAGGCGCAACTCGTCGGCTGGCTCGAAGGGTTGTTCCACGGGATCCAGGCGACCCTGTTCGCCCAGCAGCTGGCGGCCCGTCAGCAGCTCGAGCAAATGCGCCAGCTCCCGCCCGGCGCCGCGCTGCCCCCGGAGCTCCGTCAACCGTCCCAACAGCCCACCGACCAGCACCCCGGCACGTATCTCTAGAGTAAGGTGGCCACTAATTACAGCCGTGTAAGCACCACTGGTGCCGAGTGAGTCGAGAGAGTCCGAACAAGGTGGGCGATTCATTCACGCACCTGCACGTCCATACCGAATTCTCGATGCTCGACGGCGCCGCCCGCCTCGATGAGCTGGTCGCCAAGGCGGTCGCCGACGGGCAGCCGGCGATCGGCATCACCGATCACGGCAACATGTATGGAGTCCTCGACTTCTACAAGGAGTGCCAGCGCCACGGCATCAAGCCGGTGATCGGCACGGAGGCCTACATGGCCCACGACAGCCGAACGGAGCGGCCGGCGCGGCGCGGCCGCTCCGACGATTCGGGCGGGGACACCGATGCGGGCAACAAGCTCTACTACCACTTGACCCTGCTCGCTGAGTCGAACGCCGGCTATCGCAACCTCATCCAGCTGGCGTCGCGGGCGTTCCTCGAGGGCTACTACTACAAGCCGCGCCTCGACTGGGAACTGCTCGCCGATCACGCCGAGGGGGTCATCGCCACCACCGGCTGTCTGGGGGGGCATGTCCTGCAGTCGTTGCTGCGCGGGGACATCGCCCAGGCCACCGAGAAAGCGGCTCGCCTGCAGGACATCTTCGGCCGCGACAACCTGTTCGTCGAGTTGCAGGATCACGGCATTCCCGAGCAGCGGCAGACGAATCCGCAGCTGGTCGACCTCGCCCGTCGGATCGGCGCGCCATTGCTCGCCACCAACGACTCGCACTACACCCATCGCGAGGACCACGAGGCCCACGACGCCCTGCTGTGCGTGCAGACCGGCTCGATGCTGTCCGACCCCAAGCGCTTCAAGTTCGACGGCCAGGAGCACTACCTCAAGACGGCCAATGAGATGCGCTACCTCTTCCGCGAGCTTCCCGAGGCCTGTGACAACACCCTGTGGATCGCCGAGCGGACCGACGTCGACATTGTCTTCGGCAAAGTCGAGCTCCCCGACTTTCCCCTGCCCGAGGGCTTCACGTCGGCCGATGACTACCTCGCCCACCTCACCTGGGAAGGCGCTCGGCAGCGTTGGGGCGCCGAGCTGACCGGCGACGTCACCGGGCGTGTCCAGTTCGAGCTGGAAACGATCGCGTCGATGGGCTTTTCGGCGTACTTCCTCATCGTGTGGGACCTGATCGCCCACGCCAGGCGCAACGGCATCCGGGTCGGGCCGGGACGTGGCTCAGCCGCTGGTTGCGCCGTCGCCTACTGCCTGTGGATCACCGATCTCGACCCGATCCGCTACGACCTGCTGTTCGAGCGCTTCCTCAATCCGAGCCGCATCTCGATGCCCGACATCGACATGGACTTCGACTCGCGGTATCGGGACGAGATGATTCGCTACGCGTCGGAGAAGTACGGGCGCGAACACGTCGCCCAGATCATCACGTTCGGCACGATCAAGGCGCGCAACGGCGTCCGTGACGCGGCGCGGGTGTTGGGCATGCCGTATGTCGTCGGCGATCGCATCGCCAAGGCCATGCCGCCGTTGGTGATGGGCCGGGACACACCGCTGAAGTACTGCTTCGAGCACAACGACAAGTACGCCGACGGCTACAAGGCCGCCTCGGAGCTGCGGACGATGTACGACGCCGACCCCGAGGTCAAGCGCGTCGTCGACGTCGCCCGCGGCCTCGAGGGCCTGAAGCGCTCGGACGGCATCCACGCCGCCGCGGTGGTCATCACCAAGGAGCCGTTGACCACCTATCTCCCGGTGCAACGCAAGCCAGAACCAGGTCAGGACGTCGAGTCGGCACCCGTCATCACGCAGTACGAAATGCACGGCGTGGAGGCCCTCGGGCTCCTCAAGATGGACTTCCTCGGGCTGCGCAACCTCGACGTGATCACCGACGCCGTGGAGATGATCCGGGCCCGTCACGAACCCGACTTCGACGTCGACCTCGTCCCACTCGACGACCAGCAGACCTACGACGTGTTGCAACGGGGGAGTGGCATCGGTGTGTTCCAGCTGGAGGGCGGCCCGATGCGCGCCCTGATGCGCACCCTGCGCCCGACCAGCTTCGAGGACGTCGCCGCCTTGTTGGCGCTGTACCGCCCCGGGCCGATGGCCGCCAACATGCACACCGACTACGCCGACCGTAAGAACGGCCGCAAGCCGATCGTCTACGACCACGAGGACCTCGTCGAAGTCCTCGGCGACACGTACGGGCTGATGGTCTACCAAGAGTCGATGATGCGCGTGGCCCAGAAGGTTGCCGGTTACACGTTGGCCGACGCCGATCTACTGCGTCGGGCGTGCGGGAAGAAGAGTCGCCAACTGATCGCCATCGAGCGCGAGAAGTTCGTCGACGGCGTCGACCGGATGGGCTACGGCCGAGCCCTCGGCACGCGCTTGTTCGACATCATCGAACCGTTCGCCGACTACGCGTTCGGCAGGAGCCACGCGTTCGGCTATGCGCTGATTGCCTATCAGACGGCGTACCTCAAGGCGCACTACCCGGTGGAGTACCTCGCCTGCCTGTTGACGAGCGTCAAGAGCTCACTCGAGAAGGCCGCGGTGTACATCGCCGAGTGCCGGTCGATGGGCGTCAAGGTGCTCCCACCGGACATCAACGTGTCGATGGCCAACTTCACGGCGATGTCTCCTGAGGAAGTCCCTGCCGAGGCCACCCTGCCGACGGGTTCGCCGGGGGCGATCTCGTTCGGGTTGTCGGCAGTACGCAACGTGGGGGAAGGACTCGTCGCCCAGCTTCTGGCCGAGAGACAGGCCAACGGCTCCTATGCCAGCTTCCACGAGTTCGCCGACCGGGTCCCCGAGCCGGTCCTCAACAAACGGGCGATCGAGTCGCTCATCAAGGCCGGCGCGTTCGATTCTCTGGGGCACCCACGGCGCGGGCTGCTGGGCGTCTTCGAGCAGGTGACGAATACGACGTTGAGCCGCCGTCGCGAGCGCGAGCTCGGGGTGATGAGCCTGTTCGGCGATGTCGAGCAGTCCACCAGCGATCACTACGACGAACGCCTCCCGGTGCCCGACGTCGAATTCGACAAGTCCGAGCTGTTGCGGGCCGAGAAGGAGATGCTCGGCCTGTACGTGTCCGACCACCCGCTGTTCGGCAAGGAAGGAGCGTTGCGCCGCAAGGTCGAGCAGGGGATAGCCGAGCTCGACGACCTCGACGACGGTACGACGGTGCACATCGGCGGCGTCGTCACCGGTTTGAGTCGCCGGTTCACCAAGCGTGGCGACCAGATGGCGACGTTCACGCTCGAGGATCTCGCCGCCGAGATCGAGGTGACGCTGTTCCCGCGGACGCTCACCGAGCATGGGCACAAGTTGTCCGACGACCTGATCGTCGCCGTTCGTGGACGCCTGGACAAGCGCGACGAGAGCCGGACCACCGTGATCTGTCAATCCCTGGAGGTGCTCGCCGGGCTCGAGGACGGTGCCCCGACGTTGACGGTCAGCATCCCCGCCGTGCGCCTCGGACCTGGAGAGATCGACCGGCTCCGGCATGTGTTGGCGGCCCATCCCGGGGCGTCCCCGGTCGTCCTCGACCTGGGCACCGAGCGGGTCCGTCTCACCGACGAGTTCTGCGTCGACCTCGACCGGGTTGTACCGGAGATCCGCATGGCCTTCGGCCATAGCGCGATCGCCCTGTAGAATGAAATCCTCCAATTGTGGGTTGTCGCCGCGGCGGCGACGCGTGACCGGGAGAGGAAGATGGCCGTCCGGGTGCAGACAAACGATGCTTCGGCACTCACCGATAGTGACCTCGACGAACTCGCCTCGATGGGTGGGTCGTTCGGCATTGGTGAGGTGTCGAAGGCCAAAGAAGACTGGGTCCTGATCACCACGGCCCGGATCGACGACAAGCTGCATGGGTTCATGTTCTCGACCCTCGAGCGGATCGGCGGAACGCCGTGCGTGCTGCTCGGGCTGATCAGCGTCAAGCGCACCACCAAGCGTGACCAGGTGCTGCGTGGGCTGATGAAAGAGGCCTACCACCGGGCATTGATGGCCTTTCCCGACGAGGATGTCGTCGTCGGGTCCCGATTCATCAACGCCGATGCGATGATCGCCTTCAAGGATCTCGACGACGTCACGCCGCGACCGGGTGTCCGGGCGGTCGGCGAGGAACGGGCGTGGGGACGGCGTCTCGCCAAGCGCTTCGACTGCGATGCCGGCTATGACGAACAGTCCTTCGCCGCCACGTCGAATGCCCAGAAGGGATTCGTCGACTACGAGGCGACCAAGCCGGAGTCGGTCGATCAGGCCCAGGCCGCCCTGTTCAAGGCCGCCCCGAAAGATTGCGGGGCGCTCATCGTCTACGGCTGGACGATGGCCGAAGACCTCGTCAAGCTCGGCGCCGCGCACCTGAGCGACGCGTTCGGCGAAGTCGTGCGCCGGCGGCGCATGACCCGAGCGTTCCGCACCGATCCGGTCCCGGCCGCGCTGCTCGACGATCTCGTCGAGCTCGCGGCGCGGGCTCCGAGTGCCGGCAAATCCCAGGGGTGGCACCTCGTTGTGTTGACCGGTGACGAGCGGGCGAGATTCTGGGACCTCACGATGCCGCCTGACGAGCGTCAAGGATTTGCATTTCCGCACCTCCTCGATGCACCGGTGATCGCCCTGCCGTTGGCCGACCCCCAGGCGTATCTCGACCGCTACTCAGAACCCGACAAGATCGCCAGTGAGCTGGGGGAGTCGACCAGCTCGTGGCCGGCGCCGTACTGGACGATCGATACGTCGATGGCCGTGATGACGTTGCTCCTCGCCGCCGAAGATGTGGGGCTCGGCGCCTTGTTGTTCGGCGTGTTCCGCGGGGAGGCCGAACTACGCGCGACGCTCGGCATCCCCGAAGGTCTGGTGCTGCTCGGGGCGATCGCTCTCGGCTACCCGGTGCGCGGCGCGACGCGGGCCGGCACGTCCGCCGGAAGGCGTCGCCGACGCCCCGACGAGATCATCCACCGCGGCGGTTGGTGAGCACGCCGTGACGTGATCTGGGCGGCGGCGGGCCGGGAAACCGGACCGCCGGCCGCCCGGATCGTCAAATGGACCGAAGGCCGCCCAGAACGACGGTCATCGGGGAACGGTCGTGCTCGATCGAATGACCAGCTCGGGTCGGATCCGCACGCTGGTCGCCGAGCCGCCGCTCAGCAAGCGTTCGAGCACGGCGACGCATCGCGCGGCGAGGGCCGAGAAATCCTGGCGGACGGTCGTCAGCGCGGGCGTGAAGTAGGCGGAGTCGGGGACGTCGTCGAAGCCGGCGACGGAGACGTCGCCGGGCACGTCGAAACCCGCCTCGGCGAGCGCCGAGAGTACGCCCAGAGCCATCTGGTCGTTCGCCGCGAACACCGCCGTGGGCACACCGTTGGCAATCAGTTGGACCCCGGCTGCGTGGCCGCTCGCCGAACTCCAGTCGCCAACGAGCACGCGCTCGGCGGGCAGGCCGGCACGCCGGAGCGACTCGCGCCACGCCCGCTGGCGAGCGGTTGCCTCCGGTGACGTGGGCGGCCCGGCGACGAAGGCGATGTCGCGGTGGCCGAGTTCGAGGAGGTGGCCCATGGCCAGCCGCGCTCCAGAGCGGTTGTCCAGGGCCACCGTGGCGAGAGATGGCCGAGCGGCGCGGAAATCGGCACACATCGTGACGACCGGCATGGTTTCGGCGACGATCCGCGCCGCGTCCAGCCATTCACGTTCCGGGGCGATCAGCACGACAGCCTCGGCGGCCTGGTCCTTGAAGTGGTCGACAGCGTCGCTCAACGCCACCGCTGAGGTGTCGGCCACACTCGTCAGGCTGACGAAGTAGCCGGCTTCCCGGGCGGCGACTTCGACGGCGAACATCGAGCTCGTCGGTCCGTACAACTCGGTCCGCGGCGTGAGCACACCGATCACACCGGAGCGGCGGGTGACGAGGGAGCGGGCGGCCGCATTGCGCCGATACCCGAGCTCGGCAATTGCCTGGCGGACCCGCTCCTTGGTGTCGGGACGGACGTGCGGGTGGTCGTTCAGTACCCGCGAGACGGTCTGGTGGGAGACCTTGGCGACGCGGGCCACGTCGTGCATCCCGGGCGGGCGGGCCGACGAGGCGACGTCAGGCACGGCGGTCACGTCCCAACGTGATCACCCGCTGCATGACGATGAATCCGAGAACCAGCAACCCGCTGGCGATGCGCGTCCATCCTGAGTTGAGCGTGCCACTGAACCTGATGATCGACGAGATCGTGCCGATCACGAGGACCCCGAGCAACGATCCGATGATGAAGCCGTAGCCCCCGGTGAGCAACGTGCCCCCGATCGCCACCGAGGCGATGGCGTCGAGTTCCATGCCGATGGCGTGCAACGGGTTGCCCGACTGCACGGCGTTGAACGTGTACAGCATCCCGCCGAGCGACGCACAGAAGCCGCTGATCACGTACACACCGACCTTGACACGAGGCACCGGCAGACCCATCAGCACTGCCGATGGCTCGCTTCCGCCGATGGCATAGACGGTGCGACCGAAGCGCGTGTAGTGCAGGACGTAGAAGGCGACGACGACCATGCCGAGAGCGACCAGCACGGCTGGCGTGATTGTCGTGTCGGGCAGGATCGTCAGGCGCTTGCGCGACATGTAGACGAAGAAGCGCTCGTTGATCGGGATCGACTGGATCGAGATCACGTAGCACATGCCGCGGGCGAGGAACATCGCCGCCAAGGTGGCGATGAACGGCTGGATCCGGAAGTAGTGGATCATCAGCCCGACGAGCAGACCGAGCGACGAGCCGACGGCCAACACGAGCGGGATTGCCGCCGCGGCCGGCCATCCTCCGTCCATCAGCCGTGCCGCGATCATCGCCGACAGGGCGACGACGGCGCCGACGGAGAGGTCGATGCCGCCGGTGAGGATCACGAACGTCAACCCGACGGCGAGGGCGATGAGGTGCGAGTTGGTGATCAGGATGTTGGCCAGCACCTGTCCGGTGATGAAGTTGTCGTACAGCAGGCCACCCACGGCGATGGCGACAAGGAGCAGCGCCCCGGTCGCCATCACCGGCAGATAACGGCCCCACGATTGCCCGAACGGGCGCACCAAGGTGGCGGCGTTCGTCGACATCACGGCTCCCGGTTGGTGTTCACGCCGAGGTCGACGAGTTCGCCGACGTCTGGTACGGGCGCGATGAGCGCTGAGGAACTCACCTGCTCAACACTCGGAGGTAGTGGAGGGGCCGGCCGGTCGGTGCGTACGGCCCGAAGGGCGAACGCGCGGAACTCCGGGGACTGGATGAGGCACACGGCGACGACGACACCTGCCTTGTACACCAACGTGATCTCGGGGGCGATCCCGAGGATCAGGATCATCTGCGTCAAGGTCTGGATGATGAACGCCCCGATGACCGTGCCGGCGAGGGAGAATCGACCACCCGCCAGCGAGGTCCCGCCGATGACGACGGCGAGGATCGCATCGATCTCCAGGAACAGCCCGGTGCTGTTGGGATCGGCGGCCGTCGCATCAGCCGTGATCATCAACCCGGCGATTCCGGCGAACAGGGCGCACACGATGTACACCGTCCAGGTGATCGTGCGAGCCGGCACGCCGGCCAGACGCGATGCCTCCGGGTTGCCGCCGACGGACTCGAGCAGCACCCCGAGGGCGGTCCGCCTCGTGAGCAGTGCAGTGAGCAGGACGATGAATGCAGCGAGGATCGTCGAGAACGGCAGGCCGAGCCAGTAGCCCCCGCCGATCATCTCGTAGGGCCGCGAACTCGCCGTGATGATCCGTTCGTCGGTGATCAGCTGGGCGACCCCGCGTCCCGCGGTCATCAACACGAGGGTGGCGACGATCGGCTGGATGCCGACCACGGTCACGAGGAAGCCGTTCCAGACTCCGCCGAGGGCGGCCAGGAACAGCCCGATCCCGACGCCGGCGAGCACGGTGACGACAGCATTCGGGTGGGCGGCGGAGTCGATGAACGTCGCCGCCGCGGCCCCGGCGATCGCCGCCACAGCGCCGACCGACAAGTCGATGCCGCGCGTCGAGATGACGAGGGTCATCCCCATGGCGACCAGGAGGGTCGGCGCGACCCGTCGAAGGATCGTGATCAACGGCCCATAGACGTTGCCCTGGCGGATGTTGATGTCGAAGAAGATCGGCGACTTCAGGCGCGTGGCGAGGAGCAGGGCGACGAGGATGACCACCGGCCAGAACAGCCGGTGCGACACAATCGTCTTCATGGCGCCGTGTCCGCAGCAGCCACGACCTCGGCCCCCTCGGCGATGATCTGCATCAGGTCGCTCTCCGTGATGCCGCGGTTGTCGAGCTCGGCGACCTTGTGCCGGTCGCGCATCACCACGATGCGATGGGAGAGTCGTAACACCTCGTCCAGCTCGGCGGAGATGAACATCACCGAGAGGCCGTCGTCGGCGAGTGCGGCGACGAGTCGCTGGATCTCCGCTTTGGCGCCGACATCGATGCCGCGGGTTGGCTCGTCGAGGAGCAACAGCTTCGGCGCCGTGAGCAGCCAGCGGGCGAGCAACACCTTCTGCTGGTTGCCACCCGAAAGGTTGGCGACGATCGTCTCCGGGTCGGTCGGGCGGATGTCGAGCGCCTTGATGTATTTTTCGGCGAGTTCGACCTGCTGACGGCGAGGAATCGCCCGCGCCCAACCACGGGCGGACTGCATGGCCAGGACGATGTTGGCGCGCACGCTGAGGATGGCAACGAGTCCCTCGGTACGGCGGTTCTCCGAGGCGTAGGCGATGCCCTTGGCGAGGGCCACGCGCGGATTGCGCAGGCGGACGGGTTCGCCCCCCACCGTCACCGTTCCGCTGTCGGCGCGGTCGGCACCGAAGAGCAGACGAGCGGTTTCGGTACGGCCGGACCCGAGCAATCCGGCCATGCCGAGCACCTCGCCTCGACGAAGCTCGAGATCGAGCGGCGCGACGCCTGACTTTCGTCCGAGCGAGTCGGCCACGACAAACGTCTCGGCGACCGTCGTGTCTGCCTCACGCACCTCATGCTCGAGCGCTTCGAGCACGGCGAGCTCGCGACCGATCATCTTGGAGACGAGTTGCAGGCGGGGCAGCTCCGGGGTGAGGTACTCGCCGACGAGGCGCCCGTTACGCAGCACGGTGATGCGGTCCGCCAGCCGGTACACCTGGTCGAGGAAATGGGTGACGAACAGCACGGCGACACCCGATGCACGGACCCGCTCGACGACCTCGAACAGCTCGTCGACCTCCCGCGTGTCAAGACTCGACGTCGGCTCGTCGAGGATCAGCACCTGGGCGTCGACCTCAACGGCGCGGGCGATGGACACGAGTTGCTGGACGGCGATCGAGTGCGATTCGAGCGGTGAGGCAGGGTCGATGTCGAGGTGCAGCTGTTCGAGCACGGCCGCCGCACGGCGGCGCATCTGCGGCCAGTTGATCCGGCCGAATCGACGGGGCTCCCGGCCGAGCATCGTGTTCTCGGCGACCGACAAGTTGGCCGCCAGGTTGACTTCCTGGTACACGGTGGAGATCCCCGCCGTCTGGGCCTGCGCCGGACTGTGGATCTCGATTCGCTCGCCGCGCAGGTGGATCTCCCCGGAGACGATGCGGTTGACGCCGGTGAGCGCCTTGATCAACGTCGACTTGCCGGCGCCGTTCTCACCGAGCAGGGCGTGTACCTCACCTGGGAACAACCGGAACGACACGTCGTCGAGGGCGAGGACACCGGGAAACGACACGGTGATGCCGTGCATTTCGACGGTGGGCGCCGTGGCGTCTTCCGACGAAGCGATCTCACTCGTGTGGGTCAGCATGGTGGCGTGGTTGGTGCTCAACAGTGGCCGTCCCGGTCGGGTGCCGGCGGCACCCGACCGGGACGAGCGGATCGGTCAGTACTGGCGGTCGGGGAGTGCCTCGACAGCCTGCTCCTGGGTGAACGTCGTCTCGATGGTCACGATTCGCTCGGGGACTTCTTCCCCGGCGAGGACCTTGCCGGCGATGTCCATCAGCTGTGGTCCGAGCAGTGGGTTGCACTCGACGATGAAGTTGATCTTGCCGTCGGCGAGTGCCTGCATGCCGTCATGGACGGCGTCGACCGTGACGATCTTGATGTCCTCGCCCGGCACGAAGCCAGCAGCCTCGATGGCCTCGATGGCGCCGAGGCCCATGTCGTCGTTGTGGGCGTAGACGAGATCGATCTCCGAGTGCGCCTGGAGGAACGCCTCCATGACCTCTTTGCCACCCTCCCGGGTGAAGTCGCCGGTCTGGGTGGCGATGATCTCGAACTTCTCGTCGGTGAGGACGCTGCGGAAGCCCTCGGCGCGGTCGAGCGCCGGTGCCGAACCGGTGGTGCCCTCGAGCTCGACGATGTTGACGTGATCGGCGTCGGCGAACTCCTCGGCGACCCACTGCCCGGCCTTCTCGCCCTCGAGCACGAAGTCGGAGCCGAGGAACGTCACGTAGAGGCCCTCTTCCTCCGACTCGATGGCCCGGTCGGTGAGGACCACCGGGATCCCAGCGTCGCGAGCCTCGACGAGCACGGCGTCCCAGCCGGTCTCGACGATCGGCGAGAAGGCGATGATGTCGACACCCTGCTCGACGAACTGGCGGAGCGACTCGACCTGACTCTCCTGCTCGCCCTGGGCATCCGTGAAGATCAGCTCGACGCCGGCCTCCTCGGCAGCGGACTGGATCGACTGGGTGTTGGCGGTGCGCCAGCCACTTTCGGCGCCCACCTGGGCGAAGCCCATCGTGTAGCCGCTGAGGTCGGGGATCTCGATCGCCGCCCCCGGGTCGGCGGTGGCGGCTGGTGCGCTGTCGTCGCCGGGTGTGGTGCTCGACGACGCCGATGTGGCGCCGGCGGCCGCCGCTGTTCCCAGCGTCAACGCGAACGCGAACGCGGTCACTTTTCTTTTCAACACTGCGTAGTTCTCCATTCAATTTTCATGACTGCCGGCATGCAGGTGGATGCTCATAGCGGCGTTCCGTTCCTGTGCGTGCTCCCCCATGTCGACCACGGATCGGACTGATCCGCCGTCCCAATTGTTAACGCTAACAAGCCCGGCGGTCAAGCTCTTGACAAGCCATGCTGTGAACGTTCACAGTTTGGCTGATGCCCGAATCGAGTTCCGAACACTACGTCATCGGTATCGATTTCGGGACGTTGACGGCTCGGGCGGTGGTCGTACGCGTCGCCGACGGGGCCGAGATCGGCAGTGCAGTGCATGCCTATCGCCACGCCGTGATCGACCGGCAGCTGCCGATCTCCGGAGAGCCGCTTCCTCCGGACTGGGCGTTGCAGGACCCACACGACTACGTCGAGTCGATGGGCGAGGCGGTGCGCGGCGCCATCGCCGACGCCGGGATCGACGTCGGCCAGGTCATCGGCCTCGGCACGGACTTCACCGCGTGCACGATGGTGCCCGCGCTCACCGACGGAACTCCGTTGAGTGCGCTCGGCGAGTTCAAGGACCGTCCACACGCCTACGCCAAGCTCTGGAAGCACCACGCCGCCCAACCGGAAGCCGATCGCATCAACGAACTGGCTGCCAGGCGGGGCGAACCGTGGTTGGCGCGCTACGGCGGGTTGATCTCGTCCGAGTGGGAGTACGCCAAGGGGCTCGAGTTGCTCGGCGACGCTCCCGACATCTACCGAGCGATGGACCGTTGGGTGGAAGGAGCCGACTGGATCGTCTGGCAGTTGTGCGGGGAGTACGTGCGCAACGCGTGCAGTGCTGGGT
Organism: Ilumatobacteraceae bacterium; assembly: GCA_963786985.1. Lineage (GTDB taxonomy): Bacteria > Actinomycetota > Acidimicrobiia > Acidimicrobiales > Ilumatobacteraceae > Desertimonas. Next base: position 448,985 of record CAWBBL010000025.1, on the reverse strand, counting down.
ACAAGGGGATCCTCCAGGACGGTCAGTACCCGAGTCGCGAGTTTCTCGGCGAGCTCGATCCGGACTTCGCCGACTTCGTCAGCACCAAGCTCGATCAGCCGATCGGCCAGCTCGGTGGCCGCGCCGGGTCGCTGACGACGGAGATGGCCGGCCAACTCGGGCTCCCGGCGGGCATCGCCGTCGCCGTCGGCAACGTTGATGCCCATGTCACGGCCCCGGCGGCGCGGGCGGTGGCGCCGGGTCAGATGGTGGCGATCATGGGGACCTCGACGTGCCACGTGATGAACGGAACCGAGCTGCGCGAGGTTCCCGGGATGTGCGGCGTCGTCGACGGCGGGATCATCGAGGGTCTGTGGGGCTACGAAGCCGGCCAGAGCGGCGTTGGCGACCTGTTCGGGTGGGTCGTCGACAATTGCGTTCCCGACCGCTACGCGGCGGAAGCGCAGCGCCGGGGGATCGGCCTCCATGAGTACCTGACCCAACTTGCCGCGGCGCAGCGGGTGGGCCAGCACGGCTTGCTGGCCCTCGACTGGCTCAACGGCAACCGATCAGTGCTCGTCAATCACGAGCTGTCCGGATTGATCGTCGGGCTGACGGTCACGACAGCGCCTGAGGACATCTACCGGGCGTTGATGGAGTCGACGGCCTTCGGGGCGCGGAAGATCGTCGAGGCGTTCGTCGATTCAGGAGTGCCGGTCGACGAACTCGTGGTCGCCGGTGGCCTGGCGAAGAATGCGTTGCTGATGCAGATCTACGCCGACGTCCTGCGGCTGCCGCTGTCGCTCATCGGGTCGGAGCAGGGCCCGGCCCTTGGTTCGGCGATCCACGCCGCGGTCGCCGCCGGTGCCTACCCCGACGTTCCCGCCGCATCGGAGGCGATGGGCAAGTTGCAGACAGCGGTGTACACGCCGATCGCCGAGAACGCCGACCGCTACGACGAGCTGTTCGCCGAGTACACGACATTGCACGACTACTTCGGGCGCGGTCACAACGATGTGATGCGCCGACTCAAGCGGATCCGTCGCGAAGTGGCCGCCGGTGGTGCATCGTGACGCTCGCCGCCGACGTCGCCGAGCACGTCGCCGCGTTGCGCGAGGAGGTCGCCGCGCTACACGGGGAGCTCGTCCGGTACGGCCTCGTGGTCTGGACCGCCGGCAACATCTCGGCGCGCGTCCCGGGTGCCGATCTGCTGGTGATCAAGCCGTCGGGTGTGTCCTACGACGAGTTGTCGCCCGAGAACATGGTGGTTTGCGACCTCGATGGCAACGTCGTGGAGGGTGACCACCGTCCGTCGTCGGACACCGGCGCCTCGGCGTACATCTACCGCCACCTGCCCGACGTCGGGGGAGTCGTGCACACCCATTCGACGTACGCCACGGCGTGGGCGAGTCGTGGGGAGGCCGTCCCTTGCGTCCTGACGATGATGGCCGACGAGTTCGGGGGAGAGATTCCGATCGCCCCGTTTGCTCTGATCGGCGGCGAGGACATCGGCGCGGCGGTCGTCGACACGCTGCGCGGCCATCGCTCGAAAGCGGTGTTGCTCAAGAACCACGGGGTGTTCACGATCGGCAAGTCGGCGCGGGATGCGGTCAAGGCAGCGGTGATGTGCGAAGACGTCGCCCGCAGCGTGCACATCGCCCGGCAGTTGGGGACCCCGGAGGCGATCGCGCCGGCCGACGTCGACTCGCTGTATCGCAGGTATCAGAACGAATACGGCCAGGGCTGACGGACACCGCCAGTCCACACGGGGGAGCAGGAGCGATGACAGCGACGGGTGAGATCTGGTTCTTGACCGGAAGTCAGGACCTCTACGGGCCGGAGACGCTCGAGCAGGTCGCGTCACAATCGCAGGGGATTGCCGCCCAGCTCGGGGCGGCCGTCGAACCGCTTGCCTCGGTCGTGTGGAAGCCGGTGCTCACCAACTCTTCGGCGATCCGTCGCGCGTGTCTCGATGCGAACAGCGATGACGGCTGCCTCGGATTGATCACGTGGATGCACACGTTCTCGCCGGCGAAGATGTGGATCCACGGCCTCGACGAGTTGCGCAAGCCGCTACTCCATCTGCACACGCAGGCCAACGAGGCGCTGCCATGGGCGACCATCGACATGGACTTCATGAACCTCAACCAGGCCGCCCACGGCGACCGTGAGTTCGCCCACGTGCAGACCCGCCTCGGCGTGGCTCGCAAGACCGTCGCCGGTCACGTCAGCGATCCCGAGGTGACCCGCCGAGTCACGACCTGGATCTCGGCGGCGATCGGCGCGCGAGCGCTGCGCAACCTGCGGCTGGTGCGCTTCGGCGACAACATGCGCAACGTCGCCGTCACCGAGGGCGACAAGGTCGAGGCGGAACATCGCTTCGGCGTCTCCGTCAACACCTACGGGGTCAACGACCTCGTGGCCTGCGTCGACCAGGTCGCCGATGCTGCCGTCGACGAGATCGTCACGGCATGCCTGGACGCCTACGACGTCGCGTCTGAGCTGCGCCCTGGCGGTGAACGGGCCGAGTCGTTGCGCTACGCAGCCCGCATCGAGGCCGGTCTGCGTCAGTTCCTCGACGACGGCGACTACGGCGCGTTCACGACGAACTTCGAGGACCTCGGCGGTCTTCGTCAGCTACCGGGTCTCGCCGTGCAGCGGCTGATGGCCGACGGCTACGGGTTCGGCGGAGAGGGTGACTGGAAGACGGCAGCGCTGGTCCACACACTCAAGACGATGTCGGCGGGACGCCCGGGCGGGACGTCGTTCATGGAGGACTACACGTATCACCTCGGCCCAGGCGAGCCCAAGGTGCTCGGGGCGCACATGCTCGAGGTGTGTCCCTCGATCACCACTGGGGTTCCGCGCGTTGAAATTCATCCGCTGAGCATCGGAGCTCGAGAGGATCCCGTGCGCCTCGTGTTCACAGCCGACCCCGGCTCGGGCATCGTCGTCGGCCTCGCCGATCTCGGCGATCGTTTCCGCCTCGTGCTCAACAGCATCGATCTCGTCGCCCCCGACGAGCCGATGCCCAGGCTCCCGGTGGCCCACGCCGTGTGGCAGCCGCGACCCGATCTACCGACCGCGCTGGAGTCGTGGCTGCGTGCCGGGGGACCGCACCACACGTGCTTGTCGACAACGGTCGACACCGAGGCGATGACCGACCTCGCCGAGATCGTGCGCACCGAGCTGGTGGTCATCGACGAACACACGACCACCCGCTCGTTCGCTGACGAACTGCGGTGGAGTCAGGCCTACTACCGCCTCGCCCAAGGTTTCTGAACGTCACGTCGGATGCGGCGGGCCAAGGCGTTCTGGGGAACAATCGTCGCGGGCCCTGACACGAAGGCTCCCCAGTTGCGTGTTTGACACGAATCTTCCCCAGATGTTGGGTTACAGCTGGGCGCGGAGCGTCTCCGGGGTGTCGGCCGGGGCCTGGCAGGCGTAGTGCTCGCACACGTAGGCGTAGCCGTCGCGGCGCGATTCCCAGAGCGGTGAGTCGTAGCGCTCGCCCCACGCCAGCACCATCTTGGGGCGCCACTCCTGGCGAACCACAGCGAGGAGGTCGGGTCGGTCCCCGGCGATGACGACCTCGGTGACGCCGCGCGTCCGCAAGGCGACGCCGGCGAGGGCATTGGCGAATCCACTCGGCGCCCGGGGAACCAGCGGGGCCAGGAGTTGCAGGATGCGGTCGGCATGGTTGGCGTAGCGGGCCTCGCCGGTGAGCGCGGAGAGGCGTAGCAAGGCGATGGCCGCCGTCGAGTTGGCCGACGGCGTGGCGTTGTCGAACACGTCCTTCTGGCGCACGATCAGCTGCTCGCCGTCGTCAGCGGTCGTGAACAGTCCGCCATGGTCGACGTCCCAGAAGTGGTCGAGCATCGTGTCGGCGACCGCCGTCGCCTCGGCGATCCAGACCGCTTCGCCGGTCGCCTCGGCGAGCCGGACGAAGGCATCGGTGAGCGCGGCGTGGTCTGCTGCGAGGGCGTCGTGACGAGCCCGTGGCTCGCCGCCCTCGTGCCAGGCGCGCCGCCACCGGCCGTCGTCGGCGCGTAGTTCGGTGAGCAGGAAACGGGCGGCGTCGACGGCCGTGCCGATCCATGCCGGTTCGCCGAGCAAAGCACCGGCCTCGGCCAGTGACGAGATCATCAGGGCGTTCCACTCCGTGAGCACCTTGTCGTCGAGGCCCGGCCGGGGACGCTCTTGGCGGGTGGCGAACAGCGTCTGGCGGGCGGCTTCGATCTCCGGCGGCCGCTGCCAGTCGAGTGGCCAATGGCCGATGCGGTTGGGGATCGAACGCTGCTCGAAGTTTCCGGCCGCGGTGATGTCGTAGAACTCACACACGGCGGTCGACTCGGCGCCGATCGCCGTGGCGACCTCGGACGGCGTCCACGTGTAGAACAGTCCCTCGTGGTTGTGGCCGTCCGGTCCGGGGGAGTCGGCATCCTCAGCCGAGGAGAGTCCACCTCCCGGCTGCCGTAGGTCGCGGACCACGTACTCGACGGTCTCGGCGACGACCTGGCGCCACCTGGGGGAGTTCGTCGCCGCCGCGGCGTGGGCGTACAGGCGAACGAACAACGCTTGGTCGTAGAGCATCTTCTCGAAGTGCGGCACGAGCCATCGCTCATCCACCGAATAGCGCGCGAAGCCTCCGCCGAGGTGGTCGTAGATGCCGCCCGACGCCATCGCATCGAGCGACGTCGAGACAGCAGCGAGGTAGAGCGGAGTGCGCTCGTCGGTGACGCCGAGATGAACCACCTCGGACAGGATCAGGTCAAGGGCCATCGTCGACGGGAACTTCGGCGCGGCGCCGAAGCCACCCCACTCCGGATCGAACGTGCCGACGATCGACTCGACGGCGGCCGGGATCAGCGATTCGCCAGGCACGTCGACGTCCGGCGTGAACCGGGTTGATCGTGCCAGCGCCTCGCGCAGCGCGGTCACGTTGCTGACGAGCTCGCCGCGCCGGTCGCGCCACGCGCTGCTCACGGCCTCGATGAGTTGGAGGAACGTCGCCTTGGGGTAGTAGGTGCCGCCGTAGAACGGCTCGCCGCGCGGTGTGAGGAACACCGTCATCGGCCATCCCCCGCGCCCGGTCATCGCCTGCACCGCGTCCATGTAGATGCTGTCGACGTCGGGACGCTCCTCGCGGTCGACTTTGACGTTGACGAAGGCGGTGTTCATCGCCGCGGCGACGTCGTCGTCCTCGAACGACTCGTGGGCCATCACGTGGCACCAGTGACACGCCGAGTAGCCGACGGAGAGCAGCACGGGCACGTCGCGCTGGGCAGCGGCGCTGAAGGCGTCAGACCCCCACGCGTACCAGTCGACCGGGTTGTCTCGATGCTGGCGGAGGTATGGCGATGCTTCGCCCGCCAAGCGGTTCACGGATCGTCGGGCTCCGCTGTCGCGGTGCTCGTGGAGCGGCTGGCCGCTCCGGTGGAGTGGAACCCTCCGTCGACGTGGACGATCTCGCCGGTCGTCGCCGGGAACCAGTCACTGAACAAGGCGACGCATGCCTTGGCCACCGGCTGCGGATCGTTGATGTCCCATCCGAGCGGCGCCCGCTCGTCCCAGATGTCCTCGAACTGGGCGAACCCCGGGATGCTCTTGGCGGCCATCGTGCGAACCGGTCCGGCGGCGACGAGGTTGCAGCGGATGCCGCTCGGGCCGAGCTCGCGGGCGAGGTAGCGGTTGAGGCTCTGCAACGCCGATTTGGCGACGCCCATCCAGTTGTAAGCCGGGAACGTGACGGAGTTGTCGAAGTCGAGTCCGACGATCGATCCTCCAACGGTCATCAGCGGCACGAACGCGTCGGCGAGGACCTTCAGCGAGTAGGTCGAGATGTGCAGGGCGACGGCAACGTCGTCCCAGGTGGCACCCATGAAGTTGTCGCCGAGCAGCGTCTGCGGGGCGAACCCGATGGCGTGCAGCACACCATCGACTCGGTCCCAGTGGGCGGCCACGGCCTGCCGTACGGCGTCGGCGTGACTGGGGTCGGTGACGTCGAACTCGAACACCGGGATCTCGTCGCCGGCGGGCAGCTTGCGGGCCGTCCGTTTCGTCAGACTGAGCCCGCGGCCCGCTCCGGTCAGCACCAGGTTGGCGCCTTCCTGGCGGGCGACCCGGGCGACCGCATACGCCAGAGACGCGTCGGTCAACACCCCAGTGACCACGATGTTCTTACCGTCGAGGATGCCCATCGGAAGTCGACCGTAGCGTTTACGTTTGCGTATGCAAGGCTCGACGCCATGCGCATCGGCATCCTCGGTGGCACCGGTCCGGCCGGTAGCGGACTCGCCGCCCGCCTGGCGAGCATCGGCTACGAGGCCGTCGTCGGCTCGCGCTCGAAGTACCGGGCGATGGAGACGCGGGACGCTCTCGTCGAACGCTGGCCAGACCTCGGAGACCGGCTGCAATACGGCGACAACCCCACGGCGGCGGCGGCCGATCTCGTGGTGATTGCCACCCCGTGGGATTCGGCGGCGACGACGGCACAGGAGCACGAGACGGCGATGAAGGGCAAGATCGTGGTGTCGATGGCCAATGCCCTCGTGCGCGTCGGCGGTGAGTTCCAGCCGCTCGTTCCGCCGCGAGGCTCCGTGGCCGCCCACGTCCAAGCAGCAGTCCCGGCCTGTCACGTCGTCGCCGCCTTCCACCACCTGCCGGCCAAGGAGCTCGGCAACCTCGGCGAGCCGATCGACTCCGACGTGCTGATCTGCAGCGACGACCACGACGCGATCACCCAGGTGGCCGACATCGTCGCCAAGATCCCCGGCTGCCGCCCCCTCGACGCCGGGGAGCTCTCCAACGCGATGGCCATCGAGGCATTCACCGCGGTGCTCCTCCAGCTGAACATCCGCTACAAGACACGGGTCGCCCCCAAGCTGACCGGCATCAAGCGTGATCCCCGGCTCACAACGTGACGCTTCAGCTCTACGACACAGCTCGCGGCGCGGTTGTCCCGTTCGAGCCGCCCCAGCACGTGCTGATGTACACGTGCGGGATCACGCCGTACGACGCCACCCACCTCGGCCATGCGGCGACCTATCTCGCCTACGACGTGCTGCAGCGGCGCTTGATCGACCTTGGACACCGCGTCACGTGCGTGCGCAACGTCACTGACGTCGACGATCCGTTGTTCGCCAAGGCCCGTCAGCTTGGCGTGCACTACCTCGACCTGGCGGCGGGTGAAGAAGCTCGATTCGAGGCGGACATGGACGCCCTCAACGCCCTTCCCGTGGCATCGCGTCCACGGGCGTCGTCGGCGATCCCGGACATTCGGGGGTTCATCGGGATGGTCATCGAACGCGGCTACGCCTACGAGGCGGGCGGCAGCGTGTTCTTCGACGTCTCGAAGTACGAGCGATTCGGATTGCTGAGCCACTACTCGCGTGAACAGATGCTCGCACTCGCTCGGCAGCGCGGTGGCGATGTCGACAACCCGCTCAAGCGCGATCCGCTCGACTTCGTGTTGTGGCAGCCGTCGGCAGCTGACGAACCCTCGTGGGACACGTTGTGGGGCCCCGGCCGGCCCGGCTGGCACATCGAGTGCAGTGCCTTAGCGCTACGCGAGTTGGGCTCGACGATCCACCTCCACGGAGGCGGTACGGACCTGATCTTTCCGCACCACGAGTGCGAGCGGGCGCAGTCCGAGGCGGCGACCGGTGAGCCGTTCGTCCGCCACTGGATGCACACGGCACTGATCTCCAAGGACGGTGAGAAGATGTCGAAGAGCCTCGGCAACCTCGTCTTCGTCGACGCCCTGCGCAAGGAGTGGGACGCCGCGGCGATCCGTCTCGGCATCATCAGCCACCACTACCGAACCGAATGGGAGTGGGACGAAGACCTCATGCCGAGCGCTCAGCAACGGCTGGAAGCATGGCGGGCGGGGGCGCGCGACAGCGGGGCGGCGGTCGACGTGCTGCGCCTCGTTCGGGAACGCCTCGACGACGACCTCGACACACCCGGGGCAGTCGCGGCAATCGATGATGCCGTGGCCGGCGGCGGGAGCGGCGCAAGTGTTGCGGCCGCCGCGAACTTGCTCGGTGTGCTGTTGTAGGCGGGTGGCAGCGCATTCATCGAGCCTTCACTCCCGTCGAACTCGCCCGTCACATCGGCCACGTACGATGCTCCCGTGGTCAAGGCAACGGGCGCGGGCGCGGCGCAGCGGCTCACGCGGCGGATCCTCTCGCCCCTCGCCAGGTGGGTCTGGGACATCCAGCTGACTGGTTTCGACCGGCTGCCGGCCGAAGGCCCGGCGATCCTGTGCCCGAATCACATCTCGTTCCTCGATTCCGCCCTCCTGATGCTCTCCGTGCCGCGCAACATCAGCTTCGTCGGCAAGGCCGAGTACATGGCGTCGTGGAAGACGAAGTACTTGTTCCCGGCGATGGGGATGATCCCCATCGATCGTTCGGGAGGGTCGAAGGCCGCCCTCGCGCTCGACGCGGCCGAGAACGTTCTGCGCCGCGGTGAGTTGTTCGGCATCTTCCCCGAGGGGACGCGCAGCCGGGATGGGAGGTTGCACAAGGGGCGCACCGGGGCGGCGCGTCTGGCCCTCGAGGTGGGAGCGCCGCTCTATCCCGTCGGGATCGTCGGGACCGACAGGATCCAGCCGCCCGACGCCAGGGCGCCGAAACTGGTCGGCTCGTGTTCGATTGCCATCGGCCGGCCGATCGCTCCGCAGCGCTACGCGGCGGCGCCGGAGCGACACCGCGCGCTCCGAGCGATGACCGATGAGGTGATGTTCGAGATCGCCGAGCTCACCGGTCAGGAGTACGTCAATCGCTATGCCGGTAAGGACGACGATGCGAACACCGAGCCGCTCGAGCGGGTCCGGCCGAGTCACGTCGCCGACTCGGTGAAGGCGCCAGCCGACCGCCAACTCGCCAGCGTGGCGAGCTAGCGCCGACACAACCCCCAGCGTCGCCGCGGCGGTCGCTTCGTAGACTCCCGGGCGATGAACGCCCCGATCACGATCACGCTGCCCGACGGTTCCCACCGGGAGTACCCGGCCGGGACCACCGCCGCGGACGTCGCTGCATCGATCGGCAAGCGTCTGGCGAAGGCCGCCGTCGCCGCGACGGTGGGCGCGCCTGGCAGCTCGCTTCACGAGGTCGATCTCGGCCGGACGCTCGATGACGGCGACAGCGTGGCGATCGTCACCGCGGACTCGGAGGCCGGTCGTCACGTCCTCCGTCACTCCACGGCCCACGTGATGGCCCAGGCCGTCACCCAGCTGTTCCCCGGCGCCAAGTTCTCGATCGGGCCGGCGATCGAGAACGGCTTCTACTACGACTTCGAGCTGCCCGGCGGTGCGACGTTCTCGGATGACGACCTCGCCGCCATCGAGGGGCGGATGCGCGAGATCGTCAAGGCTGACCAGCCGTTCGTTCGCTCGGAGGTGAGCATCGACGAGGCCCTCGACGTGTTTGCCGACCAGCCCTACAAGATCGAGATCATCAAGCGAGTCAGCGAGCTGGCGTCCGGCGACCGGGGCGACGATCTCGATGTTGGTGAAGTCGATGCCGGCGACAGCGTGAGCGTGTACCGCAACAGCCCGGAGTTCGTGGATCTCTGCAAGGGTCCGCACGTGCCGTCGACGAGCCGACTCGGCCACTTCCACCTGCAGAAGGTTGCCGGGGCGTACTGGCGCGGCAACGAGAAGGGTCCGATGCTCCAGCGCATCTACGGCACGGCATGGGAGTCCGATGCCGCCCTGCAGGCCCATCTCGCCCAGCTCGTCGAGGCCGAGAAGCGCGACCACCGTAAGCTCGCCAACGAGCTCGACCTGATCAGCTTTCCGCATGAGCTCGGCGGCGGGCTCGCCGTGTGGCACCCCAAGGGGGCCATCGTCCGCCGGATCATCGAGGACTACAGCCGGCGGCGCCATGAGCACGGTGGGTACGAGTTCGTCTTCACTCCGCACCTGTCGAACGGGAAGTTGTTCGAGAAGTCGGGGCACCTGTCCTGGTACGCCGAGGGCATGTATCCCCCGATGGAAATGGACAACGGCACGTATTACGTCAAGCCGATGAACTGCCCGATGCACTGCTTGATCTTCCAGTCTCGTCAACGCAGCTACCGGGAACTGCCGCTGCGACTGTTCGAACTGGGCACCGTCTACCGCTACGAGCGCGCCGGCACGCTGCACGGTTTGTTGCGCATCCGCGGGTTCACCCAGGACGACAGCCACATCTTCTGTACGCCTGAGCAGGCTCCCGCGGAGATCGCCTCGCTACTCGACTTCGTGCTCTCCGTGTTGCGCGCCTTCGGCTTCGACGACTTCACGTTCAACCTGTCGACCAAGGACCCCACGAAGTTCGTCGGCACCGATGAGGGCTGGGAGGCGGCGACCGACGCGTTGCGTCATGCGCTCGACGCGCATGGCCTGGAGTATGCGGTGAAGGAGGGCGACGCCGCCTTCTACGGACCGAAGATCGACATTGACGTGCGCGATGCCATCGGCCGGACCTGGCAGTTGTCGACGATCCAGTACGACTTCAACCATCCCGAGCGCTTCGACCTCGAGTACGTCGGCGCCGACAACGAACGGCACCAGCCGATCATGTTGCACCGAGCTCTGCTTGGTTCGATCGAGCGGTTCTTCGGTGTCCTTCTCGAGCACTACGCGGGAGCCCTGCCGACGTGGTTGGCGCCGGTCCAGGTGCGCGTGCTGCCAGTGGCTACGGCCCACGAGGAGTACGCCGAGCATGTCGTCCGACGAGTTCGTGAGGCCGGCGGCCGCGCCGATCTGGTGGTCGCCGCCGACCCCCTCGGCAAGCGGATCCGCAACGCCAAGTTGGAACGGATCCCGTACGTCCTCGTCGTCGGCAACGACGATGTGCTGGCCGGGACGGTCGGCGTCAACCCACGCGGCGGCGAGGTCCAGCGAGGTGTCGAGGTCAGCGAGTTCGTGGCCAGGTTCGCCGAGGAAGTCGCCGTCGCCGAAACGGATGCGTTGTCGGCGTGATGCGTCCTCCCAGTTCACTTCGGGACAGCGGCAGGGAAAGGTCGCGGTCACGTGACGTCTTGTCGTGTCGCGGGTGAACGTGCTATCGTGGGATTTGCCGTTGGGTCCCTGTGGCCCAGTCGGCGCCGGTCGGCCCGTCAGACCGATGTAGTCGAGCCGGGCTCGCTCATCCGCCGGAGCGAGCCCGGCTTGACGGCCGTCACGGAGCTGTTCGAGAATCCTCGAGTAGTGCCGCGTACACTGCGCCAGCCATGAACGGCAACGTTCTCGACCATCTCTGGAACGGTTGGCGGGCCACGTACGTGTCGGGCAGCGTGGCCGCGCAGGACGGCGCGGGGTCGGGCAGCATCTTCACCCAGATCCTCGGGTGCGGCCTGGCCGACACGGAGACGAACATCGTCCATCGCGGACGAACGTGCTTCGTGATCATGAACGCCTTCCCCTATACGTCGGGGCACGTGATGGTGCTGCCCTATCGCGAGATCGCCGACCTCGAGGTGTTGACAGACGACGAGGCGGTCGAATTGTGGCAGACCGTGACGGAGGCAGTCGCCGCGTTGAAGCGGGCGTACCGTCCCGACGGCGTCAATGTCGGCGTGAATCTCGGTCAGGCGGCCGGCGGCAGTGTGAGCGGCCACTTGCACGTTCACGTCGTGCCGCGCTGGACCGGCGACTCGAACTTCATGACCACCGTGGCGAACACGCGCACGCTGCCCGAGGCGATCGGTGACAGCGCCGCCAAGATCAGGGCAGCGTGGGTGGCGTTCGATGGGTGAGCCAGTCGGCGACGAGCACCGCGACGAGTTGCCGGCCGATCTCGACGCCTCCGAGTACGTCGGCCCGTACAAGTTCCCGGACAACTCGAGACGACGGATCCCGGGTGCTCTGTACCTCGGTATCGCCGTGCTGTGCGTCGTGATCTGGGCACTGTTCCGCGACGACGTCCCGTATGTGAACAACGGCTGGCTGTGGGCGGCGCTGGCGCTGACGGTGGCGGCGGCCTTGTCGATCTCGGCGAGCTGGCGGATGCACGTCAACGAAACCGAGGCGTTGGTCGCCGCCCAACAGGCGGTCGGCTTCCCCGTCGGCCACGCCTCCGCCCAGCAGGTGTGGCGGGGCCTGCGCAGCCGTCCGACTTGGCGAGTCCTCTGCTATTCGGTGGAGGATCCACCGCGCCAGCGCGGGCTCGTGTTGGTCGACGCCGTCGACGGCCGGGTGGTCGAGCAGCTCGTCGAGACCAATCCGGAGGAGTGGGCCGGCACCTGATCGCCGCAGGTGCAGTCGAGATCGACGTCGAGCGCGGTGCGTCGCGTTCGTCGACTGGCGGCGCCAAGTCGGCGATGCGCCGAAGAACCGCTCCGGCTTCGGTGGCGTGGTGGCGGAGCCGGTCGATCGTTGCGCCGTCCCAGTCGCGCGCCGGCCGGGAGCTGATCGCGGCGGCGATTGCTTGGGGATCGGCGGCCGTGCCGAGCAGCGCGGCAGCCGCAGTGATGTGCTGGTCGAACTCGGTGAGCAGGCCACCGACGGGTGCTGCATCGGCGGCGTCGACGGCCTCAGCCCGGCGGCGCGGGAGCGATCGGTAGGCGACGACGAGGTCGTCGGGGGTCGTCTTGCTCATCCACCACATCCTGCCAAACCCGAGCAGTAACCTGGCGCCGATGTTCGACGGCAGCTTTCGCAAGCCGATCGAGAAGGCGGTCCGCCCGGTCGGCAACGCGCTGCGGCGCACTGGACTGACGCCCGATCACCTGACCATTGTCGGACTTGCCGTCGGGATCGGCGCGGCGTTCGCCGTCGGGTCCGGTCACCTGCGGCTCGGACTTGTCCTGGTCATCCTCGCGGCAGTGCCCGACCTGCTCGACGGCGCGTTGGCCAAGGCATCCGAGGCCGCCAGTCAGCGCGGGGCGTTCTTCGATTCGACGGTCGACCGGGTCACCGACGCCGTGCTCCTTGGCGGTGTCGCGTGGTATCTGGCGGGACACGAATCGCCGCACATGTCGGTGTTGGCGTTCGCCGTGATGGCATCCGCATCGCTGATCTCCTACCAGCGGGCGAAGGCCGAGTCCCTCGGCCTCGACGCCAAGGGCGGGTTGATGGAGCGCGCCGAGCGAGTCGTCCTGTTGTGCATCGGATTGTTGTGGGATCCGCTGCTCGTCCCGGTGTTGTGGGTGATGCTGGCCTTGACCCTCATCACGGCGATCCAGCGGTTCGTGAAGGTGTGGCGTCAGGCCGAAGTCGCACCCGTCACTGCGGCGCGGATCGAGATGCGCCGCAGCCGTCGCCAGACGCGCCGGGTAGCGCGCATCCAGCGCCGGCGAACACGCGTCCAGCGGCGTCGTGGCTGAACCCGGCGCCGAGCCGGGCCAGCACGCCAAACGCCTCGCCGAACTGGTGACGCTCGGTGGCTACCGCACCGGGTCGCTCGTGGCTCGGTTGATGCCGGGGATCGTCGCCAGCGGGCTCGCCAACCCGCTCGGCGCCGGTGCCAACCTCGCCAGCCCACGGCGGCGGGCGATGATCGAGCGCCACCTCCGGCGCGTCAACCCGCAGTGGTCGCGCCTGCGCGTTCGGGAAGCCGCCCAGAAGGCCTTCGAGTCCTATGCGCGGTACTGGGTCGAGAGCTTCCGTCTGCCCTCGCTGTCGGCGCGTGCTGTTGCCGACGGGATCGAGGTGCCCGGCTACGACCAGATCGTGGCGGCGCGCCAGCGGGGCACCGGGGCGATCCTGGCCTTGCCGCACCTCGGTGGATGGGAGTGGGCCGGACGCTGGCTCGCCGACGTCGGCAATCCCGTCACGGTCGTCGTCGAGCAGGTCGAACCGCCTGAGCTGTTCCAATGGTTCGCCGACCTCCGCGGCAAACTCGGGATGACCGTCGTAGCCCTCGGTCCCGACGCCGGGCGGGCAACCCTCCAGGCGCTCAAGCGCAATGAGATCGTGTGCCTGCTGTCCGACCGCACCATTGGCGGCGGGGGAGTCGAGGTCGAGTTCTTCGGCGAGCGCACCGCGCTTCCGGCCGGGCCGGCGACGCTGGCCCTGCGCACTGGCGCCCCGATCTTTCCCGTCGCCGTGTACTTCAACCGCCAGCCGGGGCATCTTGGCGTCGTTCATCCGTCGCTGCCGGTGGAGCGACGGGGTTCGTTGCGCGACGACGTCACGCGGGTCACGCAACTCCTTGCCGTCGAACTCGAACACCTCATCCGCAGGGCCCCGGAGCAGTGGCACCTGTTCCAGCCGAACTGGCCGAGCGACCCTGGATATGGCACTTGACCTGCGGTTCGGTCCTGCCGGATGGGTCGAGTGGCAGCGACCCGTCGACCACCGCTGGTGGGCTGTCGTGGCGTGTGGCCAAGAAACGGGCCGGCTACTCGAGTTTCTCGACGGCGGTGTTGGCGATGTCGTCGAGCAGTTCGCCGTCCGCACCTTCTCCGACGCCGAACAGATAGAGAACGAGCTCGTCGACAGCGATGACGATCAGGGCGGCGCTGAGCGTGAATCCCTCGTCTTCGGGCGAAGTCACGAGCATTGCGGTGCTGGCATCCCCGAGCTCTGGGAACGACATCTCGCCGAAGGTCTCACCCTCGTCGCTCGGACACTCCGTCATCGCCAAGGGAATGCCCTCGACGAACCCCGTTGCAGCCTCGCTGTCGCCGACATCGATGATGCCCTCGACGACGATGTTGAAGTCGAGCAACCCTCCGCCGGTCACGAATGCCACGGTGGCCGTCGGGTACTCGGATACGTCGCCCAGCTCGGGGAAGGCCTGTGCCTCGCACTCGGTCGGGGGATCGGTAACGCCGCCGCTGAAGGTGCCTGATGCGTCCTCCGCCCAACCCGTCGGCAGGTCGTCGACCGTGAGTAGCAGCTGCTCGAGTTCGGGGTCGTTGGGTGGCTCGGTCCCGGGTGTTGTGCCGATGACGGGCAGTAGGACGAGCGGAGCGACGGCGAGCAGGTTCATGCCGGGCGATGGTAGGCATGCTGAGTGTTGGCCCTCTGACACCACCGAGACCGACTGCGTCGCTCTACGGGCCACACCGTTGCCCTCTGCGTGGCGGTTACCGGCGGTAACCCGACGCAGCTGTCCAACGGTCGCCGGTGTCCGCTCGCCTCGCATCCACGCCGAGCTCGGGCCGTTGTTCGAGAGACCCGCGCCGCGCTCAACGAACTCGCACGCGTTGTCGGCGGTCAGGTTGCGCGGCCTGAGAAGCTGGTTGGGACGTCGACGGCGTGCGTAGCGTCGCCTCGCGGCCGGCGCCGCCGGTCGGTACGGAGATGCGTCATGCGTCGTTTCATCATCGGGTGCTCGGCAGTCGAGGAGCTGCTCGTCGGAGGCGCCCTCGCCAGTTCGACGGCCGCTCAGGCGGCCACCTCACCGACGGAGCAGCCGGCGGAGGGTCATCCCATCGTCGGCGCGTGGATCTTCTCGGTCGATGGATTTCCAGAGCAGTTCACCGAGCTCGCCACCTTCCAGGCCGACGGCACTCTGCAAGAGACCAGTACCGACGGAACCACCGGCCTCGGGGGTCATGGGAGGCAACCGGACCGAACTCGTTCGACCTGACGTTTCAGCGCGCTGTCCCTCACCGAGGAGGGATCGTTCGCGATGACGACGATCCGCGCCGCCGGCGAGGTGAGCAAGGACGGGCAGAGCTTCACCGCCGATTTCACCATCGAGCTCGCCGGCGAAGGCACCCGCCGGCGAGTACGGCCCCGGTTCCGTGACCGGAACGCGTATCAACGTCGAGCCTATGGGCACCCCAGTCGGTCCCGTGGAAGCCCTCTTCCCCGACCTCTTCCCGCCCGATGATGGCACCGCGCCAACGGGCACCGCACCGTTGGAGACCACCCCGCGCCAACGGCCACTGAACCGGTGGGGACCGCATCGAGCGACACTGCGGTGGCAACCACGACGGGTTAATCCCAGCGCGACGGACGCTCAACGAACTCGCTCGGATCGTCGCTGGCGGGACAGTGACGGACCGAACCGGTGCCAACGGGTCAGAATCCCGCCTGATGAATGCGCGCCGGCACCGGTTCGGTCCCGACGTACAGGAGTCGATTGTCGGCTCGCGATGACGCGAAGCCACTGACCCCGACGCCGCAGCGCCCCGCATCGGAAGGAGCCGAGATGGGCATCGACCTCGGTGGGGGCGGGAGCCTTCCGCCAGGACCCGCCCCCACCAGATCTGGGTCGGCGGAGAATAGAGCGCAACCACGCATCGGGCAAATGAATTTGAAGGTGGCGGAACGCTCCGACACGCTGGTAAGGAATCGGTGGTTGGCGGCACGAAACTCCGCCGCCCCGCCATGACCGACCACTGGGTCGCACGGCTTGAACCGGTGTCGATGCCCCCAGTTCCGCCGACTGGGCACAGCGCCGGCACCGGTTCCCGACCTCCCTCGTTCGGGAAGTGCCTCACGAATCCCCTTCGCCTGTCGGCACAGACACACAACGCCCGCTTTGCATGCGAGGGTCGTCATCATCGGACGAGCCGCCCATCGACAACCCGACGACCACCGCTCCCGCCAAGGGTCGCTCTCTCGCTGCCTGCCGATCATTGTCTGGCTGTCTAACGAGGTGTCGGCCTGTCGGGGTCTCGCCGTGGTGTGGCTCATGAGTGGGGCGCTCAATGAGCTGGCTCGCATTGTGAATCAACTATGTGTGCTCGTTGCGGCCATTGACGCCCGAATGATCTACCTTTGCCGAGCGTTGCCCCCAGCCCCCCAGGTTCGGAGATTCTCATGTCTTGGATCGCGCCCGCACGCCGGACGATGACGGCCGCGAATGCTCGCCAACGCGGGTTTCGGTTGCTCGCAGTCGTCGGCGCGACGGCAGTAATGACGATGGTGTCGCAGCCGGCAGCCGCCACCCAACCAGAGCCGCCGGCCGAATCGGACCCCATCGAGGTTGCTACGACGACGACCTCCGCGCCACCGGCAACGACGTCGGCGCCGACATCGACTGCCGCATCAACGACCGAGGTGCCTTCCACCGAGGCGTCCACCACCACCACCACCACGACCGTGTCGCCGACGCTGATTGCTCCGCCAGTCGTGTATTCGGCGAACGCCGAGTGTGACCCGGAGACCGGTCAGACGACGGTGTCGTGGCAGTTGATCAACAACGGGTTGACCCCGGTCCAGATCATCACGACCTCGGCCGAGGTTCCGTTGGAACCAAACCCGGTTCCCGCCCTCGGTTCGGCGTCGGCAACGATGACCCTCGACGGCCCCGACACCGATCAGCAGGTCGCCACGACAGTGACGATCGATGATGGTTCCGGAGGTCAGATCGAGCTCAGCGAGGACGTCACCGCAGCTGCGTGTGAGGGACCGGAGGCGCCGCCGGACGTGACGTTCACGTTCGTCTCGACGCCGAGCCAGTCGAGGGCCGTCGTCGGGGACATCGTTGAGTACGAGTACTGCGGTACGAACACGAGCACGATCCCGTTGGAGGTCGTGAGGCTCGTCGATGACCGTCTGGGTGTGATGATCGAGCTGCCGTCGGTGCAGACGGTCGTCGGTCCCGGCGAGTCAATCTGCAACACCGACATCGGCAACATCGCCAGCTACACCGTCCAACCGGACGACTCCGGCAGCGTCATCCACAACAACGCGGTCGTGACGGTACGAACCCAAGAGGACGAACCACGCGAGTTTCAGGGGACCGCCACCTCGGCGGTCGCCGTGGACCTCCTGAGGGGTCTGACTGGGCGAGGAACGGGACATCCGAATCTGTCACCGCACGAGCTCTGGCACCGAGCTCAATCCGTTAGACCCCCAGAACCCCAACCCGTACAACCCGCAGAACCACAACGAGTCCAGCCTGATCCGCGGCGGCCACGGTAATCACGAGGGACCGGTGTGGTTCCCCGGAATCGAGGGCAAGTGGGGCGACATCATCGAGCCGTTCAAACAGTCGGACGGGACTGACAATCCGGGATACAACTGGCCCGAAGGGGCCGCGATTCTCCGCAACAACTGCGAGATTCCGGGACCTCCGCCCACAACGAGCTCAACCACGACGACGACGTCGTCGACGACTCGTCCACCACGACGTCGACCTCGTCCACGTCCACGTCGACGTTGCCGCCCACGACGTTGCCGGCGAACGGCTCCGGTGTCGTCAATCCGAACTGCCCGCATCTCAACGTGGATCTGGCGACGTGGCCGCAGCCCGGCAGCGTTCTCACGGTCGTGATCGACGGGGTGGCACAGGATTGGCGAGCACTTGACGACGAAGACTGGACCACCACCGGCAACTTCCACGCCGCCTTCCCGTGGTCACAACCCCAGGACCACACCTGGTCCGTAACCATTCGTTGGAACGGCACACTGCTCTGGGAGCGCAACGGAACCTTCGCCGGCCAGGGATGTCCACCGTCGCCAACCACCACATCGACGACGACCTCGACATCGTCGACGACGTCGTCCACCACGACCTCATCGACCACGTCGACCACGTCGACCTCGACGTCGACATCGTCGACGACGACGACGACCGAGCCGGACTCGTCGACCACGACGACGTCGACCTCGACCACGACGACGACCGAGCCGGACTCGTCGACCACGACGACGTCGACCTCGACCACGACGACGACCGACCCGGACTCGTCGACCACGACCACGACCGAGCCGGACTCGTCGACCACGACCTCGTCGACCACGACGACGACCGACCCGGACTCGTCGACCACGACCACGTCGACCACGACGACGACCGACCGGACTCGTCGACCACGACGACGACCGAGCCGGACTCGTCGACCACGACCACGACCGAGCCGGACTCGTCGACCACGACCTCATCGACCACGCACGACCGACCCGGACTCGTCGACCACGACCACGACGGAGCCGGACTCGTCGACCACGACCACGTCGACCGACGACGACGACCGACCCGGACTCGTCGACCACGACCACGACCGTCGTCGACACGACGACGACCGACCCGGACTCGTCGACCACGACGCACGACCGAGCCGGACTCGTCGACCTCCACCTCGTCGACCACAAGCACGACGGAGCCGGACTCATCGACCACGACCTCATCGACCACCACAACGACCGAGCCAGGGTCGACGACGTCGCTGACTCCGCCTCCGCCAGGCATTACGTTCACGTTCACCAACGACCCCAGCGTCCCCGCGGCCGAAGTCGGCGACACGGTGGAGTACTCGTACTGTGGAGAGAACACGAGCGAGGTCGACCTTGAAGTCGTGCGCGTCGTCGACGATCGGTACGGCACGATCGAAGTGCCCGAGGAAGAGACGATCCTTTCTCCCGGTGAGACCTTGTGCAATACCGACCTCGGACTGCCCGTGACCTACGTGGCAAGGCCAGCCGACGCCGGCACCGTGATCGTCAACAACGCCGTGGTGACGGTCCGCACCGTTGGGGCGGAACCGCAGGCGTTCCAGGCCGCCGATCCAGCCGAGGTCGAGATACTCGCGGTCGGAGACCAGCTGGATCCCACGACCACCGCACTGCCGCCAACGCGGTTGGCGAGCACCGGCGCGAGCTCCGTACCGCTAGGTCTCGTCGTCTCCGCCGGCATGGTCGCCAGCGGTTCACTGATCCTGGTGGCGGCCCGTCGGCGGATCCGCTGACAATCAGGGCAGGGCTTTGCCGAGATTGACGTACGGGTTCAGCTTCAACGCCAACGCCAGCACGGGCTCGTCGGTGATGATCGGCTCGACAGTCTCGAAGGGATGCGTCGATCCCTTGCCATCGGGCGGGTCGTGGCGGGTCACCCGAGCAGCGCTCAACGATCTGGCGAGGATCGTCGGGGAGTCCTGTATCCAGCGCAGTTGAACCCGTCGCCCTGTGAAGGTCGTTCTGTGCTGCGCCGTCACTCTGGCTGCGCCCGCAGCCACTCCACGAGATCGCGCCCCCACTCGATGGTGGGGCAGATCAGCACGAGGTCGTCAAGTGCGTCGCCGAACACGTTGGCCGCTGCCTTGGCCGCGGCTCGTTGCTCGCCGTCCAGCGTCGCCCACCAGACCTTTAGACATCCGATTTCGTTGTCGATCACGACGAGCTCCCCACTGTTGACGGGCCGAACCGGTGCCGACCGCCGAGGGATCCCGCCTTGATGTTGGCGTGCCGGCACCGGTTCGTATCCCACGTACAGGAGTCGTCACCGATCGTTGGATGACGCCGAACATCCGAGAATCGTTGAAATCCTGATCGCCGGTGATTGGGACCGCCGCCTGGGGTTCCGCCGCCTCAGTTTCGCCGGCACTGGTTCCCCGATCTCTACGCCCGGTTGACCGTGGTCGCGGCGCGACGTGGAGCTGGTTGGCGGATACCTCGCAAGGCACGGCGTCGCCGGCGGACGCGGCGGTCGCAAGGAGAAGTAGTCGAAGCAGCTCTCGCGCGGCCGGCGATTTGGCCTCAGATGTTCGACTCGTCCGGCGCGACCTCGCTCGGATCAGGCAGCGCGGCAGCCTCGCCGGTGGCAGTGGTCTGCAGTGTCGGGGGACCGCCCAGCGTGTAGCACGTCATGGAGAGCGACCCGTACGCGTAGCCGTCGACCAGGACGTCGGCCGGCGAGCCGCCTGCGGCAGCGAGCCCGGCAAGGTAGAGCAGCGGGAGGAAGTGGTCTGGAGTCGGCACTGCCGACGGGTAGTCGCGGTGCTCGCGGAGTGCAACGGCGTCGCCCGGGTTGGAAGTCATCACATCGCGAGCGGCTTCGTCGAAGCGCTGGCTCCAGTCGAACCCGCCGGTGGGCTGATTCCAGTCGATGCGCCGGAGGTTGTGCACGACGTTGCCGCTGGCAACGATGAGTACGCCTCGTTCGCGCAGCGGTGCGAGTCGAGCGCCGAGCTCGAGGTGGTACTCGAATGGCTTGAGCGCGTTGATGGAGAGCTGCAGCACCGGGATCTCGGCGTCCGGATAGGCGTGGACGAGGACGGACCAGGCGCCGTGATCAATGCCCCAGCTGTCGTGATCGAGCCCGACCCAGGTTGGCGCCGCGATCTCGACGATCTCGCCGGCGAGGTCGGGGTCACCCGGCGCCGGGTACCGCACGGCGAAGAGTTCGTCAGGGAAGCCGTAGAAGTCATGGATCGTCCGCGGTCGAGACATCGCCGTGACCGCCGTGGCATTGATGTACCAATGGGCGGAGACGACAACGATGGCCCGTGGCCGGGGAGTCGCCGTACCGAAGCTCCGCCACGCCGTGGTGTAGTCGTTGCGCTCGAGCGCGTTCATCGGACTGCCGTGGCCGATGAACGCAGCAGGCATACCGACGCTCGTCGTCATCGCCGCGTTCGTCGCCCCAACGCGCCCGCCCCGTCGGTCGACGAAGTGCTCATCCTCATCGACGCTACGTCGTCGGATGGCGCCCACGCACCGGGTCGCCTGCTGGCTGCGCTGGTCGCCGACCAGACCGAGCAGGCAACATGGGCGCCAGTGAGGACGTTGTTCCTGTTGCGCCATGCCAAGTCGAGCTGGGCCGATCCCGCCCTCGATGATCATGATCGCCCCCTCGCGCCCCGCGGCCGTCGGGCCGCGAGACGCATTGCCGATCACCTCAGGTCCGAGGCCGTCCGTCCGGCGCTCGTGCTGTGCTCGTCGGCGCGGCGGGCGCGCGAGACCCTCGCCGAGGTGAAGCCAGCACTCGGCGACCAGACCGAAGTCGTGGTCAGCGGCGACCTCTACGGCGCTGACGCCGACGAGATCCTGCGCCAGCTCGGCGACGTCGATCGGGACATCGCCTCGGTGATGATCATCGGTCACAATCCAGGACTGCACGACCTGGCACTCGAGCTCACGGGGGAGGGCGACGAGGCCGCGATCTCACAGCTGCACTCGAAGTTCCCGACCGGGGCGCTGGCAACCTTGCAGCTCGGTCCGACCACCTGGAGTGACCTCGCTCCCGGACAGGCGTACCTTGCCAACCTCGTCCTGCCGAGACCGCCGCGGTGAGAACAGTCGCCGGTTGGGCGGTTCCGCCGGACCGTGCCTCGGCGATCAGTGCGCACGACCTGGGGTGTTGTGCTGCTCGCATGCAATTAGGGGAAGGTGACAACGTGCACGAGGTGCGGGTACGCGGCGGATTCGACGCCGGACCTCATCGCCGATCGATGGCCACGGGCGAGTCATCGTTCGGGTTCGTGCGAATCCGGCCCGCTCACAAACATCCGTCGGTGACAGGAAAGGAACGTACCGATGAGCAAGAAGGTGGATCAGACCCTCGCCGTGTTTCTGCTGGACAGCGGGGACGCGGCCCGACGAGTGCTGAAGACCGTCGAGAAGATCGACAAGGGCGACAAGAACGTCAAGATCGTCGACGCCGCGATCGCCGATCACCACAAGCACGGACGGGTGACGGTGAAGCAGACCCACGACGTCAGCGGACGCAAGGGCGGGTTTCGCGGCGGATCGATCGGGGTGATCGCCGGGGCGGTGATGCTCGGTCCTCCAGGAGCCGCGGTCGGCGGTGCCGTCGGCGCGACCCTCTCGGGCCTGTATTCGCGGTTCCGCGACGTCGGCATCGACGACAAGTTCATGCGCAAGGTCGCCCAAGACATCGATCGAGGCAAGAGCGCCGTCTTCGTCCAGTACGAGGGCGACTGGAGCGCGTCGATCGGAGCGGTCAGCGATGCGATCCGAGCCGATCATGTTGAGTTGATCCACAGCACGCTCCCGGCCGACAAGGCGGCGGCGCTGCAGGCTCTCGTCGAACCGGCCGTCGACGACCTCGGGGGCGAGGAGACCGTGGCGGACTACGAGGTCGAAGTCGCCTCCGACGCCGAAGCGACGCCCGCCGACCAGCCGGCGGAAGCGGCTCCGGAGGCGGAGGCACCGGAACCGCCTCGCGCACCCGACAAGGCGGCGGCGAAGGCCGACGATCTCACCCAGCTCGCCGGTGTCGGCGCGAAATCGGCCGAGGCGCTCAACGCGGCGGGGTGGACCACCTACGCGGCGCTGGCCGAGGCGAACGAGCCGGCCATCCGTGAGGCACTCCACGCGTCCCATCTCGTCGCCCGATCGAACGTGTCCACGTGGCCGATGCAGGCGAGCTACGCCGCCAAGGGTGACTGGCAGGAACTGGCGAAGTACAACCAGCGCCGGTCCGGTCAGGCGAGGGCGACACCGCGAAGTCCAAGGCCGCCCCGGTTGCGAGCGGCTCAGACGATCTGACACAGATCAGCGGTATCGGGCCACGAATGGAGATGTTGCTCAATGCCGAGGGCGTGACCACCTATGCGGCCTTGCGCGAGGCCTCGGCCGACGATCTGCGCACGATCGTGGCACGCGGCGGCGCACTGCCGCCCTCCAGCCTCCCGACATGGCCAGCCCAGGCAGCGTTCGCGATCAAGGGCGACTGGAACGGACTCACGGCATACAACAAGAGCCACTAGGTGTCGACATCGCTCGGGCCCGCCGAACGGCTCCTGCCCACGTTCTGGGGAAGGTTCGTCGCGGACCCTGACTCGAATCTTCCCCAGACCGCCGATTGACACGGATCTTCCCCAGATGGAGGGTCGGGCGGGGTCCCCCGGGGCCGTTGGCGGCGGCTACTAGCCTCGGGGGATGGCGAGGCGGCCGGTCGAGATCAGCGCGCCCACGGGACGTCGGCTTCGTTCGCCCGCGATGCCGTCGGCGTCCCATCCGGAGCTCGGGCGGGTCCATCTCCGCGATCGCGTCCCACCCGACGTTGCCCGGCGGCGCGCCGTTCGGGCGCAACTCCACGGCGTCGCCGACGACGAGTTCCGACCTGACGTCGAGGGACTTCGAGCGTTGGCCGTGGTCGCGGTCGTGCTGTTCCACCTGCGGCTCGGGGCCTTCCAAGGTGGATTCGTCGGCGTCGACGTGTTCTTCGTCCTGTCCGGGTTCCTGATCACCCGCTTGCTGTTGAAGGAACTGGCGTCCACGGGCACCTTGTCGCTCCCCGGATTCTGGGCGCGACGGGCCCGCCGGTTGCTGCCGGCGTCGTGCCTCGTGCTCGTCGTCACGCTGATCGGCGGCGCCCTCGTCTTGTCGCCGCTGGCCCAGCGCACGCTGGCCGTCGACGCCATGGCGGCGGGTGTGTTCGTCGTCAATTTCGTGTTCGCCGGGCGGTTCGGTGACTACTTCGCGGCGCAACTTGCCGAGGCCCAGCCATCGGCGCTGTTGCACTATTGGTCGCTTGCCGTCGAGGAGCAGTTCTACCTGCTGTGGCCGCTGCTGCTCGTCGGCCTCACGCGTCGGCCGCGTCAGTTCCGCCGGCTGTTGCTGACGACCATCCTGGTGGTCGCCGCGGCGTCGTTGATCATCTCGATCTGGATGACGGAGAACCGGCCGACGTGGGCGTTCTATCTCCTGCCGTCGCGGATGGTCGAACTGCTTGCCGGCGCGGCGCTGGCTGCGGCCGGTCCAGCGTTCCGTGCCGTCAACGCGGACCTGCGGGCCGCCCTCGGATGGTTCGGCGTGCTCGGCATCGGCGTCGCGGTGATGACCTATGACCTCGGCACCGTGTTCCCCGGCTACATGCAGATGCTGCCCGTGTTGGCGACGGTGTTGGTCATCGTCGCCGGCGGGGCGAGTGGGTCAGCGCGGGGCCCGGTCGTCGTCCTGCGTCATCCGTTGGCGTTGTGGATCGGCAAGCACTCCTACGCGATCTACCTGTGGCATTGGCCGGTGCTCGTCCTCGCCGAGGCGAAGTACGGACCGTTGCCCTTGCCGACCCGTCTGCTCCTCGTGGCCGTGGCGGTCGGCTTGTCGGCCGCCTCGTTGCGCCTGCTCGAGGACCCAGTGCGCCGCTCGACGATGTTGGCCCGTCGACCCACCTATGGACTCGCCCTCGGGGCGGCGCTCTGCCTCACGGCGGTGGGCTGCGGCGCATGGTTGCGGGCCGCCGACGTGCCGCTCGACTCGGGCGAGCTGGCCGCCGCTCCGACGTTGGCGCCACAACCGGTGGTCTCGCCGACGACGATCGCCGAACAGCAACCGGCGACCGCTGGGGTGACCACGGTCCCGACGGCTGCGGCTCCGACGACGACCATCGCGCCGGCGACGATGACGGCGCTGCCCACCAGTGGCGACCTGGCGGCCCTCGTAGCTGCCAATCGGACGGTGCTCGAGCAGGGGCTCGCGCAGTCCGACGTACCGTCGAACCTGCGCCCTTCGTTGCGCGATGTCGGTGCCGACCGTGCCGCGGTGTACCGCGACGACTGCGTCGCTGTCGGGCGAGTGTCGCAGCTCAACGCGTGCCGATACGGCGACACGGACGCCGCGTTCACGATCATCCTCTACGGCGACTCCCATGCCGCGCAGTGGTTTCCGGCGCTCGAGGCGATGGCCAACGATCGTCACTTCGAGTTGATCGTCATGATCAAGGGCGGCTGCCCGACGGCGGCCGTGACCATCCCCACGGCAACGCTGTCGCGTACGTGCCCGATCTGGCGCGATCAAGCGGTTGCGTTCATCGCCGCCGAGCAGCCCGAGCTGCTCCTCGTGAGCGCCTCGGCTGGGTATCCCAACGACGACGACGAGTGGGCCCAAGGGTTCGATGCGACGATGCGACGAGTAGTGCCGCTGGCCGGCCACGTCGCGGTCATCGGTGACACGCCGGCGGCGAGCAACGAGCCGACCGACTGTCTGTCACGCAACGTCCGCAACGCTGACGTGTGCGCGTCCGCTCGCGACGACGTGGTCGCCAGCAGCCGGCTGGGCACCGAACGAGAGATCTCCGCAGATCTGGGTGCCGACTACGTCGACACAACGGATTGGCTGTGCACCGAATCGGCCTGCCCGATGATGATCGGCGACATCCTGCTGTACCGCGACGCGACGCACATCACGACGGTCGCTTCGGAATGGTTCCGCCCGCTCCTCGAAGCGAGCCTCGCACCGGGCCTGCCGTAGTAGGCCGGCGCGAGGCCGAACGGCTCAGTCGACCTTGTCGACGGCGTCCTTGGCCGCCTGTGCGCCTTGGTCGACCTTGCCGTCATGTTGGTCGGGAACCTGGTCCTTGATGGTGTCGGCGCCCTTGTCGATGCCGGTCTTCACCGAATCTTTGTTGCCGCCGAACCATCCTTTGACGGTGTCCATAAAGCCCATCGCGACTCCTTCCTGAGGTCAGCCCGACCAGTCTGGCACGCGAGGGCGTTCGATCGCGCCACCCGCACGCAGCCGGCCGTCGAGTGATCAGCTGCCAGCGGTCCACGCGACTAGCGTTCTTCAAGCGCAACGATGTCGACCTGGAAGGGGCAGGAGCGATGCCGAACTATCTGATCGTCGCCAACCAGACCCTCGGCGGTGCCGAACTGCGAGACAGAGTCTTGGAGTTGGCCGCCTCCGACCCGCTGCGAGTTCTATCTCGTCGTCCCGGCGACGGCGCCCAAGGAACACCTCACCTGGACCGAAGGCGAGGCGCGCACGATCGCTGCCCGCCGACTGGCCGAGGGCCTCGCCCAGCTACGGGCGGCTGGCGTCACCGTCGACGGCGAGGTCGGCGACGCCAGCCCGATCCTGGCGGTCGACGACGCCCTGCGCCATCGCCTCGTCGACCGCGTCATCGTGTGCACGCTGCCGATCGGGGTGTCGCGCTGGCTCAAGCTGAGCCTCCCCGACCGCATCGAACGCAAGCACAAGGTCCCCGTCGACCACCTCGTCGTCCAGCCCGAGACGACACAGGCCACCTGATCGGTCAGCGGACGTCGGACTTGGCGAGGATGTCGAGGAGGGCGATCAGCGCCTCCAACTTCGCTTCGCCGAGATCCGGCGGTGGCGTCATCTGATGCCACAGCGCTTCGGCTTGGAACACCCGCTCGGCGATATCGAGCCAGATCGCCTGTGACTCGGGCGACAGCGCAGCGAATCCGGGATGCTGCTCGGCGACGTGTCGCAGCGTTTCGTGATGTTGAGCGAGCAACGGTCGGAGGCCGTCGCGCAGCTCGGGGTCAGTGCGCGCGGCGAGACACAACTCCAACCACACCGTCGTGTCGGGAGAGTTGATCACGTCGCGCATCCGAGCGATGGCGGCATGCGGGTCGGCCTTCCACGCCACCTCGGCCATCGCCTCGATCTGGCGGTTGTGGATCTCGGCGAGGGTCGCCACCAAGAGGTCCTTGCGCGTCGGGAAGTGGCGGAACAAGCCACCCTGGGAGACGCCGGCACGGGCGCAGATCTCGCGCACCGTCGCCCGGCTGTAGCCGAGCTCGACGATCGCCGTCATCGTGGCCTCCAGCAGGCGAGCGATCGTCGCGGCGGTGCGCTCGTTCTGGGAACGCCGCTCGGGCTCACGGTCGGGCATCGGGTTCTCGGCTCCTCGGGCGGGTCGGTGCTGCGGAGTCAGTCGGTTTCGACCGATCGAGCGCCGTTGCCCGGCCGGGGTGCGATGGTTGCGACGACGAGGCCACCGCGGGACTCCGCCGAATCCCTCAGTAGCCTCGCCGCCGAACACTGACGTGAACTGGGTTCCCGCCGACCCGCTCAATTTCCGCCGAAGAAAGCGAGCAGGCGCATTGTAAGTGCCAAGGGACGCGAATGCAATCACTTCGTGCGGTTTTGTGAGCAGAAATCGTCAGGTCCGGGCCGCTCAACCGGCAACCCGCACCCGGGCACCGAGGTGACTGGCCAGGGCGAGCAGTGCCTCGGCGCGCCCGCCGTCGACCTGCTGCTGGTCGTCAGCGGTACGCAGTGGGTCGGTCAGCGGGGCCAACTCGTAGGTCGCCCGGACGACTTGCAGCCACACCTCTCGATCGCCGTCGGACATCGTCGCCAGCCCTGGAAAGCCAGCGGCTACCGACCGGATCAGGTTCCAGCGGGCCTCGACCGCCGGCTCGACGCGGCCGCGCAGGTCAGTATCCGTTCGGGCGGCGACGGTGAGTTCGGTCCACGCCAGGGCGACATCATCACGCGCCAGCTGGCCCGCCAAGCGCAAGAGGGACCGGGGGTCACCCGCACTCGCTGCGGTCGGTTCGGCGAACTCGACGTAGCGGGCGATGCGTCGTTCCGTCAGGCGCTGCAGCGCGGCGAGGATCAGGTCGATCCGGGTGTCGAAGTGATGAAACAGCGCGCCTTGGGTGACGCCGGCACGAGCGCAGATGGCGGCCGTTGTGGCCCGGCCGTATCCGACGTCGGCAATGGTCGAGATCGTGGCGTCGAGGAGCGCCTCGATCGTCTCCGCCCGTCGCTCGGGCTGGGTGCGCCTCCCGTCCGACGACGGCGACGGTGGGCTCATCGGTAGCCGCGCAACACGGAACCGGCGCGCACGACCAGATGGCCGGCGCCGACGGCGAACTCGTCGGGAACGGCACCGACGTCGAGCTGCCACGAGGTACCGAGATCGTTCATCCCGTACGTCGTCACCACACTTCCGGTGCTGACCACCACGCGGGTATCCGACGACTCGATGACCTCGAACGACGTTCCCGGGGCGAGCGCCGTGTGGTTCACAATGTCGCCGGTCAGCGGGAGCAGGGTGAACATGCCCGCCGTGTCCTCCCGAACGCGACCGATGATCGACACCAGCGTCCCGACCTCGTCGGCCGGTCGTGACCAGAGCACTTCGCCGGTCTCCCGTTCGACGGCCACGATCGTGCCGGCATCGGCGCCCGACCTGACGAGAGCAACCTCGCGGTACAGCTCGATGTCGCCGGCCTCGGGCACCGGCGTCGACCAGTTGATCCAGCCGCTGTGGGCATCCCACTCGGTGACGGAGCTGCCGTCGGCGGTGTACACGAATGGTCCGAAACCACACGTGATCTCCTCCGACTGCGGATCGAACGCCTCATCGCTCGTCCATCGCTCCTCTCCGGTGTAGTGATCGACGACGACGAACGGGGCGGTCCCCGTTTGGTCGGTGATCGGAGCAACGAGGACGACGATGTCCCTGCAGAACGCGCCGAGTCCGCCGTCGGCGGTCCACCGATCCTCGCCCGATTGCGGATCGAGGGCGACGACGGTGTTCCCGTCGGCGAGCAGCAAGGTGCCGTAGCGGTTGACCTCCTCGACCGCTCCTTGGCGTTCGAAGCGCAGCTCCCCGGTCGCCACGTCGTACACCTCGAAGTGCGACTTGTCACTGATCACCACGATTTCGTCGTAGGCGTCGATGGTCGACGACGGTCCGACATCGCGCACCCACAGCACCTCACCAGTAGCGATGTCAAAACGGGTCAGGCGGTACGTGCCGCCGGCGACCCCCGAGGCGGTGTGCTCGTGGAGAAAGAGACCGTCGCCGGCGACGGAGATGTTGCACCGGCGTGGCGGGGAGGTGGTTCCCGCGGCAAGCTCGGCGTTCGAGTCACAGGCAACGGCATGTTCCCATGCGAGCACCGGCTGGAGCTTTGGCACGTCCTCGTCGTCGGCGATGCCCGGGGCGCCCGGAACGACCGTCAACAGACCTGCCACCAGGCTCCACCGTGATGCTCTCGTGCCCACCACGGCGCAAGCTACCGACGTCGCTGCCGTCATCGACGTCGTCACATGTCGATGACCCGCTCGATGATCCAGGCGCGCTGGCCATTGGCCTCGATCATCCGCCAACGGTCGCCGTTGCTGCTGTCGGTTTGCACGGCGTCGAGTACCGGCACGGAGCACGTTCCCGGGGCGATCTTGTCGATGCGCGGCCAGTTCGTGCCGGGACCCCCGCGCACGTTCACGCTGGCCGACCCGACGATGCAGCCACTCCCGACGGTCTGCGGTGCGGCGGCGACATTGAACATCGGATGGGAGACGAGCCAGTTGCCGTCCTGCTGGACGAGGATCAAGGACGGCGGGGTCTCGGTCTGCAACCAGGAGCAGGCGATCGTCGGTCCCGCCGGGTCGGCGCACGTCGGCTCGCCCCAGGCCTGGGCGCCGGCGACTTGGGTGTACTCGGCGAACGCCCCGTGTGCCCAGTCGTAGACGGTTGGCGACCGTCCGGGGACCTCGAGCGTCGCCGCCGTCGCCTGATCGCCGGTGGAGGCCGCGGCGAGGAAGCGGGCGGCGACGGACAGGGCATCGGTGTCGTCGGCGGCCAGCTCGGCAGGAGCCTGTTCGCGCGGCAACGTGGTCGTCGAACCCTGGGTGTTGACCACGAGGTTGCCGTCAGGACCTACCGCCGCGACTTGAGTGACCGGCGGCCCGGGACGATCCGGGACGAGCGGCGCCAGCGTCTCGTTCGATCCACCGGCGGTGAGGTCGCCGCACGCCGCCCCGACGACGCTGGCGAGCACGCCGAGCGCCGCCACGAGGGCGACGAAACCGCGCTGCTGCACACCCCCGACGGTACCGCCGCTGCCCGGCCCGCACCTGTCAGCGCGGTTGTGGCACGCTGCGACCATGCCGTACCAGTTCTCTCCCCGGGCCGATGACGTGCTCGCTGACGTCACCTCGTTCATGGACGATCACGTGTACCCCAACGAGGCGGCATTCGCTGAGGAGGCGGCGCAGTGTGGCACCGGCGACCCGCCGATGCTCGACAAGCTCAAGGCCGTCGCCCGTGAGCGCGGCCTGTGGAACCTGTTCCTGCCGCACCTCTCGGTGGATGCGCCCGGCATCAAGTTGTCGAACCTCGACTACGCCCCGGTGTCCGAGCAACTCGGCAAGGTCGAGTTCGCGTCGGAGCTGCTCAACTGCTCGGCGCCGGACACCGGCAACATGGAGATCCTCAACCGGTACGGGAGCGATCGGATCAAGCAACAGTGGCTGGCTCCGCTGCTCGAAGGGGAGATCCGGTCGGCCTTCTCGATGACGGAACCCGATGTCGCTTCCTCGGATGCTGCCAACGTCAGCCTGAGCATCGAACGCCGCGGCGACAACTACGTACTCAACGGCACGAAGTGGTTCACCTCGGGGGCTCGGCGCGACCGGTGCACGGTGCTGATCGTCATGGGTAAGTCCAATCCGGATGCCCCCAAGCACTTGCAGCAGTCGATGCTCGTCGTGCCCAAAGACAGTCCCGGCTTGACGATCGGGCGCCATCCGCAGGTGTTCGGCTACACCGATGAGTGGGCTGGTGGGCATCCGGAGGTCCATTACGACCACGTCGAGGTGCCCGTCGACAATCTGCTCGGCGAGGAGGGGGGCGGGTTCGCCATCGCCCAGGCCCGGCTCGGTCCGGGACGGATTCACCACTGCATGCGCACCATCGGCGTCGCCGAACGGGCCTTGGGGCTGATGATCGACCGCGCCGTCGACCGTCACGCGTTCGGTAGTCGCGTCGTCGACAAGGGGCTGATCCAGGACTGGATCGCCGAGTCACGCATCGATATCGACATGGCCCGCGAGTACGTCCTGCGCACTGCCCACGTCATGGACACGGAAGGCAACAAGGCGGCAGCCAGCCAGATCGCCGGGATCAAGGTCGTCGTCCCGAACATCGCCCTGCGGGTGATCGACCGAGCCATCCAGGTGCACGGGGCCGCGGGGGTGTCGCAGTTCACGCCACTGGCGGCGATGTACGCCCACGTCCGCACACTGCGCATCGCCGATGGGCCCGACGAGGTGCACAAGATGACGATCGCCCGCCGCGAGATCAGGCGCCGCGACCCAACCTTCGGGCACTGACCCGGCGGTCGATCACTTCGTGGTAGATGGCGACGTACTCGGCGACGAGCTTGGTCATCGAGAAGTCCTCGGCACGCGCGGCTCCCGCCGCCCGCAACCGCGCCGCGAGGGGCGCGTCGGTGAGCGCTCGGGCGAGGGCGCCGGCCAATGCGGCGGCGTCGCCGGGCTCGACGAGCAGGGCGTCGAGGCCGTTGGTGGCGACGTTGCGGTAGCCGTCGAGAGCGCTGGCGACGACGGTCGTCCCGGCGGCCATCGCCTCGATCAGCACGACCCCGAACGATTCACCGTGGAGCGACGGAGCGCAGAACACCGAGGCCCCGCGGAGCCGGCCGAACTTCTCGGTGTCGTCGATCCGGCCCATCCACGAGATCCGCTCGTCGCCGGCGTACCGGGCTCGCAGCGTGGTGCCATCCGGACCGTCGCTGCCGATCCACAGACGGGCATCGGCGGGCAGTTTGGCGAACGCTTCGAGCAGCACGGCGAGACCCTTGCGCTGTTCGTGACGGCCGCAGAAGAAGACCGTCGGGCCACTCGCCTGGACGACCGGGGTGGCAGCAATCGTCGCGATGTCCACGCCGTTGAACAGCATGCGGACACCACCGCCGTGGTTCGGGAAGTGCGACTCGACCAACTCGAGGGCGTCCTTGGACACGACGACCTTGACGTCGATGCGCCGTAGCAGGCGATCGAGCACGGGTTTGAAGACCCGGTAACTCGTCGACACGCCCGCCGCATGAAACGTTCCGACGATCGGCGCGCCGCCCATCACCAACGTGGTCATCGGCGGTCCGGGGGCGAGTGGCTCGTGGACGTGGATCACGTCGAACTGCTCGTCGCGCAGCGCCCGGATCGTCCGCAGGGCGGCCGACGCATCGGGAGCGAGCGGGGCGATCGACCCGTTGGCGGCCGTCGGCAGGCTGTTGCCGAGCGGGGTGACGAAAGGCTCGGGCGGCGGTCCGTCGCATGGTCCGAGGACCCGCGCCTCGTGGCCTTGGCGCCGTAACTCACGAGCAAGCCCGAGCACTTGGGCCTGTACCCCGCCGGGAACGCTGAGGCTGTAGGGCGAGATGATCCCAATTCTCAAGAGTGACAAACAGGTGCTCCGATGCGAGCGACGAGGCGCCAGCCGAGGAGCGTCCAGCAGCGGCCTGCGTGGCCGGGGAACGCAATGACGTCTCCCACGGCTCGGGACCGTAGCGCTCGTAGGATGGTCTGATGGTTTTCCTCTACATCGTGATCGCCGCCGTGGTGCTCGTGGCGATCTTCCTCGTCGTCGCCTACAACGGCCTGATCCGACGGCGTAACCAGATCGAGAACGCCTGGTCACAGATCGACGTCCAGCTCAAGCGGCGCCTCGACCTGATCCCCAACCTCGTCGAGACGGTCAAGGGCTACGCCGCCCACGAACGCGAGACGCTCGACCGGGTGATCCAGGCCCGCAACTCGGCGATGCAGGCACCGCCCGACCCCCACGCCCAGGCCGCCGCCGACAACGCCCTGACCGGCGCGCTGAAGTCGGTGTTCGCCCTCGGTGAGGCCTACCCCGACCTCAAGGCCAACCAGAACTTCCTGCAGTTGCAAGAGGAGCTCACGGCGACGGAGGGTCGGGTGGCCTACGCCCGGCAGTTCTACAACGACAGCGTGCTCGACTACAACAACAAGCTCCAGCAGTTCCCGACGCTGTATTTCGCCCGGATGCTCAAGTTCGAGCGGCGGGAGTACTTCGAGGCCGATGAGGCAGCTCGGACGACGCCTCAAGTCAGTTTCTGAGGGTGGGCCAGAAGTATCTCGCAGTTGCGAGCGACGAGGCGCTAGCCGAGGAGCGTTCAATCGCGGCCGGCGTGGCCGGGGAACGCAGATGACGTGTTTGAACTGATCCGATCGAACAAGCGGCGTTCGATCGCCCTCGTGGCGGGATTCGTCGTGATCGCCGGGCTCGTCGGGCTGGCGGCTGGCTACTTCGTCGGCTTCGGCTGGTGGGGCATCGCCATCGCCGTCGTCATCGCCGGAACGACTGCGTTCATCTCCTATTGGAAGGCCGACGCCATCGCCTTGGCGGTGTCGCGGGCGCACCCAGCCGACCCCCAGCAGTACCGCCGTCTGTACAACCTCGTCGAGGGCCTGTGCATCGCCAGCGGCCTACCCCAACCGCGTGTGTACGTCGTCGACGACCCGGCACCGAACGCCTTCGCGACCGGGCGCAATCCGCAGCACGCGGCGATCGCCGTCACCACCGGGCTGCTCGAGAAGCTCAATCGGGTGGAGCTCGAGGGGGTCATCGCCCATGAGCTGGCGCACGTCAAGAACTACGACATCCTCGTGTCGACGCTGGCCGTGACGCTGGTCGGTGCGGTGGCCCTGATCACCGACATGGCGATTCGAATGATGTGGTGGAACGGCGGGCGCAACCGGCGCGAGGGTGACCACGGCGACAGCGGCAACCCGCTGGCGATCCTCGGCTTCGCCCTGCTCATCGTCGCTCCGATCGTGGCCAAGGCGATGCAGGCGGCGATCTCCCGAAAGCGTGAGACGCTGGCCGACATCTCCGCGTGTCAGCTGACGCGTTATCCACCTGGCCTGATCTCGGCGCTCGAGAAGCTGCGCGACGACGGGACGGTGACGCACTCGGCGACGACGGCAACGGCTCATCTGTGGATCGAACAGCCAATGGCCGGCGTCGGCGACCACGGACGTCTAGGGTCAGTGCACCGACTGTTTGACACGCATCCGCCCCTCGAGGAGCGGATCGCCCTCTTGAAAGAGCTGTAAAACACGATGAAGCACACCCCCCGGCATCCCCGCGCGGTCACGGCCGTCCTCGTTTCGAGCATCCTTTCGCTCGCGTTCACCACGAGCGCCGTGGCGTCGTCGTCCTCCGAACCGGACGACCAAACAGGCCCACGCCCGCCAGTCGCCGAGCAGCCCGAGGACTTGGCGGCGGATCCGGCCACCGGACCGTCGGACACCGAGACGGCCACGACGGAGCCGGCGACCACAGCCGAGCCGACGACGACCCTGGCGCCCACGACCACGGCTGCCCCGACGACGACCGCCGCCCCGACCACCACGACCCCCGCGGTACTACACCCGTTGACGGGAGTGCCCGTCACGGACCAGGCGGCCTACACGCCGCGGCCGGCGCTGATCGTCAAGATCGACAACGGTGTCAACTCGCATCCGCAGACCGGTCTCAACCAGGCGGACATCGTGTACGAGGAGATCGTCGAGGGAGTGACCCGTTTCGCTGCCGTGTTCAACTCCGCGGACTCCGACCCGGTCGGCAACATCCGCTCCGGACGAACCCAGGACGTCCAGCTGTTCGCCAGCTTCAACGACCCGATCTTCGCCTACAGCGGTGGCAACGAATTCGTCAATGCGGCCCTCGCCGGTACCGGCTGGACGCTGCTCACCCAGGGCAACGGGATGTTCCGGGTCGACGGACGCGGTGGCGCGCCGTACAACCTGTACGGCAACACGACGGACTTCTTCGCCCAGGCCGGCGATGCCGGCGAGGCGGTGCCGCAGTTCGAGTACGGGGTGCCGACCGGCGTCCCCGTCACGTCGGTCGACCTGAACATCGGTGGTGTCGCCGTGAACTGGGCGTGGGACGCCGAGGCGGGTCTGTTCCTGCGCTCGCAGTCGGGCAGCCCCCACGAGCTCACCGACGGTCAGCTGAGCACGAACAACGTCGTGGTGCTGATGGTGCCGTACGGGCAGGCTGCTGGCGGGCCCGAGGCGCAGAGCGTCGGCACTGGCGCAGCGACCGTGTACAGCAACGGCCTGAAGGTCGAAGGCACCTGGACCCGGGAGAACCCCGAGGATCCCTTCACCCTCGAGGCCGGCGGTGCGCCGATCCTGCTCACTCCCGGGCGGACCTTCGTCGAACTCGCCAGCGCCGGCAGCTCGACGCTCACCGACAACGCCGCCTGACCCCCTCGATCTGGGGAAGATCCGTGCCAAACCCGCTTTCGGGGAGGATTCGTGTCAGCGTCTGACACGAATCCTCCCCAGAACGCCGTTCGTGAGGCGTGAGCCTGAACCAGGTGCGGGAACCACCTGCTGCGCGGTCAGCCGGCGTCGGTACGCTGGTGTCATGAGTTCGCCGTCATCGTCAACGGGCACGTTCCCCGTCAAGCGCGGCCTGGCCGAGATGCTCAAGGGCGGCGTGATCATGGACGTCGTGACCGCCGAGCACGCGCGCATCGCCGAAGACGCCGGGGCTTGCGCGGTCATGGCTCTCGAGCGGGTGCCGGCCGACATCCGTGCCGACGGCGGAGTCGCCCGGATGAGCGATCCGGAGATGATCGAGAGCATCCAGCAGGCGGTGTCGATCCCTGTGATGGCCAAAGCGCGCATCGGACACTTCGTCGAGGCCCAGATCCTCGAGTCCCTCGGTGTCGACTTCGTCGACGAGTCCGAGGTGCTGACCCCGGCCGACGAGGCACACCACATCGACAAGTGGGCGTTCACCGTGCCCTTCGTGTGCGGCGCGACGAACCTTGGCGAGGCGCTACGGCGGATCGCCGAAGGGGCGGCGATGATCCGTTCCAAAGGTGAGGCTGGTACGGGCAACATCGTCGAAGCAGTTCGCCACCTGCGTTCGATCACGGGTGACATCCGCAAGGTCACCCAGGCTGACTCCGCCGAGTTGTTCGACTGGGCGAAGCAGTTGCGCGCCCCGTTGCCCCTCGTCCAAGAGCTCGCCGAATCAGGGGTCCTGCCCGTCCCGCTGTTCTGCGCCGGCGGCATCGCCACCCCGGCCGACGCCGCCCTGGCGATGCAACTCGGTGCTGAGGCGGTCTTCGTCGGCTCCGGGATCTTCAAGAGTCACGATCCGGCGCCGCGGGCGAAGGCGATCGTCGAGGCCACCACGCACTTCGCCGACCCGGCGATCCTCGCCAAGGTCAGCCGCGGGCTCGGCGCGCCGATGACCGGCATCGGGATGGACGAGGTCCCCGAACACCAGCGCTTCGCCGATCGAGGCTGGTAGGCGCGAGGTTGGTAGGGCCGTGAACCCGCGTGCTTCGGAGCCCCCAGGTGAACGCCCCGCGGGTCGGGGTACTCGCCCTCCAGGGAGCCTTCGCCGCCCACGTCGAGCGCCTGCGTTCGCTCGGCGCGGCGGTTGGTGAGGTACGCACACCCGAACAGCTGCGGGCAGTCGACGCCCTCGTGATGCCGGGCGGCGAATCGACGACGATGTCCAACCTGCTGGATTCGACGGGTCTCTACGATCCGATCGCCATCCGACTGGAGGAGGGGATGCCGGTATTCGGCACGTGCGCCGGGATGATCCTGCTCGCCGACAAGATCCTCGATGGCCGCGACGACCAGCAGCACTTCGGACAGCTCGACATCACGGTGCGGCGCAACGGCTACGGCCGCCAGGTCGACAGCTTCGAGACCGATCTCGTCGTCGCCGGGCACTCGGCGCCCTTCCACGGGGTGTTCATCCGGGCCCCGCGCGTGGAGGCCGCCGGGCCCGACGTCGAAGTCCTGGCCTCGTACGATGGTGACCCGGTGCTCGTGCGTCAAGGTCATCTGCTGGCTGCCTGCTTCCATCCTGAACTCACCGACGACGCACGACTACATGCTCAGTTCGTGGATCTCATCAAGGAGCACTGACCCGATGTCCGGCCATTCCAAATGGGCAACCATCAAGCACAAGAAGGGCGCTGCCGACAAGGCCCGCGGCAAGCTGTTTGCCAAACTCGCCCGTCAGCTCGAGGTCGCCGCCAAGGCAGGCGGCGGGGATCCCGACGCCAACCCGACGCTGCGCACTGCTGTGCAGAAGGCCAAGGCGGCGCAGATGACAAACGACGCCATCGACCGGGCCATCAAGCGGGGTACCGGCGAGGGCGACGGCGGAACGTACGAGTCGATCATGTACGAGGGCTACGCGCCCGGAGGCGTCGCCCTGCTGATCGACGTGCTCACCGACAACCGCAATCGCACGGGTTCCGAGGTGCGCGGCGTGTTCAACAAGCTTGGCGGCTCGCTCGCCGAGCCCGGCGCCGTGTCGTGGCAGTTCAGCCGGCGGGGGATCATCGAAGTCGACGGATCGGCGGGGGAGGACGAGTTGATGCTCGCGGCGCTCGACGCCGGTGCCGCCGATGTGGAGCGCGACGGCGAGACATGGACGGTGACCACCGATCCGTCGCTGGTCTACGAGATCCGCCAATCGCTCGAAGACGCCGGGTTCACCATCGACTCAGCGGACACGCCGCTGGTGTCGGGCAATCTGGTACCGATCGCGGCCGCCGACGAAGCGCGCCGGGTGTTGCGAATCGTCGAAGCTCTCGAAGACAATGACGACGTGCAGGACGTCTTCAGCAACGCCGACATCCCCGATGCACTGCTGAGTGAGCTGGTCGAAGCATGAGCGTGGGGATTGGGGATACTGCCCCGCCGTTCACGCTGCCGGGCACCGCACCAGGCGGTGGCGTGCAGGACTACTCGCTGTCCGACTTCGGCGGCAAGGCGGTCGTCCTCGCGTTCTATCCGGGTGACGACACCGCCGTCTGCACGAAACAGCTCAACGACTACAACGACGGACTCGATTCGTTCAACGATCTCGACGCGCAGGTGCTCGGAATCTCGCCCCAGGACCTCGACAGCCACGAGCGGTTTTCGTCGAAGTACGGCTTCAAGTTCCCGTTGCTGGCGGACACCGACAAGGCCGTGGCCCGGCTCTACGGGACCCTCGGACCGATCGGCTTCCCTCGTCGGAGCGTCTTCATCGTCGACGCCACGGGCACGATTCGCTATGCCCATCGGGCGATCGCCGGTCTGACGTTCCGGCCGACCAGCGAGCTCGTCGCCATTCTCGGCGACCTTTAATCTGCGTTCCCCGGCCACGCAGGCCGTTGTTGGCCGCTCCCTCGCTGGCGCTCGGTCGCTCGTATCCGCGGTGGTGGACGTCGCCCGCAGGCCGTTGTTGGCCGCTCCCTCGCTGGCGCTCGGTCGCTCGCATCCGCGGTGGTGGACGTCGCCCGCAGGCCATCCACCCGTTCTCCGGCCACCGCCTCTACAGTACGAACCTGTGTTCGTCGGGGCGCGCTACCGAGTCCTTGGGATCGACCCCGGACTGACTCGCTGCGGGTACGCCGTCATCGACGCCAGTGGGCCGAGCTCCGGCGTGGCCGTGGCCCTCGGAGTCATCCGAACTCCCCCCAAGGACGCCTTACCCTGGCGTCTCGCCATGCTGCGTGAGGAGTTGTGCCGCCTGATCACCGACTTCACCCCCGACGTCGTTGCCGTCGAACAGGTCTTCTTCCAGGTCAACGTGCGCACGGCGATGGGTGTGGGACAGGCGAGCGGTCTGGCCCTCGCCGAAGCTGCCCACGCTGGATGCGACGTGGTGCAGTACACGCCCAACCAGGTCAAAGATGCCGTGGCCGGATGGGGTGCGGCACCCAAGGAGCAGGTCCAACGGATGGTCAAGGCGCGTCTCGGGCTGAGCACCGTGCCCCAACCGGCGGACGCCGCCGACGCCGCCGCCCTGGCGCTGTGCCACCTGGCGATGGCGCCGATGCGTGCCGCGATCGCGGGTGCCCAGTGATCGGGTCGCTGCGCGGCGAGGTGCTCGAGCGCTCGGCGGAAGGGAGCGTGCTGATCGACGTGGCGGGCGTCGGCTACGACGTCATCGTGTCGCCGCGCACGTTCGGCGAACTGGAGCCGACCTCGGCCGCCTTCCTGTACATCCATCACCACATCCGCGAGGACGATCAGACGCTGTACGGGTTCGTCACCCGTGACGAGCGCACCACGTTCAAGACGTTGATCGCCACCCACGGTGTCGGACCGGCGCTGGCGATGGCGATCCTGACGACGTACCCGCCGGCCGCCCTCGTCGATGTCGTCGCCAACGGTGATGTCGGCGCGCTGAAGGCAGTTCCTGGAGTCGGGCCGAAGACGGCCCAACGACTGCTCGTCGAGCTGCGTGATCGGCTGTCGCTCCCGATCCTCGACGGTGAGAGCGGTGCCGGCGGCGGCGCCGGTGGGTCGACTGTCGGCGCCGTGCGCGAGGCGTTGACCGGACTCGGATATGGGCCCGAGGAGATCCGCGACGCGGTCCGCGAACTGCCCGGTGACGGCGACGCGGCGACGTTGCTGCGCGACGCCCTCAAGCTGCTCGGGGCCAAGCGTGCGTGACGAGTTCCTCGACCCAGGTCTCAACGACGACGACGTCGAGGACGCCGTCGAAGCCGGGCTGCGACCGCGGCACCTCGACGAGTTCGTCGGCCAGGGCGAGCTGAAGGAGCACCTGGCCATCGTGCTCGAGGCGGCCCGGCGCCGACAGCAGGCCGTCGACCATCTGCTGTTCGCCGGACCACCGGGATTGGGCAAGACGACCCTGGCCACGATCGTCGCCGCCGAGATGGGAGTGCAGCTGCACGTCACGTCCGGACCGGCGCTCGAGCGGGCGGGTGACCTGGCCGCGATCCTCACCAAGCTCGGCGACCACGACGTGCTGTTCGTCGACGAGATCCATCGGCTGTCACGCGCCGTCGAAGAGATCCTCTATCCGGCGATGGAGGACTATCAGCTCGACATCGTCGTCGGCAAAGGCCCGGCTGCGTCGAGCATCCGTCTCTCACTCCAGCCGTTCACCCTGGTCGGGGCGACGACGCGGACGGGGATGATCACCGGGCCGCTACGTGACCGCTTCGGCCTCGTCGCCCGGCTCGACTACTACGACGCCGTCGAACTGCAGGCCATCGTCGTGCGGGCTGCGGGGATCCTCGGGGTCGTGATCGACGCGGCCGGGGCATGGGAGATCGCCCGGCGCGCCCGAGGGACACCGCGGATCGCCAACCGCCTGCTGCGCCGGGTGCGCGACTTCTCCGAGGTGCGCGGCGACGGCGAGATCGATGCCGACACTGCCGAACGTGGCCTCACAGTGTTCGGAGTCGACACCCTCGGCCTCGACAAGGTCGACCGGGCCATCCTCGGTGCCCTGTGCCAACAGTTCGGCGGCGGACCGGTCGGGCTGTCCACGCTGGCAATCGCCGTGGGCGAGCAGACCGAGACGGTGGAGGACGTGTACGAGCCGTTCCTCATCCAACAGGGCCTGATCGTGCGCACACCACGGGGCCGCGTGGCGATGCCGGCGGCGTTCAGCTCACCTCGGCCTCGCCGCCCCGCGGCGTTCGGCCGGCCACCCCGGCCTGTTCAGCTGATCGAGGGAGGTGCTCGGCCAGCACGGCCATCGTCTTCGACCACGCCGAGCGGGCGGCCCCCTCGTCGTGGAACATCGGTGCCTCGTCGTCGAAGGCGTGGCCGGCGATCTCGACGTTGACGGCGATGTTCGCGGCGACCGTCCGTGGCTGCGGCGATCTGCTCGACCGCCTCGCCGGGGATCGACTGGTCACGACTACCGAAGTGCAGCAACGTGGGGCAGTTGACGTCGCCGATGCCGTCGAGCAAGCCAACGACACCGGACCCGTAGTAGCTGACGCACACCGACGGCTGATAGCGAATCGCCGTGCCGAACGCCAGCGTGCCCCCGAGGCAGAAGCCGATCACGCCCGGGTCCCCGCCGACGTCGGGCAGCGCGGCGAGGTGTTCGAGGACGGCGCCGCAGTCGTCGACCGCTCCATCCCGGTCGAGCCGGGCGGCCGTCGCCATCGACGCGGCGAGGCCTGCTTCGTCGGCGTCGGCCTGCCAACCGGGGGCGAACCGCCAGAACAGGTCCGGCACCCCAACGACGTAGCCGGCATCGGTCAGTCGTCCGGCGACCGTGCGAATGTGTGTGCTCAATCCGAAGATGGCGGGGATCAGGGTCAGCCCCGGACCACGGCCACTGGCTGGGAGCCAGACGTGGACGTCCATCTTCCCGTCAGGCAACTCCACGGAGTCGACGCGGCTGTCCGTCACGGCCGCGACCGTAGCCTGCGGTCGGTGCGCCTCGAGGACCTCGACTACGACCTCGACCCGGCGCTGATCGCCCAGGTCCCGATCGAGCCACGCGACGCTGCTCGGCTGCTCGTC
The DNA here is from genome assembly GCA_963786985.1 of Ilumatobacteraceae bacterium. GTDB lineage: Bacteria > Actinomycetota > Acidimicrobiia > Acidimicrobiales > Ilumatobacteraceae > Desertimonas. The sequence goes on along the minus strand of CAWBBL010000025.1, from coordinate 407,557 downwards.
GACCGCGGTGCTGCCCGACCCGACGACCGATTCGTACACGATCTGCCCGACCTGCTGCAGCCCGGTGACCTCGTCGTCGTCAACGACACGCGGGTGATCCCGGCGCGCCTGCGGCTGTGCCGGGCGAGTGGCGCGGCAAGCGAGGTGCTGCTCCTCGAACCCCGCGACGCAGAGCGACGCGACTGGGAGGCGCTGATCCGTCCGGCGCGCAAGCTGCCGCCAGGCTCGGTGCTGTACGACGCCGCCGGGCGGGCGATCGTCGAGATCGGGATGCGTACCGCGGCGGGCGACACGTTCGTCGTGTCGTTGCTCGGTTCCGGTGATCCGCTGGAGACGCTTGGCGCCCTCGGTGAGATGCCGCTGCCCCCGTACATCCACGAGACACTCGCCGATCCGGAGCGCTACCAGACCGTGTTCGCCGAGGAGCCGGCGTCGGCGGCGGCCCCGACCGCTGGGCTGCACCTGACCGCCGACGTGTTCGCCGGACTCGCGGCCCGCGACATCGCCTGGGTCTCGGTCGAGCTCGTCGTCGGCCTCGACACGTTCGCCCCGATCACCGCTGAGGACCCGTTGACCCACCGCATGCACAGCGAGCGCTATCGGGTGCCGGACGAGTCGTGGACCGCGGTGAACGACGCTCGGCGAGTCGTCGCCATCGGAACGACGTCGGTGCGCGCCTTGGAGAGCGTGGCAGCCACGGGCCGGCTCACGGGGCGGACCGAGCTGTTCCTCCATCCTGGGCGTCCGCCAGCGGTGGTCGACGCGCTGATGACGAACTTTCACTTGCCACGCACGACCCTGCTGTTGATGATCGAGGCGTTCGTCGGACCGCGCTGGCGCGAGCTCTACGCCCACGCCGCAGCGTCCGGTTACCGCTTCCTCTCGTTCGGCGACGCCATGCTCCTCGACCGCCACGCTCGCTGATTGGAGTGTTGGCCGCTGACGGAGTGTCACGCGGCGACACGCCCCGCCGAAATCAGCTTCGATGGCATCGTCCAGCGCGACGTGCCGTCGTTAGCGTCGAGTCGGTGCACCCGGTGGCGTTCACGGCGACGGCGACCGATGGCGCGGCGCGCGCCGGCACGGCGACGACCGCCCGCGGCTCGTACCTGACCCCGTGCTTCATGCCGGTGGGCACCCGCGGGGCGGTCAAGTACCTCAGTGCCGAGGACTACGAGCGGCTCGGCGTGCAGATCGTCCTCGGCAACACCTATCACCTGATGCTGCGACCGGGCGCGGAAAACATCGCTCGTTTCGGTGGCCTCGGCCGGTTCAGCGGGTGGAACGGCCTGACGCTCACCGACTCGGGTGGCTATCAGGTGTTCTCGTTGGAACCAAAGGTCGACGACGACGGTGTGACGTTCCGCAGCACCTACGACGGGTCGACCCATCGGTTGACCCCCGAGGATGCCGTCCGGGTTCAAGAACGCATCGGCGCCGACATCCAGATGGTCCTCGACGTGTGCCCGCCGCTGCCGAGCCCGCCAGACGTCGTCGAGTTGGCCGTCAAACGAACTGCCCTGTGGGCCGCCCGCGCCCGCACGTGTCACGAGCGAGTCGACCAATCGCTCTTCGGGATCGTCCAGGGTGGCACGAGCGAGGAACTCCGGCGGGAAAGTGCCGAGCAGACCGCGGCGCTCGACTTCGACGGCTATGGAATCGGCGGGCTGTCGGTGGGGGAGACCCGCGCCGAGATGCTCCCGGCGCTGGCGGCAGCCCTCGAGCACCTCCCCACGAATCGCCCTCGCTACCTGATGGGGGTCGGCGATCCGGCGTCGCTGGTCGAGTCGATCGCCCTCGGCGTCGATCAGTTCGACTGTGTGCTGCAGACCCGGCTCGGACGCCACGGCACGGCGCTCACCTCGTCGGGCAAGGTCCAGGTCAAGGCCGCTCGCCATGGTGACGAGGACGTGCCGGTCGACGCTCGGTGCTCGTGCGCAGTGTGTGCCCGCCACAGTCGTGGCTACCTTCGTCACCTGTTCAGCGTTGCTGAACCGTCGGCCGCCCGCCTGTTGACCCTGCACAACGTCGCGTGGACCCTGCAGCTGATGGCGGCCGCGCGTCAGGCGATCGCCGAACAGCGCTTTGCCAACTTCCGTGTCGACGTGCTGCGTGTGTGGGGGTGAGCATCGGTAACCTGTCGTCCGCTCCGGACCAGGCCGGACCTCGACCGGAACACGACGATCGGAACACGACCATCCCATGGACCTGCACTTAGCTCTGCCCGAAGGATTCACCCACCACACCGCTGGGTGGCTCGGCTGCTCCGCATGCCCTGGCGACCGAGTCGGTGCAGAGCTCCACCAGCGAAGACGAGGACGAGGGCGGCGCGGCGTCGACGATCGTGTCGTTCCTGCCCCTGCTACTCATCGTGGCGGCGGTCTACTTCCTCCTGCTGCGACCGCGTCAGCGCCAGATGCGCCAGCAGCGCGAGCTGCAGTCGACGCTCGACGTCGGCGATGAGGTGATGCTGACATCCGGGGTCTACGGGTTCATCACCGGGTTCGAGCCGGGTACCGACATCGTCTGGGTGGAGGTCGACGACGACGTCCAGATCCGGGTCAGCCGGGCCGCTGTCTCGGGCAAGGTCACCACGGCCGTAGCTCCGGCGACGCCGTCCGAGGACGGGAGCGAGACGCCCGCCGAGCCGACAACCGCGACGTCACGGCGGCCGACGCTGAAGGGCGGCGGGACCAAGCCCACCCGCCCGGCAGCCGCCGAGCCCACGCCAGGCCCGGCGCCGGCCGATGACAGCACGACGGGCGAGTCACCCGACGAATGATCCGCCGTCGCCTGTGGATCTCGCTCGTCGGGATCGTCCTTGTCACCATCGTTCTGCTGGCCGTCAACCTCGTGTCGGGCAATGAACCGGTGCTCGGCCTCGATCTCCAAGGTGGCATCTCCGTCGTGTTGTCGACGGAGGAGGACGCCACGGCCGACGATCTCGACAGCATCCGTGACCTGATCCGCGAGGAGCTCGAGGGTCGGGGCATCGCCGAGCCTGACGTTCGGGTCGAAGGTGAGAACGTCATCGTCGATCTGCCCGGAGTGCGTGATCAGCGCGAGGCGCTCGACGCCGTCGATGTCGCCGGCATCGTGCAATTGCGACCGCTGATGTCACCGTGCGTCGCGCCGGTCGAGGAGCCGGTGGTCACCACCGAGGCTGCACCGACCGACTCCACGTCACCCGAGTCGGCGACGGCCGAGTCCACGCCGACCGGGTCGACGACGCCCGACGCGACGGGAACGACGACGGCCACACCGTCGGGGTGGCGTCGCCCAGCCGCTGCTGACACGTCCGTGCCGCCGTCGAGCGAGCCGGCGACGTCCACTCCGGAGTCGACCGAGCCAGGCCCGACGACGACGACGGAGGCGCCACTCGGACCGGTCGGCCCCAACCCGGTGACGACGTACCCGCCGACTCCCTATGGCCCGCCGCCGGCGCCGACCGATGACACGATCACCGACCTGTCGACTGCCGATGGGCTGACGTGCACGGTCGGCCCTGTCCAGCTCGGCCCCTCCGGAGAGTCCGGCGGCGAGTTGTTCGCCCGCGGTTCGGCGGCCGCCACGCTCACTCCGGCCGAAGGCTGGACCGTCTCCGCCGAGCTGACCGAGGAGGGTCTCGGCACGTTCAACCAACTCGCTGGGGCCTGTTCGACCGGTGCCCAGAACTGCCCGGCTGGGGCGATCGCCATCGTCCTCGACGGCGTCATCCAGTCGGCGCCGCGGGTCACCCAGTCGACGTTCCCGCGGCAGATCTCGATCAGCGGTCAGGGCGCCGGAGCATTCGCCGAGTCCGAGGCCAGGGCGCTGGCCCGAGTCCTCGACCGCGGCGCCTTCCCGGTGCAGGTTCAGACGGAGTCGGTGCAGACGGTGTCCCCGACACTCGGCGAGGACTCCCTCCGGGCGGCGATCTTCGCCGCTCTTGTCGGCGTCGTCCTGGTCCTCGCCGGGCTGACCTTCTTCTACCGCCGGCTGATCGTGGTCGTGATCGCCGGCCTCGTGGTCTGGGGCCTGCTGATCTACTCGGCGGCCGCGATCATCTCGCAGACGACGAACTACGCCCTGTCGCTGGCCGGCGTCACCGGCATCATCGTGGCGGTCGGCATCACCGTCGACAGCTACGTGGTGTACTTCGAGCGGCTCAAGGAAGAGGTCCGCCACGGGCGCACTGTGCGCAACTCGGCACCGCGCGCGTTCAAGGCGACGTGGCGGACGATCGTCGCCGCCGACCTCGTGTCGTTGATCGCCGCCGGCGTGCTGTTCAGCCTGAGCGTCGGTTCCGTGCGCGGGTTCGCCCTGTACCTCGGCGTGACCACCGTCTGCGACCTGATCGTGTGCTGGTTCTTCACCCGCCCGGCCGTCCTGCTCCTCGCCGACAGCGGATGGCTCGACGAGGGCGACACGTTCGGCCTCGAGAACTACGAGTCACGTCCTTTGCCTGCCCCGGTCGCTCCGGCGATTGCCGGCCACTCCCCGGAGAGTCCCAATGACGTTCGTTGACGACAGCGGACTGGGTGGCGAGCCGCCACTCGGCGACCTCGATCTCGGGCCGGCCGCGTCGCCGCGGCCCGACCGCCGCCAACGGGCTCCGGAGCCGGAGCCGCTGTTCGAGCAGCGCATCGCCAAGTCACCGGCCAAGCGGCTGTTCCTCGGGCAGACGGCGATCGATTTCTGGGGTCATCGGCGCACGTACTTCGCGATCTCCCTGTTGCTCATCGTCGTCAGCGTGTTGTCGCTCGCCATTCGCAACGTCAACCTCGGAATCGACTTCGAGGGCGGGGTGGCCTTCGACGTGCCCGCCGGCGAGCTCTCCGTCTCGGACGCCCGCGATGTCCTGGAGGCTCACGGGATCGACGGTTCGGACGCCAAGGTCGAAGAGCGCGAGTCGGCGCAGGGTGACATCATCAAGGTGCAGATCGAAGAGATTCCCGCCGACGTGCGGGTGTCGTTGCAGGAGGCGTTCGCCGACACGGCAGAGGTCGACGCGGCCGATGTCAGCGTCGCCGCCGTGTCGTCATCGTGGGGCGAGCAGATCACCCGCAAGGCGATCATCGCCCTGCTCGTGTTCCTGCTGCTGTTCTCCATCGTGATCGCCGTCCGCTTCGATTGGCGGATGGCCGTGGCCGCGATCGTGGCGATGATCCACGACGTGGTCATCGCCGCCGGGATCTACTCGGTGTTCGGCTTCCAGGTCACACCGGCGACGGTGATCGCCTTCCTGACGATCCTCGGCTACTCGTTGTACGACACGATCGTCGTGTTCGACCGGGTCAAGGAGAACGAGCGGCGCATCGCCGCCGCCGGGCTCGGCGCCCCGGACCTCGTCAACGTGTCGACGAACCAGGTCCTGATGCGTTCGTTGAACACCTCGTTGTCGGCGCTCCTGCCGGTGTTCTCGCTGCTCGTCGTCGGAGCCTGGCTGCTCGGTCAGGCGACGCTGTTGGAGTTCGCCCTGGCCCTGCTCATCGGCATGCTCACCGGTGCCTACTCGTCGATCTTCGTCGCCACACCTGTACTCGGCGTGCTCAAGGGTGGGCGGCGCGACGGCGAGCACCTCGTTGGCGAGGATCTGCGCACGGTCGTGGTGCGCGGCGTCGGAATTCTCGCTCCGCAGACGGGCCGCCGCCGCAGTCGCGGTGCGGCCGTGCCGGCAACCGTCGGAGCCCGATCGACCAGCTCGGTCACTCCGGGCGTCGAGCCGACATCCGAGCAATTGCTCGGCAACGCCCCGCGCCCGCGCAAGAAGAAGAAGCACTGATCCGTCTCGGGCGACGTCCCCGGGCAGGTTGGTAGCGACCGGTATCGTGGCTGCATGACGGTCACGTCCTCGTGGTTGACCACGCACGTCCGCGACATCGCCGACTACCCGAACGCGGGCGTGACGTTCCGTGACATCACCCCGCTGCTCGGCAACGCCGAAGCGTTCCGACGGGCAGTCGACGAGCTGGCCGAGCCCTTCCGTGATGAGGCCATCGACCGGGTCGTCGGTGTCGAAGCCCGGGGTTTCATCCCAGCGGCAGCAGTCGCCTACACCCTCGGCGCCGGATTCGTCCCGGTGCGCAAGGCCGGCAAGCTGCCGTGGGCAGTCGCCCGCGAGGAGTACGAGCTGGAGTACGGGCGCGACAAGCTGGAGATTCACCGCGACGCCATCCACCCCGACGAGCGGATCCTGGTGATCGACGACGTGCTGGCCACCGGTGGCACCGCTTCGGCGACGGCCCGCCTCGTCACCGTGCTCGGCGGCACGATCGTCGGACTCGGTTTCCTGATCGAGCTCGCCGACCTCGGAGGCCGCGAGCGGCTCGCCGAGTACCAGCTCTCGATCCTGGCGAGGATGTAGGGAGCCGAGGTGGGAACGGTCGACCGCGTCCTGCCCTGGCGGCGGCATCACGAGTCGACGACGCCGGCCGAGTTGGCGCCGCTGCTGGCGGCGTACCGCAACCGCCACCCCAAGGCGCCGGTGGCGACGATCACCAACGCCTACCAGGTGGCCGCCGAGGCGCATCGCAACCAGCTCCGCTCGAGCGGAGAGAGCTACATCAACCATCCGCTCGCCGTGGCCCGGATCGTGGCCGAGATCGGGCTCGATGAGGTGTCCGTCGTCGCCGCCCTGCTGCACGACGCCGTGGAGGACACCGAGATCACCGTCGCCGACGTCGACCGCGACTTCGGTGGCGAGATCGCGGCGATCGTCGACGGGGTCACCAAGCTCGACCGCATCCAGTTCGACTCACGCGAAGCCCAGCAGGCGGCCACGATGCGCAAGATGCTGGTGGCGATGGCCGCCGACCTGCGTGTCCTCGTCATCAAGCTCGCCGACCGACTGCACAACATGCGCACGATCGCGGCGATGCCGGCGGCCAAGCAGCAGCGCATCGCCCAGGAGACGATCGACATCTACGCCCCCTTGGCCCATCGCCTCGGGATGCAAGAGATCAAACAGCAACTCGAGGACCTGGCGTTCGCCGCGCTGCACCCGAAGCGTTACGCCGAGCTCGACTACCTCGTCAGCGCTCGATCGCCAGAACGCGACACGTTCCTCGCCGCGGCGATCTCCGAGGTCAAGACGCGCCTCGCCGAAGTCGGAGTCGAGGCCACCGTGACAGGTCGCGGCAAGCACCTGTGGAGCCTCTACGAGAAGATGGTCGTCAAGGGCCGCGAGTTCGACGACATCTTCGACCTGCTGGCGATCCGCATCGTGGTCAACTCGACGAAGGATTGCTACGCCGCACTGGGCAGCATCCACGGCCGTTGGCGTCCCGTCGTCGGTCGCTTCAAGGACTACATCGCGATGCCCAAGTTCAACCTCTACCAGAGCTTGCACACCACGGTCATCGGGCCGATGGGCAAGACGATCGAGGTGCAAATCCGCACGAGGGAGATGCACCAGCGGGCCGAGTGGGGCGTTGCCGCCCACTGGGCGTACAAGGACGGCGGCGACAAGGCGACCGACATCGATTGGCTCAACCGGATCATCGACTGGCAGGCCGACGTCTCCGATCCGGCGCAGTTCATGCAGAGCCTGAAGACCGATCTCCAGCAGGAGGAGGTCTTCGTGTTCACACCGAAGGGCAGAGTGATCACGCTGCCCGCCGGGTCGACAGCCGTCGATTTCGCCTATGCCGTGCACACCGAGGTCGGCCATGCCTGCGTCGGCTCGAAGGTCAACGGGCGGCTCGTCGCTCTCGACCACCAGTTGTCCAGCGGCGACACGTGCGAGATCTTCACCTCCAAGGTCGAGACGGCCGGGCCGTCGCAGGACTGGCTGGCCTTCGTCCGCTCACCACGAGCGCGCAACAAGATCCGCCAATGGTTCAGCCGCGAGCGACGCGGGGACATGATCGAGAATGGCCGCGAGGAGCTGACCGCGGCATTCCGCCGTGAAGGACTGCCGGTGCAGCGGATGTGGACGTCGGATCAGCTCAAGATCGTGATCCACGACCTCAGTTATGCCGATCTCGATGCCCTCCTGGCGGCGATCGGGGAGCATCACGTGTCAGCGCGTGGCCTCGCCCAACGCGTGGCACGCGGCCTGCGTGGCGGCGCGAGCGACGACACCGAACAACTGCCGGCGACGGTCCAGCGGCCGCGTCGTCATCGCACGAAAGCCGACAACGTCGGCCTGCACGTCGAAGGGCTCGACGACGTCCTCGTCCGGCTCGCCGCGTGCTGCACTCCGGTGCCTGGCGACGAGGTGGTCGGATTCATCACCCGCGGCCGTGGCGTGAGCGTGCACCGCGCCGACTGCGCCAACGCTGTCGCCCTGTCAGCCGAGCAGGCGTCGCGCATGATCGAAGTCGACTGGGAAGGCGAACGGCACTCCGCCGTGTACCGCGCCGGCGTCGAGGTCGTCGCCCTTGATCGTTCCCGGTTGCTGCGCGACGTCGCCAACGCCTTGTCCGATCACCGCGTCAACATCGTCAGCTGCGACACGATGACGGGCAGCGACCGCGTCGCCAAGATGCGCTTCGAGTTCGAACTCAACGATCCCGGACAGCTGGCGACCGTGCTGCGGGCGATCAAGCAGATCGACGCCGTCTACGACGCCTACCGCATCGTGCCCCGGGGTCAGAACAATGGCGTGTCCGCAGGTAGATAGGTTCATCGGCGATGCCGAGTTGCACCACTGAGTGACCAAGGCCGGTCGCCACGCTGAACGTCGGCGACCTGCCCATGCCCATGCCCATCTGCTCGAGTGTCGATGGCTTCATGGCTGAACCCGGACGGCCGCGGGGTACCTACTGCTGATGGACGCCATCACAATGTTGCGTAATGACCACAAGGTCGTCGAGCGACTCTTCAAACGCTTCGAGAAGGCAGGAGACCGGGCGCACGTCGAGAAACGCCAGATCGTCGATCGGATCGTCGAAGAGCTCTCGGTTCACGCAGCCATCGAGGAGCAAGTGTTCTACCCGGTTGCGCGAGCGACGGTTCCCGGTACCGAGGAGATGGCGCTCGAGAGTCTTGAGGAGCACCACGTGGTCAAGTGGGTGCTTTCCGAGCTCGCCGACATGGACCCCACCGACGAGCGCTTCGACGCCAAGACCACGGTGCTCATCGAGAACGTTCGCCACCATGTCGAGGAGGAAGAGGGCGAGTTCTTCCCGACGGTGCGCAGCGAACTCGGCCGCAAAGCACTCACTGAGCTCGGCGAGGCGCTCGCGGCCGCCAAGAAGGTGGCGCCGACGAGTCCACATCCACGGCTCCCGGACACTCCGCCCGGCAACACCGTCGGAACGATCGCCGGAGTCGTCGATCGGGTGAGCGACAACATCAGCGGCATCGCGCAAGGGGGCGTGAACGCGGTGCAGGATCTCATCGCCCGCATCCTCGGGAACGACAGACCAAAGGTGTCGCCGACGGGGTCGACGACCGCCCGCAAACGCGCGACTGGTGTCCGCAACACGGTGTCGGTGGCGGCCGACGGTGTCGACGAGACGGCGACGGCGCTGCAGTCGGGGGCGAAGAGCACAGCGAGGACTGCGCGAGCTGCCGCGAAGAAGTCGACGTCCACAGCAAAGCGAAGCGCATCACGTACGGCCGCCGCCGCGGCGTCCGCGTCCCGTTAGGCGCGAAGTCCCGACAATTCGCGCTCACTTCGGCCCTGTCCGTCGGGACTTCGTCCTCGGCGGCCGCGGCCGTGGGTAACGCTCGGGTAACGAGCGGGGTCCATCGTGACGACTCCAACCACGAACCTGGAGTTGATCACGATGAATCCCCCCACAATGGCGCTGGCCTCGACGCTGTCGCCCACGCGCAACGGAGAGCTGACCGCGGCCTACGTCGACACGCTCCCGGGCGACATCAAGGTGCACGTGATCACCGATCAGGACGAGATCGACGTTCGTGCTGCCGCGCTGCACGCCAAGTTGGTCCCCCTCGGCATCACCGACCTGACCCAGGAGGGCACGCTCGTGCTCTCGGGCGAGACCGAGATCACCCCCGGTCTGCGCCGCGGCGTGGTGTTGACCGGCCACGTCGACACCACGGACCGCATCGACCTCGACACCGTGCCGGAGTACTTCGGCTACACGAGCTTCGGTCGGACGGCGACGAAGTCGGTGATCGCCACGACGATGGACACCCTCGACTTCGAGCGGTCGCCACGGACGTCTCGCGCACGTGCGTCGCGCCCGGTCGGCAGCGGCACGCTCGAGAGCGGTGCGATCACCGCCGGCACCAACTTCCGACGCCTCGACGAGGGACGGATGTTGGTGATGGACCCGTCGTCGGTGCTCGACGTCGACGAGGCGATCATCGCCGTCGACGTGTTGCAGCTGCAGAACGGTACCGAGCTGCGCATCGCCAACAACGTCAAGTACCTGACGATCCTCGCCCGCCGCATCACGATCGGTGACAACACGTCGATCACGTGGGAGTCGGTGGTGCCGCCGTCGCGCGGCCTTCCGGATCCGGCGACGAGCGATGACGGCACGTCGCACCAGCGGACGTCGGTGTGCGTCCACTCCTCGATGTACTCCGACTACGGGGGCGCAGGTGCACCCGGCGTCATCGGAGACCCGGGTTACGCCGGCGACGCCGCGCCGACCGTGGAGATCTGGTCGCTCGACGCCGTGCGACTTCCCGCATTCGCCCTCAAGGGTGGCGTCGGCGGCATCGGCCAGCGCGGTGGCGACGGTGGCGACGGTGGCGACGGGGCCAAAGGGGCGCCCTCACAAGTGAAGTTCTTGAAGTGTGAGACAAACCCCGGCTTCGGCGGCAATGGTGGCAGGGGAGGCGCCGGAGGTGACGGCGGACCTGGTGGTCGCGGCGGTCGCGGCGGCTCCGTCGTGTTGTATCTCACCGATCCCGTCCACGAGGCGGTGCTCGAGGCCGGGCTCGCCCTCGACCTCGGAGGCGGCGATGGCGGTCCCGGTGGCTGGGGCGGAGTCGGCGGCCAGGGTGGTCGCGGCGGTGACGAAGGCGACCCGAACGGACTGGCGTGCAAGGCGAGGCCCGAGCGCGCCGGTGACAACGGCGAGGACGGCGACGACGGCGATGAAGGAGCCCTGGGACCGGAGGGGCCGTTGTACGGCGATGGGGACCTCCCGAACTTCAACGCCATCGTCATCACCGAAGACGAGTTCCGGGCGAAGTGGACCGCCCCGCAGATCCGCACCGTCGACCCCTTCGAGGCCGAGGTCGGTGACACCGTGACCATCGAGGGCGCCAACTACACGGCGGCGGCGTTCGTGAGGATCGGCGGCGTGGTTGTGACGACCACGGTCATCGCCGACACCATCGTGCAGGCCGAAGTGCCGCCGCTGCCCAGCGGATGGCAGGAAGTATTCGTCGAGATACCCGGCGGAGAGAAGAGCAACCCGGCGTCGCTCAAGGTGCTGCCGTCACTGTCCGCCGTCACGCCCAATCCGGCGATCGTCGGCAACCAGCTCACGCTCACGGGGAGCGGCTTCGTCACCGGTTCGCACGTGGTCTTGCGGGGGACCGAGCTCGATCCCGATTCGATCAGCGCCGACGGCACGGAGATCAAGGTGACGATCCCCAAGCCCCGTTCGGCAGGCCCGTTCGAGGACTTTGGAGGCGTCGAGGCGATCAGCGTGATCGACCCCGATGGCATCCAGACGCCACCGCTCGACCTCCAGCTGCGTCACGTGCTCAGCACCGGGTTCGACGTGGCGCGCAACGGCTATGCGTTCCTCAACGCCGAGGAGAACATCACCGGGGTCGCCGACCTCGGCACGTTCACCGAGACGTACGGGCTCGTCGACGCCACACTCGAGACGATCACCCACCCGGGGCGCACGGCGGCCTACTTCGCCGCCTACCTGGCGTTCTTCAACGTGCTCAAGCCCGGCTACTCCAGCGGTTTCTCGACGACGGCGATCAACGAATACTGGTCGGGAACGTCCAACCTGGCCGGCGAGCACTCCTCGCTGGCGGAGGTCGAGGACCTGCTGACGGTCGCCCAGGGTCACATCCTCAGCGAAGAGCTACTCATGGAACTGGGCTTCCAGGCAGCGTCCGGTGCCGCCCGAGCAGAGCTCTCCCTGGACGGGATCGAAGCAATGTTCCAGGAGCAGATCAAAATGCCCAACGACGAGCTGCGCCGCCATAACGCTCCGGTGATGCAACTGATGCCGGCAGGCTTGCCCGTCACGCTCGACTTCTTCCAGAAGCTGGCGAGCAGCCATGGTCTGCTGCCGATCCGCATCGAGTACCCCCTGGCCGGTGACGCGTGGGAGAAGCGCCTCGTCATCTACGACAACGCCCAACCCAACGGCGGCGTCGGCTTCGAGTCGTACATCGACTTCACCCGCAACGGCGACACGCTCGACTTCGTCATCGACCACCTCGGGGACGACGCCACGGCCCGGGACACGAGAAGCAGCGCCAGCGGATGGACGTTGAGCCACGTGTCGCTCGACGCGTGCTTGCTGACGAACGTGTCGATGCCGATCAACGGTGTGTACCTGCTCTCCGGAGCGAGATTGCTGATCGAGGACGATCAGGGCCGCAAGTACGGCGCCACCGATCGGCGCGCTTTCGGCGACCTGCCGGGCGTCGTTCCTGGCGTCGGCGTCGAGAACCTCTACCTCCTGCCGCTCGATCAGGACCTCACGTTCACGATCAGCGCCGCCGACGGCACCAATGCGCCGACGTACACGCTCGGCATCCTCGCCGGCCGGCTCGGCCGTTCGGTCATGATCGCCGACGTGCCGATGGGACGTTCGACGCGAGACGTCGTTCGCATCACCGACAGTGTGCGCGAGGTCGCCATCGAGTCCAACGACGCCAACAAGCCGGTGACGGTGCGCTACGCCCTCGAGGGCCTCGACGAGTCTCGTGGCGTGGCCCTCAAAGGGGCCCGCGTCGGCAAGGGCCGGGGTCTCACGGTGCGGACGTCGGACTCCCTCAACTCCTTCGACGTCGAGACGGCACAGCCCGAGCACGCCGTCGTCGTCGAGCTCACGGCTGCCGGGCGCACCGGCAGTCGCGCCGAGCGGTTCCAGGACGTGAAGATCGGTGGCGGACGTCCGAAGTCCTTCACGGTTGGTACCTGGGCGCAGCTCGGCCCCGGCAGCCTGAAGCCGAGGCAACTCGAACCTGCTCGCTGATCGCCTCCACGCATCCACCGCCGCGTGTGAGTCAGAAATGGCTCACACGTGGCGGGAGGTGGCGTCGCGCCAGCCGGGGGACAAGGAGTGGTCGTCGCGGCGTGACACCCACGATGCTGGGCCGGTGCCGGCGGTTGTTCGTCGTCACGTTGATGGGCAACGTCCCGACATTGGTGCGCTGTACGAACGAGCCGAGACCGACGGCGTCGACCCCTACGTGGATGATTCGACAGTCGGACGACTGGCGCTCACGGTCGGCTCCGCCGGTACCGGCCCCTGCCGATCGCCGCCGTTCGGGCGATGCACCCCTAGCCTGACGCGCCGTGGCGCAGTTCCAGACCAGCCCGGGGATGCGTGATGTGCTCCCGCCCGAGTCAGCGCGCCGTCGTCGCTTCGTCGAGCTGTTTGCCGAGGTCGTCGGTGCAGCGGGCTACGGCGAGGTGACCACTCCCTTGGTCGAGGACTACGGCGTGTTCGCCCGCGTCGGCGACGCCACAGACCTGGTGCAAAAGGAGATGTACCGCTTCACGGACACCGGTGGCCGCGACGTCGCCCTGCGGCCGGAGTTCACGGCGGCGGTGTGCCGGGCATTCGCCGAGCACCGTCCGGCGACGCCGTGGAAGGTGTGGTCCGGCGGACCACTTCTGCGCTACGAGCGGCCCCAGCGCGGCCGCTACCGCCAGTTCGAGCAGGTCAACATCGAGGTGCTCGGCAGCGACGATCCGCTGGTCGATGTCGAGGTGATCGCCCTCGGCTGGCGGTTCTTCGAGCGGCTCGGCTTGGACCAGGTGACCCTCCTCGTCAACTCCTTGGGCACCCCAGCGGAACGGGAGCTCTACGTCGGGGCGCTGCGCCGGTACTTCACCGACAACCTCGCCACGCTCTCCGACCAGACCGTGGCGACGCTGGCCCGCAATCCGCTGCGGGTCCTCGATTCGAAGCGCCCCGAGGACGCCGCGCTGATTGAAGGTGCCCCGGTGATCGCCGACTTCTACGGGCCGGCGACGCTCGCCCACTTCCAGTCGGTGCAGGGCGGGCTGGATCTGGTTGGCGTCCCGTTCACGATCGCCCCGCGCCTGGTCCGCGGACTCGACTACTACGTCAGCACGACGTTCGAGTTCGCCGGTGGAACGCTAGACGGCGCCCAGAACGCGCTCGGCGGTGGCGGGCGCTACGACGGCCTCGTCGAGGCGCTCGGCGGTCCGCCGACGCCAGGCATCGGGTTCGCTCTCGGGGTCGACCGCACGCTGTTGGCCTGCGACGACGAGGAGGTCTTCGACGCGCCCGTGACGGCGGTCGACGTGTTTGTCGTCGACACGACAGGCGGGGCCGCCGCCCTGGCGATCTCCGAAGAGTTGCGCCGGGCCGGCATCAGCGCGGATCGGGCGTTCGACAACCGCAGCATGAAATCGCAGATGAAGGCCGCCGATCGCAGCGGGGCGACGACGGCGATCATCGTCGGACCCGACGAGCTGGAATCCGGCACGGTGCTCGTCCGCCCACTGCGTGACGACGGCGGACAGGCGGCCGTCGGGCGGACCGAGCTCGTCGCCCACCTCACCGCGTGATCTGGGGGAGATCCGTTTCAGACGTCGACACGCATCTTCCCCAGATGGGCTGGTGACACGGATCTTCCCCAGATCGAGGGCAGGGACTGGGGGACGGCGCTCGTAGCCTTGCCGGTCGTGCCGGCCACGTCAGCTACCTCGATGCGCACTCACTTGTGTGGCGAGTTGCGACCGTCCGACATCGGCGCCACCGTGTCGGTGTGCGGGTGGGTCGCTCGTCGGCGCGAGCACGGCGAGCACCTCGCCTTCGTCGATGTCCGTGACCACTCGGGGATCGTGCAATGCGTCGTCGACAACGCCGTCGACGTGCGCAGCGAGTACGTCGTGCGGGTCACCGGCACGGTGCGCCAACGCCCCGACGGGACGGTCAACCCGCACCTGCCGACCGGCGACGTCGAGATCGGCGACTGCACGGTCGAGGTGCTGCGCGCCGCCGATCCGCCGCCATTCCCGATCGACGCCCGAGCCGACGACGTTGACGAGAACGTCCGCTTGCAGTACCGCTACCTCGATCTGCGCCGGGAGCGGATGCAACGCAACCTGCGCCTGCGGGCACGGGTCAACTCGGCGATCCGCGGGGCGATGGAGGCTCAAGGTTTCGTCGAGGTCGAGACTCCGCTGCTCGTTCCATCCACTCCCGAAGGTGCCCGCGAGTTCCTCGTGCCGTCGCGCAAGGAACCGGGCTCGTTCTATGCCCTTCCGCAGTCACCACAGCTGTTCAAGCAGCTGCTGATGGTCTCCGGTGTCGACCGCTACTACCAGATCGCCCGCTGTCTGCGCGACGAGGACCTGCGCGCCGACCGCCAGTACGAGTTCATGCAGCTCGACGCCGAGATGAGCTTCGCCAGTCAGGACGACGTGCTCTCGGCGATCTCCGAGGCAGTGCTCGCCGCCGCCGAGGCGGCGATCGGGGAGCGGCCGCCGACGATCGGGCGGATCACGTGGCACGAGGCGATGGAGCGCTTTGGTGTCGACAAGCCCGACCTGCGATTCGGCATGGAGCTCGTCGAGCTCACGGACGCGTTCGCCGGGACCGAGTTCAAGGCGTTCGCATCAGCGGCGTCGGTCAAGGGGATCAACGTCAAGGGTGCCGCCGGCGAGTACGGGCGCAACCAGCTCGACAAGCTCACCGACCGCGCCAAGTCGTTGGGCGCCAAGGGCTTGGTGTGGCTGAAGGTCGCCGCTGACGAGACGCTCGAGTCGCCGGTCGCCAAGTTCCTCTCGCCAGCCGAGGTCGCCGCCATCACGGAGCGCCTCGACGCGGCCGACGGCGACCTGGTGCTCATCGTCGCCGACGAGTGGGCAACGACGTGCGAGGTCCTCGGCCAGTTGCGCAACGATCTCGGCCGGCCACCGGTCTGGGAGGGTCCGCACCGTTACGTGTGGGTCGTCGACTTCCCGATGTTCGTAGGGGTCGACGCCGACAGCGGGCGGCCCAAGCCGGGACACCATCCGTTCACCCAGCCGCACCCCGATGACGTCGAGTTGCTGGAGAGCGACCCGATGCGCGTCCGCTCCCAGGCCTACGATCTCGTGGTCAACGGGTGGGAGCTCGGGTCGGGTTCGATCCGGATCCACCACAGCGACCTCCAGCGACGGGTCTTCGCCGCCATCGGGATCGACGAGAACGAAGCCGACCGCAAGTTCGGCTTCTTCCTCAACCCGTTCGAGTACGGTGCCCCGCCGCACGGCGGCTTCGCCTTCGGCATCGATCGTCTCGTCGCGATCCTCGCCGGGGAGGAGAACATCCGCGAGGTGATTGCCTTTCCGAAGACGCAGTCGGGTGCTGATCCAATGACCAATTCGCCATCTCCGGTCGCCCAGCAACAACTCGATCAGCTCGGGATCGGCGTGCTCCCGCCTGACGCCAAGGGCTGACCGCCAGGACACCAGTCAGTTGTCGCCAGCACTGCGGCTGGCCCGGTGACGACGTCGAGACTCGGCGCGTCGACGTCGACGACCTCGGTGCCGCTCGCCGTCAACGAGATCTCGTGCGTTCCGCAGCGCAGCCCCCGCAACGTGACGGTGTGCCCGGGATGGAGCATCGGGTGCACCCGGATGACACCGTTGGGGACGTCCGGCTCGAGACCCAGGAGGCCGCGCAGGACGGTCAACGAGGCGCCCGCCGCCCACGCCTGTGGCCGGCAGGCAGCCGGGTATGGCATCGGCAGCGGCACATCGGCGCGATCGAGTCCGCTGACGAGCTCGGGAAGTTGCCCGCCCTGGGCGATACCGAGAGCGACGAGGCCGCCGGCGAGCCGACGCACGACGTCGCCGACGCCGTAGCGAGCTGCGCCGTGCAGGGCGAAGCCGGTGTCATGGGGCCACACACCGCCGCGGTGGTAGCCGAACGGGTTGTACCCGGCCGCGGTGCTGCTCAGCGTGCGCACCCCCCAGCCGGAGAACAGGTCTGGATCGGCGAGCTGGCGGGCCACCGGCACGGCGACCGCGGGCTCCAACACGCCGCTCCAAAGGACGTGGCCGGCATTCGAGGCGCGCACGGTGAGCAGGCGTTTGCCATCGTCGAGTGCCAGACCGACGAACGGTCCGGCGGCACTGTCGAAGAGGAACGAGGCGGCGATTTCGTCGGCGAGCCGCGCCGCCTCGGCGAGTGCCGCAGCGCCGTCGCCGAGGCCGAGGTGCTGCTCGATGTCGGCGATCGTCCTGGCGGCTCGATACCAGTACGCCTGCACCTCGGGCAGGGCCATCCTGCCGACCAGCGTTGCTCCGTCGACGTCGACCATGCTGTCGGCGCTGTCCTTCCAGCCCAGGTTGGTCAAGCCTGACGGGTGGGGGACCGATTCGACGAACCCGTCACCGTCGACGTCGCCGTAGCGCCGGCACCATTCGAGGGCCGCGTGGGCGGCCGGCAGCAGCCGGGCGATCGTGTCTCGGGAAGCACCCCACCGCAGGGCCTCGCCGAGGGCGACGACGAACAGCGCGGCGGTGTCGACGGCACCGTAGTACGCCGTGCGCGGGGCCACGCCGAACACCCCGGCGCGTCCGAGGCGCAGCTCGTGCAGGATCCGGCCGGGTTCGGCGCGTGTGAGGTCGTCACTGGTCGTCGCCTGACGCCGGGCCAGCACGGTGAGGATGTCGGTGAGCCGATCCGGGGTGTCGAGCAGGGCCTGGATTCCCGTCACGAGTGAGTCGCGGCCGAACAGGGCGAGGAAGAACGGACTGCCAGCACCGAACACGCGCAGCTCGTCGACCGGGATCGTCAGGGCGCGCAGGTCGGCTCGCCCGGTAGCGATCGACCGTGGACAGCTCGGGTGGCGACGTTTCGACGTCGAGCAGCGCGTGTTCGTCGGTCTCGGCCGATGCCCTGCCGTCGCGGTCGACGACGACGCTCACCGACGTGCGCCACGTCTCGCCGGGTTCAGCTTGGGCATCGATGCGCAGCGCGTCGTGATCGAGTCGCCATCCCGGCGCCTCGATCGTGGCCGCCGGGCCGCCGGCCGGTCCGGGGAGCAGAAACCGGCCGGCGGTCGCCGCCGCGACGACTGGCTCGATTGGTTCGAACTCTCCACCCACGTCACCAGCGGCGAAGATCGACCGCTCGTCGGAGGCCGCGTGCATCCGCAGTGTGCACGTGAGTGGCGCAATGAACGGGCAGATCGCCAACTCCTCGCGCAACCCGGCCGCGACGACCGTGCGCGTGCGCTCGAAGGTGGCGACCGGATCGGCCGCCCCCGGTGCGCTGAGCGTCCACACCAGCCGGTCGCTGCTCGGCCCGAGCCGGACGCGGCCGACGAGCTGGGTAGTGAGGTCGGGGTCGATGCGCCATCGCGAGAGGGCCCGCACGTCCTCGACGAAGAGCCCGGCGACGTCGGTCGATTCGATCGAGCCACCGGGGTCCGTGACCAGGGCCGCCCCACCACCGGTCATGCTCAGGCTGTCGGTGGCCATGGTGCGCGACATCGCAGTAGCTCGAGGCCTCAGCCCTTGACGGCTCCGGACAAGCCCTGGCGGAAGTAGCGCTGGAACACGAAGTAGACGATCGCCATCGGGATCGTCACGATCACCGACGCCATCATGATCGTGTTCCACGGTCGGGCTTCACCGTAACGCCCACGCAGGATCGACAGCCCGACGGGGAGTGTGCGTAGCTCGTTGCGGTTGGCGGCGATCAGCGGGTGGAGGAACTCGTTCCACACGCCGACGGTGGCGAGGATCGTCAGGGTGATCACGGCGGGGCGGGCAGTCGGCAGACACGACCCTGCGTGAACGTGCGCACGCGGCCGGCACCGTCGATCGCCGCCGCCTCTTCGAGCTCGACGGGGATCTGCTCCATGAACTGCTTCATCAGGAAGACCCCGAAGGCGTCGAACACCAGAGGCAGGATCAGCCCTGGTAGGTGTTGATCATTCCCAGCTCGCTGGAGCACGAGGAAGCTCGGGATGGCGAGGATGATCGGCGGGACCATCATCACCGCCAGGATCAGCGCGAACACGAGCCGATACCCGGGGAACCTGATGCGAGCCAACGCGTAGCCGGCGAGCGCCGCCAGCATCACCCGGCCGACGACGACGCACGATCGGCGACGAACACGGAGTTGAACAGCCAGCGCCAGAACATGATCCGCTCGCTGTCGAGACCGCGGAGACCGTCGAGGGTCGGCGAGCCGAGGGCGCCGTCCCACAGCAGTGACGACGCGTTCTGGGCGAAGTCCGGGAAGGCTCTTGAAGCTGGTGCTGACCGCGAAGGCGAACGGGAGGATGTAGAACAGCGCGGCGATCCCGAGGCACACGTAGATGGCCCGCTGCATCGCCCGCGTCGGCGACAACGGATCGCGCAGCCGGTTCGTCGCGTCACTTCCCCTCCGAGGTTCCGGTCACCCGCCGCTGCACCCACGTGAACAGGACGATGATGACGAACAGCAGCACGGCGGTGGCCGCGGCCAGCCCGGCCTTGCTGTTCTGAAACGCCTGGAGGTAGACGAGCAGGGCCGGCGTCAGCGTTGTCTTCTGGGGGCCGCCGAGGTTGGCGGCGTACACCTGGTCGAACACCTGCCAGGTGCCGATGATCCCGAGCGTCACGAGAGGTAGATCTGCGGGCGGAGCATCGGCACGACGACGTGGCGGAACCGCTTCCACCACGTCGCCCCGTCGATCGCCGCGGCCTCCTCGATCTCGGGGCTGATGTTCTGCAGCCCGCCGAGGAAGATCAGCATCATCGTCCCGCTCGTCGTCCAGATCGTCAGCAGTCATGATGGCGAAGATGGCCACCGACGGTCCGCTCAGCCATTCCCACCAGCGACAGCCCGAACACTTCGCCGCTCAACCACGACGGCTCGTCGTCGACGCCGAACACGCCGAACAGGTTGTGGAGGATCCCGTTGGGCTCGTTGAACCAGTCGATGTCGTCGATCGGCAGGATGCGGTTGACGAGGCCGGATGTCCGAAACATCACCATCCAGATCAGCGTGATGGCGATCGAGCCGGTGACCGACGGGAAGTACAGCAACGTGCGGAATCCGCCGCGACCTCTAAGGAACTTCTGGTTGACGAGGAAGGCGAGGAACATCGCCAAGATCGTCTGGGTCGGAACGACGATGATCACGTAGTAGAACGTGTTGCGCAGCGAGATGGCGAAGTCCTGGCGGCGGATGCCATCCTCGGTGAGCAGCTCGCGGTAGTTGTCGAGACCGATGAACGAGGTCTCGAAGGGCGAACCGAGCCCCGACCAGTCGCGGAAGCTGACCCACAACGTGAGGCCGATGGGGAGCGCGAGGAAGAGCACGAGCCCGACGACGGCGGGCGTGGCGAACAGCCAACCGGTGACGCGGTCCCAGCGGTGCAGCGGCCGCTTCCGCGGCTTGCCACTGGGAGGCGCGGCGACTCGCCGCGCCTCCCAGTGCTGCCGTCGCTTCCGGGGGGAGTGCGGAAGTCGGCAGGGTCATGGTCTTAGAGGACGCTCTCGCCGGCCTCCGTGACGGCTTCGATCAGTCCGTCGACGTCGGTGTCGCCGGCGATGAGTTGTTCGAACTGTGCGTTGAATTCGGTGATGACGTCAGTGAACCCGGGCGTGAACTGCCAACCCTGGGCGTACTCGGCGCCGTTGACGAACGCCTCGAGCTCGGGATGGTTGGCGAGTCCAGCCGTCGGCCGCCGACTGCCGTGCCGGCATCACGTTGAACCCCTCGGTCCACGCCGCCGCACCCTCCGGACCGGTGAGGTAGTCGATGACCTGCCACGACGCCTCTGGGTTCGGCGACTCGGCGCCGACGCCGTAGCAGACGGTGAAGGCGAAGGTGGCGCGGCCGGCGGGCCCCTCGGGAATCTCGACGACGCCCCAGTTGACGTCCGGGCCATCCTGCGCGCCATGGCACCGACGATCCAGTTGCCCTCGATGACCATCGCGGCCTTGCCGAGACCGAGCGCCTCGCCGCCCCAGCCCGCTTCGACTGCGGCCGGCGTCGCCGCGTAGCCAGCGGCGAACAGGTCGGCGAGGTACTGCAGCCCGGCCCGGTTCTCCTCGGTATCGAGGGTCATCTCGGTGACGTCCTCGTCGACGATGTAGCCGCCGTGGTTGAGCATGAACACGCCCCAACGGGCGAGCTCGGGATCGACCACCAGCCCGACGACGCCGTCGGCGGTCAGCGCCTCGGCGGCGGCGGCGAGCTCTTCCATGTTCGTCGGCGGCTCGACGCCGGCGGCCTCGAGCATGTCGGCGTTGTAGACGAGGCCGAGGGTGGAGAAGTCCTTCGGCGGGCAGTACCACGTGTCGTCGTAGGTGAATGCCCCGGTGAGCGATGGGTAGAAGTCGTCGGGCTCGGTGATCACCCCCTCCGGGATCGGGGCGAGGGCTCCGGCCTCGGCGAGGTCCGGTAGGCGCAGGCTGTCGACGTAGAAGATGTCTGGCGGATCGCCGGCCGCCAGCGCCGCTTGCAGCGTGGTGTCGAACTCCGGCTGCGGCTCGAACGTGACGTTGATGCCCGACTCGGCGGCGAAGCTCGTCCAAGCAGCTCGCTGCAGCGCTGCCGTCCTCGGCCTCCGACGACGACCAGCCCCACAGCCGAAGTTCGGCGCCTTCGCCGGCGGGAGCGGCTGGCGCCGTCGTGCCGTCCGCTGACTCGGCGGTCGTGGTGTCGGTCGGCTCGGTGGTCGCCGAGGCCGTGGCCGTGACGCCCGCGGCGGCGCTGATCGCCAGGGCGGCGACCACGGCCAAGCGGTGTGGCTTCGTGGATCTCATTGCTTCCTCCTGTAGTTGTGACATGGATTGGATCAGGACGGTGGCGGGGGCGGAGCGGTGCTGCCGCGAACGATCAACTCGGGAAGTACCCGATCGTGGGTCGGTCCAGAGTCGTCGCCGGCGGCGAGGTTGCTGGCGATGGCCACGATCCGCCGGGCGATCTCCGGCACTGGCTGGCGAATCGTCGTCACGCCGGCGCCGATCGTGGCGATTGGACTGTCGTCGTAGCCGACGACGCTGATCTGGCGACCGGCGCGTTCGGCTGCGTGTTGGACTCCGAGGGCGAGCTCGTCGCTGGCGGCGACGACACCGGTCAGGGCTGGCTGACGGGCGAGCAGTGACGCGGCCGAGATCGCGGCCACCGACCGGTCGTTGATCGACTCGGCGACGAGTGAGTCCTCATGGTCGAGGCTGGCGTTCGGCAAGCTCCTCCTGCCACCCGTGCAAGCGGTCGCTGCCGACCCACGATGGCCCCGGCCATCCGAGGAATCCGATGCGCCGATGCCCGAGCTCGGCCAAGTGGGCAGTCGCCATTCGCGAACCGGCGACGTTGTCGGTATCGACGGAGTGATGCTCGACCGTGCCGTCGGTGCGCCCGAAGGTGACGAACGCGAGTCCGGCCTCGACGAGCGCCGGAATCCGCGGATCACCTGGCGCCGTCTCGGCGACGACGAAGGCGTCGGCAATGCTCGCGCGATACAGCTCGGAGGCCTTGGCGACCTCGTCGAGCCCGGGTTCGCTGTGGAACAGCACGATGTGGTGATCGCGGTCCTCGGCCGCCTCGGCGAGCGATTGCAAGAAGGCATCGAGGATCCCACCGCTGGTCAGTGAGCTGCGGGCGCGGATGTGGAAGCCGAGCAAGCGGGTGCGCCGCTTGCTCAGGTTCTGGGCCATCCTGTTGGGTCGGAACCCGAGGTCGGCGATGTGCTGCTCGACGAGCTGGCGGGTTGCCGGGGCGACCCGCGACGGATCCTTGATGACGTTGGCGATCGTCTGGTGGCTGACCCCGGCGGCGGCGGCGACGTCGTAGATCGTCACGGCACGGCGATGGTGAGCGCCGCTTCCCCCTGACGGGCGGCTCATGCGATCGATGGTAGGCAGGGTGATTTGAGCGGTCAAGAGCGAAATGTTGATCGGTCAAATCAGGTGCTCAACGGGTGCGAGCGACGAGGCGCCAGCCGAGGAGCGGCCAGCCGCGGCCTGCGTGGCCGGGGAACGCAATGAACGTAGCATCGGGGAGATGACCGAGACTCGCCGCGACTTCGCGCCTGGTGTCCTCACCGGCGCCGACGTGAAGGACCTCTTCGCCCTGGCCAAGGCCGAGCAGTTCGCCCTCCCGGCGGCCAACTGCACGGGGACGAACACGATCAACGGGGTCCTCGAGACCGCGGCCCGACTCAACTCACCGGTGATCATCCAGTTCTCCCACTCGGGATCTGCGTTCATCGCCGGCAAGGGTCTCGGTAGTGGTGGTGACCGCGCCTCGGTGCTCGGGGCGATCGCCGGTGCCCAGCACGTCAACACGCTGGCGGAGGCATATGGGGCGCGGGTGATCCTGCACACCGATCACTGCGCCAAGGGCAAGCTCGGGTGGGTCGACGGGCTGCTCGACGCCGGTGAGGAGTACTTCGCCGCCCACGGTCGGCCGTTGTTCTCGTCGCACATGCTCGACCTCTCCGAGGAGCCGATGGAGGAGAACGTCGCCACCTCGAAGAAGTACCTCGAGCGGATGGCCCCGATGGGCATGACGCTGGAGATCGAGCTCGGCATCACCGGTGGCGAGGAGGACGGCGTCGACAACACGAGCGCTGATCAGGCCGACCTGTACTCCAAGCCCGAGGAAGTCGAGTTCGCCTACCGGGAGCTGCTCGAGGTCAGCGACCGGTTCACGATCGCCGCCGCCTTCGGCAACGTCCACGGCGTGTACAAGCCGGGCAACGTCAAGCTCCGTCCGAGCATCCTGCGCGACAGCCAGGAGTACATCGCGGCGAAGCACGGCACGGCGACCGACAAGCCGGTCGACTTCGTGTTCCACGGCGGATCAGGTTCGACCGCCGCCGAGATCGCCGAGGCGATCTCCTATGGCGTGGTCAAGATGAACATCGACACCGACCTGCAGTGGGCGCTGTGGGACGGTATCCGCCAGTTCGAGGCCGAGCAGCACGACTATCTGCAGAGCCAGATCGGCAACCCCGACGGGCCGGACAAGCCGAACAAGAAGGTCTATGACCCGCGGGTGTGGCTGCGCCACGGCGAGGAGTCGTTCGGCCGGCGCCTGGAGCTGGCGTTTGCCGAGCTCAACAACGTCGGGACGTTGGCCGGTTCCTGAGGCGCGAGACTGCCGTCATGTCTGCTCGAAGGCTACGCGCCGCGCTGGCTCTGGCCCTGGTGATGATCCTCGGGGGCAGCTTCGTCGGCGATCAGATTCCTCGCGCCGAAGCGGCGTGCACGATCTCGACGTCACTGCGCCTGGGTTCCGGCGGTGGGCAGGTGCGTTGCCTGCAAACCACGCTCAACGCCCAGGGTTACAACTCCGGGCCGGTCGACGGCAGCTTCGGCGCGATGACGTATCGGGCGGTCGTGCGCTACCAGGCCGCCAAGCGGCTGTTCGTCGACGGCGTCGTCGGCCGCCAGACGGGAACGTCGCTTGGGGTTTGGGGGGCCGCGCCCTTGTCCGGTGGTGCCACGTCTGGCGGTGGTACGTCGGGCGGCGGCGCGCCTGGCGCAGCCACGGCGGGATGCTCGATCGCCTCGGCGTTACGTCGCGGCTCGTCCGGCGCCCAGGTCCGTTGCCTGCAGTCGCGCCTGACCGCCGTCGGGTACCCAGTCGGCCCGATCGACGGGGCGTTCGGCACGATGACGCACAACGGTGTCGTGCGCTACCAACGAGCCAAGGGTCTGCTCGCCGACGGCATCGTCGGCCGAGTCACCGGCACGTCGTTGGGCATCTGGGGGACGACGGCGAGTGGCGGGGGAGCACCGGCCGCCCCGACGAGCCAATGCACGCCACCGTCGGGCGTGCCGGCTGCCGCCCGTCAGGTGGTCGTCGTCAACTCGTCGGGAAGCGTGGCCGACGTCGACTTGCTCGTGTACACCGGCGGTCGATGGACGTGCCCGCGGATGGACATGCCGGGCCGCGTCGGGCGTAACGGCGTACGGGCGCTGGCCAACCGGCGGTCGGGCGATGGCACGACGCCGGGCGGGACCTTTCCGCTGGCTTCGATGACGGCCCCGGACGGCCAGACGTTCCAGTTCTTCGGCAACGGCGTCAACCCCGGCGTGCACGGCTCGTGGCGCCAGGTGAAGGTCGGCGACTGCTGGGGCGCGACTCCCAACACGGCCGACTACAACCGTCTCGTGACGCGCACAGCGGCCAACTGTCGGACGCCCGACGAGTTCCTCGCCAACTTTCAGCAGGCGTACTCGCGAGCCGCCCTGATCGGCGCCAACATGGGCCCCAACCGCTCCGGCGATGCGCCAGGGGAGGCGCCGCTGGCGGCGGCGATCTTCCTCCACCGCCACTCGTACGATGCGGCCGGCAACAGCCGGGCGACGTCTGGCTGTGTCTCGCTGAACAACTCCAACCTGATCTACGTGCTCCAGCGCCTCGTGCCCGGCCAGGCCTACTTCGTGATCCGCTGACCCCGACACGCACCAACGTTCAGAGCGGGCGGATGACGAAGCCGGTGCGCAATTTGGGGGTGAAGAACGTCGACTTCGGCGGCATCAGCAGGCCCTCGCGGGCCGTGCGCTCGATCTCGGCGACGCTCACCGGCCGGATCAGCACGGCCGCGATGGCGTCGCCGCGCTCCACGGCAGCGACCGTCTCGTCGAGGCCGTGCTGGTAGGCCACCTCGACCGATCGGCCCGCCAAGGCGTGTTCGAGCCACGCACCGTCGAGGGCCCGCACCCCGTCGAACGCCCCGGGCTTGGGGGTCAGGCGGGATGTCGCGCCACGGCCGACCAACACGAGGAATCCCTCGGACTCCATCGCGGCGAGGGTCGCTGGCGTGGGCGGCGGCATCGGCTCGATCGAGAAGTGCTCCGCCAGGGCTTCGTGCAGGTCGGCAGGCTCGATACCGGTGTACAGCCGATGGATTGCCTCGACGCTGAGCTGCTCGGCGATCAACTCACCGACGAACGCCAGGGTCAACTCGGCCGACTCGGCCGGGTCATCGTCGTCGGTGCGGGACGCGGCGTCACGGATCTCGTCGCGGTAGACCCGCGCCACGCCGTAGCGATGATGCCCGTCGGCGATCAGCACGTCGTCGCCCGACACCCGGTCGCCGATCATCGCCATCCGCTCGGGATCGGAGATCCGTTCGACGCGGTGGACGACTCCGTCGACCGTCACTTCACCAACCGGCTCACCCGGTGCGCCGAGCAAATCGCTGAGTCCAGCGGCGAGCGACAGCCCCCACACTGGCGAGAGGTTGGCCCTGGTCGCTCTCGTCAGATCGAGACGATCGGTCGATGCTTTCGGCGTGGTCCGCTCGTGCGGAAGCACCCCTCCGGCTCCCTCGTCGACGACCTCGAGCGCTCCGATCACCCCGACGAGGTCGCGCCGTGCGCCCGTGGCGTCGACGAAACGGGTCCGGTACACCGTGAACGACGGCTCGTCGTCAGAGGTGAGGACGCCGTCGGCAGACCACTGCCGTAACAGCGCGCCCGCCCGCGCGTAGCGCTCGGAGCCACCCGCCGGCACGTCGATGTGGACGATGTTGTGGGGGCTCTTGGCTCCGTACCCCGCGACATCCTCGGCGGACAGCACGTCGTACGGAGGAGCGACGAGAGCGTCGAGTGGCTCGATGTCGGGCGAGTAGCGCAAGGCACGGAACGGTTCGAATCGCGGCACGTCCGACAGGTTGCCATCCCACGACGAACGGCGAGCGCCTACGTTGTCCGGCGATGCGATCGCCAGCCCCCGAAGCCGACTCGGGCAAGGACGCGGCGCTCAGCGCCGACATCCATCTGCTCGGGCGGATCCTTGGCGACGTCGTCCGCGATCAGGCTGGTGACGAGGTCTTCGATCTCGTCGAGGCGGTGCGCCGCCGGGCTGTCGACGCCCGCCGTGGCGGGCGGAGTCCGCTCGACTCGCTGACCGACGCGCTCCCGCACCGGTCGATCGACGACCAGCTCCACCTGATCCGGGCGTTCGGCTGGTTGTCGTTGCTGGCCAACACCGCCGAAGACGTCCACCACGAACGTCGACGCCGGTTCCACCGCCAGCACGGTTCGCGCGCCCAACTCGGGAGCCTCGGTGCCGCGTTCGACCATCTCGAGGCGGCCGAGCTCGACGGTGCAGCCGTGCAACGGCTGATCGGCGACCTCGTGGTCACGCCGGTGATCACCGCCCATCCCACCGAGGTGCGCCGCCAGACCGTGCTCGATGTGCTCACCGACGTCGCCCGCCTGCTCAGCCTGCGCACGGGTCTGGCCGAAGACGACCCCGATCGTGCGGCGACCGACGAGCAACTCGAGCTTGCCGTCCTCACGCTGTGGGAAACGGCCGAGGTGCGCTTGTCGCGCCTGCGCGTCGTGGACGAGATCAACGAGGCGTTGCGCTACTACCCGGCCAGCCTGTTCGAGGTCGTGGCCCAGATCGAGCGGACGGTCGAGCAGCTCGCCGGCGAGCGATGGGACATCACGGTCGACGCCAGCCGGGTCATCCGCATGGGTTCGTGGATCGGCGGTGACCGTGACGGCAATCCGTTCGTCACGGCCGACGTGTTGCGGGCCGCGGTCGGGCGCCAGGCGGTGACCGCGTACGACTTCCATCTCGGATGCGTGAACGAGCTCGGCCGGGCGCTGTCGATGTCCGACCGCGTTGTGACGCCGACGCCGGCGCTCAGCGAGCTGGCCGACAACGCCGGCGACACGTCGCCGTTCCGCGCCGACGAGCCGTACCGCCGAGCGTTACGGGGAATGTATGGGCGCCTCTACGCCCGCGCCGAACAGGCGCTGGCCGGTTCATCGGAGGTGTTGCACGTCGCCGCCCCTGCGGCGCCCGGCCCGGCATACGGGTCGATGGACGAGCTGCTTGCCGACCTCGACATCGTGGCCCAGTCGCTGCGCTCGCACGGTGCTGGAGCACTCGCCGACAGCGTGGTCGAACCGGTGCGCCGGCAGGTCATCACGTTTGGGGAGCACCTGTGCGGCCTCGATGTCCGCCAGAACGCGTCCGTCCACGAACAGGTCGTCGCCGAGCTGCTGGCGGTCTCCGGCGTCTGCCCGTCCTACGCGGCGCTCGACGAGCCTCGGCGCACCGAGCTGTTGGCCACCGAGCTGGCGTCGCCCAGGCTGTTGCGCAGCCCGTTTGCGACCTACACCCAGGTGGTCGACGACGAGCTCGCCGTGCTGGCCGCCGCGGCGGACGCCGTCGCCCGACACGGCGAGGCAACGATCCCGCACTACATCGTGTCCGGCGCCAACTCGTCGAGCGATGTCCTGGAGACGTTGCTGTTGCTGCGCGAGGTCGGCCTCGTGCGCCCCCTCGAGGACCGTTCGGCGGTGGACGTCGTCGCGCTGTTCGAGACGATCGACGACCTCGCCCACGCGGCGGACGTGCTCGACGAACTGCTGCGATTGCCGTTCTACCGGCGCATCGTCTCGGGCCGGGGCGATTGGCAAGAGGTGATGATCGGCTACTCCGACTCGAACAAGGACGGTGGCTACCTCACGTCGAACTGGGCGCTGTTCCAGGCCCAACAGCGCCTGGCGGCACTGGCGGACTCGCATGGTGTGCGGCTGCGCCTGTTCCACGGCCGCGGTGGCTCGGTTGGACGCGGGGGCGGGCCGGCCTACGAAGCGATTGTCGCCCAGCCGCCCGGGTCGGTCCGCGGCCAGATCCGGATCACCGAACAGGGCGAGATGGTCGCGGCCAAGTACGCCCAGCCGGCGTCGGCGCGGCGCAACCTGGAGACCCTGTTGGCCGCAACGATCGAGGCGTCTGCAGGGATCGACGACCCGCTCGGTGCCGACGCCGCCCGGTTCGCCGAGGTGATGGACGAGCTGTCGGCGACCGCGCACCGTTGCTACCGGTCGTTGGTGTTCGGCGACGACGACTTCGCCGGGTTCTTCGCGGCGATCACGCCGATCACCGAGATCGCCACCCTGAACATCGGCAGCCGGCCGGCATCCCGGACGGGATCACGGCGGATCGAGGATCTGCGGGCGATCCCCTGGGTGTTCGGGTGGACGCAGTGCCGGGTGATGTTGCCCGGCTGGTTCGGGTGCGGGTCGGCGTTCGAGAGCTACGGCGACACGGCCACGCTGTCGGAGATGTACTCCCGGTGGCCGTTCTTCCGATCGATGGTCGACAACCTGGGGATGGTCCTGGCCAAGGCCGATCTGGACATCGGGGCGCGGTACGCCGAGGGCCTCGTCGCCGACGCCGGTCAGCGCCAGCGGGTGTTCGGAGCGATCACCGAGGAGTTCGCCCTGACCGTCGCCTGGCATGCCCGGATCACCGGATCTCCCGATCCGCTGGCCAACAACCCGACCCTGGCGCGCAGCATCCGCAACCGCTACCCGTACCTCGACCCGCTGCACGTGATGCAGATCGAATTGCTCCGCCGGCGCCGCGCCGGTGACGACGATGAGCTGGTGGCGCGGGGCATCCAACTGACGATCAACGCCATCGCCACCGGGCTGCGAAACAGTGGCTGAGAGACGTTCATTGCGTTGCCCGGCCAGGTGACATGACGTGATCCTGCAGACCGTGCTGTGTGATCTCGACGGCGTGGTCTGGCTCGGCGGTGTGCCGATCTTCGGGTCGGTCGAAGCCGTTGCGAAGCTACGACAGGCCGGCGTGCGCGTCGTGTTCGTGTCCAACTCCTCGGCGCCGACGATCGCCGAGCACACGGCCGCCCTGGCCGCCATCGGCATCGTCGCCGACGGCGACGTGATCTCGTCGTCCACCGCCGCCGCCGAGTTGATCGAGCCTGGCGAGCGTGTTCTGGTGTGTGGTGGTCCTGGCGTGGTCGAAGCGGTTCTCGCCGCGGGTGCGACGCCGCTCAGCGGCGATGACGAAGCGGCCGTTGCCGCTGGCGTGGATGTGGTCGTCGCCGGTCTCCATCGCACCTTCGACTACGAGCGGTTGCGGCTGGCGACGGCGGCGATCCGTGGTGGTGCCCGATTCGTGGCCACCAACCGCGATCCGTTGTTTCCCACGCCCGCCGGTCCGATCCCCGGCGGCGGGTCGATCGTCGCGTCCATCGCCACGGCAACGGGTGTCGAGCCGGAGACGGCGGGCAAGCCCCATGAACCGATGGTCCGCGCCGTCCACCGGTTGCTCGGCGACCAGGCGGATCCGGCAACCCTCGTCGTCATCGGTGATCAGCTTTCGACCGATGGTCGCTTCGCCGAGTCGCTCGGGTGCCGCTTCGGGATCGTGCGCACGGGCAACACCCCACCCGGGGTCGCCGTCGAGCCGCCGCCAGACCTCGATGGGCCGGACCTCGCGGCGGTTGTCCGCACGCTGCTCGCACCGGCCGGATCGGCGCCCCCCGGATAGCATCGCGAGATGCCCACGAACGTCCTCCAGAACCTCATCGACTCCGGTCTGCAGTTCACCGAGGTGCAACGCAAGGAGGCCGACAAGGTCGTCCGGTCGCTCGTCAAGAGCGGCGAGGTGCGCCGCTCCGAGGCGGCCAAGACGGTCGAAAACCTGATCGAGCGTGGCCGGGAGACGTCGATGTTCATTGCCGAAGTCGTCAAGGCTGAAGTCGCGAAGCAGCTCAGCTGGTTGGCCAGCAGGGTCGACGACCTCGAGGACAACGTGGAGTCAGTCGTCAGCCGATTCAGCGGCGGTGGTGCCCCGGCGCCCGCCAAGCCGGCCCCGGAGGCCGCCAAGCCGGTGCCGGCGAAGAAGACGGTGGCCAAGAAGGCGGCGGCGGCGAAGAAGACGGTGGCCAAGAAGGCGGCGCCGGCCAAGAAGGCGGCGGCCAAGAAGACGGCGGCCAAGAAGTCGGCGGCGGCGAAGAAGACGGCGGCCAAGAAGGCGCCGGCCAAGAAGGCGCCGGCCAAGAAGTCGCCGGCGAAGAAATCCACGGCGCGCAAGGCGCCGGCCACCAAGGCCGGCGCGTCGAGCTGACGCCGACGCCGCACGGTGGTCGCCCGGCGGCGCCTCGACGCTGAGCTCGTCCGTCGAGGGCTCACCGCCAGCCGGACGCAGGCGCTGCAGCTCATCGCCGAGTCGCGCGTGCTCGTCAACGGAGCCATCGCCGGCAAGCCGGCTCATCTCGTCGCTGTGGCGGACAACGTCGTCGTGTCCGGCCCACCGCCCCGGTTTGTCAGCCGCGGCGGCGACAAGCTCGATGCCGCCCTCGAGCAGTTCGCCGTCGACGTCGCCGGCCAACGCCTGCTCGATTGCGGGGCGTCGACTGGCGGATTCACCGACTGTCTGCTCCGGCGCGGCGCCGCCGAGGTGGTCGCCCTCGACGTGGGCCACGGCCAGCTCCACCCACGGATCCGCGACGACCACCGAGTGATCGTGCTCGAACGGACGAACATCCGCGCCACGACTGCTGAGATGATCGGCGGCGCTGTCGATGGCGCGGTCGCCGACGTGTCGTTCATCTCGCTCACCGTCGTCATCCCGGTGCTGGCGGCGTTGTGCAAGCCTGGTTCGTCGATGGTCTTATTGGTCAAGCCGCAGTTCGAGGCGGGGCGCGCCGTGGTCAGTCGCGGCAAGGGCGTGGTCACCGACCCGGCGGTGCACAGCGAGGTCCGTCAGCTGATCGACGAGACCCTTGTCCGTGCCGGGTGCCGTGTGCACGGTTGGATGGAGTCGCCGATCCACGGCGGCGAGGGCAACCGCGAGTTCCTCGTCCACGCCACAACCGGGACTCGTCGATGACGAAGGTGGCGGTCGTCGCCCATCACGAACGGTCCGATGTCGTCGCCCTCATCGAGGAGACGATGGCCTGGCTCGCCGCCCGCGGCCACGACGGTTGGGTGATGCCCGACGACGGCGCCGAGCTCGACCTGCCGCACCACGCCGACGAACGGCCCCTGGCCGACGCCGAGATCGTCGTGTGCCTCGGCGGAGACGGCACGATGCTGCGCGCCGTCGGTGCCCTGGATGGCGCGCCGGTCCCACTGCTCGGCGTCAACTTCGGACAGCTCGGCTATCTCACCGAGATCGAACCCAGTGAGCTGATCGATGCCCTCGCCCGCGTCCTTGGAGCAGACGAACGCTCCGCGGCTGAGGAGTGGCACCTCGACGAGCGACTGATGCTCACGGCCACGGTCAAGCGCGGCGGACACGAACTCGGGCGGTGGCGAGCGCTCAACGAGGTCGTCGTCGAGAAGCACGCCGCCGGGCACACCGTCAGTCTGCTCGCCCGCATCGACGGCGAGCCGTTCACGAGCTTCGCCGCCGACGGCCTGATCGTCGCCACTCCGACTGGATCGACCGCCTACTCGCTGTCGGCCCGCGGACCCGTCGTGTCGCCGCGCCACAAGGCGCTGTTGCTCACCCCCGTCTCACCACACATGCTGTTCGATCGGACGCTCGTGCTCGATCCGTCCGAGCAGGTCGAGATCGAGGTGCTCGACCATCGTCGCGCCGAGGTCGCGGTCGACGGTCGACTCGTGCTCACCATCGACCCCGGTGACGTCGTCCAATGCCGGCCGGCGACCGAGACCGCGCGGTTCATCCGCTTCGGCCCGTACCACTACCACCAGATCCTCAAGACCAAGTTCGGGCTGACCGACCGGTAGGTCGCCGAACCTCGTCAACAGGGCCGGGCAGCTGGTCGGCCTCACGATCACGCTTGGCACGAACCGGGCAGGCGGCACACAACTCGGAGGCCGCACGTGTACTTGTAGCCGCGCTCGATGACGAACAACTCGCCCTGTTGGAGCCGTTGGCTGAGGTAGGCCATACTTTGACGGGTGGTAGACGGAGCAAGGTCGCTGACGATCGACCACTGCAAGCTGAGGTTCCAGAGTGATCATTTCCCGCGAGAGATGCGTGGCAAGGGCACGGTGTCCGTTGACTCCGACGACGTCGGCAACCGTGTCTTGAGATTCCATTTCAAGGGCTGGGACTGGCAGACGATCAACACTGCGCAACTCAGCTCTGTCAACGTCGATGACGTCATGGCGAGCGGTGATGGGCACAAGGGCGTCGTGGTGACGTGGACGGGTCGGGCATATCCGGATGACAAGTCGGTCGAATGTGCCCTGTTGATTCGTACACCCGAGGCCGCTCAACTCATAGAGGCGCTCCAAGCCAGGTGACAGGCGCGCTCGCATTGGCCAGTGTCTAGATGTCTACGGATCGCGCTACAGGGCGAGACCTCAACTGACGCCGACTGGACGGCACCGGCTTGCGGTTTGCCAACATGATCCGGAAGGCACCCCGACGCGGCGGGCATGATGGTGGCTCGTGCTCAGCGAGTTGCACATCGAGAACCTCGGGGTCATCGAGGCGGTTGACCTCGTCATCACCGATGGGTTGACAGCGATCAGCGGCGAAACCGGCGCCGGCAAGACGATGCTCGTCGAGGCCCTCGACCTGGTCGTCGGTGGGCGGGCGGACCCGATCATCGTCCGGCCGGGTGCCGCCGAAGCGCGCGTCGACGCGCGGTTCGTGAGCGACGACAGCGAGGTCGTGCTCAGTCGCGTCATTCCCGCCGACGGTCGGTCCCGCGCCTACATCGACGGCCGTCCGGCAACGGCTGCGGCACTCGCCAAGGCAGCGATCGACCTCGTCGACCTGCACGGCCAGCATGCCCACCAGGGGTTGCTGTCGCCGCTCAGCCAGCGCGTCGCCCTCGACGCCTTTGGCGGGATCGACCTGACTCGGCTGCGCGAGGCACGGGCGCGGGTTGCCGAGCTCGATGCCGAGCTGGCGACTCTCGGCGGTGACGAACGCGCCCGGGCGCGTGAGCTCGACCTGGCGCGTTTCCAGCTCACCGAGCTCGACGCGGCGGCACTCGAGGATCCGGACGAGGACGAGGCGCTCGAAGTGCTCGAAGACACCTTGGCGAGCGCCGTTGAGCATCGGACGGCCGGGTCGCTGGCCCATGAGACGCTGGCCGCCGACGGTGGCGCTCGCGATGTCGTCGCCGCAGCGGCCGTTTCGTTGGCTGGCCGGGCCCCATTTCGAGTCCTCACCGAGCGGCTCAACGACCTGCTGGCCGAGCTCGACGACATCAGCTCGGCACTCCGCGACGCAGCGGAACAGATCGCCGACGATCCCGAGCGGTTGGCCGCCGCGCGGGCCCGCAGACAGCTCCTCCGCGACCTGCGCCGCAAGTACGGCGACACACTGGCCGATGTCCTGCGGTTCCATCGCCAGGTCGCCGAGCGGGTCGATGCCCTGGAGCGCTACGAGGAGCGGGCCGCGGCGATCGACGCCGAACGTGCCCAGGCTCTGGCGGCTGCTGAGTCGGCAGCGGCCGACGTGCTGGCGGCGCGGCGCGAGGCGGCGCCACGCTTCGGGAGCGCCGTGACGGAGCGATTGCAGGCCCTGGCGATGCCCGGCGCGGTCCTCGCGGTGACTGTCGAGTCCCTCGACGACGTCGAGTTCCGCTTGTCGGCGAACCCGGGGATGCCGCCGTTGCCGCTGAGCAAGGTCGCCTCCGGCGGCGAGCTGGCCAGGACGATGTTGGCGTTGCGGCTGGTGATGGTCGGCCACCACAGCGAGGCGTCGAGCGGGATCTCGACGTTGATCTTCGACGAGGTCGACGCCGGGATCGGCGGGGCGGCGGCAACCGCCGTCGGTCAGGCCCTGGCCACCGTCGCCGAGTCGTACCAAGTGCTCGTCGTCACCCACTTGGCCCAGGTCGCCGCCCTGGCCGGCACCCAGATCGTCGTCGCCAAGCGCGTCGCCGGCCGCGCGACGACGGCGTCGGCGCAACGAGTCGAGGGCGAACGGCGGGTCGCCGAGGTGGCCCGCATGCTGTCGGGGGACGCCGGCGGCGCAGCGGCGCAACGCCACGCCGTGCAGCTCCTGACCCGGTGAAGGAGCGCCGCCAGTCCGCATCCGCGGCAGACCGGGTGAGGTCGGGGTATTCTGTTGTCCCGTGCCGAAACACATCTTCGTGACCGGTGGTGTCGCCAGTTCGCTCGGCAAGGGGCTCACCGCGTCTTCGCTGGGCCGCCTCCTCAAGCTGCGTGGGCTGCGGGTGACCCTGCAAAAGCTCGATCCGTACATCAACGTCGACCCGGGGACGATGAACCCGTACGAGCACGGCGAGGTGTTCGTCACCGACGATGGCGGTGAGACGGACCTCGATCTCGGTCACTACGAGCGGTTCATCGACGAGAACCTGTCGCGTGACTCCAACGCCACGACCGGATCGATCTACCGGGCCGTGCTCGCCGCCGAGCGTCGCGGTGATTACCTCGGCAAGACCGTGCAGGTGATCCCGCACATCACCGACGAGATCAAACGGCGCATTGCCCGGCTGGCCACGGACGAGGTCGACGTCGTCATCACCGAGGTCGGCGGCACGGTCGGCGACATCGAGATCCTGCCGTTCTTGGAGGCCATCCGCCAGTTCCGCAAGGACGCCGGACGGGACAACGTGTGCTACGTCCACGTCACGCTCGTGCCGTACATCGGGCCATCGGGGGAGCAGAAGACCAAGCCCACCCAGCACTCGGTCACCGAGCTGCGCAGCCGCGGCGTCCAGCCCGATGTGATCGTGTGCCGCAGCGCCGAACCACTGTCGGACGACCTCAAGGTCAAGATCTCCAATCTCTGCGACGTCGACGCCAAGGCCGTCGTCAATGCGGCCGATGCCCGCAACATCTACGAGCTGCCGCTGATCTTCCACGACGAGGGCCTCGACGACGTCGTCTGCGATGTCCTGCGCGTCGACCTCGAAGCGCATCCGCTCGACCTGTCGCCGTGGGAGCAGGTCGTCACGAAGGTCGAGGCCGCCACGGAACCGGTTCGCATCGGGCTGATCGGCAAGTACGTCCAGTTGGCCGACGCCTACCTGTCGGTCGTCGAGGCGCTGAAGCACGCCGCGTTCCACCACGGGGCGGCCGTGGACATCGACTGGATCCAGGCCGAGGAGGTCGAAGGGTTGCTCGCCGCCGGGCGCCTCGCCGAGCTCGACGGGATGGTCATTCCCGGGGGCTTCGGAGCCCGCGGGTTCGAGGGCAAGGTGGCCGCCGTTCGCTACGCCCGCGAGGAAGGCGTGCCGTGCCTCGGCTTGTGTCTCGGCCTGCACGCGATGACCGTCGAGTTCAGCCGCAGCGTGCTCGGTCTGTCGGATGCCAACTCGGCGGAGATGGACCCGACTACCCAGCACCCGGTCATCGATTTGATGAACGATCAGCTCGACGTCACCGACAAGGGCGGCACGATGCGCCTCGGCGCCTACTACGCCGTGCTCGAACCCGGCACGAAGGTCGCGACGGCGTACGGCGAGCCGGTCGTCAGCGAGCGGCACCGCCACCGATACGAGTTCAACCCCAACTATCGCGGCCGTCTCGCCGAACACGGCTTCGTGTGCTCGGGGGCGTCGCCGGACCGCCGCCTCGTCGAGTTCATCGAGCTCGCTGATCACCCGTTCTGGGTCGGCACCCAGGCCCACCCCGAGTTCAAGAGTCGCCCGGACCGCCCCCATCCGCTGTTCCGCGAGCTGGTCGGCGCGGCGTTGGCGTTGCGCCGGCGCCGTCTCGGAACTCCGGTCGTCGCTCCGGCGGTGGGCGCGACCCGTTGAGCGGGTTCCGGCAGGTCGACGAGCGCGAATGCGGGTCCGCCTACCTCTATCGGTTCGTCGAGGCCACCTTCGAGGACCCCGATGGCCAGCGGTTCGTGCGTCAGATCGTGCGCTCGCCGGGCGCCGTGTCGGCGGTGCCGATCGTTTATGCCCCCGACGACACGCCACGAGCAGAGCCGCGCGTGGTGCTCATCGCCCAGTACCGGGCACCCCACGACGAGGTCGTCATCGAGATCCCTGCCGGCGTTCGCGATGTCGATGGTGAGGCCGACGACGACAACGTACGGCGGGAGCTGGTCGAGGAGGTCGGTCTGGCGCCCGGGAACGTCGAGCTGCTGACGACGATCTATCCGAGCGCAGGGATGACGGACTCGACGACGACGATCTTCCTGGCCACCGACTGCACGCCTGTCGAGCGAACTCCCCACGGGCCCGAGGAGGCGCACGCCGACGTCTTCGAACTGCCGCTCGGCGAGGCGATCGAGTGGGTCGAGAACGGGCGCATCGTCGACGCCAAGTCAGTCGTCGGGTTGTTGCTCGCCGAACGGCGGCTGCGTGGTGGCGGCTGATCCTGCCGTCGAGCTGCCGTTGGAAGCCGAGGACTTCTTGTCCTGGCTGCTGTCCGAGCGCGGGCGGGCGGCGAACACCCTCGCGGCCTACCGGCGTGATCTCACCGCCTACGCCGGCTGGCTGGCGGCCCGTGATCTGACCTTGGAGACGGTGAGCACCGCCGACCTCATCGAGCTGATCACCGCACGCCGCCGGCAGGGGAGTGCCCCTTCGACGATCGCCCGGCAGCTCGCCTCGATCCGGTCGGTCCACCGCTTCCTGGTCAACGAGGAGCATCGCCGCGACGACCCGACCGCCGACCTCGAGGGTCTGCGCGTCCCCGCCGGGATCCCCAAGGCCCTCGCTGAAGGGCAGGTCACGACACTGCTCGCGGCAGTCACCGGCGACGATCCCGTCGCCCGTCGTGATCGCGCCTTGCTCGAGTTGCTGTACGGCACCGGGGCGCGGATCTCGGAAGTCTGTGATCTGTCGATGGGCGACATCGACTTCGATGCCCAACTCGTCCGACTGTTCGGCAAGGGCGCCAAGGAGCGCATCGTGCCGTTCGGTCGGGCGGCGGCGGAGGCCCTCGATCACTGGTTCGCACCGGGTGGACGGCTCGACCTGGCGCCCGCGCAGTGGCGACGCCGCGACGATGCCACGGCCGTGTTCCTCAACTCGCGGGGCGGTCGGTTGACCCGCCAGGCGGCATGGGCGATCGTCAAGAAGTACGGCGCACGGGCCGGCCTCGACGCTCACCATCAGCTGTCGCCGCACGTCCTGCGGCACAGTTGTGCGACCCACCTGCTCGACCACGGCGCCGATCTGCGCGTCGTTCAGGAGCTGCTCGGCCACGCCTCGATCTCGACGACGCAGGTCTACACCAAGGTCAGCCAGGAGCGTCTTTGGCAGGTCTACCGCGACGCCCACCCGCGCGCGGTCGTCGCCCCGTGAGCGTCGGTCATCTCGCCAGGCGCTGGGCCACGTCACTGTCGCGGCGACCGCCACCTCGCGAGGACGAGGCGTGGGCGCGGACGTGGTTGACGGCCGAGGAGGGCGAGCTCTGGGCGCGGATGCCCCCCGCCGACCGGCGTCACGCCATCGACGTCGGCCGGCGATTCGTGGAGCGACGGCCGTCCGCCACGCGTGCCGAGATGGCCGGGGCGCTGCTCCACGACGTCGGCAAGGTGCAATCCGGACTCGGCACGTGGGGACGCGTCGCGGCGACCCTCGTGGGTGGGCGAACCCGGCGCTTCCGCCAGTACCGCGACCACGAACAGATCGGTGCGCAGATGGCCGCCCACTCGGGATCAGACCCGGCCACGGTGGCCCTCATCGGTGGTCACGGACCGGCCGCCGCCGACCTCCAAGCCGCCGACGACAGCATCTGACCGCGCCCCTCCATCTGGGGAAGAATCGTGTCATTCCGACTTGTGGGGAAGAATCGTGTCAGGCCCTGACACGATTCTTCCCCAGACGTCGAGATGACAGAGAACTTCCCCAGATGGGGGGTCAGGCGGGGGCCAGGCCGACGGCCCGGTAGGCGCGATCGAGGGTGGCCGAGGCCACGGTCCGGGCTTTGTCGGCACCCTGGTGCAGCAACGCCGCCAACTCGCCACGGTCGGCGAGCAGTTCGGTGGCCCGCTCGCGAACGGGACGCAACGCCTCGATGACCGCCTCGCCGGCATCGGCCTTGAGCGGCCCGTATTGCGTGTACCCCGCGGCGACGTTCTCCGGTTTCTCGTCGCGAAGTGCGCCGAGGATCTGCAGCAGGTTGCTCACTCCCGGCTTGTTCTCGGGATCGAAACGGACCTCGCCGTCCGAGTCGGTGACGGCCCGCTTGAACTTGCGGGCGATCGACTCCGGGTCTTCGAGGATTTGCACGACACCTGTCTGCAGCCTCGACGACTTCGACATCTTCGACGTCGGATCCTGGAGATCCATGATCCGCGCCCCGACTGCGGGGACGACGGCTTCGGGGAGCACGAACGTCTCGCCGAAGCGTTGATTGAAGCGCGTGCCGATGTCGCGCGTGATCTCGACGTGCTGACGTTGGTCGTCGCCGACTGGCACCTCGTCGGTGTCGTAGAGCAGGATGTCGCCGGCCATCAACGCCGGGTAGGTGAACAAACCGCCGGAGATGAACTCTCCGCTGCGCCGCGCTGACTTGTCCTTGAACTGCGTCATCCGCGACAACTCGCCGAAACCGACGTTGCACTCCATCAGCCATGCCAGCTGGGAGTGCTCCGGCAAGTGACTCTGCACGAAGACCGTGGCGACATCGGGATCGAGGCCGACCCCGAAGAGGATCGCCGCCACCTCGATCGTGCGTTCGCCGACGACTCCCGGCTCGTCGGCGATGGTCAGGGCGTGGAGGTCGACGATCCCGTGGAACACGTCCTTGTCGTGCTGCCCGGCCACCCACTGGCGCAGCGCACCGAAGTACACACCGAGGTGGACGTCGCCGGTGGGCTGCAGGCACGACAGGACTCTGGTCACCGCGTCATGCTACGGGCGACATCCCCGCTCGGCGGGGCGTCGTTCGGTAGCGTCGGGAGGACATGGCGACCCGTGTCGAGACACCCGTCTACGAAGGTCCGTTCGACCTCCTCCTGCAGCTCATCCTGGCCGAGGAAGTGGACCTCTACGAGGTCAGCCTGGCGCGCATCGTCGATGCCTACCTCGCCGAGATCGAGCGGATGCAAACCCTTGATCTCGACGTGGCCACCGAGTTCTTGTTGATCGCCGCGACCCTTGTCGAACTCAAAGCCCGTCGCCTCCTGCCCGGGCGTGCCGACATCGACCTCGACGACGAGCTGGCCATCTGGGAAGAGCGCGATCTGCTCCTCGCTCGCCTGCTCGAGTGCAAGACGTTCAAGGACGTTTCGGGCGTGTTCGGCACGCTGACCGACCACGCCGCGACGAGCGTCGCCCGCCGTGTCGGGCCCGACGAGCGCTTCGACGACGTGGCCCCGGACCTCTTGGTGGGCGTCACCCCGGCGCGCTTGCGTGACGCAGCGACCCTGGCGATGACGCCGCGGCCGGTGCCGCGCATCGACCTGCACCACGTCGCCCCGATCCGGGCCAGCGTCGCCGACGCGGTGGCCGAGCTCGTCGACGAGCTGCCCCGCGCCGGGCGCATCTCGTTCGCCCGGCTGACGTCCGACCTCGGCGAGCGGCTCGACGTGATCGTGCGCTTCCTCGCCGTGCTCGAACTGTTCAAGCAGGGCCTCGTGGAGGTCGACCAGGCCGACCTCTTCGGGGAGATCACGATCGAGTGGGTCGGCGGGGATTCCGAGCAAGTGTCGGCGATGATGGTGGACATCTATGACGGATGAGCTCGAGCTCGGCGACGACCAACCGACCAACGGCGACGTCGGGGAGTACTTGCGGGCGATCGAGGCGATCGTCCTGGTTGCTCACGATCCTGTCCCGCCCGACGTCCTGGCCCAGCTGCTCGAGCGGCCGGTCGGCGACATCGAGGCGTGGTGCACCCAACTCGGCGACGAGTACCGGGCGGCGCGACGCGGGTTCGAGCTCGTGCGCATCGCCGGGGGGTACCGCTACCAGACGGCCGCCGACCAGATCGCCTACGTCGAGCGCTTCCTGCTCAGTGACCAACGCGCCAGGTTGTCGGCCGCCGCCCTGGAGACCCTGGCGATCGTCGCCTACAAGCAGCCGATCTCGCGGGCGCAGATCGCCTCGATCCGCGGGGTGGACCCTGACGGTGTCCTGCGCACGCTGCAGGCTCGCGGCTATGTCGATGCCGTCGGTCGCGACGCGGGGCCCGGTCAAGCAGTGCTGTTCGGCACCACCGTCGAGTTCCTCGAACGGCTGGGCATCGACTCCATCGCCGATCTGCCGCCGATCGCCGACTTCATTCCCGATGCCGGGGTCGTCGAGGCGTTGGAGGCCGGTCTGCGCGTCGAGAAGTAGCTCACAGGTCGAGCCGAGCGGGTGAACGGGGCGCCGGAGCCGCCGCTGTGGGAGCAGCAGGCCGAGCTGCCTCGTGGCGAGCGCCTGCAGAAGGTGCTCGCCGCCACCGGGTGGGGCAGCCGGCGGGTCTGCGAGGAGCTGATCGCCGCCGGCCGTGTGCGGGTCAACGGCGACGTCGCCGTGCTCGGGCGGCGCGTCGACCCGGCCACCGACCTCATCGAGGTCGACGGGGCGCCGGTGGGGATCCGCCCTGGCCTCGTGTACTACCTGCTCAACAAGCCGGCTGGCGTCGTGACGACGGCCCGTGACACCCACGGTCGGCCAACGGTCGTCGAGATCGTGCCGACCGAACCACGGGTGTTCCCCGTGGGCCGTCTCGACGTCGAAACCGAGGGCCTGCTCCTGCTGACCAACGACGGCGAGCTGGCCAACCGTGTCGCCCACCCGTCGATGGGCGTCGACAAGGAGTACCTCGCCGAGGTCGAGTCGGCGGGCGGACGCGGCCTCAGCCCGGCGGCGATCCGCGCCCTGCGCCAAGGAGTCGAGTTGGATGATGGACCGACCGCCCCGGCCAAGGTGACCCAGCCGTCGCCTGGAGTCCTGCGGATCACGATCCACGAAGGTCGCAACCGCCAGATCCGGCGGATGTGCGAGGCGGTCGGCCATCCCGTGCGCCGCCTCGTTCGCGTGCGTATCGGACCGCTCACCGATCGGCGGCTGCAGCCCGGCGAGTGGCGCCCGCTGGCCCCCGAGGAGGTCCGCCGCCTCGCCGTCGCGACAGCACCAACGGACCGGGCCGCTCGACGGCGTGCTCGGTACGATCGCCCGGAATGACTGCGTTGCCCGGTCCGCGATGAGCCGGGCGAACGTCATCGGTCTCGGCCTCGTCGGCGGCTCGATCGCCATCGGCTTGCGTTCGCGGGGCTGGACCGTCAGCGGGGAGGATCTGTCGGCGGCCCGCGTCGACGAGGCGGTCGCCCGCGGCTGCATCGACAGTGGAGGGCTCGATCCCGACGCGGCGATCACGTTCGTCGCCGTGCCGGTGCTCGCCGCCCAGGACGCCGTCGAGCGGGCCCTCAAACAGACGGCCGGCGCGGTCACCGACGTGGGCAGCGTCAAACGAGCACTGTGCGCGGCGATCGACGACGACCGCTTCGTCGGCGGCCACCCGATGGCCGGTAGTGAGCTGGAAGGCCTCGACGGCGCCGATGCCGACATGTTCAGCGGTGCGGTGTGGGTGCTCACGCCGACGGACACCACGGCGCACACGACGATCGCCGCGGTGGCGTCGGCGGTCGGCGCCCTCGGTGCGGAGATGGTGGCGATGGCCCCGGCGCGCCACGACGAGATGGTCGCCGTGGTCAGCCACGTACCGCATCTCGCTGCGGCGAGCCTCATGGGACTGGCCGCCGATGGGGCCGACGAACACGCCGCCCTACTGCGGCTGGCCGCCGGAGGTTTCCGGGACATGACCCGCATCGCCAGCGGGCACCCGGACATCTGGCTCGACATCTGCGACCAGAACCGTGACGCCATCGTCGGAGCGCTCGACCGACTGATCGACCGGCTCGGCGAGATGCGCGACATCGTCGAGGCCGTCGACCGCGACGGCCTGCTCGACCGGCTGCAACGCGCCCGCTTGGCGCGGACCAACCTTCCCGGCCGGATCGCTCGTCCGGAAACCCTTGCCGAAGTGCGCATCCCGATCCCCGACCGGCCCGGTGCAGCCGCCGAGATCTTCACGCTGGCGGCACGCGAGGGCATCAACATCGCCAGCTTCGAGGTCGTCCACCTCGCCGAGAGCAACTCGGGTGTCGCCGTCGTGCTCGTCGATGCCGACTCGGCCGATGCGTACCGCGCGGTCCTCGCCGGACGGGGCATGCACCCGGCCGTGTCGCCGCTGTCGTGAAGCGACTACGGGCCACCACCGGCCCAGTGCGCGGCGTGGTGAGCGTGCCCGGCTCGAAGAGCATCGCCAACCGGGCCCTCGCCGCCGCCGCCCTGGCCGACGGTGACAGCCATCTGTCGAACGTTCCCGACGGTGACGACACGGTGGCGATGGTGGACTGCCTCGCCGGTCTCGGCATTGGGGTCGAGGCGCACGACGACGGGGTCGTGTTCGTCGAAGGTAGCGGTGGGCGACTCGACCCCCGTGCGTCGCGCCTCGACGCACGGCTCGCCGGGACGACCTCGCGATTCGTGACCGCCCTCACGGCTCTCGCCGACACGCCGATCACCATCGACGGGGACCCACCCTTGCGCCGGCGGCCGATGACGGAACTGCACGACGCGCTGCGATCACTGGGGGCGCAGGTCGAAGACGATGGGCGGGGTGGCCGGCTCCCTGTCACCGTCACCGGACCACTCCGCCAAGGCGGCACGGTTCGCCTGCGCGGCGACGTGTCCAGCCAGTTCGTCTCCGCCGTGATGCTCATCGCCCCGCTGCTGGCGGGCGGTGTGCGCATCGAACTGACGTCGCCCTTGGTGTCGCAGCCGTACGTCCGGCTGACCGCTGCGGTGATGGCCGCGTTCGGCGTCACCGACGTCGACATCTCCGCCGAACGGGTCGACGTCCGACCCGGTCGGTACGTCGGCACGGGGTTCGCGGTGGAGCCGGATGCATCCTCGGCGAGCTACCCGCTGGCAGTCGCCGCAGTGCGCGGCGGGGCGATCTCGGTCAACGACCTGCGGCCCGACTCGCTGCAGGGTGACATCGCCATCATCGAGCTGTTGACGGCGATGGGCTGCGCGTTCACGTTCGATGAGCACTCGATCACGGTCGCCCGGGACGAGGCAGAAACGCTCCACGGCATCGATGTCGACATGGCGGCGACGTCCGATCTCGTTCCGACGATCGCTGCCGTCGCCACGACCGCGTCCACGCCGACGACGATCCGCGGCGTCGGGTTCATCCGGAGCAAGGAGAGCGACCGGCTCGGCGACCTCGTCGGGGAGCTGGCCAAGACGGGCGCCGACGTTCGCCAGACCGACGACGGACTACGCGTCGATCCGGTTCCGGGGGGTGCCGCCGGACTGCACGGTGCGGTGCTCCACACCCATCACGATCATCGCCTGGCGATGGCGTTCGCGGTGCTCGGCGCCGGTGTCGACGGGATCGCCATCGACGATCCCGATGTCGTCACCAAGAGCTGGCCGGGCTTCTGGACGAGCTACGACGCCTTGCTCGGCGGGGCGTAGATCCGCTTCTGCAGCCGCTCACCGGTTCCCGTTCGCAGTGCCGGCTTGACGACGTCGTCGAACAACACGGGGGCGCGGCGCCGTCGTTGCCGATGGGGGAGGGCCATCGTCCAGGTGAGCAGCCGCCCTCCGAGGCTCTGCCCGGGCCGGTGGTGCCGCTCGGCCGACCGTGCCGTCGCCTCGAACAGCG
The DNA here is from genome assembly GCA_963786985.1 of Ilumatobacteraceae bacterium. GTDB lineage: Bacteria > Actinomycetota > Acidimicrobiia > Acidimicrobiales > Ilumatobacteraceae > Desertimonas. Next base: position 363,150 of record CAWBBL010000025.1, on the reverse strand, counting down.
GGTCGAGCGTGCCCTCGATCCTGACGTCGACGTTCTCGGTCCAATTCAACGACGCGACCCGATAGTCGAACGCTCGGTCGAGCAGCTTCTCCAGCTCCCGCTCGACACCGGAGCGTTCGATGTAGCCGGCGATCTCGGGATCGAACGCCCGGGCGTGCTTGGCGGTGAACACGAGCGTCGAGCCATCGAGACGACACCACCACAGATGGCTGGGGAAGTCGAGGATCTTGGCGCTCGCCGCCTGGGGAACCTCGATGTACCCGGCCCGGCCGACCCGCGTGATCTCGCTGATCACGGCCGCCGGGTCGGGGACGTGCTCGAGCACGTGCGAACACACGACGTAGTCGAACACCCCATCGGCGAAGGGCATGTCGGCCGCGTCCGCGGCGAACAGTGGGCGGGTGATGCGGGCGGACGCGCGGCCCGAGCGTTGTCCGCCGAACTCGGCGTCGGCGTAGCGATCGAGGAGCACGTCGGCCCGCCAATGCGGCTTGTCACCGCTGCCGACGTCGAGCACGAGGGCGTCGGACCCAACCGGAATGGCGATGCGCCGGCTATGGAACGAACGAAGGCGGCGGGCCAACTGCGGCACAGTCTCGGATCATGGCAGATCGCCGACCGGTAGCGGGTTCCTGGCAGGATGTGGCGTGCCGGACGTTCCGCTCGTTGCCGCCTTCGATGTCGACGGCACGCTGACGACCCGCGACTGCGTCGTGCCGTTCCTGCGCCGGGTCGCCGGCACCACCGGACTCGTCACCGGTCTCGCCCGGCGGAGCCATCAGCTCCTGCCGGCAGCGGTCGGCCGCGATCGAGATCGCCTCAAGGAGCTCGCCACGCGAGTCGTGTTCGCGGGTCGGCGGGCCGACGAGGTCGACGAGGTCGGTCGGCGGTTCGCGGTCCACATCGCCGCGTCGTGGCTCCGCGATGACCGTGTGGCAACGCTGCGTCGCCATCTGGAGGACGGCCACCACGTCGTTCTGGTGTCGGCCTCGTACGAGGCGTACCTCGTTCCCCTTGCCGCCCAGCTCGGGGACGTGGGCGTGATCGGCACGCGGCTGGGTGTCGCCGCCGACGGGTCGTGTACCGGCGAGCTCGATGGCGGGAACTGCCGCGGCACCGCCAAGGTCGTCCACCTGCACCGTTGGCTCGGAGAACGATTCGGCGGGCGTCGCAACGTCACGCTGTGGGCGTACGGCGACTCGGCGGGTGACGAAGCGATGCTCGCTGACGCCGACCACGGCGTGTGGGTCGGTCGCTGACGCCGCCGCACGCGATCTGGGCGGCCAAACACCGGGATTCCGGACCGCAGGCCGCCCGGATCGGGAAACGGACCGGAGGCCGCCCAGAACGGGAACTGAGAGCGGTCGTCAGGTCGGGGGTAGGGAGGCGACGACTGGTTGGAGCTCGACGGGCAGGGTGACGCTGGTGCCGTCGCCGAGCTCGATGCGGTAGAGCGCACCGTCGTGCATCCAGAACAGGTCGGGCGAGCACGGATCGTCGCTGTCGCGGTGCATGTCGGCAACGAGGCGCCCGAGCAGCAGGATGTCGGCGGTCACCCGATCGCTCCCGATGGGCGAGAACAACACGGCACTCAGTCGCGGCACCGCAACGAGGGCGCCATACCGCAGTTCTGGGGCGCGAAACAGGTTGGCGACGGAGGTCAACCCGGTTGACACCCACGGCGTGCCGTCGGCTGCGGCGAGCGAGATGGTCAGGCCGTTGCCGACGTCATGGCGCCGGACGTCGAGTTGCGTGAGTACCTGCTGAATCGTGTTGCGCAAGGCCGTCGAGAAGGCGTCGGCCGCCGTCAGCCCGAGCTCGGCCGCCCGGGCAGGTCCGATCCACAGGCGCCGGTCGGAGAGGTCGGCCATCACTTCGAGCTGGAAGTAGACGCCATACGGCTTGACGATCACGACGTCCGCGTCGACCGGGCTCGTCGGAACGAGGCGGAGCCGCAACAGATCGGCGTCGAGCGATGGCTGCGGCCGCTGGAGGTGTTCGAGCACCTCGGTGCACCAGTCGTCGATGAGCCTCGGCCAGCGTGTCGCAGGCACGTCGGCGGACCGGGTGACGAGCGAGTCGACGTTGACTCGAGCCCGACCGTCGTCGAGCGGGACGAGCACCTCGTCGCTGGCCCCATCGAAGCTGGCACCCGGCATCAGCACCGGCAGCAGATCGCTCAGTGTGGAGCGGATGCTGGAAGCGTCGGCCGATTGTCCACCCATCAGTCGAAACTCGGCGTGTCGTAGCCCTGCTCGGCGAGCTGTCGATCGCGGTTGTCGGTGAGGAACGCCAACGCCTGGTCGCGACCACCGTCCTGGTAGGCACTGATCAGCGCCTCGTAGAAGCGGCGCTTCTGGGCCACGAGGTCGGCACTCTGCGGCCAGCGCCGTTGCGCCCAGTCGATGCATGCTTCGGCGGCCTCGACAGGATCGCCACTGTCGTTGACGATGCGCCACCCGGGAGCCATCAGGACGAAGCTCTTCGGTAACACGGGCTCGTTGACCCGCAGCAGGGTGCGCTCGGCAAGCTCGGCATAGCGTTGCGCCGTCAGCTCCTCGAACCGCTCGAGAGCGTGACTGACGAAGCCCCTCGCCACGTCCACGTCGCCGTCCTCACCGAGCTCGATGGAACGCGGACCGCGCGGCACATCGGCCATGTCCAAGCCATAGATGCCCATCAGCCAGTCCAACCGGTCCCAGAGCGCCGGGGCGACCCCCGCGTGGGTGCGCGCCGACGAGGCCTTGGAACAGCCGATCCACGGGATCGCCCAGCCGATCGGCTCGCGCACCAGTATCGCCTTCATGCCGCCACCACGCGTCGACCACTCACCCGGCAGGTCGGGTCGGATGGCCCGCAGGATCTCCTCCCAGCGCGTTCCTTCGGCAGACCGAGCCACGGCGTCAACCTAACTGGCGACTCACCACCCGGTCACTCGGGAACCGGGACTGGCGACTGCGGACGAATCTCTGTCGTGTTGTTGGGTGCCAGCCAGTCATCCACCTTGCGCTGCCACGACGCGGAAATTCCGGCGTTGCCCGTCTTCAGGTCGGCGACCTCGACGACCTCCCAGCTGGTCACCCCGTCCTCGTCCACGACACGTCGTTCGAGGATCACATCCGGGCGGATCGAGCCGCGTGTGCCGCGGGTCGCCAGTTCCCCGCCGTCGACGAAGGAGACCTCCGACTGGATTCGGTAGCCACTCTCGGGTGGTACCAGCTCATCGGCGTGGGCCTGGATCCACACGTCCAACTCGCGGTGGGCGCGGGTGCCGAGCTGTTGCGGCGAGGCGTCGGGCAGGGCTGCTTGGGTCTCCGCCCAGATCCGGTCGACCTGGGTCTGCAGCTCGTCCATCACCGGCGTGCGCACGTCGTCGAGTTGGGCGACGACCCGAGGATCGGCCTTCGCCAGGTGGGACAGGTCGTCGCCAGCGGCGGCGGCGATCTCGTCGCCCGACTGGGCCAGCTCGTCGCTTGCTCGAAGCAGATCGTCACTGGCGCCGGCGACGTCGTCGGAGATGCGGCCGGCGTCGCCGAGGATGTCGGCCCCCTCGTCGAACAGGCGCACCGCGTCGGCCATCTCGTCGCCATGGCGCCCGAGCTTGGCGAGCGTGGCCAGCTTGGTGACCTTCGTCCAGGGAATGATCCCGAGAACCTCGACGATCGCCCACCCGGGGTGAAACTCGTCCGACCACGGGTTCATCACGGCGAAGTCCGGGATGATCAGCATCTTGGCGTAGTCGAGGAGGCCCTTGTCGCCCTCCCACTGCGCTTCCAACCAGGTTCGCACGTACTCGTCGGCCGCCGTCGCGTTCTCGGGGAACTCGAAGTCGCGCTCGCTCGGTTGATCGTCGTCGAGTGCCGCTTCGATGCCGGTGTGCTCGTCGAACTGGTCGTCGATGGCGCCGCGTCCATCGTCGTCGGTCGCCGCGCCGAACACGGCGGCGTTGATGATCTGTCCCGTCAGCTCGTCGAGCTGCTCCTCGGACAGCTCGATCCCCGCCAGACGGGCGGCGATCTCGAGTCGGAAGCGGACGATGTCGGGGTCGGCCGAGAACAGCCAGTCGTCGCGGGACGACTTGCCATCCATCTTCGAGATGTCGGCCTGGTTCATCGTCTCGATGACGGCGTACATCAGCGCCGCGTACTCGCTGTCGGCGAAGTCGGCCAGCTGCTCGTCCGCCGCTCGACCCAGTCCGCCGGTCGGGTCGAGGATCGACAGGTCCATGTCGTGCTGCGCCGCCCACCCGGCGAGGCCGAGTGAGTAGCTGTCGCCGAGCAACGCCGAACGCTGGTCGGCTGTGCCCATCTCGACGAGCGACGCCTGCTGGAGGGTGGCGATCGCCGAGGCCAGTTCGGCCCCCTTGGCGACACAGGTCGTCGCCCAGGCGGTGACCTCGTCGGCGATCGAGCCGTTGATCCTGGACAACGAGGATCGAAGCACATCGGCGCCGTCGTCCTCAGTGCTCGCGGCGATCATCGCCTCGGCGGTCGACTGCGCCTGCTCGAGGCCGGCCAGCCGGTCGCTGGCGTCGGTTGCTGCAGTCGCCCAGCCCTCGACGGTGGCCGCCGCCGAGTCCGTTGCCGCGACCACGGAGGCGACCGAGTCGACGTAGCTGGACACTTGGCCCTGCATGTCGTCGCGGACCGGGCCGCGCCAGCTCTGGCCGAGCAGATCGAGAGCGGCACGCGTCGAGTCGATGACGTCGCCGAAGTCGGACGCTCGTTCGGCCAGCGCACTGTGCAACGTGTTCAGCTCGGAGGCGATCGTGGCCAGCTTGGCCGAGGTCACGGTGGCCACAGTCAGCCACCCTCGAGCAGGTCTTCGGTCTCGGACATGTAGTCGTTCAAGTCGTCGTAGTACTCGTTCTGATCATCAACCCACTGGTCGTAGCCGTCCTCGTCGGTGGGCACGCTCGAGTACGGCGAGGGCAACCCCCAGAAGTTCGTGGCGTAGCCCTCGGCGAGGTCGGCGTCGACGACGCGGGTGCCGGCGATCACCAGGGCGCGACCAGCGACCTCCAGACTGGCGGCGATCATCGTCCGCGATTCGTCGACGGAGTTGACGAGCGCTTCGACGTAGCTCGTGCCGCCGGCATGGGCGACGTCGACCGCCGTGAGTTGTGACATGCCGTCCCGAAGCGCAGCGCGCTGGCGCATCGCCGCGACGATGTCGAAGAAGTGGATCGGTGAGATCCAGACAGCTCCCTCGTCGGACATTTGAGCAGACCTCCAACGTCACGCGGACGAACCGCACTATACCCTGACCAGCCATGGCGTGCCGGTCGTCACGTTGGGGCCACACGTCGTGATCGTCGACGATGTGTTCGACGGCGGTCGCGACGAGGACGCCGCAGCGCCGATTTCGACGACCGCGGCCGTCGTCCAAACCGCCCGGCCGTTGCAGTGGACGAAGAACTTGCTCGTCTTCGCCGCTCCCGGCGCCGCAGGGGTCCTCGACGACTGGCCCGAACTCGGCGCCGCGCTGCTGGCGTTCGCCGCCTTCTGCCTGGCCTCCAGCGGCATCTACCTCTGGAACGACGCCGTCGACGTCGACGCCGACCGGCGCCATCCGACGAAGCGATTCCGTCCGATCGCCGCCGGTCAGCTCGGTGTCGGTACGGCCAAGGTCGTCGGCACGGGGCTGCTCGTCGCGGCGTGCCTGGTTGCCGCGGCCACGGGTCGCTGGGAAACCGTCGCCGTGATCCTCACGTACATCGCGGCCACCCTCGCCTACAGCGCATGGCTCAAGCACGTCGCCGTCGTCGACCTCGTACTCATTGCGTCGGGCTTCGTGCTCCGGGCGGCGGCGGGCGCCGTCGCCGTCGACGTGCCGATGTCGAAGTGGTTCGTGCTGTGCACGGTGTTCGGATCGCTGTTCATCGTCGCCGGCAAGCGTTACGCCGAACTGCGTGAGGTCGGGGCCGGCGCCGGCGATGTGCGACCGACGCTGGAGACCTACACGCCCACGTACCTGCGCGGCGTCTTGACGATGTCGTGCGGGGCGGCGATCATCAGCTACTGCCTGTGGGCCTTGGAGACCAAGGAGCTCGCCGGCACTGACCTGCCGTTCTATGAGCTGTCGATCGTGCCGATGCTCACCGCCATGCTCCGCTACCTGTTGCTCGTCGAACAAGGACAAGGCGGCGCACCGGAGGAGATCTTCGCCAGGGACCGCGTGCTGCAGCTGCTCGGGGTTCTGTGGGTCGTGACGTTCGCCCTCGGTGTGTACCTGAAATGAACGATGTTCGCCCGCCGGGTGTCGAGGGGTGGCTGACGGCGGGACAGGCCTCGATGCTCGCCGCCGTCGCCGCGGCCTGTCCGCCAGACGGCGAGATCGTCGAGATCGGCAGCTTTCGCGGCCTGTCGACGATCGTCCTCGCGGCTCACGCACCTGAGGGTGCAGCGATCGTCGCCATCGACCCTCATGCCGGCAACGATCGCGGTCCGGGCGAGCTCGACGGGTACGGTGCTGAGGCGGCCGCCGACCGCCGTGCCTTCGAGGACAACCTGGTCAACGCCGGCGTGCGCCACCGGGTCCGGCACGTCAGATCGACCTCGGCCGAAGCCCACGACGCCGTGCACGCCGAGATCGACGTGCTGTACATCGATGGCGCCCATCGCTATGGACCGGCGCGCACCGACCTCCGCGATTGGGGACGGCGGGTCGCCACCGGCGGGACGTTGCTCGTCCACGACGCCTTTTCGTCGATCGGCGTCACCGCGGCAATCGGGCGCGAGCTGGTCTTCGGCCGACGGTTCCGGTACGTCGGCAGGTCTCGCTCGCTGGCCGCGTACCGGGCCGACCTGGCCGGTGCCGGGTTCCGTGCTCGGGCGCGCAACTCGGTGGTGCAGCTTGCGCAGTTCGGTTGGTTTGCCCGCAACGTGGCGATCAAGGTGCTGTTGACACTCGGCGGCGGCAAAGTGCTGGCCCGTCTCGGCCGGCCCGTTCCCGAGTGGCCGTATTGAAGGCGTTCCCCGGCCACGCCACATACTGCCTGCGCAGATGCTGGCCGCTCGTTCGCTGGCGCTCACTCGCTCGCAACCGATCAGACTGGTCGCCGTGCGCCAGCTGTTGACCGGATGGGGTCGCACACCGGCGTCGGCGGCCACGATCGTGCGGCGTCGCTCGAGCGACCGCACCGGCCTCGCCGAACTGGTCCGCAGCCTGCCCGAGCGTGGCGCGATCGCCCGCGGGTTGGGTCGCAGTTACGGCGACAGCGCGCAGAACGGGGGTGGGTTGGCGATTCGCCTCGACGACGAGCTTGCTCCCGGGGCGATCGAGGTCGATCCGGTTGCGGGCGCGGTGACCGCCGCCGGGGGCGTCAGCCTCGACGGGGTGCTGCGGGTCAGCATCCCTCGAGGGCTGTTCGTTCCGGTATCGCCGGGAACCCGTTTCGTGACCGTCGGGGGGGCGATCGCCAGCGACATCCACGGCAAGAACCATCACGTCGACGGCACCTTCGGAGCGCACGTGCAGGCACTCACGTTGCTGCTCGCCGACGGCACGACCGTCGACATCGGGCCGGGCCGCCAACCGGAACTGTTCTGGGCGACCGTTGGGGGAATGGGCCTCACCGGCATCATCGTTCGGGCGACGATCGCGATGGTGCCGATCGAGACGGGCCAGATGACCGTGGATACCGAGCGGGTCGGCGATCTCGACGAGTTGCTCGACGTGATGACCACTGGCGACGACGCGTACCGGTACTCGGTCGCGTGGATCGACCTGCTCGCCCGGGGTCGGGCGGTCGGGCGCAGCGTGTTGACCCGCGGCGACCACGCCCGCGTCGAGGAGCTCGCCCCGGCACAAGCCGTGCACCCACTGGCCTATCGGCCGGGCCACGTCGCCACGGTGCCGCCGATCGTGCCGGGTCGCGGGCTGCTCAACCACTCCACGATCGCCGCCTTCAACGAGGTGTGGTACCGCAAGGCACCGCGCCGGCGAGTCGGCGAGATCGTGTCGATCCCGCGGTTCTTCCATCCCCTCGACGCCATCGGATCCTGGAACCGCCTCTACGGCAACGGCGGTCTGGTGCAGTACCAGTTCCTCGTCCCGTTCGGCCAGGAGGAGGCGTTGCGACGTGTCGTGACCCGCTTCGCCGAGCGCGGCACGCCGAGTTTCCTGTCCGTGCTCAAGCGCTTCGGCGCCGCCAACCCCGCTCCGCTGAGCTTCCCGGCGCCGGGGTGGACGCTCACCCTCGACATCCCAGCCGGTGTCGACGGCCTGGCTCACTTGCTCGCCGAACTCGACGAAGTGGTCCTGGCAGCCGGTGGACGGCACTATCTCGCCAAGGACGCGGTCGCCACGCCAGAGGCCATCCGCCGCGGGTATCCCCGCCTCGCCGAGTGGCAGGCCGTGCGCGACTCGGTGGATCCGCACGGTCGGTGGGCGAGTGATCAGAGTCGCCGGCTGCGGCTCACCGGCTGGAGTCGAGAGGCTGAACGATGAACAACGCACTCGGAGACGCCCAGACGATCGTGCTGTTCGGCGGCACGAGCGACATCGGTCGGGCGATCGTCGATGCCCTCGTTTCGCCGGCGACGACGACCGTGGTGCTCGCCGTTCGGCGCCCCGATGACGTCGACGCGACGGAGCTCCGTCGCCGCGGGATCACCGTCGACATCGTGCGCTTCGAGGCCACCGAGACCGGCGCGCACGCCGCCCTCGTCGAGCGCTTGGCGGCGGCCCACGGCGACCTCGACGTGGCCGTCGTCGCCTTCGGTCAGCTCGGCGACGCGACAGTGCTCGCCGCTGACGCGGCGGCCGCGGCGGCACTCGTCGACGTCAACTTCACCGGAGCGGTGAGCGTCTGCACGGCACTGGCCAGCCAGTTCCGCCGCCAGGGCCACGGGCGACTCGTGGTGCTGTCGAGCGTCGCTGGAGAACGGGTCCGCAAGGCAAATTACGTGTACGGGGCATCGAAGGCGGGCATCGACGGGTTCGCCCAGGGGCTCGCCGATTCGCTGGTGGGGAGCGGCGTCACCGTGTTGATCGTGCGTCCCGGCTGGGTGCGCTCGAAGATGACCGAGGGGATGGCGCCGGCACCGCAGGCCACCACCCCGGAGGCGGTCGCGGCCGCCACGGTCAAGGCGCTGCGCGCTGGCCGGCGGATCGTCTGGGTGCCGCCGACGTTGCGCCCGCTGATGGCCATCGCCCGCCATCTGCCGGCCTCCATCTGGCGCCGCATCCCCCGCTAGGCCGAACGACGCTTCAGCGGCAGCGGTAGTAGAGGCGGACGAGGCCATCCTGGTAGGCGCGGTACTGGCAGAACTGGGCGTCGAGGACTTCGTTGGGGGCTGACGAGCCGAAGTCCATCGAGGTGTTGGGCTCCCGCCATCCGTCCCAAAACGACGTCAGGACGACGAAGTCAGCACTGGCCAGATCCGCGGCGAGGCCGGAGTCGTCGGCGTTGGCCAACCCGGGGTCCATCTCGATGAAGTAGGTGGCTGGCTCCATCTCCGGGAACAGCCAGTAGAAGACCGCGTCGCTGTACCACGTGCGCGACAGATCCATCGGCCCGACGAACAGCCGGTCCCCGCGTCGTGCCAACCCGTCGAGGTCGTCGATGACCTGCTGGCTGGCGAGGGCAGCACGGGGTGCCCCGAAGTAGAAGCTGCGGTCGTCGCGGTTGACCTCGAACGTCGACGGCACCCACCCGTACCCCGCCCGTGTGTGCAGCAGGTAGTGCCGAAACGTGAACAGCGATGTCACCACGTACGTGAGCACGAGCGTGAATGCGGCGCCGACGGCTGCCGCGCGGCGCATCGTCATGGCCGGCCAGCGCTGCTGGACGATGTCGACGATCGCCACGACGGCGAACGGCCACGACACGCACGTCACCCAGGTGAGGTGGGTCGAGTCGGGGCGCTGCAGGCCCTGCGGCAGGATGCCGACGCTGACCAGCGCAACGACCAGGAGAACGGCGGCTCGTCCGTCGCGACGACCCCGGCGGCGTTCGACAACGGCCAGCGCGAGCAGCCCAACGGTGCCGGCCAACATCGCCACGAACCACACGAAGATCTCCTGTGCGGCACCGACATGGGGAAGGTCCCACCACGGCGGCTGGGTCTCGGCGATGGCCTGCAGCGCACCATCGAGGTGGCTCCACGACGGCGGCCGGGGCAGCGCCCGTCCCGACCGCAGATGGACGACCGGGTCGACGACCATTCCCTGCCACGCCGCGCGTGGCCCAGCGACGGCCAGGTGGTACCAGAGCGGCGTGAGCCCGACCAGGGTCCCGATGGTCGCCGCCCGCCACGACGGTCGCTGGGTCCACACCATCCAGCCGAGAACGAGGGCCACGGCGACGACGAGGTCGGGGCGGTAGGTCAGGGCCAGCCCGCCGAGAGTCCCGGCCACGATTCGGGCGACCAGCTGGGGCCGTCCGCCGAGATAGGTCGAGCGCACGGCGAACACCGCGCTCCACAGCGTGAGGGCCAGACCGCCGTTCCAGGCCATCGCCGTCAGCCCGATCGGCGTCAGGACGTAGAACACGGCGAAGCCGCCGACGAGCGTCGCGGCCGTGCGCCCCCATGGGCGAGCGAGCGTGAACAGGGCGAGGATGATCGCCACGTGCTGGAGCAGCCCGAAGGTCCGCTCGACGGCGAGGGTGTTGCCGAACAGCTCGTACCACGCCATCAGGGCGTGCAACGAGCCAGGCCCGTAGAGGTGCAGGAAGTCGACGTTGGGGACGTCCCCCTTGGCCATCCGCTCGGGGAAGTAGAGCATGAAGCCCTCTTCCATCGTTCCGCCGGTGAAGCGGTAGAGGCCGCGCAGCGGAATCACGACGAGTGCGGCGACGGCCGCCAGCCCTGCCCAGGTCCGCAATGCACCGCGATCGCGCCGCCAGAGGCCGCCGCGCCCGCCGAGCACGAAGGCGATCGGATCGGCGGTCACAGGCCGAGCAAGCTAATGCCACCCGGTTGTTAGCGTGGCGGCCTCGTGGACCTCGTGGGCGTCAGCGCGGCGCTCGGCCGCGGGTGCGCCCGCCGGCCCTGGGTCACGGTCACCATGGCGACTCTCGTCGTCTGTGCACCGCTGTTCCTGGCCCTCGCCGACCTCGGAACCGCGACGTGGTATCCGGTCCTCGACCTGGCGATGACCGAGTTCCGCGTGCGCGACGTGTTCGGTGCGCACACCCCGCTGATCGGTCTGCCGGGCCGGATTGGAGAGTTTCCCAATCAGGGCAGCCACCCGGGTCCGCTGAGCTTCTACCTCCTCGCCCCGCTGTACCGGTTGCTCGGGTCGACGTCGTGGGCCCTGGAGGCGGCGACCGTGGCGATCCACATCACGGCCATCGCGACAGCGCTGTGGATCGGTCAGCGCCGCGCCGGATGGCGCGGCGTGCTCGGCGTCGCCGCCATGCTCGCCGTGGCGATCCGCGGCTATGGCCAGCTGCTGCTGACCCAACCGTGGAATCCGTACCTACCGGTGCTCGCCTGGCTCGTCGTGCTGCTCGCCACCTGGTCGGTGCTGTGCGGTGACTCGCTGATGCTCGTGCCGCTGGTCGTCGCCGGCTCGTTGTGTGCCCAGACCCACGTGCCGTACCTGGTGCCGTGCGCGGTGTTGATGATCGGGGCGCTCGTCTACGCGACGTGGCAGGGGGGCCGCTGGCGAGTTGCCGGGAGCCGCCGATGGCTCGACCGCAACGCCGTCGTCGCCGTGGTGATCGGGCTCGTGCTGTGGGTGCCGCCGCTCGTCGACCAGCTGACGAACGATCCGGGCAACGGGCGAACGTTGCTCGATCACTTCGGTGACCCTCCCGAACCGGTGGTGGGCCTCGCCGAGGGCGTCCGCCTCGCCCTCCGTCATTTCGACGTGTGGGCCGGGTTCGCCGGGTTCACCGGCGACCTCGACGGTGCCGGGCGCTTCGTGTCATCGGCGGACGCGTGGCGCGGCATCCTGGCGCTGGGTGCCTGGCTGATCGCCGCCGTCGCGGCGTTGCGCCACGGGCCAGCCGCGTTGCGCAGACTGCACGCGGTGATCGGGTTGGCGGTGGTCCTCGGACTGCTGTCGATGACCCGCATCTTCGGGCTGCCCTGGTACTACCTCACGCTGTGGGCGTGGGGGACAACGACCCTCGCTCTCGGCGCCGTCGCCTGGACGGCGCTGGCCTGGTGGCGTCGCCGCGACCCGCGGGGCGTGCCGGCTGTCGCCCTGCCAATGGTCAGCGCCATGGTGCTCGCCGTGACGACGTTGGTGTCGGCGGCGACGTTCGCCAGCGCCGAGGTGCCCGAACGGCGACTGAGTCGGGCCGTCGAGGCGCTCGCCGATCCCACCTACGAGGCGATTGCGGCCGGCGTCGGATCGGCGACGGGTACGGATGGCGCCTACCAGGTGCGCTGGAGCGATGCGGCGGACATCGGCAGCCCCGGCTACGGGCTGCTCGACGAGCTGGAACGCCGCGGCCTCGATGTCGCCGCTGATGAGTTCTTCGCCGTTCCCGCCACCGAGCACCGGGTACGCCGGCGAGACCGGGCCGACGCCCAGGTCCATCTCGCCACGGGCGACTACGTCGATCGCTGGCGCGCCGTGCCAGGAGCCGTCGAGGTCGCCACCTTCGAGCCGCGCAGCGCGGCGCAGATCGCCCATGCCGCCGAGGTGCGCGCCCGGCTGATTGCCCGGCTCGGGGTCGAAGGGCTCGGCGATCTGGTCGAGCTGGTCGACACCAACCTGTTCGGCGCGTCACTCGACCCGCGCATCTCGAACGACGACCTCGCCGACCTCACCGAGCTGCTCGACCTTGGCCAGCCGATGGCCGTGTTCATCGCTCCGCCCAGCGCCGAGGGCTGACCAAGGAACTAGGCGCGACGGCGGGCCAGGGCGCTGACGGCGAGGGCCACGGCGGCGAACACGCCGAGGTGGTGGAGATCCGCGAACAACAGCGGAAAGCCGGGGTCCGCCGAGGGGCTGTCGCGGCGCACGGTGGTGATGACCTCGACGGCGATGCGGACGAGGGCGGCGGCGGCCACCAGTCCGGCGAGTCGAATGCGCCGCGTCGCCACCACCGCCGCGCCGCCGACCAGCCCCCACCAGGCCCATGCACCATCCACGAACAGACCAGCGAGCACGGTCCACGCGATGGCGGCGATGATGCTCCGGCGCAAACCGTCGGATCGCCGGCTCGCCCAACGAGGGCGACGGTCGAGGCGCATGCCGGGTGGCATGCGGACCCGGTCGGTGATCACCAGGACAACGGCGACGAATCCGGTGGCGAGGCTCACGGCGATCGCCGCGTTGAGCGGCGGCTGGGCCGTCCACCCCACCCACACCGTGACGGGATCGTCGTGCGGCGGAATCCACCAGCCATTGAAACCGCCGGCGATCAACTGGGACCGCCCCAGCGATCCGGCCGCGGTCGCCGCCTGCCACGACGGGTGCTGCCCCTCGCCGACGATCAGCCAGCATCCGTCCGGACAGTCCTCCACCGTGACCGTGCGGTTGAGCCGATCGCTGTCGAGCACCGTTGCCGACGGACCGTCGAACGACCGGATGGCCGTCGAGCGGGCGTCGCCGCCGCCGAGGACGATGCGGTCGACCTGCAGGCCAGTGCGCCGATCCTGCTGTCCGGTCACGGCAACCGTGCCGGATCCCAGTTGCACCGTGTCGATGCACGTCGTCGTGTCGAGGACCGCACCTTCGAACGCCGCGGCCACCGCGCCGGCCACCCGGACGGGCACTGCCACGTCGTCGACGGTGACGAGGTCGTCGCGGCACCCCGTGTCGAAGTCCGACGGCACCGAGCTGGAGACGATGTTGCCGACCTCGCTGATCGCTGCCGGCAGGACCACCGTGTCCCCGAACCGGCGGTCGCGCGTCGTTCGCTCGTCGATCGACGTGATCTCGATCGTCAGCGGTCCGGCGGCAAAACCGTCGGGAACCTCGATCGATGACACACCTTCGTCGTCGGGTGGGCCGACGAGCACGTCCACCGTTTGGCTTCCCTGCGTCAACCGCACGGCGGTGACCACCGAGTAGTCGCCGGAGGGCTGGCGCAGCGTCAGGGCAGCGTCCGGGTCGACGAGCTCGGCGTGGAGGGCGCCGCCGACTACATCGCCGAACGGCGTGATCCACGCCGTGTCGTCGTCACCGTCGGCCGCCGCCCAGCCGCCCGCCGCCGGAACTCCGGTGAGTCGTGCGGTGGCGGTCGGCCCGGAGATGCCGAGCAACTCGGCGAGCACCGCGTCGGGGGCCCGTCGGTCGATCCGCACGGTGGCCGCGACGTCGACCTCGGTGGTGAACGGGACGTCGAGCCGTCTGGCGATGCGCCACTCGGGATCGGACCGCCAGCGGTTCGTCGGGCGAACCCGCTCCCGAGTCAAGACATAGGTGACCGGCCGCACGATCCCGCCGTCACGCATCGCCGTCGTCAGGTCGCTGGGCACGACGATCCACTCGGGGATCTGGCCGATCCCGGCGTCGAGCTCGGCGATCCCGACAGACGAGCGGCCTTCGGGCCCGACGATCTGGCCGAGCATGACGCGGATCGTCGTCGGCCCGCTGGTCGCCGGGAAGTCGATGCGCTGCCCGGTGACGAGCGAGCGTTCGTCGAGCCCGACCTCCTGTGGTCCGCCGCCGTTGACGGCCACCGATACCGTGCCGAGCCGGCGGACGTCGCCGAGCCCGGCGGGCTGCAGCAGCGTCACGTGGTCGACCCCGATCGTCGTCGTGATCTCGAGGTACTGCCCGCGTGGATCGAGCACCGTCCACGCCGTGTTCGGGTCGCCGTCGATGGCCAGCCCTGGCCGGGCCTCGGGCTGGTAGCTGAAGCGCTCCCCGTAGCTGCTCGCCCGCACCGACACCGGGCCGTCCTGCATCGACACCGTGTAGGCGGTCGCGTCGGCGTCGGGGAACACGTCGAGTCGAGCATCGCCGGAGTCCTCCCACACGGTTTGGTCGCCCGATGCCGACTCGGTGTAGCCGGTGACGTCCTGCGAGCCGCGCCAGTGGTGGGCTCGTTGCCGGTTGGAGTCGGTGACGATGACCACGTCGGCGTCGGCGATGGCGGCGGCCATCTCGTCGCCGGACATCGACGCGCTGTAGCGGAGTGCCTCGTCGCCGACGATCAGCCCGGCCGCCGCCGCATCGATCAGGCCATCGCCGCTGCCCGAGAGCACGACGGCACGGTCGCTGGCTCGAACGATCGGCACCGGGTCGGCCACGGTGACCAGCTCGACTGCAGGCGATCGGCGCACCCACTTCCGGCTCGGACAGCGCCTGCTCATCGACCATCGGCACGTGCGGGACGTTGACGACGGGAGGGCCGTACTCGATGGGCTCGCCGAGCCCATCGCTGCCGGCGGCGAACTGTTCGGCGGTCGGCTCCGGGCGGGGGGTGCGGAAGCGGTCGAAGGCGGCGTCGCCTGGCAGCCAGATCGTGTCGACGCCGAACAGGCGGGCGATCGGGGCGACGGCCGCGAGCTCTGCCGATCCGACCTGGAAGCGGTCGTCGAGGGCATCGAGGAGGTCCATCGCCGCCGGGGAGCCGAGGGGGAGGAGATCGCGGGTCACGAGCGGGCGGTCGCTCAGTGCCGGGAGCGGCGGATCGACCGTGTACCCCCAGGTGAACGCCCCGAACTCGGCCCCCGGCAGGTGCATCACGCGGTACCCGTCGGGGAGCTCGTCCAGAGCCGCCGCCGCCGCGGTCCAGGTCGCCGGGGGTTGCTCGTCACGTTCCAGGGCCGGATCGACGAGTCCGCGACCGGTGAGCACCGGCAGGTTGCCGAGGGCGACGAGCACGACCGCAGCGGCGAACACGGCCCGGCGCCAGGCGATCGTGCGCCCGATGGTGTCGACGAGGGCGGCGCTGCCGAGGGCCAGCCCGACGGCCAGCAGCGGCAGGGCGCGGGTGCTCGAGCGCAACGCCAGGGACAGCCCGTGCTGACCATCGCCGCGGAACGACTCGGCGATCGGGGACGGGTCGACGAACGGATGGACACCGACGGCGAGCACGAGCCCGGTGAACGTGATGGCGATGGCGAAGCGGCGCGCCGGGAAGCGCACGATCGCCAGGCCGCAAAGGGCGACGATCACGAGCAGAAACCCGCAGATGATCGGCAGCAGATCGGTCATGTAGTCGGCCCCGGCTGTCGTCGTCGGGGCGTACGGGTCGCGGACGTACATCAGCCAGTATCCGAGCGATCGCCACACCTCGACCGACGTGGCCGTGAGGCTGACGTCCTCCAGCGACTCGGAGTAGGCGAGCAGGTCGGCGCCCGAGCGGCCCTGGACGACCTGCATCGCCAGCCACCATGCCGAGGCGCCGACCGCCAGCCCGCCGATGCGCAGCGCAGCCGCCACTGCGGAACGCAACGTCACGG
Source organism: Ilumatobacteraceae bacterium (assembly GCA_963786985.1). GTDB lineage: Bacteria > Actinomycetota > Acidimicrobiia > Acidimicrobiales > Ilumatobacteraceae > Desertimonas. The sequence continues at coordinate 346,828 of CAWBBL010000025.1, read as the reverse complement.
TGCGCTCGGCGACGGCGACGAGAAGCCAGAGCACGGGAGCCGGAGCGATCATCAACAGGGCCGTCGTGTTGACCGCTCCGACGGTGCCGACGACGAGGGCGCAGAGCGCCGCGTCACGCCAGCGGGTTCGTGTGGCGGCCCCGATCGTCAGGCCGATGATCCAGCCGAGGCCGGCCCACGGCAGCAACATCGATGACGTCCTCGAGATGTACGGGACGAGGTACGGCGACAGCTGATAGAGCAGGCCGGCGGCGATCGCCGCCTCGGCCGAGAGCCCGAGACGGCGCCCTGCCCAGGCGACGCCCGTGCCCGCGGCGAGCATCACGGTGCCGATCCACAGGCGGTGGGCGACCCAGTCGGGAACGCCGGCCCCCTGGGCGATGACGTACCAGGGCCCGCTCGGCCAGGCGTAGGCGATCATCTGGTGAGGGACCCAGCCGGCGAACTGCCTGGCGTCGAACGTCCAGATCGCGTCGCTCACCAGCCGTCGGGGGTTGAGGTAGAGATACAGCTTGGTGTCCGCCGGCATTCGTCCCGGCGACGAGAGCAGGGCGGGCACGTAGGCCAGCATCGACATGATCGACAGCCCGACCCACCGCGTGGCGACCCGCCGGCTCATCGTCACGAGGAGATGCGCTTGAGCAGCGACAGCAATCGCGACGTGGGCGTGCGGCGATGGGGCGATGCGGATGCCCCCTGACGCGCTGCGGTGCGGTTGGCGACGAACCAGTCGTAGCTCTCGGCGAGCATCTCGTTGTTGGAGTAGCGCGGCTGCCAGGCAAGCTCGCGGCGGGCGTGGTCGATGTCGAACCACATCGACTGCCCGTACATCAGCCAGTGGTACGGGGCGAACGGGGTGAGCCCGAGGCCGGCGGTCGCGCGCATCGCGGCGACCGCCGCGGCGCTCGGCAGCGAACGCACCTGGGCGCCGGTACTCGCATGGGCGCACACATGCTCGATCGCTTCGCGCATCGTTCCAAAGCGATCGGTCCCGGCGTTGTAGATCGCCGGTCCACTTCGCCCCGCGGCGCTCACGCACAACGCCGCCAGGTCGTCGGCGTGCACGAACTGGTAGCGATTGGAGCCGTCGCCGAGCACGAACGGGTCGGCGCCGTCGGCAATCCAGTCGAACAGCAGGGCAAAGATCCCGAGGCGTCCGTGCCCGACGATCGTGCGCGGCCGCACGATCGTGACGTCGAGCCGGTCGGTGGCCGCCCGCAGACAGGCCCACTCGGCGGCGAGCTTGGCCGCCCCGTATGGCTCGACGGGGTTGGGCACCGTGTCGCGGCGCACGGGGTTCGACTCGGGGATGCCGAACACCGCGCTCGACGAGAGGTGGACAACCTTGCTCACCTCCGCGACCCGGCACGCTTGCAACAACGTTGTCGTGCCGTCCACGTTGACGGATCGCAGAGCGGCCCGGTCACGGCTCAGCGGCACTTGGGCGACGCAGTGGTACACGACGTCGACACCGGTGGTGGCCCGCCGCACGGCGGCGGCGTCGCGGATGTCGGCGACGACCACCTCGACGCCATCCGGCTGCCGGGCCGAGGGGTCGACGTCGAGAACGCGGACGGCGCTCGACGACTCGACGAGGTGGTTGACGAGCAGGCTCCCGAAGTAGCCATTGCCACCGGTGACGAGAATCTTCACAGCGCGATTCCCTCGGCGAGGCACCACTCGACGCTGCGCCGCATGCCCTCGGCGAGGCCGACCGACGGCTCGTACCCCAGTTCGCGCTGGGCTGCCGAGATGTCGCAGGCGATCGTCTCCCCGAGCTCGCCGAGGACGTGGAGCTGGCTGACGTAGCGGTGCCGGCGTTGCAGCGCTGCGTCGGCGGCGGCCGCGACGCGGCCGACGATCGCCGGCACGTGCCGTTGGCGGCGTGCCACGCCGAGGCCGGCGGCGGCGAGGGCCCCGGTGACGGCGGCGACGATCTCGTTGATCTCGTAGGGCCGAGTGTCGGCGATCCACCAGCCAGCCCCTGGAGGGCAGTCCACGAGCTCGGCCTTGATCACCCCTTGGACGAGGTCGTCGACGTACACCATCGAACGCCGTTGGGTCCCGTCCCCGACGATCGGGAAGTGTCCCTTGCGGACCATCGTGAAGAACGTCGTCTGACGCGCCGGTTGGTGCGGTCCGTAGAACCACGGCGGGCGGACGATCACGGCGTCGAGGCCGCGGCCGACCTCGTCGTGGAGGCGCAGCTCGGCGAGCATCTTCGAGCGGCCATAGCCGAGGTACGGGGCATACGGCTCGTCGGCACGAAACACGTCGCCGCGGTGTGGGTTGATCCCGAACGGGCTGTTCGACGACACGTGAACGAGTCGCCGGATGCCCGCCGAACGCGCTGTGGCGGCGACGTTGGCGGTGCCCCGGGCGTTGACCTCGACCCACTCCGACGGCGTGACCGGGTGGATCACCCCGGCCGCGTGGATGACGTCGACGGGGCCGTCGGCTGGCAGGCCGGCGAACAGCGCGCCAAGGCCGGCCGTCGTGCGCACGTCGCCGATCACGGGCTCGACGCCGGACAGCGCGGCGAGGTCGGCGACCCCATCGGACGAGGACACGAGGGCGCGAATCGAGCGACGGTGTAGCGGTCCATGCGCATCGGTCAGCGACGCCAGCAGAGCCCGCCCGAACCACCCGGTGGCGCCGGTGACGATCGTCATCACCGGTGGCTCGCGGAACGCCGGCGCGGTCATCGGCCAGCTCGGCCGTCGAGGAACCGCCGGACGTTGCGGATGGCGAGGGCCATCACCGACGCTTGCGGATTGACTCCTGGGGCGTCGGGCAGCAGCGAAGCGTCGTTGACGAACACGTTGGTGGTGCCGTGGACGAGACCGCGGCGATCGGTCGTCGCCCGGCGCGGATCGGCGCCCATCGGCGCCGTCGAGCACAGGTGCACCGTCATCAGGCTCGCCCGAGAGGCCGCGAACGTGCCCTGGAGTGCCGCCAGGTCGCGTCGGGAGCGCACGATCGGGGCGCCGCGGAACGATGGATACACGGCGGTGGCGCCGGCTTCCAGCAGCACGAGCGCCAGGCGAGCGAGGCCGCGGCCGAGCAGGGCGCGATCTCGACGGGTGAGGCGGTAGGTGACCAGCGGGTCGCGCCACCCAGGCACGGCGACGACCCGGCCGCGTCCCTCGCTGGTGATCGCTGCGTAGTACACGGCGATCTGCCGCCAGGCCTCGATCGCCGCGCCGAACAGCGCCCAGTGGTCGCTGAGCGCCAGGGCGACGAGGCCCGGGCTCGACGCCGATCCGCCGAAGGAGAGGTCGGGGGCGAACTCGCTGACTTGATGGACGGGTACGTCATCGGGGACGTTGACGTCGTCGGCGAAGCGCGCCGCCAGCTTGACGGTTGGATGGGCGGCGAGCGGGGCGCCGAAGCGCCGGCCGAGTCCCGAACGCTGCAGCAGGGCCGGCGTCTGGATCGCCCCGCCGCAGACCATGACGTGACGGAAACCGATCCGTCTGGTCGCCCCGGCGCGGTCGGTGACGACCGCCGCGGTGGCGATGGCCCCGCCCGGGCGACGATCGACCTCGAGGCGGTCGACTCGCTGGCGGACGGCGAGGCTGGCGCCGGCGGCAGTCGCCCGGGGGAGATAGGTCTCGGTCATGCTGCGGCGCCGGCCCGTGCTGACGTCGGCTCCGGAGTAGGCCATCCAGCGGGGGATCTCGCCGTGCTCCCAGCCGAGCCGCTGGGCGCCGGCCCGCAAGCGGTCGCTGGGCGCGGTCGGCGGGCCGGGCAGCGATCGCACGCTGAGCTCCGCCTCGACTTCGTCGCAGATCTGGTACAGCTCGTCGACGTCGAGATCGTCGAGGCCGTGATCGTGGCGCCAGCGCCACAGCACGTCCTCGGGTGGCCGCCGGTACAGCCCGGAGTTGATCTCGGTCCCGCCGCCGACGCAGCACCCCTCGGCGTAGGCGAGCGTGGGGTGACCGAGGGCGGCGGTGACCCCGCCGGCTCGGTACTGACGGTCCATCTGTTCGAGCGAGAACGGGACGACATCGCCCTGGCGAACGAGCTGGCCCTCCTCGACGACGACCACGTCGAGGCCGGCCTCGGCGAGCAGGGCCGCCGTCGGACCTCCGCCCGCGCCGGACCCGACGACGAGCACGTCGGTGGCCGCTGGGAGGTCGTCGATCGTGGCCAGAGGCAGCGGTGTCGTCAACGCGGCGCTCCGTCAGCGGCCGTCGCCGGCCAGGTCTCCCACACGTACGCGTAGGTCAGGGAACGGACGAGCCGGACATAGTCGCCAAAGGCCGGGAGTCTGTGGCTGGCGAGGAAGCGGGCGACGCGTGCTCGCCCGGCGACCCTGCTCGCGCCGGCGACGCTCAGGGCGACGACGGAGATCCCGAGCCGCATGGGGGAGGGCAGCACGGCAACCCGGCGCCCGGCGAAGGCCACCGTCTGGTCGCGGCGCTCCACCGGCAAGCGGGGCAGGTCGACGACGAGGAGCCGGTCGGTGAACTCCTCGACGAGACGGACGAGCGGGAACGACCGCCGCAGCTTGCCTCTCACGGTGACGGCACGTTAGTGGTCAGCCCGTCGCTGTCGGAGGCCGGCATCGGCGGGTACGTTCCAGGCCGTGTCGGCCATCGATGAGCTCGCCGCCGACCTCCGCGCCGCCCGGGTCCAGCGCATCCACGTGCTCGCTTGGCGGGATCTCGACGACCCCGACGCCGGCGGCTCGGAGGTCCACGCCGACGAGGTGCTGCGGCGCTGGGCGGCAGCCGGGCTCGATGTCGTGCTGCGGACGTCGGCGGCCGGCGAACTGCCGGCACGCTCGGAACGGCATGGCTACGACGTGATCAGGCGGGGGAGTCGCTACACCGTGTTCCCCAGAGCTGGGTTCGCCGAGGTGTTCGGGCGGATGGGTCGGTCCGATGCGCTCGTCGAGGTCTGGAACGGCGTCCCCTGGTTCTCGCCGGTCTGGTACCGACGGCCGCGTGTGACGATCATCCACCACGTCCACGGGCCGATGTGGGACCAGATGATGCCCCAGCCGCTGGCCGCGATGGGGCGGGCGCTGGAGGCGCGCATCGCCCCGGTGGTGTACCGGCACGGCGCCACGGTCACACCCTCGGAATCCACGCGCGAGGAGTTGCTCGAGTTGGGGTTCGATGCACGACGGGTCACGGCGGTTCCCAACGGTGTCGAGGAGCGCTTCACGCCCGGCGGCGAGCGGTCGCCGACACCGCTCGTGCTCGCCGTCGGCCGGTTTGCTCCGGTGAAGCGCTTCCACCTCGCCCTCCGAGCTGCGGCGCTGGCCCGCCGCGAGGTGCCTGACTTGCGGCTGCGGCTCGTCGGCGACGGCCCCCTGGCGGGGGAGCTGCGTACGTGGGTCACCGAGCACCGCGCCACCGAGTGGGTCGAGTTCGCCGGCTACGTCGAGCGCGACCAACTGCGCGACGAGTACCGGCGCGCCTGGGTCGTGCTCAGCGCGTCACTCGCCGAGGGGTGGGGGCTCTCGCTGACCGAGGCCGCGGCATGCGCGACGCCCGCGGTCGCCACGGACATCCGCGGCCACCGCTGCTCGGTGGTCGACGGGAAGACCGGGCTGCTCGCCGCGCCGGAACGTCTCGGTGGCGCCCTGGCCACCGTGCTCGCCGACGAGGCGCTGCGCGGACGCCTGGGGTCGGCGGCGGCGACCAGAGCACGCACCTTGACCTGGGAGCGCACGGCGACCGGGGTGCTCGAAGTGCTGCTCGGCGAGGCCCGGCGCCACCACGTCGGCTGACCGACCCCCGCTTGTCGTTCTGGGCGGCCTTCGGTCCAAATCGGAGTCTGGGCGGCATGCGGTCCGGATGTAGCCCCTGCGGCCGCCCAGATCGGAGATTCTGATCTAGCCTCGCCAGGCCATGCGCGTGTTGGTCGTCATGCCGACGTACAACGAGCGCGACAACGCTCGGCTCGTGCTCCCCTCGGTGCGGGCAGCGGTCCCCGACGCCGACGTGCTCGTCGTCGACGACAACAGCCCGGACGGGACTGCCGACGTGGCCGCCCAGCTGGGCGCCGAGCTGGGCGGCATCGAGGTGCTGCGCCGGCCGGCCAAGCAGGGCCTCGGGAGCGCCTACCGGGCCGGTTTCGAGTACGCCCTCGACCACGGCTACGACGTCGTCGTGTCGATGGATGTCGACCTGTCCCACGACCCTGGCGTGCTCCCCGAGCTGGTGCGACTCATCGAGGCCGGCGCCGATGCCGTCATCGGCTCGCGTTACGTGCCCGGCGGGGCGACGGTCGACTGGCCGGTGCACCGGCGGGTTCTGTCGCGGTGGGGGAACCGCTACGCGTCGTTCGTCCTGCGTCTGCAGGTCCGCGACTGCACGTCGGGATTCCGCGCCTTCCGGGCATCGGCGCTCAAGGAGATCGACCCGGCGTCGACAACCGCCGAGGGCTACGCATTCCTCACCGAACTCGTGCGTCGGCTGGTCCGCGCCGAACTGCGCGTGATGGAGACGCCGATCGTCTTTCGCGACCGCCGATACGGCGTGTCGAAGATGTCCGGGCGCATCGTCGCCGAGTCGATGTGGCTGGTGACGACGTGGGCGCTGCGCGACGCCATGCGGCGTTGAGCGCCGCATCGCAGCGCTAGTTTGTGACGATCTGATGACAGCCATCGGCAGTTTCCGTAGATGGGCGATCACCGCCGCGGCGGTGGCCGTCGGTTCGCTGGCGATGCTCGGGTCGGCGGCGCGGGCGGACCAGACCGTGTACTTCGACGACGCCGGAGACGCTCCGTACATCAGCATCATCGGGGACTCGACGCTGACCGGTGTTCGTTGGTACGCCGACTATGGCGCCCTCGAGCGGTTCAACTTCGTGTTCAGCGCCGAGTCGTGCCGCCGGACGATCGAGCAGTCGTGCATCAGCCGCGAGGGATACCGGTCGGCCAACGTGATCGGGGCGATGAGCACGCTCGGGGGCGACCTCGGCGAGGTCCTCGTGGTGATGTCCGGCTACAACGACCCGGTGTGGACGATCGACGAGGCGATCGCCGGAGTTGTCGAAGCGGCGCGCGGCTCAGGGTGTCGATCACGTCGTCTGGCTGAGCCTGCGGACGAGCGACGACGTCGACTACTCCGACCCCCAGGAACAGTCGAGCATCAACACGTTCCGTGAGTACAACGAGCAGCTCATCGCTGCCGCCGAGGCATCCGACGGCTATCTGCAGGTCGCCGACTGGGCGACGTACTCGAACGGCGCATCGGCGTGGTTCGAGGCCGACGGCGTGCACCTCACCGCTCGTGGGGTCGACGCCGTCACGACGTTCATCGCCGGCACGGTCGAGCGGGTGCTCGCCGGGGAGGACGTCAGCCCGGCGGCGGCGCCGTGGACGGTGCTCGTGCCGGGCGCCGAGGGCGAGATCGTCGCCGGTGTCCAGGAAGCACTGATCGCCGCCGACATCGAGGTCGCCGGCGGGGCCGATGGCGTGTACGGCAACGACACGATGGCCGCCGTCGCCGAGTATCAGCGGCGCAACGACGGCCTCCAGGAGACCGGCGCGGTCGACATCGCGACGGCGCGGGCGCTCGGCGTGTACGAGGATCCCGAAGCCGTCGAGCAGTCCAACGCGACGACGACCGGGCCGGCGACAACCGCCGCTCCAACCACCGTGCCACGACCGGCGCAACGCAGCGGGGTCAGTGAGACCGAGGGCGCCGCCGGGGGCGATGACGGTCTGCCCGTCTGGCCGATCGTCAGCGCATCGTCGGTGGTCGCTCTGGTCACCGCCGTGGCCCTGCGCCGGCGGTACGTCGTCGCCCAGCGGGCCTCGCGGCGCTGGGCGCGAGTCCACCCGGCGACATCGCCGCTCCGCAGCGTCGCCGACCTACGACGGACCGGCGAGCTTCCCATGGTGACGGTTCCGGCAAGCCCGATCTACGACCACCAGCTCGAGCAACACGAGGTTCGCTCAACACCGCCACCTGGGTGATCAGGTCGGCGCGTTGCGTCGGCGCGACCGAGTCGGGACGAGGCGGCGGAGCACGGGTGAGTAGCGCACGATGCACACCGCCGCCCACACCCCGTCGCGCCAGCCGATCTTCTTGCCCTCGGCGTACGTTCGCCCGCTGTAGGAGATCCCGACCTCGTAGATCCGCCAGCCGCCCCCGGCGACCTTGGCCGTCAGCTCTGGCTCGATCCCGAAGCGATCCTCACGCAGCGTGAGCCCGTCGAGGACCTCACGACGGAAGCACTTGGAGCACGACTCCATGTCCGACAGGTTGAGGTCGGTGAACATGTTCGACAGCAGGGTGAGCGTGCGATTGCCCAGCGAGTGCCAGAAGTAGAGGACCCGATGTGGTCGCCCACTGAGGAAACGGGAACCGAACACGACGTCGGCCACGCCCCGTTCGAGTGGTTCGAGGAGCAGGTCGTAGTCCCGCGGGTCGTACTCGAGGTCGGCGTCTTGGATCACGACGTACTCACCGCAGGCGACGGCGAACGCGCTGCGTAACGCTGCTCCCTTGCCGCGGTTGCCGACATGGGTGATGACCGTGAGGCGATCGTCGTCGAGCTCGGCCACGAGATCGGCAAGGACCTTCGAGGTGCCGTCGGTCGATCCGTCGTCGACGACCACGACCTCGGCGGTCCACGGCGACGCCAGCACGCGGGCGATGACCGTGGGAATCGTGTCGGCCTCGTCGTAGCACGGCACGGCGACCGACAGGCACGGACGCGGGTTCAGGTCGCTCATGGGATCGCCGCGAACGATCCGTAGAACATCGCCGCCGCGGCCAGCCCACCGGCGGAAAGGAGGATCAGACCGTCCCAGGCCTCGCGGGGTCGGCGCGGCCACCACGCGGCGACACCGACGACGAGAGGGAATGCGGTGAAGACAAAACGCGGTCGGCCCGAGACGGTCTCCGGGCCAATCATCAACGCCACAACGACGGCGACGTACGCCAGCATCGGCCATGGCAGGCGAACGCGGATCGCGCAGAACGACCCGAACCCGACCATTGCCAGCGCCAACGTGGTGTGCAGGTAGGTCGCCCCGGAAGCCGTGCCCAGCGGGTTCTCGAGGAACCGCCAGGTGAAGCGAATCGCCGTGGCGCCCCAGCTCCACCCCTCGTTCCAGGCATCGCGCTGGGCCCGATTCCACGCGCCCCACTCACCGGTGTGTACCCGTAGGTAGGCGTGGTAGCCGATCACACCCAACGGTGCCAAGGCGACGGCGATCAGCGACCGCCATTGCCGATGCTTGTAGATCGCTATCGCCGCAGCCACGACACAGGCGGCCACGATGGCGACGCCGTTGGGGCGCGTCGCGCTGCCGATCGCAGCAGCGATTCCCGCCAGCGCCCACTGCTCGCGTTGGAGGAACAGCAGACACGCCGCGGCGCACACGATGAGCGCCGCTTCGGCGTACGACCACGACAGCACGACGGAGCCCGGGAACAGGACGAACAGCACCATCGCCCGTTGCGCCGTGGGGATGTCGTACACCTCGCGGGCGAGCAGTCCGACCAGCACCACGGCGGCGACCGACAACACGACGTTGACCCCGAGCAGGGCTTGGACGATTCCACCGGGGGCGATCACGTCGAACCACCGCGCCACGTAGGGGTACACCGGAAAGAACGCCACGGTTGCGCCGTCGCCGGTGATGTAGGTGATCCGCTCGGGAAGTTCGCTGGGATAGCCGTGTTCGGCGATCATCCGGTACCACTTGCCGTCCCACTGCGTGAAGATCGCCTCGATCATCGGGCGCGTGCTGCGCGGGAACGGGTTGCCGCGACCCTGGCGGTCGGTGACGACTTGCGCCGCCCGCGTGTAGGCGCCGAACAGCACGATCAGGCGCGACACGACGTAGGCAGCGATCCCGATGGCCACCGCGCGGCGCCACGGCGTGATCACCACTTGTACATCGGCAGGATCCGTCGCTTCGGCCCGTAGGCCGGGGCGCGCTTGCCGGCCAGCCCGACGAGACGCAGCACTCGACCGCGCTGAGGACGAAAGGGCTCGAGCAGTTCGAGCATCCGGGCGTCGTCGCCGCGTGGCTCGCCGGCGAGGTTCCAGCTCACGGTGCGGGGGAAGTGCAAGTCGCCGACGGGAACCGCATCGTCGTCGCCGAAGACCGGCCCGCGCACCATGCCGATCGTCCACGGGCCGACGCCGGGAACGAGGGCCAGTTTGGCCGCCGCCTCGTCGGCGCCGAGCGTCGCCCACTCCCACAGCCGATGGACGATCCGCGCCACGGCGACCAGCGTTCTGGCCCGCTTGACCTCGATGCCGAGGGGATGGAACCACCAGGTCGGTGTCGACGCCAGGCGCTGCGGGCTGGGCGGCAGCAGCAGTCCGGTGAACGGGCCCGGCGCCGGTTCACCAAGCCGGTACGCGAGGAACTGCCACTGGCGGACGGCTTCACGGGCGGTGATCCGCTGGCCGATGATCGTCGGCAACAAGGCGTGATACAGATCACCGCTCGCCCCAGCGGCAAACCCCGGCCGCTGATGGGCGGCCCGCGTAACCAGCGGGTGATGGTCAGCGACGGGGTCGACGGACTTGCCGAAAGCGGTCATCGCCGGCGCCGCACCGCGCCGCCCAGTCGGCGCCGGGCCCCCACGCATCGACCGTCAGGCCGGCTGGTGTGCTCCATCCGATACGAACCGAAGCGGGCCCGTCCGGGGTCAGAACGCCGCGAACCATCGCCCCGGCGCCGATCCACGTCGTCGGATCGTGGCGACCAACGCGGTACCAACCGAGATTGAGACGGATCATTCGCTGCTGCAACGGTTCGAGGAGCGCGGCGTCCGTGAGGGTCATTGCTGCGGACCGTACCAGTGGGGTGTCACGGCCTCCGCGCCACCTGTCAGCGGGTGGTGACACGCTACGAAGTGGTCAGCAGGGGCGCTCCCGGGTGCGGCGACAGGGGTGAGCACGGGCTCGACCTCGGCGCAGACACTTGTCGCCCGCGGGCAGCGCGACGCAAACCGGCAGCCGACCGGCAGGGCGCCCTTGGCGAAGACCGCCGATGGCGGTTCCCCGGTTGCCGTGGGCGGCACCGGGGCGACGGAGGGATCGGGCACAGGAATCGAGTCGAGCAACATCCTCGTGTACGGGTGGGCCGGGGCGCTGTACAGCAGCTCACTGCCGGCCACCTCGCAGAGCTTGCCGAGATACATCACCGCGACACGATCGCTGACATGCCGGACCACGGCGAGGTCGTGGGCGATGAAGACCAGTGAAAGCTGGTGGCTGACCTTGAGGTCCTCGAGCAGGTTGAGCACCTGGGCTTGCACACTGACGTCGAGCGCCGACACCGGCTCGTCGCACAGCACCAGGCTCGGCTGGAGGACGAGTGCTCTGGCGATCGCCACCCGCTGGCACTGCCCACCGGACAGTTCGTGGGGTCGGCTCTCGGCAGCGCGCACGGGGTCGATGCCGACCTCGTCGAGGACCCGGTCGACGATCGCCAGCTGCGCCGTGTGATCCCCACGACCCCAGATCGCCAACGGCTGGCGCACACTCTCGCGGACCGGTCGCCGGGGGTTGAGGGCGGCGATCGGGTCCTGGAAGATCATCTGCATGCCAGTGCGCGAGGCACGCATCGCCTTGCCGTCGAGGGCGGTGAGCTCGGACTGCTCGAACCTCACCGTTCCCGAGGCCGGTGGAGGCAGCTGCATCACCGCCCGCGCCAGCGACGTCTTGCCGCAGCCGGACTCGCCGACGATCCCGACGGTCTCGCCGCGCAGCACGTCGAGGCTGATCCCGGCAACCGCGCTGACGACGAGTCCGGTGCGGCCGACCGGGAACTCGACGACGACGTCCTCGGCGCGCAGCACGGTGTCGGCGGACTCCGGTCGTAGGTGGGCGGTGCCAGTGCCGGCCATCAGCGGCCGACGACCGGAGAATCGGACCGTCGTTGGCGATGCTCGGGCGACCCGACCGGGTACCAGCAGGCGAAGTGGTGGTCCGCGGAGTCGGCGGCGATGAGCGGAGGAGTCTCGGTGCGGCAGCGCTCCCGGGCGTAGGGACAACGCGGGGCGAACGCGCAACCGGCGGGCGGGTCGACGAGGTCGGGAGGGCGTCCGGGAATCGTCCGCAGTCGCCGGTGCCGTGGGGCGTCGACTGCCGGGATGCTGGCGATCAGCGCTTCCGTGTACGGCATCTTGACGTCGGTGAACAGGACCCGGGTCGGGGCCTGTTCGACGATTCGCCCGGCGTACATCACGGCGACGCGATCGGTGTGTCCGGCGACGACCCCGAGATCGTGGGTGACCAGGATGACGGCCATGTCGCGCCGACGACGCTGTTCGGCGAGGAGGGCGAGGATCTGCGCCTGGACGGTCACGTCGAGGGCGGTCGTCGGCTCGTCGGCGAACAGCAGCTGCGGCTCGCAGGCGAGGGCGATGGCGATCATCACCCGCTGGCGCAGGCCGCCGGACAGCTCGTGCGGGTACTGCCGCGCCCGTCGCTCGGGGTCGGGAACGCGCACATCGGCGAGCAGCTCGAGAGCGGCCTGCGCCGCGTCGCGGCGAGAGACCCCGAGATGGGCCCGCAACGGTTCGGCGATCTGCTCGCCGACACGCATCAGCGGGTTCAGCGAACCCGCCGGGTCCTGGAAGACCATCGCCATGTTCGTGCCCCACGTCCGGCGCAGCTCGCTGTCGGTTCGGCCGACGAGTTCGTAGCCGTCGAAGCGCACAGAGCCCGATCGCACGACCTCCGGCCCAGACAGCAGGCCCATCATCGAACGGCTGAGCACGGTCTTGCCGGAGCCGGACTCGCCGACGATGCCGAGCGCCTCACCCCGATTCACCGTCAGGGACACGTCACTGACGGCCCGGACCACCCCACGCTCGGTGCGGAAGTGGGTGACCAGGTGGTCGACCTCGAGGAGCGCGGGGTGACGTTCGCTCATCCGATCGCCGCTCGCCGGATGTCAGCCCGGCGAGCGAGCCAGTCGCCGATCAAGTTGAACGAGAGCACCGTCAGGAACAACAACAGACACGGGAAGACGGTCGCCCACCAGCCTTCGGACATCGAGTTGCGATTCTCATCGATGAGCTTGCCCCACGTCGGCGTCGGTGTCTCGACGCTGAGGCCGAGAAACGCCAGGGCGGCCTCGGCGGCGACGAGGATGCCCAGGCCGGTGGCGGCGACCGTCAACATCGTCGGCACGAGGTTGGGTAACACTTCGCGGCCGACGACCCACCGACTTGTTGCTCCGAGGCTGCGCGCCGCCAGGACGTAGTCGGCCTCACGCAGCGCCATCGTCCGCGCCCGGACGATGCGCGCCAGCGGGGCAATGGCGAAGAGGCCGAGAGTCATCGTGATCTGCCAACCTCGGTCCAACCAGCCGAGCCACGATTGCGTGGCCGTGATCGTGCCCAGCTTGACGATCATCACGATCGCCAGGACGACCGCGGGGACCGACAACAGGGCGTCGGTCACGATTCCGACGAGGCGATCGGCAGTTCCACGGCGGTATCCGGCGACGAGGCCGAGCAGGCCCCCGAGGAGCACCCCGATCAGGGTGGCGACGATGCCCACGACGAGCGTAATGCGGGCGCCGTACACGCACTTGGCGAACACGTCGGCACCGAGCGCGTCGGTACCGAACCAGGCGATTCGTCCAGGTCCGAGGGCGTACTGATTGGCGACCTCGCCGCCGACGCGTACTCGCTCGTCGAAGGTGCGGACGAACCACAGGCGGTCGCCCAGCGCCGCGAGCAGCGCCAACACGGTGAGGAAGCAGATCCCGAAGACGGCTCCAGCGGAAGGGCGGTTGCGGGTCATCGCAACTCGCTCGCCGTGCGGACGCGCGGGTCGATCGCCCCGTACAGCAGGTCGACGACAAGGTTGGTGACGACAACGGCCACCACGAGGAGGGCGACAATGGCCTGCACGGTGAACAGGTCGCTGCCCAGCACGGCGGCGACGAGCAGCAGACCCATCCCGTCGAGGTCGAAGAACGTCTCGACGACGACGGCCCCGCCGACGATCACGCCGACCTGCACACCGACGGTGCTGAGCAGGGTGAACATCGAGTTCGGCAATGCGTGACGCCACATGATCCGGCGTGGCGAGATCCCCTTGGCCTTGGCGACGAGCACGAAGTCGCTCTGCAGGGTGAGAACGAGGTCGGCGCGCAACAGCCGGGTGAGAACGGCAGCCGCCGGCAACGCGAGGGCGACGGCCGGGAGGGCGAAGCTGCGGGCGTGCTCACCGAGGTCGTCCCATGGGTACACCCGCTGGGCGATGCGCGGAAAGAGTTGCCAGTGCTCGACGAACAGCAGCTTGAGCACGACGGCGACGACGATCACGGGCAGCGAGACGAACACGAACGACCCCACGTTGGCGACTCGGTCGAACGAACGGTCGCGCCGGTAGGCCTGGTGCACCGCCAGCGGTACGGCGATCGTCAGGGCGAGGGTCAACGCGTAGACCCCGAGCAGCACGGTGATCAGGATTCGCCGGGCGATGAGTGTGCTGACGGCGACGTTGTACGACACCGAGAAGCCGAAGTCCTGGTCGACCACGATCAACCGCAGCCAGTGCCAGTACTGGGCGAGGTAGTTCTCGTCGAGGTGGAACTTCGCCGTGGTGGCGTCGATCTCTTCCTGGGTGGCGATGCCACCGAGCATCGTGCGTGCCGGATCGCCGGGCTGGTCGAGGCCGAGGCGCAACAGGACCAGCACCCCGAACGTGACGACGAAGAAGACGATGAAGAATCGCGTCAAGCGTTGGATGACGTAACGCATCTGCCCTCGTCGGTCAGGCGGCGGTGGTCATCACGCCGGATCAACCGTCGCCCACGTGCAGTGTCTGTGTCCAGAACACGCCGGCGGGGGCACCATCCGCGGCGATCGTGCCGTCGGGCAGGACCAACGTTCCGAGGCCGGCGACGGACGCCGTGGTGAGCACACCCCACGGGATCCAATTGAGCGGGATGTAGTAACACTGTTCGGCGAACACCCGGTTGATGTCCTCGGCCGCGGCGATTGCTTCCTCGTCGGACGTCGACCGCCGCGCGGCATCGAGGGCGGCGTCGATGCCGGGGTCGCGCAGCCGGCCGAAGTTGAGCGACAGCTGACCATCGGGGAACGCATTCTCGGAGTGCCACCAGAGGTACTGCTGATCGACCCAGACCCCATTGTGCTGGCGCCACGAGAAGACCTCGAAACCGGGCACTCCGAGCACCGCCTGGTTGATGAAGTCGTTCTGGGGAATCGTCACATCGTCGACATCGACACCGATCTCCGACCACCAGCCGATCAGCAGCTCAGCGCCCTGGACGACGACGTTGGCGATGATGTGCCCGAGGGTGAACTCGACATCCTCCCCGGTCTCCTCCTCGTAGTCGGCGATCGCCGCGGCGGCTGCATCGAGGTCCTGTTCGAGGGGCAGCCCGTTGTCCTCCAAGTAGCCCTGCTGGCCGGGAGAGAACAGTCCGTTGGCGGCGGCGTTGGAGCCGCCGTTCGTGACATCGTTGAACTCGTCCCGATCGATGGCCAGCGACAGGGCGCAACGGACCCGGCGGTCCTGCAACGGGCCCGGCTTGTCGAGGTCGATGAGCAGGTACCCGGTGTCGACGTGCTCGTCCTGAACGGTGACGGTGAACTCGTCGCCGAGCTGCTGAGCGCGCCCGATCGCTCGGCCGTTCGAGGTCGTGACGACGTCGAGGTCGCCGCGCTCGAGCGCTTCGACGGCGATCTCCGAATCCTCGATGACCCGGAACGACATCGAGTCGAGGTACGGCAGCTGATTGCCGGCCGCGTCGGTCATCCAGTAGTCCGGGTTGCGACTGACCTCCAACGAGCTGCGTGGCTCGTAGCTGTCGACGACGAACGGGCCCGAACCAACAGGTTGCGTGGCGAGCTCAGGACTCTCGCCGACTTCCGCGAGCCAGAACGGCGACGCGATCAGTCCCCACTGCCCCGTGAGCGTGTGGGGGAAGTTGCGCCATGGCAACGGTCGTTGTGGGTCGCCGTCGTCACCGGTGTAGATCACGAACGTCAGCTCGTCGAGCTGCTCGATCTTCAGGACCATGCGGTCCGGATCGTCGGGATGGGGAACCTTGGCGAGATCCTTGAGCGTGGCGCTGATCAGCGCCCCGGTGCCTGTCGCCTGCAGGTTGTAGATCACCGCGGCGGCGTTGACCGGGCTGCCGTCGGTGAACATGACGCCGTCGCGGATCTTGACCGTCCACTCCGTGTAGTCCGCGTTCGGTTCGATCGACTCGGCCAGCATCCCATGGACCTCGCCGTCGTCGCCGAACACGGCAACCGAGTCGAAGAATGTGCGCGCCCGTGTGTAGCAGTAGGAATCGCAGCGCATCGCGGCCGGCGTCCACGGGTTGCCGACCTCCGCGTCACCGGACACGACGAGGTGTCCTCCCGCGGCGGGCACCCGGGGACGCTCGCCAGCGCTCGCCCCGGGCGCCGCGGACGTCAGGGCGGCGAAGATGGCCGCCGCCGCGCCGACGAGCGCTACGACTGGTCGGCGTCCGGTTTCGTTGTTGGCCATGTGATCGCCCTTGTGATCCTCTCGGACACGATACGACCGAGCGAGATTACGGTGTGCTCCGATGCCGCACCGGACCAAGCCTGTCGAGTTGGCAACCGACCTGCTCGACCGGGTGCGCGTCGGACGTCAGCTCGACCTCGACGACCACGATCCGGGTGAGACGTTCGGCTGGGAGAGGGAGCCGGCGAAGGCCGCCCTCACGGAGGAGGTCGCCCGCCTCGCCGAGTTGCAGAAGCTGCTGTTCGCCGAGGGCAGGAGATCATTGCTGGTCGTCCTCCAGGCGATGGACGCGGGCGGCAAAGACGGTGTGCTGCGCGAGGTGTTCACCGGGCTCAATCCGGCGGGAGTGCGGGTCACGTCGTTCGGCGTGCCCTCCGAGGAGGAGCTGGGCCACGACTTCCTCTGGCGCGTTCACCGGCACGCTCCTGCCGCCGGGCAGATCGGCGTGTTCAACCGCAGCCACTACGAGGATGTCCTCGTCGTGCGCGTCAAGAAACTGGCGTCGACCGCCGTATGGCGCAAGCGCTACGCGCACATCCGGCAGTTCGAGCAGATGCTCGTCGACGAGGGCACCACGATCGTCAAGCTGTACTTGAACGTGTCGGCGGAGGAGCAGCGCGAGCGCCTGCAGGACCGCATCGACAGCCCCGACGAGCGCTGGAAGTTCCGCCTTGGCGACCTGGACGACCGCAAGTTGCGGCCGGCCTACCTCCACGCCTACCGCGATGCCTTGGCGCGCACGTCGGTGCCCCACGCACCGTGGTACGTCGTCCCCGGCGACCGCAAATGGGTGCGCAACCTGACGGTGGCCCGGATCCTGCGGCACACGATCGAGCGGCTCGACCCGCAGTATCCGAAGCCGGAACCGGGAATCGCTGGGCTCGTCGTCACCTGAGCCGTCGGCGCAGCGGTTTTGTACAGTTCGTCAAGTGTCCATGGTGATCCCGACGACGTTGGCGGAGGCCGTCGCCGTGCTCGCCGAACGACCCGACGCCGTCGTCCTGGCCGGCGGTACCGACCTGATGGTGGCCATCAACGAGGGACACCGGCAGATCGGTCGCGAAGCGCTCGTTGTGGGCGTGAACCGGGTCCCCGAGCTGCGCTCCTGGACCATCGATCGTTCCGCCGGAACATTGCGCATCGGTGCCGCCGTCACCTACGCCGAGCTGGCCGCACCACCCTTGGCCGGCCTCGTGCCGGCCCTGGCCCAGGCGGCACGTACCGTCGGTTCACCGCAGATCCGCAACGCGGCGACGATCGGCGGCAACGTCGTCACCTGTTCACCGGCCGGGGACGGCCTGCCGGTGCTCGCGGCATTGGAGGCCACGGTCGAGTTGGTCAGTGGCGACGGAGTACGCGAGCTGCCGATCGGTGAGGTGATGGTCGGCGTCAAGCAGACGGCACTGCGTCGTGGCGAGCTGGTCACGGCGATCACCGTGCCGTTGCTCGACGGCTGGCAGGGCTACGCCAAGGTCGGTGTGCGCAATGCGATGGTCATCGCCATCGCCGGGGCGTGCCTGGCGGTCGACGGGCCGTCCCGATCGGTGCGCCTCGCCCTGGCGTCGGTGGCCCCGACGATCGTGCGGGCCGAGGCGGCGGAGGCGTACGCTCGCCAGGCGGTCGACTGGTCGGAAGGAACGATCGCCGCCGGGGCCGTCGCCGAGTTCGGACGTCTGGCGGCGACGGCCAGCACCCCGATCGACGACCACCGCTCGACGGCGGACTATCGACGGCACTCGATCGACGTGCTGGCCCGTCGGTTGCTGCGCCGGGCGTTCACCGTGACCGGCGCCGAACGGGTGCCGGCATGAGCGAGCGAGTCTTCGAGCGAGCGAACCAGCGTCACGGAGAGCACTACACGCTGCACGTCAACGGGGTCGATCGTGAGGTCGCCGGAGAGTGGCTCGGGGAGAGCCTGCTGTACGTGCTCCGTGAGCGGCTCGGGCTGTACGGCGCCAAAGGAGCCTGCGAGCAAGGTGAGTGCGGCTCGTGCACCGTGCTGGTCGATGGCGCGTTGGTGTGCTCGTGCCTGGTCTTGGCGGCCAGTGCCGTCGGCCTACCGATCGTCACCATCGAGGGCATCGCCGGTGACGGCGAGCAACCGACGGACGTCCAGCGGGCATTCGTCGATGCCGGCGCCGTGCAGTGTGGGTTCTGCACGCCGGGGTTGGTGATGGCAGTTCATGACCTGCTCGACCGCAACGTCGCGCCGACCCCGACGGAGATCGCCGAGGAGCTGTCCGGCAACATCTGCCGGTGCACCGGTTACGGGCGGATCATCGCCGCAGTGCAGCAAGTCGGGGTAGCCCGGCGTGCTGAGGCCGCGACGTGAGCGTCGTCGAGGCACCACCCGCAGCGGCCACCAACCGGATCGGCGACTCGCCGGCGCGACCAGACGGCCTCGCCAAGGTGGCCGGCACCTTCGCCTTCTCGTCCGACCTGCCGATGGACGGTGCCGTGTGGGGCGCGACGCTGCGCTCGCCGCATCCCTACGCCCGGATCGCGGCGCTCGACACCTCAGCTGCGCTGGCGATCCCCGGGGTGCACGCCGTGCTGACCTCCGCCGACGTTCCCGGAGCGCAGACCTACGGGCTGATCGTCGCCGACCAGCCGGTGTTTGCCGGCGACGTCGTCCGCTACGTCGGTGAACCGATCGCCGCCGTGGCCGCCGACCACCCGGAAACCTGCCGACGGGCCGTGGCCGCGATCGCCGTCGAGTTCGAGGTGCTCGAGCCGCTGCTCGACCCGGAAGCGGCGATCGCCGGCGCCAGCGTGGGGATCCATCCGGACGGCAACCTGCTGCGTCATCAACGCATCGTGCACGGCGACCCCGACGCAACGGGCGACGTCACCGTCGAGGGCACGTACCACATCGGGATGCAGGACCAGGCGTTCCTCGGTCTGGAAGCGGCCCTGGCAATTCCCGATGACGACGGGCGGGCTGTCGAGCTGCACGTGGCGACGCAGTGGATGCACGAGGACCGCCGCCAGATCGCCGCGTGCCTCGGGCTGGCGGAGGAGCAGGTGCGTCTCGTGCTCGGTGGAGTCGGCGGGGCGTTCGGAGCGCGCGAGGACATCAGCCTGCAGGTGCACACGTGTCTGCTGGCATTGCGTCTCGGGCGGCCGGTGCGCATGCAGTACAGCCGCGCCGAGAGCTTTCTCGGCCACGTCCACCGCCACCCGGCGACGATCTGGATGCGCCACCACGCCACGAACGACGGCGAGATCGTGAAGATCGAGGCCCGGTTCGTGCTCGACGGCGGGGCCTACGCCTCGACGTCATCGGCCGTGCTGCTCAACGCGATCACCCACACCCAAGGTCCGTATCGGTGTCCCAACGCCGTCGTCGACGGGTACGTGGCGCGCACCAACCACTTGCCGTGCGGAGCGATGCGCGGCTTTGGCGTCGTCCAGGCATGCTTCGCCCACGAGGGACAGATGGACCGGCTCGCTGCGGCGTGCGGCCTCGATCCGGTGGAGATCCGGCTCCGCAACGCGATGGCGACGGGCGACCGACTGATCACCGGGCAGGTGATGGAAAGCGTCGCGCCGGTCGCGCGGTGCATCCGGGAGACGGCTGCGCTGGCGCCTCCGGGGGGCGGCCTGCACCGTGACGGATTCGACCCGATGCTGCTGCCCGGCGGGGCCGGCCTGACTGCCGACGTCGGCGACGTGTGGCGCGGGGTCGGTTGGGGTGTCTCGATGAAGAACCTGATGTACTCGGAAGGTTTCGACGACTACTCGACGGCGCGCTGCCGGCTGGAGCTCGTCGACGGCGTGGCGCAGGTGTCGTTGAAGTTCGCCACCGTGGAGGTCGGCCAGGGTTTCGTCACGATCGCCGCCCAGATCGCCCGCACGATCCTCGGGGTCGACAAGGTGGCGATCGACCGGGTCGACACGGAGATCGGTTCGTCCGGATCGACGTCAGCGTCGCGGCAGACCTGGATGAGCGGGGGAGCGGTCGATGCCGCGTGCCGAGCGGTCCGCGAAGACGTGTTCGGGCGGGTGGGCGCCGCCCACGGCATCGACCCCCTGCGCTTGGCGATCGACGGCCACGACGTCGTCGACACGACCGGGACGTTGCGCGTCGCCGTCGCCGAGGCAGTCGGCGAGGCCGTGCTCGAGCGGACCGTCGAGTTCCATCACCGCCCGACGGAAGAGCTCGACGAGAACGGCCAGGGCAACTGCCATACCGCGTTCGCGTTCACGGCTCACCGGGCGGTCGTCGACGTCGATCCCGAGCTCGGGCTGGTGCGCGTCGTGCAAGTGGCCACGGCCCAGGACGTCGGTCGGGCGCTCAACCCGCTGTCCGTGCTCGGCCAGATCGAAGGCGGCATCTCCCAGGGTCTCGGTCTCGCCGTGATGGAGGAGATCGTCCAGGTCGACGGCAAGATCCGCAACGCCAGTTTCACCGATTACCTGCTCCCGACGATGCTCGACATGCCGCCGGTCGTCGCCACCCTCGTCGAGGAGCCCGATCCCCAGGCGCCGCTCGGGGCCAAGGGTGTCGGTGAACCGCCGTGCATCTCGGTAACTCCGGCGATCGTCGCCGCGATCCGTGACGCCCTCCGCCAGGCCGACGGCAACACCCACCGCGCCGACCGCATCACCCGCGTCCCCGTCCGCCCCCAGGACATCGCCCTGCCCTGATTGTCAGCGGAGCGTGCAGCAGGGTTCCGATCTGGGCGGCCAGACGCCGGTAAAACCGGATCGGAGACCGCCCAGAACGGGAAATGGACCGCAGGCCGCCCAGTTCGAACGGGTTCGACGGGAGAGTGCTGGGGGAGCGGTAGCGTCGGCGGCATGGCGAGCGACGAGGGTGTGGTGGCCAAGGAGATCATGAGCTGGGACGACTTCGGGCGAGCCAGCCGCGACGTCGCCACGGCGGTGGTCGAGGATGGCTATGAGCCGGACATGATCCTGGCGATCGCCCGCGGCGGCCTGCTCATCGGCGGCGCACTCGGCTACGCCCTGGCGGTCAAGAACGTCTACACGATGAACGTCGAGTACTACACCGGCGTCGACGAGCGCCTCGACGTGCCGCGCATCCTGCCCCCGGCGCCCGACTTCGTCGACGTCTCTCACGCCCGCATCCTGATCGCCGACGACGTCGCCGACACCGGCCACACGCTGCGCAGCGTGCAACAGTTCTGCGAGGGCAAGGTCGCCGAGGTGCGCACGGCCGTGCTCTACGAGAAGTCGCACTCCGTGGTGCAGTGCGACTACGTGTGGAAGCGCACGGACCTGTGGATCAACTTCCCGTGGAGCGACAAGGATCCCGTCGCCAAGCGCGCCGGCAGCGTGCGCGACTTCGTGCAGTAGCCGCCGTCACGACCTCGCCGCGACGAGGTTCTCGATCCGCTCGCGCACCACTTTCGGCGGCACCACGCCGAGCAACCGCCCGTCACGCCACACGGTGATCACCGGGCGAAGGGGGTGGACGCGCGGCAGCACGCCGGCGAGGTCGTCGTCGAGGTCGGCCCGGGGCAGCCGGTCGAGCGGTGCCATCAACGACGTCAGCAACGTCCACGCCCGGCGATCCGAGGGGACGGCCCACAGTTGGTCCTCGAGGACCAACCCGTCGAGCGTGCCGCGCTCGCCGCGGATGGCCACCGCCCCGGCTCCCCCGAGGCGACTGCGCTGCCAGATCATCGAGTCGACGTCCATGTCCGGGCCGACCTCGGCGACGCCGAACCACGTGAACTCGTTGACCTTCGCCGGTCCGAGACGCTCGCCGATCGTGGCCGTGAGCACCTCGACACGAGCGCTGATCGCCACGAACAGCCCGCTGACGATCATCCACACTCCGGATCGCCCGGTGAGCGCGAACGAGATCCCGAGGGCGACGAGTCCCCACCCGAGGATGCTCCCGACGTACGCCGCTTCGCGCATCGCCCGGTAGCGGCTGCCGTGCTGTTTCCAGCGCACCGCCCGCACGATCCGCCCGCCGTCGAGGGGCGCGCCCGGAAGCACGTTGAATGCGGCGAGCACGAGGTTGACGGCGGCGAACCAGCCGGCCGACACGACGAGGGCGCGCGGCGCGCCGACGTGATCGAGTCCGAACGTCATGGCGACCGCGATGCCCCCGGCGACAGCGTTGCTCAGTGGTCCGGCGGCGGCGATGAAGCCCTCTGCTTTGGGAGTCGTCGGATCACGATCGAGTCGGGCCATCCCGCCGAGTCCCCACAGCTCGATCGACTCGGTGCGGATCCCGAACCTCCTGGCGACCAGGGCATGGGCGAGCTCGTGGATCAAGATGGCCACGAAGAAGCTGACGACGCCGATCGTGCCGACGACGGCGCCGAGGTCGACGACGAGGGCCACGCCGAGCAAGGCAGCGATCACCAACGCGGTCCAGTGGATCCTCACGGACGCGCCGACGGCCCGTCCGACGGGGAGTGAGAATCTGAGCATGACGGTCTCGTGTGCAGTGTACGCGGGTGGCCAGACTTGGCGCTGATGACCGACCGAATGACCGACATCCGCATCGACGGCGAGCGACTGTGGAGCCGTCTCGTCGCCCTCGGCGAGATCGGGGCGATCCATGGCCCGGCCGGCGAGCTGGGTTGCGCCCGCCTGGCCCTCACCGACGCCGACCGGCAGGGCCGCGACCTCGTCACCGGTTGGATGGAGGACCTCGGGTTGACCATCATGGTGGACGCCATCGGCAACGTCGTCGCCACCCGCCCGGGCACCGACCCCGGGGCCGCGCCCGTGATGACCGGCTCGCACATCGACACCGTCGCCACCGGTGGGCGCTTCGACGGCAACCTCGGGGTCCTCGCCGGACTCGAAGTGATCGAGACCCTGGAGACGCTCGGCATCGCGACGCGCCGGCCGATCAGCGTCGCCTTCTTCACCGACGAGGAAGGCGCCCGCTTCGCCCCGGACATGCTCGGCAGCCTCGTGTACGTCGGCGGCCTGGCCCTCGAGGAGGCGCTTGACATCACCGCCGTCGACGACGGCGCCAGACTCGGCGACGAGTTGGTGCGGATCGGCTATGCCGGGCCGTGGCCGTGCCCGGCGGCATCGGCTCCGCATGCCTACGTCGAACTGCACATCGAGCAGGGCCCGATCCTCGAGGACGAGGGTGTGACGATCGGCGTTGTCGAAGGCGTCCAGGGCATCTCGTGGACCGAGTTGACGATCACCGGACGTTCCGCCCATGCCGGTACCACTCCGATGCGACTACGCCGCGATCCCGGCTTCGTGGCCGCGGCGATCACGACGTTCGTGCGTGACCTCACGGTTCGCTTCGGTGGCTCCCAGGTCGCCACGGTCGGACGTTTCGACCTCCATCCGAACCTCGTCAACGTCGTCCCGGCGACGGCCACGATCACCGTCGACCTGCGCAACACGGACGAGGGCACCCTGGTCGCCGCCGAGCACGTCCTCGCCGAAGAAGTCGCCCGGCTCGCCGACGACCAACAGGTCACCGTCACGACGCGGTCACTTGCCCGCTTCGAGCCGGTGGAGTTCGACGCCGGCACGGTCGACCTCGTCGAAGCCACCGCCCGTGACCTCGGGTACTCGACGAAGCGGCTCCCGAGCGGCGCCGGCCACGATGCCCAGATGCTCGCCAGGATCTGCCCGTCGGCGATGATCTTCACGCCCAGCGCCGGCGGCTTGTCGCACAACATCGGCGAGTACACCACGCCCGACGACGTCGCCGCCGGCGCCAACGTGTTGCTGCACACGATGCTGCAGCTCGCCGAGTTCGAAGCCGAGGTCGCCGATCTGGCGGAGCCTCCTGACTAGCTTGGACCGGCATGTCCGACGAGAGCCGCCCGCAGGGAATCCCCAACCCGCCCCCGCCACCTGCGGCCTCGGCACCCCCTCCGGCGCCGGCCCAGCCGTTTGCCGACACCACTGGCGGAGTGACCCGCGGTCCCGACCCGACGAGTGAAGTCGCCGCCACGCCGCGCCACGGAGCCACCGTCACGCTGACCCTCGGTCTCGTGCTCGGTCTCTTGGCCATCGCCGCCATCGTGATCGGCTTGCTGGTCGAGGAGTCAGACGGCGGCGGCTCGCCGAGTGCCAACCTGTGGGATCGCACGAGCGCCCCGCTGTGGTCGATCGTGGCGATCGTGGCCGCGGTGGCCACGCTGCTGCCGGCGGTGCGCACCGTCGGCAACCTGCCAGCCAACCTGGCCTGGACGATCGCCGCCATCGGCGCCGGCTACCTCGTCTTTTGGTGGGTGCTGTTCATCCTTCCGGAGATCAGCCTGAACGTCGCCTTCCTCGTCACGATCGGCGTGGCCTGCGCCGTCGCCGCGGTGTGGACGAGTCCGGACAACCCGCATCGGGACGCCTACACGGCGTCATGAGAGCCACCCGCCAACCGGTGGCCCTGTGGGTCGCTGCCGCGGCCACCGTGCTCGCCCTGGCCCTGCCGCTCGTGGCCAGTGCCGACGGCACGTCCGAGTTGCCTGGCCGCGCCCTCACCATTCGCGTCCTACTCGTTGGCGCCCTCGGCCTGGCGGTGTTCTGCGCCGTCGGGCGGGCCGACGATCCACGACGCGCCCGTCGACTGCTCACCATCGCCCTCGTCCTGCTCGTCTTCGCGGCGGCCCTCGTGATCCGCTTCATCACGCCGACCGGGGCGATCCTCCTGTCGATTGCCATCGGTGGGGTGTTCTGGCAGCGCCGCGCGTTCGCCCGGGCTTGAGCTAGAGCGCCGCCGAGCCGCCGATCAACGCACGCGGGTCGGCAGCCGCGCAGAACGTGCCATTGGCTTCGACGACGATGGCGTTGGCGTGGCCGGTGGCGCTGTCGAACGGTCGGGCGCGGGCGATCGTATGGCCACGGGACGCCAGCCCGTCCAGCCAGTCGGGCGGCGCGCCGTCCTCGACGACCACCGTGGGAGGTGACGCCGACGTCCACGTGTCGAACCCAGTCTCGGGCCCGCGGAGCGCCCAGCGGGCCGCCGCGACGGCCGTGGCCAGGGGCTGGTCGGCATGGAACAGACGGGCGACGAGCTGGGCGAGAATCTGCGGCTGGGCGTCGCCACCCATCGTCCCGAGCACGGCGGCGACCTGGCCATCGCGTCTCACGAGCGCGGGGCACAGCGTGTGCGGGGGCCGTCTCCGCGGAGCGAACTCGGCAGGGTGGCCCTCGGCCAGCGAGAACCCGAGGCCGCGGTTCTGCAGGTTGATCGAGGTCGTCGGCTCGACGAGACACGAGCCGAAGCCCGACGCGTTGGACTGGATCAGGCTGACCGCCCAGCCGTCCGAGTCAGCGGTGCACAGGTACGTCGTGTCACCGTCCGACATGGGGATCGACCGCCCCGCCGCCGACCCGGACGCGTCGAGCATCTCGCCACGTCCGATCACGTCGGCAACCAGCGCGTCGCCGTCGGCGCCCTCGTGGAGTCGCGCGGGGCGGTCGTAGGCCGCCGCCTTCGTCGCCTCCACCAGCAGATGGGCCCACAACCCGTCGTCCGGATTGGCGGGCAGGCCGGCGTCGGCAGCCAGCCGGGTGGCTCCGAGGGTCAAGTAGCCCTGGGAGTTCGGCGGCAACGAGCACAACTCGACGCCGAAGACGTCGACGGCGATCACGTCGACCCACTCCGCCTGGTTCTGTTCGAGATCGGCCGTGTCGAACAGCCCGGCGCCGCGGTGCACGAGGCCCTCACCGAAGGCTCCGCCGTAGAAGGCGTCGCGGCCGCCGCGGGCGATCGCCTGGAGGGTCAGGGCCACGCCTGGACGGCGGACGACGGCGCCCGGACGAACCGCCTGGTCGACGAGTTCGTGCAGTTCGCGCTGGGCGGCGTCGTCGAGGAACGTGACGACGAGAGCGAGCAATGGCCCGCACGGGAACCCGTCGGCCGCGAGACGGATCGCCGGGTTGAGCACGACGTCGAGATCGAGCACGCCGAAGCGCTCGTGCAGCGTCGCCCATCCATCCACGCAACCCGGGATCGTCACGCTGCGCACGTCGCCACGGAACGGCATCGCCGTGAATCCCTCGGCGCGCAGCGCTGAGGCGTCGGCGCCGCTTCCGGCGCGCCCGCTGGCATTGAGTCCGACGAGTTCGCCACTCGGCGTCGACACGATGGCGAAGAGGTCGCCGCCCATGCCGCACAAGTGCGGCCCGGTGACCGCGAGCGCGGCGTTGGCGGCGATCGCCGCATCGACGGCGTTGCCCCCACGGGCGAACGCCCACATCCCCGCCTGCGTGGCCAACTGGTCGGCGGCGGCCACGACGCAGCGGCTCCCGCGCACCGTCTGGAACGGAACGGGACGGGCGGTCATCGACGTCGACAGTAACGCCGCTCGCCGCTACTCGTGCCAGACGTCGCGGCTGACCAGCACGTCGCGCAGGACGGTCGGGCGGTCGGTCATGATCCCGTCGACGCCGAGGTCGAGGAGGCGGTGGATCTCCGTGGCGTCGTCGATCGTCCACACGTGGACGGCGATGCCCCGCCGCCGGCAGCGGCGGACGAACCGCGGAGTGACGACGGTGATCGGTCCGCGACGCACCGGGACCTGGGCGGCGAGTGCGCCCAGTGACCATCCGGTGACCTTGAGCACGGCCAGCTCCCACCGGCCGGCGGCCGTGCACAGCCGGTCTCCGAGCGCCCGGCGCAGGGAGCGGACCCGCCGATCGCTGAACGACGTCAGGCACACCCGATCGAGGGCGTTGTGGCGGTGGATCACGTCGACGAGCGGCCGTACGCCGGAGTTGCTCTTGCAGTCGATGTTCAACCGGGCATCGGGGAACGTCTCGAGCACCTCGTCGAGCGTCGGGATCGGTTCGGTTCCGGCGACTCGGACCGTGGCCAGCTCGCTGGCGGAGAGATCGGCGACCCGTTCCGGACGCTCGCACAGCCGCACGAGATCCTGCGTCGTGGAAGACGACGACCACTCCATCGGCGCTGACGCGTACATCGGTCTCCAGGTAGCGGTACCCGAGATCGACGGCGTGGCCGAATGCACGCATCGTGTTCTCCGGAGCCTCGGCGCCGCCACCCCGATGGGCGAGAGCGATCGGGGTCGGCCAGTCGAGGTACGGATGGCGGACGGCCATGCCGGAAGTATGGTCGCCATCATGAGCGAGCGAGTCTTCGAGCGAGCGAATCAGCAGTACGGCGCATTTAGCTCAGTGGTGCACCGCCTGTCGCCCCCGATGATCGACCACGTGGCCATGGTGCACCAGTGAGCAGCGAACAGATCATCGTCGCTTCGCCGTTCGACGGGACCGAGGTCGGGCGAGTGCCGCTGTGCACCGGCGACGACGTCGATCGCGCCGTGGCGACGGCGAAGCAGGCGTTGCGCGCCGGCGCCCTGCCACGTTGGAAGCGCGCCGAGATCCTCGACACCGCCGCCCGCCTCCTCGCTGAGCGCGAGGAGGAGTTTGCCAGGACGATTGCCGCCGAGGCCGCCAAGCCGATCCGGACCGCCCGCGCCGAGGCCCAACGGGCGGTCGGTACGTTCCAGTTCGCGGCGGCCGAGGCACGGACGTTCTCCGGGGAAATCGTGCCCCTCGACGCGATTCCCGCCGGCGAGGGCAAGTTCGGGTTCGCGATGCGTGTTCCGATTGGCGTCGTCGGGGCGATTTCGCCGTTCAACTTCCCTCTCAACCTCGTCGCCCACAAGCTGGCTCCGGCGATCGCCGCCGGTTGCCCGGTGGTCCTCAAGCCGGCGTCGCAGACACCGCTGAGCGCCATCGCCCTCGGCTCGCTGCTCATCGATGAGTGCGGCCTACCGGCCGAGTACCTGCACGTCGTCACGGGCGGCGGGAGCACGGTGGGCAACGCCATCGTCGAACACCCTGACATCGCGATGATCACGTTCACCGGGTCGCCCGACGTCGGCTGGGGGATCCGAGCCAGCGCACCACGCAAACGGGTCGGACTGGAGCTCGGCAACAACGCCCCGGTGATCATCGACGCCGACAGTGATTGGAAGACGGCGGCGGGCAAGGTCCGCATGGCCGGCTTCTCCCATGCCGGGCAGAGCTGCATCTCGACGCAGCGCGTCCTTGTCCATCACGACATCGCCGAGGCGTTCACGGCGACGCTCGTCGACGAGGTCTCGACACTCGTCGTCGGCGATCCACTTGATGAGGCGACCGAAGTCTCGGCGCTGATCTCGACCGCCGAACGTGATCGGGTCACGAGCTGGATCGAGGCAGCTATCGCCCAGGGTGCGACGGTTGCGTGCGGAGGCACGGTGGACGACGCCGGCGTGCTCGTGCCGACGGTGCTCACCGACGTCACCCCGGACATGGAGGTGTGCCGCAGCGAAGTGTTCGGACCGGTCGTCGCCGTCGCCGCCTACGACTCGCTCGACGAAGCGATCGAGCTGGCCAACGACACCCGCTATGGCCTGCAAGCGGCGATCTTCACGAACCGTTTGGCCGACGCGATGAAGGCCTTCAACGAACTGGACTTCGGTGGCGTTCTGGTCAACGAGGTGCCGACGTGGCGGGCCGACCAGCAGCCCTATGGTGGGCTCCGCGACAGCGGCAACACGCGCGAAGGCCCGGCGTACGCCGTACGCGAGATGACCGAGATCCGCATGGTCGTGCTCGGTCCGTAGCTCGGCGCGTCCTCACTGCACGGTGATCGTGCCCACCATGAACGGGTGGACGCCGCAGGAGTAGTCGTACGTGCCTGGTTCGCTGAACACGACTGAGTAGCTCTCACCATTGGCGAAGGTGTCCGAGTTGGCGAACAGACCACCGGTCGAGATGATGCTGTGGATGTCGGTGTCGGCGTTGCGCCACACGACTTCCGTCCCGGCGTCGACCACGACGTCGGCGGGACTGAACTGGAAGTTGGCGATCTCGATCACCTGCTGCTCGGGAGCCGGCTCGCCGCTGGTGGTGACCGTCGCGGCGGCCCGGCCGGCGTTGCTGTCGTCGGCGCAGGCCGTGACGCCGATGGCCATCAACGCTCCACCGGCGATGATGACGACCAGGCGGGTGATTGCTACTCGTTGCACGCCGACCTATTCGCTCGGCGTCGACCTCCGGTTCGCGAACTCGTCCTTGAGCAGGCGCTTGTACAACTTGCCGGTGGGGTGGCGAGGCAATTCGCTGCGGAACTCGACCGAGCGCGGACACTTGACGTCGGCGAGATGGGTGCGGCAGAAGCGGATCAGCTCGGCGGCAAGGGCGTCTGCCTCGATGTCGTCGGCGGGCATCGTGACCGGCTGGACGACCGCCTTTACTTCTTCGCCGAAGTCTTCGTTGGGAACGCCGAAGACCGCCACGTCGACCACTTGGTCGTGGGTGACCAGGAGGTTCTCGGCCTCCTGGGGATACACGTTCACCCCACCGGAGATGATCATGTACGACTTGCGATCGGTGAGGAAGAGGAACCCGTCGGCGTCGAGGTAGCCGACATCGCCGAGCGTCGTCCAACCCTGCGGGCTGCGCGACGTCGCGGTCTTCGCCGGGTCGTTGTGGTACTCGAACGGCCGGGTGCCTTCGAACCAGATCGTGCCGGTCTCGCCGACGGGTAGTTCCCCGAACGCGTCGTCACACACGTGGACCGCCCCGATGATCGGCTTGCCGACGGTGCCCGGGTGGGCCAGCCAGTCCGCCGAGTTGCAGTAGACGAATCCGTTGGCCTCGGTACCCGCGTAGTACTCGTGGATGATCGGTCCGAACCAGTCGATCATCTGCTCCTTGACGGGCACCGGACACGGCGCCGCAGCATGGATGACGCAACGCAGTGACGAGACGTCGTAGCGGGCGCGGACGTCGCTGGGCAGCTTGAGCAGGCGCACGAACATCGTCGGCACGACCTGCACGGTCGTCACGCGGTAGCGCTCGACGATCGCCAGGAACTCCTCGGCGTCGAAGTGATCGATCAGCACGGCGGTGCTGCCGATGGCGTTGGCGGCCATCACGAAGCGCAGCGGGGCGGCGTGGTACATCGGGGCGGGGGAGAGGTAGACGTCGTCCGAGGTGCACTCGAAAAGGGCGCCGAGGAGCAGCGTGACGCTGCTCGCCGTGGTCTCCAGGGGACCGGCGCCGAGATCCACGGAGACGCCCTTGGGACGGCCGGTGGTGCCCGAGGAGTACAGCATGTCGGTCCCCGCCAGTCGACCGGCCAGCGGGCTGGGGTCGTGGGCGGCGACGCTGTCCTCGTAGGAGGTGTAGCCCGGAATCGTGCCGTCGAGCATCAACCGTGATGAGACTCCCGGGGTGGTGGTGAGGATCGCCCCGGCCAGCTCGGCGAGATGATGCGACGAGATGAACACCTTGGCGCCACAGTCGTCGACGATGTAGTCGAGCTCGCCGGGAGTGAGCCGGGAGGACGCAGCTGTGTATACCGCCCCGGCGTAGTGGCAACCCCACAACACCTCCGCGTACCGCGGGTGGTTCTCGAGGCACAGAGCGACATGGTCACCGGGCTCGACACCAAGGGTGCGCAGCAACCTGGAAAGGCGGTTGGCTGCCGCGTCGAGCTCGGCGAACGTCGTGGCCGTGCCGGTCGGCGCCCAGATCAACGCCGGTTCGTCGGCGCGGGAGGCGAGGTGGGACCCGGGGTACATCGTGCGGCAACGTAGCCGCCCGGATCGACAATCTGCGGCGCGTCGCGGTTACGTTCGTTCGATGGGTCTGCAGACGATCACCGAACCCCTCAGTGACGATGCCGGCGCGGCCGGGCGCGTCGCCGAGCTGGTCGGTGCACTGCTCGGTGACTTCCCGCCGCTGGCAACCGATGCCGCGACGTTCCTGGGCGCACAGTTCGATCGCGGCCTGGGGTGGGTGCACTTCCCGATCGGCGAAGGCGGGCTCGGGCTGAGCCCGAAGCATCAGCGGTCGATCAACGAACGTCTCGACGCTGCTGGCGCACCGAATGCGATGTGGCGCAACCCACTTGGTCATGGGATGGTCGCTCCCACGCTGATCTCGTGGGGCACGGCCGAGCAGAAGCAGCGCTACCTCCGCCCGTTGTTCACCGGCGAGGAGGTCTGGTGTCAGCTGTTCTCCGAGCCTGGCGCCGGCTCGGACTTCGCCGGGCTCGCGGCGCGCGGCGTCCGTGACGGAGACGAGTGGGTCGTCAACGGCCAGAAGGTCTGGACGTCGCTCGCCCACGTGTCGCGCTGGGGACTGCTCGTCGTGCGCACCGACCCCGAAGCGGTGAAGCACGCCGGCCTGACCGCCCTGATCGTCGACATGGAGGCACCTGGCGTCGAGGTCCGGCCGCTGCGCCAGATCACCGGCGATGCCGAGTTCAACGAGGTCTACTTCACCGACACGCGCGTGCCGGTCAGCGCGATGCTCGGCAACCCGGGTGATGGTTGGCGGGTGTCGCTGACGACGCTGATGAACGAGCGCGTTTCGATCGGCGGACTGATCCCCCAGCGTGGTACGGGTGTGATCAGCGAACTGATCAAGGTGTGGTCCGATCTGCCCGAGGAGCGGCGCGATCCTGCCCGCCGCGACGAGGTGACGAGGTTGTGGATCCGCGCCGAGGTCCTGCGGCTGACGAACATCCGTGCGTCGGTCAGTCGCAAGCTCGGCGACCCCGGACCGGAGGGGTCGATCGGCAAGGTGGCGGCCGCCGCGCTCAACAAGGACGTTCTCGACGCCGCCGTCTCGCTGCTCGGGCCGGCCGGGACGCTCTACGGCGACTACACGATGCAGCGCCCTCGGTTCTCGTCGGACAGCGACAGTGTCCAGAAGGCGTTCTTGCGCAGCCGGGCCAACTCGATCGAGGGCGGAACGTCGGAAGTGATGTACAACATTCTCGGTGAGCGTGTCCTCGGGCTGCCGGGCGACGTGCGGGTCGATCGTGACATCCCCTGGAGCCAGGTGCCGCGCAGCTGACCCCGGCGACGATGCGTGTCGGTTGAGCTGATCAGGCGGCGGAGCCGGTCCCCGCGAACGCCTCGCGCTGTCCGGGGGTCAGGTCGATCCACGTCGCTCGTCCGGCGGCGAGGACCTCGCCGGACGCCGACCAGATCGCCGTTCCGGCCGCTGTCTTGCGGCCCTGGCGGGCGCCCGTCCAGCCGGCGACCACCAACGGTTCGCCGGGTTCCGGTCGCCGGTTGACCGTTGCCGTCAACCGACCGAGCACCGCCGGCGGCACATCGTCGCCGGCGAGCAGGCCGGCCAGACCGCCGGGGCAGTCGAGCGCCGCCCACACGAGGCGCACGTCGAGCGCACCGTGTTCGAACAGGCTGTCGTGGGGGATCCACGGCCAGATTCGCATCCGCGCCTCGCCCGACGGGGCCGACAAGATCCGCAGGCCGTCGCCCTCGGATCGGTCTGGTCCGCAGACGAAGCACTCGGGGAACTCGTGGACCGATCGATAGGCGGCGATGTCGAAGGCGTCGGCGGCCGACCGGGCGGTGGCGTACGGGACCGGTGGTGGGACCTCGATCTCCACGGAGCTGCGACGAGCGACGGCAACGGTCGTGTGACCGTCGAGGAGGCGGGCCTCGCCACCGTCGACAGTGATCGACACTGGACGCTCGAGCGGCGGGGGAGCATGGAGCGTGACCTCGATGGTGCCGATGCCCAAGGCGCTTGCCGCGACGCCGCAGGCGTACCCACCGTTGACCGAGTTCGGCGGTCCACGGAAGCGCCGCTCGATGACGACCTGGACGTCGCTCATCAGTCCACGGCCGCGCGCAGTAGGTGACGAACTTCGGCGGCGGCCTCGATCTCCTGTTCGCGAGTCGGTCCATTGACGATCAGGTTGAAGACCTGGCAACCGGCGTCGACGTACGGCACCAGGAACGCGGCGATGTCCTCGGCCGTTCCGGCTGGGCTCCACCGCTCGAACCGTTCGTAGGGAATCCCGTAGAACGATGTCATGACCGGGGCGAGGTACTGGCGGGCGACAGCTGGGTCATCGTCGATGCCGACCCAGATGTTCAGCGCGTTGAGCCAGGACGGCGCGAGTCGTCCGACGTCTGCCGCGGCAGCTGCCATTGCCTCGACCGACTGCCCGTAGCGAGCGGCCGAGACCCAGATGCCGAACCAGCCGTCACCGAGTCGCCCGGCACGGCGCAGGGCGGCGTCCGAGCGCCCACCGACGATGATCGGAATCGGTACCGTCGGAGCTGGGACGATCTGCGCGCCGCGCAGCGTGAAGTGGGCCCCCTGGAAGTCGACCGGTTCCCCGGTCAGCAGCTGGCGGACGATCTGCAGGGCCTCGTCCATCCGGCGACCCCGTGTCCGGGGATCGACACCGCAAATCTCCACCTCGTGGGGATCCTCCCCGCCAATGCCCACGCCGAACAGAAAGCGGCCCGGGGCCAGGGCGGCGATGTCGGCGAGTTGGCGGGCAACCGTCACGGGATGGCGGAGCGGGAGCAGGTACACCGCGGTGTTCGACGACAGGCGCTCGGCGACGGAAAGGATGCTGGCGGCGCCGAGCAGCCCGTCGAATCCCGCCCCGGCGAGGAAGCTGACGTGGTCACCCACGGCGACGTGGTCCAGCCCGCGGCGCTCGGCGAGGGAGATGAGGGAGCGGCGCTGCGACGCATCGAGCGTGCTCATGCCGAGGAGAATGGTGCCAACACGGACGGCGGTCACGCCCGAAACACTGTCAGGTCGGGCGAGCGACGAATCGTTGATTAGGACACAGGTCCGTTGGCCAGCGCGGCCAACACCGTGCTCGCGCTCAGGCTGCGGTCGTCCACGCGCGTCGCACCCGCCGGTGCGCCTCCGAGCATCGCCGTGGCGGCGACCTCGATCGCCGATTGCAGGTCACGCAGCTTGCGGGGAGGCGGGAAGTATTCGTCCTCCTCGGTCACCCGCACCAGGTCGACGCCGTTGCGCGGGGCCAGTGTGCTGATGACCTCCTCGACCACCTCGTTGGGAGCCGACGCCCCGGCGGTGACACCGACGACGAGCGAGGGGTGGAAGAACTCGGCGGGGATCTCGGCGGCGGTGTTGACCCTGGCGACGCGGGGGCAGCCGGCTTCTCGCGCCAGCTTCTCCAGCGCCCGAGTGTTCGACGAGTTGGCCGAGCCGATGACGACGATCGCCCCGCAGCGCGCGGCCAGCTCCATCAGTGCCGACTGGCGGTTGGTCGTGGCGAAGCACAGGTCGCTGCGCCCTGGCGTCCACGCGTCCGGATAGCGCGCTTTGACGGCGACGGCGACGTCGTTCCAGTCGCGGTGTGACAGTGTCGTCTGGGCGAGCAGGGCGACCGGTTCGCTGAACTGGTCGAGCGCATCGACATCGGCGACCGACTCCACGCGGCTGATGGCGTCCGGGGCGACCGCCATCGTGCCGACGGCCTCCTCGTGGCCTTGGTGGCCGACGTACACGATCCGGTAGCCCTTGCCCGACCGCACCCGGACCTCGTGGTGCACCTTCGTCACGAGTGGGCAGACCGAGTCGACGACGTAGCTGCCCCGGGCCCGCGCCGCGGCGACGACGGCGGGTGCCGAACCGTGAGCGGACAACATGATCGGCATCCCCGGTGGGACATCGGCGATGTCGTCGACGAAGACGACGCCCTGGCGCTCGAAGCGTTCGACGATCAACTGGTTGTGGACGATCTCGTGGTAGCAGTACACCGGCGGCTCGAAGGCCCGCACCATCCACGCCAACGCCTTGATCGCCATCTCCACGCCGGCACAAAACCCGCGCGGCTCGGCAAGCAGCACCTTCTCGACGCTCATTGCGTTCCTCGGCCACGCGACACGCGGTCCAAGCTACCGAGGGGCCAACCGGCCGTAGCCTGGTACAGCCGTGAATGCTCCTGTGGTTGTCGCTGTCGCGCCCGGTTCACCCGCCGAGCAGGTGGGAGTGCAACCGGGCGACGCCGTGTTGCGACTCAACGGACGCGTCCCGCGGGACGTGATCGAGTGGCAACTGTGGTCGGACGAAGGAGACGTCGACCTGCTGCTGTCGCGGAACGGCATCGAGCTCGACGTCGCCGTCGCCAAGCCGCCCGGCCAGCCGCTCGGCGCCGAGGTGTCCAGCGCCGTCTTCGACAGGGTCCGCACCTGCGACAACCACTGCGAGTTCTGCTTCATCTACCAGTTGCCCAAGGGCATGCGCCGAAGCCTGTACCTCAAGGACGACGACTACCGGCTGAGCTTCCTGTACGGCAACTTCACCACGTTGACCAGGTTCACCGAGGCCGACCTCGAGCGGGTGGTCACTGAGCGGCTGTCGCCGCTGCACGTGTCGATCCACTCGACCGACCCCGAGTTGCGGGCGACGATGCTGCGCAACCGCCGCGGGGCGACGAGCCTGCGCTGGCTGCGGGCGCTGCTCGATCACGGGATCGAAGTCCGTGGCCAGGTCGTGGTGTGCCCGGGCATCAACGACGGGGCGCGGCTCGACGACACGCTGGCCGGAATCCTCGACGAGTATCCGGAATTGGCCCACGTCGCCGTCGTGCCACTCGGTCTGTCCCGCTTCAATCCGGAGTCCAACCTGCGCGAACACACCGTCGCCGAGGCGCGGGCTGTGATCGATGCCGTCGAGGACTGGCAGGACGTCTACCTGACGGCGCTCGGGCGACGTCTCGTGCACGCCGCCGACGAGTACTACCTGATGGCCGGCCGGGAGTTTCCTGCGGGAGCCCACTACGAGGGGTTCCCGATGCACGAGGACGGTGTCGGCATGGCCCGGACGTTCGAGGACGAGTTCACCGGCCGCGTCGATGGTGTCATCGGCACACGCCGCGGCTTCTTTGCCGCAGTCGATGCTCCACGCAACCCCACCGACTACCGCACGCCGTGTTCGACAGAACGCCCAGCGAGCACGTCGGTGGCCCTGCTGGCGCGGCGCCGCGCACCGATCGGCATCCTCACCGGGGAACTCGGAGCCCGGGTGCTCCAGCCGCTCGTTGCCTCCCTCGGCCGCGACGACGTGCGTGTCATTCCGGTGGTCAACGAGTTCTTCGGAGGGAACACCGCGGTGAGCGGGTTGATGGTCGGTGCCGACCTCACTCGGGTCCTGGCCGCCGAGCCCGCCGGGCACCGCTATCTCCTCCCCGACGTCTGCTTGTCGGACGACGGCCGCTTCCTCGACGGTGGCACGGTCGACGGACTGCCCCGACGGGTCGAGGTCGTCGCCACGGACGGCCGCGCCTTGCGGGCGGCGCTCGACGAGCGGAGTCGGCGTGGTCACTGAGCAGTTGCCGCTGGTCGCCGTCGTCGGCCGGCCGAACGTCGGCAAGTCGACGCTGTTCAACCGGATCATCGGCGAGCAGGCCGCGATCGTCGAAGACCGTCCCGGTGTGACCCGGGATCGCAAGGTCCTCGAGGCGGACTGGCTCGGCGTGCCGTTCCGCATCGTCGACACCGGTGGGTGGATGCCGGGCAGCTCCGGATCGACGCTCGACGCCAAGGTTTCCCGACAGGTGGAAGCGGCGGTCGGGGATGCCGACGTCGTGCTGTTCGTCGTCGACGCCGCGGTTGGTGTGACGGACGACGACGAAGCCGTCGCCGACTGGCTGCGGCGCGGCAACCACGACGTCATCCTCGTGGCCAACAAGTCCGACAACGACCGCCGGGAGAACGAGAGCTGGGAGTTCATGGCCCTCGGGCTCGGCGAGCCGTACCCCGTGAGCGCCCTCCACGGACGACGCGCCGGGGATCTCCTCGACGTGCTGGTCGATCGGTTCACACCCGACGGCGACGTCGCCAACGGCGATGACGCCGCGGCGACCACCGATGGCGGTGACGGCGATGTCGAGCCGGCGCCCGAGGGCCTCGACGCGCCCCGCGTGGCCATCGTCGGCCGGCCCAATGTCGGCAAGTCGACGCTGTTCAATCGCCTCGTCGGTCACGATCGCTCGGTCGTCCATGACCTGCCAGGTACGACGCGCGACGCGATCGACACGTTGGTCGACACCGACGACGGCCCGATCGTCTTCGTCGACACCGCCGGGATGCGCCGGCGCTCGCGGATCGACGACTCCGCCGAGTACTACTCGCTCGTGCGCGCCCTGCGGGCGATCGACGATGCCGACATCGCCCTCCTCGTGATCGACGCCACCGAGGGCGTCACCGGTCAGGACCAGCGACTCGCCGAGCGCGTTGACGCCAGCGGATGTCCGGTGGTCGTGATGCTCAACAAGTGGGAGCTGGTCACCGATCCTGACGACCGCCTCGTCCGTCTCGCCGAGTTGTCGCGCCGGCTGGCGTTCATCGGCGACGCACCGGTGCTCAAGATCTCGGCACTCACCGGCAAGGGTGTGCACCGCCTGCGCCCGGTGCTCCAGGAGGCGATCACTCAGTACCACCGGCGGGTTCCGACGAGGGACGTCAACCGCGTGCTCGCCGATGCCCAGCAGCGCCAGGCCGCCCCAGGCGGCGCCAAGGTGCTGTTCGCCGTGCAGGGGGCCAGCGACCCGCCGACGTTCACCCTGTTCGTCAACCGAGCGCTGCCCCAGTCGTATCTGCGCTATCTCGAACGAGCGATCCGTGAGGCGTTCGACTTCGGTTCGACGCCGATCAAGCTGCGCGTGCGGACGCGGGATCGCTGAGCCGCGTCGCCCTGCCATGCCGTGGTGTGATCCGTGCCAGAAGTACTGGGCACCGTCGTCGCTGAACGACGACGGGACGTGCCCACGCTGTGGTACCGACCCCGACCCGCCCGAGCTGGCGACCTCGCGCAGCGCCAGCGATGTCGACGTCGATGTCGATGAGAAGGCGCCGTGGCACTTCAAGGTGATGGTCGGCGCCCTCGTCGTGTACCTCGTCTACCGCTTCGGCACGATGTTCTTCGGCTGACGGCGTCGAGACCTCCTGGGTTCGAGCGTTCTGGGTGCCAATCCCTGCGATATTCGTGACGATTGGCGCCCAGACCCTGATGCAGGAGCCGGCCGATAGGCTCGCTCCCCGTACGGGCTGTGGCGCAGCTTGGTTAGCGCACCTGTCTGGGGGACAGGGGGTCGGGAGTTCAAATCTCCCCAGCCCGACGGATCTACCAGGGACGTTGTCCCGGAAGATCGGCCGCTGGAGGGCCGTGGTCACATTCGTGGTCACCCAAATCTCGGGGTGCAACCGGGGCCAGCGCAGGATCCAAACCGGCACCGGTTGCTTCCCCCACCGTCACATCGTCGAGGCGCCCACTTTGGAGATGGCTAGGGGCCTCTGTTGCCGTCAAACTCAGCGCTTAACTCAGGTCGCAGCCGGCTTCGTTGGCAGCCGTCAGCTCGTCCTTCGTTGCGAGGATCGCGGACCGACTCCCGCTGCCGAGCGCGGCGTTGACCGCGGCGATGACCTCGGCCGTTGTGAGCGCGAAGTCGACGTCGGGGTGCGCAGCGTTGAGCAGGGCGGCGACCGCCTGGCGGAGCAGAATCTGCTTGGCTGCCTCGAGCCCCGAGCCACCCCCGTAGGAGAGAGCCGCGCTGAGCGTGTCGGGGGCGAGCGAGCCGAGCCCCGCAGCGTCGAAGACGCTGCCGAGAGCCTGATCCGGAGCGAACCCGGTCGGCGCCCACGCCTCGAGGTGGTTCTTCCAGAAGCCCGGCGTGCATCCTTCCGCTCCCAGCGTTGGACAGTCGATCGTCAGGACCAGACCACCCGAGAACAGCCCGTCGGGCCCGAGCCGCACGAAGACCGACACGTCCGTTCCCAACGTGAGCGTGCCGGTCGCCTCGGTGCGCACATTCGCCTCCCGCTCGACGTCGAGCAGTGCGACCTCTCCGCCACCGGAACGCACGAGCAGATCGCTGTTTGGGTGCACGGACTCCTGGTTGATGCCCTCAGCCGCCACGCTGCACTGCCGACCCACATCCTCGGCGGCCACGGCCACGGACGCGACAAGATGCTCCGAGCCCGGCGCACCGCGAACGACCGTGTCGACCGGGACGGTGATGACGGTCCCATCCTGGGCCGCAGCAGGCGCGACAGCGAATCCGGCCGCCACCACCCCGCACACGACCACACTCAGAAAGCGGCGCATCGACCGACCGCTCTCGACGACCCGTACTCCCATTGGTTTCTCCTTTCGCCGTCA
Organism: Ilumatobacteraceae bacterium; assembly: GCA_963786985.1. Classification (GTDB taxonomy): domain Bacteria; phylum Actinomycetota; class Acidimicrobiia; order Acidimicrobiales; family Ilumatobacteraceae; genus Desertimonas. The sequence goes on along the minus strand of CAWBBL010000025.1, from coordinate 307,447 downwards.
CTTCAGTGTTGATTGTCTGGCCACCCTGTACATCGTCACAGCAACCACTTTGGATACGGCCAATCCTCGACAGGGGTCGATTCTTTGAGCCGGAACTCCGGCCAGCCCTACCGCTCGACACGTGCTGGCCATCTGGCACCGCGGTGCCCGCTCACACACAGTGGACCTCAGCACTGATGTAGGTGCAGGGTCGACGTGACGTCGACCCAACGAGGAAAGGGCGGACATGAACGACACTTCCCTCTCGTGGCATCGACTCCTGCACGCGAGCGGCTTGGGAGGCCTCCTGTGGGGCCTCACGGTCGCCGCCGTCGGACTCGCCACCCCCGGCTCAGCCGAAGCCACTGACATCGGCGACAACGCCGACTACGTGATCTGTCGTACTCCGTCGGCAACACCCGATGGTCGTCACGCACCGACGGCGAGCACCGCGGACAACGACCTCGTGTTCGTCTGGCCGGACTGATGCGTCTGCCTTTGAACAAGGTGAAGGTGTGCCGCCGAACGCCTCATCCGCCGAGGTGTTCGCGATTGGGCCTGCTCCTCGGCGCGGGCCGAGCTGCGCTGGGGCTCACGCGGGTTCGGCGACGTACGCGAACTCGGTGCTGGCGAACGTCTCTGGCACGGGGTACTGCCCGTCGGCGAACAGCAGCACGGCCATGCGCTGCCGATCGACTGACAGGATCGACCCGGCGAGGCGGATCGCCGGCTCCGAGACGAGCGCGTGAACGGCGTCGAGATAGGTCGCAGCCGCGATCCTCTCGATGATGAACGCCACGTCGAGCAACTCTGCGCCATCGGTGATGGCGCCGACTTGTTCGTTGATCGTGGTCGCCAGGTCCGCCGGTGGCTGCGTGACCGCTGGTCGTCCGGCAGCCACCAGTACGCGGTTCCACGCATCGAGGGCAACGCGGTGATGGTCGAGCGCCGTGGCCCCGTAGTGCGCGAGAACCGGCGGAACGGCGCCCAAGTTTCCAGCGGATGCCGTACCGAGGACCACGGTGTAGGCATTGACCGCCACGACCTCGACGCCCGCAAGCAACGCAACGGTACCGAGCTCGTCCTCCACGATCTCACCGGGAAGTGGATGCAGCGCAGGGTCGTCGAGTCCCGGCGGGCAGGCGTCGTTCGGCGTCGTGGCCTGAGGCTGCGTTGTCGGCTGCTGCTCAGGTTCGGACGAAGGGGTGGATGAGTCCGATGGCGGAAGTGAGGACTCCTCAGGTGGGTCAGTGGTTTGGGGAGGAGAGCTTGGCGGACACTCTGCCGGCATGGTCGACGTCGTGGTTGCTGGACTCGACGTCGTGGACGCCGGAGTCGACCCCGATCCCGGTGACGGGCTCGATCCGGAGCCTGGGCCGGTAGGAACTGTCGATGAGGTCGGATCGACGGGCACGTTTGGCACGGTCGGCAGCGGCACGGTCGGCAGCGGCACGGTCGGCAGCGGCACGGTCGGCAGCGGCACGGTCGGCAGCGGCACGGTCGGCAGCGGCACGGTCGGCAGCGGCACGGTCGGAATCGCGGGGAGCGCGGGGATTGTCGGAGTCGTCGGGAGGACGATCCCGCCGCCGCTACCGGCGGTCATCGCACAGCACCTTCGGCCGGGAAGCTGGCGAAGTTGGCGATCTCCAACGCATGCGAGAACGCGGCACTCCCGATTGCGATCGGCAGCGCTGATAGGTCGGTCGGGATCGCGACCAGCTCGGGAACACCGGCGGCGATCAAGGCGCCGAACGTTTGCAGCACGGCCAGGTGTTGCGACTCGACGCCCATGACGCGGGCCATCGACGTCCGCATCGTCGGGTCGCGGAAGACGGCCAGGTTGTAGATGTAGGTGTCCGTGGCGGCTTCTTCGAGCGTCGCTGCCAACGCGACTACACCGGCCGCGTCGGTCAACGTCGGCAACGACGCATCGACGATTTGGGAGTACCTGGGGTGCGGTGCCTCCTGCCGCGCGCCGCCGAGATCCTCGGCCTGCGCATTGAAGAGCTCAAGGTGCTCTGCGTGCTGCTGCATCGTGGTCTCGATGAAGCGGACGACGGTGGCGTTCTCCTGAACAAAGGGAAGCTCGAGTGCGGCGGTATAGGTGGAGATGGCCAGGTTCTCCAACGACGCCGCGGTCTGAAAGAGCTGCACCTCGATGGCCGGTTCCGCCGAACCGGGGCTGCCGAACGCAGCCGCGGCTGATGCCAAGGGTCGGCGGAGAATTCCACCCGACAGCAGCACTCCCAGTCCCAGGCCGCCCGCCTTGAGCAATCCTCGCCGTCCCAGCGGCGCGCCGAATCGATCGTTGCACCCCCCGCTCGATTCCGGGATGCAACCGCCATCGAAGTACATGATCGAACCTCCGCCGAGTGCAGGGTCTCAGGTGAGACCGCTGCGAAGTCCCTACCCAGTCGGCAGCGCGTCTAGACCTCGAGTGGGTGGGCTCAGCGGGCATGCGGTCCCCAAAGAGGCTCCCACGGACCGTCGCCGAGTCGCGCTCGGACGCGGTCGTACGGACTACCTACGTGAACTGTCGACCGTCGCGGGGTCGAACCGGGTCCGGCTTCCGGGATCCCGCCGAGGTTGTGGACGCCGTCGCCGGTTCGACCCTGCGACGTACACAAGTCGTTGTCGGCCGCTCGATGACGCGGTGGCACGCGAATCTTGATCGTCGGTGGCCGGGACCTCCGCCGGGATCCCAACCACGCCGCCTGACCCGATGGTGTCACGTAAACGTGTTCAGGTCATAGCGCTCGCCAGCTTTCTGTGCCACCCTGTCCGGCGGGTAGAACCGGTGCCGACCGATGACCGGGGTTCCGCCGCCTCACGTCGCCGGCACCGGTTCCCCAAATCGCTGAGGTGAAATCGCACCGGAATCGAACACAGCCAGCATCTGAACGTCATCGGGCAGACGTAGCTTGCGCCCATGGCGGAGGTTCGTGTGTTGTCGGCGGCTCGGATGCGGATCGTTGTCGTCGCCTGGTTCGTTGGTGCGTTGATCGTCCGGACCGCCATCGCCAGTCAGCTCGGCGTGCTCTAGCTCACTGACGACGGTTCGACGAGGACGAAACCACGTCGAATCCGCGCATCGAAGCGCGCGATGTGAAACCCTGGACGGCGGGTAGAACCGGTGCCGACCGATGACCGGGGTTCCGCCGCCTCACGTCGCCGGCACCGGTTCCCCACGGGACGGACCCGCGATCACAAGGAGCCGGCGAGGGCGGCTTCCAGTAACGGGCGGAGGAACTCGGCCATCCGGGCGGTGATGTGCGTCTCGTCGCGCATCACGAGCAGGTTGCCAAGGACCGCCGGGCAGGTGTCGTCGGTGCAGAACCAGTCCGTGGTGTCGACGAACTCCACGTCGTGGGCGCGGGCGGCGGCGACCTCGGCGGAGATCCGCTCGGGCAGGATCGCGTCGGCGCGCGCCGTCGCGCATTTCGAGGCGTCGTCGAGATGCTCCGACAAACAGGCCGGCGGATCGAGCGTGCTGGCCGGGTTGTCGCCGATCAGCACGACGTCCGACGATGCCTCGGCCAGCCGTTCGATCGTCGCCCTGGTGCCCTCGGCCCACTCTTCGGCATCCGCCGGATACTGCGTGTACGAGTTGCCGACGACGACGACGTCGGGCTGGTTGTTCTCGATCCAGGCGATCACCCGGTCGCGATAGGGCGGGCACGTGAAGTGCAACACCGGAGTCGGCACGTCGACCTCGGCAACCGGGCATCCACCCTTGACCAAGATCACCAACCGGTAGCCCCGTTGGATGGCGATCTGCTCGAGCGGCTCGAACCACTGCACGGCGTGCGAGTCGCCGTACAGCAGGATCGTTCCGCCGCCGTTCGGCGTCCCGTACTCGCACGGTTGAAGCTGATCGTTGGCGCCGATGTTCACACAGCCGTCCCGGTACGGCGCCGACCGATCGCGCGCCGACGCCAGTGAGGGCTGGAGGTTCGACGGCACGGGGAACGACCCCGACGACTGGCGCAGCGTCTGCTGCGTCGAGGCGACGAGCTGGGCGAGCTGGCCGTTCGGCGGGTCCGGGGTCGCCAGCGTCGTCACCGGATCGACTGACGTCGCCACGGCAACCGTCGTGGACGGGCCAGCGGTAGTGGTGGCGGCGATGCCGCTCGGTGTGACCGTCGTGACTGCGCCGAGTGATGGAGCGGCCGCCTCGACTCCTCCATCGAGGCGAATCGTCGACGTGCGCAGATCAAGTCCGATTCCGATGACGAGCACACACATCGCCCCACCGAGTGCGAGGCTCCGTATCGAGACGGCCGAGAGGTAGCGGGAGTGACGCACCGGGTCCTCGACGAGGCGCACGGAGAGCGCCGAGGCCCCGACGGCCACGCCGATCGCCGCGAAGCGTTGCGGCCAGCTCAGCGGACCCCACTCCGCCTCGGCGAGAACGAGCGCCGGCCAGTGCCAGAGGTACAGGGCGTACGAGTGCCGTCCGACCCACTGCAATGGCGCGATTGCGAGGCCGGTGGCCGGCGCCCAGGCCAGGGCGTTCGTCGTACCGCCGACGATGAGCGCCATCGTCGCCACCACGGGGACGAGCACCGCAGCACCGGGCCACGGGATCGTGTCGTCGAAGCCCACACAGGCGACGAGAATCCCGAGCACACCGGCCCAGCCGAGGGCGGCCCGCCAGGTCGCTGGGATCGCCGCGATCCCGGTGCCGACAACAGCGAGCGCCGCTCCGGCGAGCAGTTCGCCCATCCGGGCCGGCAACAGGAAGAATGCCCAGGATGGCCGGCGCGCGGTCCACCACATGGCGACGACGAAGCTGGCGATGGCGAGGACACTGATCACCGCCAACACGAGTCGGCGGTACTGCTGGGGGCGGCGGGTCAGCAGCACGAGCAGGAGCGGCCAGCACAGGTAGAACTGCTCCTCGACCGCCAGTGACCAGTAATGGAGCAGCGGCGACGGGTTGGTCGAACCGAGCTGGGCCCCGAAGTAGTCGCCCAGCCGGTGGGCAAACACGAAGTTGGTCGTGAACGTCCCGGCGGCGATCGCATCGGTGGCCAACGACTGCATCGACAATGGCGGCAGCATGCGCTGGGCGAACAGCACCGTCACGATGACGGTGAGCGTCGAGGCCGGCAGCAATCGGCGAGCCCGCCGACCCCAGAAGTTGCGGAGCGACACGGTCCCGCTGCGGGCCATCTCGCCGAGGATCAACCGGGTGATGAGGAAGCCGGAGACGACGAAGAACACGTCGACGCCGACAAAGCCGCCGCTGACCCAGGGCACGCGGATGTGGAAGGCGATGACGGCGATGACGGCGACTGCTCGCAATCCCTCGATGTCCGGCCGGAACCCGCCCTCGACGTGGTCGCGGAGGGAACGGCGAACCATCCGCGATGGGGATTGGTGCCTCGTGTCCATCCCTGGCGGGCAACGTACTCCACCGGTTCCGGACGGCCGCGCACCCCTGGGAGTCAGCCGCCCGTGGTCAGGCTTGCCGATTCGGTGGTCGTCGGCGCCGGTTGGTCGACGAGCAGACTGAGCTCGATCAGGCGCTGTGGTCCGACGGTGGCGCGCAGGGCGATGACCAAGTCGCTGGGCTTGAGGCCGTAGCAGGTGAACGTCGATCCGACCGCGCCGCTCTCGGGCACCGAGCAGGCGGCATCAGTGACGGTCACACCGAATTCCGACTCGATGTACGTGCCGATCAGCTCCTCGGCGGCGAGGCGCGCATCCTCCCCGTCCGCGAATGCCGGGACCCCCGTCGTCGAACTGCCGTCGAGCGACGTCGCCGGCTCCGTCGTCGGCGCCGCCCCTCCCGCTGGTCCGATCGTCGTCAGCATCGTGATCCCGGCCACGGCGCCGCAGATCAGGGCCGCAGCAGCCACACGGACGCGACGGCTCGAGCGACTCATACCCGTCGAACCGTAGCCGTGGATCGCCCACGATCGGCGATGATGGACGGCGATGTGCGGACGATTCGTCTCCTCCAGCTCCCCAGAAGCGATCGCCGAGTACTTCGGCGCGACGTTTGCCGGCGAGACCCTCGGCGAGAACTTCAACGTCGCGCCGACCAACGACGTCTACGGCGTCGTCGCCGACACCGACGGCAACCTGCGCCTCGAGGTGTTCCATTGGGGCCTCGTCCCGATCTGGGCGAAGGACCGCAAGGTCGGCGCCAAGATGATCAACGCCCGGGCGGAGACGCTCGCCGAGAAGCCGGCCTACAAGGGGATCTTTCGCAAGCACCGCTGTCTCATCCCGATGGACGGGTTCTACGAGTGGAAGGCGGGGACTCCCGACGGCCCACTCACCGCCAAGGGCAAGCCGGCCAAACAGCCGATGTACTTCGAGAGCGCCGACGGTGAGCCGCTGGCCGTCGCCGGGCTGTGGACGGCGTGGCGCGACCCGGCGGCAGGGGACAAGGGCGAGTGGTTGCACTCGACGTCAGTGATCACGACCTCGGCGAACTCGACGATGCGGCCGGTCCACGACCGGATGCCGGTCATCCTGCCGAAGTCACTGTGGGCCGAGTGGCTCGACCCAGACAACCACGACACCGACCGCCTCGGCCAACTGCTGCTGCCTGCCGGCGACGACGTGTTGACGGTCCACGCCGTGAAGCCTGACGTCAACAACGTCCGCAACAACGGTCCGGAGCTCATCGCCCCGATCGAGGACTGAGTCCGTTCAGGTCGCCGCCACCTCAACCCGCCCCGCCGACCGGAGCTGAGCGCGGATCGCCTCGGCGGCGGCGTCCAGCGCTGCGGGCTCGATTCCGGTCGCGGCGTTGGCGAAGTCGAGCTGGCGCATCGAAGTCGTGGGGATCACGTGGACGTGGCAGTGCGGGACCTCGTAGCCGGCGACGATCAGCCCGACTCGCAGGCAGGCGAAGGCTGCCATCTGTGCTCGACCGATGACTGCGGCGACGTCGAACAGGTGCCCGGCGAGGTCGGTGTCGAGGTCGATCCAGTGGTCGACCTCGAGCGTCGGCACGACGAGGACGTGGCCGGGCGCCAACGGGTTGATCGACATGAAGCCGACGGCGCGATCGTCGCGCCACACGAACGAGCCGGGCAGCTCGCCGTCGATGATGCGGGTGAAGATGGTCGGCATGTCGTCACCATAGAGTCGACGTGATGGGTGCTCGGTTCGATGCGGCGACGGTTCCTCCGTCTGCGCCGGCGTCGGACCGGATCCTCACCATCCCCAACCTGTTCACCCTGCTCCGGCTGGCCTGCCTGCCGCTGTTCCTGTATCTCCTGCTCGGCCGTGACAACCCCGCCGCCGCCGCCTGGCTGCTCGGTGGACTCGGGGCGACCGACTGGGTCGACGGCTACCTCGCCCGGCGCCTCGGCCAGGTCAGCGAGTTCGGCAAGGTCTTCGACCCGACCGTCGACCGGCTGCTCTTCATCGTCGCCCTGTTCGGCATCATCATCGCCGGTGCCGCGCCGCTGTGGTTCTGCTGGGCCATCGTCATCCGCGAGGTGCTTGTCGGGACGATGATGGCCGTGGCCACGTTGGTGTTCAAGATGCCGCGCATCGACGTCAGCTGGTGGGGCAAGGTGGCCACGTTCCTGTTGATGTTCGCCGTGCCCGGATTCATGCTCGGGTCCAGCGACTTTCCGGGGAACACCGGATTTCAGGTCGCCGCATGGATCGTCGGGATCCCCGGTCTTGTACTGTCATGGGCCACCGCCGTCGCCTACGTGCCACGGGTCCGCGCCGCCATCGCCGTCGGCCGGAACGACAAGTGAACTCGTCGCCGTTCGATACGTTGGAGCACCATGAACGTCCCCGACCAGCTGCGGTATTCGTCGGACCACGAATGGCTGAGCCGCGACGGGTCGCGGGTCCGCATCGGGATCACCGACTATGCCCAGGACTCGCTCGGCGACGTCGTCTTCGTCCAGCTCCCTGCGGTCGGTGATTCGTTCGCCGCCGGCGACACGATTGGTGAGGTGGAGAGCACGAAATCGGTGTCCGACATCTACGCCCCGGTCGCCGGTTCGGTGGTCGCCGTCAACGATGCCCTCGTCGACTCGCCGCAGCTGCTCAACGAAGACCCCTACGGCGAAGGCTGGCTCTGCGAGCTCGAGCTGTCCGACGCGTCGCAGGTCGACGGACTGCTCGACGCCTCGGGATACGGCGGGCTGATCGAAGGCTGATGGCGTGTCCTACGTGTTCTGCAACAATTGCGGTCATCGCAACCCACCGACGAGCGGGTTCTGCTCGAGTTGTGGATCGGCGCTCGACTCGTTGGAGGACCGCACGATCACCCTCAGCGCCGTCGATCCACTGCTCGATGCCGCCGGAGCGCAGGACGACATCGCCGTGCCGATGAACTCATTGCCTCGTGACGGCGCCGTGCTGATCGTCCGTGCTGGTCCGCAGGCGGGGGAGCGGTTCGAGCTCGGTGCCGGGACCACTCTGCTCGGCAGACACCCCGACTCCGACATCATGCTCGACGACATCACCGTGTCGCGGCGCCACGTCGCCATCGAGCGGACGCCTGAGGGCTATGTCGTGCGCGATGAGGGGTCGCTCAACGGCACGTACATCAACCAGGAACGCGTCGATCGTTCTGTCTTGCGCCACGGGGACGAGCTGCAGATCGGCAAGTTCCGCCTCGTCCTGTTCGAGCGTCCCGATGGCTGAGCCGAACACCTCTCACCTGTCGATCGGCGAGGTCCTCGGCCTGCTGCTCGAGGAGTTCCCCGACATCACGATCTCCAAGATCCGGTTCCTCGAGAGCCAGGGACTGATCGAACCGGAGCGGACGCCGTCGGGCTACCGCAAGTTCTACGAGCACGACGTCGAGCTGCTCCGCGTGATCCTGCGTGAGCAGCGCGAGCACTTCCTCCCATTGCGGGTGATCAAGGATCGTCTCGATGCCGGCGTCATCGAAGCGGCCACACCACCTCATGGCAGTCCGGCGCCAGAGCGGGAGATCGCCGCGCCGCCTGCCGCGGTGATCGCCAACCATCCGGCGGCGGGACGCAACGGCAGCGTCACCACGACGCCGCCACGGCCGGCGACGACGATGGCGACCACCCCAGAGCCGACGCCCGCGGCGAATCCGCGGACCGCCCACGACGACGCCCCCCGACTGCTTCCCGGAGTCGTCGTCAACCGTGAGGAGTTGTGCGCGATGGCGTCGATCACCGCCGCCCAGCTCGCCTCGCTCGAGGAGTACGGCGTGATCGGCCGGCGCAAGGGCGCCACCGACCTGTACACGGAGGCCAACGTGGAGATCGCCGCGGCGGCGGGCGGGTTGCTGCGCGCCGGGATCGATGCGCGCCACCTGCGCGCCTACCGGACGTCCGTCGAGCGCGAGGTCGGGCTGTACGAGCAACTCGTGATGCCGCTGCTCCGCCAGCGCAATCCCGAAGCGCGGCATCAGGTCGCGGTCCAACTCGACGAACTCGACAGTCTCGGGGCCAAGCTGCGCACCGCCCTGCTGCGTGCCGCGGTGCACGACCAGCTCGACTTGTAAGGACTGCACGGTCCCGACACCGGCCCAAGGGGTACGCTCGGACCTGTGGTACCTCTCGAGGTCGTGGGAGTTCGGGTTGAGATCCCGGCGAACACACCGATGGTGCTGCTGCGCGAGACAACGGGCCGGCACCGCCTGATGCCGATCTACATCGGCACACCAGAGGCGACGTCGATCCACTATGCGTTGGAAGGGGTCGTCGCCCCGCGGCCGCTCACCCACGACCTGTTCGTGCAGACGCTCAAGGAGCTCGGTGTGTCGCTGGAGCGCATCGTCGTCACGGAGATGCGTGACCACACGTACTACGCCGAGCTCCATCTGCGCCGCCCCAACGCCGAGTTGACGGTCGTGTCCAGCCGGACCTCCGACGCCATCGCCTTGGCCGTACGCTGCGACGCGCCGATGCTCGCCACCGAGGAGCTGCTCGACCTCGTCGGTCAGGATCCGGCCCCAGAGCCGGAGGAAGCCGCCGAAGAGATCATCGATGAGTTCCGCGACTTCATCGAGCACGTGAAACCCGACGACTTCGGTTGAGGTTCTTGCCCAGCCGAAGACGGATCGAAGAACGCTTGACGTCCGCGGCTGGGGTTCGTAGCCTGGCTAGCTCACATGGTCGTAACTACGACGGTGTCGGGGACGTGAAGGGAGACAACCGATGAGAGTGGTCGAAGGTGCCGGCTACAGCGGCACACAGACGGCGAAGATCGTCGGCATCACCTATCGCCAACTCGACTACTGGGCCCGCACGGACCTGCTCAAGCCATCCCTCGCCGAGGCGACCGGGAGCGGGAGCCGCCGGCAGTACAGCTACCGCGACCTGGTCGAACTGCGCATCATCAAGACGCTGCTCGACGCCGGCATCAAGCTCGAGTCGGTGCGCGACGTGTTCAAGAATCTGCGGGCGAGCGTTGGCACCGACATCAGCTCGGCGAACATCGTGATCAGCGGCACCACGTCGGTGGTGCTGCAGACCAACGACGAACTCATCGAGCTGATGCGCAAGGGCCAGGGCGTCCTCAACATCCTCCCGCTCGCCGGCGTCAAGGCCGGTGTCGACGCGGGGATCGAGTCACTGCCCAGCGACGGCGACGAACGCACACTCCACCAACACGCCGTATGACCCTCGAGCGCTCGCCGCTCGACGCCGTTCACCGTGCCCGAGGGGCGCGCCTCGTGCCCTTCGGTGGCTGGGAGATGCCACTCGAGTATCCGACTGGCACGATCGCCGAACACCACGCCTGCCGCACCGACGCGGTGGTGTTCGACGTGTCCCACCTCGGTTCGGTCCGTGTCGACGGGGCCATGGCGTTTGACACGCTGCAGCTCCAGCTGACCAACGACCTGGCCAAGATCGGACCGGGCCGCGCCCAGTACACCCACCTCCTCGACCCGGACGACGGTTCCGTGCTGGACGACATCATCGTCTGGTGGCACCCCACCGGCGACGACGGCACCGCGTTGTTCGACGTGATGCCCAATGCCTCGAACACCGACCGGGTGGTCGCCGCCGTCGGCGGAGTTGAGACGACCCACGGCCGCGTCGTGCTCGCAGTCCAGGGACCTCGGGCCAAGGACCGTCTGGACGCAGTGTGGCCGGAGGCCGCGGCCGTCGGCCGGTTCCGGGTCGCCCACGCGACCTGGAACGGCACACCCTGCACCGTCGCCGGCACCGGCTACACCGGCGAGACCGGCGTGGAGATCGCCGTGCCCGTCGACGGCGCGTCACAACTCTGGGAAGCCATCGTCGCTGCCGGCGTGCAGCCAGCCGGACTCGGGGCGCGTGACACCCTGCGACTGGAGGCCGGTCTCCCGTTGCACGGCCACGAGCTCGGTCCCGGGATCACGCCGCTGCAGGCCGGCCTCGGTTGGGTCGTCGGCTGGGTCAAGCCTGACTTCCGCGGGCGCGACGCACTCGCCGCCGAACGGGCGCGCGGCGTCGATCGTCACCTCGTCGGCCTGACCGTGGAGGGTCGCCGCCCGCCACGAGCCGAGTGCCCGATCCTCGTCGACGGAAACGTCGTCGGCACCGTGACGTCCGGGAACTTCTCGCCGACGCTTGGCCACGGCATCGCCCTCGGCTTTGTGCCGCCGCACATCACGATCGGAGCCTCCGTCGACATCGACGTTCGTGGCACCGCGATCCCGGCAACGGTGGTCGCCACGCCCTTCGTAGGCCACTGAGCAACGTGCCGTCCGACGCCGTGCCGTCGACGCTGCCGTCGGGCGTCGTGACGTTCCTGTTCACGGACATCGAGGGTTCGACGCACCGGTGGGAATCCGATCCGGACGAGATGCGCGTCGCGCTCGCCCATCACGACTGGGTACTCGGATCGGTGATCGAGGCCCACGGCGGGCGCATGTTCAAGCACACGGGCGACGGCGTCTGCGCGGCGTTCTCGTCGGCCCATCAGGCCGTGGACGCAGCGATCGCGGCGCAGTTGCAACTCACGTTGCCCGTGCGGATGGGCCTCGCAACCGGTGAGGTCGAGGCTCAGGGGTCGGACTACTTCGACGTGACGCTGAACCGGACTGCCAGGGTGATGTCGGCGGGCCACGGCGGGCAGATCTTGCTGGCGGCATCGACCGCGGACCTCCTCGACGAGGTCGACCTCCTCGACCTCGGGTGGCGCCGGCTCCGCGACCTGTCGGAGGCGCTGCAGATCTTTCAGGTTCGGGCAGCGGGTCTGCGAGTCGACTTTCCCCCGCTCCGGACGGTCGACACCGTCCCGGGCAACCTTCCGGTTCAGACGACCAGCTTCATCGGTCGGCACGCCGAGGTCGCCGAGCTCGGCGACCTGGTTCCCGCTCATCGGCTGGTGACGTTGATCGGGGTCGGTGGGGTCGGCAAGACCCGTCTGGCAGTGCAGGTCGCCGCCGAGCTGACGTCGAAGTTCGCCGACGGCGTGTGGTTCGTGGAACTGGCCCCCGTCGGGGATCCAGCCGCTGTGCCCAACGCGGTAGCCACCGGGTTGGGAGTCACCCCCCAGGTCGGCCTGACCGTCACCGAGGGCTTGGCGTCGGCCCTCGCTGGTCGACGGCTGCTGATCGTGCTCGACAACTGCGAGCACGTCCTCGACACGGCCGCGGCGCTGGTCGACGTCATCCTCACGCGGGCGGCAACGGTCAGTGTGATCGCCACGTCGCGCGAGGCGCTGGGACTCGGTGGCGAGATCTCCTGGCCGGTGCCGCCACTCGATGTCGGGGTGGGTGGCGGATCGGCAGCCGTCTCGTTGTTCGTCGAGCGGGCCCGTGCCGTCCGGCAGGACTTCACCATCGATGACCTCGACGACCTCGATGCGGTCACGGAGATCTGCAGCCGGCTCGACGGGATCGCCTTGGCGATCGAGTTGGCGGCGGCGCGCATGGTGGCGATGAGTCCGCAGGAGGTTCGCGACCGGCTCGACGATCGGTTCCGCTTGTTGGCGAGCCGTCGAGGACTCGAGCGTCATCAAACGCTCGGTCAGGCGGTGCAGTGGTCGTTCGACCTGCTCACCGACGACGAGCGGGGCGTCCTCGAGTGCTGCTCGGTCTTCGCCGACGGATTCGAGTTGGCCGGGATCTCCGCCGTGTGCGAGTCCGACGACGAGTACGTCATGTTGGACCTCCTCGATTCGCTCGTCCGCAAGTCACTTGTCACGGTCGATCAGGCCGGCGGCAAGACCCGCTACGGCACCCTCGAGACGATTCGGCAGTTTGCCGAGAACCAGCTCGTCAGCAACGACACCATCGTCGTCGTTCGTGACCGCCACGTGCGGTACTTCGCCAGCCAGGCCGCGAGCTACTGGCGAATCTGGGATGGTCCCCGTCAACGTGAGTCACTCGATTGGGTGGCCGCCGAGTTCGCCAACCTGCGTGCCTCATTTCGCTGGGCGACCGATCAAGGCGATCTGCCGGCGGCCACCGTCATCGCCGCTCACGCCGCGATCATGAGCTGGCCCCTCCAACGCTTCGAGCCGGTGGGGTGGGCCGAGGAGATCCTCCCGGCCGTCATCGATGCCGACCTCGCGCAGTTGCCGCGCCTGTACATCGCCGCCAGCCTCTGCCTGTACGGCGGGCGGCCGGACGTCGGTGTCTCCTACGCCGAAGCGGCTGAGCGCTTGGAGCGCGATGCTCGCTATGACTCGTTCATCGATGGTTGGAGCGGAATCCAGCAAGCCCTCGCCCATCTGTTCGGTGGTCGCATCCATCGGCGAGTCGAGATCTGCACGGAGTTGGCGACGAGACCGGGCTTCGCTCGGGTAGTCGGGCTGTGCGGGCTCACCTGGGCGTTGCCGGCGATCGGACGGGCGGACGAGGCGATGGTGATCGCTGACGAAACGGTTGCCGTGGCCCGCCAGTACGGCAATCCGTTCTGGATCGGTTGGGCGCTCGGGGGATATGGACGCGCCTTCGCCGAGGCCCAACCGCTTCGGGCGTTGGAAGCGCTGCGCCAGGGGCTCGACTATGCGCAGCGCTGTCGACTGCCGTTCTGGGAAGCGAACTTGGCCCAGGACGCGGCTCGGCTGGAGGCGGTCTACGGCGAGCTCGACGACGCCCTGGCCTTGTTCGCCAACGGGATCAACTCGTTCCACCGGGCCGGCAACGTCGCCTTCCTGGCGGCCACCTTTGCATCGCTGGCCGTGTTCTTCGATCGCCTCGAGCAGCCGGCGATCGCCGCCACGATCTACGGAGCCAGTACTCGCCAGGCGAGCATCAGCCTGGTTCCGCACCTGCGCGACGTCGTGGCGCATCTCAGGGGGGTGCTCGGCGACCGCGCGTTCGACGAATGCGTCGCCGCCGGCGCCGCATTCGAGCTCGCCGAAGCCGTCCGCTATGCCCACGAGCAGATCCAACTGGCGAGCCGCGGCCGGCCCGTCGACTAGCCTCCAGTGCTTCTTCGGCGTGGCCTGCTTCTTCGGCGTGGCTCGCTTCTTCGGCGTGGCCCGCTTCTTCGCCGCCGGCGTGGCCCGCTTCTTGGCCGCCGACTTGTGTTGGGTGGTGGCGGCGGGTGGTAGTGGTGGGGTTGACGCCGGTGGCTCCGCAGGTTCCAGCATCGGCGTCGGTGCGGTGCGCGACATTCCGGGGATGCGCAGACCGAACAGCCCGCCGGCCGACTCGGCGAGCTGGCCGAGGGGAGCCAGCCGGCGGACGAGGTCGTTGATCGCTTCGACGAAGCGGCCGAGATCCGTTGGCAGCGATGTGATGACCGGCGAGTTGAGGGTGTCGGCGAGACGCAGCAGCCCTGGCACGACTTGGTCGATCGGCGCCGACACCCGGTTGGCCAGGTCCTCGGCGAGGTTCGCCGTGCGCAGCACTTGGGGCAGGATGGCCCGGACCGGCTCCTCGAACTCGTTGAGCAGGCCGTTGACGCGTTCCGCTGTGTCGTTGAGGTTCTCCATCGTGCGGTTGAAGTTCTCCAACCCCTTGATCAGCTCGTCGGAGCCGTGGCGCATCTGGTCGAACGAGCGGATCCCGGCGGCGATCGGACCGGCGACGAGAGAGATCAGGCTCTCGAATGGGTCGCGGGGTGTGCTGGCAGGTCCGGAGTCAGCCATGGGGCCTGACGCTACTCAGCGGGTGGGGCGGTGCACCGCCGTCACGAGCGCGCCGCGGCATAGGCCTCGAGCGGCTCACACGAGCACATCAGATTGCGATCACCGGCTGCCCCGTCGATGCGCGACACCGGCGGGAAGTACTTCGCCGCCCGCAACGACGCCAGCGGGTAGGCGCCGAGCTCCCGGGGGTAGGGCCGCGACCACTCGCCGATCAACTCCTCGGCCGTGTGCGGGGCGTTGCGTAGCGGGCTCTGATCCAGTGGCCACGTGCCCGCGGCAACGTCGTCGATCTCCCCGCGGATCGTGATCATCGCCTGGACGAAGCGTTCCAGCTCGGCGAGCGTTTCACTCTCGGTCGGTTCGATCATCAGTGTGCCGGCGACGGGAAAGCTCATCGTCGGGGCGTGGATCCCGAAGTCGATCAACCGCTTGGCGACGTCGTCGACGGTGACCCCGGTGGCCTTCGTGATCGGGCGCAGGTCGATGATGCACTCGTGACCGACCCGGTCCTTGGCACCCGTATACAGCACGGGATAGTGCTCGGTCAGACGAACGGCGACGTAGTTGGCCGAGCAGATCGCCACGGCGGTGGCGTGGCGCAAACCTGCCGGGCCCATCAGGGCGATGTACGCCCAGGGGATGCCGAGGATCCCAGCCGAACCGAATGGTGCCGCCGAGACCGGACCAACCTCCTGGTCGGTACCGCCGAGTGGATCACCTGGGAGATAGGCGGCGAGGTGGGCGCGGACGCCGATCGGGCCGACGCCCGGACCGCCGCCTCCGTGGGGGATGCAGAACGTCTTGTGCAGGTTGAGATGGCTGACATCGGCCCCGAATCGGCCCGGCTTGGCCAGTCCGACGAGGGCGTTGAGGTTGGCGCCGTCGACATAGACCTGCCCACCGACGTCGTGGACCAGACCGCAGATCTCGCCGATGCGCTCCTCGAACACCCCATGGGTTGACGGATAGGTGACCATCATCGCCCCGATCCGGTCCCCGAGCTCGTCGAGCTTGGCGTGGAGGTCGTCGATGTCGACGTTGCCGTCGGTGTCCGTGGCCACGACGACGACGTCCATCCCGGCCATCACGGCGCTCGCCGCGTTGGTCCCGTGGGCACTGGAGGGGATGAGGCAGACGCGACGATCGTCGTCGCCTCGAGCGCGGTGGTAGGCGCCGATCGCCAACAGGCCGGCGAGCTCGCCCTGGCTGCCGGCGTTCGGCTGGACGCTGACCGCGTCGTAGCCGGTGATCTCGGCGAGCCACGTTTCGAGATCGGCGATCAGGCGTCGTGTGCCGGCCGACGTGTCGTCGGGCGCAAAGGGGTGCAGGTTGGCGAATTCCGGCCAGGTGATCGAGGCCATCTCGGTGGTCGCGTTGAGCTTCATCGTGCACGAACCAAGCGGGATCATCGTGCGGTCGAGGGCGAGGTCGCGGTCGGCGAGGCGACGCAGGTAACGGAGCATCTCGTGCTCGGTCTGCAACCGGTGGAACACCGACTGGGTCATGAACTCATCGGCTCGGTGGAGCTGCTGGGGGAGGGAGACCGGCCCGTCGTCGAGATCCAATCCGGTCGTGACTCCGAAGGCGGCGACGACCTCGTCGAGCAACTCGGTGGTGGTCGTCTCGTCGACCGTGACCGCCACCGACTCGGCGCTCAGTCGGCGTAGGTCGATGCCCCGCTGCACGGCGGCGGCGATCACATCGTCGGCGTCGACGCCGTCGACGGCGACGGTGTCGAAGAGCGCGTCGTGACGGACGCCGAGACCACCGGCCCGCAGCGTCGTCGCCAACGACGACGCCAGGCCGTGGACTCGTTGGGCAATCGCTCGGAGCCCCTCGGGACCGTGCCAGCAGGCGTACAACCCGGCGATGTTGGCGAGCAGGACCTGCGCCGTACAGATGTTCGAGGTTGCTCGTTCGCGGCGGATGTGCTGTTCGCGGGTTTGCAACGCGAGACGGAGAGCCGGCCGTCCGGCGGTGTCCGTGCTCACGCCGACGATGCGCCCGGGCATCGCTCGGGCCGCCGACGCGTGGGTGCTGAGGAACGCGGCGTGGGGGCCACCGAAGCCCATCGGCACACCGAACCGTTGCGCCGAGCCGACGGCGATGTCCGCGCCGAGCTGGCCTGGGGGAGCGAGCAGCGTGCAGGCGAGCAGATCGGTGGCCAGGACGACGAGGCCGCCGTGGTCGTGCACAGCGGCGATCGGCGCCCGCCAGTCGACGATCGCGCCGGTCGACGTGGGGTAGCTGAACAGCGCCCCGAAACAGCCGTCGACGAGGTCATCGAGCTCGCCGACGACCAGCTCGATGCCGACCGGCCGGGCCCGCGTCGCGAGCACCGCGATCGTCTGCGGGTGGGTGTCGACGTGAACGAAGAAGCGAGCGGACGGTGCCTTCGACAGCCGTCTGGCCATGCTCATCGCCTCGGCGGCGGCGGTGGCCTCGTCGAGCAGCGACGAGTTGGCGACCTCCAGGCCGGTCAACTCGCTGATCGTCGTCTGGAAGTTGAGCAGCGCTTCGAGTCGTCCCTGGCTGATCTCGGGCTGGTAGGGGGTGTAGGCGGTGTACCACGCCGGGCTCTCCAGGACATTGCGCTGGATCACCGCCGGCGTGACGGTGGGGTAGTAGCCCATCCCGATGAGCGAGGTGCGCGGTCGGTTCTCGGTGGCGAGGTCGCGCAGCGCGGCGAGGACGCCGGTCTCGCTGCGGGCCGCCGGAAGCGCCAAGCTGTCGTCGCGGATCGATGCCGGCAGGGTTTGGTCGAGGAGTTCGTCGAGCGTCCCGACGCCAAGCGTGGCGAGCATGTGGCGCAGCTCGTCCTCGTTCGGTCCGACGTGCCGGCGGACGAAGTCGTCCGCAGGTGCCGGGGGAGTGCTGGCCAGTCGGTTGGTCATCTCGGGCTCTCCGGTGCGCGTGGGTTCCGTGACGCCCCACGCTGTCGTCGGCACCTGAGAGCTTCAGCCGGTGACCCGGTCTTTCCCCTTCGGTGAGCCTGAGCGATGTGCCCAGACTGCTTTCCAGCGTTGCCTCACCCGTCGGTCCGTTCGCCTGAGAGATTCCGGGGTGGTTGCTCCTTCGGCGCTGCTCGCCCGGTGGCGACCAGCTCTCCCGGCGGGTTCGTCGGCGCGGCCAGACTAGCGCAGGCGCGCTCAGCAGGCGCCGACCGCCCGCACGTACGGGTACGGGTTGACGGCTGCTCCGCCTCGTGGATGAACCTCGAAGTGGAGGTGGGTGATCTTGGCGTTGCCGGTGCTACCGATCGTGCCGATCACCTGGCCGGCGCGCACCGGCGCCCCGAGCCCGATGCCTGAGGCCAGACCGGCCATGTGGGCGTAGAAGAAGTACGTGCCGTCGGGGGCCGTGATCTTCAGACCGTTGCCCGACAACGAGCCCGGCCGGTCGGCGTAGACCTGGGTGACCCGACCGCTGACGACAGCGACCAGTGGGGTGCCCGCGGGTGCGCCGATGTCGACGCCCAGGTGGACCCGTCCACTGCCACGAGCGGCCTGCCAGGTATCGCCGTACCAGCACGGACCCTTGCCCAGCGGTCGCGCCTGGAGCGTCACGTTGACGGCTGGGGTGGGCGCCGGGGTCGGCAGCCCCTGCAGGCCGAGCGCTGTCGCCGTGGCCTGGTCGAGCTTTCCGGTGATCCGCAGACCCCGGGCCCGCTGGAACTTCATCACTGCCCCAGCCGTCGCCGAACCGAACACACCGTCGGCACCTCCGGCGAAGCTGATCCCGGCCCTCATCAACGCCTTCTGCAGCGCCACGACACGGGCGCCGCGCTCGTCGTACCTCGCGAATCCCGCGGACGATGACGAGCCGCCCGATGTCGAACCACCACCGGCTGCCGGCGGGGCGGTCAGCAGCCCGAGCATCCTGGCCGTCGCCTCATCGACGATGCCGGTCTGGGACAGACCGTTGACCCGCTGGTAGACGAGCAACGCGGTGCGCGTCTGCTGGCCGAAGATCCCGTCGGCACCGCCGCGCACGACGAGACCGGTGGCCATGATCGCCTGCTGCAGCTTGGTGACGGCCGGCCCGGTGGATCCCACGCGCAGACCGACATACGACGACGGTGCTGCGGCAGGGGCCGCGGCTGTTCCCGAAGCGGCCTTGACCAGCGCAGCGTCGGTCGCCGCGTCCACGGAACCAGTCACCGCGAGCCCATGCAGCTTCTGGAAGGCGGCAACGGATCGGCGGGTCTGCGGACCGAACACGCCGTCAGCGCCGCCGACAACTGTGACCCCGGACTTGATGAGCAGTTGCTGCACCCGCTGCACTGCGGAGCCAGTCGCCCCGACCTGGACAACGGTGCCTGCCGGAGCGGGAGCCGACGGAGAGGAGGCGCTCCCCGTCAGACCGAGGACACGCGCCGTGGCGCCGTCCACCACTCCCGTCTCCGGCAGGCCGTTGACACGCTGGACCAGCGTCACCCCGCGGTGAGTCGAGGATCCGAACGTGCCGTCTGCGCCACCGCTCAGGTACAAGCCGGTGGCGAGAATGGCGAGCTGCAGCTGACGAACCGATTCCCCGGTAGCTCCTTGTCGAAGGCCGACGAATGCCCCCGGGGCGGCAGCCGCCGTGGGAGCAGCGACGCCAGCCGCCGATGATGCCGCCACGGGTGCGGTGGCCGCCGGGACGCCGGCGGCCAGCCCGAGATAGCGCGCCGTGTTCTCGGTGACGACGCCAGTCGGGTTGAGACCGTTCTGCTGCTGGAACACGCGCAGCGCCGCGGTCGTGCCGGGCCCGAAGGTGCCAGTGGCACCATCGGCCACGTAGTAACCGAGACCGACGAGCTTCTGCTGCACGGCTTGCACGGCTGGTCCGGAGTCGCCTTGGCGGAGCCCGACGACCGACGTGGCGGCGGATGTGTTCGACGCCGGCGCCAGCCCCTCGGCAACGGCCATCGTCGACGTGCCGGCGACGGCGAACGCACCGGCGCACAGCATGGCGATGCCGAACCGGCGGGTGCGGTGGTACGGCGACAAGCGACAAGTAGCTGTCATTTCAATCGTGCCTCTCTGATCGAATGGACAGCAGTCCTTTCGACCGGAACACCACCGCACCCGAATGGCGTCGTCGCCACGCCACGTCGGAGTGCGTCCAGTGCGGGGCGTGTGAGCAGGGGCGATGGCGACCGCCGCGGAATCGCGCCTGGTCAGGCCGGGTCCAACGATTCTGACATAACGACGATTATCGGCGGCGCGGGCGGGGCGGTCGCTGCGCTCCGCCCTTGGCGGCTTCGCCGATAATCACGGGCCGCATGCGTCGCCGACCTCTGCCGACGCGCTTCATGGAAGCCTCGAACCCGTCACGGCGGGCAGTCGCACTCAAGCTTCCAGAGCATTCCGGCTTGCGGTCGCGGCGGCCAGACCCGTGCCGGCAGTCCAGTCCGTCCCCCAAGTCCGGGTCGCTATTTCGTCATGACGTAATCGGGGGTGGGGTGGGTGGTGCGGGGAGTTCGTGGGCGGCGAGAGGCCGGGCGGCTTCCAGCAGCCAGTCGAGCATCCGCCGGAGCTCGCGTGCCGCCGGCGGGCCGGTTGACGCGGCGAGATCGTCATCGGTGTCGTGGACCGCGCACGCCAGGACGTACAACTGATCGTGCAGTTCGTCGAGTGCCGCTCGGGCGATCACCAACTCGCCGTCACTCAACTCGAGCTCCCTGGCGCGCTGGCGGGACACCCAGTCCCACTGCCGGCAGCGTTGCGAGCAGAATTGGCGCGGTCGGCCCCGACCACCGCGCTCGGGCAGGGCGCGACGACACCAGCGACACCGTGCGAATTCCGTCATGACGAAAGAGTAGGCCGGCGCAACGGCACACTCTTGCCACGATGACGCGCTGGTTCTTGCACGTCGACCTCGACCAGTTCCTCGCTGCCGTCGAGGTGCGCCGGCACCCCGAGTTGCGCGGCCGGCCAGTCGTCGTCGGTGGCAACGGCGATCCGACCGTCCCCCGGCAGGTCGTCGCCACGGCGTCGTACGAAGCCCGGGCGTTCGGTGTGCGCTCCGGGATGCCGTTGCGCACCGCCGCCAAGCGCTGCCCCGATGCCGTGTTCCTGCCGTCCGACAAGCCCACCTACGAACAGGCGTCCGCCGAGGTGATGGAGACGTTGCGCAGCTTTCCCGTCGTCGTCGAAGTGTGGGGGTGGGACGAGGCGGCCGTCGGCGCCGACACCGATCACCCGGAAGCGCTGGCGGCGGAGCTGCAACAAGCCGTGCTCGATCACAACGAGCTGCACTGCTCGATCGGGATCGGCGACAACAAGCTGCGCGCCAAGACCGCGACATCCTTCGCCAAACCCGCGGGGCTCTACCGGTTGACCGCGCAGAACTGGTTGGAGGTGATGGGTGACCGGCCGACGGAGGCGTTGTGGGGCATCGGCACGAAGACGGCGGGCAAGCTCGCCGAGTTGGAGATCAGCACCGTTCGCCAGCTGATGAGCGCCGATCTCGATCGGATGCGGGCGCGCTTCGGCCCGACGATGGGTCCGTGGTTCGTGATGCTCGGCCGCGGGGTCGGGAGCACGACCATCAGTGACGAACCGTGGGTCCGCCGCGGCCTCAGCCACCAGGCCACGTTCCCCGAGGACTTGACAGAGCGAGCGCAGATCGAGGCGCAGCTGCGATCACTCGCCCACCGCGTCACCGCTGACGTGGTCGCCGATGATCGCTGGATCGAGCGGGTGGCGATCGTCGTCCGCTACGCGTCGTTCTACACACCAACGCGTGTCACCAAATTGTCCGCACCGACCCAGGACCCGGCCGTCGTGGCCCGGGCGGCGATCGGGTTGCTCGACCGGCTCGACCTGAATCGTCCGGTGCGTCTGCTCGGGGTGCGCGCTGAGCTCACCCGTCGGTGAGCGCGCGGGCGGCCGCCCATGCCGCTTCGACCAGCTCCAGTCGAGACGTTGCTGATGTCCGCAACCGTTCGGCGACCGCGGCCACGATCAGCTCGAGCAACGTCAGCGTCCCGATGTGGCTGTCGAATGGCGAGTCGGACCGGGCCGCCAACGTGAACGCGTAGCGCGCCTGGTTGGCCAGTGGCGAGAGCGGGCCGTCGGTCAAGGCGATGATCGTGTGGCCGGCGTCGCTGGCGAACGTCACGGCGTCGAGCAGCCAGCGTTCGTAACGGCGCAGGTCGATGACGACGAGCGTCGAGCGAGGCGGGCTGAGGGCGAGCTGCCGCCGCACCGCGACGTCGTTGCCGGCCACCGTGCTCACGCCGTCGCGCAGTGCGCCGAGGTCGTGGACGAACTGCTGCGCCACCCCGTGCTCGGCTTCTCCGGCGAGCACGAGGACCTCTTGCTGCGGATCGCCGAGAACGGCGATCACCGCGTCGAAGGCGTCGCGGTTGAGCTTGTCCATCGTCTCGGTGACGTTGGCAACGGCGTTGGCCCGGTGCCGCTCGACGCGTGGGCGGTCGGCAAGCTCGCGGATCCGTTCGACGGCCGGGCGCAATTGCCGGGCAAGATCGTCCTGCACCGACGACTGCAGCGCAGTGAACCCGTCGAAGCCGAGCTTGGACGCCAGGCGCACGACCGTTGCCGCCCCGGCGCCGGCCTGCGCGGCGAGATCGGCGACGGTCCCGAAGGCGACGAGGTTGGGGTGCTCGAGGACAGCTTGGGCGACGCGCCGTTCGGCCACCGTGAGTTGCGTTCCGGCTGTGGCGATGCGGTCGGCGACCTCCAGCTCAGCCACCCGCGAACCATACTGTGGCGTGCAGCTTCCCCCGCCACCGCAACGCTCGTTCGCCAGCGACAACGCCTCGGGTGCCCATCCGGACGTCATTGCCGCGATCGTCGCCGCCAACGAGGGTCACGCCTTGGCCTATGGGGACGATGCGTGGACCCGCGAGTGTCACGGACGGTTCGTCGAGCTGTTCGGTCGCGACGTCGAGACGCTGCTCACGTTCACGGGCACCGGGGGCAACGTGCTCGGCCTGACGACGATCCTCCGACCGGTCGACGCGGTGGTCTGTGCGGCCGGCTCGCACCTCAACGCCGACGAAGCCGGAGCACTGGAGCGCATCGCCGGGGCCAAGCTGATCGACCTCCCCGCCCCGGACGGCAAGCTCGTCCCCGAGCAACTCGCCGAACTCGCTCCGCAGCTCGGTATCGAGCACCACGCTCAGCCGGCCGTGGTGACGATCACCCAGAGCACGGAACTCGGCACGGTGTACACCGCCTCCGAGGTGGCCGCGCTCAGTGAGCAGGCGCACTCGATGGGGATGAAGGTGCACATGGACGGTGCCCGGATCGCCAATGCCACCGCCGCCCTCGGCTCGTCGATCGCCGCCCTGCGGTCGATGACCATCGATGCCGGCGTCGACGTGCTGACGTTCGGCGGCACGAAGAACGGACTGGTGGGCGGCGAAGCCGTCGTCTTCCTCGATCCAGCGCTCGCCACCCGGGCCCGCTTCGTACGCAAGTCGATCACCCAGCTGCCGTCGAAGATGCGCTTCGTCGCCGCCCAGTTCAACGCCCTGCTCGACGCCGAGCTGTGGCTGCGTAACGCTCGTCACAGCAACGAGATGGCGGCCCAGCTGTATGACGCTGTCGCCGGTCTGCCGGGCGTCGACGTCGTCAAGCCGCAGGTCAATGGCCTGTTCCCGACGCTGCGCGCCGACGTGATCGCCCCGCTGCAGGAGTGGAGCTTCTTCTGGGACTGGGACGTCGCCGCCCACCAGGTGCGCTGGATGACGTCGTGGGACACGACCGCCGACGACGTCGACCGCTTCGCTGCCGGCGTTGCCATGGCCACCGTGACGTCTGGCACTGTCGTCGACAATTGACCAACTGATTACGACGATTTATCGTCTCGCTCACGGTTGAGCGACCGTAGGGGGACGTGATGGCAGTGATCGACGAGGTCATCCGGACGGAGGATCCGGCCGGTGACTGGATGAAGCAGGCCGCGTGCAAGGGGCTCAGCCACCTGTTCTTCCCGGCCGCGGCCGAGCGCCCGCAGGCGCGCGAGCGCCGTGAGGCGGCGGCCCGATCGGTCTGCGCGTCGTGCGCGGTCAATACCCCGTGCCGGCAGTTCGCCCGCTTCCATCACGAGTACGGGTTCTGGGGTGGGGAGAGCGAAGACGAACGCCACGCCGCCGGGTTCCGCCTGATCGCCCCGATCGGCGTGCGCGCCCGCGCCGGCTGACGGCGCCGGACGGCACGCGTGACCGTCGAGCGTCCGCCGTTCGACGTGTGCGTCGTCGGCAGCAGCAACCTCGATCTCGTCGTCACGGCGCCACGGCATCCCCAGCCCGGCGAGACCCTGCTCGGGACCGCCTACCACGAGTATCCAGGAGGCAAAGGGCTCAACCAGGCGGTGGCGGCGGCACGTGCCGGGCCGCCGACGACGTTTGTTTCAGCGCTTGGTGACGACGCGGCCGGCGACCGATTGGCCATGGTCCTCGCTGAGGAAGCGATCGATGCCACAGCCGTGCAGCGATGCACCTCGACGGCCACGGGGCGCGCCCTGATCACCGTCGACCATGCCGGAGAGAACTCGATCGTCGTCGTCCCGGGGGCCAACGCCGAGCTGCGCCCCGCTCCCCTCCCCGACGCCATCGTGGTCCTCGGTCAGCTGGAGATCCCGATGGGCGTCGTCGCCGATGCCTTCGCGCAGGCCCGGGCCGGCGGCCGAGTGACGATCCTCAATCCGGCACCCGCCGTCACGCTTCCTGACGAGCTGCTCGGTCGGTGCACGATCGTGATCCCCAACGAACACGAACGCGAGGCGCTCGGTGGCGTCGACCGGTGCTTCGACGCCGGTGTCGAGGCCGTGATCACGACGCTCGGTGGCGAGGGGGTCGAGGTCCACACACCGGATGGCCACCGCCGGATCCCACCATTCTCCGTCACTCCGATCGACACCACCGGCGCCGGCGACGCGTTCTGCGGCGCGTTCGCCGTGGCGATCGCTGGAGGCGCCGACCCATTCAGCGCGGCGCGCTTCGCCGCGGCCGCCGGCGCGCTGGCCACGACCCGGGCGGGGGCTGTTCCGTCGTTGCCGCGGCGTCGTGAGATCGAGGCCCTGCTGGCGAGCTAGGCCGCCTCAGTCGATGCGTCGGAGCTGGGCGCGGAAGCGAACAGCCCGATCGACATAGCTCTGGGCGCTGTGGGCGATGTCGCTCGGCCGCGCCCTGCCGGGCTTGATCGTCGCCGGAATGCCGACAGCCAGGGCGCCAGACGGCACCTCGGTGTCGTTCAGGACGACGGCGTTGGCGGCCACGATTGCTCCGGTGCGCACGATCGCCCGATGGAGGACGATCGACCCGTTGCCGACGAGCGCCCGATCCTCGATCGTGCACCCTTCGAGATGGACGAGGTGACCGATCACGCAGTCGTCGCCGACGACCGTCGGGTCGATCGGTGTGGTGTGCAACACGCTGCAGTCCTGGACACTCGATCCGGCACCGATACGAATCTCACCGTCGTCACCACGAAGGACGGCGTTCGGCCAGATCGACGAACGCGGCCCAATCGTCACCGACCCGATGATCACGGCGTCTGGGTGGACGTACGCCAGGTCGTCGATCGTCGGCAGCTGGTCCCCGAGGGCGTAGATCGGCATCGTGCCATTCTGGAACAACGGGACGGCCAGCGGATACCGTGGCGACCCGTGCCGACGCGGATCGACATCGAACTGACGTCTGTCAGCGACGATGGCTCCTGGACGTGGCGCGCCGCCGGTGCTCGCGAGCCCAAGGGCGTCCTCGATGGAGCGATCCTGCCCGGTGGGGCAGCTGTCGGCGATCAGCTGCGTGCCGAGAGCGAAAAGGACGTCGAGGGCATCCGCATCCTGTCGATCGTTCCGCCGAAGCAGAAGGCCGGGCGCAGCGACCTGCTCGAACTGCTTCCGAGCGGCGACTTCGAGCCAGTCATCCAGCAACGGGCGACGCATGATCGCAGCGATTCGAGCCGCCCACGGCAGCGCCGCAACCG
This sequence comes from Ilumatobacteraceae bacterium, assembly GCA_963786985.1. Classification (GTDB taxonomy): domain Bacteria; phylum Actinomycetota; class Acidimicrobiia; order Acidimicrobiales; family Ilumatobacteraceae; genus Desertimonas. Next base: position 281,516 of record CAWBBL010000025.1, on the reverse strand, counting down.
CGACGAACGGGGCAACCGGGACGATCGTGGTGGCCGCGACGACCGCAACGGCGATCGCTCCCGTCGTGATCGCAGCCGCCGGAGCGACGGTGGCGATCGGCACGGACCACGTCGCGATACCGAGGCGGCGGGGAGTGAGCAGGGGCCTGGTCGCCAGCGCCAGCACCGGCCACACTTCACCCCACCTCCGGAGCTGCCCCAGCGCCCCAAGCCGAAGCGCCTGCGTCCCGGTAAGCAGCATCTCACCGACGTGCTCGGCTCGCTTCCCGAGGAACAGCGGCCGGTCGCCGAACTGGCCCTGCAAGGCATGGCCGCGGTGCGCCAACGGCTCCGCGAGGACAACGCCCGTTACAAGCAGGACGGCAAGCCGGAAATGCCGGAGGCGACGGTGCTGCGAATGGCCGAGGACCTGCTGCCCCAGCTGCGCGTCGCCGACTGGCGCGATCGGGCGGAAGCCGCCCAGCGTCAACTCGCCCACCTCGACCTGCGTGACCTGCGCAGCGTGGTGGCCGCATCCGACGATCCGCTCGTCGTCCGCGACGAATCGACCCGTGTGCTCGCCGCCGACCTCAAGGTGGCCCTCGCCACCAAGCAGGAAGAGGAGCTCAACCTGTGGCTCGGCGATGTCGAGGCCGCGGTTGATGTGGGCCGTGTGGTTCGGGCCCTGCGCCTGTCGGCGATGCCGCCGAAGGCGGGCGTGCCGTTCCCGGGGGCGCTCGGCGCCAAGCTCGGCCAGGCGACCATCGCCGCGTTGACCACCGACGATCCGCCGGATCGGTGGATTGCCGTGCTCGAGGCGGCGGCCTTCTCGCCGATCCGCGCCCACGTCACCCCCGCCGCCGCTCCGGCGAACCCCACGCCCGAGCTGGTCGCCACCGTTACCCGGCTCGGTCCCCTACTCCCCCAGATCGCGGCCCTGTTCGCCGTCGAGGTGCCGGAGAAGGCGCCAGCTCCCAAGCCGCTGCGCCCGACGCCACGCAAGAAGGAACCGCCGCGCAAGGCCGCCAGGGCCCCGGCCAAGGCCGCCGCGCCGCCTCCCCCCGAGGCGCACCCCGATGCCGAGCCGGTGGCCGATGCCGAGCCGGTGGCCGATGCCGAGCCGGTGGCCGATGCCGAGCCGGTGGCCGATGTCGAGCCGGTGGCCGATGCCGAGCCGGTGGCCGATGCCGAGCCGGTGGCCGATGCCGAGCCGGTGGCCGATGCCGAGCCGGTGGCCGATGCCGAGCCGGTGGCCGATGCCGAGCCGGTGGCCGATGCCGAGCCGGTGGCCGATGCCGAGCCGGTGGTCGATGCCGAGCCGGTGGCCGATGCCGAGCCGGTGGCCGATGTCGAGCCGGTGGCCGCGACGGACGAGTGACCTCACCGATGTCTGACATCGTCACGCTGGAGGTCGAGGGCCACGTCGCCGTCATCACGCTGAACCGACCGGAGGCCCGCAACGCCGTCAACGGTGACCTGGCCCGCGGACTGGAGGCGGCGATCGATCGCCTCGAAGACGATCCCGACTTGTGGGTCGGAGTCCTGGCCGCCAACACCGCCGGACAGGAGCGGCCGGTGTTCTGCGCCGGAGCCGACCTCAAAGAGATCAGCGCCGGCAACGCGGCGACCCTGGTCACCCGACGCGGTGGCTTCGCCGGCTTCGCCTACCGCCAGCGACGCAAGCCGGTGATCGCCGCAGTCGACGGCCTGGCAACTGCCGGCGGTTGCGAAATCGCCCTCGCCGCCGACATCGTCGTCGCCACCACTCGCTCGGCATTCGGGCTCGCCGAGGTCAAGCGCAACCTCGTGGCCGGGGCCGGCGGGCTGTTCCGCCTACCGCGGGCCGTCGGCCAAGGGCCGGCGCTGGACATGATCCTGACCGGCGAGCCGATGCCCGCCGACCGCGCCTACCAACTCGGTCTCGTCTCGCGTCTGTGCGAGCCGGGCGAGGTGCTCGACGCAGCCCGCCAGCTGGCTGCGCAGATCGCCAAGGCTGCTCCGCTGGCGGTCTGGGAGTCGCTGGCGGTCGCCCGCGCCGCCGCGTCGGAGGGCGACGACACCCTCAAGCGGATGACCGACGCGGCCACGGCGACGGTGATCTCGTCGGAGGACCTCACTGAAGGGCTCACCGCGTTCATCGAGAAGCGTGAACCCGTGTGGAAGGGCCGCTAGGGCGCCAGACGTTTGGAGACGGTGATCAGCCGAGCGGTGACGCCGGCTCGTTCGTAGAGGTTCTTCAGATTGCGGTCACCGGGCAGCGTTTCGGCCTCGACCAGCTCGGCACCGTGTTCCCGGCCCCACTGCATCGCCGCCGCGAGGAGCGCGTCGCCGAAGCCGAGCTCGCGGGCTTCGTCGACGACGAAGACCTGATCGATTCGCAGGATCTTCATCGGATCGACGATGCAATCGGCCACGAGGTAGGCGACGACGACGTCGGCGCCGGAATCTGCCGGGATCGTCCCGACGAAGACGGTGCGCGTGCCGATGGCTGTCGGCCAGTCGGCAGCGATCCGGTGGTGGGCGTCGAGCCACCGGGCCCCACCCCGTGCCTCGACGAGGCCGGCACGGGCCGCCGTCTCCAGCCCGCTGAGCGCCTCGGCGTCGGTGTGCTCGGCGCGGCGGACGAACGGATCGATCACCCGAGCAACTGGTCGATCTTGCCGACCACCGTACGACGGCCCCGGTTGGCCACCTCGAAGGCCCGGATCTCGGTCAACTCGGCCGCCGTCAGCTTGTCGAGCCTGGCGACGATGTGGCTGGCCGCCAGGTCCTCATACCCGGGGATCGCCAGTTCAGCAGCCGCTGCCCGGGCGGCAGCGTGCCGTGGGTTGACTGCTCTGTCGGGCTCCTCGGCGACGTTGGCGGTGCTCGACGTCGTGGGCTTCGTGGTCGATGTCGACGACACGACGCCGGTCACCAACGGCGCAACGCCGGCGTCGACGTCCCAGCCGAGCAGACCGTCGACCGTCAGGGTCAGCACGGAGCGAAGCGTCCCGATCGACTCATTGATCGTGCGGCCGGCAGCCCGGGCGACGGCGCACGGTCCCGACGACGCCAACCCGACAAGGCGGTGAAGGGCCGCCTCGACGTTGTCGCGCACGGGATCGGCGCGCTCAGTCATCAGGTGAAGATCGGACAAGCGTCGTCGCCAACCGGGCAACCCGGTGCCGACGCACGGACCAACAGGAAACAACTCGGGCACAGCTGCTCGTCGGGGCGCTTCGGCTGCAGACGATCGGCAGTGTCACCACGTTCGTCGGGCTCGACCTCCTCGTCCTCCTCGTCACCTTCTTCCTCGGTCGTGACCATGCGGTCCTTGAGGATCCGATCAAGGTCGGCCTCGACGTCGTCCGGTGAGAGGAGGTCTTCGTCCTCGTCCTCGTCCTCCTCACCGGCACGCCGCTTGGTCCGCGTCGTTGCCGCCGTGTCGTCGTCGTCGTCCTCCTCCTCCTCGTCGTCGGCAACTTCGGCGTCGTCGTCATCGTCGTCGGGGATCGCCTCCTCGAGGTCCTCGACGTCGAGTTCGTCGGGATCCGGTTCGGCCTCCGCGGTGACCTCGTCGTCATCTTCTTCCGGCTCGAAGTCGTTCTCGGCGACGTCTTCGACCTTCGCATCGTCATCTTCCGGCGCTGCCATCGCGGCGGAGCATAGGCGGCGGCCTCCGCTCGCCCTGGAACCGGCTCCGTGACCTACGTCACAGGTGCGGTCGGTGTGCGCCGTGACGTCACAGGCGTCGTGACTCGGCACGCCGTTCGGATGCAAGCCGTTCGAGCGCCGGAGCCTCCGTGGTCAGGTGGGTCATCGCCGCGGCGATCGCCGTGTGCCCGGCCTGCTCGGCGATCAGCCGATACATCTCCAAGGCGACCCGCCGGTACGCCGGATGGCCCTGCGAGCCGGAACGCAATTCGAGGAGATGGATCGCCTCGCGAGCGTTGAACTGCATGGCGTAACGGACTCGGTAGGCCATCGCCACGGCGTAGGACGCCTGCTCGGGGAACACCTCGGCGATGTCGCGGTACAGCTCGGCGGAGCGGTGCATCGCCTCGTCGAACGTCCCGCCATCGCCGGCCTCGTCGATCAACTCGGGGCGAACGTAGCCGTGGTCGGGCGTCAACGCCTGCCACTCGATGGTCAGCATGCGATGGCGCTGAAGATCGCGGAAGGCGCCGTAGTCGGAGAGCACGTCGAAGCGGTAGTCGACGCGCTCGAAGGCCCGGCCGGGCTTGTGACGGCGGTTCTCGCGATCGCCGACGTAGGCGGCGATCAACGCCTGCCGTTCGTCGGCGGCCAGCTTGCGCACCCGTTCGAGCAACTGACGCTCCGACAGCCGCGACGACGGATAGCAGATCGCCGCGAGCAACTTGTCTTCGGCATCGGGGTCGAAGTCGACGAGGGTGACCTCGGGAGCCTCCTCCACCGGCTCGGAGGCGAACAGCTCGTCCACCAGCGCCGCCGTTTGCGCCCGCGTCGTCGCCAGGTAGTCCATCCACCGACCGCCACGCTCGGGCACGTCGAGACGCCGCAAGAAGCTGGGGATCACCTTGCGCAGCTCTTCGAGCATCAGCTCGGCGTACGCCCGGGCCTCCGGGAGCGGGTGGGCGCGTAGTCGCAGGAGCAGCGCTTCGAAGGCCTGCCCCGTCCCATAGATCCCGACGTTGGACAGCGCTGCCGCCGGGAGCATCCCGCGTGTTGCATCGAGGGCCTTGGCCCGGGTGGCCTGACGGAACACGAAGTCCGTGTCGCCGGGGTCCTTGGCGATCGTTGCCCGAACGTGATCCGTGACACTGGTGACGGTCGCGCTGTAGGCGTCGAACATGCGGTCCATCTCGCCGACGTAGCGGGTTCCGAGCCGACTGGCCATCACGGCGGGGTCGCGGAAGTACCGGTAGCGCCCACCGAGCCGGGCGTCGTAGGCGATGTAGCGCGTGCTCTGCTCGAGGTAGCTCATCAGCCGGCCCCACTCGAGCACCTTGGTGAGGATGTTCGACGCCTGCTCACAGGCCAGATGGACGCCACCGAGCTGGGCCACCGAGTCGTCGCCGTATTCGAAGAACACCCGCTCGTACAGCTCCTCGGCGCGTTCGAGGCCGACGGTCGCATCGATGCCGTCGTCGCCGGAGATGTCGAGGTCGCCGAGGAACTCGTCGAGGAACAGCCGGCGGAGGCTCTTCGGGCTGCGGCTGTAACGAGCGAACAAGGCGCCCTTGACGACCTCGGGGAGGTTGACGAGGGCGAACACCGGACCGTCGAGGTTCGTGAAGTAGCGGCGCAGGATGTCGGCTTCCCCGGCGCTGAACTCCTCGGGGACGTACAGCGTCACGGCTGGCGATTGTACGGTCGCCCCGAACCGTGGGCGGGGATGGCTTCTGACCTGCGCCTCCCGGCTCTGACGCGAACGCGCCCGGCGATCAACCCTTGACGGCGCCGGACGTGAGACCGCCGATCACGTATTTCTGGACCGGGATGTAGATGATCACGACCGGGAGTGTGGCGAGCACTGCGCCGTGGCGGTCATCGGCGTCGACGTGCTGATGCAGATGAGCGCGGCCCCCGACGCCGCGCCGCGCCGCGAGACCGTCGACGTCTCACTCGTGCACCGCGACTCCGCCTGACCCGCGCCTGCGGTCAATGGCGGAGCACGATCTTGCCGAGTTGATCGCCGCCTTCCATCCGATCCAGAGCCGCCGGATAGTCACTGAGTCCGAACACCTGATCATCGACGTAAACGGCGAGGCCGTTGGCCATCAGCCTCGTGACCTCGGCGAACTCCTGATAGCTGCCCATCGACGAGCCGATGACCTCGTGCTGCTTGAAGAACAGCACGGGCAGGTTGATCTCCGCCTTGTTTCCCGACGTCCCGCCGCACACGACGAGGCGACCACCCGGATTGAGTGACCGCACCGACTGGTTCCACGTGGCCGGACCGACGCTCTCGACGACGATGTCGGCGCGCACGTCCCACCGCTCCTGGGTCGAATCGATCGCCGCCACCGCCCCCATCGCCAGGGCGGCCTCGCGCTTGGCGGCGCTGCGACTGGTGGCCACGACCTGGGCGCCGAGGTGGCGGGCGATCGCCAGGGCGGCGCACGACACGCCGGAGCCGATGCCGACGACGAGCACGGTCTGGCCGGCGGCGATTCGTGCCCGCCGGAGCATGCGGTAGGCGGTCAGTGTCGCCAGCGGGTAGGCCGCGCATTCCTCCCACGTCCGGCCCGCCGGTCGCGGCACCACGTTGCGCGCCGGAGCGACGGCGTGCGTCGCGTGACCGCCCCAGGTGTGCTCGCCGAAGATGGCGAAACCCCGCCCCAGCGGGCTGTCGTTGCCGAGGGCGACGATGTCGGCAACCGGTGAGACCCCGGGGTTGACGACGACTTCGTCGCCGACTGCGAGGCCTTCGACGTCGGCACCGAGGGCGTCGACCACGCCGGTGACGTCGCAGCCCGGAACGTGGGGAAGCGGTGGCTTGGGCAGCGCTCTCGTCGTCCACAGGTCGAGGTGGTTGAGGGCGCTGGCCATCACCCGGATCTGGACCTCGTCGGCGCCGGGTGGCGGCAGCTCGATGTGCCCCCATCGATACGTTCCGGGCGACTCGTCGAGGATCCAGGCGTCGATCAGCACGCTGCGGTTCTAACACTCACGTGGCACACTCGGCACATGTCAGTCGTCAGGATCAACGCCATCTCCGTTCCCGAAGGCCACGGCGCCGAGCTCGAGAAGCGCTTCGCCGCTCGTGCCGGCCAGGTCGAGCAGATGCCCGGGTTCGAGGAGTTCCAGTTGCTGCGCCCGACTGCCGGCGAGACCCGCTACTTCGTCTATACCCGCTGGGAGAGCGACGAGGCGTTCCAGAACTGGGTGTCCAGCCAGGCCTTCGGTCAAGGCCATGCCAAGGCCGAGTCGGCCGACAACAAGCCGGTCTCCACCGGCGCCGAGCTGCTCGGTTTCGACGTCGTCGAGCTCGTCACGAAGCCCGCTTAGCTCGAATTGAACTGGATGGCCCAGCGCTGCAGGCGTTCGCCGAGGGGATGACGGTAAGGGCGCAGTGGGGTGGGTGGTGGTCCGGGTGGTTTGGCGGCGTGAGTCGCGGTATCGGTGACCCGGCCGTGCACGTCACGGAACACCACGCCGTCGGGATCGTCGGCGTTTCCTGAAAGGTCGAAGTGTCCGAGGTGATGGTCACGGTGACATCGTCGACACAAGGTCACGAGGTTCCACGTGTCGGTGGTGCCGTCGTCGCTCCAGTGGATGATGTGGTGCACTTCGAGGCCGCGGCGTGCCCCGCACAACGGGTTGCGGCATTGCTTGTCGCGGTGCACGACGATCCGCCGCGTGCGTTCGGGGACGATCCGCTGGGAACGTCCGACACTCACGGGGCGAGCCTCGTCGAAGAAGACCGGGCTGATCGTGCCGTCGCAGAGGCAGAGCCGAGCGATGGAGTCGGGGACGGCGATGCCGTTGATCCAAGTCGCCGTCGCTGATTGGGCTGGGTCCATGAACAGGTTGATGCGGAACCGCTCGCGCCGCTCTGCCGGCGCCGTGACGAAAGAACGTTCGGCGACGTCGACCAGCGCATCGGTCCACGTGACGTCGTGGTGGCCCTCGCGGAACAATCGGTCGCGAGCCTCGGACAATGCTGCGTCGACGAGCGCCCCATGATCGGCGCCGAGACGGCCGTGCAGGCGCCACGACCCGTCTCCGTCCTGTTGAAGCGACAGATACTCACGCTGCCATTGCGCCGGCGCGGCTTGTTGCGGGTCGGGATCTGGAGCACGATCGGTAGCGGCATCACGTTCCTCACCCGACACGTTCGACGCCCGGACCGCCAACCGCAGCTGGGGCAGGGTCATCACCCTCGCCCATACGGCAATGTCGGCTTGGTGTTCCGGCCGCGCCTGGATCGCCAACCCGGCTTGATCGATCGACAGCTCGCCGGCCTGGAACGACTCGGCGACCTGCGGATGGGTGTCGGCGGCGGCGACGAGTGCGGCCAAGGTCCGACAGTGCGTGGCGGACAATCCGGTACGCCAGCCGATCCACTGCTCCGCGGACCGAATCCCGTGCCCGTTCCACGCGCCCGTGGCGATCACTTCGCGTAGCAGCGCAACGAGCTGCGCGTAACACGCATTGAGATGTCCGCACGCCGCCGCCACCCGATCGTCCAACGACATCGACGACCCTTCGGGCTCGGTCGGTGTTGTGGCGGTGATGGTGGCAGTCATCCCAGCTCCTTCCACCGTCATCGTACACTTGTTCGATCGAAATGTCAACCCTGCAATTTGCCGAGTCCCGGCCGAGGATGCCGGACACGTAGCTGATGGCCGGTGGATCATCGCATCTGGCTCACGAACGCCGTGTTCGTCGCCGCTGAAGGTCGACTACACGTAGATCTCGGCGGCGTCGGGCACGATCTCGACGTCCAGCGTCGCCACGGTCCCGCAGTCGACTCCGTCGACCCACACGCCGACTTGTCCGTCGAACGACAACGCCTCAGAACGAATTCGGCGCGTCGTGATGTCCGGGTGCGGAACGTGGTCGCCGGTGCGCACCCGCTGCCACGCTTGCCAGCGGGTCCGCACCGACATCGATTGGGCGACCTCGACCACGTCGAGCCAACCGTCGTTGGGATGGGCTCGCGGAGCGGCGTCCCATGATCCGACGTGATCGACGTTGAGCACCGCGAAGACGGAGCCACGCCACCAACCGAGCCTTCCGCGTCGCCGCACCACGACGTGGGCGACTGCTGTCAGACGGCGACCGTCGACCGTCACCGCGATCAGGTCGATCGGCACGCGCCTGGTCGCGGCCGTGCCACCCGGCGCTCCGAGTGACCGATGAAGATCGCCACCGCGCACCACGACCGGACGGCCCTCGCTCCCGCCAACGGCACTGGCGACCGCGGCGTCGGACGTGACGACGACAGCATCGGGGAGCGGCGTCGAGACCTCCTCGCCCCACTCCTCTCCGCGTTTGACGACCATCACCCGGCCGGCAGCGCCCCGTCGGCGACGATCCCCCGGCGGCCCCGTTCGGCCACCTCGTGGGCGACGGCGCGAGTCGATGCCGTCGGCGCGACGATGGCGACCTGGCGGGCGAGGTCGATCAACTGCTTCATCGTCCGTACGAAATCGCCGCCGGTCAGCTCCTCGTCGCCGACCACGGCGCTCAGCGCGTGCCCAGCCGTCCACCCGTGGGCCGCGGCGAAGAACCCCGGATCGGGAGGGCGGTGTGCTCCCAGGCCGGCCGCCCGCTCCTCGGCTGACAGGTCCTCGCTGACGGCGACGATGCGCAGCCAGCGCTGCCGTGCCGTGGCGTCGGGGAACCACGGCGGTGCCGGCGGCTCAGGGCTGCGATGCTCGTGGACGAACACCGACAACAGGCCGGCGAGCACGGGTGCATCGACATCGTCGAGGAGACCGACGCCGAGGCATTCGGTGATCAACAGGTCGCACTCGTGGAACACACTGGCGAGCATCGTCCCCTTGGCGGTCAACGCCCAGCCGTCGGCGGGTTCATCGAGGTAGCCGCGGTGCTCGAGCACGCCGACGACACGGTCGAACTCGCGACTGAGTGAGCGGTTGTGACGGTCCACCCGCGTGTCGATCTCGGCCAGTTCGCGCTCCAGGCGCTCGACCTGCGCCGCGGCGCGCATCCGCTGGCGCAGATCCGGATCGAGCTCGACCGGATGGATCCCTTGTCGGGTAGGGGCGCGTCGTCCGGTCCCCGCTCCCTGGCGCAGGGACGTCTTGGCGAGGCGCTTGGCGACGTCGCGGCGGTACTGGCGGTCCTTCGGCTGGAACGTGCCAGGGAGGCGGACCTTGCCGATCGCTTCGACCGGGCCGATCACGTCGTCGGCGGTGACGAGCAGCGACTCGGCGTCTTCGGAGATCACCGTCAGACGCATTCCAGCCTTGCGTGACGCGCTGGCCACCATCACCGCCGGTCCGCGGTAGCGCCCCCGACTGACCCGCACGACGTCGCCGGGACGCAACCGGCTGAGTGCTGATTCACGCGCTGACCGTCCATCCTCCGTTCGCTCAGCCGCCCGCTCGGCGCGGTACTCCCAGATGTCCCCGTAACTGCTCTCGGCATCGGCACGGTCCGCGACGATGCTCGCCCGGAGGCGTTCGGCGCGGGCCTCCAAGCGCACCACGTCGCGATCGGCCTGATATTGGGCGAACGACAAGTTGAGGAGATGGTGGGCCTGCTCGCTGGTGTACGTGCGCACGAGGTTGGCAGCCATGTTGTACGTCGGGCGGAATGCCGAGCGGAGGTTGAACGAACGGCTGCTCGCCAGCGCAGCGACCCGATCGAACGCCAGGAACGGGCTCCACAACACGACCGCCTGGCCAACCTCGTCGATGCCCCGGCGACCAGCCCGTCCGGTGAGCTGGGTGTACTCCCCCGGCGTCAGCAGCTCGTGGTGGTCACCAGTGAACTTCGTCAGCTTCTCGATGACGACGGTCCGGGCCGGCATGTTGACGCCGACGGCGAGCGTCTCGGTGGCGAACACTGCCCCGAGCAGGCCGGCCGTGAAACACTGCTCGACGACTTCCTTGAAGGCCGGGACCATCCCGGCGTGATGCGGGGCGACTCCGGCATCGAGTTGACCGGCGAGGTCATCGACGCCGAGCACGGCGAGGTCCGTCGCATCCAGTCCGGCCAGCCGCTCGTCGAGAATCTCGCGGATCGCGTCGCGCTGCGCGCTGTCGGTAAGACGTATTCCGGCAGCGGTGACCTGGCGCGCCGCCTCCTCGCACTGGTTACGACTGAAAATGAAGTAGATCGCCGGGAGCAGTGCCCGCGCCGCCAGCAGCTCGATGGTGTCCAGCCGACCCGGGGTGTACAGCACGCGCTGGCCGCTGCCTCGCGTTGGACGTTGGCCGTAGCGCCCCCGACGCACCGCCTGAGCATCGATCTTCGCCGCGTCCGGGTTGGGGAAGCCACCGACGAAGGTCGGGAGGAAGTACAGCTGGTCGTTGGTGCGGTCCCCGACGAGGTAGTGATCGTCGAGCCGTACCGGGCGGCGAGTCTCGACCACCACGGTGGTCGGCCCGCGCACCGTTTCGATCCACGTGGCCAGTTCATCGGCGTTGCTCACCGTCGCCGACAGGCACACCAGCCGGATCGGTGCAGGGAGGTGGATGATCACCTCCTCCCACACCGGGCCGCGATACGCATCCTGGAGGAAGTGCACCTCGTCGAGGACGACGAGGCCGAGGTCGTCGAGCGCCGGCGACCGGGCGTAGATCATGTTGCGCAGAACTTCCGTCGTCATCACCACCGTCGGTGCATCGCCGTTGATCGCGTTGTCACCGGTCAACAGGCCAACCTCGCCGGCGCCGTAGCGGGCCAGGAGATCGCGGTACTTCTGGTTCGACAGGGCCTTGAGTGGCGCGGTGTAGAACGCGCGTTGGCCGCGCCTGCGCATCGTCTCGATGCCGTACTCGGCGACCACCGTCTTGCCACTTCCAGTCGGCGCGGCGACCACGACGTGTCGGCCGGCGTCGATGGCGTCGAGCGCCTCGTTCTGGAAGCGGTCGAGCTCGAACGGATAGTTGGTGATGATCGAGGTTCTCGTGTCGTTCACCGGCTGGCGGACGAGGCCGCGGCGACCCCGTCACGGGCGGCGGAGCGCCGCTGGACGAGCAAGCCGATGCCCACGGCGATGAAGTAGAGCACGAGCATCGGCCCCGCCAGAGCCCCCAGCGAGATCGGGTCTCCCGACGGCGTGATGACGGCGGCGAGGACGACGATGCCGACGATGGCGTAGCGCCAGGCGCCGAGCAGCTGCTGGGGAGTCAGCACGCCGACGAGTTGGAGGAACACCAGGAGTACCGGGAATTGGAACCCGACGCCGAAGGCGAACGCCATCAGGGTGACGAGGCGGATGTACTTGCTCACCTGGAAGAACGCCTCGACGTCGTCGCCGGCCCACGAGATCAGGAACTCCAGGGCCTTCTCCAACGTGAGGTAGGCGAGCAGGCAACCGAGCAGGAAGAGCACGACCGACGACAGGATGAACGGGACCGCGTAGCGCTTCTCGTTCGACTTCAGGGCGGGGACGATGAACTTCCAGAGCTGCCACATGATCACCGGCAGGGCGAGCAACAGGCCGCCGTACATGGCGATGCGGATGCGCGTGCTGAGTCCCTCGACGGGATCGGTGATGATCAGCGATGGCATGCCGCCCTCGGAGGTCAGCGGACAGAAGTCCGGGTTGCTCACACACAGTCGCTCGTAGGGCTCGAGCAGGAAGGCGAGCACCTGGTCGTAGAACGCGAGGATGGCGATCATCCCGACGATCACCGCCAGGCTGGCCCGGATGATCCGTTGGCGCAGCTCGCCGAGATGCTCGGTCAGGGTCATCGTGCCATCTGGTGACCGTTCCGGTTGCTCACCTCGCCGGAGCAGATTGGCGAGCCTCATGAGGCCGTGGCAGATTCGCCGGAGTCAGGGCTCGCGGCGGGCGCCGGCGGGTCTGCGGCGACCTCGGTGACCGGTGCATCGGGAAGATCGGGCTCGGCGACAGATTCGCCCGCCGGCATGGTCGGCGCCGGGTCCTTCAACGGGTTGTAGCGCAGCTTCTTGCTCGGGAAGGCGGCCGCCTTGCGCACCGCGTCAGCGGTCTGACGGACCTCCTTGGTCGGCTCCTCGAAACCCTTGCGCACTTCTTCCTGGAAGCCGGAGCTGAGTTTGCGCAGCTCAGCCCAGGTGCGGCCGGCGCGGCGCATGGCGTCGGGCAGCTTGTCAGGCCCGAGGATCACGAGGGCGAGGATCAAGATGACGATGACCTCGCTGCCCGACAGGTTGAACACGCCGCCAGCCTAGAGAACCGGGATCGGAGACGGCACTCGGATCCGGGCACCCCCGGACAGTGCCCGTCAGCCGGTGGTCGCCGGCTCCCCCGGCGCCGAGGTCGCCACATCGCCCGCGGGCACTGACGACTCGGCGGGCACGGTCGAAGTCACCCCTTCGTCGAGCGCCGACGCTCCGGCTTGGGACTGGACCCACGCGTCGGTGACCCGCCAGTAGATCGCCAGCTCCTCGTTGAGCAAGTCGGTCTGGGCCTGGTTGGGGGTGATCCGGTTCTCCGGGTCGGCGATGATCGCTTCGACGTTGGTCAGGGGCCGGCCGAGCTCGGGGTCGACGGCCCCGACGAACTCGACGTCGCAGGTCAGCAGGACTTCGACGATCCGCAAGCTGCCATCGGTGCCCATCACGACCTGGAGTCCGGAAGCCAACAGCTGTTGGCCGGTGTCGCCCTCGCACTGCTCGGCGAGCACGGTGGCGAAGTTGCTCGTCGGCGCTGGGGCGGCCGTGGTCGTCGCCGCCGCCGCAGACGTCGATGTCGCGGCTGCCGTGGACGACGTGGCGGCCTCGGTCGTCGTCGTTTCGGCCGCGGCCGTGGTCGTCGTCTCGTCACTCCCCGGAGGGGTCGTCGCCGTGGCCGGAGTTGCCACCGCCAGCACGGCCAACGCCCCCAAGGTGGTCACGATCATCGACCTGCGGTGAATTCGCCGTGTGTCCTTGCGCTTCGAAGACATTGTTCCCTCCTGTCGATGAACGCGCCGCAGCGCGATGGAACGAATCCACCGTAGCCACCTCTACCGCTGGTCGGGCCGCACCCCATCGGGGGCAGCGGCTGGCACAATCGGCGCTCGTGCAACAACGGCTGCCCTCGCTGCTCGATCCGCCGATCGGTTTCGCCCACCGCGGGGCCCGCGACCGAGCGCCGGAGAACACGATCGAGGCGTTTCAGACGGCCTTGCGCCTCGGGGCGACCGGCCTGGAGAGTGATGCCTGGGTGACCGCTGACGGCGAGGTCGTTCTCGACCACGACGGCGTCGTACGTGTCGGGCGCCGGCGCCGGCCGATCAACGAGTTCCGGACCGCCGAGTTGCCTGGCCACATCCCCACGTTGCGCCAGCTGTTCCACGAATGCGGTTCGAGCTTCCACCTCTCGCTCGACCTCAAGCATCCAGGTGTCGGCGCCGAGGTCGTCAGGGTCGTCGAGTCAGCGGCCGGCGATCTGCTCGATCGGCTCTGGTTGTGCGCCGCCACGATTGACGAGCTCGTCGCCCTACGGCCGGTGAGCCCGGCGGTCAGGCTCGTGCACTCCACGAGGAGCTCACGCTTCGCCGCCGGACCGGAGCGGGAAGCGGCGGTGCTCGCCGAGGTCGGGATCGACGCCGTCAATCTGCACTACACCGACTGGACCGGCGGGCTCGTCGCCTTGTTCCACCGCTTCGATCGTGTCGCCTTCGGATGGGACCTGCAGTACGACCACGTCCTCCATCCCGCGGTGCGCATGGGGCTCGACGGTGTCTACAGCGATCACGTCGACGTGATGATGGCGATCCTCGCCGCCGAGCACGTCTCCCCCGGCGACCTCGATCACCGCCAGAACCTGCGCTGATCCTTAGAGCCATCTCCAATGGCTCGTTGGCCAGAACACGACGAATGCACGGCCGACGATGTCGTCTTCGTCGATGAAGCCGATCGCTCTCGAATCTTGCGACCCGCCGCGGTTGTCACCCATCACGAAGACGTGGTCGTCGGGCACCTCCTCCGGCCCGAACTCAGCGCCACAGCCCCCACTGTTGATCACCTCGGGATCGAGGTACGGCTCGACCAGCTCGGCGCCGTCGATGAGCACGATGCAGTTGCGGACCTCGATCGTTTCGCCCTCCAGGGCGATGACCCGCTTGATCAGGTCGCGCGATCGGTCGGACGCGCCCTCCAACTCGTGGAGCACGACGACGTCGCCACGATTGGGATCGTGAAGTCGGTACGACAGCTTGTTGACGAAGACTCGGTCGCCGTCGTGCAGCGTGGTGTCCATCGAGTGGCCGTCGACGACGAAGTGCGCGAGCACGAACGTGCGCACGAGGAAGGCGACGAGCAACGCCACCCCGATGACGACGATCCAGTCGATCAGCCCGCGTGCCCGGCGCCGGGCCAGGCTCGGCCCGGTCTCCTCCTCGCCGTCGTCGGCGTCGTCGATATCGACGGCGACGTCGTCGGCATCGCCAACGACCAGCTCGGAATTGGCGAGCGCTTCGGCGCGACTCGGGTGCACGTGGTCGGTCATGTCGTCGGTTGTTCTACAGGGAGTCGATCAGTTTCTCGACCCGCTCGTCACGGCTCTTGAACGGATCCTTGCAAAGCACCGTGCGCTGCGCCTGGTCGTTGAGCTTCAAGTGGACCCAGTCAACCGTGTAATCGCGTTTGCGCTCCTTGGCCCGGCGGACGAACTCGCCGCGGAGGCGGGCCCGGGTGGTCTGCGGCGGCTGATCGATGGCCGTGTCGACGTCGACGTCGGTGCACACGCGCTCGACGAACCCGCGTTGCTGGAGCTTGTAGAACGGGCTGCGCGGGCGGCACACGTCGTGGTACTGCAGGTCGAGGAGCTGCACTCGGGGATGACCGAAGGCCAGCCCATGGCGTTCGCGAAACGCTTCGAGCAGCTTCAGCTTGATCACCCAGTCGACCTCACGATCGAGCTTCATCGGGTCGTTCTCGATCGTCGAAATGCAGTGCTCCCACATCTCCAACGCCCGCTGTTCGAGCGGCGGCAACCCGCGGGACTCGGCGTAGCGCAGGGCCCGATCGAGGTACTCGCGCTGGATGTCGAGGGCGCTGACCTCGCGCCCGTTGGCCAGGCGCACGAGGCGGCGGCACGACGTGTCATGACTGATCTCGCGGATCGCCCTGATCGGGTTCTCCAGGGTCATGTCGCGCAACACGACGCGCCGGTCCTCGAGCATCCGCAGCATCACCGCCGCCGAGCCGACCTTGACGAACGTCGTGTACTCGCTCATGTTCGAGTCTCCGACGATGACGTGGAGGCGGCGGTAGCGCTCGGCATCGGCGTGCGGCTCGTCACGGGTGTTGATGATCGGTCGGCTGCGCGTCGTCGCCGAACTGACGCCTTCCCAGATGTGCTCGGCACGCTGGGCGATGGAGTACGACGCCCCGCGAGCGGTGTGCAGCACCTTGCCGGCACCGGTGTAGATCTGCCGGCTGACGAAGAACGGGATGAGCACTTCGGCGTAGTGGCCCATGTCGTCGGCGCGCCGCGTCAAGTAGTTCTCATGACACCCGTAGCTGTTGCCGGCCGAGTCGGTGTTGTTCTTGAACAAGTAGACCGTGCCGCGGATCGCCTCTTCGGCGAGGCGCTCCTCGGCGGATGACACGAGTGACTCGAGGATCCGCTCGCCGGCCTTGTCGTGGACGACGAGGTCGTACAACGAGTCGCACTCCGGGGTGGCGTACTCGGGATGCGAGCCGACGTCGAGGTACAGCCGAGCACCGTTCTGCAGAAAGACGTTGGAGCTACGCCCCCACGACACGACGCGGCGGAACAGGTAGCGGGCCACCTCGTCGGGGCTCAACCGCCGCTGTCCGCGGAGCGTGCACGTGACCCCGTACTCGTTCTCGAGTCCGTAGATCCGGCGCTCCATCAGCGCTCGCTGCGCTCGTTCATGGGCTCACGCTACAGGTGGCCCGGCGGCCCACTGGGTCAATAGGACCGGAAGCGCACGGTCGAACCAGCCGGCCGTTGGGCGAGGCGGCCGACGTCGTCCTCAGCGACGACGGCGATCACCGGATAGCCACCGGTCGTCGGATGATCGGCGAGCATGACGACTGGTTGCCCGTCGGGCGGAACCTGGACCGCGCCGATGACGAGGCCCTCACTGGGTAGCTCCGCCTGCCTGGTGCGGGTGAGCTGCGGCCCGTCCAGGCGTACGCCGACCCTCGAGGCCGCGGTGACCGTCCACTCGGCCGCCGTCAGGTGGTGAACTGCGTCCTCACCGAACCAGTCGGCACGTGGACCCTGCCGCACCCGCACCACGCTGGTCTGGTCTGCAGGCGCCTGGGGCGCCTGGTCCGTCGCGACTGGTGTGGCCGGATCGTCGCCGGCGGCGAGCTCGTCGCCGGGCTGCGGTGGTGGCGGGCCGAGCTTCGAGAGGCTGTCCCAGCTCCGCGAGCCGAGCACGGGTTGCACCGCGAAGCCACCGCGGACTGCCAGGTACGCCCACGATTCGCCGGGCTTCGGGTCGACGGCGATCGTCTCGCCCCGCCGCAACGCCCGAACCGCACCCGTCGCCGAGTCGGCGACGATGGTCGCCGCGGTCGCTTCCAGTGCGAGTCCGCCGGCAGTCTCGAGGACCGCGGCCTCGGGCGGGTTGCCGACGAGCCGGTTCACCAGGCCGGCACTCGTCCGGTCCACCGCTCCGGACCCCGGCACACCGAGGTAGGCGTACCCCACCCGCCCGCCGTCCTGCACCGACGTCGCCACCCCCGCTGTGACGACCCGCAGCACCAGGTTCCCGTTCTGGGCGGCCTCCGGTCCAGTTCCCCTTCTGGGCGGCCGGCGGTCCGCTTTCGGGGACGTTGGCCGCCCAGATCGGGCCAGCGAGCGCTCGGAAGCGCACGGTGGTGCCGGGAGGGATCAGGGCCGGCGGGTCATCGGCAAGGTTCCAGAGCAACGCGTCGGTGCGCCCGATCAGGTGCCACCCGCCCGGCGAGGCTGACGGGTAGGCCGCCGTGTAGGCACCGGCGATGGCCACCGCGCCGGCCGGCACCGACGTTCGTGGCGTTGCCCGCCGGGGCAGCTGCAACCGCGGATCGAGCCCCGAGAGGTAGGCGAACCCCGGCGCGAACCCACAGAAGTCACACCGATAGACAGCGCCCGAGTGGAGAGCGACCACCGACTCCACCGAGAGCCCCGTCGCAGCGGCGACGTCGGCGAGGTCTTCCCCGTCGTAGACCACGTCGAGGACAATCTCCTGGGCAAGCCCGTCTGCCGACCCAGTCCCGACAACTGCGCCTTGCAGCGCTGCAATCGTGCGCCGCACCGAGTCGACAGCGTCGCCAGCGCGCACGACGACGAGCGTCGTCTCGGCCCCCGGCACGACTTCGGTGACGTCTGGATGGTCGATGAGTGGCGCGACATCGCGACGCGAGATGAGCAGGGCCCGAGTCCCGTAGGGGCGGATCTGCACGCTCAGCCACAGAAGGGGTAGACGCCGACGCCAGCCGCCTCCAGCGCCTCGCGCACCGCGGTGGCCAGGGCGACAGCCCCCGGCGTGTCACCGTGCACGCACAACGAGCGGGCGTGCAGCGAGATCACCTCGCCGTCGACGGCGACCACTTCCCCATCGACTGCCAAGCGCACCGCCTGACCAACCGCCGCCTCGACGTCGGTGATCAGGGCACCGGCCTCGGAACGCGGGACCAACCGGCCGTCAGGGCGATACGCCCGATCGATGTAGCCCTCCGACACCGCTTCCAGGCCGGCGCGCTCGGCGGCGGCGAGCAACTCGGAATCGGGTTGACCGAGGATGGCCAGCGACGGGTCGTACTCGGCCGCCGCGGCGACGACCGCCTCGGCTTGGGCCGGGATGTCGATGGTGGCGTGGTACAGCGCGCCATGGGGCTTGACGTAGTCGACCTCTCGCCCGGCGACCTGGGCGAAGGCGTCGAGCGCTCCGAGTTGGTAGAGCACCGCGTCGCGGAGCTCGGATGCCTCGATGTCGATGAATCGCCGGCCGAAGCCGAGCAGGTCGGGATACGACACCTGGGCCCCAATCGTCACGCCGTGCGCCGCAGCCGCCGCACACGTCGCCCGCAGCGTCGCCGGGTCGCCAGCGTGGAACCCGCACGCCACGTTGGCGCTGGACACGACGTGCAGCATCGCCGCGTCGTCTCCGATCGTCCACACTCCGTAGGACTCGCCGACATCGCTGTTGAGGTCGACGGCCACGGATCGCCTCAGCCGGGCTCTGGAGTCGCCGCGTCCGCCTCGGTGAGCAACCCGGCGACTTCGTCGTCGGTCAACCGCTTGAAGCAGCGTCGTGACTCGCTGCGCACGAGCAAGGCGACCTCCAAGTCGTCGGGGACCAGCGAGCGCTCCGGCCCGGCGAGGGCGGTGACCGCCGCCCGCACTGCGTCGCCGAGGCCAAATCCGTCGCCGAGCCGGTCACCTGCGGCGTCGGTGAACCGCGTCGAGATCGTCGCCGAGTCACCACCGAGCACGGCGTAATCGCGCTCGTCGAAGACGGTGCCGTCGTAGTTGATGTGGAACATCTGGTCGCCGTCGGGCGTCTGGCCGACCTCGGCGACGAGGATCTCGACCTCCATCGGCTTCATCTCGTGGGTGAAGATCTGGCCGAGGATCTGGGCGTACTGGTTGGCCAAGCTGCGGGCGTCGACGTCGTCACGACTGTACTGGTACCCCTTGAGGTCGGCGGCCCGGACCCCGGCGACGCGCAGCTGATCGAACTCGTTGTAGCGCCCGACGCCGGCGAAGGCGATGCGGTCATAGATCTCCGAGATCTTGCGCAACGTCGTCGAGGAGTTCTCGGCGACCATTGCCACGCCGTCGCCGTAGCGCACGGCGACCATCGCCCGGCCGCGGGCGATGCCCTTACGGGCGTAGTCCGCCCGGTCCTTCATCACCTGCTCGGGGGCGACGTAGAAGGGAACGGTCATCGACCTGTTACTCCGATGCGAGCGAGCGAGCGCCAGCGAGTGAGCGGCCAGCAGCGGCCTGCGTGGCCGGGGAACGCAATGAAGGGAACGGTCATCGGGCGCTACCTCGAACGGTGGCCGCGATCGCTTCGTAGCGCTCGGCGAGCTCGCTGTCGGAGACGCGCGTGAACCCCGCCGCGGTGACCTCGGCGACGATCGGATAGATGCCGCGCAGCGCGTCGGGACCACCCGTCGCCGAGTCGGCATCGGCGGCCTCCCACAGCGCCCGGCAGACGAGGTCGACGACGGCGGCGCGGTCGAGATCGTCCTGGTAGCCGAGCTTGATCACCGTCCCGGCGTGCAGGCTCCCGGAACCAGTGGCGACGTAGTCCTTCTCCTCGTAGCGACCGCCCGTGACGTCGAAGTCCCACAGGCGTCCGGTCTTGCGGCGCAGGTCATAGCCCCCGAAGATCGGCACGACGACCATCCCCGACATCGCCGCCGGCAGATTGCCGCGGACCATCATCGACAACTGGTTGGCTTTGCCCTCGAGGCTCAGCGGCGTGCCCTCGACCTTCTCGTAGTGCTCGAGCTGGAGTTGGAACAACCGGACCATCTCCATCGCCGGCCCGGCCGCCCCGGCGATCGCCACGGCGCTGTGGCGGTCGGCTTCGACCACCTTCTCCATCGCCCGGTGGCTGATCAGGTTGCCGGCGGTCGCCCGACGATCGCCGGCCATCACGACTCCGTCCGCGAACCGCACGGCGACGACCGTCGTCGCATGCGGCACGGCCCCGATGCTCGATGGATCGCCGGTCACGACCGTCGGCGCCGTGCCGAGTCGGCGGAGCAGTTCAGGAAAGCTGGAACCGGGGTCGTCCTCGGCCCGGAAGAACGGAAACGCCATCGGGAGGGCTACTGCCCGCCCTTCTGCACGTACGACTTGACGAAGTCCTCGGCGTTCGTCTCGAGCACGTCGTCGATCTCGTCGAGGAGGTCGTCGAGCTCCGCTTTCAGCTTTTCGCCGGTCTCGGTGGTCGCCGGAGCCGCTTCGTCGACGGCGGCTTCTTCGGTCCGAGTCGCCGGCTTGGACTTGTGGGTTCGTTCGGCCATCGGCGCTGCACCTCCATTCGTTCGGCGACGGTGCCCTGCCTTCTCACGCCTAGGAACCCAGGCGGCTGAGGAGTTCGGCAGCGCTGTCGCTCTCGTCGATCAACTTAGCGACGTGCTCAGCGGTTCCGCGCAGCGGCTCCATCATCGGGACTCGGCTCAACGGTTCGCGACCGGAATCGAACACCATCGAGTCCCAGTTCGCGGCGACCACCGAACCGGCGAACTTGGCGAGGCATCTGCCGCGGAAGTAGGCCCGCGTCGTCGTCGGCGGTTCGGTGACCGCCGACAGGACATCGGCCTCGTCGATGAGACGTTCGAGGCCGGCGCGCCGCGCGAGGCTGCGGCCCGGGCGCAAGTCGTGATACTGCAGGTCGATCGCCTTGAGCTTGGCGTCGCCGGGCTGCAGATCGTTTCGTTCGGCGTAGCCGCGGACGAGGTGGCGCTTGGTGACCCAGTCGACCCACGGGGCGACCGAGTCCGGATCGGATTCGAGACCGACGAGGACCTGCTCCCACCTCGCCAACACCTCGTGACCGACCTCCTCACCGACGGACGCCAGACCGTGATGCTGTTCGTACTTCACGGCTGCCTCGAGCAGCCCGAACTGGATCTCCAGCGCCGTCACCCGCCGGCCATCGGCGAGCAGCACGGTGGTCGACAGGGTCGGATCGTGGCTCACTTGGCGGATCGCCGAGACAGGGTTGCTGAGCAACCAGTCGTCGCCGAGCGTGCCGTCCTCGATCATCGCCAGGACGATCTGGGTCGTCCCGACCTTGAGGAACGTGGCGACCTCGGCCAGGTTGGCGTCGCCGACGATGACGTGCAGCCGCCGGTACTTCTGGGCGTCGGCGTGCGGCTCGTCGCGGGTGTTGACGATCGGACGCTTGAGCGTCGTCTCCAGGCCGATCTCCTCCTCGAAGAAGTCGGCTCGCTGGCTGAGCTGGAAGGGCACCGATTCGTGCGCGGCGCCGGGACTCTCCGAGCCGACCTTGCCCGCCCCGCAGAACACCTGACGGGTCACGAAGTGTGGCGTGATCTGGGTCGCCAGGCGCCCGAACGGCGTCTCCCTCGCCATCAGGTAGTTCTCGTGGCAGCCGTAGCTGTTGCCTTTGCCGTCGGAGTTGTTCTTGTAGACGACGATCTCGCCCGGCTGCTGGCGCGATGCCCGGGCGCTCTGGGCCAGTTGGCTGTTGGCGGCGTCGACGCTGATGCGGATGATCTCCTCGGCGGCACGGTCCCAGCGCACGGCCTCGAGCGCGGTCGTCGTCTCCGGGTTGGAGATCTCCGGGTGGGCGTGGTCGACGTAGTAGCGGGCGCCGTTGGTGAGCACGGCGTTGACCAGCGAGGTCTCCAGCTCGGGAATGATCGCCTCGTCGAGGCTGAAACCGCGAGCGTCGTTGCCGGGCTGCTCATCGTTGAAGTCCCAGCCGGTCCGCGGGGCGCGACGGTCGCTGATCGTCGCCATGAAGGCGTTGATCAACAGCGACGACGCCGACACCGGATTGGACTCGCCGCCACGGACGATGATCCCGTACTCGGTCTCGATGCCGCAGACCTTCGGCAGCGCCATGACCGGACGTTACCCCCGCCGCTGTCGATCACGCTCAGACCCAGATGAGCTCTGACGGCTGGGTGGGTTCGACGGCGATCTCGCACGTCGGGCACCACGGCCGGAGCTCGAGCGCCGACCCGCACGTTTCGTGTCGTGATCCGGCGTTGCGACCTTGCCGAGCGGCGCCCCACTGGGCGAGCAAGGCGACGGCGTCGCCGAGGCGGCGTCCGGACGCCGTGAGCGAGTAGCTCATGCGCACCGGCCGGCGCTGGTAGGGGCGGGCGGCGACGAGGGCGTCACGCTGCAGCGCCTTGAGCCGGGCGGTCAAGATGTTCGGGGCGATGCCATCGACCTCCTCGGAGAGCTCGCTGAACGTGCGGTCACCGTCGAGCAGGGCGGCGATGAGGCGCAGACTCCAGCGATCCCCGACCTGGCGAACGGCGCCAGCAAGTGAGGTGTTGTCAATCGTCACCGCCACAGTCTAGAGTCACTTGCAATTCGCAAGTCGACAGGAGTCCGGAGTCCCATGAACGCCCTCACAGAACTCACCGACCTGGTCCGCACGGCAACGTCGGCCGCCGGACCGTCCGTCGTGTCGGTTGGACGACACGGCCGCGGCAGCGGCTTCGTGGTCGCCGCCGGCCGCGTCGTCACCAACGCCCACAACCTGCGCGACCGCACGACGTCGGTGCGCTTCGCCGACGGACGTACCGCCCAGGCCACGGTGACCGGTAGCGACCTCGACGGTGATCTCGTCGTCCTCGACGTCGACACCGGCGACGCCGCACCGCTGCCGTGGTCCGACCAGCCGCCCGGCGAGGGCGACATCGTGGTCGTCGTCACCGCCGGCCGCCAGCGACTGCGGGCGACGTGGGGCCAGATCACTGGCTTGGACCACGGCTTTCGCGGGCCACGCGGGCGGCGCATCGCCGGGGCGATCGAGCACACGGCGCCATCGGCCGCCGGTGCGTCGGGCGCTCCGGTGCTCGACCGCGACGGCAAGGTCGTCGCCGTCAACACGCATCGCGTCGAGCACGGGTTCTACCTCGCCCGCCCCGCCGACGACGACCTACGCCGCCACGTCAGCGCAATGGGCGAGGGTCACAGCTACGAACGGGCGCGACTCGGTGTCGCCCTCGCTCCCCCGCACGTGGCTGCCAAGCTGCGCCGCGCTGTCGGTCTGGCCGAGCGTGACGGCTTGCTGGTACGCGGCGTCGACGACGACTCCGCCGCGGCCCGGGCCGGCATCAGCGAGGGCGATCTCCTCGTGCGGGCCGGCGATCACGATTTGGTCTCCGCCGACGATCTGTTCGCCGCGCTCGCCGACATCAGCCCGGGCAGCGAGTTGGCGATCACCCTGGTCCGGGGCAGCGAGGAGCTGACGGTGACGGCCACCTGGCCCGCCGCCGACTGACGCTCGACCGCAGACCGGAGCCGATTGTGAGCAAGATCTTGCTCACAATTGGCCCTGGAACGAATCGCCCCCAGATGTGGGGAGGCGGGGTTACAGGTACTGGCCGGTGGCGACGCGCTCGATCGCCCGGCCGCCGTGGGGCTCCTCGGTCTGCCCGGCCGCCGTGAGGGTACGGATGAACACGATCCGCTCGCCCTTCTTGCCGGAGATCTTCGCCCAGTCGTCGGGGTTCGTGGTGTTCGGCAGATCCTCGTGCTCTTTGTACTCCTGCTTGATCGAGGCGACGAGGTCGGCCGTGGCGACGCCCTTGGCGCCACCGCCGATGACCCGCTTGATGGCCAGCTTCTTGGAGCGCCGCACGATGTTCTCGATCATCGCCCCCGACGCGAAGTCCTTGAAGTACAGGATCTCCTTGTCGCCGTTGGCGTAGGTGACCTCGAGGAAGCGGTTCGGCTCGTCCTCGCTGTACATCTCGTCGACCGTCGCCGTGATCATGTCGGCCACCGACTCGCCGGCGGCGATCGGGATCTCGTCGGTGAGGTAGCGAGCGAAGATCTGTGTCGCGGCTTCCTTGGTGGGGCGCTCGATCTTGATCTTCACGTCGAGCCGTCCGGGACGCAGGATCGCCGGGTCGATGAGGTCCTCGCGGTTCGTCGCCCCGATGACGATGACGTTGCGCAAACCTTCGACCCCGTCGATCTCGGCGAGCAGCTGGGGGACGATCGTCGACTCCATGTCCGATGACACCCCGGTGCCGCGCGTCCGGAACATCGAGTCCATCTCGTCGAAGAACACGATGACCGGCCAACCCTCCTCGCTCTTCTCCCTCGCCCGCTGGAAGACCATGCGGATCTGCCGCTCGGTCTCGCCGACGTACTTGTTGAGCAGCTCCGGGCCCTTGATGTTGATGAAGTAGCTGCGACCCTTCTCGTCCCCGGTCGCCGCGGCGACCTTGCGGGCCAGACTGTTGGCGACCGCTTTGGCGATGAGCGTCTTGCCGCACCCGGGCGGGCCGTACAGGAGGATCCCCTTGGGCGCCGGCAAGCGGTGCTCGGCGAACAGGTCGGAGTGGAGGAACGGCAGCTCGACGGCGTCGGCGATCTGCTCGATCTGCTCGTCGAGGCCCCCGATGTCCTCGTAGGAGATGTCCGGCACTTCCTCGAGGAGGAGATCCTCGACCTCCGGACGGGGCAGCTTCTCGAGCAGCAGGTTCGTGCGGTGGTCGAAGCGCATCGTGTCGCCGGCCCGCAGGTGGATGCCGCGGACGGTGTCGGCGAGCTCGCAGATGCGCTCCTCGTCGGCGCGTCCGACGACCAGGGCGCGCACCCCGTCCTCGAGCACTTCCTTGATCGTGACGACCTCCCCGGTGATCTCCGGGGAGCGGGCCAAGATGACGTTGAAGCTCTCGTTGAGGACGACCTCCGAGCCGATCTCCAACTCGAGGTGATCGATCTCCGGGTGCAGGGTGACCTTCATCTTGCGGCCGCTCGTCTGGATGTCGACGGTGCCGTCCTCGTTCTTGCCGACGACGACGCCGTACGCCGACGGGGGTTGGGTCAGCTTGTCGACCTCCTCGCGCAGTGTGGCGATGTGGTCGCGCGCTTCACGGAGTGTGTAGGAGAGCTTCTCGTTGCGGGCGATCGCCTGGGACAGCTGACCCTTCGTCTCGAGGAGCCGCTCTTCGAGCGTGCGCATCCGCTTGGGTGCCTCGGCCAGCCGCCCTCGGAGGTGCTCGATCTCGGCGACCAGCGCCTCGATCTGTTCCTGTGGTTTCTCTGCCACGGAAGCCTCCTCTCTCTTGCTGAGCCGAATCTCGGCCCCGCGTCAGAACATACACACGCGCCACGCGTGGTTCGCGGCACGTACCCGCTGTCACAGAACATGACATCGTTCGACGCCGCTACGTACGTCGATTTTCCCGGGACCGTCGCGCGGACGTCCAAGCGCAATCCCCGATTCGTCGCAGACCGGCCGCCAACCGTGTTTTCACGTGATTGGCCGTGTAATGTACGACCCCATGAAGGTCTGGATCGACCAGGATCTCTGCACCGGGGACGGTCTCTGCGAGGAGATCGCTCCCGACGTGTTCACACTGCTCGACGACGGTCTCGCCTACGTCAAAGAGGGCACCACGATCTTCGCCACCGCCAAGGGCAATCCGCAGGGCGCCGAGGGAATGGCCCAGATCCCCGACGGCCAACTCGACGCGGTCATCGAATCCGCGGAGGAATGCCCCGGGGAGTGCATCTTCATCGAGCCCTGAGAGCCTGCTAGCCGAGCCAGCGAGCGACGGTCAGGAACGCGGTGTGGGCGACCATCCGGTGGTCGGGGCGCACCGCCTGGCCCTCGATGTGCCAGCCGCGGTGCAGCACCTCGATCGTGCGGGCGTCGATCCACTTGCCTTTGAGGGCTTCCCGGGTCTGGGCCGCCTGGGTGATCTGTGGCGTGTAGGCGACGAGGATTCCACCCGGCCGTAGCGCCTTCTCGGCATGGGGCACGACCTGCCAGGGCTCCGGGAGGTCGAGCACGACGCGGTCGAACCCGTCGCCGGCGTCGGCCGGATCGATCCCCTCGTAGCTGTCACGGAGTTCGACGCGGAAGTCGTCGAGCGCGGCGTCGCCGAGGAACTCACGCACATTCGTCCGGGCCCGGTTGGCGAAGTCCTCGCGCACCTCGTAGCCGACGATCGACGCGCCCCACCGCAGCATCGTCATCGACAACGCCCCCGACCCGACTCCCGACTCGAAGACGCGAACACCTGGCCCGATGTCGGCGAGCATGCAGATCGGCGCGAGGTCCTTGGGGTAGATGACCTGCGCGCCGCGTGGCATCTCGATGACGACGTCTTCGAGGGTCGGGCGCAGGACGCGGTACTCCGACCCCCGAGTCGACCGAACCGAAACCCCCTCCGGCCGGCCGATGATCTCGGCGTGCGGGACGAATCCGTTGTGACTGTGGAATTCGCCGTTGTCGGCGAGGGTGACGAGGTAGCGGCGCCGCTTGGAGTCGAGGAGGATGACCCGCTCCCCCGCGCGCAATGGGTTCACCGACGCGCCTTCACCGGGCGCAACATCTCCACCGGCACGGGATCATGGACGGCGGCCACCTCGACCAAGTGACAGAACGCGCACACGTCGCCAGTTGTCGGCGATCCGCAACGGCTGCACCGGACCAGCGACTTCACGACAGTCGCCCGTGTGCCGGCCAGCAGTGGCGCCATGTGGTCAAGGAAGTTCAGATAGAAGGAGGCCTTGGCCCCCGGTGATCGCGCTTCGAGGTCGTTGAGTGTCGCCTTGTAGTCGAGGTGCCGGTTGCCGGCCGCCATCGGGCATTCCTCCACCTGGTAGTCGATGCCGCGCACGATGCACCACGCCGCCGTTTCGCGCTCCGTGAGGCGGACGAGCGGCTTGATCTTGCGCGGGAACCCCCGACCTTCGGGGAGCACCGGAAGTTGTCGGGACAGGGCGGCGACGTTCCAGCGCAACGTCGAACCGAGCAGCACGGCAGCCTCGTCGTCGAGGTTGTGTCCGGTGGCCACGGCGTCGTACCTGCCGTCGCGCGCCGCGGCGTCGAAGAGATGGCGCTTGGACAGTCCGCACGCCGAACACGGCACGCGACGGGTTGCCCATGCCGCCGTCGGCACGTCGTAGCCGTGTTCGTGGCGGAGGTCGATTTCTCGCAGGTGGACCCCACGGTCGGTGGCAAAGGCTCTGGCGTACTCGCCGCTCTCACCCGAGTACTCGCCGATGCCCAGACCGAGATACACGCCGTCGACCTCGTAACCGAGC
Organism: Ilumatobacteraceae bacterium; assembly: GCA_963786985.1. GTDB lineage: Bacteria > Actinomycetota > Acidimicrobiia > Acidimicrobiales > Ilumatobacteraceae > Desertimonas. Next base: position 254,197 of record CAWBBL010000025.1, on the reverse strand, counting down.
TCGAGGAGCAGGTCCCACAGCGCCAGCGAATCCTTGCCACCGCTGACGGCGACGAGGACGCGCGCCCCGGGCGCAGCATCTCGAACTGCTCGATCGCCTTGGCGACTTGCCGCCGGCACAACTGCAGCAGATGCTCGCCGCAGAAGTGGGCGTTGTGACGGGGCAGGTCGATGATCGCCGGCCCGCGACACACCCGGCACTTGCTCACCCGCAGCCACCCGAGATGACCGGACGGACCTCGATCGAATCGCTGTCGTTCAGGTGTTCGTCGCCGGGCACGAGGGTGCCGTTGCGGATCACGAGATGCGCCTCACGGTTGAGGCCGAGTTCGTCGAGCAAGGCCCGCACCGTACGGGCACCCTCGATCTCCACCGTCCGCCGCGGGTTGCGCAGCAGAACGTTCAACGCTTGTAGAGCTTCCTCTCGGCGCTGGTCAAGGTTTTCGGGTCGATCGCCTCGATACGGACGGACTGACCCGGCTTGAGCTTTTCCAGGCTGACCAGCTGGGGACCGATACCGAGGACCTTGCGCAGCACACGCACGGCGAAGACCGTCGAATAGACCGGCCGCCAGGCGCGCCGGCCGCCGAACAGGCGGCGCGCCGCCCGCCGTCGGGAAACCGAGCGCGTAGATCAGCTGCCAGTAACGCTCCTCGCCCGGCAGGCCGCGCTTCATCGGCATCGATCACACCCTGCGGATCTCGACCAGAGTCGTCTTGCGCCGGCCGCTGCGCTTGCCGAGCAGGAAGACGATCAGCACGAAAATGGCGGCGGCGACGCTGGCCCCGGTGATCAAGGTCTGCTTGCGGCTGGCGACCTTGCCCTTGAGCTCGCCCTGCAGCGCCGAGAAGCGCTGCTCCAAGTCGTCGCGGGTGATCCGCGGCCCGGTTGCGGGTGCGGCCTTGGCCATCACTCGACCTCCTTGTTGAGGCTCGGCTTGTTGATCCGGCTGACCGTGAGCACGATCAACAGCACGCACACGACGAGGACGATGAGGTACGGCAGCCAGGACAACGAACCGCTGGCGGCGCGGGGCCACTCAGCCTGGATCAGCCGCAGCAGCCCGAGGAGCACGAGCCCGAGGCCGAGCCCGAGCAGCACGGAGCCGGCAACGCCATACCCCAGCCACCGTCCGGCACCTCTCAGCGGTCCGACGGTCTCCTGCTTGGCATAGTCGCGGACGAGGTTGACGAGCCCGTCGATCGACGTGTCCTGACGGGTGAGCTCTCTGCGGTGCTGTTCGATCATCGCCACGGCAGAGGTTTCTATCACGCCAGCCGGAACCGCAGCATGGCGTCGGTGTCGTCGAGCGCAGCGCCGAGCAATTCGACGCGTGCCTCGATCGTCGGCGCGGCGAGCAGCCGGTAACGGTCGGCGGGCCCGATCGGAGCACGGGCGGCAAGTTGGTACACGGCTCGACCGACGTCGTCGCTCAGCTTCAGCGGCGGCGCGGCGCGGGTGGGCACCTGCTGGCGACCGGCTTTGGCGACCTCGCGGGCCAGGCGGCGGGTTTCCTCGACGCGGCCGTGGAGGCGGTCGAGCTCCGGCAGCAACGCAGCCCCATCCACTGGCTCGGCTTCCGGCCAGGCCTCCACGTCGCCACGCGGATAGGGATCGTCGGCCAGCCACTCGAGGACGCTGATCCGGTGGCCGCCGACGGCGGCGACTTCGAAGCGGCCGTCGCCGAGCGGCACCACCCGGACGATTCGGGCGACCGTTCCGACGGAGGCGCGCACGTCGCCACCACCGACCTCACTGCCGCGTTCGATGAGCACGACTCCGAACTCCGGGACGTCCGCCGCCAGGCAATCGAGCACGAGCCGGCGGTACCGCGGCTCGAAGACGTTCAGCGGCAGCAGTTCACCAGGCAACACGACGTTCCCGAGGGGGAACATCGGCACGCGCATCGGCCCATTCTCTATCCGGGACCGAGTTCGGCGGCAGTCGGCCCGGATGGGTACGACGCCAGGACCTCGGCGAACGCGTCCCAGATCGGCCGGTAGACGGTCTGTTCCGGCAGCGTGCCGGCGCTGTTGAGGACCAAGGCGTACTCGATCGTGCCGCCGCCCTCGACCGGCACGTATCCGCTCAGGGCTTTGACCGCCGGTGGATCGGCGTTGTACGGCTCGTTGTGCAACGTCCCGGTCTTGCCGATCAGGCGGCCCTCCACGGCGGAGTCGACGAAGACGTCGCTGAGCGTCGTGCCGTCCTGACCGGCGACCGGGAGGCCGGCGGCGAATTGGTCGCCCGGCTCGTGGCGCTCGAGGATCCCGGTGAGCAAGCGGCACGTGACGCGGTTGTTGGTGCTCAACCCGGAAGCGTCGTCGACGACGACGCCAGTGGTGTCGAGACCGATCTGCGAGAGCGCGGCGATGGCTGCGGCGGCACCGGCGACCGTGCTCCCGCCACCACCGGAGGCCACGCCGAGCTCCTTGAGCAGCAGCTCCGCCGTGTTGTTGTCACTCGACGCTTGCATCTCGGCGATCACCGCCGGAAGCGGTTGCGAGTCGATCGACGCGACAACTGCTGCATCGGCCGGAGCCGTTCCCGTGGTGACTTCGCCGCCGATCGTGATCCCGCGCTCCTCGAGAAGCCGGCCGAGCTCCTCGGCGGCCCCGGCGTTGGGGTCGTTGGCGACCTGCCAGTCGTCCGTGAGGAAGCGAGCGTCGTTCACCAGCAGGGCGTCGAGGGGACCGGCCTCGGTGACATGGATGTCGTCCGGCCAACTGGGGTGGAACCACTCGTCGTCGTAGCGCGATCCGTCGGCGACCAGGTTGCCGTCGACGTGCGTGATCCCTGCCGCCGCCACGGAGTCCGCGAGCGTGTCCAGTGAGGTGGCGTTGAGCACCGGGTAGCCATTGATCTGGGCGGCCGGGTAGTCGTCCGTGGTCAACAGCGGGTCACCGCCGCCCACGAGATAGAGGTCACCGGCGAGGACACCGCCGTTCACCGGGCCGCCGCGGACCTCGGTCGTGAACACGTGGTCAGGGCCGAGCGCTTCGAGAGCTGCGGCGGCGACGAGCAGCTTCTGGTTGCTCGCTGGGATGACCGGCAAGTCGGGGTTGTGGGCCCCGACCTCGACACCGTCGAGTTGGACGACGAGGCATGAGGTCGAGTCGAGTGACCCGGCGAACGAGCTGACTGCCGCCGCGAAGCTGTCGTCGTTGAGATCGCGCGCGATCAGCCCGGGGATTCGGCGGAACGACAGCAGTGGCGTGTTCAACACCGGCGTGGGCGCCGCCGGTGCCGCGCCGGCCACCGTGGTCGGCGGCAACGACTCGACGGATTCACGGTCCTGGCCGGCTGCGAGCCGCCACAACCCGAACAGGGCGACGGCCGGGAGCAGGACGACAGCGGCGAGAACGATGAGCGGCGATGATGCCGTGCCGCGCCGGTTCACGTTCTGGCGGCGCGACGCCGGCGGTGCTCGGCATCCCGCCAGAGGTGTCCGAGGGCGGTCACGGCGCGATTGCCGCTGGCGTAGCAGAGCCTGCCCGTGGCCCGCACCGTCGCCGGGCCGGGATTGTCCGGGTCGGCGACGGCGAGCTCGCTGGCGGCCAGGATCGGCTTGCCCGTTGACTCACTGAGCTCGGCCGCCGCGGTGGCGTAGCGGGCGTCCTGACGGTCGTGGAACTCGACGATCCGGGCGAGCCCGTGATCGGGGTAGAACGGGCCGTCGCGCATCATCCGCGCCTGGTTCGATTGGATACCGAGGCCGAGGAGGATGACCGCGTCGACGGCGTCGTGTTCGGCCACCAGTCGGAGCACAGCAGGAATCGTGTCACGCGTCTCACCACCGGCACAGTCAATCGGATTGCTGCGGCTCCATCGAGCAGGCAGCAGCTTGTCGATCTGCTCCTCGAGGTCGGGCGGCAGCTCGACCAGTTGGAGGTCGGGATCGCGGGTGATCGCGTCGGCCGTCACGACGCCCCACCCGCCCGCCGTCGTGACGACGGCCACCCGCGGGCCGCGCGGCGCCGGCTGGGTGACCAAGGTGGCCGCCGCCTCGAACGCCTCCTCCACCGTTGCCGCCCTGGTGACGCCGGCGGCCCGGCACTCGCCGTCGAACACTTTGTCGTCGGCCGCGAGAGCCCCGGTGTGGCTCGCCGCGGCGCGCGCTCCGCCAGCAGTCGTCCCACCCTTGAGGAGCACGAGCGGTTTGCGCCGCGCCGCGTCGGCGAGCTGGTCGAACAGCAGCCGTCCGTCGGAGATCCCTTCGAGGTAGGCGAGACTCACGCTGGTCGCCGGGTCGTCGGCGTAGTACGACAGGTAGTCGGCGATCGACACGGCTGCCGCGTTGCCGGCCGAGACGGCGCGGGAGATGCCGACGCCGGTGAGCCTGGCGAGGTTCAGGAAGCTGGAGACGAAGTTGCCGCTCTGGCTGGCCACGGCGATCCGTCCAGCCGGCGGGTAGGGAGCGACGATCTGCGCGCACAGCGAGACCGGCGTGCTGACGACCCCTTGGCCGTTCGGTCCGGCGAGGAGGATGCCGAGATCGTCGGCGAGTGCGATCAGCTCGTCCTCGGCGAGCTGGCCCTGCGGTCCCGCTTCGCCGTACCCGGCGGACGTCACAAAGGCCGCCTTGACCCCCTTGCGGGCACATGCCTCGAGCAGGGTGGGATTGGCGGCCGGCGGCGTGCACACGACAACGAGGTCGACGGCCCGGTCGGGAAGCTCGGTGATGTCGGCAACCGTCGGCACGCCGAGTATCTCCTCGCCGTTCAGGTTGGTGCCGAAGACGGCACCGGTGTACCCGGATGCCAACAGGTTGTGCAGGGACACGAATCCGAACTTCCCCGGATGGCTGGACGCTCCGGCGACGACCACGCCCCGAGGCTCGAAGAGCGCCTTGAACTGCTCGTCCGACGGCCGTCGCCGGCGTCGGGGCGTGGCCCGAACGGCGGCGGATGGGCGCAGCTCGACGAGGGCGTCGACGGCGACCGGCCGGCCGTCGGCGCCGATGATCAGCGGATTGACGTCGACGCTCGCCACGTCGTCGCGCTCGTTGATCACCCGGCCGACGGCGACGAGGGCGGCAACCAGCTCGTCGCGATTGACGGCGGGCTCGCCGCGGAACGGGCCGAGCAACGCGCTCGTGCGCAGTTCGTCGATCATCCTGGCCGCCATCGCGGCGTCGACGGGTGCTGGGCGGAACACGACGTCGGCGATCGCTTCGGCAAGCACGCCGCCGATGCCGAGCATCACGGTCGCTCCGAATTGCGGATCACGAACGGCCCCCGCAATCAGCTCGCGCCGCCCCTCGATCATCGGAGCGACCAGCAACTCGACGTCACCGTCGTCGGGCTGCACCGCCCCGAGCAGCGAGTCGGCGGCCTCGCGGACCGCATCGGCATCGACGATGCCGAGACGAACCAGGCCGCGCTCGGTCTTGTGGGCGATCCGGTCGCCGCTCAGCTTGAGGGCGACGGGAACGCCCAGCTCGCCAGCTGCGGCGATCGCCCCGTCGGCGTCGCGCACCGCCCGCTCCCGGGCCAGCGGCAGGCCGAACGCCCCCAGCAACTCCTTGGAAGCGCGCTCGGACAGTGTCGTCATCAGGGGGTCCGCACGATGAACGTGGAGATCGCCTTGGCGATCAACCGTTCCGTGTTGGCGGCGCGCACCTCACTCTCGCCGAATACCGTGCGCCGGCCGCGGCGCACGATCCATCCTTCGGCCACGGCGTCCTCGTCGACGAGGCTCTCGACGAACTGCACGTGCAGATCGACGGTGGAGAAGTTGGCGCCTTCGGGGAGCGACACGCCGATCGCCGGCACGAGCACGGAGTCGAGCAACGACGCGAGTGCCCCGCCATGGACGACACCACCGGCATGCAGCAGCTCGGCCCGGAACGGCATCCGCATCCGGCAGTAGCCGTCCCGCACGTCTTCCACACAGAGGCCGAGAAGCTGGGGAAACAGGGTCTGCGCGGTGGCGCCGAACTTGTGCCACCGGGCCGCCGCGGCGGGATCGACCTCGGTGAATTGATCGGCACGCGGCGACACCGGCGCGAAGGTAGCCGGTGGTCGCCGCCTGCCGTCTGGTGGAGATCGGTCGTCAGCCGAGCTCGGCGACGTCGACCAGTCGGTCGTCCTCCGGGCTGTAGAAGACGGACTGCGGACCGACACTGGCGACGACCTCGAACGTCAGCACGAGGTCGACCGACTCGCCATTGGCGAGGTCGGCCTCGGTCGTGATTTCTTCCTCGTTTTCGGCCTGGGCGGCGCTGGCGATCGACTCGGCGTCGGTCACGAACCCGTGGGCACTCTGGAGGATGAAGTCGTCCACGCTGATGCCGAACGTGCCCTCGGTGATCTCGCTGGCGACGGTGACCGCCACCTGCACGTACTCGTTTCCGGCTTCGGGATCGTCGCCCTCCTCGTAGTCGGCCCAGCCGACTTCGCTGCCGGTGACGGCGATCGTCGCGACGGGGTTGCCCGAGTCGTCGAAGACGGTCACGGACTCGGCGGGTGCCGTCTCCGAGGCGGGTGCGTCGGCGGGGGCGGTGTCGGGCGGCTCAGTTCCGGGGGGAGTGGTCGCGGCCGCCACGCCCGCTGGAAGCAGGGCGGCAAGGGCAACTCCGGTCATCACGGTTCGGCGCACTGGTTGATCCTTTCGTCGGCGTGCCGGCACCATGCCGGTACTGCGGGCCGCATCACGAGCGGCGACCAGTCAGTAACCGATCCGCAAGGAGTTGAACCGCGCCGCCTACGGCACGAGGGCCGCCCGAAAGAACGCGAAGACGTGTCCGCGACGCTGTTCGAGCGCCCGCGGATCGAGCGGGTCGATATCCAGCAGCCCTTCGAGGAACGGGGCGTCACTGAAGTAGCTGAGCAATGCCCCGTATCCGGTGAGCAACAGTTGCTGGGCGTCGAAACGGCGAAACGTCCCGGCCTCCATCTCGCCCTCGAAGTAGGCGACGGCCTGATCGAACATCGGGCGCAGCACCGACGCGAGGTCGATCGTCAGGTGGCCGCTGCCGTCGATCGCGGCGCGGCGGACCAGGCGCACGTAGTCGGGGTTGTCGGCGAAGTAGTCGAACCCGGCATGGAGCACGAGCTCGACCTTCGCCCAGCCCTGTCCGGGCGATGCGACGGCGAGGGCCAAGCGCCGGAACCAGTCCGACAACAGGCGCTCGAAGACCTCTCCGTACAGGGTTTCCTTGGAGGCGAAGTGGTGGAGCAGGCTCGGTCGGCGGATCCCGACACCGGCGGCGATGTCGTTGAGCGAGGTGCCTTCGTAGCCGTTGGCGCCGAAACAGGCGACCGCCTCGTCGAGGATGGCCTCCCGAGTCGTCCGCGCCGGGGCGTTGTCGGCCAGCTCGCTGAGGTCCTCGTGGGGTTGCGCCACCGCCCTCAGCGTACCCCGTTTCCAGGCCTACCTACCGGTAGGTAGATCCGTCAGCCAGTCAGCATCGTCTACAGCGCCTGCTCCAGCAGGTTCCAGTTGATCAAGTTGTCGAGGAACGCGTCGACGTAGTTCGGACGGGCGTTGCGGTAGTCGATGTAGTAGGCGTGCTCCCACACGTCGCACGTCAGCACGGCGGTGGAGCCGTGCTTCAGCGGGAGGTCGGCGTTGCCGGTCGCCGAGATGGCCAACTTGCCATCGTCGTAGGTCAGCCATGCCCATCCTGAGCCGAACTGGCCGGTGGCCGCCGTCTTGAAGTCCTCGCGGAACTTGTCGTAGCTGCCGAAGTGCTCGTTGATCGCGTCGCCGGCCGCTCCACTTGGGGCTCCCCCGCCGCCGGGAGCCATCGAACTCCAGTACAGGGTGTGGTTCCACACCTGGGCGGCCTGGTTGAACAGCTTGCCCTCGGCCTTGGCGATGATCTGCTCGAGGCTGGCGTTCTCGTCGGGGGTGCCTTCGACGAGCTGGTTGAGGGTGTCGACGTACGCCTTGTGATGCTTGCCGTAGTGGTACTCGAACGTCTCGGCAGACAAGTACGGCTGGAGGGCATCGGTCGCGTACGGGAGCTCGGGCAACGTGAAGGCCATGGCGGTTCCTTTCGACGGTCGATCTGGCGCCCCTTGGCATAGCAGCAATTCGCCCGGAACTGCTACATCTGAACCATGCAGATCGTGTCGGCGCTGTTCGTCGAGAACTTCGAGGTACGTCAGGCGCCCGGACCGTCGACGCGAATCGACCTGACTGGGGCGATGTTCTCGATGGCGGCTCCGTCGCCGGCCCCGTTGACGATCGCGCCGCACCTCGTCGGTCTCGTCTACTGCCCCGCCAACGAGTCCGGGCAGGGCGTGTTCGAGGTCGTCTTCCGCCGCACCGACGATCCCGACACTCCCCCGACGGACGACGATCAGGTGGCCCGCAACGTCAGCCCGTTCTCCGTCGAGCCTGGCAAGTTCACCTATCGGCTGGTGCGCGGCGAATTGGAGTTCACCGAGTACGGCCAGGTCTTCGCCCACTGCCGGATCGACCACGGGCCGTGGCTGGTCGTGCCGTTCACGCTGTTGCCACCCGTTGGCTGACGGCACCGTCAGCGACGCCGAAACGGCCGTCCGGACGACCGCCACAACGGTGGTGGCGCGGGGACCAGGTCGAGTGACGACGTCACCGTGCCGAAGCGCTCGCTGCCCGACTGCCAATCCTCGTAGGCGGCGTCGATCTCGTCACGATCGCGGGCGACGAAGTTCCACCACATCAGCGGCTGGGCCTCGAACGGCTCACCGCCGACCACGAGCGCCCGAGTCGGCGTGGTGACCGTGATGGCGATGTCGGCGCGCCCGCTTCCGAGATAGCCGAGCTGATCGGCAGGCACGACGCGGTCGTCGATTGCCGCAGTCCCAGCGAGGACGACGATGGCGTGCTCGAAGGAGGGTTCGACAGGAAGAACAGTGCGTCCCGGACGCAACGCCACGTCGATCCCGACCAGGTCGGTGTCGCGCCGCGCCGGTGACTCGACACCCATCAGCGCACCCACCATCACCGTGACCGTGGCCGTCGGCAAGTCGACCGAGGGCAGCTCGGCATGGTGCTCGAAGGCGGCGACGTCGTGACGGGTTCGCTCGGGTTGGGCGACCCACAGCTGCACGCCGTGGAGCGTGCCGCGATAGCGCCGCGGCGTCTCCTCGGCGTGGACGACGCCACGCCCGGCGGACATCTGGTTGAGTTGTCCGGGCGTGATCAACTGCTCGGAGCCGAGACTGTCGCGATGGACGACCTCACCGTCGAGCAACCACGTGACGGTCTGCAACCCGATGTGCGGATGGGGCCCGATGTTCAGCCCTGGCCCGCCCTCGACGAGCCGTTCCGGGGCGTGATCGAGGAAGCACCAGGCCCCGACGGTGCGCCGTTGCCGGGTGGGCAGCGCCCGCCGCACCGTGGTCTCACCGACCCGCGAGTCACGGCTCGGTGTCAGTTCGACGAGGTGCTCCGCGGGTGGGGAGCGTTGAACGCTCTCGGCGAAGTCGTCGATCCGCAACGGACCACTCACGCCCCCATGATGCATCTTCGGATGAGTGTTCGACACTTCGGGCAATAGGGTCGAGCGTGATGTCTTCGACACTGTCCTCCGACCTCGAGACCGAGGCGATCAAGATCGTCCGCGGCTTGGCGATGGATGCCCCGCTCCACGCCAACAGTGGCCACCAGGGGACGGCCATGGCCCTCGCTCCTCTCGCCCACGTGCTGTACAGCCGGGTCATGCGCCATCACCCGGCTGACCCGGAGTGGCCAGACCGCGACCGCTTCGTGCTCTCCAACGGCCACGCATCGATCCTCCAGTACTCGATGCTCTACCTCTGCGGCTACGGCCTCGAGCTCGACGACCTCATGGCGTTCCGCTCGTTCGGATCGCGGACCCCTGGCCATCCCGAGGCGCGCCACACGCCGGGCATCGAGGTGACCACCGGACCGCTCGGCCAGGGCTTCGCCAACTCCGTGGGGATGGCCGTCGCCGAGCGGGTGCTGCGCGAGCGCTTCGGTGCCGGCCTCGTCGACCACTACACGTGGACGATTGCCGGCGATGGCTGCTTCATGGAGGGCGTCAGCCACGAAGCCGCCTCGCTCGCCGGCCACCTCGGCCTCGGTCGGTTGAACGTCGTGTTCGACGACAACCGGATCACGATCGACGGTCCGACCCAGCTCGCCACGACCGACGAGGTCGGCCAGCGGTTCGAGGCCTACGGCTGGCACGTCGAGTACCTCGGCGAGATCGCCGATGACTGCGATGCGCTCGAGGAGGCGCTCCTCGCCGCCAAGGCGGTGGAGGACCGACCGAGCCTGCTGATTCTGCGCTCGCACGTCGGCACGCCATCGCCGAAGTGGACCGACCATCACGAGGCCCACGGCAACCCGTTCACCGCCGAGGACGTCACGGCGACGAAGGCCGTGTTGGGCATCCCCGACGAACGGTTCTGGACCCCGCCCGATGTCGTCGCCGCCTATCGCGAGAAGGCGGGCGAACGTTGCGCTCCCGACTACGAGCGGTGGCAGAAGAGCCTCGAAGCGGTCGGGGCGGACGAGCGCGCGGCGTGGGACGCCGCCTGGGCCGGAACCGGCACGGCGGGCTGGGAATCGAAGCTGCCGCGCTTCGAGCGCGGCGAGAAGGTCGCCACCCGTCAGGCCATCGGCAAAGTCCTCGCCGGGTGCGTCGATTCGTTCCCCGGGCTCGTGTCCGGCGCGGCCGATCTCACCGGCAACACCGGGACGAAACTGCCTGATGCGGTGCAACAGACCGCCGAAACGCCGGGCGGCCGACAGCTCTACTACGGCGTCCGCGAGCACGCGATGGGCTCGGCGATGGTCGGGATGGCCCGCCACGGCGGAATCCTTCCGGTCGGGGGGACGTTCTTCGTGTTCCTCGACTACATGCGGCCGCCGGTGCGCCTGGCTTCCCTGTCGCGGGCGAAGGTCGTGTTCGTGTTCACCCACGACTCCGTCGGGGTCGGGGAGGACGGGCCGACCCATCAACCGGTCGAGCACGTCGCAACGTTGCGGGCGATTCCCGACCTCCAGGTGATTCGCCCGGCGGATGCCAACGAGACGGTCGAGGCGTGGAAGGCGGCCGTCGAGCACGACGGCCCGACCGCTCTGGTGCTGTCCCGGCAGGGCATCCCCGTGTGCACCGACGGCTCGGCCGTCGCCCGTGGCGCAAGCGTCGCCCTCGAGGTGGCGGGCGATCCGCAGCTTGTCATCGTCGCCACCGGCAGTGAGGTTGCCGTCGCCATCGACGCCGCGCATCAGCTGTCCGACGAGGGCATCGCGACCCGGGTCGTGAGCCTGCCGTCCTGGGACCGGCTCGCCCGCCAGGACCGCGCCTACCGCGATGAGTTGTTCCCGCCGGGAGTTCCGGTGCTGTCCGTCGAGGCGGCGACGACGCTCGGATGGGAGCGCTTCGCCGACGATTCGATCGGCATCGATCGCTTCGGCGCCAGCGCTCCGGGCGATGTCGTTCTCGACGAGCTGGGCATCAACGTCGACCACGTCGTGCGTCGCGGCCGGGCGCTGTTCGGCGCCGGGTCGTAGGCTGTAGTCATGAACCGCCTCATCCGCCTGTACGAGGAGTTCGACCAGAGTCCCTGGCTCGACAACCTGCGCCGCGGCTATCTCACGTCGGGCGAGCTCGCCAAGCTGCGCGACGACGGCATTCGCGGTTTGACGTCCAACCCGACGATCTTCCAGAAGGCGATCGAGGGCGCCGCCGACTACGACGAGCAGTTCCGTGAACTCGCCCTCGACGACCACCCGACGACTGCGGACTACTGGGCGATGGTGCTCCAGGACATCGCCGGGGCCGCCGACGTTCTGGAACCGGTCTACGACGAGTCCGGGGGCGCCGACGGTTTCGTCAGCGTGGAGGTCGACCCGGGTCTGGCCCACGACGAGGCCGGCACCGAGGCAGCCGCTCGCGGGCTGCACGAACAGATTGCCCGGCGCAACGTGATGGTCAAGATCCCGGCGACTGCCGAAGGCATCGGCCCGATCCGCACGATGATCGCCGAGGGGCGCAACACGAACGTGACGTTGATCTTCAGTCTCGATCGTTATCGGGAGGTGATCGACGCCTATCTCGACGGTCTCGAGGCATACGCCGCCCAGGACGGCACCGAGCTGGGTACCGTCGCCAGTGTCGCCAGCTTCTTCATCTCCCGCGTCGACACCGAGGTCGACCGCCGGCTCGAGCAGATCGGCACCCCTGAGGCGCTGGCGTTGCGTGGCAAGGCGGCCATCGCCCAGGGCAAGCTCGCCTACAAGTTGTTCGCCGAGATGTTCAGCGGCGAGCGCTGGGAGGCCCTTGCCGAGCGGGGTGCCAAGGTGCAGCGCCCGCTCTGGGCCAGCACGTCGACGAAGAACGAGGCCTATCCCGACACGATGTACGTCGACAACCTGATCGGCCCGTTCACCGTCAACACGATGCCCGATGCCACGATCGAGGCGTTCAACGACCACGGCACCCTCGCCCGCACGGTCGATCATCACGTTGACGACGCCGAGGCTGTCTGGCAGTCGCTGGCCGACGTCGGTGTAGATCTCGACGACGTCGCTGCTCAACTCGAACGAGAAGGCGTGGCGAGCTTCCAGAAGAGCTTCTCCAGCCTGATCGACGCGCTCGACGCCAAGATCGCCGAACTCCGCGCCGAGTAACCCCCAGTTCGTTCTGGGCGGCCTTCGATCCATTTCCCGATCCGGGCGGCCTCCGGTCCGGTTTCGGGCGGTTTGGCCGCCCAGAACGGTCTCAGAGACGCCGGCCGCCTGTGGATTTCCGGTGCATCTCGCCACGATCGGCGCGACAGTGTGCGGCCATGCGCCTGGCGTCGTTCAACGTCGAGAACCTGTTCGAGCGGGCCAAGGTGCTGAACAACGCGACGTGGGAGGAGGGGCGGCCGCAGCTCGCCGCCTTCGAGCGATTCAACCGGACCGCCCAACGTCGCTACTACCGCAAGGTCGACAAGCGTCAGATGCTCGCCGACCTGGAGACGCTGCGCGTGCTCACCCGGGCGAGCAGCGGTGGCCGGTTGATCCGCCAACCGAACCTGGCGGCGCAGTTGGCGATCCTGCGCGAGAACCGCGGCGACTTCCTCGTCGAGCGACGGAGGACGGGCGTCGAGATCGTCGCCACCGGGAGAGCCGATTGGATCGGCTGGCTCGAGCTCGTCGTCGAGCCGGTCGACGAGGTCGCCATCCGGATGACGGCGAAGGTGATCCAGGACCTCGCCGCCGGGGTCCTCGCCGTCGTCGAGGCCGAGCACCGACCGTCATTGCTGCGCTTCAACGACTCGATGCTCGCCAATCGCTACCGCCACGTGATGCTCGTCGACGGCAACGACCAGCGGGGCATCGACGTCGGCCTGCTGACGACGGCGCGCCGGCCGATCGTCAACGTCGAGAGCCACGTCGACGACCGCGACACGCGCAACCCGGACGTGACCAAGCGCGACGGCCGTCTGTTCTCCCGGGACGCACCTGTCTTCACGGTGCGTTGCGGCGACGAGGATCTGTTCGTCGTCGTCAACCACCTGAAGTCACAGTCGCCCACGGGGGATGAGGCCCCCGACGACCGGCGGACGCGGCAGTCCACGCGGCTGGCGGCGATCTATCGGCGGCTGCGCCGTGACGGGGCGAGGTACGTCGCGATGGTCGGCGACTTCAATCGTGGTCCGGACCGCGACGGTGGGCATCCGTCGTTGGAGGCGCTGTTCCGCCCGGCGCTCGGACTCGTCGACGCCTTCAGCCTGCCAACGTTCGACGCCGGACCACGGCCGGGAACGTGGCAGTCGTGTGGACTGCGCGATCGACTGGACTACATCTTCCTGTCACCGGAACTGGCCGCCAGGGTCCGGCGCGGCGGCGTGTTCCGCCAGGGCCTGTGGGGACGGTCGACAAACCAGAACCCGCCCGAGGATTGGGAGATCTACCCGGAGATCACCGAGTCGGCGCACGCCGCGTCCGACCACGCAGCTGTGTGGGTCGATCTCGACTTCCCGTAGCGAGGAGCGAGCCGTGGACGAAATCAGCGAGGAAACGCAGCGGACCTACGAGCGCCTGCTGCGCAAGCACCGCAAGGCGTTGCTGGCGTACCCGAACGTGCATGCTGTCGACGTCGGCTTCGAGTTCGCCGATGGCGAACCGACCGGGCAACTGGCGTTGCGGGTCCACGTGACCGACAAGGTTCCGGCGAGCGAACTCCGGCGGGCCGACCGGGTTCCCGAGGAGATCGACGGAGTTCCTGTCGACGTCATCCACTACAACCCGACGCCGCAGCTCGCCCGCAACGTGCGCCACAACCCGGTGATCGGCGGCATCCAGATCATGAACACGAGCACGCCCGGCGTCGGCACGCTCGGGATGATCGTGCTGAGCCGTCGCTCCTTGCGACCGCTGGCCATCTCCAACCACCACGTCATGTGTCGGACGCCAGAGGTGGCGACGGACATCGTCTCGCAGCCCGGCACCGCGCAACCGGCCGATCTGCTGGGTCCCGTCTTCGCCTCCGATCGGGCCCTGGACTGCGCAGTGTGCTCGCTCGGCAGCCGGCCGTGGTCATTCGACATCTACGGCATCGGCGGGCCGACCGGCACCGCGGAGGCGCGCATCGGCATGAAGGTGATGAAGTCAGGCTTGTCGAGCGGCGTGACCTGGGGGCGGATCGACGGCATCAGCTCCGCCGGATTCACCGTGGTCCCCGACACGGCGGTCCCTGCCGCCGGGGAGATGAGCCTCCCCGGTGACTCGGGCTCGATCTGGATGGACTACACGAACCGCGCCATCGGCCTGCACTTCGCCGGCGAGGGGCCCACCGATCCGAGTGAACGCGCCTCGGTCAAGCACATTCATCCGGTGTTGAACAAGCTGGATGTCCTCGTGTTCACCGGCGTCGCCATCGGCGAAGCGTGGATCGGCGGTGGCGGTCATGTGCTGGCCAGAACACGGCCTGGCGCGCCGTGCTTCCTCAGCGTGTACTACCCGAGCGGGCGACGGAGCACCGCCAAGGGCCTGGGGGCCAAGACCGCCGGACCCGACGGCTGGGTCGAGTGGCGGTGGCGGATCGGGACGCACACCAGCCGGCGCGGCGCCGGTACGGGGCGGCCGCTCGGCATCCCCCTGGTGGCGATCGCCGTCGTCGACGGTGTCGAGCATCGATTGGAGCGACCGCTGGAGGGAACGACCCACACGACGTGACCCGCCGCGCCGACCGACAGTGGCCGGCGGTGACTACTCGGCAGTGAGCTCGACCGAGGCGTAGCCGCTGGCGCCGTCCGGAGCGACGTCGGCGATGTCCGCGGTCTGCACCGTGCCCAGACCGTCGGTCGCTCGCGCCTCGACCGTGTGCTCGCCGGCGGCGATCTCGATCGTCGTGACCCACTTTCGCCAGGTGTCCGGCGACGGGACGCCGCCGAGTTCCGCGCGCAGCCACTCACCCTCGTCGACGCGCACCTCCACCGCCGAGATGCCGCGGTGCACGGCATAGGCCGTGCCGGCGATCTGCACCGCACCAGGGGCGACCGACGCACGGTGTCCGGGCACCTCGATGCGCGTCATCGTCTTCATCGGCGCCTGCTGCGACCACCCACGGGGGACCCAGTACGCAGTCGCCGCTTCCCACGTGGTGAATTCCATGTCGACGACCCACTTCGTCGCCGACACGTAGCCGTACTCACCGGGCACCACCATGCGCACCGGATAGCCGTGCTCGGCGGGTAGCGGCTCACCGTTCATGGCGATGGCGAGCATCGCGTTGCGCCCATCGGTGAGCGACGACACCGGGGTCCCACAGGTCCAGCCGTCGGCGGACGTGCTCAGCAGCTGCGTCGATTCCGGGTCGACGCCGATCTCGGCGAACAGCTCGGCGAGGCGCACGCCCTGCCAGAGTGCGTTACCCACGTACGGCCCGCCGATCGGGTTGGACACGCACGCCAGCGTCACGTACGCCTCGATCTGGTCCCGGGCCGCGAGGTCGTCGAACGTCAACTCCAGTTCCTGGTCGACCATCCCGTGGATCCGCAACCGCCAGCCGTCCGTGGAGATCTGCGGAACCGTCAGCGCCGTGTCGATGCGGTAGAAGTCGGCGTTCGACGTCACGAACTCCGACAGTCCGTCGACGGCGAGATCGGCGTTCGGCGGGAGCACCGCCGCGGGGCGTCGTTCGGCGACCGGCGGGAGGGCGAGGGCTGCCCGCTCGCCGCCGACGTCGTAGCGGCGCTGCAGCAGCCGTCCGGCGCCACCGGTGATCGCGGCCACCGACACCACGCCGATGCTGCGCAACAGGAAGACCCGACGATCGGCGATCCCGGCACCAGGGAGGAGGGCGGGCAGCGGCTCGATCGGCGACTGCTCGTCGAGGACCCCCACGGTGGCCACGGCGTGGGTCGCCGAAGGCGCCGTCTCCTGGGCATCCGCGGCGACGGGCGACGTCAGCCACCAGAGCACTGCCACCGAGACGATCGTGCCGGCGATGATCGGAACGAGCTCGGCGAGCGTCGGATCCGGGCGAGTCAACACGGCAGCGACACCCACCGCTCCGACCACGCCAGTGGCGACGAACGCCGTCCTGCGCTGGCCGTTCACGGCGAGCGTGCCGATCGCCATCCCGACCACGAACAGTACGGCCAGCGTCGTCACGACGAGGACGACCTTGTCGGAGGTCCCGAACGTCTCGACCGCCCAGTTCTTGAGCGGCAGTGGAACGAGGTCGACGACCTTGTTGCCGACGGCAACGACCGGGGAGACCGCCCCGTCGATGGCCCCGACGAGAAACTCCCCGGCCGCCAGTCCGGCTCCGGTCGCCACTACACCGACGACTGGACCAGCAACTCGGCCTGACCAGGTCCGCTGGGCACCGCCGGGACCTGTGGCCTCGTACGATCGGTCACCCATGGGTACAGGTCTACCGGACGCGATGTCCGCGATGGTGGCAGCGGCGCTCGAGTCCGTCGACACCGCGACCGACCGGAGGCTGGCGCGGGAGATGCTGGAGTCGGCACTCGGGCTGATCGGCGATCGGCCCGAGACGCTCGACCTGAAGATCGCCGCCGCCGCCCTGGCCGAGATGCGCGAGGCCTTCTCGGTCTTCGGGCCGTACCGCGACGTGCCGAAGGTGACAGTGTTCGGCTCAGCGCGGACGGCGACCAATGATCCGCTCTACTCCCAGGCCACGGACATCGCCAGGCTGCTCGCCGAACGTGGATGGATGGTCGTGACCGGGGCCGGTCCGGGCATCATGCAGGCGGCGATGGAAGGCGCCGGCCGGGAGCGCTCGATCGGCGTGTCGATCCGCCTGCCGTTCGAGCAGGGTGCCAACCCGGTGATCGCCGGTGACGAGAAGTACGTCAGCATGAAGTACTTCTTCACCCGCAAGTTGATCCTCGTCAAGGAGTCGCGGGCGTTCGTGTGCCTGCCCGGCGGGTTCGGCACGCTCGACGAGACGTTCGAGCTGCTGACCCTGACGCAGACCGGCAAGGGCTTGCCGGTGCCGATCATCTTCCTCGACACCGAGGGTGACTCGTTCTGGGGATCCGTGGATCAGCTGATCCGCGCCGAGCTGGTCACTCGCAACCTGGTGTCGGCCGCCGACACTCATCTCTACTTCGTCACCGACTCGTGTGACGAGGCGTGCCGCGAGATCGAGCGCTTCTACGCCAACTACGACTCGATTCGCTACGTCGGCAACCAGGCGGTCATCCGCTTGCGGTCGACTCCGACGGACGAGGAACTGGCCACGCTCAACGAGTCCTTCGGTCACCTCGTTTCGTCAGGACGGATCGAGCGCACGGAACCGCTGGCTGTCGAGGTGCGCCACGCCGATCGCCTCGACATGCCGCGCATCCGCTTTCAATTCGCCAAGCACAAGTACGGCGACCTGCGGGCGATGATCGACGTCCTCAACTCGTTCGCTGCGTTCCCCGGCCACGCAGGCCGCGCGTAGCCGCTCGCTCGCTAGCGCTCACTCGCTCGCATCGGTTCCGGTCGTTCGCAGCGACTCCAGCAAGGTTGCGGCCTTCTCGACGGCACGGCGCGCCTGCGTCAGCGCCTTGTCCTCGACGGGTCGGACCGTCTCGCCGTCGGCGACTGCCCGGTTGAGCACGTCGAGGGCGGCGTCGTCGAGCTCACCGGCGATGTCTCGCAGGCGCGCCGCGAGGTCGGCATAACGGCTCACGGGTCCGCGCCGATCGCCTCGGCGACGAGATCCATCGGGTGCCGGGCGTCGACGCCTGCCGCTCCGAGGTGCATCGCGCACCCCGGGTTCGCCGACGCGACGATCGTCGCCCCACTGCGTCGCTGGGCTCGCTCGATCGACGCCAGCTTGCGGTCGCGAATCGTCGCAGCGAGTTCCGGCTGCAGCGCCGAGTAGGCGCCGCCGGCCCCACAGCACAGTCCTTCGTCGTCGAGTTCGACGACGTCCAGGTACGGAGCGAGCACCCGACGCACGGCACCTTCGGCGCGCTGGACGTGGCGCAGATGGCACGGGTCCTGCACGATGACGGCCTGCCGCGGTCGGATCGCGCGGGGCAGGTCGCCGGTGCGCACGGCGAGCCATTCGTGGACGTCAAGAACCCTGGCGGCGAACGCCTCCGCCGCGGGTGTACCGAGCAGGTGTCCGTAATCCTTCATTGCCGCCCCGCATCCGGCGGAGTTGACGAGCACCGGCTGATCGCCAGGCATCGTGGCGATCACGCGGGTGGCCAGCGAGCGAGCCTCATCGAGCAACCCGGCGTGGGCGTGCAGCGCCCCGCAGCATCCGGCACCCGACGGGGACCACATCACGCTCGCCCCGGTCGCCGTGAGCACCGCATCGGTGGAACGGTGCGTGGACCGCGACCAGGCGTCCATCACACAGCCGGTGAACAGCCACACGGTCCCCGCCGTGGTTCCTCGGCGGGGCCCCCGCCGCATCGGTAGCGGTGGCAGGCCGAGCCGGCGAGGAACGAGGCGCAGACGTTGCGCCAGGGCCAAGGCCGTCGAGCCGGCGAGCACCAGACGATGGTGGCCGAGCAGCTTCAGGGCCAGCCGCTGGCGTCGGGTCGTCACCCTTCGCGCCGTCGCCAAGGTGTCCTTGGTGCTCTCGATCAGCCGGCCGAAGGGCACACCGCTCGGACACGCCGGCTCGCATCCCCGACACTGCACGCACGTCTCCATGAAGTGCACGAACCCATCGTCGATCGCCGCATCGCGCCATTGCACCGAGCGCATTGCATCGATTCGGCCGCGGGGTGACAGCCCTTCCTCCCCCGTCGCCCGGTACGTCGGGCAATGCGGCAGGCACAGTCCGCAGCTCACGCATTGAGCCAGTTCGGCATCGTCGAGGTTGAGGGCCGACGAGGCACCACGCACTACCGGATGGGACATCGCGACTCACCGTATCGATCCGCGACGGCCGACGTAGTCTCGCTCTCGTGCGCGAGCGTTCGGAGGTCGCCGGAGTCGTCAGTCGTCTACGCGACGCCGCCGCTGCTGGTCTGATGGAGAGCGAACAGGCTCGGGTCACTCAGCTGCGCCAGCTCAAGCGGCTGCTCGAGGAGAACGACGAGCGAATCAGCGCCGCCCTCGCCGCCGACCTCGGCAAGTCCCCCATCGAGTCGTTCACCACCGAGACGTCCTTCGTCATCGGTGAGGTCGAACACGCCCTCGAGCACCTCGGCGCGTGGATGCAACCGATTCGGGTGCGCGTTCCACTCACCCTGCGCCCCGGCAACGCCCGCGTCATCCGCCAACCACTCGGTGTCGTCCTGATCATGGCGGCGTGGAACTATCCGCTGCACCTGACGTTGGCCCCGCTCGTCGGTGCCCTCGCGGCCGGCAACACGGCGGTCCTCAAGCCGTCGGAGGCGGCTCCGGCGACCTCGGCGATGATCGCCGAGTTGGTACCGCGCTACCTCGATGGGCGGGTAGTGCAGGTCATCGAGGGCGGTGTCGAACAGACCACCGCGGTGCTCGCCGAACGGTTCGACCACATTCTGTACACCGGCGGCGGAGCGGTCGCCCACATCGTCATGCGCGCGGCGGCCGAGCACTTGACACCCGTGACACTCGAACTCGGCGGCAAGAGCCCGGCGATCGTCGCCGCCGACGCCGACCTCGATGTCGCCGCCAGACGGATCACCTGGGGCCGCTTCACCAACGCCGGACAGACGTGTGTCGCCCCCGATTACGTGCTCGTCGTGCGGTCGGTCGAGGACCAGCTGCTCGGCGCCGTGCTGCGTTCGGTCCATGACTTCTACGGTGAGAACCCGCAGACCTCCCCGGACTACGGGCGGATCATCAATGACCGGCACTTCGACCGGCTCGTCGGCCTGCTCGAAGCGGGCGGCTACGAGGCCGTGGTCACGGGGGGAAGCAGCGACCGCGACACTCGATACCTCGCCCCGACCGTGCTCGCCGGGGTCGATCCCGCAGCGGCCGTGATGTCCGAGGAGATCTTCGGTCCGATCCTGCCGGTCGTCCCCGTCGAGTCCCTCGACGAGGCCGTCGCCTTCGTCACGGCGCGCCCGCACCCGCTGGCCCTGTACCTCTTCACCGAGGACGGCCCGACCGCCGAGCGGGTCATCGAGCGCACCCGGTCCGGCGGCGTCGCAGTCAATCACACGATGATCCAACTCGCCGTTCCCGATCTGCCCTTCGGCGGAATCGGTGCCAGCGGTATCGGGGCGTACCACGGGGAGGCCGGCTTCGACCGCTTTTCGCACCGCCGGGCGGTGCTGACGAAAGCCACCAAGCCCGACCCGAGTGTCAGCTATCCGCCGTACAAGCGCTGGAAGGAGGCGATCCTCCGGCGCGTCCTCTAGACGACTATCATCGAACGCATGTTCCAGGGATCGCTGTTCGGCGACGCCCAGGTCGGCGTCGACCAGTCCTTCGCCCAGCTCACCCGCCGAGCCCTCGACGAGCGCTGCTGGGTCGACCTGGCCCCCGGCTGGCTCGCCGGAGCCGACGACACGTTCGACGCCCTTGTCGAGATCCTCGACTGGAAACAGCGCACGGTGACGATGTACGAACGGCGGCTCCCCGAGCCACGGTTGACCGCCTGGTGGGCCGAACGGGTCGGCGTCGAGCCGTTGCCCGTGCTCGGCGCGGCTCGCCGGGCGCTGAGTGCCCACTACGGCGTGCACTTCGACACGATTGGATTCAACTGGTATCGCCATGGCGACGACTCGGTGGCGTGGCACGGCGACTTGCGCGGGCCGCGTCTCGCCGCGGCGAACATCGCCATCGTCAGTGTCGGCGCCCGGCGCTCGTTCCGCCTCCGGCCCCGCGAGGGCGGCCGATCAATCTCCTACGAGCTCGGCCACGGCGATCTCTTGGTGATGGGGGGCGCCTGTCAGCATCACTGGCAGCACGCCGTCCCCAAGCAGCGGGGAGCCGGAGCGCGCATCTCGATCACGTTCCGTCACAGCGGAGTGTCCTAGCGACGACGTCGAGGCCCGGGTTGAGCCGGCCGGTCGGGTCGAAGTTGTGCTTGAGCCGGCGGTTCAGCTCACGGACCGCGACGCTGATCTCGACAGCGGGCGGCGGGTCGGTGTGATGCACGATCCCGACGCCGACCTCGACGACGAACGTCCCGCGCAGTGATCGCACGTCCGCCGGCGGAATCGACCACCGTCCACCCGCCGGCAGGCTCGGCGGGCCGGCTGCCTCGACGACCCCGGCCGCCGCGGCCATCGCCGCCACGTCGTCTGGGTGTCCCTCGAGCAGGACCCACGTCGTCGTTCCGTCCCAGAGCACGGACGTCGGGCGGTACAGCCGGCGGTACGTCTCGATCGGATCGTCCCTCGTTGCGAACCACTGCTCGTGGCGCGCTCGCGGCCGCGTGCGCAGGATCACCTCGCCGAGGAACCCGAGCGTGCCCCACGAACCGACGAGCAGCCGGCACAGGTCGAACCCACTCACGTTCTTCACCGTCGGACCACCAGCCTTGACGACGGCGCCTTCCGCCGAGACGTAGCGGGCCTGCAGCAACGTGTCGCGGATCGGCCCATAGCCGAGCCGGCGCAACCCGCTGCGACCGGCGGCGAGCGCCCCGCCGACCGTCCCCGACGGAGGGATCGCCACGCTCTGACCGACTTCGGCGAGCGCCTCGTCGAGGTCGACGACCAGGGTTCCTGCTCCGCAGCACACGGTCATCTCGTCGCCGCGGAGCCAATCGACCCCGGTGGGCGCCCGAACGACCCGCACACCTGGGACTGGTCCCCCGCGGGTCGCCGCCCCCGTGACCGTGACCTCGCCGCTGGCGCCGATCTCGTCGGCGAACCCACGGAGGTCCACGCCAGGTCAGACCCAGGCGCCCGCCGGGACCGACTGCAGGTCAGCGCAGCGGGCCGGACTCGGGAGGACCTTGCCGGGATTGGATCGCTCGTCGGGATCGAACGCCCGACGTAGCGCCGCCTGCGCGGCGAGGTCGACATCGCTGAACATCAACGGCATCAGCTCGCGCTTCTCGAGGCCGATTCCGTGCTCTCCGCTGAGTACCCCACCGGCGGCCACCGAGGCGGCGACGATGGCGTCTCCGGCAGCGAGCACGCGCTCCATCACGCCGGGCTCGCGCTCGTCGAACAGCAACAGCGGGTGCAGGTTGCCGTCGCCGGCGTGGAACACGTTGAGCACGTCGAGCTCGAAGCGGGCGGCGATGTCGTAGACCTGGGCGAGGACGCCGGGCAACTCGTGTCGCGGCACGACGGTGTCGTGCAGGTAGTAGTTCGGCTTGATCCTGGCGATCGCCCCGAACGCCGACTTGCGGCCCTTCCACAGCAACGCGCGCTCCGCCTCGTCCGCGGCGATGCGCACAGTGCCAACGTCGTGCCGTTCGGCGATCGCCACGATCGCCGCCGTGTCGGAGTCGACAGCCTCGGGCAGGCCAACGACCTCGACGAGCAAGGCCGTGGCCGAGTCGACCGGCAAACCGGCATGGATGTACGCCTCGACCGCCTGGAGACAGAGTCGGTCCATCATCTCCATCGCCGCCGGAACGATGCCGGCGGCGATGATGTCGCTGACGGTCGACGCTCCGGTCTCGATGGCGTCGAAGTCGAGCAGCATGGTCCGCACGACCGGTGGGTCCTGCGTGAGTCGCACGCAGATCCCCGTGGCGATGCCGCACATCCCCTCGCTGCCGACGAAGACGCCGCGTAGGTCGTAACCGGGCGGCTCGGGGTCCTCGCCGCCGAGCATGGCGACCGTTCCGTCCGGCAGGACGACCTCGAGGGCGACGATGTGGCTGGCGGTGACGCCTTCGGCGAGGCAGTGCGGACCGCCGGAGTTGTTCGCCACATTGCCTCCGATCGTGCAGGTCTGTTGGCTGCTCGGATCGGGCGCAAAGTGCAGGCCGTGTTCGGCCACGGCGCGGCTGAGGTCGAGGTTGAGCACTCCCGGCTCGACCCAGGCCCGCCGTGTGTCCGGGTCGACGGAGCGAATCCGGTTCATCTTGGTGAGCGAGATGACCACTGATCCGTCGGGAGGCACGGCTCCCCCGGCCAGACCGGTGCCCGAGCCCCGGGCGACGAACGGAACTCCGGCATCGGTGGCGATGCGCACACACGCCGCCACCTCGGCGGTGGTCATGGGGAAGCAGACGACGGACGCCACGCCGGTCATGTGCCCAGCGTCGCGACGATACAGCGACAGCTCGGCGCCACCGGCGCGGACCCGGTCGGCGCCGATCGCCCGGCGCAGGTCCTCGGCGAGCGGGGCCACACTGATCATCGGCGGGCGGAAGGATCGGGCCGGCGCATGAGGATCACCCGTCCCGGTTCGACGATCTCACCGTCGACGAGTACCTCGTCACCGTCGGCGAGATGATCATGGAGGTGGACGAGCCGGCCGTCGCGCTCGGCCCGCAGTTCGTCCTCACGTCGCCGGGCTGCGCTGAATCCCTCGTGGACCGCCCCGGTGACCCTTCGGCCGCCACGCCGCAAGGCAGTCGTCGCCGTGTGGGCGACGTTGGAGGGACGCATCCGATCCGCGGCGGCCAGCACTTTGCGCCTTGCGTAGCCGACCCCCGCGGCACCGGTGGCCACCCCGCCGACGAACCACACGGCTCGACGCATCACGCGTCGCTCCGCAGCCGCCGGACGGCACGGCTCGTGCCGGTGGCGATTCCCGCCGCCTTGATCATTGGTGCCGACAACGCCGTCCGGCCGATCCGGTTGCCACGTCCGACCGCCGAGCTGATCGCCTCGGCGGAGCCGAGCAGCCGATCGAATCGATCGAGGTCGGCTCGCGCCGTGGCCACGGCGTCGGCGGCCAGCGCCGTGGACTCGCGGAGCTCTCCGATGATCTCGGTCGTTTCCGTCCTGAGCGAGGTGACCTCGCGGCGCAAGTCGACCACGGTGTCACGGACGCGCAGCAGCGTGACCGCGAGGGCGGCGAAGGCCAGGGCGCACAGGACGGCGCCAACGACGAGGGCAAGCTCTCCGGCGCTCACGTCACCGAGGGTAGTCCTGATCGCCGCTGGGCGAGCGGTCGCGGTCGGTGGGGTGATACCACGATCGGCCGGCCAACTCTTCGGGTAGATAGTCCTGGGCGACCCGGCCGCCGTCGTGGGCGTGGGGGTACTCGTAGCCTGCGCCGTGGCCGATCTCGGCGGCGCCGCGGTAGTGGGCGTCGCGCAGGTGGACCGGGACTTCGCCGAGGGCGCCGGCGGCCACGTCGGCACGGGCGTTCCAGACGGCCAGGGCGCTGGCGTTGCTCTTGGGCGCCGTCGCCAGATGAATCACCGCCTGGGACAGGTTGAGCTGGGCCTCCGGCAGACCGACGAACTCCAGGGCATGGGCGGCAGCCACGGCCACGACCAGCGCCTGCGGGTCGGCCATGCCGACGTCCTCGCTGGCGAAGATGACCATCCGCCGGGCGATGAAGCGGGGATCCTCACCCGCCTCGAGCATCCTGGCGAGCCAATACACCGCGGCGTCTGGATCCGAGCCGCGCATCGACTTGATGAAGGCACTGATCACGTCGTAGTGGTCGTCGCGGCCGTAACGAACGGCGCTCGTCGAGAGTGCTGCCTCGGCGTGGGTGAGCGTCACCGGGCCCGGATCGGCCAGGGCCGCGGCGACCTCCACCGACGTCAGCACCTGGCGGCCGTCCCCGCCCGCCCGCTCGACGATCAACTCGATCGCCTCGTCGGCCGCCGACGCCTGGAGGGCTTGCAGGCCGCGGTGGGCGAGGGTGACGAGGCTGTCGTGGTCGAGCGGATCGAGGCGGAACAACGTGGAACGGCTGCGCAGCGGCGGATTGACCTCGAAGAACGGATTCTCCGTCGTCGCCCCGATCAGCGTCAGCGTGCCGTCCTCGACGGCCGGCAGCAAGGCGTCCTGCTGTGCCTTGTTGAAGCGGTGGATCTCGTCCAGGAACAGGATCGTGCCGCGATTGTGCTCGCCGAGACGTCGGCGGGCTCGCTCGATCACCTCGCGGACGTCCTTGACGCCCGCCGTGACCGCCGACAACTGCTCGAACTCCTTCGCCGTGGTGCCGGCGACGGCGAGGGCGAGAGTCGTCTTCCCGGTGCCCGGCGGACCCCAGAGCAGGACCGACGACATCGTGTCGGTCTCCACCAGTCGGCGCAACGGCTTGTCCGGACCGAGCAGGTGAGACTGACCGACGACGTCGTCGATCGTCCGCGGCCGGAGCCGCGCCGCGAGTGGCGCGTGACGCCGCAGCCGCTCGGCGGCGGCATCGTCGAACAGTGTCGGGCCGGTCATGGCAGCAGCACCCGCCGGTAAGCCGCGGCCCGAAAGGCCGCCACGTTGTCGACCAACCATTGGCGGTCGACCCAGCGCCAGGCCGTGAACTCGGACCCATCCGGCCGCGGCGCGACGTGCTCGTCGACCACGCTGAACGTGAACCATCGTTGCACCTGGCCGATGCCCTTGCGACCGGTACGGATCTCGAGCGGCCACTCGTAGGGCACCCAGTCTGGATGCTCCGCGACGAGGGTTACATCGCCAGGACCGAGTCCGGTCTCCTCGAGAAGTTCCCGCCACACGGCGTCGACAGCCTCCTCACCGGGCTCGATACCGCCTTGGGGAAGTTGCCAGCTGTCCGAGACGTCCGCTCGCTCGAAGGCCAGGACCGCACCGTCGGCCCGCCCGATCACGGCGACCACGCCGGCGCGGAAGTGTCGGCTGGCCACGGGTGGGCAGGCTATGGGTTAGCGACCCAGGGCGCGGAGGCGGATGCGCACATCGGCGAAGTCGGCGTCCTTGGCGGCGATCCGTTCGAACCATCGGGCGGCCTCCAGCGGATCGCCGGCGCGGTCGTGGAGATCGCCGAGCACGTACCACTCGCGCAGGTGATGCGGCCGCACTCGCGGCGGCCGGGCGGGCACCTTGGCCATCGTGCGCAGCGCTCCGGCAAGGTCGCCGCGGTCGGCGTGGGCGCCGGCGGCGACGATCCGGGCCTCGGCGAACACGTCGTGAGCGGGCGATGCCTCGCGCACCGACGTCCAGATGCGTTCGACGTCCGACCACCGCTTGAGGGCGCGATAGCTGTCGGCGAGGACCGGCAAGAGATCGATACGCGGGTTGAGCGCCTGGGCCACCTCGAGCTCGCGGACGGCATCGCGCCAGCGGCCGAGCCGATAGTTGACGAGTCCGGCGACCTCGTGGACGGCGGCGACGTTCGGAACCTCCCGGAGTAGCGGGGTGATCTCCCGTCTGGCATCGTCGAGCCGGTCGCGTTCCAGGTCGTACTCCGCCTGAGCGAGTCGTTGGGCGAGCTGCTGACCGCGCTTGGGACTTCTGGCCCGGGCGACGATCTCGGCACTGACGTCGGGGTCGACGCGTCGAGACTGCTTGCGATGCCCGCCGTCGGTCGCCGCCCGGGCAGCAGCCCCGGCCGCTTCGCCGCGCACATCGGCGGCCCCTTCGTCGATCCAGACCTCGAGCGTCCGTTCCTCGATGCGCTTTCGCTCGGCGTCGGGATCTCGTGGTGTTCGCGGGCCACGCGTGGCGTCGACCTCGCGGGCGCGCCGCTGCGCAGCAGTCAGCGCGCGAGGAGGGCGGGACTCCGGCCGGCGGCGACCGGCCGAGGATCCGGGCCGTCTCGCCGACGATCCGCCCGGACGTGCGCCGCGGCGATCTGAGCGACGTTCGGGCATGGCAGTCGATGCTACGGGCGCCGTCACCGTCTCCCTGCGGCGGCGGGTAACGTCCGCGGCATGGACCGCCCCGTGCCGCCAGATCCCTACCAGTTCCTGCCGCCGGTGCCGACGTTCGAGCTATTCAGCGACGATCTCGACGACGCTGTTGCGATGCCAGCGCGTCACGCCAGTGCCGTGTTCGGCGTCGAGGGTGGAGCGGACATCTCACCGCAACTGGGCTGGTCGGGATTTCCTGCGGAGACCAAGAGTTTTGCGGTCACCGTGTACGACCCCGACGCCCCGACCACCAGCGGGTTCTGGCACTGGGCCGTGTTCAACATCGCGGCGACGGTCACCGAGCTGCCCAGCGGCGCCGGAACCACTGACGTCGGAACCATTCCTGATGGCGCTGTCCAACTGCGCAACGATGCCGGCTTCGTTGGCTACGTCGGTGCCGGACCGCCTCCCGGACACGGTCCGCACCGCTATTTCGTCGTCGTCCATGCCGTCGATGTCGAACACCTCGACGTCTCCGCCGACAGCACCCCGGCGGTGCTCGGGTTCAACCTGTTCGGTCACACGCTCGCGCGGGCCACGATCATCCCGACGTTCGAGCGCTGAGACCGCACGCGAAAGAGCGCCCCCGGCGGACCGAGGGCGCTCTTCGAGCGAAATCCGGCGGCGTCCTACTCTCCCAGGGGGTCTACCCCCAAGTACCATCGGCGCTGACAGGCTTAACTTCCGTGTTCGGGATGGGAACGGGTGTGACCCTGTCGCTATGGCCACCGAAATCAGTTGTCAAAGAGGTGGCCGCGGCCGACCTCGAGGACTCCAGAGCAAGCACGAGCGTATCAATCCAAGCCCTCGGCCGATTAGTACCGGTCGGCTGAACACATTGCTGTGCGTACACCTCCGGCCTATCAACGTGATGGTCTCGTCACGGGCCTTACTGCGTTACCGCATGGGAATGCTCATCTTGGAACGGGTTTCCCACTTAGATGCTTTCAGCGGTTATCCCTTCCGTAGGTGGCTAATCTGCCGTGCCCTTGGCAGGACAACAGACACACCAGAGCTACGTCCGTCCCGGTCCTCTCGTACTAGGGACAGCCTTCCTCAACATTCCTTCGGCTGCGGAGGATAGAGACCGAACTGTCTCACGACGTTCTGAACCCAGCTCGCGTACCGCTTTAATGGGCGAACAGCCCAACCCTTGGGACCTGCTTCAGCCCCAGGATGCGATGAGCCGACATCGAGGTGCCAAACCTTCCCGTCGATATGGACTCTTGGGGAAGATTAGCCTGTTATCCCCGGGGTACCTTTTATCCGTTGAGCGACCACGCTTCCACAAGCAATGGCCGGGTCACTATGCCCTGCTTTCGCACCTGCTTGACTTGTAGGTCTCGCAGTCAAGCTCCCTTGTGTCATTGCACTCGACGGCTGATTGCCAACCAGCCTGAGGGAACCTTTGGGCGCCTCCGTTACAGTTTAGGAGGCGACCGCCCCAGTCAAACTACCCGCCTGGCGCTGTTCCTGATCCGGATCACGGACCGAAGTTAGAGCTCCAACATACACAGGGTGGTATTTCAAGATTGACTCCACACTGGCTGGCGCCAATGCTTCCAAGTCTCCCACCTATCCTACACAATGCAGGTCAAAACTCAACACCAAGTTATAGTAAAGGTCCACGGGGTCTTTTCGTCCTTCCGCAGCTAACGAGCATCTTTACTCGTACTTCAATTTCGCCGGGTCTATGGTTGAGACAGCGGGGAAGTCGTTACGCCATTCGTGCAGGTCAGAACTTACCTGACAAGGAATTTCGCTACCTTAGGACGGTTATAGTTACCGCCGCCATTCACTGGGGCTTAGGTTCATAGCTTCGCCTTGCGGCTAACCATTCCCCGTGACCTTCCAGCATTGGGCAGGCGTCACAGCGTATACAGCGCCTTGCGGCTTCGCACGCTGCTGTGTTTTTGGTAAACAGTCGCTACCCCCTGCTCTGTGCCACCTCCGCCAGCTCGAGCCGTAAAGGCTTTCACCAGAAGAGGTCCTCCTTCTTCCGAAGTTACGGAGGTAATTTGCCGAGTTCCTTAACCATAGTTCTCCCGATCGCCTTAGTATTCTCTACCCGCCCACCTGTGTCGGTTTGGGGTACGGGCACCGTGTCAACTCGCTGCAGGGCTTTTCTTGGCAGCATGGAATCAGTGACTTCGGCAAAAGAGCCTCGGTATCACATCTCAGAGTTATGGCCCCAACTCTCATCGGGACCCCCCTACTTGCTTACCCGGGGACGACCATCGCCCCGGATCACTTATCCTCCTGCGTCCCCCGTCAGCTACCCGCCAGACGCTCGGTAGGATCGCTTCCCGAAGGAAACAGCCCCCACGTTGCGACTCTTGGGCCTGGCGCGAACACGGTGGTACTGGAATATCAACCAGTTGTGCATCGACTACGCCTCTCGGCCTCGCCTTAGCTCCCGACTCACCCTGGGGGGATTAGCCTTCCCCAGGAACCCTTGGGCTTTCGGCGGAGGGGTTTCTCACCCCTCTCTCGCTACTCATGCCTGCATTCTCACTCGATAGCGCTCCACACCGGTTCACACCGACGCTTCGCTGCACTATCGACGCTCCTCTACCGCTCCTCCTTGCGGAGAAGCCCATAGCTTCGGCTCAGGACTTGAGCCCCGTTACATTGTCCGCGCAAGATCACTCGACCAGTGAGCTATTACGCACTCTTTCAAGGGTGGCTGCTTCTAAGCCAACCTCCTGGCTGTCTATGCAATCTCACATCGTTTTCCACTTAGTCCTGAATTAGGGGCCTTAGCTGATGATCTGGGCTGTTTCCCTTTCGACCAACGAAGCTCATCCCCCGTGGTCTCACTGCCATGTTCTGGAGCATCGGCATTCGGAGTTTGGCTGGGGTTGGTAAGCTTGTAGGCCCCCGTACCCATCCAGTGCTCTACCTCCGATGCTGAACACATGACGCTGCACCTAGATGCATTTCGAGGAGAACCAGCTATCGCCAAGTTTGATTAGCCTTTCACCCCTATCCACAGCTCATCCCCGCCATTTTCAACTGACGTGGGTTCGGTCCTCCACGGAGTCTTACCTCCGCTTCAACCTGGCCATGGATAGATCACTTGGCTTCGGGTCTACAGCATGCGACTCAACGCCCTATTAAGACTCGCTTTCGCTGCGGCTACCCCACTTCGGGTTAACCTTGCCACACACCATAACTCGCAGGCTCATTCTTCAAAAGGCACGCCATCGTGGCCACCCCGAAGGGTGACGACACTCTGACTGTTTGTAAACCAACGGTTTCAGGTACTATTTCACTCCCCTCCCGGGGTACTTTTCACCTTTCCCTCACGGTACTGGTTCACTATCGGTCGCCAAGGAATACTTAGACTTACGGGGTGGTCCCCGCAGATTCACGCCAGTTTTCACGGTCCCGGCGCTACTTGGGATGACGAAGCGGAGGCTGCGTACGTTTCGGATACGGGGCTGTTACCCACTCTGGCCAGACTTTCCTGATCTGTTCTCCTACGTAGCAACTTGGTAACTCCGTGGTACCTCTGGTGCGGTACCTCTTCGATCCCTCTACCCCCGAACAGCAACGCCACCAGGCTTGGCACTGTTCAGGTTTGGTCTGTTCCCTTTTCGCTCGCCGCTACTCAGGGAATCGCGGTTGCTTTCCTTTCCTCAGGGTACTGAGATGTTTCAATTCCCCTGGTTCCCTCCACCGGTCCTATGTGTTCAGACCGGGGTGACACTCCATGACGAGTGCCGGGTTTCCCCATTCGGACATCTGCGGATCAGGGCCTAGTAGACGGCTACCCGCAGCTTTTCGCAGTCACTCACGTCCTTCATCGGTTCTTGGCGCCAAGGCATCCACCGTTGGCTCTTAGTAGCTTGGAAAAACAAAATACTTCAAATTCTCGAAAGAATAAGATGCTCGTGCTTGCTCTGCAGTTCTCAAGGTGCGACGGCCGGCGCTTGCGGAACGCCCGAGGGCGCTCGACGCAGCGGCGCATCACGAGGGAATTCAACTCCCTCAAAACGGAAGAGAAGACAGCAAGTCGTCGAACAGTGCCGGCTGAGGGAGGAAACTCCTCTACCTCGACCGGTCGCCGGCGACGACCCACCAGTGCACCAACTGGGATGTCCAAACGTCCGATGGCCTGTTGGCCACCTACGACGCGGAATGGACTCCTTAGAAAGGAGGTGATCCAGCCGCACCTTCCGGTACGGCTACCTTGTTACGACTTCACCCCAATCACCGACCCCACCTTCGACGGCTCCCTCCCAAAAGGGTTGGGCCACCGGCTTCGGGTGTTGCCGACTTTCGTGGTGTGACGGGCGGTGTGTACAAGGCCCGGGAACGTATTCACCCCGGCGTGCTGATCCGGGATTACTAGCAACTCCGGCTTCATGGAGTCGAGTTGCAGACTCCAATCCGAACTGAGACCGGCTTTATGGGATTCGCTCACCCTCGCGGGATCGCAGCCCTCTGTACCGGCCATTGTAGCGTGTTTGCAGCCCTGGGCATAAGGGGCATGATGACTTGACGTCGTCCCCACCTTCCTCCGAGTTGACCCCGGCAGTCTCCTACGAGTCCCCGGCATTACCCGCTGGCAACATAGGACAAGGGTTGCGCTCGTTGCGGGACTTAACCCAACATCTCACGACACGAGCTGACGACAGCCATGCACCACCTGTGTAGAGCCCTTACGGACACCCTATCTCTAGAGCTTTTCCCTACATGTCAAACCCAGGTAAGGTTCTTCGCGTAACATCGAATTAAGCAACACGCTCCGCTGCTTGTGCGGGCCCCCGTCAATTCCTTTGAGTTTTAGCCTTGCGGCCGTACTCCCCAGGCGGGGCACTTAATGCGTTAGCGACGGCGCGGATCTCGTTGGTTGAGACCCACACCTAGTGCCCAACGTTTACGGCGTGGACTACCAGGGTATCTAATCCTGTTTGCTACCCACGCTTTCGCTTCTCAGCGTCAGTTACGGCCCAGAGCGGCGCCTTCGCCACTGGTGTTCCTCCTGATATCTGCGCATTTCACCGCTACACCAGGAATTCCCCGCTCCCCTACCGCACTCTAGTCACAGCAGTATCGGGTGGCGTCTCTGAGTTGAGCCCAGAGGTTTCACACCCGACTTACCGAACCGCCTACAAGCTCTTTACGCCCAATAAATCCGGACAACGCTTGGTGCCTACGTGTCACCGCGGCTGCTGGCACGTAGTTGGCCGCACCTTCTTCTACAGGTACCGTCATTTTCTTCCCTGCTGAAAGCGGTTTACAACCCTAGGGCCTTCTTCCCGCACGCGGCGTTGCTGCATCAGGCTTTCGCCCATTGTGCAAGATTCCCCACTGCTGCCTCCCGTAGGAGTCTGGGCCGTGTCTCAGTCCCAGTGTGGCTGATCATCCTCTCAGACCAGCTACCCGTCGAAGCCTTGGTGAGCCGTTACCTCGCCAACAAGCTGATAGGCCACGAGGCCCTCCCAATCCGATAAATCTTTCGTTGGATCACCATGCGATGATCCAGCGATATCCGGTATTAGCAAATGTTTCCACTTGTTATTCCAGAGACCGGGGCAGGTTCCTCATGTGTTACGCACCCGTTCGCCACTAGGTCGTTCTCATTCTTGCGAATGATTGGACCTCGTTCGACTTGCATGTGTTAAGCACGCCGCCAGCGTTCGTCCTGAGCCAGGATCAAACTCTCCGTCTAGAAGAGATTCGGATCTCGATACTTGAACCGCTCGAGTTCCGACTCCTGTTTGAGCCGGTGGGACCGGCTCGTATTTGTGTTGTGACCGGTTGGGTAACCGGCCACAGAATTGACAGACAGCGTCGCCTCCGATCCCTAGGTTCACCGAAGTGCACCCGATGATCGACGACTCGCTGCCCGCACTGGCGTTTTCGTCTTCTCTTCCGTTTTCAAGGAGCCGAAGCTCGGGCACTCGCCGAGTCGCACGAAGCGACGGCGTCGGTGCCTGTGTTCCCCGTGAGCAGGATGTACCTGCCCGAGGAGCGGAGTTAGACGCTATCGACCGGCGCGACCCACGTCAACCTCCGTCGGCAGAAATCTCCACCATGTGATACGTGTGCTTGCCCTTGCGCAGGAGTACGTCGCGCTCGTGCAGCAGCGGGACGCCGGCCAGGTCGTCGGCGCCGCTGAGTTGCACGCCGTTGGCCCTGATCGAACGCTGTTCGAGGAGCCGGCGGGCCTCGCTGCGCGAGCTGGCCAGGCCGGTCGTCACGAGCAGGTCGATCGGGGCACCAAGGGCACTGCGCTGGGTCGTCGTGGTCGGTACCTCGCGGCGGACGACATCGAGGGCGGCGACCGGCGCCTTCGTCGGATCGCCCCCGAAGAGGATGTCGGCGGCAGCGTCCGCGGCATCCGCGGCGTCCCGCCCATGGATCAGCTCGGTGAGCTCGCGAGCCAGCGTGCGCTGGGCGACCCGGCGCTCGGGCGCCGATTGATGCTCGGCGACGACTGCTTCGATCTCGGGCACGGAGCGCATGCTGAAGCGCAGCAGGCGCTCGGCGATATCGGCGTCGTCGGTCTGCACCCAGTACTGACGGAACTGGAACGGGCTGGTGCGCTCGGCCGACAGCCACACCGCGTTGCCGCTCGACTTGCCGAATTTCTGCCCGTCGCTGCGGAGCAGAAGCGGCCACGTCAGCCCGTGGGCGGTGGCGCCCGACGTCCGGCGGATGAGGTCGATCCCGGCGGTGATGTTGCCCCACTGATCGGACCCCCCCATCTGCAGCTCGACGCCATGTTCGTCGTGGAGATGCCGGAAGTCGTTGGCCTGCAGCAGCATGTAGCTGAACTCGGTGAACGAGATGCCGTGTTCTCCGTCGAGGCGCGACCGCACGGACTCCTTGGCCATCATCTGATTGACGGTCACGTGCTTGCCGACATCACGCAGGAAGTCGAGCAGGGCCACGTCGGCGGTCCACGTCGCGTTGTCGACAAGCGTCGCCGAGCACTGGCCGGCGTCGAAGTCGAGGAGCCGTTCCAGCTGCGGCTTGATGCCGGCAAGGTTGCGCTCCAGCGTCTCACGGTCCAGCAAGTTGCGTTCTTCGGAGCGCCCGCCGGGATCGCCCACAACACCGGTCGCCCCGCCCGCCAGCGGAAACGGCCGATGCCCGGCCAGTTGGAAACGGCGCAAACCGAGCTGACCCATGAGGTGCCCGACGTGCAACGAGTCGGCTGTCGGGTCGAACCCGACGTAGACGCCGATCGGTCCCGCCTGCAGCCGCCCGGCGAGTGCCGAGCGGTCGGTGCTGTCGTGGACGAGGCCACGGGCTTGGAGGTCGGCGAGCAGGTCCATGTGAGCGGAACGGTACAGCGGTGACCTTGCCGCGCATCCACTACGTTGCGGCGGTGTCCACGGTCGACCGCGCCGTCGCCGCCTGTCAGCAGCAGTTCGCCGACTTCGCCAAGACCAGCGACGCGCCGCTCTACGCCGACCTCGCTGCGGGGATCGCCGACGACCCGCGCCTCGCCGGGCTGTTGCTCCAGGCGCCGGCGCAGCAACGTCTCCCGGTGCTGCTGTTCGCGTCGGTGCACTGGCTGTTGCTCGCCGACCCGACGGCGCCACTCGCCCGGTTCTATCCGAACCTCCCGCTGCCCCCGGAGCCGGCGGGCCCGGCAAAGGTGGCGGCGATCGACGCCTTCCGGACGTTCTGCGAGGAGCGGGCGGTCGAGCTCGCCGAGCTGCTGTCGTCGCGGCAGACCCAGACCAACGAGATCGGGCGCAGCGCCCTGCTGCTGCCAACGCTGGCCGCGATCGGCGAGGAGGTCGGCGACCTCGTGCATCTCGACGTCGGAACGAGCGCCGGTCTCAACCTGCTGATCCCGCACTACGACTTCGTCTACGAGCCCGGTGGAGCGCTCCGATCGGGCTCCGCCGTGACGATCACCTGCGCCACGCGCGGCGACGTGCCGGTTCCCGTGGCGCGGCCACCGATCGTGGCCGCCATCGGAGTGGACACCAATCCGATCGATGTCGGCGATCCGGCTCAGGCGCGATGGCTGGAGGCGTGCGTGTGGCCCGATCAGG
Source organism: Ilumatobacteraceae bacterium (assembly GCA_963786985.1). Taxonomy (GTDB): domain Bacteria; phylum Actinomycetota; class Acidimicrobiia; order Acidimicrobiales; family Ilumatobacteraceae; genus Desertimonas. The sequence goes on along the minus strand of CAWBBL010000025.1, from coordinate 219,098 downwards.
TCGAACGCTTCGAGCGCCTCCGTGCGGCGATCGACCTCGCCAACGAAGTGGGTGTCGACGTACGCCGCGCCGATGCTGTCGATTCGATCGGCGACCTCGTGCGACAAGTAGGTGCGTCGGGGCACCCGGTCGTGACGACGAGCTGGGTCCTCAACTACCTCACGGCCGACGCGCGTCGGCAGTTCGTAGCCGGCCTCGATCAGGCAGCCCACGACGGCGACTTCACCTGGGTAGTCGCCGAGAGTCCGGCGTTGTGTCCGGAGCTGCCGGGTATGCCAGCCGCGCGCACCGGGCCGAAGCAGCCCACCGCGGTCGTTGTCGTGCGGTGGCGCGGCGGGCGCCGCGACTCGCGCCACGTCGCCGACGCGCACCCCCACGGCCGGTGGCTGCACTGGCGCTGAGCGCTGCTACCTCGACTCGGCGCCGAACGCCGACTTGACGGCCGCGGCGACCGGAGCCGGCGTGTGCGTGCCCGGGCTGACGTTGACGTAGGTCGTCAGCACGTCGAAACGCTCGGCACCACCCACCGACCCCCGGAAGGCGACGTCGAAGCTGCTGCGTCCCCACCGGTCCACAGCGCAGTCGATGTCCACCGTCTCCCCGAACCGCAGGGCGCCGCTCCACGTCACGACCGCCTTCTTGACGACGACGTCGAACGAGCCGGCGTTGCCGACGAATGACATCGCGCCGGGCATCGCCGCCTCGACCCACATGCCGAAGGCGTCATCGCAATACGCGAGGTAGTGGGCGTTGAACACGATCCCTTGCATGTCGCACTCGTCGTAGCGGATGCGCAGGGAGTGGCGGTAGGGCATCGCCTTGGTGTACCACGACGGCCGGACGGTCGGCCGCGCTGGTTTCAGCTCATTCCGGAGCCGGCCCGGCGACGGATTCACCGTCGCCGACGAGGGCGGCGCGAAACGCCGTCAGCTGGCGCTGCAGGGCCGCCGGACCAGCGCCTCCGGGTGAGGTGCGCCGAGCCACGGCGACACCGGGAGCGACCAACGCGGCCGCCTCGCGGCCGAGACGTGGGTCGGCGGCGACGAGCTCACTCAGCGGTGTCGCTTCTTCGAGGTGTCGGCGGACGAGGTTGCCGACGATGGCATGAGCCTCGCGGAACGGTGTGCCGCCGGCGACCAGCCACTCTGCGAGGTCGGTGGCCGCCGTCGTTTCGATGTCGGCCGCGGCGGCCATCCGCCCGGTGTCGAACGTCGCCGACTCGATCATCCCGGTGATCGCCAGCAGGCCGAGGGTGACCTGTTCGACGGAGTCGAACAACGGCTCCTTGTCCTCTTGCAGGTCGCGGTTGTAGGCCAGCGGCAAGCCTTTGAGCGTTGCCAGCAGGCCGGTGAGGTTGCCGATCAGACGCCCCGCCTTGCCGCGGGCGAGCTCGGCGATGTCCGGGTTCTTCTTCTGCGGGAGCATCGACGAGCCGGTCGCGAAGGCGTCGTCGAGGCGGGCGAAGCCGAACTCCTCGCTCGTCCACAGCACGAACTCCTCGCCGATCCGTGACAGGTGGATGCCCAGCAGGGCGAGATCGAAGAGCGCTTCGGCGACGAAGTCGCGATCTCCGACAGCATCGAGTGAGTTGTCGAACGACCTCGCAAATCCGAGTTCGGCGGCCACCATCGCCGGATCGATCGGCAACGACGTGCCGGCCAGGGCCCCGGCGCCGAGCGGTGAGACGTCGAGCCGGGCGATCGTCGACCGCAGACGGTCGACGTCGCGATCGAGCGCCCAGCCATGGGCCAGCAGGTGGTGAGCGAGCAGGACCGGCTGGGCGCGTTGCAGGTGGGTGTAGCCGGGCAGGTAGCTCGACTGATCCTGCTCGGCGCGGGCGAGCAGGACATGTTGGAGTCCGACGATGCGGTCGGCGACCGACGCCAGTTCGCGCTTGCACCACAACCGCAGGTCGGTCGCGACCTGGTCGTTGCGGCTCCGGGCCGTGTGCAGCTTGGCCCCTGCGGCGCCGGCCAGTTCGGTGACCCGACGTTCGACGGCCGTGTGGATGTCCTCGTCCGATTCGGCGAAGACGAACGCGTCGCTGGCCAGTTCCGCCTCGACCGTGTTCAACGCAGCGAGCACGGCCTGGCCCTCGCTCGCGTCGAGCAGACCGACGGCAACGAGGCCGGCGACGTGGGCGCGCGAGCCGGCGATGTCGTCGCGCCACAGTCGGCGATCGACGGGCAAGCTCGACGTGAACCTCATCAGGGCGTCCGCCGGCGGTCGATCGAAGCGCCCGTGCCAGAGCACGCCGCCGTTCATCGAGCCTTCCGGTTGTCGAAGCCGGCCAGCTCGCGCAAGTCGGCGGCGAGGCGTTCACCGTCCGTCCCGGGCGCCGCCACGCACATCATCGTGTCGTCGCCGGCGACTGTCCCGAGCAGCCCGGTGATCGCGCTGCGGTCGAGGGCCGAGGCGACGACGTGGGCGCAGCCTGGTGGCGTACGAACGACGACGATGTTGCCCGACACGGCAACATCGGCGACCCATTCCCCGAGAACCCTGCGGAGCTGATCCGACGGGGCGATCCGATCAGTCTCGATCGCCGGCAGGGCGTACACCGTTTGCCCGCCGGCGGCGCGCACCTTGATCACGCCGAGCTCGTCGAGATCGCGTGACACGGTGGCCTGTGTCGTCCGCACGCCCTCGTGGGCGAGCAGCTCGAGCAGACGCGGTTGGTTGCCGACGGGGTGCTGCCCGATCAGCCGGACGATGGCCTGTTGGCGGCGTTGTTTCACACTCACGGTCGGGCCCCGAGGAGCATCGCCAGCGCGGCGCGCGCCGCGGGCAGGCGGTTGTGACCCTGGCGGAACACCCGGCTGCGGGGCCCGTCGATCACGCTGGCGGTGACCTCCAACCCGCGGTACGCGGGCAGGCAGTGCATGAAGATCGCCTCCGGGGCCGCCACGGCCATCAACGCATCGTCGACCGTGAACCCCTCGAATGCCTGCAACCGCTGGGTCTTCTCGTCGTCCTGGCCCATCGACACCCACGTATCGGAGTGGACGACATCGGCACCGCTGACCGCCTCGGCTCGGCCGGTGGTGGATGGAGACCGCCCCGGTACCGACCAGTCGGAGACGTTCGAGCTCGACGTCGTCGGGTGCGTAGCCCGCTGGGCAGCCCAACGCCATCTCGGCGCCGAGCATCGTGGAGATCTCGGTGAGCGAGCGAGCGACGTTGTTGTAGTCGCCGACCCAGGCGACGCGGCGGCCCTGCAGCGATCCGAGCTCGTCTTCCATCGTCAGGGCGTCGGCGATCGCCTGCAATGGGTGGGCGCGATCCGAGAGGAGGTTGACGATCGGCACGTTGGCGACGGCAGCCATGCGCACGAGGAGGCCGTGATCGAACACCCGAGCGGCGATCACGGCGTGGTAGCCCTCGAGGATCCGCACGACGTCCTCGGCCGGCTCGCGTGTGTCGATGCCCACTTCCTCACCACGGGTGTACACCGGGTGTCCGCCGAGTTGGACGACGGCGATCTCGGTCGAGTGTCGCGTCCGCGTCGACGGCTTCTCGAAGATCAGGGCGACGCCGCGTCCGTCGAGCGGGTGGCCGAGATCCGCCGGATCCCGTCGGGCGAGATCGAGCACCGCGACCACTTCGTCGGCCGTGAGGTCGGTCATCTCGAGCAGGTGGCGAGTGGACTCCGACTCGCTCATCCGAGAACCGTTCTGAAGATCGCCAGCGCCTCGTCGACCTCCGCGTCGGTCACCGTGATCGGCGGGGCGAAACGCAGTGCCGTTGGCGTCACGGCGTTGACGACGAGACCGTTGTCGAGTAGCTCGCCGGCCACGTCGCCGGACCGACGGCTGTCGAGCTCGGCGCCGAGCAGCAACCCGCGACCGCGAACCGTCGTGACCCCGGGCACGGTGTTCAGTCCCGTGGCCAGCCGCTCGCCCTGTTTGACCGCCACGGCTGGGGCGTCGATTCGACGCATCTCGGCGATCACCGCGTTGACCGCCGATGTGGCGATTGCCGTGGCGCTGTAGGTGCTGCCGTGGTCGCCGGGCTCGAAGACCGCGGCGACCGCGTCGCGGGCCCAGCAGGCGCCGACTGGCATGCCGTTGCCGAGTGCCTTGGCCAACGTGACCACGTCGGGGGCGACATCGTCGTGTTCGAATCCGAACCAACGGCCGGTGCGGGCCATCCCGGTCTGGATCTCGTCGACGATCATCAGCGCGCCGGTCTCGTCGCAGGTCCGGCGGATCGCCGCGAGGTAGCCGGAGGGCGCAGGGTGCACACCGCCTTCGCCGAGAATCGGCTCGACGAGTACTGCGGCGACGGTTCCGTCGACCGCCGCCCTGACGGCATCGATATCGCCCCAGGCGACGTGGCGGAAGCCTTCCGGCATCGGCTGGAACGGCTCGTGTTTGCTCGGCTGGCCGGTGGCGGCGAGGGCGGCGAGGGTGCGGCCGTGGAAGCTGCCGAACGCACTCACCACCGTGTGCCGGCCCCGACCACCGTGCTTGCGCGCCAGCTTGATCGCGCACTCGATCGATTCGGCGCCGCTGTTGGTGAAGAAGACGCGCCCGTGACTGCCGGTCGCGGCGGCGAGCAACTCGTCGACGGCGACCGCCGCGGCGGTTGCTTGAGGGTTGGCGAAGTAGTTGCTGACATGCAGCAACTCACCGGCCTGCGCCGAGATCGCCGCGGTCACTGCGGGGTTGGCGTGACCGAGCGACGTCACGGCGATGCCCGAGAGGAAGTCGAGGTAGCGCCGGCCGTCGACGTCGAACAGCTCGGTACCTCGGCCGCGAACGAACATCCGCAGAGGTGGTGCGAACACCGGCATGAACGGCGACTCGGTGAGACCGACCGATGCGAAGACGTTAGACATGACTGCCCCCGTCGATGACCGTGCCGATGCCCTCATCGGTGAAGATCTCGAGCAGCAGTACGTGCGGCACCCTCCCGTCGAGGATGTGAGCACGGCGCACGCCGTGGCGGACGGCGTGGATGCAGCTCGTGACCTTGGGGATCATCCCGCCGGTGATCACCCCGCTCGCGACGAGCGCCTCGAGCTCGTCAGCGGTCGTCTGGTGGATCAACGTGGCCGGATCGTCGAGGTCCCTGCGCAGCCCCTCGACGTCGGTGAGGTAGACGAGCTTCTCGGCGCCCAGTGCTTCGGCGATCGCCGCGGCGACGGCATCGGCATTGATGTTGTAGGCCTGGCCCGACTCGCCCGTCCCAATCGTCGCCACGACCGGGATGAACTCGTCGGCGAGCAGACCCTCGAGGATGCGCGGGTTGACGGCATCGACGTTGCCGACGAAACCGAGATCGCCGCCGTGGGGGGTCGTCCGCAGCAGTCCAGCGTCGCCTCCACTGACTCCGACGGCGTAGTTGCCGTGGGCGTTGATCGCCGCGACGAGCTGTGGGTTGACCTGCCCGACGAGGACCATCCTGGCGATGTCGACGGTCTCGGCGTCGGTGACGCGCAGTCCGTCGCGGAACTCGGCGGTCTTACCGAGTCTGCCCATCAGCGCCGAGATCTGCGGACCCCCGCCGTGAACGACGACAGGGCGCATGCCGACGAGGCGCATCAGCACGATGTCTTGGGCGAAGACGTCGAGTGCGTCGTGCTCCGACGTCCCGGCGATGGCGTTCCCGCCGTACTTGACGACGACGGTCTTGCCCCCGAAGCGGCGGATGTAGGGCAGCGCCTCCACGAGGACGTCAGCCCGCCGCCTGGTGTCGGTCACCGCCATGGAACTTCCCGTTGGACGTTCACGGGGCGAGCCCCACGCTCGGCAGTCCGGCAGTCTCGTCGAGACCGAGCGCCACGTTGGCGGCCTGCACGGCGCCACCGGACGCACCTTTGGTGAGGTTGTCGAGGGCGCAGAGCACCACCGCGGTGCCCGTGCGCGGGTCGAAGCGCGCCGTCACGAACGCGACGTTCGATCCTTGCGCCGCCTTGGTGGACGGCGACTCGGCGGTGACGACGACGAACGGCTCGTCGCGATATGCCTTGGTCAGTTCCTCGAGGAGCCGTTCCGTCGTCAGCTCGGCGTCATCGCGCGGCCGGGCGTAGCACGTCGCCAGGATGCCCCGGCTCATCGGAGCGAGGTGCGGGGTGAAGAGCACCGACGCCGCCTCGTCCGCGGCGCTCAGGTTCTGCTCGATCTCCGGGGTGTGCCGATGGTCGAGCAATCCGTAGGCGGCGAAGTTCTCGTCGACGGCGCAGAACGCCGTCCCGTGGGTCAGCGTCCGGCCGGCCCCGGACACGCCGCTGGCGGCGTCGACGATGATCCCGGCGCGCTCGATCAGCTCGGCGTCGAGCAGCGGCGCGAGAGCCAGCGTTGCCGCCGTCACGTAGCACCCCGGCGTGGCGACGAGCCGGGCACCAGGAAGGTTGGTGCGCGTTCGCTCCGGCAGTCCGTAGACGGCCCGCCGGAGCAGTTCTGGCTGATCGTGCGTGAATCCGTACCAGCGCGGGTATGCCGTGACGTCCTGCAATCGGAAGGCTGCCGAGAGGTCGACGACGCAGCCGACGTGGTCGACGAGCTCGGGAACGACCGCGAGCGCCGCTTGGTGAGGGAGGCCGAGGAATACGAGATCGAGACGCCCCTTGCGGATCGCTTCGATCGTCGAACGGTTGAAATTCGAGCTGGGGGAAGGCCGCCGACAACGACGGGGCGAGGTGCGCCGCCATCGTTCCGGCATTGCTGTCTGCGGTGGCGATGGCCAGCTCGACATCCGGGTGCGCCGACAACAGACGTAACAGTTCGACGCCGGTGTAGCCCGACGCTCCGATGACTCCGACCCGAACCACGACGCATGATCATACAACTCAATGCATGTTCATCCAAACAGGTTGCCCGGAGTGAAAGACACCGGCTGACGGCCCCGCGTACACTGACGGCGTGCTTCCCGGACCAGCACCGACGAGGGGACGTCTCCTCGTGGCGACGCCAATGCTCGACGATCCGAACTTCGACCGCTCTGTCGTCTACATGGTCGAACACCACGACGAGGGCGCCCTCGGCCTCGTGCTCAACCGGCCGAGTGGCGAGGAGCTCGTCGACCCCCTGGAAGGCTGGGTCACCGCCCAGTCAGCACCGTCCACGGTGTTCTCCGGCGGGCCTGTCGAGCCCGATGCGTTGATCGCCCTCGCCCGGCTCGAACACCGGGTCACGGCCGGCTCGACCGACGACGACACGTATCTCGCGCCGCTCACCGGTGACATCGCCTCGGCCGACCTCGCCGCCGATCCGGCGTTGGTGATCGGCCAGATCAATGCCTTGCGGGTGTTCCGCGGCTACGCCGGATGGGAGCCCGGCCAGCTCGAGGCGGAGATCGAGTCGGGGTCGTGGATCGTCGTCGACTCCGAGACCTCCGACGTGTTCACCGCCGATCCAGACGAGCTCTGGCGCCGCGTCCTGCGCCGCCAGCCCGGCCGCCTCGGGTGGCTCGCCGACGCCCCCGACGACCTCGCCTGGAACTGACCGCGCTAGGCGCGGAGGGTGGCGCCGAGCTTGGCGGCCGCGGCGCGGACTTGGGCGACGACGGCGGCGGTATCGGCGTCGGTGAGCGTGCGGTCGGCGGCTTGCAGCCGCAGGCGATAGGCCAGGCTGCGGGTACCGGCGGCAACGCCGCTGCCGCGGTAGGTGTCGAACAGCTCGATCCCGACGAGCAGGTTGCCGGCCCCCTGGCGGATCGCCTTCTCCAACTTTTCGGCGGGAATCTCCTCGTCGAGCGTGAACGCCAGGTCGAGATCGCTCGACGGATGCCGGCTCGTCGGCTTCCACCGGGCGGGCTTGGGCTCGGTGGCCAGGAGCACGGACAGGTCGACCTCGAGGATCGCCACTCGCTGGGTGATCCCGTACGAGTCGAGCACGCCAGGGGCGATCTCCCCGACGGCGCCGATCGCCGCTCGGCCGGCGACCAGCGTCGCCGAACGCGTCGGATGGAGCCCCGCCGGCACGCGCTGCTGGTCGATCCGCGCCCCGGCGTCGAGCGCCGCCGCCAGCTCGCGCCACACGGCGATCGCTGCCGGGGCCTCGGCGCCGGCGAGGACGACGCCGAGCATCTCCCGTTCGTCGGGGAGCTCGCCGGGGCCTGGTGGGTACACGTGACCGATCTCGTACAGCGCCACGCCCGGGTGGCGGTGGGCCTCGTTGAACGCGACGGCGCGCAACAGACCGGCGCGCAGCGACGGGCGCAGCACGTCCTCGTCGGCAACGAGTGGGTTGGTGATCCGCAGCACCTCGCCTTCCAACCCTGCCCAGCGCAGCTCGTCGACGGACAGGAACGGCGATGGCATCACCTCGGAGATGCCCAACCCCAAGAGCACCTGGCGAACCTGCCGGCGGCGCAACTGGACGGCGCTGAGGTGGCCGTGCAACGGCGACAGCGGCACGCGCTTGGGGACGTTGTCGTAGCCGTAGTGCCGCGCCACCTCCTCGACGACGTCGATCTCCGATGTCGCATCGGGGCGCCAGCTCGGCAACTCGACGGTGAGGGCCTCTGGGTCATCGCCGGTCACCGTGAATCCGATCGGGTCGAGCAAGCCGGCCACCTCGGCGCCGGAGAAGTCGACGCCGATGATCCGGTTGACCTGGCTGACCCGCACCCGCGTATGCCTCGATTGGGACGGCAGTGACTCGGCCCTGGCATCGACTGCCCCGGCGTGCACGACGAGGCCGGGACACGTTTCGCCGAGCAGCCCGACGAACCTGGCGATCGCCGTGTCGATCCCGTAGGGGTCGACTCCTCGTTCCCAGCGCGCCGACGCGTCGCTGCGCAATGCGGTGCGGTTCACGCTGGATGCGATCCCGATCGGCTCGAACCACGCGAACTCGAGAGCTACCGTCGACGTCGTCGGGCCGATCTCGGTGTGCTCACCACCCATGATCCCGGCGAGGCCGATGGGTACGTCGAGGGCGTCGCAGATCAGCAACTCCCCCGACGTCAGTGAACGGGTCATCCCATCGAGCGTCGTCAACTGCTCGCCGTCGGTCGCCGACCGCACTCGGATCCCTCCCCCACCGAGGGTCGCCAGGTCGTAGGCGTGATTCGGCTGGTTGAGCTCGAGCATCACGTAGTTGCTGACGTCGACGACGTTGTTGATCGGTCGCTGACCGACGGCCGCCAGCCGGGCGGCCATCCACGGGGCGCTCGGGGCGACGACGATCCCGGACAGGACAGTCAGCGTGAACCGGCCGCAGCGCTCCCCCGCGCCGATCTCGACCGTGGCGTCCGCTGGGCTGCCGACCGGTGGCGACGAGGGCCGCGGCGGGGTGAACGACAAATTCAGCTTGGCGGCCAGATCGCGGGCGACACCGACGTGGCCGAAGGCATCTGGGCGGTTACGGGTGACGTCGACGTCGAACACGACGTCGTCGACGAGGCCGGTGACGTCCCCATAGGGCACCCCGAGGGGCGCGTCGGAAGGCAGCACGAGAATGCCGCTGTGATCGCTGCCGAGCCCCAGCTCGTGCGCCGAACAGAGCATGCCGTCCGACGGGATGCCGAGAATGCCTCGCGACCCGATCGTGCGACCGTCCGGCATCGCCGTGCCGACGGTTGCCAGGGGGACGACGTCACCGGGTTCGAAGTTCGACGCGCCGCACCACACATGTAGCTGATGGCCGTCGCCGTTGTCGACCCAGACCCGGATCACCGTGGCCGCATCGGGGTGCCGCTCGACACGCACCACCCGGGCGGTGACCACGCCGGAGACACCGCCAGCGTGGTGGACGTCGCTGACCTCGATGCCCAGCCCGTTGAGCGTGTCGGCAATCAGTTGGTGGTCGTCAGGGAGCGGCGCGTAGTCCCGCAGCCAATTCAGAGAGAGCTTCATGATCAGAACTGCTCCGCGAAGCGGATGTCTCCGGTGAACATCTCGCGGAGGTCGTCGATGGCATGGCGCTCCTTGAACATCCGGTCGATGCCGAACCCGAAGGCGAATCCACTCCATTCCTCGGGGTCGATACCGCCAGCGCGCAACACGTTGGGGTGAACCATGCCGCATCCACCGAGCTCCAGCCAGCGGCCGTCTGGCCGACGGATGTCGAACTCCCCGGATGGCTCGGTGAACTGGAAGTAGCTCGGTCGCAGGCGGCTGGTGAACCCCTCACCGAAGTACGCCTTGGTGAACGCCTCGATCGTCCCCGCCAAGTGGCCGAGGTTGATGTCACGGTCGATGACGAGGCCCTCGATCTGGTGGAACACCGGCATGTGCGTCGCGTCGGGCGTATCCCGTCGGAACACCCGGCCAGGCGCGACGAGGTACAACGGTGGGGGGCTCGCCAGCATCGCCCGGATCTGCACCGGCGACGTGTGCGTCCGCAGCACCGTCGTTCCTGGCGGAGCACCGGCGTGATCGACGAACATCGTGTCGAATTCGGTTCGCGCCGGGTGACTCTCGGGCATGTTCAGAGCTTCGAAGTTGTACCAGTCGGTCTCCACCTCGGGGCCCTCGGCGACGGTGAATCCGAGGCCGACGAAGACGTCCTCGAGCCGCTCGCAGGCCTGGGTCACCGGATGGCTGTGGCCGCGGCGTGGCGCCTCGAGGTATTCGGTGAGGTCGAGTCGTTCGCCGGCGATGCGGGTGTCCAGCGCTGCCGCGGCGAGTGCTCGGCGGCGTTCGCCGAGCGCTTCGGTGACTGCCTCGGTGGCGGCGTTGAGCGCCCGCCCGGCGGCCTTGCGCTCGTCGAGGTCGGACACGCCGCCGAGTGAGCTCTTCAGCACGGCCAGTGGGCCGCGCTTGCCGAGCAGGTCCTGGTCGAGGCGGGCGATGTCGTCGAGCGTGGCGGCCGCGGCGATCAGCTCGAGTGCCGCCGACCGGGCGGCACGGATGTCGTCGATCACGAGTCTCTCTTTCGCGGGGTCGATGAGGGGGTCAACAGGGTTCCCCGGATGAGCTCGAAGCGCGGCGCGTGTGCAGTGGTCGTCACCGTCCCCGGGATCACCCGGGGCGGGGAAATCGCCTGCTGGCGCGCCATCTCACGGCTGCCGACGCTATCAGCAGGCCCGATTGTCGGGCACACTCGGTTGCTCCAGCACGATCGTCTGGTAGTCAGCCGACGATCGTTGCTCGAGCTGCAGCCAGTGCGCGAAGTCCTCGCCGACGGCCGCCGGGATCGAGACGATCCCGGATCGCTGCCAGCCGTCGAGATGGCGGGCCAGCCCAGTCGCCGGCAGCTCCGGGGTCGTCAGCACGGCCGCCAGTTCGTCGACCGGGCCGGAGGCCACGTCGGCATCCGCCAATCCGCCGACGTCGATGGTGTCGTCGCGCAGCAGTTCACCGAAGCGCTGCTGCAGAGCGGTGTACTCGGCCAGTTCCGTGTCCGTGATACCGACGACCTCGGCCACGATCACCGAGCCGGGCGCCAGCTCGGGATCGGCTCCGGCGATGAGCAGCAGGCGTTGATAACGGCCCGCCTCGACACATCGCGACTCGCCGAAGCGGTCGAGGTTGCCGCTGTCGGGCTGGAAGCCGAACTCGATCCCGGCGCGCTGCAACGCGGCGAGCATGACGTACGGGTGGTCGTTGGCGAAGAAGGCCCGCGACAAGTCGACTTCGACGTGGTCCGGAACGACACCAGCGTCGATCGCCGCGGCCAGTTGGGCGCGCAGCGGCCGGCCGACGCGCCGCGCCTCGACCTCGTCGACGGCCACCGAAGCGACCGGGTAACGCGGCCAGACGGCGACACACAGCGCGGCCACGGCGACGACGGCGAGCAGCGCTCGGCGCTGCCATGGCGACCCGACGCGAAGAGGTTTGACGACCATCGGCAGGGAGCACGCGGCGATGATCGCGGCGATCGTCACGAAGGCGGCCAGCGACCACGCCCAGTAGTAGTTCTGCGGCACGAGCCCGAACGACGACACCGGGATTCTCGTGGCGGCGACCACCCCGGCGACGACGGCGACGAGTCCAGCGAGACCCGTCGCCGTGACGGCCGGGACCGCAGCTCGCCAGCCGAGCACGGCGACGCCGCCGGCGATGATCAGCCACACCACGACAGCGCTGACCGCACCGGGCAGGCTGATCCCGTCGCCGGGCAGCAGGAACGTGCGCATCGATGCCGGGAGCCAGAACGGCGGGACCAGGGCGGCACCAGCGAGCACTTGGACACCCACCTCGAGGCCGGCGCCCGGGCGACCGCGAGCTCGCCCGAGCACGTCGCCGAGATTCCCGGTACCGGCGATCTGGTCGATCACCGGCTGGATCCAGCACAGGACGCCGAGCACCAGCGACCAACGTGCCGTCTTCTTCCAAGGACCCGGCGAGGCCCGGGTTGTCAGCACGAACCCGACAAGACCGGCGAGGAACACCAGTCCGGCCGGGTATCCGTAGGTGAAGTGGGTCTGGATGATCAGGCTGGCGAGCACGACGGCGATGGGCACGGCGATCCCCACTCCCGCCCACATCGCCGCGCTCAGCCACAGCAGAGCGAACAGCGGCAGGACCAAGGCGCTCTGCTGCCGAGCGTCGATCAGCCAGGACAGGCCGAGCGCGGCCACGAACAGCGTCGTGCCGGCCATCACCGCCACGACGACCGCCGGCCGAAACATCCGCCGAACTGCCACCCACACCACGGTCACGCTCGCCGCGTTGATCAACGCCGAACCGATCGCCGTGCCGAGATCGGGCGAGACCTTGGTGAACGGGGCGAGCACGTCGAGTTGGAGGGGCCCGAGATTGTTCACCGACACGCCGACGACTGCCGAGCCCGACGACCATGCCCCGACCAGCGGATGGTGGGCCGTCAGCACGTCGGCCGAGCGAACGGTGAAGTACGCCGCGTCGCCGACCGGGATCCAGTCCGTGACGGCGGCGCGGACGACGGCGACGACGAACGGAGCCAGCGCGACGGCCAGAGCCAACCACTCGAGCGGCGCCGCCGGACGGATTCGGTCGCTCGGCGGCTCGATCACTGCTCCGTCGGTGGACCGCCGGCACGACGATGACGCAGCGCTTCGAAGCACAGCACCGTTGTCGCCATCGCCACGTTGAGGCTCTCCGCCCGCCCGCGGTGCTCGATGCAGACCCACTCGTTGACGATCGACTCCTCGTCCAGCCCCGTGGCCTCGTTGCCCGCGACGATGGCGATCCGCCCATTCCAGTTGGCCGCGGTATGCACCGTTCCCCGATGTGCTGACGAGCCGATCAGCCGGAGTCCAGCGGAGGCGACGCCGTCGAGTGTCGTCGCCACCACGGGAACGTTGAACACGGCCCCCGCCGACGCTCTGAGCACCTTCGGGTTGGTCTCGTCCACCGTGCCAGGCGTGACCACGACGACTTCGGCCCCGGCGGCCTCAGCCGAGCGGATCATCGTGCCCAGGTTTCCTGGCTCGCTGACGCGGTCGGCGACGACGGCGAAGTCGGCTGCCTCGAGCACCGACGGATCGGGAGCGTTCCTGACCACGACCGCGAACAATCCGGGTGGTGCCTCCAGTTCGGAGACGCGTTCGGCGACGCCGGGCGCCAGGGCGTAGAGAGCGCTCGCCGCATCAACGGGCTGCTGACCGGGAGCGACGAACTGCGACTCGATGCGCCATCCGGCGTGCCGCGCCTCGGCGATCAGCAGGGCACCTTCGACGACGAAGGCATTCTCCTCCAAACGCGCACTACGGCGCCCGATGAGGCGCCGTAGTCGTTGAACCTTGGGGTTCGTGAAGCCCAGCTCGGGCTGGTGGCTCAGAGGGCCGCCTTCGCCGTTTCCACGAGGCTGCCAAATGCCGCCGGGTCGGAGACTGCCAGCTCGGCGAGGATCCGGCGGTCGACCGCCACCCCGGCAGCCGTCAGCCCGGCGATGAACCGGCTGTAGGACAGGTCGTGCTCGCGGCAGCCGGCATTGATCCGCTGGATCCACAGCCGACGGAACTCGCCTTTGCGCGCCCGGCGATCGCGGAACGCGTACTGGCCGCTGCGCATGACCTGCTCGTTGGCGGCCCGGAACGACCGGCTCTTGTTGCCGTAATAGCCCTTGGCCTGCTCGAGAACCTTCTTGTGGCGGTTCCTGGCGGTGACGCCGCGCTTGACGCGTGCCATGTCAGTTCGTCTCCTTCACGTCGTCTGGGTTGGTCAGCGCTCACCCAGGAGACGCTTGATCTTGGGCAGGTCGGCCGCGTTCACGTCGGCGTCGGACTTCACGCGCCGCTTCCGCGGCGACGGACTTCTCGTAGAACTTGTGCTGGTTCATCTGCTGGGCCCGGCGCAGCCGGCCAGTACCTGTCTTCTTGAACCGCTTGGCGGCGGTCTTCGAGGTCTTCATCTTCGGCATGTCGTGTGCTCCGGGTCGGGGATGCTCGTCGTGGATGCGGATCAGGCTGGTTGCGTGGTTGCCGGTTGGGACTCGGGCTGGACGGTGTCGGCAGTCGCCGGAGGACCGCCGTCGGCGGACTCGTCGTGGCCCTTGGGAATCGGCTTTCGGTCGGGGGCCAGCACCATCGACATGTTGCGCCCTTCCAGGCGGGCCTGCGTCTCGACCTTGACGTGCTCGCCAACGATTTCCAGTACGTCGTCGAGGATCTTCGAGCCGAGCTCCGGATGGGCCATCTCCCGGCCCCGGAACTGCATCGTCACCTTGACCTTGTGGCCTTCGTTGATGAACTGGTCGATCTTGCGCACCTTCGTGTCGAAGTCGCCACGCCCGATCTTCGGCTTGAACTTGACCTCCTTGATGGAGACGTTCGCCGATTTCCTGCGAGATTCCTTGGCCTTCTGGGCTTCCTCGTAGCGGAATTTCCCGTAGTCCATGATCCGGCACACCGGAGGGTTGGCCATCGGCGCCACCTCGACGAGGTCGAGGTCTTGCTCCTTGGCCAGGCGAAGTGCGTCGGGAACCGTCTTGATCCCGAGCTGGTCGCCGTCCGGGCCGATGAGGCGGACCTCACGGGCACGGATTCGGTCGTTGATCCGGTGCTCTGCGCGTTGTGGCGCGGCTATGGCTGTTCACCCCTGTGCAATGGCTGATCGCTCCTTGTGGTCGGTTGCTACTTCGTGTCAGCTCGACGCCAAGCCCGCGGAGCTGATCTGAGCACGCCGCCCAGCCGAGCCGTAGGACCCGGGCGCACGCACTGTCGTGGTGGCCGGGTGGGGGTCGCCCCCACTTCGCTTCGATATGGCCCCATTAGGGTAGCTCACGTGCCCGAGGATTCCACGTCTGAAGAGGTCACGAGCGCGGACGACGGCGACACGGTGCTCGGTGACGCCGAGCAGGCCATCGAGGACGCCCGCCGGCGCCTCGCCGAGGTTCCCGCCGAAGTCGTCGTCACCAACCACGTGATGGGGCTCTACGAGCTCGCCGCGATCCACCTGTCGGCGGAACCACCGAACCTGCCCAGCGCCGCCTTGGCGATCGACGCCGTCGGCAGCCTCGTTGACGGGCTCGGTGACCGGCTGGGGCCCGATGCGGCGACCCTGCGCGACGCTCTGGCGAACATGCGCATGGCCTTTGTCAGCGTCAAGTCAGCGACTGCCGGCGAGGCCGCCGCGGGAGAACCGCCCGCTGGGGGCGTCGACGACTCGCCCGCCACGGACGACGACCCCCTCGCCCCGTAAGCGCGCCGCCTGACGGCCGGCCTTGGCGGTGACGATCCGGCCGTCGCCGCGGACCACCCGCCACCACGGCAGCTCGACGTCGGTGCTCGGAGAGCAGGGCGCCGACCGCCCGCGCCGCCCCGGGACGACCGGCGTCGTGGGCGACGTCGCCGTAGCTGACGACCTCTCCCGGCGCCAGCGACGCGACGACGGCGACGATCTCGTCGGCGAAGGGTCTGGGCGGTGCGGGTCACGCCAGCTGGATCGGTCGGATCGCTGCCGCTTCGACCCGTCCGAGTTTGGGCAGTTCACGGAACTCGACGGTCACGCCGGTGTCGATCGTCCGCGAGCCGTCGGCGATCTCGACGCAATGGAACGGGAAGTCGGTCCCGTCGTCTGCCGTGACGATGCCGAGACCGGAGTGCCCGTCGAACGTCGTCACCCGCCCGCGCACTTCCTAGCTCACGATCTTGGAGATCGCGATCTCCAGCAGATCCGTCGCCCCGGCGTCACGCAGGGCGGGGATCAGCAGGTTGATCGTGCGCTTGTCGACCACGCTCTCGATGGCGAACCCAGCACCGCCGGCGAGCTCGGAAACGGTCGGGGACTTCGCCGAGGGAAGCACGGCGAGCACGGCCTCGTAGCGGTCGGCGGAGACGTTGAGCTTGACGAGCACTTTGGCCCTGGCGTCGAGGGCCCCGTTGAGCAGCGTCATCAGCTGGCCCATCGCGTGGCGCTTGTCCGGATCGGCGTGCGACTGCGGGTTGGCGATCACCTCGGTGTAGCTGACGAGCACGGTGTCGATGATCCGCAGACCGGCGGCCCGCAGCGCCCGGCCCGTCTCGGTGATCTCGACCACGCAGTCGGCGATGTCGGGGACCTTGGCCTCGCTCGCCCCGTAACTCAGCCGGACATCGGCGGTGATGCCGTGATCGACGAAATAGCGGCCGGTGAGCTCCGGATACTCGGTGGACACCCGGACGCCAGCCGGCAACTCCTTGACGGACGTGACCGGCGAGTCCTCGGCGACGGCGACGACGAGCTTGATCGGCTCGGACGTCGCCTTCGAATAGCGCAACTCGCCGAGCGTGACGACATTGCTGGCGGTCTCCTCGACCCAGTCGCGGCCGGTGATGCCGATGTCGAACAGTCCTTCGGCGACGTACACCGGGATCTCCTGGGGTCGCAGAATGCGCACCTCCTCGATGCGTGGATCGTCGATCGAGGCGCGGTAGGCGACCGACGACGAGCGCTCGACGGCGAGATCAGCGGCCTCGAACAACTCCAGCGTCGCCCGCTCCAGCGACCCCTTGGGCAACACGATCCGCAGCATTGCCGCGACGCTAACGCCCCCCGACGCGGGCTCCCCGTTCCCGTTCTGGGCGCAGCTCAGTGGGAGGTCGGCTGGTCGAGGAGGAGGCGCAGGGCGTGCGGGAGCACGTCGAGGACCGCCCCGAGCTGCTCGACACACCCCTTCGGCGATCCCGGCGTGTTGCAGATGATCGTCGTTCCGCGGATCCCAGCCACGCCGCGAGACAACCGCCCGTGCGGACTCACGAGGCGCATCGCCTCGGCGAGACCAGGCGCCTCACGTTCGACCACGGCGCGCGTGCCCTCGGGGGTCTGGTCCCGTGGCGCGAAGCCAGTGCCTCCAGTGGTGACGACCAACCCGGCGAAGTCCGAGCTCAGTCGGGCCAACGCCGTGGCGACGGCCTCGGCGCCGTCAGCGGTCACCTCGTGGGCCACGACCTCGAACCCTGCGCTCGTCAGCTGCTCGACGAGCGCCCGTCCACTGACGTCGTCGCGGGTCCCGGCGACGACCCCGTCGCTGACCGTCAACACCTTGGCGTGCAGGTCATCGGCGCTCATTCCGTGGTGACGCTACCCGAGGCGTTCGCCGGCGCGGGGCTGGGCGCCGTTGGCGAAGTCGGTCCACGACATCGGCGCCCGTCCTTCTGGCTGGACCTGGACGAGCTCCAGGGTCCCGGCACCCGTGGCGACTGCACCGCCCTTGGCGTCGGCCACCTCGCCGGGTGTTTGCGTCAGTGCGCCGACCGGTTCGGGATCATCGACCTGGCCCAAACGCGCGGCGAGGACGCCCAGCCGCTTGCCGCGGAATGTCGTCCACGCCCGGCCGGCGCGCACCCATCGGGACAGGGCGACCGCCGGCTCGGTCCAGTCGAGCTGCCACTCCTCGGGGCGCAGCTTCTCGGCGTAGGTGGTCTCCCCGGTCTGCGGAATCGGCTGAGGAAGTTCCCCGTCGAGCACCTCGACCAGCAGGGTCGTCCCGACGTCGACCAGCCGGCTGCGTAGTTGTTCGGCGGTCGTCGTGTCCCCGATCGGAACCTGCACCATGGCGTAGACGTCGCCGACGTCGAGCTCCTGGGCGACGTCCATGATGCACACGCCGGTCACGGTGTCGCCGGCCAGGATGGCTCGTTCGACCGGCGCCGCTCCGCGCCAGCGTGGCAGCAGGCTGAAGTGCATGTTGATCATCCCGACGGCCGCGAGGACGGGGGGACGGATCAACCGGCCGTAGGCCACGACCACGCCCAGCTCAGCACCGGACTGGATGACGTCGTCGATGTGGTCGCTCACCGGCAGGCCGAGGTCGAGCGCTGCCGTCTTCACCGGGCTCGGTGACGTCGCCCCGCCACGCCCGCGCCGGCGATCCGGCTGGCTGACCACCAGCACGATCTCGTGGCCGGCGGCGTGCAGCGCCCGCAACGGGGCCACGGCGACCGCCGGGGTGCCGAGGTAGACGAGGCGCTTGGGAGCGGACGGCACGCGTCAGCGCAAGCGCAGGCGCCGACGTTCGCCGTTGCGTGCCGGCTGGGCGCTCTGCTCGCTGATCCGGCGATACTCGACCATCGCGTCGCGGCGTTGATCGGGCGTCATGCGGTCGAACATCAGCACACCGTTGAGGTGGTCGAGCTCGTGCTGGAACATGCGGGCCTCCAGCTCGTCGGCTTCCCGTTCGATGGGGTTGCCGTCGAGATCGACACCGCGGACGAGCACCGTCTTGGGCCGAGCCAGCTCGACGTACAGCCCGGGGATCGACAGGCAGCCCTCTTCGTACACCCACTCGCCGTCGGCGTCGATGATCTCTGGGTTGAAGATGACCTGCGGATCGTCGCCGAGGTCCCACACCACGACCTGCTTCTGCACACCGATCTGCGGCGCGGCGAGCGCCAACCCGTTGCCACAGTCGTACAACGAGTCGAACATGTCGTCGACGAGGCGCACCGCCTTGCCGTCGATGTCGGCAACGGGGGCGGCCTTGGACTTGAGCACCGGGTCGCCGAACACACGAATCGGCGCGCTCATCGGATCACACCGATGCGAGCGACGAGGCGCCAGCCGAGGAGCGGCCAGTAACGGCCTGCGTGGCCGGGGAACGCAATGAACGGCGCGCTCATAAGTGCCAGGCTACCGAGGGGCATGAGTCACTACTTCTCCGAGCAGCCGAGGGTCACCTCGGACGAGCGCGAGCTCGACATCGACCTCGTCGACCCGCCGCTGCACTTGCGAACCGACCGCGGCGTGTTCAGCCACGGGCGCCTCGACGCCGGCACCGAACTGTTGCTCCGTCAGGCTCCGGCGCCTCCGCCGTGTGGCAGCTTCCTCGACCTCGGCTGCGGGGCCGGAGCGATCGCCCTGACCCTCGCCCGACGAGCGCCGGCCAGCCGGGTGACCGCCGTCGACACCAACGAACGTGCCCGCCGGCTCTGTGCGGCCAACGCCCTGCGCAATGGACTGTCCAACGTCGACGTCAGAGGGCCCGACGATGTCGACCCGTCGTTGCGGTTCGACCTGATCTGGTCGAACCCACCGATCCGCATCGGCAAGCCGCGGTTGCACGAGCTGCTCGTGGCCTGGCTGGGACGGATGACGCCCCGTGGGACGGCCGTGCTCGTCGTGCAGAAGCACCTCGGCTCCGACTCGTTGCAGCGCTGGCTGTCCGCCGGTGGCTGGCCGGCCGAGCGGCTCGCGTCGTCGAAGGGCTATCGGCTGATCGCGGTGGCCTCAAACCCTCGGCGGGTCGACGGCGACGCGGACCCGTGACCCCTTCGGGCGGTCGGCGCCGATGAGCGCAGCGCCGAGCCGGTCCCACGACGCCGCGCTCGACGAGATAGTCCGAGGTACCACCGCCGACCGTCAGTCCGGCCACGGTACGCAGCTGGGTCGCGACCTCGTCGCTGCCCGGACCGCTCACCGTGGCGAGGGCAGCAGCCGGCGGCAAGCCGAGCAGCTCGCGTCGCCGACGCTCCGGGTCGAGGAGCCGGGCGGGGTCGGCCAGCAGGGCAGCCTGGATCACCTCGTGGTGCGGCAGGTACGTCTGGATCATCAGCCGTCCACCACGCCGCCGCGGTCCGAGCAGCCGCGCCGCCCTGGTGAGCAACGCCATCGCCTGTTCAGCGGCACGGTAACGCGGTGCCAGCAGCTCGCGATCGAAGTCCAACAAGGCGACGACATCGGCGGCCTCGACACGATGGAGCACCGCCTCGGTACCGACATACACGTCGGCGGGCGGCAGCGGACCCGTGTCTCGTCCGGTGACCGCGACGACAGTCCGCCCGGCGGCAGCTTCCAGCTCCTCGCGCAAGCGGGTGACCCCGGGACGCAGGTTGGCAAATCCCGACCCACCGCACTCCTGACACACTGCCGGTCGCCGGGTGGTGCACCGTCGGCACGCCAACTGGCCGTCGTCGTCGAGGCCGACGGCCGCGTCGCAACGGGTGCAGCGCAACAGCGCCCGGCACGTCCGGCACGCGAGGATCCGTGCCCGCCCCGTGGTGTTGTGCACGCAAACCACCCGTCGGTGGCGGTCCCGGAGAGAGCCGATGAGAGCAGACGACAGGAGCGACGTGCGCCACGGCTCCTCGTCGCTTCGATCGACGATCTCGACGATCGGCCATCCGGTCCGTTCCTCGTCGACGGGCAGCCGGACGAATGCACCGCCGGCAGCGTCCACGCCGACGACCGTCGGGCACGGCGAAGTCAACAACACCGGTGCTCCTGCCCGTCTGGCGCGCTCGATGACCACGTCGCGGGCGTGCCAGGTGGGGTTGCGCTCCTCCTGCAACGTCTCGTCGTGCTCATCGATCACGATGGCCACGGCCAGCTCGGGGCACGGTGCCCACGCCGCGCCGCGGGCGCCGATCACCACGTCGGCACCGGCGGCGGCGAGGGCCCACTGACGCGGCACGACAGCGACGCCCAATCCCCGGCGGATCAGGGCGGCGGCCATCGCCTCGGCGCGCCCGACCGTCGGCATGGCGACCAGCGTCCGCCCGCGGGTCGCCGAAGCGAGGATGGCGTCGAGCGGTGAGACGGCCGGCGGCAGGAGCAGCAGGCCACCGCCGGCGGCGAGCACCTCGGCCGTGCGGCGGGCGACGGCACTCGCGGGGACGTCGGCGCGGCCGTGGACAGGCGCCGGCAAGGCCGTGACGTTGGTTGGCGGGCTGGCGGCGACGAGAAACGGTCGCAACCGGCCGGCCGCCCAGCGCACCGATGCCCACGGTGCGAGGTCGATCAGCTCGGCAGCCGGGCCGCGCGACGAGACATGGGCGATCGGCTGGAGTCTGGACGGATCGACTTCCGAGGCCGGGTCGACCTCCGTGACCCAGCCGCGCACGCGGCGACCGTGCAACGGGACGCGCACGATCGCGCCGACGTCGATCGAAGTGCGCAGCACGTCGGGAACGAGGTAGTCGAACTGCTTGTCGAGCCCGGTGAGATCTGGGAGGACGCGCGCGACCGATCGGCCGAACGGGAAGTGGGGAGCATCAGCGTCAGCATCTGACACAGATGTTCCCCAGAAGTCGGATTGACACGGATCTTCCCCAGATGCGGGAGCCGTGCCGGGGACGTCTACAGCCCGACGGCTGCCTTGAAGTCGTCGAGGCGGCTGGCGTGCTCCCACGTGAACTGCGGGAGGTTGCGGCCGAAGTGCCCGTAGGCCGCCGTGTCGCGGTAGATCGGCCGCTTCAGCTCGAGGTCGCGGATGATCGCCCCCGGCCGCAGGTCGAACACCGCCGGCACGCTCTTGGAGATCAACTCCGGATCGACGGTGCTCGTGCCGAACGTCTCGACGAGCACGCTCACCGGATGGGCGACACCGATGGCGTAGGCCACCTGGACCTCGCACCGCGTGGCGGCCCCGGAGGCGACGACGTGCTTGGCGACCCACCGGGCCGCGTAGGCAGCCGACCGGTCGACCTTGCTCGGGTCCTTGCCGCTGAAGGCGCCGCCGCCGTGGCGACCCATGCCGCCGTACGTGTCGACGATGATCTTGCGCCCGGTGAGTCCGCAGTCAGCGTGCGGGCCGCCGAGCACGAACGTGCCCGTCGGGTTGATGAAGACCTCGTACGTGTCGTCGGCGAACTGCTCGGGGATCGTCGGCTGGATGACCTGCTCGATGAGGTCGGGGCGGATCACCGTGTCGCGGTCGACGCCGTCCTGGTGCTGCGTCGAGATGAGCACGGCCTTGAGGGCGACGGGAACGCCATCCTCGTACTCGAACGTCACCTGCGTCTTGCCGTCGGGCCGCAGGTACGGCACCTGGCCCGACTTGCGCACCTCGGCGAGCCGTTCGGCGAGGCGGTGGGCCGTCCAGATCGGCAACGGCATCAGGTCTGGTGTCTCGTCGCAGGCAAACCCGAACATCATCCCCTGGTCGCCGGCGCCCTGGGCGTCGAGCGGGTCCTCCCCGGCTTCGCCGGCGCGCAGCTCCTCGGACTTGTCGACGCCTTGGCCGATGTCCGGGGACTGCTCGTCGATCGACACGATCACGCCGCACGTGCTGCCGTCGAACCCGTACAGGGCGTCGTCGTAGCCGATGCTCTTGATCGTCTCCCGAGCGAGCTTGGGAATGTCGACGTACGCCGAGGTCGTGATCTCGCCGGCGACCACGCACAGCCCGGTGGTCAGCAGCGTCTCGCACGCCACCCGACCGTCCGGGTCGTCCGCCAGGATGGCGTCGAGGACGCTGTCGCTGATCTGGTCGGCCATCTTGTCTGGATGACCCTCGGTGACGCTCTCCGAGGTGAAGGTCCAGCGGGACATCAGTGCTTCCTTGTGTAGGTGGTGATGAGCAAGCGGGCGATCAGGCGGGGTCGAGCTCTGACTCGGCTGCTTCGGCGTCGTCGGCGAGCGACTCGTCGTCTTCGGCCGGCGGCTGTACTTCCGCCCAGACGATCTTGTCGGCGGCGATCTCCTCGAAGCCGATGCTCAGCGGCTTGCGCGAAACGGAGGACACCTGCGGCGGAACCATCTGGCCGAGCCCTTCACCGAGTTGGTTGAAGTAGGCGTTGATGTTCCGTGCCCGGCGGGCGGCGAGAGTGACGAGGCCGAACTTCGAGTCGACTCGATCGAGTAGACCCTCGATCGGCGGGTTCATCATCGTGTCGTGGGAGCGTTCCATGGGCGGCGTTCATCCAATCCTGACGGCCGGGGGCGTCCAGCGGTCGGCGAAGTCTATCGGCGCGGTGCACGGGCCCCATCGATGATCCGCAACAGCTCGTCGATCGTCTCGTCGAGATTGTCGTTGACCAGCACGTGATCCGCCAATTCGAGACCCACCGGCTCCTCCGTCTCGGCCTTGCGCAGACGATCGGCGACCTTGTCCTCACGGTCGCCACGCTGGCGCAGCCGGCGCTCTTGTTCCGTCCGCGTCGGTGGAAGGACGAAAACCAAGATCGCCTCGGGTCGTTGGGTCTTGACCTGCTGGGCTCCGTCGACCTCGATCTCCAGCACCACGTCGCTGCCGGCGACGGGCTCGGGGAGCGGCGTCCCGTAGAGGTGGCCGAGGAACTCGGTCCACTCCAGAAAGCCACCGGCGGCGATGTGGCGGCGAAACTCATCGCGAGTGACGAAGTGATACGCCGAGTCGGACTCGCCGACTCGGCGTTCACGTGTCGTCCAGGATCGTGACAACCACAGCCCTGGATCACGGCTGACGAGCCGGTTGGCGATCGTGCTCTTGCCGACGCCTCCGGGCCCGGAAATGATGATGGTGAGTGGCGTACGCGCTGGCGCGCCCGGGCTCACCCGAGGGCTTCGAGAAGGGCGACCCGTTGCTGCGAGCCGAGCCCCTGGATGCGACGGTTGTCGGCGATGCCGATCTCGTCCATCACCTTCTGCGCCTTGACCTTGCCGACGCCCGGGAGTGACTCGAGCAGCGACTTGACCTTCAGCTTGCCGACGTTGTTGTCATCGGAGTCGAGCGCTGATTTCAGCGACAGCGAACCCATCTTCAGTCGCGCCTTGATGTCGGCGCGAGCCGCGCGGGCCTCTTTCGCCTTTTCCAGTGCGGCTGCCCGCTGTTCAGGCGTCAGTGTCGGAGGTGTAGCCATGTGTCGAACGCTAGCGCTGCCAGCACCGTGAACTGGGGATACACGCGCATGGCACGAACACAAGTTCGTTCACGGGCTGTCCGATCTCCGGGCCAACTGGCGGGCGATCCTGATCGGCGCCCGGGGATCGTGGAACGTGGCCGTGCCGACCTGCACCGCCACGGCCCCAGCGAGTAGAAACTCCTCGGCATCCCAGGGCGTGGCGATGCCGCCGACGCCGATCACCGGCACGTCGGGGAGCGCTGTGGCGACGTCGCGGACGATCCGCACGGCGACCGGGTGGATCGCCGGGCCGGAGAGTCCCCCGCCACCGCCCCCGAGCGCCGGTTGTCGTGTCTGCGGGTCGTAGGCCAGCCCGGCAAGCGAGTTGATGCAGGTCACTGCTTCGGCCCCGGCGTCGCGCGTCGCCCTGGCGACCTCGACCACGCGATCCGTGTTCGGGCTCAGTTTGGCCCACACCGGCCGGCCGGCGACACTGGCGACGGCCACCACGACCTCGGCCGACCGGCTCGGATCGTGGGCGAAGATCTGCGCGTCGTGCAGATTGGGGCAGGACAGGTTGACCTCCACCGCGACGACGCCGTCTGGAGCACGAGCGAGCAACTCCCCCGCCGCTCGGTACTCGTCGACCGTTCGGCCCCACACGCTGGCGACCACCGTCGCCCCGCTGCGCAGCAACTCCGGGAGCACGCGCGCCATCCAGTGCGGGAGTCCGGGCCCCTGGAGGCCGACCGAGTTCAACATCCCGCTCGGAGTCGGGCGCAGCCGCGGCGCCGGGTTGCCCGGCCATTCGAAGGCGGCCAGCGACTTGACGACGATGGCCCCGAGCTCGGCGAGGTCGAACGACGCCGCCAGTTCGGTGCCGTAGCCGGCGGTTCCCGACGCCGTCATCACCGCGTTGCGCAGGGTCACCGAGCCGATCACGGCGTTCCCCGGCAACGCCGGCCGTTCACGGCTCACCGGGCGTGGTGCTCCTGCAGTGAGCGCACCGACAAGGGTTGGTCACGTTGCTCGAGGAGACCCTGCACCGCGGCGAGGGCCGCACTGATCGTCGTCACGCACGCCACGCCGTGCACGACGGCCGCCTTGCGGATCTCCTCGCCGTCGGATCGACCACCACTGCCCTGGGGCGTGTTGACGACGAACGCCACATTGCCCGAGGCAATCAGGTCGACGGCGGTCTTGTCGGGGCCACCGGCGGGCACCTCGGACACCTTGGCGACGACGTCGTCGACCGGTTCGCCGAACCCGGCGAGGAAGTCAGCAGTGCCCTTGGTGGCGACGATCCCCATCGCCAGCTGGCGCAGCCGCTTGGCCACGACGAGACCGGCCGGCTTGTCCGCATCGGCCAGCGACAAGAACACGGTGCCCCGCGGTTCGAGGACCGTGCCGGCCGCCAGCTCGGCCTTGTGGAACGCCCGCCCGAACGTCACGTCGATGCCCATCACCTCACCCGTGGAACGCATTTCTGGACCGAGCGCCGGGTCGACGTCGGGAAATCTGGAGAACGGCAGGACTGCTTCCTTGACGGCGACCGTGGTGACACCGATGTCGCTGTCCAGCACCGACGGCCGCAGCAGGCCTTCGTCGCGCAGTTCGGCGAGGGTCGCCCCGAGCATCACCCTCGTCGCCACCTTGGCCAGCGGGACGCCCGTGGCCTTGGCGACGAAGGGCACCGTTCGGCTCGCCCGCGGGTTGGCCTCGATGACGAAGACGGTGGTCCCGCGTACGGCGTACTGCACGTTGAGCAGGCCGCGCACGTCGAGGCGCGCGGCGATCGCCGCGGTGTACGCCTTGATCACCTCGATCACCCAGGGCAGCAGTGACGGCGGCGGGATCGCGCACGCCGAATCACCGGAGTGCACGCCGGCTTCCTCGACGTGTTCCATCACACCACCGATCAGCACCTCGCCGGCATGGTCGCGAACGGCGTCGACGTCGACTTCGACGGCATCGTCGAGGAACCGGTCGATGAGCACTGGGCGGTCGGCGGAGAGCCCGCCTTCACGGCCGAGGCTGCCGTGGCCGGCGAGCTCGTCCATCGCCTCACGCAACTGGCCCTCGTCGTGGACGATGCGCATCGCCCGGCCGCCCAGCACGTAGCTCGGGCGGATCAGGACGGGGTAGCCGACGTCGACGGCGACGGCCAACGCCTGCTCGAGGTCGACGGCCGTTCCACCGGGCGGCTGGGGAATGCCGAGGTCGTGGCACAGGCGGTTCCACTTCTCGCGATCCTCGGCGGCGTCGATCGACTCGGCCGTCGTCCCGGCGACGAGCTCGGCGGGGATCTCCGCGGCGAGTTTCAACGGGGTCTGCCCACCGAGGGCGACGATGACCTTGGGCGCCACGCCGCCTGCTGCCGCCGTCTCGGCAGCGATGACGTTGTGCACGTCCTCGGCAGTCAACGGCTCGAAGTACAGGCGATCCGACGTGTCGTAGTCGGTCGACACCGTTTCCGGATTGCAGTTGACCATCACCGTCTCGAAACCTGCCGCGGAGAGCGCGAAGCTGGCGTGCACACAGCAGTAGTCGAACTCGATCCCCTGGCCGATGCGGTTCGGTCCGGAACCGAGGATGATGACACGCGGCCGGTCTGACGGGCGGACTTCGTCTTCGTCCTCCCACGTCGAGTAGTGGTACGGCGTGAGGGCGGCGAACTCGGCGGCGCAGGTGTCGACCGTCTTGTACGTCGGCAGCACGCCGGCCGCCTCCCGCGCGCCGCGCACAGCCGCGGCGTCGGTGTGCCAGAGGTACGCCAGCTGGGCGTCGCTGAAACCGAGCTGCTTGGCCCGGCGCCAGGACCGGACGTCCAGCCGGTCCGCACCGCCGGCGGCTTCGAGCGTGTCGCGCTCGTCGATGATGCGGGCGATCTGGTCGAGGAACCACGGATCGATGCGGCAGGCGGCGTGGACCTGGTCGATGGTCACGCCTCGCCGGATCAGTTCGGCGACCTGGAACACGCGCTCCGGGGTCGGGATGCCGATGGCGGCCAGCAGCCCGGCCGTCGGTTGGCCGGCGAGCCGGCCCTCGGCCGGGTCGGCGTTGAGTCCGTGGCGACCCTGCTCGAGCGAGCGCAACGCCTTCTGCAAGCTCTCCGGGAACGTCCGCCCGATCGCCATCACTTCACCGACCGACTGCATCTGGGTTCCGAGCACCCCGGTCGTGCCGGGCAGCTTCTCGAAGGCCCACCGCGGCACCTTGGTGACGACGTAGTCGATCGACGGTTCGAAGCACGCCGGGGTCTGGCGGGTGATGTCGTTGGGGATCTCGTCGAGGGTGTAGCCGACGGCCAGCATCGTGGCGATCTTGGCGATCGGGAAGCCCGTCGCCTTGGAGGCCAGCGCTGACGAGCGTGACACTCTCGGGTTCATCTCGATGATCACCTGACGGCCGGTGACCGGGTCGACCGCGAACTGCACGTTCGAACCGCCTGTCTCGACGCCGACGCGGCGGATGCACGCGAAGGCTGCGTTGCGCATCTCCTGGTACTCGACGTCGCTGAGCGTCTGCGCCGGGGCGACGGTGATCGAGTCGCCAGTGTGCACGCCCATTGGATCGACGTTCTCGATCGAGCAGATGATCACGCAGTTGTCGGCACGGTCGCGCATCACCTCCAGCTCGAACTCCTTCCACCCGGCGATCGACTGCTCGATGAGGATCTCGCCGATCGGACTGGCCGCCAACCCGCCGGCGGCGAGGAGCTGGAACTCCTCGGCGGTCGCGGCGATCCCGGTCCCCCGACCGCCGAGGATGTAGGCGGGACGGATGATCGCCGGCAGCCCGATCTCGGCGACGACGTCGAGCGCCTCGTCCATCGTGTGCGCGCTGCCCGACGCCGGCACGTCGAGGCCGATGCCGACCATCGCCACCTTGAACTGCTCGCGGTCTTCTGCCGTGGCGATCGCTGCGGCGTCAGCGCCGAGCATTTCCGGTGTCCCAGGAACACCGATGACACCAGCGTGGTACAGCTCCATGGCGAGGTTCAGCCCGGTCTGCCCGCCGAGCGTCGGCAGCACTGCATCGGGCCGTTCGCGTTCGATGATCGCGGCCAGAACCGGGGCCGTCAGCGGCTCGATGTAGGTCCGGTCGGCGAAGTCCGGGTCGGTCATGATCGTCGCCGGGTTGGAGTTGACGAGGACGACGCGGTACCCCTCTTGGCGGAGCACGCGGCACGCCTGCGTTCCCGAGTAGTCGAACTCGCACGCTTGACCGATGACGATCGGGCCAGAGCCGATGACGAGGATCGACGTGAGGTCGTCGCGCCGGGGCATCAGGCCGTGCTTCCTGCGTTCCACGGCCGGCTTCCTGCGTGCCGCGGCGACGCAGGCCGGCTCCCAGCCATCCGTTCGGCGAAACGCTCGAACAGATACGCACTGTCGTGCGGTCCGGGTCCGGCCTCGGGATGGTGCTGTACGGAGAAGGCGTTGGCGTGGATGGCGTCGAGCCCCTCGCAGACCCCGTCGTTGAGGTTGACGTGGGTGATCGTGGCGATCGACGTCATGTCGTCGGCGGCCACCGCGAAGTTGTGGTTCTGGCTGGTGATCTCGATCCTGCCGGTGGCCACCTCCTGCACCGGATGGTTGGCGCCGTGGTGTCCGAAGGGCAGCTTGACCGTCGTGCCGCCGAGGGCCGCGGCCAGCAACTGATGGCCCAGGCAGATGCCGAACACGGGAACCGGCGAGCCGAGCAGCCCGGCGATGATGTCCGTGGCTGCGTCGACGCACGATGGATCCCCTGGTCCGTTGGAGAGGAAGATGCCGTCGGGTTGGCGGGCCAACGCTTCCTCGGCCGGGGTCGTCGCCGGCACGACGTCGACCGTTCCGAGCGTGGCGAGGTGGCGCAGGATCGTGCGCTTGATTCCATAGTCGTAGGCGACGATGCGGCGCGGCGCGCCGTTGGTAGCCGGCACCGTGTACGGGTCGGCCGTCGTGACCGTGGCGACGAGGTCGATCCCGTCGGTGCCTGGTTCGGCTGCGGCGGCGGCGCGCACTGCCTCGCGGTCGTCAGAGGGACCGAAGGCGCCAGGCACCGCGCCAGTCGTGCGGATCAGGCGGGTCAGCCGACGCGTGTCGACGCCGGTGATCCCGGCGATGCCGTGCAGCCGCAGCAGCGCGTCGAGGTCGCCCTCGGCGCGCCTGTTGGAGTACAGCCGGGCGAGATCGCGGACCACGACGCCTCGGCAGAACAGACCACGGGACTCGAAGTCGGTGGCGTTGACCCCGTAGTTACCGATGTGCGGGTTGGTGAACGTGACGATCTGACCGGCGTAGCTCGGGTCGGTGAGCACCTCTTGGTAGCCGCTGAGGGCGGTGTTGAACACGACTTCTCCTGCGGCGGCGGGAACCTCGGCACCGAACAACTCCCCTTCGAACTCCGCACCGCCCGCCAGGACCAAGACGCCCGGACGCATGTTCATGCGGGCCATTGTATGTTCATTCACTGGCGCGCCACCCCGTCGATGACCGTCGGAACCCCGTCGAGCACCGTATGGCGGACCACGCCGCGCAGCTGACGGCCGACGTACGGGGTGTTGTGGCTGCGGCTGGCGAGCTTGGCGGGAACGACTTCCCACGACTCGTCGGCGTCGAACACGACAATGTTGGCCGGTCGCCCGGCGGCGATCGGCCCGCCATGGCGCTCGGTGATCCCGGCGATCGTCGCCGGCTTCCCGGCCAACGCCGCGACGAGGCCGGTGACGCTCATTCCCGCGGCGATGAGGATCGGCAAGCAGACCCCGAGCGCCGTCTCCAGCCCGACCATCCCGGGAGGGGCTTCGTCGAGTGGCTGCTCCTTGTCAGCGGCCGGGTGCGGCGCATGGTCCGTGGCAATGGCGTCGATCGTCCCATCGACGACGCCTTCGATCAGCGCCTCGACATCGGCCTTCGTGCGCAGTGGCGGATTGACCTTGAACCGCGAGTCGTAGCCCCGAAGCTGCTCGTCGGTGAGGCTGAGATGGTGCGGCGTGACCTCGGCCGTGACCCGGATCCCTTCGAGCTTCGCGCGGCGGACAAGTTCGACGCTGCCGGCCGTCGACAGATGCAGGAGGTGGATCGGCGCTCCGGTGAGCCGCGACAGTTCGAGATCGCGATGGACCATCAGCTCCTCGGCGAGGGCCGGCCAGCCGGGCAGCCCGAGCTCGCTGCAGCACGACCCTTCGTGCATCACGGCACCGGCGCTCAGCGCCGCGACCTCGCAGTGCTGAGCGAGGACGATGTCGAGACCGAGGGCGTACTCCATCGCCCGGCGCATCAGCTGGGGGTTCTGGACGCCGGCCCCGTCGTCGGTGAACAGGTGCACGCCGGCGCCGGCGAGTTCACCGAACGGGGCGAGCTGGTCGCCAGCGCGGCCGACGGTGATCGTCCCGCTCGGGTACACATTGCACAGTCCCGCCCGGACCCCGGCGTCGCGAACGAACTCGACCACGCTGCGGGCGTCGGCGGGTGGGTCGGTGTTGGGCATCGCCACCACCGCCGTGTAGCCACCGAGGGCCGCAGCGCGGCTGCCGGTCTCGATCGTCTCGGCATCCTCGTGGCCCGGTTCCCGGAGGTGGGCGTGGAGATCGACGAACCCGGGGGCCACGAAACACCCCGTGGCGTCGAGGGTCGTCCCTGGTTCGTCGACGGAGACGTTCGAACCGACCGCGACGATGCGGTCGCCTTCGATGACGACGTCGGCACGTCGCTCCCCGTCGACATCGACCACCGTTCCGCCGGTGATGAGCGTCGTCACTCGAGAGTCCCGGATGCCAGGAGGTCGAACAGCACGGCCATCCGGACGGCTACGCCGTTGCTGACCTGCTTGGTGATCACTGCGCCGGGAAGTTCGGCCGGATCGACGGCGATCTCGATGCCCCGGTTCATCGGACCGGGATGCATCACGAGGGCGCTCTTCGGCAGCCGGGCGGCTCGTGCCGGGGTCAGCCCGAAGCGGGTGCTGTACTCGCGGACGCTCGGGACCACCGCGTCGGCGATCCGCTCGCGCTGCATGCGCAGCAGGTAGAGCACGTCCACGTCGCCGACGACCGCGTCGAGGTCGTCGGTGGCAGCGGCCAGCGGTGTGGGGGGCAGCAGGGTCTGCGGGGCGACGAGGGTGACCTCGGCACCGAGCATCGCGAAGATCTCGATGGCGCTGCGCGCCACCCGGGAGTGGCGGATGTCGCCGACGATCGCCACCCGCAATCCGTCGAGACCACCGGTCCGGGCGAGCGCGGTGCGCACGGTGTAGGCGTCGAGCAATGCCTGGGTCGGATGGGCGTGCCAGCCGTCGCCGCCGTTGACGATGCTGGCAGTCGTCCACCGCTCGACCTGCCATGGCACGCCGCTCGACTTGTGGCGGATGACGAAGGCGTCGACGCCCATCGCCGACACCGTCTCGATCGTGTCGCGGAGGCTCTCTCCCTTGTTGACGCTCGACGACCCGGCGGTGAACGTCATCACATCGGCCGACAACCGCTTGGCCGCCGTCTCGAACGACAGCCGGGTTCGCGTCGAGTCCTCGAAGAACATGTTGCAGACCGTGCGCCCGCGCAACGCCGGCACCTTCGGGTTGGGCCGGGCGTTGACGTCGACCATGTGGTCGGTGAGGTCGAGGAGGCGCTGGACCGCCTCGACCCCGACCTCGCTGATCGACCGCAGGTGTTTCATGATGTCGTCGACCAGTGCGAGCGACGAGGCGCCAGCCGAGGAGCGGCCAGCAACGGCCTGCGTGGCCGGGGAACGCAATGAAGGTGCTTCATGTGATGAGGACTCCTTCACGACCTGCTACGACGTCCTCCTCGAGGCTCGTCGGCAGGTTCTTGCCGACGTAGTCGGGGCGGATCGGCAGTTCGCGGTGGCCGCGATCGACGAGCACAGCGAGCTGCACGGCACGGGGACGCCCGTAGTCGCTGAGCGCGTCGAGGCCGGCACGCACCGTGCGCCCGGTGAACAGCACGTCGTCGACGAGGACCACCGTTGCCCCGTCGATCGGCACCGGCAAGTCGTTGCGGCGGGCCGGCGACACCGGGCGCAAGCCGATGTCGTCGCGGTAGAACGTGACGTCGATCGATCCGACGGGGACGGCGTGCTCGAAGCGCTGCAGCTCGGCGGCCAACGAGTCGGCGACCCACGTCCCGCCGCGTTGCAGACCGATCAGCACGACGCCATCGAGGCCGTGGTTGCGCTCGGAGATCTCGTGGGCGATGCGGGTCAGCGCCCGGCGCACGTCGTCGGCGCCGAGGACCTGCTTGCCCGCGGGCGCATCGTTCATCAATCCTCCCGTACGGGCCTCACGGGACCCGCTTCACGGTCGTCGGTTCGCCAGCACTCTATCCATGCTCACCGGGTTGCCCGGTACAGTCGGCCGGGCATGGAGCTCGACGTGCTCACCGACGACGAGCAGGCCGAAACGCCGGAGGAGACGACTCCCCTCATGTCGGCGCCGACCCCGGCGGACCGCCTTCGCGGTCTGGTCGACCGGGTGCGCGCCGAGCCGGCTGTCGTCCTTCTCGCCCTCGCCGTCATCATCTGGTTCGTCGTCTTCGGCCGGCTGATCTGGCAACGCCACGATCGCTTTGCCACGTTCGACTTCGACATGGGTCATCACGACCAGGCGATCTGGTTGCTGGCGCACGGCAAGGGGTTCATCACCGTGAGTGGCATGCCGGTGCTCGGCCACCACTTCACGCTGGCCTACTTCGCCGTCGCTCCGCTGTTCTGGCTCGGAGGGGGACCGCAGCTGCTCAATTTGTTGCAGACCGCCGCCCTCGCGCTCTCGGCCGTGCCCTTGTTCCTCTACGCCCGCGATCGTCTGGGCAACGAGTGGCTCGCCCTGACGTTCGGCGTCGCCTGGCTGCTCAATCCGACGGTGCAATGGCTGTGCTGGGAGGCGTGGCATCCCGAGACGATGGCGATCCCATTCCTGTTGATGACCTGGCTGATGGCGACCCGCCGTCGCTACGTCTGGTACTGGGTGTTCCTCATCGCCGCGCTGATGTGGAAGGAGGACATCGCCCTCGCCGCGATCGGCTTGGGCGTCGTCCTGCTGGTCCGTAAGCAGCGACGTCTCGGCGCGCTGACGATGGTCGTCGGGGTCGCCTGGTTCCTGTTCGCCTACGGCGTCGCGATGCCGGCGTTCAACGGCGGGACGAACCAGGCCGGGATCTTCTACGGCGAGCTCGGCGACTCGCCGGCCGACCTGATCAAGACGACGTTCACCAACCCGACGATGATCCTCGATCGTCTCGACAACAACGACGCGCTCGGCTACGCCCGCGATCTGCTCGCCCCGTGGGGCTTTACGTCGCTGCTCGCCCCGCTGTTGCTGGTCCCCGCGATTCCCCAGTTCTTCGCCAACATCCTGACCAACCTCAACTTCTTCTGGAGCATTCAGTTCCACTACGCGGCGATCATCGTCACGTTCGTCGCCCTCGCCAGCGTCGATGGCGTCGCCCGCCTGAAGTCCCTGCCCTGGCGCCGCTTCGCCGTCGGCCTGGTCGCCGCCGCCGCCCTGGCGACGACGGTCGCCTGGGGCATGTCGCCGATCAGCACGCAATACCGCAGCGGCTACTGGCCGCTCGCCGGCAACGCCCGCCAGTCGGAACTGGAGGCGGCGGTCGACGCCGTGCCCTCCGATGCGGCGGTGTCGGCCACGTACAACATCGTGCCGCACCTCAGCCACCGCGAGCAGATCTACACGTTCCCCAATCCGTGGTTCCCGCTCAACTGGGGAGTGGCCGGGGCCGCTCCGCACGACCCCGATCACGACCACGTCCCCGCCGAGGTGGACTGGCTGGTGGTCGATCGAACGACACACGTCCCCGAAGGGCGCGAGGAGCAACTCATCGACGGCCTGATCGACAGTGGCGAGTTCGAGGTCGTCTCCGACGAGGCGGGGATCCTCGTCGCCGAGCGAGCGCGGCCAGTCGACGAGAAGAGCTGATCGGAGATCCACACGTCGTTCCATGCGAGCGACGAGGCGCCAGCCGAGGAGCGGCCAACAACGGCCTGCGTGGCCGGGGAACGCAATGAACGGCTACTCCACCGGGGCGAGCGGGTTGGTCCCCGGGCAGTTCGGCGGCAGCGCGACGCCGTCGGGGCCGGGCTTGACCCGGCGGGCGACGATCACGTTGTCCTCCTCGAAGATCACGTCGAACTCGCCGTCGTCGGCGATCAGCGAGTCGATGAACGCCGCCTCCTCGGGATACAGCGCCCCGTCACCCTGGTAGTAGGTGAGGTCGAGGGCGAGGTAGTCGATCTCCGACGGGCTGGGGAACTCGCCGCAGTCCGTGGCACCCCGACCCCAGTACGCCGGCCAGAAGGGATTCGGCCAGTCGTACGACTCGCGTCTGCGGGACAGGTGCGGCCCGATGTTGAATGACGACGACACGGCCGCGTCGTCCGGGATCACGGCCACCGCGTCGCGCAGCGCTGCGGCATGAGCGTCGTCCCGTCGCCACACGCCGTAGGCGTTGCCGATCGGCGACGGCGACCACGCCACGTTGGTCACGTACGCACAGGCCAGCAGCCACAGGACGAGGACCACGCGCGCCCGGCTGAACCTCCACAACCAGCGGGCCCCCTCGATCGAGGCGATGAGGATCGGGGCGAGCATGATCGACGTGTACTGGTACCGGATCTGGCGAGCGAACGGCGTCGACCCGATGATGCTGGCGAGCATCGTCGGCGCCGCCATCAGCAGATGCACCGGCGACAGCAGCGCAAACCCGCCGAGCGGGAGGGTCAGGTCACGGTAGAAGCGGATCCGGTCAGGCTGGGTGGCATCGCTCACCAGCCGGTCGGGGTGCCGCAGGATCGTCTCGACGATGCCGAAGAGGCTGCCTCCGTAGTGGGCGAAGAACCAGCTCATGTAGAACGGCGGTTCGCCGTTGTTGAAGTGGGGGATGACGAGTTGGGTGGCGACGGCGTAGCACACGAACCCGATGCCAACGGTCAGGCCGGCCGTCCGTACGTCCGCGCGCCGGGTCGCGCTGCGGCGGTCGGTCAGCAACAGCACGACGCCCATCATCATCACCGCGAGGGCGGCGTCCTCGCGCATGATCAGGACCACTCCGACGGCGACCCAGAACCAGCGAATCCACCGGCGCAGGTAGAAGTACCAGGCGAACAGGAACGGGGTGATCACCAGCGCCTCAGGGTGGAAGTTGACCCAGGCCACCCACTGTGCCGGGGCGTAGAGCAGGTAGGCGACGGCGAACACCAGCCCGATCAGCGGTTTGCTGAAGCGCTGCTTGGCGATCAGGTACACCGGCAGGGCGCCGAGGGCGATCGACACGTTCTGCACGATGTACAGGAACTCCGGTCCGGCGCCGAGGCGGTAGAACGGCGCGAACAAGTACGCCACGAGGTTGACGTGGTGCCCCCAGACATCGAGACCGCGGACCGTCAGGAACGTCGAACCGCCCTCCGACACGAGCCAGAATGCCTGGTCGTAGATCGCCATGTCGTAGGCCCACGTGCCGAAGTTGCGATGGTTGCGCACCCCGAGCACGGAGAAGACGACCGCCCAGATGACGATGCCGGCGATCGTCACGCCGAGGCAGATCGGTGACGAGTGCGCCCGGATGAAGCCGATCCCCTCGCGTCCGAGGTCCGCCGTCTCGGCGACGAACTGGCGCCCGGAGCGACGGCGCGGCTTCGCCAACCCACGCTCGACGGCCACCACCGTTTGCGTCAGCTGGCCGACCGATTGTGAGTCGCCCGGCTGACGTAAGTCGTCGGTGCGGTCGCCGCGCTGGTCACTCAAGCGTCGGTGGTCCCCGTGTTCTCCTGGCGCAGCTCGGACGCCAGCGCCGCCAGCACGCCGTTGACGAAGCGTCCGCTGTTGTCGGTCGAGAAGCGCTTGGCCAGGGCCACCGCCTCGTCGATGACCACGGCGACGGGCACGTCGGGCCGCTCGGCGAGCTCGTAGGCGCCCAGCCGCAGGACGTTGAGGTCGAGCACCGGCATCCGCGCCAGCGACCACCCTTGGGCCTTGGCGTCGATCGCCGCATCGAGGCGGTCGCGATGTTCGGCGACTCCGGCGACGAGCAGGGCCGTCAGCTCGTCCGGGGCGACGACATGGGCAGCCAGCACATCGGCCGGTTCGATGCCCTTGACCGACGCTTCATAGAGCGCATACAGGGCGCGCTCGCGAGCATCCGAGCGGCGGTCGGCGCGAGCGTTCATCACACCCGCGTGATGTACTCGCCCGACCTCGTGTCGACGCGCAGCTTGTCGCCGACGTTGACGAACAGCGGCACCTGCACCGTCTTGCCGGTCTCCAACTCGGCGGGCTTGCGGGCGCCAGACACGCGGTCGCCCTGTACGCCTGGCTCGGTGACGGTGACGGTCAGCTCCACGGATGCCGGGATCTCGACGCCGATGATGTCGCCCTCGTGCTGGGCGATCTGGGCAATGGCCCCTTCGACGAGGTAGCCGGCGGCGTCGCCGAGCTGGGCCGGGCGGACGTGCAGCTGGTCGTAGGTCGAGGTGTTCATGAACACGTAGTCCTCCGCGTCGCGGTACAGGAACTGCATGTCCTGTCGGTCGACGATCGCCTGCTCGACACGAATGCCGGCGTTGAAGGTGCGCTCGAGGACGGCGCCGGAACGCACGTTGCGCAGCTTGGTGCGAACGAACGCCCCGCCTTTGCCGGGCTTCACGTGCTGGAACTCGACGACCTGGTACAGGCCGTTGTCGAGGTTCAGCGTGATGCCGTTCTTCAGGTCATTGGTGGTGATCGCAGGCACGGCGAGTCTTTCGGAAGAGTGGTGAGCGTTGCACAGCCCGTCGCGGTGACGGAGACGAGGTCCTCGATGCGGACGCCGCCGAAGCCGTCACGATAGAGGCCAGGCTCGACGGTCACCACGTCGCCCTCGACGAGCACGGCAGTCGATGTCGCGGCGGCGAATGGCTCTTCGTGAATGTCGAGGCCGACACCGTGGCCGGTGCCGTGGATGAACCAGTCGGCGTAGCCGGCGTCGCGGAACACCGCCCGACACGCCTCGTCGACCTCGGCGGTCGGGACACCCGGCCGTATGGCGTTCAGCCCGGCCAACTGCGCCTGGAGCACGAGGTCGTAGATCTGCTGTTGCCTGGCGTCCACGTCACCGACCACGTACGTCCGGGTCATGTCGGAGTGGTAGTCGTCGACGAGCGCGCCGACGTCGATGATCACCGTGTCGCCCTCGACGATCGTGCGCCGGGACGTCTGATGGTGCGGCCGCGCCGCCAATTGCGGCCCGCTCGCCACGATCGTGTCGTAGCTCGGTCCGTCGGCACCGTTGCGCCGCATCCGGTACTCCAGCTCATCGCGTACGTCAGCCTCGGTCGGTCGCTCCGCCAACATCGGAACAACAGCGGCCAACGTGGCGTCGGCGACCTGCGCAGCTCTCGTCATCCGGGCCAGCTCGCCAGCGTCCTTGCTGCGCCGCAGCTGCTCGACAAGGCCACCGGACGCTTCGAGGTCGAGGCGCTCGGCGAGGCTCGACCACGCGGCGTGGCTGAGATGATCGGCCTCGGCGACCACGACGCCGCCGGCGGCCGCCGCAGCAGCGACCATCGTGTCGGTCAGCTCCGGGCGCTTGGTGCGCACCTCCAGCTCGACGCCGAGAGCGCCATCGAGGCCGTTCGCTGCGAGGTCGGCGGCGGCTCGCTCGCCGTAGCGGCCGTCGGTGATCAGCACCAGCCGATCGCCGTCGAGCACGACCCACGCCAACGAGCCGCCGAACCCGGTGAGCCACCGGATGTTCGTGGTGTGCGAGAGGACCATCGTCCGGCCGTCGAGGGCGGCGCGCAAGGCGCCGACGCGCCGCAGCGAAGTTGGACGCGGGGAGGGCCGGTTGCACGCGGTCCACCGTACCGATCCCGCTCAGCGCACCGTCTCCAGCGCGGCGCCGGCCACGGCCGGATCGATCGGCGCGACAACCTCCACACCGCGCGGTCCGTCGAGCACGAACGTCAAGCCATCGCGAGCCTTCTTGTCCCGCGCCATCAGCGCCAGCAGTTGATCGGTATCGACCCCTTCGGGGATCGACATGGGCAGGCCGTAGGTCCCGCCGACGACGGCGCGATGAGCGGCCACCCGACCGGCGTCGATGCGCTCGAGCGCGGCGGCGAGCTCGGCCGCGTAGACGAGACCGATGCCAACAGCCTCGCCATGCGTCAACGCATGGCCCGTGGCGATCTCCAAGGCGTGGGCCAGCGTGTGACCGTAGTTGAGCAACGCCCGGCCCTGGGCACCGCCCAGACGTGAATCCTGGGCACCGCCCAGACGTGATCCCTGGGCACCGCCCAGACCCAGTTCCTCACGCTCGTCGGCGGCGACGAACGCCGCCTTGATCTCGACACAGCGGGCCACTCGTTCGTCGAGCGGCAGGGCATCGAGGTCGTCACCACTGAGGAAGTGGTACTTGGCCATCTCGCCGTCCCCGGAGCGACGCTCGCGCGGTGGGAGCGTGGTCAGCGCGTCGGTGTCGCAGATCACGCCGCAGGGTTGCCAGAACGCTCCGATGAGATTCTTGCCTTCGGGCAGGTTGACCGCCGTCTTGCCGCCGATCGCCGCGTCGACCATCGCCAGCAACGACGTGGCGACGTTGACCACAGCAACGCCTCGATGCCATACGGCAGCGGCGAATCCGGCAACATCGGTGACCATCCCCCCGCCGACGGCGACGACGACGTCGTCGCGAGTGAGGCCGAAGCCCGCCAACGACCGCGTCACGTGCTCGACGGTCACCAACGACTTGCTCTCCTCGCCGGTGCCGATGTCGATGCGCACGATCGGGCGGTCGCCGAGCAACGTCTGGACGGCATCGGCGAACGGGATCCCGGCTTGGGTGACGATGGCGACCCGCTTGGCCGACGGCGGGAGCAGGCCCGGCAGCACGTCGAGCGCCCCGGCTCCGACGTGCACGTCATAACGGCGTTCGCCGAGCGCGACCGTGACCGTTCGAAGGTCAGCCATGACAACGCGGACTCACGGCAACGTCGCTCGGAAGGCGGCGGCGTTGCGGACGAACTCGTCGACGGAATCTCCGCCGAACTTGCGGAGGGCCTCGGTGGCGAGGACGAGAGCAACCATCGTCTCGGCGACGACGCCCATCGCCGGCACGGCGGTGACGTCGGTGCGCTCCTTGAACGACAGCGTCGCCTCCTTCGTGGCCGTATCCACGGTCTCCAGCACCGGGACGTTGAGCGTCGCCAGTGGCTTCATCGCGGCGCGCACGACGAGCAGTTCGCCGGTCGACATCCCACCCTCGACCCCTCCCGCCAGGGTCGTGTCGCGGCGGTACGTCCCGGCGGAATCGTCCCAGCGGATGGCGTCATGAGCCGCACTCCCCCGTCGGGCAGCGACGTCGAATCCATCGCCGACTTCGACGCCCTTGACCGCCTGGATGCTCATCACGGCCTGGGCGAGCAGGCCATCGAGCTTCCGATCCCAGTGGACGTGACTGCCCAGCCCGACGACCACGCCGTAGGCGAGCACCTCGACCACCCCGCCGAGCGAGTCGCCGTCCTTGGCTGCCGCCTTGACCGCCGTGATCATCGCTTCGGCGCCCGCCGGATCGAAGCACCGCACCGGCGAGTCGTCGACCGTGCTGAGCTCGCCTGGCAGCGGTCGTGACCCCGAACTGCGCGCGTCGCCCATCTGCACGACGTGGGAGATCACTTCGATGCCGATCGCCCGCAGCAGCAGCTTGACGACGGCGCCGGCGGCAACGCGAGCCGCGGTCTCCCTGGCACTCGCCCGCTCGAGCACGTCGCGCGCATCGCTGAACCCGTACTTCTGCATCCCGGCGAGGTCGGCGTGGCCCGGTCGCACTTGGGTGAGTGGCGTCGCCGTGGCCCCCGGGGCCGGCGACATCTCGGCATGCCACTTGTCGCTGCGCTTCCATTCGGTGTTGGCGATCTCGATGGCGACCGGCGACCCCAGTGTCCGCCCGTGGCGGATGCCACCGATGAGCGTCAGCTCGTCGGCCTCGAAACGCTGCCGCGGCCCGCGACCGAAGCCGAGCCGGCGCCGAGCCAATTCCCCCTGGATGTCCTCGACCGTCACCTCCAGGCCGGCCGGCAAACCTTCGACGATGACGACGAGTCCCTGGCCGTGGGACTCTCCCGCAGTCAGGAACCTCAGCACCGCCGGAACGCTAACGTCCGGCCGGCGCGCCGCGGCGAGCGAGTTCGCGCTCGGCGGCGGCGCGCATCACCGTCGCGTCCGGAACGTCGCGCCCCCACAGCTGCTGCTGCAGGACGGCCTGCTGGACGAGCATGCCGAGGCCGTCGAAGGTCCGCGCCCCGACGGCGCCCGCCGCCCGGAGCAGCGCCGTGTCCAACGGGTGATACACGAGATCGGCGACGAGCTGCTCGGGGTGCAGGAGGGCCGGATCGAGGGGGATCTCGTCGGTGCCGAAGCCGACCGAGGTGGCGTTGACGATCAACTCGGCGGCGCCGAGCTCGGCATCGGCATCCTCGGCGGCAGCCCGCGCCGTCAGTGGGGCGAGGGCGACGACGTCGGCGATCTTGCTGCGCGTCCGGTTGCGCACGACGATGGCCGCGGCGCCGGCATGGTCGAGGGCGGCGACGACGCTGCGGGCGGCGGCCCCCGCACCGAGGACGGCGACATGCATCCCGCAAACGTCGACGCCGTCGGCATGCAGCGCCGCGACGAAGCCGTGTCCATCGGTGCTGTGGCCGACGAGCCGCCCATCGTCCTCGACGACGACCGTGTTCACCGAGCGCAGGGCGGCGGCCGCCGGCGCCAGACCGTCGACGCATGCCGCGACCTGCGCCTTGTGTGGGGTCGTGACGGACAGTCCGGCGATGCCGAACACGCGCATCGCCGCCA
Source organism: Ilumatobacteraceae bacterium (assembly GCA_963786985.1). Classification (GTDB taxonomy): domain Bacteria; phylum Actinomycetota; class Acidimicrobiia; order Acidimicrobiales; family Ilumatobacteraceae; genus Desertimonas. Next base: position 178,421 of record CAWBBL010000025.1, on the reverse strand, counting down.
ACGCCTCGTCGGCCCGTCCGGCAGGGACATCGAACGCGACATAGCGCCAGTCGGCCTCGGCGGCGTCGAAGGCGGCCTGGTGGATCACCGGCGACAGCGAGTGCTCGACCGGCGACCCGATCAGTGCGGCGATCTTCACTGCCCGAAATTCGATCCGATTACAGCAATCCGGCGTCGGCCGCGGCCTGACGATCAGCCTCGAACTGTTCGGCGGTCACCGAGAACGCGTGATTGCCCTGTTCGTCGGCGAGGACGTAGAACAGCCACTGGCATTCGTTGGCTGGAAGGCCACTGCACTCGGCGCTGCCCGGGCTCGGGTTGGGCGCCGGATGGAGGGCCGCCTCGATCGAAGCACGACCGGGGTTGGCGATCGGGGTTGCCGGCAGGCCGGTGTTCGTGAACGTGTTCCACGGGGTGTCGACTTCCCGTAGCCGGGTGATCGCGCCATCAGGCGCGAGCTCCTCGGGCGGCACGTTGTAGATGTGCGTGGCGTCGATCTGCAACGGCATGTTGACGCCGAGGCGGTTGTAGATGACCCTGGCGATCATCGGGCGGTCCGCCTCTGTCTTCGCTTCCCGCTCGATCATCGAGGCGATCGTCAAGATCTGGTAGGGGGTGTAGTCGGCGGCGACGCCGGTCGGACCGGCGAGAATCTCCTCTTGATCGCCGACCCGCTCCATCTGCTCGACCATCCGGGTGACGATCTGTCGCTCGCTGTCGGCGTTGTACACGCGGTAGGTCGCCGGGAACAGCAGGCCTTCGGCGCTCGTGACCCCTTCTGGGCGGAAGGCAGCGGGAATCGTCGCGTCGCTCGCTGCGGCGACGAACTCGTCGACGGAGAGCTGCGGGAGCTCCTCGGCCAGACGGGCGCCGATCTGACCGACGGTGAAACCTTCCGGGAAGTTGATCTCGATGAACGTCTCTTCGGGGGGCGTACGCAGACGGGCGAGCACGTTGCCGACGTGATCGCCAGTCGGCAACCGGTAGTAGCCCGGCGTCACCTCGAGTCCCCCGTGGTCGGCGACGTAACGCTCGAAGAACTCGGCATTCTCGACGATGCCCTCGGCCTCCAACCGGTCACTGAGAGCATCGAGGCGTTCTCCTTCGGCGACGACGATCTCCACGGGGCCACCGACCTCACCGGGAGCGTTCGCCTGGCGGATGTACCACCAGCCATAGAGTCCCCCGACGATGATCAACAGGTTGGCGAGCGCCAGCGCCCCGTAGCCGATCCACTTCGCCGCCCGCGTCTGGGTGCGGACGGGCTCGACTTCTCCGACGCCCAGTGACGCGTCCCACGGGTCCTCATGCCAGTCGTAGGTCTCGAGCACGTCGAGGTCGTCGATGTCTCCGAGGTCCCGGCGGCCGCGTTGGCGGGTGTTCATCGGGATGCCGCCGCGCGGCGGTCGAGGAAGGCCTGGAGGATGACGGCCGCGGCGACCTTGTCGACGACAGCACGGCGAGCCGGGCCGCGCACGCCCGCCTCGTCGAGCGCCCGCTCGGCGGTGACGGTGGTGAGCCGCTCGTCGAACGTCTCGATCGGCACGGTGACCAGCGTAGCGAGGGTCTTGACCTCGTTCCGGGCGGCCCGGGCGGCCGGGCCCTCGTCGCCCGACAGGCTGAGCGGCAGGCCGACGACCACCAATTCGGCCTCCTCCTCACCGACCAGCGCAGCGATCCGTTGATGATCGTGGCGCCGCGAGTTCGATCGCTGGAGCACCGTCAGTGGCGAGGCGACCGTGCCGGTGAGGTCGCTGACCGCGACGCCGATCCGCTTGCTGCCGAGGTCGAGGGCGAGAACCCGCACTAGCTCTCGACGTCGCCCGAGCCCGACTCGCCACGGGCGAGAGCGACGGCCTCGCGGGCCAGTTCGAGCGCCTCGCCGATGCCTGCCGGGTCTTTGCCACCGGCGGTGGCGACGTCACCCTTGCCACCGCCGCCGCCGCCGACGGCCTTCGCCGCGTCGCGGATCAAGCCGGCGGCCTCGAACGGCGACCCGGGGGTGATCGCCGAGGCCAGCGAGACGCCTCCCGTGGTCGTTTCGCCGGCGAGCACGACGACGTCGACGTCTGGGGCGTTGCGAACGGCGATCGCCAGGTCGCGGAGGTCGTTCGGCGCCAGACCGTCGATGCGCTCGATGACGACGCCTTCGACCGCCCGGTTGGCCAGCTCGCTCGCCTGGGTACGGGCGAGGCGGGCGCGCAGTTGTTTGTTCTCGTCGTTGAGGGCGCGCAGCTCGTCGAGCTTGCGCTGGACGCCACCGGTGGCGTCGCCGGGCGTGCCGACGAGGCTGGCGATCTCACCGAGCAGTCGCTCGTCGCGTTGGAGGAGGGCCACCGAGCCGGTACCCGTGACCGCTTCGATACGTCGCAGGTTGGAGCCGATCGATCCTTCGCTGACGATCTTGATCGTGCCGATGTCGCCGGTCGCGCTGACGTGCGTTCCTCCGCACAACTCCACCGAACTACCAGCCTCGAGCACGCGCACGACGTCGCCGTACTTCTCACCGAAGAAGGCGATCGCCCCCAGCCCTTCAGCCTCGTCCTTTGATGTCTCGAAGGCGCGCACGGGCGTGTTGGCCAGCGTTTCGCCGTTCGCCAGGTCTTCGATCCGGGTGATCTCCTCGGCGCTGACCGGCGCGTAGTGCGAGAAGTCGAACCGCAACCGATCGGGGGCGACCAGCGAACCGGCTTGCTTGACGTGCTGCCCGAGCACCTCGCGCAGGGCGTGGTGGACGAGATGGGTCGCCGTGTGATTGCGCCGAATCGAGTTGCGCCGTTCGACGTCGATCGCCGTCGTCGCCGGCTGTCCGGGGGTGATCGTCCCGGACAGGAGGCGCGCCGTGTGCCGGCGCAGGTTGGGCAGGGCGAACGTCGTGTCGATCACCTCGGCAGAGCCGGTTTCGGTGACGATCGTTCCGGTGTCGCCGACCTGGCCGCCACTCTCGGCGTAGAACGGCGTCTGATCGACGAAGATCTCGACGAGCTGGGCGTCACCGTCGTCATCACTTCCGCCGTCGTGCACGTCGAGCACGTCGAGCACCCGGCTCGCGGCGGTGTCGGTGACGTAGCCGACGAACGTCGTGACGCCATGCTCTTCGACGATGCGCCGGTAGGCGTCGACGTTGGCGTGCTCCCGATGGACGCCACGGGCCGCCTTGGCCCGCAGCCGCTGCTCGGCCATCTCCGATTCGAACCCGGCGAGATCGACGCCGACGCCCCGCTCAGAGGCGATCTCCTGGGTCAGTTCGAGCGGGAAGCCGTACGTGTCGTGGAGGGCGAAGGCCGTCGAACCGGACAGCACCCCACCGGCGACACCGCCGTCACCGAGCTCACGCTCGAGGATCGACAGGCCGTTGCGCAGCGTGTGCCGGAAGTTCTCCTCCTCCTTGGCGAGCACGCCGACGATGAAGTCACGCTGGCGGGCGACGTCGGGATAGGCATTGCCCATCACATCGATGGCCACTTCGGCGAGTTCGGGGAGGACGATCTTGTCGGTGCCCAGGAGGTAGGCGTAGCGCACGGCGCGGCGGATGATCCGGCGCAGCACGTAGCCGCGCGCCTCGTTGGACGGGAAGACGCCATCGGCCACGAGCATCGAGGTGGAGCGAGCGTGCTCGGCGAGGACGCGGATGGCGAAGCTGTCACGGTCGTCGTAGTCGCCGGGCTTGTAGGTCTTGCCGGTCAGCTCGCTGGCTCGGTCGATGAGCGGGCGCAGGAGGTCGGTCTCCCAGACCGAGTCGACGTCCTGGAGCACGGTGAGCACCCGTTCGAAGCCGGCGCCGGTGTCGATCGACGGCTTGGGGAGGGGCGTCAGTACGCCCATCTCGTCGCGGTCGTACTGCATGAACACGAGGTTCCACAGCTCGAGGAAGCGGTCGCCCTGGGCGTCGACGGCCGGCCCGCCATCAGGTCCGAATGCCGGCCCACGGTCGAAGTTGATCTCGCTGCACGGACCGCACGGGCCGGTCTCGCCCGCCTGCCAGAAGTTCTCGCTGTCGCCGAGGCGCTGGATCCGCTCCATCGGCACCCCGACGACGTCGTGCCAGATCTGCTCAGCGACGTCGTCGAATTCGTGCACCGTGATCCACAGACGGTCGCCGTCGAGGCCCCAGGTTTCGGTGACGAGCTCCCAGCTCGCCGGGATGATCAGCTCCTTGAAGTAGTCACCGAAGCTGAAGTTGCCGAGCATCTCGAAGAACACGAGGTGGCGCTTGGTACGGCCGACGTCGTCGAGGTCGTTGTGCTTGCCGCCCGCCCGTACGCATTTCTGCGAGCTGACGGCGCGCTTGAACGGCGGCTTCTCGTCCCCGAGGAAGTACGGCTTGAACGGCACCATCCCGGCGACGTTGAACAGCAGCGTCGGATCCTGGGGCACCAGGCTCGCCGAGGGCACGACGGTGTGGTCGCGGGCGACGAAGAAGTCGATGAACGACTGACGGACGTCGTCGGCACTGCGCGGAGGTTTCACCACAACGCCCAGTGTACGGACCCCCTCGACAACCGAAGGGTGCCAATGTGACGGAACGGTCCTACTGGCACCCTTCAGTCCGACGGTGACACCCAACTGCTCAACTGTGCTGTGGGACCCGACGCGACCGGAAAGGGAACCAGTCATGAGGTACACAGCGATCGACCGGCGGATCGAGGTACTCGCCGGCAGACAATACGGCGCCTTCAGTCGCAAGCAGATCGCCGCGCTCGGCGCCAGCGATCGGTTCGTCGCCCGGAGGCTCGCCGAGCACCACTGGTCGCGACCGGTGCCGGGTGTGTTCATCCTCGTCGGTAGTGCACCAACGTGGAAGCGCCAGTGCAAGATCGCCGAGCTGTCGATCGAGTCGGCGGCGATCGGCGGCCGAGCGGCGGCTGTGCTCCACGGATTCGCCGGCTACCGGCCGGGCCGGATCGAGCTCGTCGCGCCGCTGAACGCCTACTGCAAGCACCCAGCGGCGATCGTCCATCGATATGCCGGAGCCAAGCTCACCGTGATCGAAGGGATTGCCGTCACGACAGCCGCGCAGACGCTCTTCGATCTGCCGCTCCTCGTCGGTCCGTGGCGGCTCGAGCGCACGATCGATGATGCCATCGCCGCCAAGAAGGTGACCGCGGCCGAACTCGGTGAGCGACTGGCGTTCTACGAGGGCAGTCGCCGACCAGGCCTACCGACGATCCGCCCCCTCGTGCTCGAGCGCCTTGAAGACGGTTGGACGCCACCCGAGAGCGAGTTGGAATCGATCCTGTTGCGGGTGCTCGGGCGGCTCCCGAGCCACCCGATGATCATCCGTCAAGCACCGCTCCCGTGGCGGTCCCACCAGGCCGGGCGCGTCGACGTGCTGCTTCCGGCCCACCGGCTGATCATCGAGGCCGACGGCAGACGTTGGCACACCAGGGTTGGCGATTTCGACCGCGACCGGTGGCGCGACAACGAGGCAGTCGCCCACGGTCATCGGGTCCTGCGCTTCACCTGGACCCACCTCACCAAATTGAGCGATGAAGTACTCGACGTGGTCGAACGCACGATGAACCCAGCGACCGCCGTCAATCATTGAACCAAAGGGTGCCAGTAGGACGGTTCCGTCACATTGGCACCCTTTCGTTCGTACGATCGTGGTGTGGAGGGGTTGGAGGTGCGCGACTGGGTGTCGTTCGAGGACCCCGATGAGCAGCGCACGTGGGTGTTCGACGCCACGTTCCTGCGGTCGAGCTACCACTGCATCTTCGGCGCCGGGTGCCAGGGCGTTCTCGACGCCGACGCCGCGGAGATGGAGCAGGGGTGTTGCAGTTACGGCGCCCATTTCGTCGATGAGGACGACGTCGCCAACGTCGTCAAGCACTTCGTCCGCCTCGACTCGCGGCACATGCAGTTCTACGACGAGGCCGTCGCCGCTGGGTTCCTCACGCCCGGCGAGGACACCAGCGAGGGTGAGCCGACCACGATGACCCGCCTGGTCGACGACGCATGCATCTTCCTCAACCGGCCGGGCTCACAACAGGGCGCCGGCTGCGCGCTGCACGTCGCCGCGCTCGAGGCCGGCGAACGGCCCCTCGACTGGAAGCCCAACGTGTGCTGGCAGGTTCCCCTCCGGCTCGAACACTCGACCGATGAGAATGGTCACGTCACGTCCCGGCTGCGCGACTGGAAGCGCCGCGACTGGGGCGATGGCGGCCACCAGTTCCACTGGTGGTGCACGGAGTCCCCAGAAGCGTTCAGCGGCGACAAGCCGGTGTACGTCTCGGTACGCGACGAGATCATCGAACTCATCGGTGCACCGATTTACGACCTCCTCGTCGCCAGCCTCGAGGACAAGCGCCCTCCGGCGCTCCCAACCCCCGTCGGACTACGCCGTCGCCGTCACTCCTCGTCGTCGGCTTCCTCTTCGAACTCGACGCCGTAACGCTCGGCAATTGCCGCGTATTCGTCCTCCTCGGAGACCACCGCGTCGCTCGTCGTCGTGGCGCTGTGACCACGATCGCCGAATCCGAGGTCGAACGCCCCTGGTCCCGACTGCTTCAGCTTTCGCGCTTCTTCGAAGCGGCGATGACGACCCTTCTTCACGCAGGGCTCCCAACGAACTAGGAAATTGACATTGATGGCATTCTACCGGGTGGTCGGTCGCGGCAGCGTCATTGCGCCGGTTCCCCGGCGACCTCGATCAGGCGCAATCCGCCATGCCCGTCGAACGTCAGTCCGACCGACCCGGCCAACAGCCGTTCGATTCCCTCCCCCACCAGCTCCGCCCGCCAACCGGAGTGCAGCCTGGCCTCGGAGTCGCCGGACAACAGGGCGACGAGATCGCTCCGCGTCGCCAACAGGGCGGTGTCGATCTGCTCCGTACGAGCCACCTGGCTGACCCACGCCGAGATCAGCGTCAACGCCGGGCGCAGCGATCGGTCGACGTCGTCGCTCCCGTTGCCGGCCTTCGGCGGCGGGGCATCCTTGGCCGCCTCGACGACGGCGACGAGCTCGTTGCCGATCCGTCCGCGCCGGTGGCGATCGTCGACGCCACGACACTGGCCGAGCTCGGCGAGGTTGGTCGGTTGCCGCTGGGCGATGCCGAGGATCGCCAGGTCCGGCAGCACCTGACGAACCGGAATGTCCAGCGCCTGGGCCTCGAGCTCACGCCAGGCGGCGACGGCTTGGGCGACAGACCGTGAGCGGGGACGCAGCGTCCTGGCATCCTTGAGCCGCGTCCAGGCCGCTTCCGGCGCCGTGCGACCGGTCGGCCGGGAGCGCAACTCGTCGAAGGCCTCGACAGCCCAGGCCAGCCGGCCGCGCTCGATCAGCTTGGCGTCGATGTGATCCTGGAGATCGAGCAGGTATCGGACGTCGGACGCGGCGTACTCCTTCTGGTCGGCCGTCAGCGGCCGGTGCAACCAGTCCGTCAGTCGATCGCCCTTGGCCGGGCTGTGGCCGAGCTCGCCGCGCACCAGCTCGACCAGCGATGGCGTCGCGTAGCCAATGAACCCGGCCGCCACCTGCGTGTCGTAGATGACGCGCGGCACGCTGCCGACGGCGTGCGCCAGCACGTCGAGATCCTGCTGGGCGGCGTGCAGCACGGCGACTGCGTCCGAGTCGAACAGCTTCTTGAACAGCTCGGGGTCGACGGCGAGCGGGTCGACGAGGGCGATGCCGCCGGGCCAGCCGACCTGGACGAGGGCCAAGCGAGGGAAGTAGGTGCGCTCGCGATGGAACTCGGTGTCGAGGGCATATCTCGGCTCGACGACGAGCTGGTCGACGAGAGCGAGGAGGTCGACCTCGTCGTCGACCCAGCGAAACGTCACGACGGTACCCGTACTCCGATGCGAGCGACTGAGCGCCAGCGAAGAAGCGGCCAGGCGCGCGCGGCGGTGCGTGGCCGGGGAACGCAATGAACGTCACGAGGGTTGGGTGCCGATCACGATGTCGCGGCCGGAGTCGATCCAGGCCCCGGTCCCGCCCGTGACGTTGACGACGTCATAGCCCTCGTCGGCAGCGAACTCGCAGGCCCGCATGCTGCGCCCACCGGATCTGCAGATGACATACGTCGGTCCGTCGGTCAAGAATTTGTCGAGGTGGTCGGGGACCGTGGCGAGCGGGACCAACAGCGCGCCGGGCACGTGTCCGTCCTCGTACTCGGCGGGTTCGCGGACGTCGATCACCAGCGCACCCTCGGCGACGCGTTCGGCGAGCGCGGCGACCTCGATCTCCGAAATCGGCATCGTCACGCAGGCTAATCGCGTGGCACCTGGTCACCCAGGTCAGTTGGCCGATTGACGTTGCGGACGGCGGCTTCGGCAACCGTCACCGGACTGGCGCCGAGCGCTTCGAGCGCGTCGCCGAGGGACCGAACGCCGGCGGCGAACAGCGCCGCCACCTGAGCCGTCGCGGACACCGGCCAATGGGCGAGCGACGGATGCGGGCGGTCGGCCACGGCCACGGCAGGGCCTCCGCTTCCGGCCACTGCCCTCACTGCATCGGCGGTCAGCGAGGGCAGGTCGCAGGCGGCGACGACGACACCGTTGGCAGCACGCCGGTGGAACCAGGCGAGGGCATCGACGACGCCACCGAGAGGGCCTTCACCAGGCCACGTGTCGGCGACGAAGGGCCGACACGTCGTCGCCGCCAGCTGGGCTCCCGCACCACCCACGAACGCCACCGGTTGGCAACCAGCCGCTTCGAGCGTCGCGGCGACGTGCTCCGCCATCGGCCGTCCATCGATCTCGACGAGGGACTTGTCACGACCGAATCGGCGGCTCGCCCCGCCACACAGCACGGCACCGCCGGTGCCGGCGGGAAGTCCTGTCACCCCGTCGGACCACCGGGGTCGAGCTGCTGGAGGAACTGCCCGCATCGCTCGGCTTCGTCGACCTCGCCGATCGCCGCGGCCATCTCCTGGAGCCCGCGCAGGCAGCTGAGAAACCCGACGTTGGTCGGTTCCGCCCAGCGCACGTATCCCGACCCGCGCCACCCACTCCCCCGCAACGCGTCGAGGCCGCGGTGGTAGCCGACGCGATACGCGGCATAGCGCTCCACCGTGTCGCGACCGGCGTCGCCGAGGGCCGCCCAGCCACCGAGAAATCGTGGATGGTCGGCAACCACCGCGGCAACTGCGTCGCGGCGCTGGTCCGGCGGCGCGAGCAGCGCCTCGCCGAGGCGGACCTGGGCCGCCTGGTCGGCTGCCGGCAGCACTGTCGAGGGCAACCCGCCGGGTGACATCGTGATCGGTCGTTCCTCGGCCATACGCGATTCAGGGTACCCATCGAACCTAAGTTGGCTCCGTGGACGCCGTCCTCGCCTTCGATTTCGAAACCGCCAAGAACACCAGCCTGTGGACGGTGTCGGTCGCCGTGCTGCTCGCCCTGTTGGCCGTCTGGCTGGTCAAGGAAGTCGTCAAGAAAGTGTTCACCGTCGTGATCCTGTTGGCCATCGCCGGCCTGGCCTGGTCGCAACGGGCCGAACTGACCGCGTGTGCCGACGAGTTCCAAGAGACCGTCGACGCCGCGGCGATTCCGGACACGACGTGCACGTTCTTCGGCCAGGAGGTGACTGTCCCGGGGCGGGCCACGTTGCTGACACCAGCCGGGGCGACCACGACGACCACGACCCCGGTGGGCTGAACGGTCAGACGGGCACCCGCCCGGCGAGCTCGCGGATCGACGCGGCGACCGTCTCCGGGTGCGTGAACGGGCCGTTGTGGCGCGCCCCGTCGACAGCGATGGCGGCCTGATCGGACAGCAATTCGGCGAGGTAGTGGCACCCGTCGCGGTGGTGCTCGCGGGTCAATGACCCATACATCACAGTGACCGGGACGTCGATGCTCTCGGCGTGCCAGGGCGGCCCGTTGCGGAGGTCGGCGATCTCGTCGACGAACGCCACACCCTCCGCTCGCCGCGCCGTCCGAGTCGTCTCCGGAAGTGCTGCCCACCCGTCGTCGCCGAGCATCCGCCGCATGAACTGCTCAGCGGCATCGGCCGGCGTTCCCTGCGTCGCCGCGCCTCGCCGGGAAGTACTGCCCGGCCACCACGGCAACCACGACAGCGGCACCTCGTACACCACCACCGCCCGCACCAGTTCGGGACGTCGCGCGGCGAGCGCCAAGGCGACGTTGCCGCCGTAGCTGTGCCCGAACACGACGGCGCGCCGACCGTCGAGCAGGCCGACGAGGTCGTCGACATGGGCATCCATGGTGAATGGCCCGCCGACGTCGCGCGACCGGGCGTAGCCCCGGCGGTCGTAGCGCAGCACGCGGAACTGCTCGTCGAGTCGCCGTGACAACAGGACCACCGCCGCCGAACGGTCCATCGCACCGTGCACGAGGGCGATCAACGGGCTCTCGGGGGAACCCGCCTCATGACTCCAGATCACGAGACGCGTACGATGCGCATCACGTCGGCCGCGGCACCACTGAGACGATCCGGTGCCCCGGCGATCACCACGACCGTGTCGCCACGGGCGATGAATCCTCCGGTGACTGCGTGCTCGACGGCGAACCAGACCATCTCGTCGGTCGAACTGGACTCTTCCATCTCCACCGACTCGACACCCCACGACAGCGCCAGGGCATCGAGGGTTCTGCGGTCCGGAGACATCCCGAGAAGTCGCGCTGGCGGCCGGAAGCGGGCCATCGATCGGGCGGTCCGTCCCGACCTCGTGCAGCACAGGATCGCCGCCGCCCCGACGTCGTCCGCCGCCTGCCACGCGGCATGGGTGATCGACTGCGTGATCCGCTGGTGGACATCGCTGGCCTGGCGCTGCTGGACGCGCCCGAGGTGGTTGGCCCACTGTCGATAGCTGGCCTCGGTCTCCGCCCGCGCCGCGATCCGCGACATCGTCGCCACCACCAGCGCCGGATCGTGGCCGATCGCCGTCTCGGCGGACAGCATCAGGGCGTCCGTGCCGTCGAACACGGCGTTGGCGACGTCACTGACCTCGGCGCGCGTCGGCGCCGGAGCGGCGATCATCGACTCCAGCATCTGCGTCGCGGTGACCACGGGGGTGCCTTCCTCGACGCAGTGACGGATGATTCGCTTCTGGAGATGCGGGACATCCTCCAGCGGACAGTCGATGCCCAGATCACCGCGGGCGACCATCACGGCGTCGGCGGCGGCGGAGATCCCGGGGAGGTTGCTGAGCGCCGCAGCTGTCTCGATCTTCGCCACGATCTGCGATCGGTCGCCGATGACACCACGGAGCTCCTCGACGTCGCTCGCCTGGCGGACGAACGACAGGGCGACGTAGTCGGCGCCGGCCGCGGCCACCGCCTCGGCGAGATCGAGATCATCAGCGGTGGGAGCGTGCAAGGCGAGCCGCTCGCATGCCAGGTGGACGCCGGGCCGACCCTGCGTTCGTCCACCGGACTCGACCTCGGCGACGAGCGCATCGGCGGTCTTGTCGATGACCCGCAACGAGATCTCCCCGTCGCCGAGCACGACACGTTCACCGACGGCGACCTGCGTGAGCAACTCCGGATAGTCGACGGAGATCTGCTCGGCGGTGCTCTGGCGATCGCCGGCAACGAGCCGAATGTGGGCCGTCGGCACGAGGTCGACACCATCGTCGGAGAACGACCCGGCCCGCACCTTGGGGCCCGGTAGGTCGGCCATCACCGCGACATGGCGGCCGACGACGGCGCTCACGTCGCGCACGACCTGCAATCTGGCGAGGTGCTCCTCGACGGGGCCGTGGCTGAGATTGAGACGACAGACATCGGCGCCGGCGCGGATCACCTTCTCCAGCGCGGCGGGGTCCTCCGATGCCGGCCCGATCGTCGCCACGATCTTCGTCCTGCGCGTCAACGGCTACCTCCGCGTTCGCCCACAGTCATTCTCTACTCGATTGAATGGGCGCGTGCAGGAGTTGCTCGACCACCTCGATTCCTCGCCATCGCCGTGGCATGCGGCCGAGGCAGCCGCCGATCTGTTGCGGGCGGCCGGGTTCAGCGAGCTCAACGAAACCGAGTCGTGGGTCGCGCTGCCCGATGCCGGGTTCACCCGGCGCGGCGCGGCCCTCGTCGCCTGGCGCCTTTCCGACGGGCGCCCGAACGCGGCCCGCATCGTCGGGGCGCACACCGACTCGCCGTGTCTGCGCATCCACCCGCGCGCCGACCAGCGCGTGGCCAATTGGAGCCTGCTCGGGGTCGAGGTGTACGGAGGAGTGCTGCTGAACAGCTGGCTCGACCGCGACCTCGGAGTGGCCGGCCGGGTCGTCGCCGAGGACGGCACGTCGACGCTGGTCGATGTCCGCGAGCCCATTGCCCGCGTCCCGCAGCTGGCGATCCACCTCGACCGCGAGGTCAACGACCACGGCCTCACCCTCGACCGCCACGTCCACCTGCGGCCGGTGTGGGCCACCGGGGCGTCGACGGGTGGCGCCGACTTCGCCGACTGGCTCGGCGAGCGCGCCGGCGCCGCGCCGGCGTTCTGGGATCTCTGCCTCTACGACGTGCAGCCAGCGGCCATTCTCGGGGCCGATCGGTCGCTCATCGCCAGCGGTCGTCTCGACAATCAAGTGTCGTGCTGGGCTGCGGTCACCGCCCTGGCGAGCACCGAACCAGGTCCCCATCTCGGCGTCGCCGCGCTGTTCGATCACGAGGAGGTCGGGTCGGCCTCGATCAGCGGGGCCTCCGGGCCGTTGCTGGCCGACGTTCTGGAGCGGCTGCTCGCCGGATCCGGCATCGACACCGTCGACGACGTTCGCCGCGTGTTCGCATCGTCGAGCTGTGTCTCGGCGGACAACGCCCACGCCATCCATCCGAACTACGCCGAGCGTCATGATCCGGGTCACGCGCCGCTCGTCAACAACGGTCCGGCGATCAAGCTCAATGCCAATCAGCGCTACGCCACCGATGCGGCGACGGCCGCCCTGTTCCGGACGTGCTGCGCGAAGGCAGGTGTCCCGGTGCAGACGTTCGTGTCGCGCAACGACATGCCGTGCGGATCGACGATCGGGCCGTTGACGGCCACCCGACTGGGGATCGCCACGGTCGACGTCGGCGTGCCGCAGCTGTCGATGCACTCGGCGCGGGAGCTGTGCGGGGCCGCCGACCCGGCCCACCTCGTGGCCGCCTTGGCCGCCTACTGGAGCTGATTTCCCGGACCGGTGGGCAGCCCGGCACGCTGCTGGGCGGCGTCGAACAGGCGCTGCAGGGTGGCGTGCAGCTCGTCGCTGTGCTGACGAATCATCGAACGTGCGACTCGGCCGGAGTCGGCCGGCGGCGGCGAGTCGATCGGTGTACCGACGATGACGTGGACCTTGTGCGGGTGGACGAACCGGCAGCCCTTGGGCATCACCCGCTCCGAGCCGCCGATGCCGACCGGCACGATCGGCACGCCGGCGCGCAGGGCGACGTACACGGCACCGTCGAACAGCGGTTGCACCGTCGGGCCGGACTTGCGCTCACCCTCCGGGTACAGGACCACCGGCTCGCCGGCTTGCAGTACGGCGACACAGCGACGCAGCGCCTCGCGGTCGGCGCTCCCCCGCGTCACCGGGAACCCACCGAGGGCGGACAGCAGCCATCCCGACCAGCGGTACTTCCACAGGGTGTCCTTGCCCATGAAGCGCAGCCGTCGTCGAGTGAGACACGAGGCGATCGGCGTGTCGATGTACGAACGATGAATCGGGGCGAGGACGAATCCTCCCGTGGACGGCAGGTTCTCGCGGCCCTCGACGGCCAGCCTCGTGAGTCCCCGCGTCACCAGGGCGACGATCGCCCGAACCACGGCGTAGAACGAACGGCTGACCGGCCCGTTCCCCGCGAGAAAGGAGTGTGTCTCAGCCATACCGTCACACGATCATCGATCGAGCATGCCGACGATGGTGTCGACGACGGCGTCGATCGGGACCCCGGTGGTGTCGACGACGACCGCGCCGCCGTCCGAACGAAGTGGACCGTCGAGACGGCTCATGTCCCGACGGTCACGTTCGGCGATCGAGGCGGCGACATCGTCGACGTCGCCGCCGATCTCGCGCACCCGGCGGGCGGCGCGCTCTTGCGGGGATGCCGTGATGAACAGCTTGAGGGCGGCATCAGGGAACACGACCGTGCCGATGTCGCGGCCTTCGATGACGCCGCCGCCGTGGTCGTGGGCCCAGTCTCGTTGACGGGCGCGCAGCTCGGCGCGCACCCCCGGATTGGCCGCGACGGCGCTGACGACGGCGGTCACCTCGCGCCCGCGGATCTCCGTCGTGACGTCTTCGCCGTCGACGTAGACCCCGTCGTCGGAGACGTCGAGGTCGATCGTCCGGGCGAGCTGGGCGACAGCGCTCTCGTCGGCGACGGAGATCCCGCGGCGCAAGGCCGCGCACCCGACGGCCCGGTACATCGCCCCCGTGTCGAGGTAGTGCAGACCGAGACGGGCGGCGAGCGCCCGGCCAACGGTGCTCTTGCCGGCACCGGCGGGGCCGTCGATGGCGATCAGCAGCTCGTGGACCCCCGTCACCGATCCCCCAATGCCCCGTGCGGCAATCCCTCGCGGTACCCGGCCAGACTCTGCACTCCAACCAGGGCGCGCTCGGCGAACTCGCCGAGGGAGGCGGCGCCGGCGTAGGTGCATGCCGAGCGGACGCCGGCGACGATTTGATCGAGGATGTCCTCGACCCCCGGCCGCTCGGGGTCGAGGTACATCTTGGCGGTGCTGATGCCCTCCTCGAAGAGTTCCTTGCGGGCGAGCTCCAGCGGATCGTCGGCGCGATTGCGGTTCTTCACGGCGCGGTGCGACGCCATCCCGAAACTCTCCTTGTACAACCGCCCGTCGGCGTCGCGCTGGATGTCGGCGGCGGACTCGAACGTCCCGGCGAGCCACGAGCCGAACATCACGTTGGCGGCACCGCCGGCAAGTGCCAGGGCGATGTCCCGCGGGTAGCGGATCCCTCCGTCGGCCCACACGTGGGCTCCCAGCGAGCGGGCCGCGGCGGCGCACTCGACGACGGCCGAGAACTGTGGGCGACCGACTCCGGTCATCACTCGGGTCGTGCACATCGCCCCCGGTCCGACACCGACCTTGACGATGTTGGCGCCGGCATCGACGAGCTGGCGGGCGCCCTCGGCGGTGACGACGTTGCCGGCGACGATCGGGGTGTCGGGGGCCACGTGGCGCACGGCTTCAACGGTCTGCAGGGTGCGCTGTTGGTGGCCGTGGGCGGTGTCGATGACGAGGACGTCGACACCCATCTCCCGCAGCACTTTGGCCTTGACATCGATGCCGTCTCCGGTCGCCGGACCGTTGATGCCCACGGCGACGGCGATCATCAGGCGGCCTTCGGCGTCGACTGCCGGGCGGTAGATCGTCGATCGCAGTGCGCCGTTGCGGGTGATCACGCCGATCAGCCGGCCTTCGTCGTCGACGACCGGCGCCAACGAGCGACGCTGGGCTGTCAGCAACTCGAACGCCGCGGTCGCCTCGATCCCATCGGGCACGGTGATGACGTCGCGGCTCACGGCGGCGTGCAGTTGGGTGAAGCGGTCGTAGCCGGCGGCGTCCGGCTCGCCGAACACTCCAAGCGGCGCGCCGCCCTCGTCGACGACGACGACGGCGCCGTGCGCTCGTTTGTGGATCAGGGCGAGGGCGTCACCGATCGTGTGGTGTGGCGACAGCGTGATCGCCGTCTCGTACAGCGGGTGCCGACTCTTGACGTAGTCGACGACCGAGCCGACGACGTCGAGGGGGATGTCCTGGGGCAGCACGGTCAACCCGCCGCGGCGGGCCACGGTCTCGGCCATCCGCCGGCCGGCGACGGCGGTCATGTTGGCGACGACGACCGGGAGCGTCGTGCCGATCCCGTCGGTGGTCGTCAAGTCGACGTCGAGGCGCGACCCGACCGACGACAGGTTCGGGACCATGAACACGTCGTCGTACGTCAGGTCGTAACCGGGGTCGGGGTGGAGCAACCGCATGACCGATCCAGGCTACGTTCCCGACGTTCCCGTTCTGGGCGGCCTCCGGTCCGATTCCCGTTCCGGGCGGCCTCCGGTCCGGTTTCCGGGCGTTGAGCCGCCCAGTTCGGGGACGAGGTCGGGCACCGGCCACGTCGACCACTGCTGCACGGCTTGACCGATGATCGTCGCAACCCACTGCGGCTGCCGGGTGAGCATTGACCACGTGAAGTTGACGACGATCCACCCGGCCGCGGTCAGCTCGTTGCGGCGTCGACGATCGCCCTCGAATCGATGACGGTGCTTGTCGTGGAACTCCCATCCGTCGCACTCGAGCAGGATCGCCGTGCCGACGACGCGGAAGTCGACCTCGTAGCCGCAAATCGTGGGATGAAACTCGATCGACGGCAGCTTGTGGCGCTTCACGAGCCGCTTCATCCGGCGTTCGAGCTCGCTGTCGAGGAACTTGCCGTCGACCATCCAATCCTCGAGGGCCTCGCGCAACGCAGGCACCCCAGGACGGCCGCGGCGTCCATGCATGCGGATGGCCGCGAGGATCGAGTTGGGCGAGGCCAGTCGGTTGGTGACGACGTGGCCCACGGCTGGGTGGACGCCCTCGGGATCCACGGCGCCGAGGTCGCAGAGCGCCCGAAGCAGCTTCGTCGTCGGGATCCCAGACCGCATCACGGCGCCGAGGTCACGGAGATCGCGCGGACGATGGACGATGACGCCGTCGAGCGTCGCCTGGCGAGAGCGCTGCGGGAGGATCAGCTCGGGTGGGTCGCCGACCGGTCGCGGTATCCCCCACAGGTGGATCGCCGAGCGATGTGATGCCATCGCCCACGGTCCTGCGGCAAGCGCCGCCGCGGCGATCAACTGCTCCTTCGACCTGGCCGAGCCGACGACGCGGGCGACTCCGGGATGGATGAGGTCGAGCCGGCCGTCGTTGAGGGCGCGGTTCCATGTCGTCTTGGAGAGGCCCGCCTCACGCACGGAGTCGAGGGTGACCAGTCCGTGGTGCCGGGCGATGAACGGTTCGAGGAGTTGCAGCTTCATACCCGACCTGGGCGCGTCGCCGAGGCCGAACGGGAACGCCGGGGCCGGAATTCGGCGATCTGGGCGGCCGAACCCCGGGAAACCGGACCGGAGGCCGCCCAGATCGGGAAGTGGACCGAAGGCCGCCCAGAACGAGGCGCGGCGACGTGGTCGTACGCTCGGACCGGTGGGTGCTGACGCGCTGGTCACCAAGGACGTCGAGCGCGTCGCCGACTGCATCGCCGCCGGCGGGCTGGCCGTCGTGCCCACCGAGACGGTGTACGGGCTGGCGGCCGACGCCGAGCAGCCGGCCGCCGTCGCCCGCATCTTCGAGGTCAAGGGCCGTCCCCCGACCCACCCGTTGATCGTCCACGTCGGCGCGGCCCACGACCTTCCCCGGTGGGTGGACGCCGTTCCGGTCCACGCCGCAGTGCTCGCCGAGACGTGCTGGCCGGGTCCGCTGACGCTGCTCCTGCACCGGTCGTCGCGCGTCCCCGACGCCGTCACCGGAGGTCGGGACACCGTTGGCGTCCGGGTCCCGGCCCACCCGGCGACTCTCCAGGTCCTGGCGCGCACCGGCGGCGGCCTCGCCGCCCCGTCGGCGAACCGCTACGGCGCGGTGAGTCCGACGACCGTCGGGCACGTGCTCGACGAGCTCGGAGCTCTGCTCGATCCAGCGCGGGACGTCATCCTCGACGGCGGTCCGAGCCCGGTGGGCGTGGAGAGCACGATCGTCGACTGCACCGTCGACCCACCGCAGATCCTGCGACCCGGAGGCATCCCGACGGAGACGGTTGCCGAACTGATCGGGACGCCCATCGCTTCGCCGAGCGGGCCGTCACGAGCGGCGGGGATGGTGGCGTCGCACTATGCCCCGCGGGCTCGGGTGCACCTCGTCGATCGGCCGATCGACGCCACCGCCGCGGCGAGCCGCCTGGGAGCCAACGGGATCGAGATCCGGGTGATCGACGGCACGGACGACCTCGTGCGTTACGCCCGCAACCTCTACGCCGAACTCCGCGACGCCGATGCCCACGGCTGCACCGACGTGATCGCCGTGCTGCCGCCGCCGATCGGCCTCGGCCACGCAATCCGCGACCGCCTCCAGAAAGCCGCCGCCCGATAACTGCGTTCCCCGGCCACGCAGGCCGCGTGGCGAGGCTCTCACACGGTGGGGAGCCAGACGCGCATCGACGAAGGACCGCGATTGGCCCACTTGTTGTAGGCGACGAGGGGCACGTCGACGACATCCGCGGCCACCGGCACGGCAACATCGTCGGCAGCACCGTACGGCCAGCCGTCACCGGCCGGATCGAGGAACCGGGCGGCGACGACCACTGACCCGTCGCGGTCGGCGGGGGGCACCGAGGTTTCGACGCGCAGCAGATCGACGTGGCGCTGCTCGGGCATGTCGACCGACTCGGCGCACAACACGAGCGGTCCCCGTTCGACCGCCGCGCAACCGCGGATGGCATCGATCCGCGGGTCGGGCAAGGTCCAGCGCGGCGTCAGCGGCAGCCTCAGTGTCACCTCGTCGCCGACCGTGAACGGTCGTTCGACGACGACGGTGCCGGGGGTGACCGGCCGTCGCTCATCGCCGTCAACCAACTCGGCACCGTCGGCCCACGATGGAACCCGCAGAGTGAGCGCCCACGGCTGCCCGTCGGTCTCCGTCACCCGCACGGCGACGGTGCCGTCGTCGGGATAACCGGTCGCCAACTCGACGCCCACCCGCCGGCTGTCACCGATGGTCGTGCGAATGCGACTGTTCGCGTACTGGTGGATCTGGATCCCGTCGCTGTCGGCAGTGGCCAGATAGCCGGCGAGGCTGGCCAGCGTGCGGGCCACGTTGGTCGGACAGCACGCAACGAGGAACCACGGCTCGCGCAGGCTCGACGATGCCCGCTTGCTCTCGACGTCGTCGCTCGGCACGGACCCGGGAACTCGTTGATGGAGCGGGTTGGCGTAGAAGAAGTGCCGGCCATCGGGGGCCGGAGAGGTGGCGACCACGTTGTACAGGGTGCGCTCGATGACATCGGCGAACCGCGTCTCTCCCGTCGCCAGCAGTAGACGCCAGGCCAGCATCACCGAGCCGATTCCGGCACACGTCTCGGAGTAGGCCCGATCCGGAGGAAGCATGAAGTCGTCGCCGAACGCCTCGCCGGTGTGCGTCGAACCCATTCCACCGGTGAGATACGTCCGGCGGGCGACGGTCGCCTCCCACTGGGCGACAAGCGCGTCGATCAGTTCGTCGTCGCCGGTCTCCACGGCGACGTCGACGGCCCCCGCGGCGAGGTACATCGCCCGCACGGCATGGCCGCGGAACACGGCAGCGTCGCGGATCGGGACGTCGTCCTGGAAGTACGCCTGCCCGAACGGGATCTCGCCGAGCGTCCCGGTGCCGCGCCGCCGGACGAACGTCGCCGCCTGATCGAGATAGCGCTGCTCTCCGGTCTGGCGGGCCAACTCGACGAGCCCGAGCTCGACCTCCGGATGCCCGCCAACGCGCTCGATCCCACCATCGGCGAACGTGTCGCACACGTGGTCGGCGACCCGCCTGGCGATGGCGACGAACTCGTCGGATCCCACCGTCCTGGCCCGCGCCACCGCGGCCTGAAACAGGTGTCCGTCGTTGTACAGCTCGTGGCCCCACTCCAGATCGCTGTAGCGCTGCGGCTGGCCGGCGACGCCCGAACACGGTGTTGAGGTAGCCGTCGGCCTCCTGCGCCGGGGCGATCACCGCCGTCAACTCGCCGAAGCGGCGCTCGGCATCCGCCGACCCGCTGCGGCCGACCTCCCAGGCCATCGCCTCCATCAGCTTGTACACGTCCGAGTCGGCGAACATCATCCCCTGGTGGTTGCCGACGATCGTGCCGGCGGCGGCATGGGTGAAGTTGGCCGTCCAGCCGAGCCGCTCCATCCAGCCGTGGCAGTGCGCCAGCGTGGCCTCGCCGTTGACCTGCTGGCGCAGCGCCCATTCGCCACCGGTGATCTCGACCTCGCCGAGGCCGAGCGGCCGCAGCGTGCCACGACTCGGTTGGACCGGAAGTGCCGTCGACGTCATTTCACTGCTCCCGTGAGTAGCCCCGACACGAAGTAGCGCTGCAACAGCAGGTACACGACGACACAGGGAACGATCGAGATCGTGATCCCGGCTTGCAGCATCGACCAGTCCGTGCCCCCGAGCGACGTCGCCGTGCGGGCCTGGGCGAGGATCACCGGAAGGGTGAACTTCGATCCGTCGGTCATCATCACGAGGGCGCCGAGGAACTCGTTCCATGACATGATGAACGCGAAGAGGACGACCGTGATGATCGCCGGGACGACGGCCGGGAGGAAGATCCGCCGCAGGATCTGCAGCGAACCGGCGCCGTCGATCATCGCTGCCTCCTCCAGCTCCCGCGGCACCGCCTCGAAGCTGTTGCGCATGACGTAGAGGCTGAACGGCAGCTGGATCGCCGTGTGCACGATGGCGAGCCCGACCAGCGAATTGGCCAGGCCGAGGTCGGAGAACATCAGGAACAACGGGGTCAGCAGCGCCTGGTAGGGGATGATCAGGGCGAGCAGGAGCACGACGAACACTGGCTCCTTGAACGGAACCGGGAAGCGGGCCAGGCCGTAGCCAGCGAGCACCGTCAGCACGAGCGTGAACAACACCGTCAACCCGGCCGTGCCCAGACTGTTGATGACGTAGGTCGGCAGGCCGTCCTGGTAGTTCCACAGCCGACGGTACGCATCGAGGCTGAAACCGTGGGGCACGTAGGTCGGTGGGACCTCGGCCGCCTCCTCAGTCGGCTTCACCGACTGCAGCACCGATGCGAGCAGCGGCAGCAGCATGACCGTGCACAGCGCGATGCACACAGCGCCAACGAGATACCGACCGCGTCGAGGGGTCATCGACATGCTCCGATACGGCGCGGCGTCATCGCGCGCTCCTCCTGCTCAGCACCATCTGCGTGACCGTGAAGATGAGGATGAACCCGGCGAGCATCAGCGAGAGGGCGGCCCCGTAGCCGAGCTTCAGGAACGGGAAGGTGTTGAGGTAGATGTAGAACACCGAGGTAGCGGTCTGGTTCAGCGGCTGGCCGGCGGTCATCAGGAAGAACTGGTCGAAGGCGAGCAGGGAGCCGATGACGCTGATCAGGGTGACGAGCAGCACCGTGCGCATGGTCAGCGGCAAGGTCACCCGAATCGCTCGTTGCCACGCGCTTGCCCCGTCGACGAGCGCCGCCTCGTTGACCTCTTTCGGGACAGCCTGGATGGCGGCGACGAACAGGATCATCCCGAACCCGATCACCTTCCACGTGATCGACACGATGATCGCCCACAGCGAGGTGTTGGGGTTGACCCCGAGCCAGAGGATCGGCTCGTCGATGATCCCGAGATCCTGCAAGGCCGCGTTGATCAACCCGAAGCGGGGGCTGAACAGCCAGTACCACAACAGGCTGGAGACGCCGAGACCGATCACCACCGGGATGAACACCACGGCGCGGGTGAACCGGCGCACGCCCGTGTTCGTCGCCAGCAGGAGGGCGAGGAGGTAGCCGCCGATCATCAGGATCGGGGTGAGCAACACCGTGTACTTCAGGGTGAACCGGAACGCCCCCCAGAATTGGTCGTCGTCGAGGGCGTCGCGGAAGTTGTCGAGCCCGACGTACTCGGCGGGGAGGAGCAGCGACTCGTCGGTCAGCGAGATCCGGAACGTGCGCACGAACGGGTACACGGTGAAGGCGAGGACGAAGAGGAAGGCCGGCGCCACGTAGGCGGCGCCGGCCAACTTCCGCTTCGTCCTCGCCCGCATCCGAATTCAGGCGCTGCTGCTGCTCAGCCGGTCGTCGCGGGAGCCTCCGCTCCCTCGCAGATGATCTCCTCCATTTGCGCCTTCGTGTCGGCGATGATCTCGTCGATCGGCTCGTCGGTGTAGTACACACGCTGGAGCATCTGCAGCCACGGGCTCTGCGGCGAGTTGATCAGCTCGAAGAACTTCAGCGTGAACGGCGTCTGGGCGACCGACAGTGCCTGCAGCGTGTCGGCGACGTCCGGGTCGTCGTAGACGGGCTCGACGTCGCTCCTGGTGGGCAGGTTGCCCAGCCTCATGTACACGTTCTCCTGGACCTGGTCGGAGAGGATGAACTTCATGAACTCGACGGCGTCCTCGAGCCGATCGGAGCCCATCGGCACCGTCACGATGTCGCCGCCGGCGAAGGAGGCTGTCTGGCCGGACTCGAGTCCGGGGAGCAGGGCGACGCTGAGGTCGATGTCGGGGTTCTGCTGCTTCGCCAGGAACACGTTGAAGTTGCCGGTGCCCATGATCCCGGTGCTGCCCGAGCCGAAGACGTTGGCGAAGGTCTCGCCGTTCTCCGCCTGGGCTGCGGGGTCGATGAGACCCTCCTGGTGCATCATCCGCGCCCACTCGAGCACCGTCGGGATGCTGTCGCCGACGAGCGCCTCGTCGCCACACTCGGCCGGCTCGATCGTCCCACCAGAGGCCCAGATCAACGGTGCGAAGGTGAAGATGTTGCACCCGGAGCAGTTGCCAGCCAGGTAGTAGCCGTAGACGCCGTTCTCCGGGTCGTTGATCGCCGCGGCCATGTCGTGCAGCTCCTGCAGGTTGGTCGGCGGAACATCGGGGTCGAGCCCGGCCTGCTCGAAGAGAGCTCTGTTCTGGAACAGCAGCGAAACGTCGGCGTAGAGCGGCACGCCGTAGAGCCGATCGTCCCACGTGGCAACGCTGCGGTGGCCCTCGACGATGTTCGCGGCCAACGGATCGTCGCCGATCAGATCGGTGATGTCCTGGAGTTGGCCGGCGGACGTGAACTGTGGGCCGTAGATCAAGTCCAAGCCCATCAGGTCGGGCACGTCGCCGGTTTCGATCCCCCGGGCCAGCTGCGGCACCATCTCGGCGTGCACGATGTAGGTCAGTTCGATCTGGCAGTCGGGGTAGACCTGGTTCCAGGCGGCGACGAGGGCGTCGACCATCTGGGCGTTGCCGCCAGAGCGCTCCCACATCGTCATCGGGCCGCCGTCGCAGGTCCCGGTCGCCTCGACATCCCACTCGGTCGGCACGGTCGCCGGCGCCGCCTCCTCCGGCGGTGCCGAGTCGGGTGGTGGCACGGTCGTCGCCGAGGTCGTGATCCCGCCGGCGATCACGATGCCCGCGCCGAACACGAGCGCCAGTAGTGCACGATGCAATTTCATCGGTCCCTCCCCCATAGGCGCCACTTCGCCAGGACTGCAATGCTATGCAGCCATTGCTATGCTGTCAACCGTATGCCAGGTTCGGGGGACCTGACGAGCGGGGGCCCGCCGGCTCCCGACCACGCCGCGACGATGCAGGACATCGCCCGCGCCGCCGGGGTGTCGCAGTCGACCGTCTCGCGGATCCTCAACGACGCCGTCACCACGGTTCCGATCGCCGCCGTGACACGACAGCGCGTGCTCGACGTCGCCAACCGGCTCGGCTACCGGCCCAACCCGCTCGCCCGTGGACTGCGCGGGGCGAAGACGATGCTGCTCGGGATCATCGTCCGCGAGATCTCCGACCCGTTCTTCGCCCCTGGGGTCGAAGCGGTGTCGACGCGCGCCCGCGAGCGCAACTACAACGTCGTGCTCGGCAGTGCCCACGGGCTCGCCGACGAGGCGATCGAGCTGCACGGCCTGCTCGAGACCCGCCACTGCGACGCAATCATCGTGTTCGGTGACATGCGCGACCAGCCGCGGCTGCTCGACGACCTCGCCGCCGCCACCGTTCCCGTCGTCGCGCTCTGGCAGGGCACCCCCCTACCCGGAATCGACACCGTCAACGTCGACAACCGGGTGGGCGTCCGTCTCGCCGTCGACCATCTCGTCGCGCTCGGCCATCGCCGCTTCGGCTTCATCGGCGGCGGGTCGCACGGCGACCTGCGCGAACGGCGGACGGCGTTCGTCGAGCGCCTCGGCGAGCTGGGGATGCCACCGGACGATGCCCACGTCGTGCCCGCGGTCAGCGACCCGGCTGCCGGCGCCGATGCCTTCGGTGAGCTGGCGGCGACGCCAGCTCCGCCGACGGCCGTCGTCACGGCGACCGATCTGCTCGCCCTCGGCGCGCTCCACGCGGCCCACAGCCGCGGCATCGCCGTTCCCGCTCGCGTATCGATCGTCGGCTTCGACGACATTCCGCTCGCGACGTACACGGCGCCGCCGCTCACCACCGTGCACAACCCGATCACCGAGATGGCGGCGCTAGCCGTCGATCTCGCCATCGACCATGAGGACGTCGGCGCCCGCGACCACGTTCTCATTCCGACGTTCACGGTGCGTGCGTCTGCCGGCCCGGCCCCGATGACCGATTGACAGGAGCACTCGGTCGGGAGAAATCGCCCGTCTGAGGCGATCGGGCGAAGTTCGTCGAGTATTCGACTGACTCCGCGGCGGGCCGTCGATACGGTCGCGGCAGGTCCAGGGGATCCCAGGCAGGATTGAGAGGGGAAGGTCGTGTCTCGACTTCGTGTACGCGCTCTGTTCGCTCCCGGACTGACTTCTCTGTTCTTGACGGGTCTGGCGGTCGCCGATACGGCGGCCGCGGCGGCGACAACGCCCGACGAGACGAGCGCCACGTCATCTCCGTCCGAGTCATTGTCGGCGGATGCGCTGGACGCTGTGCTCGTTGACGCGCTCGGTGATCGTGACGGCGGGGTCGCCGTGTTGTCGATCCGTGATGGGGAGTCGACAACGGCGGTCATCGGCGATGCCAACGTCAATGGTGATCCGATCACCGCCGACACGCCGTTCCGAACGGGTGATGTGTCATCGATGTTCATCGCCGCGTTGGTGATGCAACTCGTCGAGGAGGGCCGCATCGAGCTCGATGAACCGCTGTCGACCTACCTGCCTGACGCTGTGATCGGTGGAGACGTAACCATCCGCCAGCTCCTCAGCCACCAGAGCGGACTTCCGCAAATCGACCGCGCGCCAGAACTGCTCGCCGACGCGTTGGCAGATCCGGCACGTGTCTTCACGCCGGATGAGGTGCTCAGCTACCTCGAGGATTCGTTCGCGAGCCCTCCGGGGCTGCTACGGCAATACGCCGCGGTCAACTTCAACTTGTTGGGTCAGCTGATCGAAGAGATCGAAGGCACCGATCTCAACACCGTGCTTCGTCAGCGGGTCACCGAACCACTCGGGCTGGAGGTGACCGCCATCGACACCGGCGACGCACCGATCCCGGACGGCCTCGCCGCTGGTTGGTCAGGGACGCCCGGGATCGAAGGTGACCCCGCCCAGCCCTATGCCTCGCTCGCGTCGAGGTTTTGGCCCGCCGTTGCGTTCTCCACCACCGGTGAGCTGGCGACGTTCCTGGGCGGTCTGTTCGACGGCGAGCTGGTGTCCGCCGAATCACTCGCCGAGATCACCACCCTCTCACCCGAGGGCTACGGCCTCGGGATCGGCGGTTTCGTCGCCCCTGATGGCACGCAGATGTACTACGTCGGCGGGGGCGGGGCTGCACCGTCAGTGACATCATCGCGCGCCGACGGCTACGACAGCACCGCTGTCTACGCCCCCGCCACCGGCGACACGTTGGTCGTTCTCACCAACAACGACCAGGTCGACGCAGGGGGCATCGTCGGCCGGATCATCGACGAGCTGTGGACCGCCAGCACGTCAACAGATTCCACGAACGCCTGACCCGCGCTACCCCATCGGGCGCACCTGAACGTCGGGTCATCTCCCGAGGCGATTGAGCGACGCGACCCACAGGTCGCGAACATCGTCGATGTCGGGCAGGGCCTCGTCCGGGAGGGCGGCGATCGTCAGGCTCACCGTGCTGGCTCCGGCGTCTGGCACGAGGTCGAGCCGGCACCAGCAGCGCAGCGGATCGAGGAGGAGCACGTCGAGCTGGTAGGGCGGTTCGTCGACGACGACCTCGCCGATCCACGAGGTGACGACCAGCAGGGCCTCGAACGCCACCGCCGGGAGGGCTTCGATCACGAACGACGCGACGTCGTGGTCGACGCGGGCACCGGTCGGCGGCCGCCGCGGCGCAGGCCACCGCCGCCGTGCTGCGGCGTCGATCGGCGATTCGGTGTCCTCGCTGACGACTCCCAACTCGTGCAACACGATCGAGGCGGCCTCGTTGAGTTGACGCATCGTCTCCGTATCGCCTCCGGCGACATCCGGATGGCAGCGTTTGGCGAGCCGTCGGCGGGCCGCCCGGACGTCCTCGACGCCGGCATCAGGGCTCACTCCGAGGAGTCGGCGAGCGTCGTCGAGTGAGACCACGTCCCCAGTCTGGCCAGGCTCCGTTTTGTTGGACGCAGCGCGCCGGACGTCGTACCCTGCCACCACCATGGCAGTGGGGGGAACGTCGGGCGGCGCAATCCGGCGCGCAGGACTGATCGCCGTGCTGGCAGTCCCGATCGGGTTCCTGCTGGCCGACTTCGGCATCGCCGCCGCCCAGGACGAGGACACCAATCAGACGCTCGGTGGCCGTGTGCAGAACGAGTTCGAAGAGGACGGTGAGGAGGTCCGCGAAGGCGTTGCCGACGTGCGCATCGTCGTCGAGACTCCCGACGGCACGCTGATCGCCGAGGGGGTGACGGACGAGGGCGGCCAGTACTCCATCGCCGTCCCGGAGGCCGGCACGTACAACGTGCGGTTGGACACGGAGTCGCTGCCGGAGGGCATCACGATCCCCGAGGGCGAGACAGAGGTCTACGAGGCCGTCAACATCCCGGCCAACAGCAACACCACCCGCGTGTTCTTCCTCGGCGAAGACTTGCGGCAAGCGGAGAGCAAGTGGAGCCAGTTCCTGCCGACCCTGGCCAATGGCTTCAAGCTGGCGATGATCATCGCCATCACGTCGGTCGGACTGTCCCTCATCTTCGGCACCACCGGACTCTCGAACTTCGCCCACGGCGAGATGGTCACGCTCGGTGCGTTGGTCGCCTGGGGCCTCAACCGAAGTTGGGCTTCGTGGTCGCTGTTGCCTGCGGCGATCGTGGCGATCGTCGTCACGGCGGTCGTCGGTGGGCTGTTCGAACTCGGGGTGTGGCGACCGTTGCGGCACCGTGGTACGAGTCTGACGTCGATGATGATCGTGTCGATCGGCATCGCCCTGGCCGCCCGGCACCTCTACCTGTTCCTCGCCGGCGGTGCCTTGGAGCAGTACAGCCAGTACACCCTGCAACCCGACCTCATCGACCTCGGCCCGATCGAATACCCGCCGCGGTCGCTGTGGATCATCTGCATCTCCGGCGCGGTCATCATCGGTGTCGCCCTGTTCCTCCTCAAGGCTCGCTTCGGCAAGGCGATTCGTGCGGTTTCCGACAACCCCGAGTTGGCGTCGTCGAGTGGCATCGACTCCGACCGGGTGATCCTCCTCGTCTGGATCCTCGGCGGCGCACTGGCGGGGCTCGGCGGGGTGATGTACGGGCTCGAGTACGGCATCCGCTGGGACATGGGCTTCACGTTGCTGTTGCTGATGTTCGCGGCGATCACCCTCGGCGGGCTCGGCAACCCGTTCGGCGCGCTCATCGGTTCGCTCGTGATCGGGATGTTCGTCGAGCTGTGGACATTCGTCGTACCCAACGCCAATGACATGAAGAACGTCGGGGCCCTCGTCGCCCTGATCATCATCCTGCTCATCCGTCCGCAGGGAATCCTCGGCAGCAAGGAGCGCATCGGGTGAACTGGGAGCTGATCTTCTCCAGCGCGGTCTACACGTCGATCAACGCGTTCGCCGCAGCGGTCTGCCTCATCGCCGTTGGATTGAACGTCCACGTCGGATACACCGGCCTACTCAACTTCGGACAAGCCGGATTCGCCGCCGTCGGCGCCTACGCCTTCGCCATCCCGATCATCGAGTACGGCTGGCCCTGGTATGCGGCATTGGGCCTCGTGGTCGTCTGTTCGATCGCCCTTTCGCTCGTGCTCGGCCTGCCGACGTTGCGACTGCGCGCCGACTACCTGGCGATCGTCACGATCGCCGCCGCCGAGATCATCCGCTACTTCGTCAGCTCGACGCGGTTCACCTGGCTCACCGGTGGGACCGACGGGCGCCAGGGCTGGACCGAGTTCTTTTCGGACCTCAACCCGTGGGTGGACGACGACCGGTTCTGGATCGGTGCGCAGACCTTCGATGGCTACCGACTGTGGATGATGGTCCTGGGGTGGACGGTCGTGGCAGTCGTGTCGGTGCTCGTGTGGGCATTGATGCGTAGTCCATGGGGCCGCGTGCTGAAGAGCATCCGCGAGGACGAGGACGCCGCCCGGGCCCTCGGCAAGAACGTCGTCGCCTTCAAGCTGCAGAGCCTGATCATCGGTGGCTTGATCGGCTCGCTCGGCGGGCTGCTGCTCGCCGCGCAGACCCAGGCGGCGACACCCGGCCAGTTCGCCCCGAACCTGACGTTCATCTGCTTCACGGTCATCATCATCGGCGGTCTCGGTCGAGCCAAGGGGCCGATCGTCGGCACGATGATCTTCTTCTTCGTGTATGGGTTCGTCGACACCTTGCTCAGCCAGGCCACGCGCCGCGACAAGCTTCCCGACTGGTTGGTGGCGACCGACAACTTCAGCCAGGTCAAGTTCATCGTCGCCGGCGTGGCGCTCGCCGCCCTCGTCGTGTTCCGGCCGCAGGGCATTTTTGGCGATCGCCGCGAACAGGTCTTCGATGTCCGCTGAAGTTGTTGCCGACGCCGAAGGCTGGCCGGCAGGTCAGCCGGGCGTTGTCAAGACCGATCCGATCCTCGTGGTCGACTCGGTCCGCCGGGCGTTCGGCGGGCTCGTCGCCGTCGATGTCGACCACGCCGAGGTACAGCGCGGCGAGATCAGCGCCCTGATCGGGCCGAATGGCGCAGGCAAGACGACGTTCTTCAACCTCCTCACCGGCTTCGACGAGCCGAACACCGGACAGTGGACGTTCGACGGCGTGCCAGTGGCGCACACCAAGCCGCACCGACTCGCGCGCCTCGGGATGGTCCGCACGTTCCAGCTGACGAAGAGCCTGGCCCGCCTGTCCGTGATCCAGAACATGCGCCTCGGAGCCACCGGCCAGCGCGGTGAACGGCTGTGGGCGGCGCCCTGGCAATTCGCCTGGGGCGTTCAGGAGCGGTCGATCACCGAACGAGCCGACGAGCTGTTGCAACGCTTCCGGCTCGATCAGATGCGCGACGAGTTCGCCGGCAATCTCTCCGGTGGACAGCGCAAGTTGCTGGAGATGGCCCGGGCTCTGATGACTGATCCAAAGCTGATCATGCTCGACGAGCCGATGGCCGGCGTCAACCCGGCGCTCAAGCAGAGCCTGCTCAATCACATCCATCAGCTCAAGTCCGAGGGGCGCACCGTGCTGTTCGTCGAGCACGACATGGACATGGTTCACGAGATCAGCGACTGGGTCCTCGTGATGGCCGAGGGCCGCTTGATCGCCGAGGGGACAGCAGCCGAGATCTCCGGCAATCAGGCGGTCATCGACGCCTATCTCGGCGCGCACCACGACGTCGACATCGGGGCGATGGACGAGGCCGAGGCGATCGAACAGCTGGGTCTCGACGCCGGCGACCTCGGAGTCGACACACTCCAACAGATCGCCGAGGAGCACCACGTCAGCGACTGGGGAGTCGAAGCCACCGAGGAGCCAGCCGGATGAGCGCCGCCGCCCTGACATCAACGTCCAACGTCATCGACGCCACCGATCTCGTCGCCGGCTATGTGCCCGAGGTCAACATTCTCAACGGCTGCAACGTCACTGTCACACCTGGCGAGTTCGTCGGGATCATCGGTCCGAACGGGGCCGGCAAGTCGACGTTCCTCAAGGCGGTCCTCGGTCTCGTCGCCGTCCGCTCGGGTGTCGTCCGCTTGCATGGCGACGACATCACCGGCCAGCCGGCCCACAAGCTGGTCCAGCGCGGCGTCGGCTTCGTGCCGCAGACGAAGAACGTCTTCCAGGCGCTGACCGTGCGCGAGAACCTGGAGATGGGCTGCTTCCTCACTCCGAAGCGCTTCAAGGAGCGCTACGAGGTCGTGACCGGGCTGTTCCCGAGGCTCGCCGAACGGGCCGACCAGCGCGCCGGATCGTTGTCCGGCGGCGAGCGGCAGATGGTGGCGATGGGCCGAGCGTTGATGCTCGACCCGACGTTGCTGCTGCTCGACGAGCCGTCGGCCGGGCTCTCCCCGATGCTCCAGGACGAGGTGTTCCTGCGCTGCAAGATGATCAACGACACCGGTGTCGCCATCTTGATGGTCGAACAGAACGCCCGCCGCTGCCTGCAGGTGTGCCACCGCGGCTACGTGTTGGACCAGGGACGCAACGCCTATACGGGCACCGGCCGCGAGTTGCTCGGCGATCCGCGCGTCATCGAGCTGTACCTCGGCACGCTCGCTCGGGTCTGACGTCGACCCACGAACGCTCCACGAACGCGAAAGAGCCCGGGCCGACGGGCCCGGGCTCTCGCTTCCGACTAGTGGATGTCAGTTACCGGCGTCGAAGTCGACACCGAGGGCGTTGCCGATGTTGCCGTCGGACCCGTAGACGGGGATGTCGCGTGGACCGATGCCCTGCTCGACCATCGCCCGCAGGATCCGCGACGACTCGTTGAAGCCGATCAGGACGATGGCGTCGGGGTCGGCTGCGGCGATTTGGCCGACCTCGCTGTCGAACGACTGCGCCTGCGGGTCGTAGACGATCCGCTCGACGACCTCGCCGCCGGACTCCTCGACCGTCGAAGTCACCTCGTCGGCAAGGCCGTTGCCATACGCGTCGTTGAGGTTCATGATCGCCACGGTCTGGTTGCCGTCACCGACCACGAACTGTCCGAGCACGTCGCCCTGGTAGATGTCGGGCGGCGACGTGCGGAAGAACAGGCCGTTGTCGTCGTACGTCGACAGTTCCGGCGACGTGGCGGCTGGCGAGAACATGGTCACGCCGGCAGCCGCGATCTTGTCGATCACGGTGAGCGACACGCCCGACGATGCGGCGCCGATGATGGCGTCGACATTCTCGGACAGGTGGCGGTCAGTGGTCTGATCGGCCTGGTTGGTGTCCGTGTGACCGGAGTCGCCCGGAATGTTGACGATGGGCTGACCAAGAACGCCGCCTGCCGCGTTGATCTCCTGCACCGCAAGATCGACACCAGCGAACTCGGGTGGTCCGAGGAACGCCAGGATCCCGGTCTGTGGCAGCAGCGAGCCGATCGTCATGACGCCGTCACCCTCGCGGGTGCCTTCGACCGGCACCGGCTCGGGGAACGCCCCTTCGCCCTCGACGACGATGAACTCGGTGAGTGTCGGGTCGATGCGGTTGTTGTCGCCGATCTTCAACAGCCCGTAGCTGGCGATCGTCGGTTCACCGTTGCCGTCGAACTCCAGTGGCCCCGAGCTGCCGTCGTAGTCGATGTCCTCGCCGGCGTCGACGAGCGGCTTGCACTCGACAAACGATGTGCACTTCGTGCCGTCGCGCGTGACGCCGATGATCTCGCTGGCGTGCTCGATGCCGTCGGTCTGGGCGATCTCCATCGCCAGGGCGAGGATCGTCACGACGTCGTACGCCTCGGCGGCGTAGTTGAAGTCCTGGAGCGCTGGGTCGACACCGCAGATGCGCTCCAAGAAGTCGGGCGTGAGCTCGCTGTACGGTGTCGTGCCGGAGAACCCGGCGATGTCGCCGTCGGTGGTGTCGCTCGGAGCGAAGCCGCATTGGACGACCTCGCCGCCGGCCGGACCTGTGCCGGTTGGTTCGCCAGGGACGGTCGTGGCAGAAGTGGTTCCCTGGGCGATCGCGACGAGCGCCGCCCCCAGGACCATCGCCGCTACGCCGCGGCGTGATCTTGATCGTTGCATCGGTTGTAACTCCCCCCAGTTCATGACGGGCCGGATTACCCGGTCTTCGTGGGTGGGCGTACTTTAACGCGCAGTTTCGGCTCGCGTTCAACCGCTCAACCGGTCGCCGGGACCGTCGCTGCGGTCGCCCTGGGGTGGTTCGGAACCGGGGCGATGCGGCGGGTCGGGACCGTGCTCATGACTAGTCCAACGGTGACCGCCCAGAGCACGGTGGCGCCGAACACGTGGATTCCCACGAGCAGCGCAGGCACCTCGTTGAAGTACTGGATGTAGCCGATCGCCCCCTGGAGCAGGGCGACGACGATCCATCCAGAGACCCATTCGGCCAGTTCGGTGCGCTCCGCCGGCCGTCGACGCAAGCGCCAGGCGAGAACGAGCACGGCCACCACCGCGAGCACGACGCTCGTTCCGTGGACCCGCGCGGCGTCGGCGATCGCCACCCCGTACCGCCGTGCCTCCTCGTCGCCGGCGTGCGGCCCGGCACCGGTGACCACCGTGCCGGTGACGAGAGCCAGCGCCGTGAGGGCGGCGACCCCGGCTGTATGCCTGGATATCTCCGGTGAGACCGGACGCACGACGACCCCGTCGTCGGGTTCCGACGCGCGACGGACGAGGACGACCGAGTTGGCCACGAGGACGAGGGACAACAGCATGTGCCCCTGCACTGCGGCAGGGTGCAGGTCGACGAGCACGGTGACGCCGCCCAACAGGATCTGGGCGACAACCCCGGTCACCAGGCCGAGCGACAGCACGGTGAGGTCGCCCCGGCGCGGGCTGCGGACCAGCGAGCCGAGCACGGCGGCGATCACGGCGAGGCTGACGAACCCGGTGAACAGGCGATTGACCTGCTCGATCGCCGCGTGGCGAGAGGAGACATCGATGAACTTGGTACTGCTGCACGCCGGCCAGTCGGCGCAACCCAAACCTGACCCGGTGAGGCGCACTGCGGCTCCGGTGACGATGATCGCGCAGATCGCGACAAGGGCGGCGACG
Source organism: Ilumatobacteraceae bacterium (assembly GCA_963786985.1). Classification (GTDB taxonomy): domain Bacteria; phylum Actinomycetota; class Acidimicrobiia; order Acidimicrobiales; family Ilumatobacteraceae; genus Desertimonas. The sequence continues at coordinate 145,732 of CAWBBL010000025.1, read as the reverse complement.
GTGATCGCCCGATACTGCGCAGCGCTGATCCGCCACTCCGTCATTCTTCGCAGATTACGGCGGTGACAAGCGGGGCCCACATGGGGCAGACTGGAACTGACGGACTCCACCACGGAGGCGTGCCATGACAACAGCAACTCCGACACTCGTGCCGATGCTGACCAGGGGTAAGCATCGCTCGCCACGTAAAGGGGCGTGCTTCATGGAATTTGCGTCGTACCTCGCCGGCGAGCGCTGGAGCGACCATCCCAGCTGCACCCACCCGCTGCTGTCGGCCGTGGCCCGGCTGGTCAACGACAACACGTCCGACGACGCCCGGCAGCGCCTGACGGCGCTGATCCCGTCAGTGATCGGCTTGACCAGCGACGATCCGCGGTGGAACGCGGTGATCGCCAGGCGCGCCGCGGTGACGGCGGTACCGGTCGTGAGCTACGAACACCAGCGGGCGCTGGCGGTCGGCCTGTTGACGTGCGAACGGGTGCTCGCCGAACTCGACGGAAGGCCGACCACGTCGCTGTCCGACGTCGGCCGGGAGACCTTGGCGTCGGTGCCCTCGGCGGACCGCTGGGCGCGCCAGTACTGCGGTGACCGACCTGTCCCGACGGCGCGGTTCCATCGGCGCAGCGCACCGAGCATCGTCTTGTTGGCGGTGGGAGGCATCGCCGAGAGCTGTGGCGGCGACCGCGACGACGTCCTGCTCGAACTGCTCGCGTCGACGATCGCCGACTGTTCGGCGTTGAGCAGCGACGTCGCCGATCGCCCCACCGCCACTCACGTGCTGGCCACCACTGTCTCGCCAAGCCGTTAACTGGGCGGCCGAAGGCCGGAAAGCGGACCGCCGGCCGCCCAGAACGGAGAGTGGACCGAAGGCCGCCCAGATCGACAACGGTGCGGTCGTCGGTCAGTCGGGGGAGCTGGACAGGGCCGCGTCGTGGACGCTCGTGGCCACCATCCAGGCGTCGTGCAATCGGCGGTAGACGCCGCCGGCGGCGACCAATTCGTCGTGGGTGCCGTCCTCGACGAGCACCCCTTCGTCGAGCACGAGGACCCGGTCGGCCCGGGCCGCCGTCGACAGGCGATGGGCGATGGCGATCGTCGTGCGCCCCTCGGCCAGCCGGCTCAGCGCTCGCGAGATGCGCACCTCGGTCAGCGCATCGACCGACGAGGTTGCTTCGTCGAGGACGAGTACGTCGGGGTCGGCGACACCCGCCCGGAGAATGGCGACGAGCTGACGCTCTCCTGCCGACAGGTTCGCGCCGCGCTCACCGACCCTCGTCAGCAGCCCGTCGCTCAATGAGTCGATCCAGTCGTCGAGCCCGAGCCGGCTGACCATCGCCTCGATGTCGGGGAACGACGTACCCGGCTTGGCGAACCCGACGTTGGCGGCGACGGTGTCGTCGAACAGGAACGGCTCCTGAGAAACGACCACGAGGCGTTGGCGGAGCTCGTCGTTGCCCACGCACTGCAGGGGAACTCCCCCGAGGTACAGCTCCCCAACGGTGGGATCGGCGAAGCGGGCGATCAGCCGTCCGAGGGTCGTCTTGCCGGAACCCGTCGCGCCGACGAGGGCAACCTGCTGACCGGCGGGAATCGACACGTCGACGTCGCGCAGCACGGCCTCGTCGAGCGACGTCGTGATCCCCCTCGTGGGATAGGCGAACGTGACGTTGCGCACGGCGATGTCGAGCTCGCCAGCCGGCAGGGGCACTGGTCGGTCCGTCGGCGGCGGCCCGGTCTCCATGTCGAGCACCGCGAGCACCCGGCGGAGGCCGGCGACAGCGGTCTGGGTCTGATCGAGAACCTCGGTGAACTCGGCGATCGGCTCGAGGAACCGGTAGGTGAGGAAGACGAACCCGATCATCGCCCCGGCCGTCAGTCCGCTCGCCGGGCCGCGGGCCACACCGATCGCGATCACACCGCAAATGGTGAGCACGGAGAACAGTTCGCCGGAGGGGAACAGCAACGACCCGATCACCCCAGCTCGAATCTGTGCCGACCTTCGACGGTCGACCATCGCCACGGCGTTCGTTCCGAACGCCTCCCCGGCGTCGTAGGCCCGGATCGTCTCGGCTCCGCCGACCACCTCGCCGATCGCCCCCATCATCTCGCCGTTGCGCTGGCGAGCCGTCTCGTAGGCCCCCACGAGGTGGCGCTGGACCACGCGTAAGACGAGCGCCAGCGGCGCGGCGAGGGCAAAGGCGACGAGCGCCAGACCCCAGTCGTAGGCCAGCATCACGGCACCGACGAGGAGCATCAACGGTCCATTGAGCAGCCACGTCATGCCGCCCCATTGGAAGAACTGGGCCAGCGTCTCGATATCGCTCGTCACGCGGGCAACCAACGCGCCCCGACGCTCCTCGTTGTGGTCGGCGAGGCTCAGCCGGTGGATGTGACCGATCAGTCGTCCGCGCAGGTGGTACAACGCCTCCTCGCTGCGTGTGCCGAGGCGCACGACGGCGTGGCGCTGGGCGATCCCGGACACAATGAGTGCTCCGGCGGCGATCAACCCGAGCTTGGCGACGAAGCCGACGCGCACCTCCTCGGCACCCATGATCCCTTTGTCGATGGCCTGTTGGAGGAGGATCGGAACGACCACGCGTCCCACGGCGCCGACGATCGCCAGCATCCACGTGACACCAAGGCCCTGGCGCAGGATCGGGGCCTCCTCCAGCCCGCGACCGATCGTCCGCACCGCCGAGAACCTCGCTGGTGGCGTCGAGAATCGGCCGCTCGGTTCGACCACCAAGTCAGTCACCGGCGACCCCCATCGCCATCGCCCCGGTGCGGTCGGCTTCGAACGCCTCGACCAACTGCCGGTACGACGCGTTTCGTGACATCAATTCGCCATGCGTCCCGTGGTCGACCACCGTGCCACGTGCGACGTAGATGACGTCGTCGGCCAGGGCGATCGTCGAGGGCCGCGACGCCACCATCAGGACCGTCGTGGTGGCCAATGCGGCGCGTAAGTTGGCGAGCACCGTCCGCTCCGTGGCCGGGTCGAGCGCCGACGTGGTGTCGTCGAGGAGGAGCAGCGACGGCTGCCGGACGAGCGCTCGGGCCAGGGCCACGCGTTGGCGTTGACCGCCGCTCAGGCTCACCCCACGTTCGCCGACGACCGTGTCGAGCCCATCGGGCAGATCGGCCACGAAGCCGGCGGCGCAGGCGAGACGCAACGATTCCCACGTCTGTTCCTCCGTGAACTCACCGTCCATCGCCACGTTGTCACCGATCGTGCCGGCGAACAGGAACGCCTCCTGGAAGACGAGCGAACGGGCTCCGGCGCTCGTCGCCACGGTGCCTCGGTCAGGAGCGACGAGGCCGCCCGCCAGCTCGACGAGTGTGCTCTTGCCAGCGCCCGTCGGCCCGACCACCGCGACGATCCGCCCGGTCGGGACGGTCAGCGACACGTCGTCCACCGCAGGTGTCGACTCTCCGGTGAACGTGAACGAGACGTCGTCGACCCGCAGGCCGATGCCGGCCGGCGCCCGGCCGACAGCATCCAACGGATCCGCGTCGAGCGGCTCGTCGAGGACTTCGCGCACTCGCGTCCAGCCGGCCAACGAGAACGGCATCGACGACAGCACGTACCCGATCAGGCGCAGTGGGAAGACGAGCAGGGTGAACAGGTAGATGAAGCTCGTCAACTCGCCGACCGTGAGTTCCCCGCTGTTCACTCGATAGGCACCGACGACGACGATGGCCACATTGGCCAGCGACGGGAGCACGTCGAGCACGGCGTCGAACGTCCCCTGCAGGTGCACGGCCCGGACCCGCGAGTCGCGCACCCGCCCGGCGATCTCCGACAGCCGTTCGGTCTCGCGCTGCTCGGCACCGTAGGCCTTGACGAGTTGGACTCCTTCGAAGCTCTCGTGGACGCTCGCCGAAAGTCGGCCGAGCTCGGCCTGGGCGGCGTCGAAGTGGCGGTCCACGCGTCGCTGGTAGACGACATTGGTCACCAACAGCAGGGGGAACACGGCGATGGCCACGGCACCGAGGACACGGTCGGTGACCAACAGCCACACGGTGGACAGGACGATCATCAGCACCGTCCCCACGGAATACGGGATCGGTGCCAGCACGGCGATTGCCGTGTCGGTGTCGACGCTCGCCCGGCCGACGAGGTCACCGTCCGGCCGACGCTGGTGCCACGAGATCGGTTGGCGAACGAGGCGCTCGATCACGCTGTTCGACAACGTCGCTCCGACCCGGAACTGGGTGATCCCGGCGAACACGCGACGCAGGACTACCCCCCCGGCCCGGACGACCCCGACGGCGCCGAGGAACACCAGACCGGCGACGACGGTCGACACCGCCACGTCGCCGCCGTCGAATCGCGGAACGATGACGTGATCGGTGACCCACTGCACGGCGACGCTCGACAGCACCGTGCACGTGGCGAAGATCGCCGCGCCGATGACTGCGACGATGAACGGGCGCGGATGGAGCCTGACCATCGCCCAGACCATCGCCGCGCTGCGAGCCAATCGCCCCTCGCCCGGGCGATCAGCGGCCGACTCCATTTGCTCCTGTCTACCGGGCGATACCGTCGCCGCGATGGAAGATCAGCTCGACACTGCACTGCTCGTCCTACGTTTGGCGTTCGGGGTCTGTCTCGCCGGCCACGGCTACAACAAGATCTTTGGCGGCGGAGGGCTGGCGGGCACCGCTGGGTGGTTCGACTCGATCGGCATGAAGTGGCCGCCGTTGCAGGCGCGGCTGGCCGCGGCGACCGAAATCGGCACCGGGCTGCTGTTCGCCGCGGGGTTGCTGACGCCGTTGGCGGCGGCCGGAATGATCGGCTTGATGACGGTGGCCTACTGGGCTGTCCACCGCGGGAAGGGCTTCCTCGTCGTCAACGGTGGGTGGGAGTTCGTCGCCGCCTTCGCCATCGTGGCCTGGGCGGTGGCCACGATCGGACCCGGGAGGTTCAGCCTGGACAACGCCTTCGACATCGAATGGACCGGTTGGAGTGGGTCGCTGACCGCCGCGCTCGTCGGGATCGGGTCGGGAATCGTGCAGCTGGCGGTCTGCTATCGCCCGCAGCCCGCCGAGGCCGATGCGTGAAGTTCTGGCGAATCGCCATCGCCATCGCCGTCGCCGGGCTCGCCGCCTTTTGGGTGTGGGCGCTGTTCTTCGCGTCGAAGGAGGCCGTCAACAAGATCGATGACCGGAGTTGGGCGCAGCGGGCCGAGTCGATCTGTGACGTGGCCACCACCCAACGGGAGCTGCTGGTCGACGAGCGGCTACTCGACAACGACGACCCGGCGATGCTCGCCGAGCGCGCCGACATTGTCGACAGGGCCACGGACATCGTCGAAACGATGCTCGATGACGTGGTCGCGGTTCATCCCGCCGACGACAAGGGGATGGCGATCGTTCCGCTGTGGGAGGCGGACTATCGCACCTACCTGGAGAATCGGCGGGCGTTCACCGATCGGTTGCGTGGAGGCGAGAACGAGCCGTTCACGGAGGCGGCCGTCGACGGGATCCCGATCAGCGAGAAGCTCGAGCAGTTCGCCGGCGACAACGAGATGCCTAGCTGCGCTCCACCGCGCGATCTCGCCAACTGAGCACTGCCCTGGCAACGTCCGGTAGGTCGTCGTCGATGTCTTCCCTCATCTGTTTGACGACCCGGGCCGGGTTGCCGGCCGCCACGCAGTACGACGGGATCTCGTCACGCACGACACTGTTGGCGCCGACCACGACGTGGCGGCCGATCGTCGCCCCGGGAAGCACGACGGTGCCGTGACCGAGCCACGACCCGGCGCCGATGCGCACCGGTCGCTCGGGCATCGCCTGGCGGGAAATCGGCAGGTCGAGGTCGGCGTAGTCGTGGTTCTGGTCGGTGATGTACACGTGATGACCAGTCCACACGTCGTCCGCGATGTCGATCGACAAGTGGCCGACGATGCCACTGCCGCGACCGATGAGACACCGGTCGCCAATGCGCACGACTGGATCCGTGAGGCACGCCTGGCCGGCGACCATCCCCGCCGACAGCGTCACGTGCTGGCCGATCATCGTGTGCTGGCCGATGTGGATGAAGCGCTCGTTGACGATTGCCGCCGGCGGAAAACAGATCACACTCCGATCCCCGAAGGCGCCGAATCGACGGCCCCGTCGGGTGTGCGGACCGATCGCCCCGAGCCGCCGCGCCCGCTCCAGGGCGACGTGCAGCGCCTCGGCGATCACCAGCTTGCGACCATCATGAGTTCAGCGCCACGGTGATGGCCACGGCGTTCATCACGGCGTGGGCGATGATCACCGGCCCGAGGCGCCGCAGGAGATAGCTGGCCAGACCGAAACCGGCGCCGGCGACGCTGAGGGCGATGATCAGGCCGATGCTCTCCCGGCCGAAGTCCGGGTCGAAGTGGGCGGCACCGAACAGCACCGCCTGGAGCACGATCGCCCACACCGCCGCCATCTTCGACAGCAGGCCGCGCAGCATCGCACCCCGAAACAGTGCCTCTTCGACGATCGGGGCGAAGATCACCGCGGAAACGAGCAGGGCGGCGATCGACGTGTTGTCGCGCTCGAACGGGCTGCCGTTGTCGACGTCGAGATTGCCCCGATAGGGAACGTCGAGGAAGCGCATCAAGCCGACGGCGATCCCCATCGCCGCGACCGTGCTGACCCAGATCAGCGGGCCCCACCCGAGATCGACCCACCGGAAGCGCACCCCGAGGTCGCTGAACACACGCCCGGTCCCCCATTGCCGGCTGGCATACCACATCCAAGCGATCGACGGCCCGTACCCGACGGCGACGGCGATCGCCATGTAGACGACGATGTTCCAATCGCGGTCGATGAGCGCATCGAGCAACTCCCGGCTGGCGATCAGCGACGCGGCGAGGATGACGATCGCCCCGATGGCGATCGGGATCGGCAACTCGGGATGTGGCTGCTCGGCCGGCTGGGGCTCCGCTCCAACCTGGTCCGGGAAGGCGACATACGGCGTCCAGCGGTAGCCGTCGTAGTAGCGCGCATAGGCACTGCCGTGCGGGTCCGGATACCACCCGGCCGGGGCGCTGCTCGGCGGGCCGAACGTGCCCACCGGCTGGGAGATCATCGGCGTAGCGTAGGCGCCCGATGCTCGGCCAGAGCTTGTGGCACGCAACCTGTCCGGCCGACGTTCCGTTCGATCCGCGCCATGGTGGCGACGTCGACCTCGACGTCGACGTCGTGATCGTCGGCGCCGGCTACACCGGGCTGTGGACCGCCCTGTCGCTGCTCGAGGCCGAGCCGGCGATGCGCGTCGTCGTCGTCGAGCGGCACCACGTCGGCTTCGGCGCCAGCGGACGCAACGGAGGGTGGTGCTCGGCGCTCCTGCCGATCAGCCTCACCGCCCTCGAACGGCGCCACGGCCGCCGCGCCGCGGTCGACTGGCAGCGGGCGATGATCAGCACGGTCGACTCCGTCGCACGCTTCGCGGCATCGAGTGCCACGGTCGACCATGATGTGCAGTTCCACAAGGGCGGGACGCTGACCGTCGCCCGCAACGCGGCGCAGTTGCAGCGCATCGCGGCCGCGGTGGCGGAGGCGCGGCGCTTCGGTCTCGGGCCAGCCGACGTCGAGTTGCTCGGTGCCGCCGACCTTGCGGATCGAATTCACGCGACGCGTGCCGTCGGGGCGATGTTCACGCCGCACTGTGCGGCGGTCCATCCGCTGCGCCTCGCTCGAGCCATCGCCGACGCGGCGACCCGGCGAGGGGCGCGCATCGTCGAAGGCGTTGACGTCGTCGACGTCGCGACTCGACGCGTCACGACGACGGCGGGGACGATCCGCGCCGACGCCGTGGTGCTGGCCACCGAGGCCTTCACCAGCCAGCTTCCCCACAGGCGCCGTGACCTGCTGCCGATCTACTCGATGATGATCGGCTCGGACCCGCTGACCGCCGAGCAGTGGGACGACATCGGACTCGCCGACCGGCAGACGTTCACGGTCGCCTCTCGTGTCGTCGTGTATGGCCAACGCACCGCCGATGGGCGGATGGCGTTCGGCGGTCGGGGCGCGCCGTACCACTTCGGCTCGCGGGTCGCCGATCGCTTCGACACCGACGTCGACGTGCGATCGGCGCTGCACCGAACGGTCACGGACCTGTTCCCGGTGCTCGATGACGTCAGCTTTCCGTTCCACTGGGGTGGCGCCCTGGCCGCCCCACGCGACTGGCACCCGCATGTCGCCTACGACCGAGCGTCAGGAATCGCCAGCGCCGGTGGCTACGTCGGCGACGGAGTAGCGACGGCGAACCTCGCCGGGCGCACGCTCGCCGACCTCATCGTCGGTCGCGATACTGATCTCACCCGCCTGCCGTGGGTCGGGCACCGATCACGCCGTTGGGAACCCGAGCCGTTGCGCTGGCTCGGTGTCCGGCTCGTCGCCCTCGCCGCGTCGCGGGCCGACCACGCCGAGTCCAGTTCTGCGCCGTTCAGCAGACCCCGAGCCGTGGCGTGGGGCCATCTCGTCGACAGGTTCCTCGGTCGGTGATGTCAGCGGCGGATCGAGGCATCGTCGATCCTCGCCCGGTGGCGGACAGTGTGGATCGAGTCACCCGACAGCACTCCACCGCGGCCGAGCAGGCGACCGAACTGCCAGTTCGACAGCCCCAGCTCGGGGGTTGCCAGGGCGTACTGGCCGTCGACCCAGCGGGTGAACCCGTCACCCACGAACGGGGCATCGACGCTGGCGTAGAAGAGTTCCTGCTCCGAACCATCGTCGCTGATCAGCGAGGCGATGAAGCGGGGACTGTGGACGTTGAACAGGTCGACCGCTTCGCCAACCGACTCGGTGACCACGAGGCTGACCTCCGGTGATCCTTCCCACTCCCACTCCGTGCCGAGGTTCTGGCGCTCGAGCACCGTCGCCGCCGGCTCGTAGTGGTCGCCATCGGCTCGGCGGATGGCGACCTTCGAGGTGAACCGCTCGGCGGGGACATACGGCTCGGCGACGGCATCGACGTGCAGGCGAGCCGACGTGTCCAAGGCGGCGGCAGCCGCGTCGAGCGCTCCGAGAAACCGGGGCACCAGCTCGTCGGCTCGCGCCGCGGGGATGCAGCAGACGTTGAGCGTGTTGCACACCTTGCGGTCGAGTGAACCGGCGACGCTGGCTGCGAACCGTTCGGGGTCGGCGCCGAGTCCGGCGACCAGCCATGCCCCGCCCGTGCCGTGCACGCTCACGGGCGTACCGGCCTGCCGGGCGACGGCGCCGAGTTGACCGACCGCCTGACCCGAACCACGGGCCACGGCGAGCGCCAGGCGCCGGTCGGCGAACAGGGCCCATCCGGCGGCGCGGGAAGGCGAGCGAACCAACGACAGCGTGCCGTCGGGAAGCCCGCTCGCCGCCATCGCCGGACCAACAGCATGCGCGAACATCGCCTCCGCCGTGCCGAGGGCGTCCGAACCGATCCGCATGACCACCGTGTTGCCGGTACGCACGACACCGGCGGCGTCGGCGAAGACGTTCGGACGACCTTCGAACACGAAGCCGACCACCCCGAGCGGAGCGCGGCGGGCCTCGACGGTCCACCCGCGGTGCTCGATCTCGCCGAGGCCGGCGTCACGACGGAGCGGCGAGCGCTGCCAGCCGCGGAGCCCGGCCACCATCTCGTCGAGCATCCTCGGCGCCAACGTCAGACGAGTCGTCGATCGCCCTGCAGCCGTCGCCGCGTCGACGTCGCGCCGGTTGGCATCGATGATCGGGGCGACGGCTGTGTGGTCGCCGAGACGATCGGCGAAGGATCCGAAGAACGTGGAGATCTGCTCGTCGCCCACGACGTTGAGAACGCTGAAGGCCTCGACCGCGGCGTCGACGGCAGCCGTGGCAATCGCCTGCTCGGCGGCCGGAATGTGCAGCACATCGCCCGTTTCGGCAATCACGACGAGGCGGTCGCCGGCGCAGAACGAGGCGGCCAGGTCTTCGGTCACTGTCACGTAGCGGTCACCGCCGACGACGAGCAGCTGGCCCGGTTGGAGACCTTCCAGCGGCCGCGGAGTGCTCACGCGGCCAGCGTAGGGTGCGGAGCTGTGACGACCACCACGACGGCCGATGAGGATCGGCTGTACTTCCGCCAGCTGCTGAGCGGTCGCGACTTTGCCGTCGACGACCCGCTCGCCGCCCAAATGGTCAACTTCGTGTACGCCGTCGGCGACCGGTCGACCGGCGAGTGCGTCCTCGTCGACCCGGCCTACGCGGTTGCCGAACTGCTCGCCACCGTCGCCGCCGACGGCATGCACGTCACCGGGGTGATCGCCTCGCATTACCACCCGGATCACATCGGTGGATCGATGGTCGGCCACACGATCGAGGGCGTCGCCGCCCTCCTCGAACAGGTCGACGTCCCGGTCCATGTGCAGGCCGCCGAGGCTCCGTGGGTGTCCCGCACGATCGGTGTGTCGCCGGACGAACTCACTACCCATGGCCCGGGCGACGTCGTTCCCGTCGGCGCCATCGACGTCGAGCTGCTGCACACTCCTGGGCACACGCCGGGGAGCCAGTGCCTCCTCGTCGAGGGCCGCCTCGTGTCCGGTGACACCTTGTTCCTCGACGGCTGTGGACGGACCGATCTCCCCGGTGGTGACGCGGCGGCGCTGTACGACAGCTTGCAACGCCTCGCCGCCCTGCCCGACGGCACGGTCGTGTTCCCCGGCCACCGCTACGCGTTGCCCTCGTGCGCCACGATGTCGTCCGTCCGCGACCAGAACCAGGTGTACAGGCCGGCGTCGAAGGAGCAATGGATGACGATGTTCGGCCGGTGACCCCGTGACGACAGGTCACCAGGTGTCGATGTTCGGGCGCTTCTTGGTGGCCCGTGGCGGCGGCGACGGTGCGGCATCGAGCAAGGCGGTGAGGTAGCGGCGAGTGTCGGCCGGATCGATGACGTCGTCGATCTCGAAGTACGACGCCACGCTGATCCCCTTGCCGATCTCGTAGGCCCGGCCAACCAGCTCGTCGAACAGCTGCTGGCGCGCGAAGTCGTCGGCGGCGGCGTCGAGCTCTCGCCGGTAGCCGAGCCGTACGGCACCCTCGAGGCCCATCCCACCGAACTCGCTCGTCGGCCATCCGAAGCACCCGAGCGGTGCCTTCGTCGAGCCGCCCATCATCGCCTGGGCGCCGAGACCGTAGGCCTTGCGCAGCACGACGGCGATCGTGGGAATCGTCAGGTTGGCACCGGTGACGAACAGCCGGCTGCAATGGCGGACGAGCGCCGTCGCCTCCACGTCGGGCCCGACCATCATCCCCGGTGTGTCGACGAGCGTCACGAGCGGCAGGTCGAAGGCGTCGCACAGCTGCATGAAGCGGGCCGCCTTGTCGGCTGCCGGCGAGTCGATCGCCCCGCCGAGATGCCGCGGGTTGTTGGCGAGGACGCCCACCGGGCGGCCCTCCACGCGGGCCAGCGCGGTGACCACGCCGAGGCCGAAGTCGCGCCGCAGCTCGAGCACCGAGCCGATGTCGAAGAGCAGCTCGACCACCCGCCGGACGTCGTACACGCGCAGGCGATCCACCGGCACGACCGCCCGCAGTTCGTCCTGTTCGGCGCACGACCATTCGGCGAGCGGGCCCTGGAAGTACGACAGATAGCGCTTCGCCGCGGCGACGCCGGCGGCCTCGTCGGGGACGACGAGGTCGACGACGCCGTTCGCCCGCTGGATGTCGATCGGACCGATCGACGTGGGCTCGTGGGTACCGAGCCCACCTCCTTCGATCATCGCCGGCCCGCCCATGCCGATGTTCGAGTCCACGGTCGCGATGACGACATCGCAGCAGCCGAGCAGTGCGGCGTTGCCGGCGAAGCAATAGCCGGCAGTGACGGCGACGAGCGGGACGAGCCCGGAGAGTTCGGCGATGCGTAGGAAGGCCAGGCAGTCCAGCCCTGTCGGGCCCGGTGCCTCCGAGTCTCCCGGCCGTCCGCCACCTCCCTCGGTGAACAGCACGACCGGCAGGCGCAACTCGGCGGCCAGCTCGAAGAGGCGATCCTTCTTGCGGTGGTTGAGGGTTCCCTGGGTCCCGGCGAGGACGGTGTAGTCGTACGCCGCCACCACGCAACGTGCCGCCTGGCCGGCGAAGAGGTCGCCGTTGACGCTGCCGATACCCCCGATCATCCCGTCTGCCGGCGTGTTGGCGACGAGGTCGTCGACGCTGCGCCGGCGACGTTGGGCCGCCACGACCAACGGTCCGTATTCGACGAACGACCCGCGGTCGACGAGTTCGGCGATGTTCTCCCTGGCGGTGCGCCGGCCGAGTCGGCGGCGCCGCTCGACCGCGTCAGGACGTGACTCGTCGAGCCCGACTCGATGACGCTCGACGACCTCGGCGAGGTCCGCTCGCGACCCGGCGGCCTCCGACCGACCGCCCGCCGCGTTCTCACCATCGCCCGGCGCGGTGCCATCATCGCTGTCGTCGATCTCGACCAGGACGTCGCCGACGACGACGGCGGCACCGACGGTCACGACGACGGCCGACACGATGCCAGGGCGCTCGGCGACGACGTCGTGGTGCATCTTCATCGACTCGACGGTGCACAGCGTGCGTCCCGCCGCAACCCGCTCGCCATCGCGCACGGCGATGGCGACGACGGTGCCCGCCACCGGGCTCGTCCCGGCGGTCATGGCGACCTCACACGACCGTGCGGAAGTACTCGGCGGTGCGCTGCAGACCCTCGGCGAGGCCGACCGTGGGCTCCCATCCGAGCAGCTCGCGGGCGCGAGTGATGTCGGGCTGGCGCTGGGCCGGATCGTCGACTGGCAACGGCACGTACGACTGCGTGGACGCCGATCCCGTGATCTGCCGGGTCAGCTCGGCGAGCTGGCTGATCGTGTACTCCTCGGGGTTGCCGATGTTGACCGGAACGGTGACGTCGGAGTCGAGCAGGGCGAGGAAGCCGCGGATCTCGTCGTCGACGTAGGTGAACGAACGGGTCTGGCTGCCGTCGCCGTAGATCGTGATCGGCTCGCCGCGCAGCGCCTGGACCATGAAGTTGGAAACCGCCCGGCCGTCGTCCGGTCTCATCTGCGGCCCGAACGTGTTGAAGATGCGGACGATTCTCACGTCGAGGCCGTGATGGCGGTGGTAGGCCATCGTCATTGCTTCGGCGTAGCGTTTGGCCTCGTCGTAGACGCCGCGCGGACCGATCGGGTTGACGTTGCCCCAGTAGGTCTCCGGCTGGGGATGAACGAGCGGGTCGCCGTAGACCTCGGAGGTCGAGGCCAGGAAGAACTTGGCCCGCTTGGCCCGGGCCAGGCCGAGCCCGTTGTGTGTCCCGAGGCCACCGACTTTGAGGATCTGGATCGGGATGCGCTCGAAGTCGGCCGGAGAAGCCGGGCTGGCGAGGTGCATCACGGCATCGACCGGGCCGGGCACCCAGAGGTACGTGCTCACATCGTGATGGTGGAACGTGAAGCCACGCTCTCCGAACAACCCCTCGATGTTCTCCGCCGCGCCGGTGATCAGGTTGTCGATGGCGACGACCTCGTCGCCCCGGGCGAGCAGCGCCTGGCACAGGTGCGAACCGAGGAAGCCAGCTCCTCCGGTGACGACGATCCGCGACACGGTCGGCATCGTACGCGGGAGCGCCGAGTGCGTCTGGGTCGGTCCTACGGGCGGCCGACGCCGTCGTAGCGCAGACCGGCGGCGCGCACGGCAGCCGGGTCGAGCAGGTTGCGCGTGTCGACGATCACCGCGTCGTCGGCCATCACCGCGGCAACCTCGTCGAGGTCGAGCTTGGCGAACTCCGGCCATTCCGTGGCAATGACCAGGACGCGTCCACCGCGGGCTGCCGCGATGGCGTCGGCGGCGAGCTCGATCCCGTCGAGGCTGGCGTTCTTGGTTCCCTCGGCCCCGAGTCCGACGGTCGGGTCGAAGGCCCGCACCTTGGCACCGCTGGCCAACAGGCTGCGCACCATCGTCAGGCTCGGCGAGTCCCGCAAGTCATCGGTGCCCGCCTTGAACGTCAGCCCGAGCACGGCGACGAGTGCCCCGCGTAGTCCGCCCCCGGGACCGAAGCCGAGAGCCGTGCGAACCTTGCCGACCATCCGCCGGCGTTGCTCCTCGTTGACGTCGATGACGCCCTTCATCATCGTGAAGTCGTAGCCGTAGTCGGCGGCGATCTTGACGAGGGCCTTGGAGTCCTTGGGGAAGCAGCTTCCACCCCAGCCCGGCCCGGGCTTCAGGAACGATCGGCCGATCCGCTCGTCCGAGCCGATGCCTTCGACGACGTCGTCGACGTTGGCCCCCACCGCCTCGCACATCGCGGCGATGGCGTTGACGAACGAGATCTTCATCGCCAGGAATCCGTTGGCGGCGTACTTGATCGTCTCCGCCGACGCCGGGTCGGTGATCAGCACGGCTGACCGGAGCGGCGCGTAGACGTCGGCGAGCCGTTCTCCGGCGGCGTGGTCATCGGCGCCGATGACGACGCGGTCGGGGTTCAGGAAGTCGGTGACGGCCGTGCCTTCGCGCAGGAACTCGGGGTTGGAGACGACGGCGACATCGGGCCGGTGCAGGACGTCCTCGACCGCCCGCGTCGACCCGACCGGCACGGTCGACTTGTTGACGACCAAGGCGCCCGGACGGAGCGCGGAGGCGATCTCGGCCGCGGCTCCCTCGATGTAGCGGAGATCGGCACCACCGTCAGGACCCTGCGGAGTAGGCACGCAGAGGAACACGACATCGGCATCGGCGGCCGCCTTGGCCGCCCCGACCTCGAACGTCAGGGTGCCGTTGGCCAGCGTCGACGCGACGATCTCGGCGAGGCCCGCCTCGACGATCGGGATCTCCCCGCGGCGCAATGCGGCGACACGCGCCTCGTCGAGGTCGGCGCACACCACGCGGTGGCCGAGGTGAGCGAGACACGCCGCCGTGGTGAGTCCCACGTATCCGGCGCCTACTACTCCGATCCTGGACATCTGAGGGGTTGTCGATTCGCCTGTCATGGAGGCTGCGAGGGTACCAGTGGCCCGTGCCAAGATGGCGTCCGTGCCCCCCGGCGTGACGCTCGCGTTCCTCACCGAACCGGTGGCCGGCCCGCTGGTGCTGGCCGCCGTGCTGACCTGCGCCGCGGCGTTGTACCTGATTGTCGGCAATCGGCTGCTCCGACCGCCGCGCGTCGTCGCCAGCGACGAGTCGTCCGAGATCGGCCCGGAAACGCCGGCCGTCGCCAGCCTCGTGACCAACGGATTCGTCGTCACGCCCGACGCTGCCGGGGCGACGTTGTTCGATCTCGCCGCGCGGGGGTGGGTGCGAATCGTCGGCGTCGATGATGAGGTGATCGTCCTCACCGACGGTCCCGGTGCCCAGGGCGACGCGCTCACTGCCTACGAGCAGCAGATCTTCAACCACGTACACCGGCTCACCGCGGGGACGACCAACGGAGTGACCGGCGCCGGCATCGAGGTCGCCGGGCTGCGCCTCAAGCGCAGTTGGTGGCGACGCTTTGCCGCCGCCGTGACCGCCGATGCCAAACGCGCCGGGCTGTGCCGGAGGCGTTGGAACGTTCTGCTGCTCATCGTCCCTGTTGCGCTGCTCGCCATCGCCGGATGGCAGCTGTGGCGCTCGGTCCGCGACGGCGACGAGACCGCCATCGGTGAGTCACTCGTTTCCCGAGCGCTGGCAGTGCTCGTCGCCATCGCCATCGCCATCGTCGCCTGGCGGATCGTCATCAAGGCCGCATCGCAAGCCCAGCGGGCGACCGCCACCGGCTTGCAACGAGCCTCCGCGTGGATGTCGTTGCGGGCGTGGATGGAGCCGCGCGGCTTCGAGGGGGCGTCCAGCGTCGTCGCCAACAACACGAGTCGCGCCCTTGGCTACGCCGCGGCCTTCGGACTCGCCGAGCGGGCCCGCGCCGAACTACCGGTGGTCCCCGAGGACGATCGCATCGCCTGGAGCAACGCCAACGGGCCGTGGCACGTCGTCAAGGTCCGTTATCCGTTCCGGCCCGGCTTCGGTCGCCATCCGGCGATGGCCCTCGTCGGCGGACTCGCCGTCGGCACCGGGATCGTGCTCCTGCAACGTCTGCTCCTCGACATCGCCAGGGGCTACACGCTCGGCGAGTTCGTCGACGACAACTTCGCCGACCAGGAGGGCATCATCCACAACATCGCCATCGGAATCGCCGCGGTCCTGCTGCGTGCCGCTGTTGTGGGCCCTGTGGCTCGTGATCGCCGGAGCGTTCGACCTGTTCGCCACCGTCGAGCGACGAGGCCTCGTCGTCCGCGCCCGGCGCCCGCAACGGGTCGTGCCCTACCCGTGGCTGCTCGGACCGCTCGCCAGGCGCGACCGCTACTCGCTCTTCGTCGCCGTCGACGACGGCAGTTCTGACCGGGTCTCGGCGTCGCTCGCCAACGAACGCACCGCCGTGCCCCAGGGGGCGCGGGCTCGTGTCCGGGCGACCCCACTGCTCGGCTACGTCCGCTCGGCCGAGCCGATCGGCACGCAGTGATTCGGCGATGACCCGCATTCTCGTGACGAACGATGACGGCATCGCGTCCACTGGGCTGCACGTGCTCGCCCGGACGATGGCCCAGCACGGCGACGTCGTGGTCGTCGCCCCGGAGGTCGAGCACTCCGGTGCCGGGGCGGGCGTCGGGCCGCTCCATCTGATCAGGCCGCAGGCCCGGACGACGACGATCGACGGTGTCGCCGAGGCGTGGTGCGTCAACGGATCTCCGGCGTTGTGCACGATGTTCGCCCGCTTCGGAGTCTTCGGCCCGATCGACCTCGTCGTGTCCGGCATCAATCCGGGGGCCAACGTCGGACGGGCCGTCTACCACTCCGGAACGGTCGGAGCGGCCCTGACAGCGCGCAATGGCAGCCTGAGCGGCGTTGCCGTCAGCCAGGCGGTCGCCGGCTTCGGGGTCGAGGGACAGGGCTGGGACGAGATGATCCTCGACCAGCACTGGCAGAGCGCCGCCGACGTCGCGGCGGTCGTCGTCGGCGAGCTCGTGGCCGCGCCGCCCCGTGACCCCGTGGTCGTCAACATCAACGTGCCGAACCTGGCGCTCGACGAGGTCCGCGGATGGCGCCACGCGGCGGTGGCCGCGACGCCACCGCGAGCGATCACGTCGGCGTGGCTCGACCCGATCGCCGGCACGGAAGGCTGCTACGCCATCCGCATGGAGTACGGCGACACGATCATGGCACCGGTCGACACCGACAGCGGGGCGATCGAGCGCGACGAGGTGGCGATCACCTATCTGAGCTGGCTCGCCGCTGAGCCACGCGACGACCTCGCCGGCATCGACGGAGCCCTCGAGGCGCTCTTCGGAAGCTCCGATCGATCGTGACGGCGCCGATCGACGACCAGCTGCGCTCGTTCCGAGCGAGTATCGACAACATCGACGCGGCCCTCGTTCACCTCCTCGCCGAACGGTTCAAGATCACTCAGGCGGTCGGGCGTCACAAGGCGGAGATCGGGCTCCCGGCGATGGACCCGGCGCGCGAGGCCGAACAGGTCGTCAGGCTGCGCGGCCTGGCGGCCGAGTCGGGGCTCGACCCGGCGTTCACCGAAGCGTTCTTGCGCTTCATCCTCGACGAAGTGATCCGCCACCACGAAGACATGCGCTAACTGAAGAACGACAGGGCTCGGCGGCGTCGTCAGATCGTGGCGAGGAGGGAGGCCAGCGGATCGAGGCCCATCCCGCCGAACTGCAACGCCTTGGTGTGGAACGCCTTGTGGTCGAAGTCGGCGCCGTGACGCGCTTGCGCCGCGGCCCGACCGTCGATCCAGATCCGCTCACCGACCTTGTAGCTCGGCGCCTGCCCCGGCCACCCGAGGTAGCGGTCGATCTCGTCGGCCGAGAACTTGGGCTCGTTGACCGTGCGCGTCAGCAGGAATTCGAGTCCGAGCTCGGGCGTCCATCGTTCGCCCTCGTGAAAGCCCGTTCCCGCCGGGATTTCCAACTCGAGGTGCATGCCGATGTCGATCACCACCCGGGCGGCGCGGAACAACTGGGAATCGAGCATGCCGAGCAGGATCGGCTCGTCGTCGAGATAGCCAAGCTCGCGCATCAGCCGTTCGGCGTACAGCGCCCACCCTTCGCCGTGCCCGCTCGTCCCGGCCAACAGCCGCTGGAAGTCGTTGAGCGAGTCCCGCTGGTACACGGCAGTGGCGATCTGCAGGTGGTGGCCGGGAACGCCCTCGTGGTACACGACCGTCGTCTCGCGCCACGTCGAGAACACTTCGCGATCAGCCTCCACCGCCCACCACATCGCCCCCGGGCGGCTGAGGTCGTTGCTCGGCCCGGTGTAGTAGGCGCCGACCGTGCCGCCCGGCGGGGCGATCTTGCAGTCG
Source organism: Ilumatobacteraceae bacterium (assembly GCA_963786985.1). GTDB lineage: Bacteria > Actinomycetota > Acidimicrobiia > Acidimicrobiales > Ilumatobacteraceae > Desertimonas. The sequence continues at coordinate 127,449 of CAWBBL010000025.1, read as the reverse complement.
AGCGTGCGGATCTCGGCGGGGACGTCGAAGTGCGTCTGGCTGAGCTCGGCGACGGCGTCGTCGGACAAGCGCTGCATCCACTGCTGGAGTTCGTCCGTGCCGTTGACCTGATAACGGGCGTCATTGTCGAGCTGCTCGGCGACCTCGCGCGGCGCCGCCCCCGGGCGGATCCGCGCGCAGACCTCGAGGAGCTCAGCCTCCAGGCGCAGGAACTCCGCCCATCCCCAGTGATAGGTCTCCTCGAGGTCGACAATCGCGCCGAGGAAGTCGCGGGACGCCAAGGCGTACACCTCGCTCCCGACGGCGTCCTTCTCCGGTGCCGCGCTGCGCAGCTCGGTGCGCAGGAACGAGGCGAGGTCGGCATAACCCTGGTCGGCGATCCGCGCGGCGGCAGCCAGTTCCTCGCCGAGCGCACCGGTGCGCTCGCTCCTCCCGGCGACCGTCGTGAAGTATCCGGCCGCACCGGTCGTCCCGGCATAGGTGGCGCACTGTTCGGCGCACTTGTCGACCTGGCGGACCGCCGCGACGCGGCCGCGACGGACCCCCTCACGCAGGCTGTCCTGGTACCCCGCGAACGCTGTGGGCACCGCTCGCATCCGCTTGGCGATGTCGGCATAGTGCTCGTCGTTGTCCTTGGGAAGCAGGTCGAACAACATGCGCAATCTCTGGACCGGCGAGGCGGTGACGTTCAGTTCCGAGTGGAAATCCCCGGCGTCGTAGCGGTCGAGGTGCAGCTGCAGTCGTTCGACGATCACGTCGGCGGCGACTCGTTCCCGCTCGCTCTCGATGGACTGCTCGCCGAGCGCGAGCAGCGTGCGCCGGGCGAGGTCGGTCTGTTCGGCCAGCCCGTCCGGTGACAGGTCGTCGAGCAGCCGTTCGCTGGTCAGACCGAGATACACCGCGGCAAACGGACTCAGCGCGGTGAGCCCGCTGACGAAGTCGTTGGAGATCTGGTCGACGCTCATCGGGCTCGACAGTACCGACCTACTGACCGACGACGACGCCGCCCACGAGCGACATCGAAACGATCGGCACTCCCGGCCGATACACGAAGTCGATCGGCGACGGGCCGTCGAGGACGATGAGATCGGCGCGCAGTCCCGGGGCCAGTTTGCCGATGTCGGGTCGGCGGAGAGCGGCGGCACCACCGAGTGTCGCCGCCATGATCGCCTCGTCGGGAGTCATGCCGAGATCGCGCACGGCGAGGGCGATGCAGAACGCCATCGACGTCGTGTAGCTCGACCCCGGGTTGCAGTTGGCCGCGAGGGCCACCGTGACACCGGCGTCGAGCACGCGTCGAGCGTCGGGGTACGGCTGACGAGTGGAGAAGTCGGTTGCCGGAAGGAACGTCGCCACGGTCGAACTGCCGGCCAGCGCGCCGACATCGTCGTCGCTGAGGTAGGTGCAATGGTCGACGGAGGCGCAGCCCAGCTCGACCCCGAGTCGAACGCCCTCGCCAGGACCCAGCTGGTTGGCGTGGAGACGCAGGCCGAGCCCGGCCCGCGCCCCGGCCTCGAGCACCGTGCGGCACTGCTCGGGGGTGAATGCACCGGTCTCGCAGAACGCGTCGATCCAGCGGGCGTACGGAGCGCAGCGCTCGAGCATCTCGCCGGTCACGAGGGCGACGTAGTCGTCGGCCCGCCCGGCGTATTCGTCGGGCACGACGTGGGCGCCGAGGAACGTGACCTCGCTGGTCAGCTCGGCGGCAATGCTCGCCAGGCGATGCTCGTCGTCGGCCGACAAGCCGTAGCCGGTCTTGATCTCGATCGTCGTCGTCCCGGCGCGATGTGCCTCGGCCACGAGGCTCCTCGACCGGCGCCGCAGCTCCTCGTCACTGGCTTGCCGCGTTGCCGCGACCGTGCTGCCGATGCCACCCGCCGAGTACGGCCGGCCGGCCATCCGGGCGGCGAACTCTGCCGAGCGGTCCCCGGCGAAGACCACATGGCTGTGGCTGTCGACGAAGCCGGGCATGACGCACCTGTCCGTCGGCTTCGATGGCGGAGTCGGCAGATGGCGGTCTTCCGGTACCGATCTCGGCGATTGCGTCGCCGACGATGACGACCCACGCGTCGGTGAGCTCCCCGGTCGCCCCCCTGCCGATCATCGGATCGTTGGTCAGCAGCCGGCCGATCCCCTGCACGATGGTCGAGCTCATTGGTTTGCTGTCGCCCACACCGCGGCGATCGAGCGGTCGAGCTCGACGGTCACGTCGACGCGGCGATGCCGGCCGTCATCCACCACCACGTCGCCGCCAACGACCACCGTGCGCACGTCGGCAGCCGCGGCCGCGAACACGACGGCAGCGAGCGGCTCACGCCAGCGATCCGATCCGGCGAGGCGTGGACTGTCGAATCCGATGGTGACGAAATCGGCCGGCGCGCCGACCGCCAAGGTGCCTCCGCCCGGCCACCCGAGGCTTTCGTAGCCCGCAGCAGTGGCGGCACCGAGCAGGTCAGCCGGTCGGTGGGTGCCGCGGCGCAGCGACACCAGGCGCTCGTCGAGTTCGATCGCCCTGGCCTCCTCGAACGGGTCGATCACGGCGTGAGCGTCGGAGCCGACGCAGAGGGCGACCCCGCCGGCGACGAGCGCAGCGGTCGGCCCGATACCGTCGGCCAGCTCGCGTTCCGTCGTCGGGCAGATGCAACACCGCGACCGACGGCTGCCCAGCGTCGCGATGTCGGTTGCATCGACGTGGGTGGCATGCACGGCTGTGAACCGCTCACTCAGCGCGCCGACCGAGTCGAGCATCGCGACTGGCGTGACTCCGTAGGTGCCGAGACATTCGGTGTTCTCGTCGGGCTGTTCCGAGACGTGGGCATGCAAGGGGGCGTCGTGACCCTCCGTCCACGACGCGACGGCCCGCATCGAGTCCGGGTCCACGGCGCGCACCGAGTGGATTCCGGCACCGATGCGACAAGACGGTCCGCCGTCGAGGGCGCCGGCTCGGTCGATCCACTGATCGACCGAGCCATCGGTGAACCGGGCCTGCACATCGTTGACCGGCGTGCCGATCGCTCCTTGGAGGTAGCAGGTGTCGAGCATCGTCATCCTGATTCCCGCCTGTTCGGCAGCCGACATCAGGCGGTGCGACATCTCATTGCGGTCGACGTATGGAACGCCGGCCGGTCCGTGGTGCAGATAGTGGAATTCGCCGACCACCGTGTATCCGGCCAGGACCATCTCGGCGAACGTCGCCCTGGCCAGCGCCTCGTAGGCGTCGGGATCGAGCGTGTCGGCAAGCGCATACATCCGCTCCCGCCACGTCCAGAACGTCCCGGTGCCCTGGTGTGTACGGCCGCGCAGTGCGCGGTGGAACGCGTGGCTGTGGGCGTTGGCGAGACCTGGCAACGTCAGGCCCGCGAGGCGCGTCGCCCGGCTCGGTGGCGTCGCGACTGGATGTTCGACGGCGGTGATCGAGTCATCCGTGACGGTCAGCGCCACGCCCCGGGCGACGTCGTCGCCGCCGAGCCAGGCCTGCTCGCACCAGAACGCTGTCTCCGTCACGAGCCGACGCGTTCGACGAATCGCGTGATCCGCTCGACGAAGGCGTCGCGGTGGTACCGCTCGAACTGCTCCCACGTCGTGAACGTCGTCGGATCGCTGACGCGGTCGAGGAACAGACGCCCGTCGAGGTGATCGCACTCGTGCTGGTAGGTGCCCGCCGTCAGGCCACGCTTGATCTCGTCGCGGGCGTTGCCGTGCTCGTCGAGTGAGCGCACGCGCACGTTGACGTGGCGATCCACCGACCCGCGCAGGTTGGGGACGGACAGACAGCCCTCGTTGATCTCGACGAGCTCGTCGTCGATCGGCTCGATGACCGGGTTGACGACGACGGTCAACGGGATCGTCGGCTTGTACGGGTATCGAGGATTGTTGTTGACCTCGATGACGGCGACTCGACGAGCGACACCGATCTGGTTGGCAGCGATGCCCGCGCCGTTGGCGTGACGCATCGTGTCGATGAGGTCGGCGATCAACTCTTGGAGCTCCGCCGTCGCCAGGTCGGCCGGGTCGATCTCCTCGGCTCGGTGGCGCAGCACCGGATGACCGACCGTCAGGATCTCGCGCACCGTCATCGCCGTGCCTCCCAGAGCACCGGGAACAGAGCGTGGTCCATCGGTGCGCCGTCGGCCAGCTCGTCGGCGAGGTCGGGGAACGGTGGGGACGTCTCCCAGCGACGAGGGGCGTGGACCATGTCGTCACCGAGGAAGCGCACCGACAACACCCGCCGTCGGGCGCCCGGACACCGCCGGCGGCGTGCAACGTGAGCATGTGGAAGAAGACGGCGTCGCCCGGCTCGAGCTCCCAGCCGATCACGGGATACTCCTCGGGGTGCTCGGCGATCGGTGGCAGCTCGGCGAGGGTGCCATCCGGGAACCACCGGGCGGCCCCGTCGAGGAACGTGCGTGGCAGGTACCACGGTCCGCGATGCGACCCGACGACGAACTCCAGCGTCGACTCCCGGTCGACGGGGTCGACCGGGAACCACATCGAGACGTTGAGCCGTCCGTCGACGTTGTAGTACGGAAGATCCTGGTGCCATGGGGTGCGCTGGGCCGTGCCTGGTTCCTTGACGAGGACGTGGTCGTGGTACAGGCGCACCGTGTGGCAGCCCATCAGCTCGGCAGCGATCTCGGCGGCCGGTGCTTCGAGCACGAACCGGCGCAGCGGCTCGATTCGCTGCCAGTTGCAGAAGTCCTCGATGAACGCCCCGTCGTCGGCGGCGCTCGCCCGCTTGGCGTTCGGCGAGAGATCGGCCAGATTGGCGTCGATCGCCTGGCGCGCCAGATCGACGAAGCGGGCGTCGAAGGCGTTGCGAACGCACACCGCGCCGTCCCGCCAGTAGTCGCCGAGGATCTGGCGCTCAACCATGATCGTCGCTCATCGGGATCCGTACGCCGCGCTCGGCAGCGACCTGGCGGGCGCGCTCGTAGCCGGCGTCGACGTGGCGGATCACGCCCATCCCCGGATCGTTGGTGAGCACTCGTTCGAGCTTGGCGGCGGCGAGATCGGTGCCGTCGGCGACGCAGACCATCCCGGCGTGGATCGAGCGACCGATCCCGACTCCACCGCCATGGTGAATGCTCACCCACGTGGCTCCGCTCGCCGTGTTGACAAGGGCGTTGAGCAACGGCCAGTCGGCGATCGCGTCCGAGCCGTCGGCCATCGCCTCTGTCTCGCGATACGGCGACGCGACCGAACCCGAGTCGAGGTGGTCCCGGCCGATGACGATCGGAGCAGAGACCTCGCCGCGCCGCACCATCTCGTTGAACCGCAGGCCGAGGGCATGGCGCTCCCCGTAGCCGAGCCAGCAAATCCGTGCCGGGAGGCCCTGGAACGCCACCCGCTCACCGGCCAGGGCGATCCAGCGGTGCAGCGCCTCGTCGCCGGGGAACTCCTCGAGCACCGCCCGATCCGTTGCGGCGATGTCCGCCGGATCTCCTGAGAGGGCGACCCACCGGAACGGTCCCCTGCCCTCGCAGAACAGCGGCCTGATGTAGGCCGGGAGGAACCCGGGATAGTCGAATGCCCGGTCAAACCCGCCGAGGGCGGCCTCGGCACGCAGGCTGTTGCCGTAGTCGAATACCTCCGCGCCCTGGTCGGCGTAGGCGACCATTGCCGCGCAGTGCACCGCCATCGACGACCGGGCCCGCCGGACGAGCTCGTCCGGATCGTTGCGAGCCAGCACGGTGGTCGCCTCGACCGTGAGATCGGCGGGCACGTACGACAGCGGATCGTGAGCGCTGGTCTGGTCGGTGACGATGTCCGCCGGAAAGTTCCGCTCGACGAGTGCCGGCAGGACCGTCGCCGCGTTGCCGACGACACCCACGGAGAGCGCCACCCGTGCGTCGCGCGCTGCGACGCATCGCGTCACGGCCTCGTCGAGCGAGTCGGCGACCTCGTCGAGGTAGCGATGGGCGATCCGCCGGGCGACGCGCTCGGGGTCGACATCGACGCACAGCGCCACGCCACCGTTCATCGTGATGGCCAGCGGCTGGGCGCCACCCATCCCGCCGAGGCCGGCGGTGACCGTGATCGTCCCGGCGAGCGAACCCCCGAACCGGCGCCGGGCGATCTCGGCGAAACACTCGTAGGTGCCCTGGAGAATGCCCTGGGTGCCGATGTAGATCCACGAGCCTGCGGTCATCTGCCCGTACATCGTCAGACCCAGCGACTCGAGGCGGCGGAACTCCGACCAGTTCGCCCAGTCGGGAACGAGGTTGGAGTTGGCGATGAGGACGCGCGGCGCCCACTCGTTGGTGCGCCAGATCCCGACCGGTTTGCCCGACTGCACGAGCAGGGTCTCGTCGGCGGCGAGGTCACGTAACGAGGCGCAGATCGCATCGAAGGCGGCCCACGAGCGCGCCGCCCGACCGGTCCCGCCGTACACCACGAGGTTGTCGGGATCCTCGGCGACGTCAGGATCGAGGTTGTTCATCAGCATGCGCAGCGGCGCTTCGGTCTGCCAGCTGCGACACGACAACGTCGCACCGCGGGGAGCCCGGACGACGCGCGGGCCGGATGCGCTCATCAGGCCGATCCCGTGGGCTCGATGCCGGCGAGCGGTCCGATCGCCGACTCCACCGCATCGACCAGCGAGCCGGACCTCACCAGCGCTTCAGCGACGGCCAGCTCGGGCGACTGCCAGCGATCGGGGCCGGGCCCCGGAACCCCTGCCTCCCGCAGCGCCGCCAGGGCCGCCGCCGTGCCCGCGGCAGGCCGCAGCGGAGCGCGCAGATCCAGCCCGCGCCCGGCACAGACGAGCTCGCAGGCGAGGATCCGACCGAGGTTGGCGACGGCGCGGCGCAGCTTGCGGGCCGCGCCCCATCCCATCGAGACGTGATCCTCCTGCATCGCCGAGGTCGGGATCGAGTCGACGCTCGCCGGCGCGGCGAGACGGCGGTTCTCGGCGACCATCGCCGCCTGGGTGTAGTGCACGATCATCACCCCCGAATTGACGCCGGCGTCCTCGACGAGGAATGGCGGCAGGCCGTGCGACCGTGTGCGATCGAGCAACCGATCCGTGCGCCGCTCGGCGATCGACCCGACTTCGGCGACGGCGACCGCCAGGTAGTCGCACTGCAGGCCAACGGGTGCACCATGGAAGTGGCCGCAGGACTCGACTCTCCCATCGGGCAGCACGGTCGGGTTGTCGATCGCCGACCGCAACTCGACATCGGCGACGGCGGCCGCGTTGGTCGCGGCATCGCGTGCTGCTCCGTGGACCTGCGGGGTGCAGCGCAACGAGTAGGCATCCTGCACCCGCGGGTCGGCCGTGCGATGGCTGGCGACGATGGCGCTGCCGTCGAGCAGCACCCGCAGGTTGGCGGCCGACGCCGTCTGCCCGGCGTGCGGACGCAGTGCCATCAGATCGGCGGCGAACGCCCGGTCCGTGCCCATCAGGGCTTCGACCGACATCGCCGCCGTGACGTCGGCGGTACGCAGCAGCATGTCGAGATCGGCGAGGGCGAGCACGAGCATGCCGAGCATCCCGTCCGTGCCGTTGATCAGCGCCAGGCCCTCCTTGGCGTGCAACGTGATCGGAGCGATCCCCGCCTCTCTGGCGGCCGACGCGGCGTCGCCCTCCCCGATCAGGGCGAGGGCCATGTGAGCGAGCGGAGCGAGGTCGCCACTCGCCCCCAGCGAACCGTGCTCGGGGACGGTCGGCGTGATGGAGGCGTTGAGCAGGTCGACGATCCGTTCGACGACCACCGGGCGGACACCGGAGTACCCCATGGCGAGTGAGCGGGCGCGCAACACCATCATTGCCCGCACGACCTCATCCTCGACCGGCGGGCCCATTCCGGCGGCATGCGAGCGGATCAACGCGCGCTGCAGCTCGTCGCGCCGCTCGGCGGGAATGACCGTCGTGGCGAGCGATCCGAAGCCCGTCGATACTCCGTACACCGGCTCCGGCGCGGCGGCGTGGGCCCGGACGATCTCGGCGCTCGCCTCGAGAGCGGCGCGGGCATCGGCCCCCACAGCGACCGTTGCTCCGTCGCGGGCGACGGCGACCACGGCGTTGCGGTCGAGGCCAGAGGGAGTGAGGACGACCGTGGGGCTCATGTGTACTCGATCGTGAAGCCGACGATCTCCGCCCCCGCTGACTCGCCGGCAGGTTCGACGTGAATCCTGGCCGTTCGATCGAACCCGGTCATCTCGAAGTCGAGGGTGCCATCGGCGTTCGGTTGCGGAGCTTCGCCAGACCACTCCGGGTTGGCCTCGAACAGCGCGGCGGCGAACGCGCCCGCTCCGCCCAGCATGTTGCCCTCCTGACCGTCAGGGTTCGGGACGCTGCTGCTCAAGAGATCGGGCGAGAACGCGCCCGCGGGGAGCAAGAGCCGCGCCGGCTCGCCCGGCTGACTGTCCGTCGAGGGAGCGGTCGCCGACACCACCGACACCGCCGACACCGGGGTCGACGACTCGGGCACAACCACCGGTCCGGCGCTGGTTGACGTGGCCCGGGTCGATGTCGAACTCGAGGACGTCGCAATCGTCGTCGCCGCGGTCGATGTCGTGTTGGCCGAGCCACCTCCACCGTCCCGCGTGATGGCCACGATGATGGCCACCAACGCCGCCAGCGCCAGCAGCCCGCCGGCGACGACTGCTCCCGGGCGACGCCACCAGGCCGCCGATCGCCGCCCGGCGGGGTCGTCGTCCGCCGGTACCGGAGCTTCGGCGGGACGTCCGCCAGCCACCACAGGCGGGCCGGCCGGCGGGGCCGTCGGCGGCGGGGCGCCGCCGCGCCCGGCGGACGCCCCGGCGATGCCGACGAGCGCCGCGGCAACCTCGTCGGCCGACTCCGGACGGTCGTCGGGATTGCTGGCGACGAGCCGGGTGATCAAGTCGACGAGCGCCGCGCTGGGCCGTTGCAGTCCGCCCGGTGACGCCGCCAGCAGGCCCACCACGTCGACCTGCTCGGCGGCCGCGCTGGCCATCGTCGTCGCCCGTCCACCGGGGTCGCCGGTGAGCATCTCCAGCATCATCCGTCCCAACGGATACAGATCGGCACGCCGATCCAGTTGAGTCAGGCCGGCTGCCTGTTCCGGTGCGACGTAACCCGGGGAACCGGCGACCATCGTCAGCGCCGACAGATCGAGCCCTCTGGCGAGCCCGAAGTCCCCCAGCACGATGGTCTCGTCGGGTGCCAGCCCGGCGATGTCGCGCCGGGTCGGCGAGGACCGCACGAGCACATTGGTCGGCTTGACGTCGCGGTGCAAGTGCCCGCTGGCATGGACATCGACGAGGGCATAGGCGACCTCCGTGGCGATGCCCACCGTCTCCCGAGCATCGAAGATCCGACCCTCTCGGCGGCGTTCGTCGACCCGGTCGCCGATCGTGCCCCGGTCGGCATGGGCCATGACCAGATACGGCTGGCCGCTGGATGTCTCGCCCATGTGGAAGCCACGGACGATGCGCGGGCTCTCGACCGTCAACAACACCCGCGCCTCGGCGAGGAAGCGACGACGCACGTCGTTGTCCCGGCTCCAGTTGTCGGCCAGGATCTTGACGGCCACCTTGCGGTCGAGCACGTCGTCGAAGGCCAGCCACACGGTGGCGAACGAGCCGGTACCCAGGACACGCTCGAGTCGGTAGGGTCCAACCATCTGGCCATCTGGCACGCGGCCGAATCTAGGAGAGATGGGCTTGGACTTCGAAGAGATCGAGGCGCTCGGTCGTCAGGCAGCTGACGGCGATGCGGCCGCCCTCGACAAGTTGCTGGTCGGAGCGCGCCCGTTGATCCTCGGTCGCTGCCGGCGGTTCCTGCCCAACCCACTCGATGCCGAGGAGGCGGCCCAGGACGCCCTGCTCGCCATGGCCCGCCGCATCGGCACGTTCGAGGGACGCTCGAAGTTCACCACCTGGATGTACCAGCTGACCACCAACGCGGCGATCGACACGTATCGCAAACTGAAGCGGCGCCGGAGCGTCCTCGAAGCACCTCCCGATCTCGCAGCAGGTGGTTCCACGCCGAGCGTCGTCGCCGGGGCGCGGATCGACGTGCTCGATGCCGCCGAGAAGCTCGACGAGCGTCTCGTCGAGCCCGTCTTCCTGCGCGATCTCTGCGAGCTCGAGTATTCCGACATCGCCGAGTTGCTGGGGATCCCCGTCGGCACCGTCAAGTCGCGGATCCACGACGGCCGGGCGCAATTGCGCCACACCTTGTTCGGCGCGCCGGGCTCGGAGCCGGAGAGCTCGTCGCACCGGCGGCGAAACGACGACGAGTGACGGCACAGCGGGTCGCCGCCGTCGTCGTTGCGGCGTCCACGTTCGCGGCGATCGGAGCCACGACCGTTGCTGACGGCGCAGCGACCGAGCGTGGCGTTCCGACCAAGACGATCCCCACTGCTCCATCCACGTCGTCGGCCGCCCCATCTGGGCTTCCGGCGACCGGCATCGGGCTGCCTGCCGAGGCGTCGCTGCCGGAGTTCTTCCCGGTCGTCAACGACGTCATCGGCGCCACTGGTGACGTCGCCGGCGAGCTCGCCGTGGTGGCCGAGGTGCCCGACGGGATCCGGTCACCCGATGGATCGTCGATCCGCCAGTTCTCCGTCGACTACGACGCTGTCAACGAGCGCTTTGTCGCCACGGTGAAGTTCACGAGTGATGCCACCGCCGAGGACGCCGTCGTCTTCTTCCAGGCGACGCTGACTGCCGCCGGGTTCATCCCGGTGGCCGACAGCGGCGCACCCCAGGACGGCGAGACGTCTCGCCAGCTGAGCTTCGAGAACCCGAACTCTCCGCTCGACGACGCCGGCGTCGACGTCACCGTCATCGAGGGCGACACCACCGACATCGAACTGACGATCACCGACTCGATCGACGCCGAGGTGCTCAACGCGTTCACCGGGTGGGCCGACGGCCTGCCGCTGCTCGAGGAGGCGACGCCGCTCGGGGCGACCATCACCGTGAGCGCCGCCCCGGGCTCGGGCGACCTGACTCTGACCATCAGCACCCAGTTCGGCTTCAGCGAGTACACCCCCGACGAGCTCGCCGCGGCGCTCCGTTCGGCGTTGCCCGACGGCGGCTTCTCAATCGATGTCGGCAACGACGCGGGGACCGGCACCACGCTCAGCGTGCGGCACATCGCGATGGAGGACGTGGCCATCGAGATCGGCGCCGACGAGACGGCCACGACGACGTTGACGGTCGCCGGGTCCGTGACGATCTGACGATCCGGAGGCCGCCGAGAACGGGGAACCGGAGCACCCGCGGCTGCGTCCTAGATGGCGTCGCCAGGGTGATCGTTGAGCACTACCCTGTCGCCGTCCACCTGCTCACACCGAAAGGACTGCCCGCGTGCGCACTTCTCTCCTCCGTACGTCTGCCGTGATTGCCGCCGCTGGCCTCACCACCGTCACCTTCGGCTCAGCCGGTGCCGCTGAGCCCGGAGCGGCGGCCACCACCACCGCGCCACCCACCACGGCCCCCGCGGCGCCGACGACTGCCGCGGCGCCGACGACCGCCGCCGACGCCGACCACCCGGCCGCCGGGGCGCCGACCACCACGGCCGCCGGGGCGACGACGACGGCTCCCGGCGCGGCGACCACGGTTGCCGGTGGCGGCACGTTGCTCCCGGCGGACGCGTCCATCGAGCAGATCCAGGCCGCCGTCGTCGGGGTGTTCGGACCATCGACGGACGTCATCGGCGAGTTGACGCCCTTCGTGTCCGCCGTGCCCGCGGGGATCCCCACGCCGGAGGCCGCCGTCGTCCAGGAGTTCAACATCTTCTACTACCCGGACAGCTCCGACCCGAGCTTCTCCTACTATTCGTCGACCATCCGGTTCACGACCGACGTGCCCGCCGCCGACCTCGTCACGATGTACCAGTCGGCACTTCCCGCCGCCGGCTTCGTGCAGACCGGCGACTCGGTGCAGAACGAAGACGGACGCCAGATCCGGTTCCTCACGTACGACATGCCCCAGCCGATCTCGGACCAGGACGAGTTGACCGTGGTCGTCGTCGACGAGACCTCGACGACCCAGGTCGACTTCGTCCAGTTCGAGCTCGACTACGGCCTCGACCCGGCGGTCGTGCAGATCTTCGGTGGTTGGCCGGCGGGGCTGCCGCTGATCGAGGGCGTCCCGGTGGAGAGCGCCACGCTGACGACGTTCAACTTCGGCGGCGACATCACGCTGAACCTCTCCAACCGCTACTCGATCGAGGTCCCCTTCGACCAAGCGTTCACCCAGTTCGAGGCCGGCCTCGCCGGCACGAGCTACACGGTCGATCCCGAGTCGGACCCGACCGAGGGCTTCTTCGACCTCGTCGGCGGCGAACTCCAGGATGTCACCGTGTTCATCAACGAAGGCTTCCCCGAGGGAACGACCGCCTTGTCGATCGACAGTTCGTTTGACATCGTGGCCTGAGTACATTGCCTGAGTGACGCCGTCCTCCGCAGCGCCGGGTCGGCAGGCGACCGACGCTGCGGCAGGACTCTCGTTCGACCACGTGGCGATGACGTTCCCGGACGGGACCGCGGCGGTCGCCGACGCCACCTTGCGCATCGATCCGGGCGAGTTCGTCACGATCGTCGGCCCGTCCGGTTGTGGGAAGTCGACGTTGCTGCGGATCGCCTCCGGCCTCCTCGAACCGACCAGCGGATCGATCGCCATCGAGCGGCAACACATCGGCTACGTCTTCCAGGATCCGACGTTGATGCCGTGGCGCACCGTCCGCGGCAACGTCGAGCTGCTGACCGAGCTGCACGGATTGCGGCGCGAGGAGCGCGCCGAGGCGGCCCAGCGGGCCATCGACCTCGTCGGACTCACCGGGTTCGAGGATCACTACCCGAAGTCGTTGTCCGGCGGAATGCGAATGCGCTGCTCTCTGGCCCGGACCCTGACGATGCAGCCACCGGTCATGCTGTTCGACGAACCATTCGGGGCGGTCGACGAAATCACCAGGGAGCGGCTCAACGAGGAGACCTTGCGCCTGTTCGAACAGCAGCAGTTCGCCGGCCTGTTCGTCACTCACTCGATCTCCGAAGCGGTGTTCCTCAGCACTCGGGTCCTCGTCATGTCGCCGCGCCCCGGTCGCATCGTCGCCGAGATCGGAGTGCCCTTTCCCTACCCACGCGATCCCGACCTGCGATTCGACCCCGCATTCGCGTCGATCAGCGCCGAGGTGTCCCATGTCCTGCGGGCGGCCGGATCGTGAGCGTTCCGCCCCCTACCGATCCAGCTGGCATCACTCCAGTCGTCGTCGAGGCTCCCCTGGTACGCACCGACCCGCGGGAGACCGTGCTGCGGCGGACCGTGGCGGCCGTGCTCCCTCCGCTCGTCGTGCTCAGTGTGGTGATCGGGCTGTGGTACTTCGTCTCCTACGTCGTGCTCGATCGGCGCCGCCAGTTCCTGCTGCACCCACCCCACGAGGTTGTCCGTGAGGGGTTCCTGGACCGCGACAACCTGGCCGAGATCCTCGAAGGCGTGTGGTCGAGCATGAGGGTCGCGGCGATCGGCCTGACGGTGTCGACCGTCCTCGGCATCGCCATCGCCGTGCTGATGAGCCAGGCCAAGGTGATCGAGCGGGCGTGGTTCCCGTTCCTCGTGACGCTGCAGGCGATTCCGATCCTCGCCCTCGTGCCGATGATCCAGTTCTGGTTCGGCACTGACTGGCGGGCTCGCGTGCTCGTCTGCGTCATCATCTCGTTCTTCCCGATCGTCCTCAACACGTTGTTCGGGCTGCTGTCGGCCGATCCCGGTTTGCACGACCTGATCACGCTGCACCGCGGCGGACGCTGGACTCGACTGACCAAGGTGATGTTCCCGAGCGCGCTCCCGGCGATCTTCGCCGGCCTGCGCATCGCCGCCGGGTTGTCCGTGATCGGGGCGATCGTCGGCGACTTCTTCTTCGGCCTCGGCGACGTCGGTCTCGGGCAATTGATCCGCAAGTACTCGCTGAACACGAACTATGGCGAACAGCTGCTCGCGGCTGTCATCATGTCGTCGCTGCTCGGGATCACGGTGTTCTTGTCGTTCGGCGCCCTGCAGCAGGCCGTGATCGGGAAGTGGTACGACTCGAAGTCGGGGTCTGGACGCTGAAGCAAGATAAACCGCAGGTCACAGGCTTACACGAAGGCGAAGCGCCAGCAGCCCGTTTGCCGGTCTGCGCATCAGCGTGCCCGAGGAGCCGCAGCAGATCGCTGGTGAGGACGAGATGGAGCGGATGCTGTGCCGAGCAAAGCGCCGGCTGCGTGACCCCACACTGCTGACGGTCATGGTCGACACCGGCGGCCGCAAGGGCGATGGCCGGGCTGATGGCGTTCTGCGGGCTGCGCTCGGCCGAGGTCTTGAACCTCGAGGTCGACATCGGCCCCCGCTGGCTGTGGGTACTGGAGAAGGCGACAAGGAACGCGGTGTACCGCTCGATGTCGACCTGGCCGCGTGATGCAAACCTATCTGCTGGCAAAACGACCGGACACGACCAGCACACGACTGTTCGTGGTGGCCGCGGGGCCCGACCTGTGGTCAGCCGCTGACAACGGCGGGGTATGCTCCAACTGCTCAATAGTATCCACCACGAGCGTGGTCCGTCTCAACAAGAACGCTGGACAAAATGGCCAAATGGTGCATATTCAACCATGTAACTTATAGAGGGTCAAAAAGCCGAGTACGGCCAACCTTTCACAACACCTTGATAGCGGTCGGCATGTTGTGGATCGCCATTGCTGCCGGATCTATCATCTTGGAGGCAGAGGACAGCCCTCTTTCCGCGGGGGCAAGCATTCAGACTGATTTCGAGTTCGCCCGCGGAAGCTCCACTGTCTTTGCTCAACCGGTAACATCGACGACCTCCCGAAGCGTTTCGCAATACGGTATTACCTGGACATTCTCTCAGCCACGGCCGGTTGGTCAGTTTGCCAACGGTGACTGGTGGGTGGTCGGTCCCGTAACGATAAGCAGCATTTCGCCCGACTTTACGGGGACGAGTAACGGTTGGGAAGCTAACCCAGTCCCAGGCATCGGCGAACAGGGTCTGGACAGCCGACTAACCGGATTTTCCGCCAGCCGCGTGCCGTCATTGCCACGTCAATTTTCCGCCGACACCTCGATCATCAAGGGGATATCACGCACCGATGCCTGCGCGAGTAGCCCGGAGCATAACCCATGCCTGACGACCGCGGCCGTCTTGACCGTGTTGGGTTCCATCCCACCGGGTAATTCGTTTCGCCCGCCGTTTTATGGCACGGCTAAACCTTTGTTCAATGTCAGTCAACTACAGACCAATCTACTGCCCTCGTTAGCGCCTGTCAGCGGCGCGCCGACCCTATCAGGGGTGGTGCGCCGATATCAACGGGTTCAGGTTGACTATATTGGAGACTGGATGAGTCGTTACATGCACCCAGCTGAAAACTACATTTGGCAAGAGGGCCAAGTGGGTGTTTCGGATTACGGATCCGAGATCGCCAGCGACTCAAACCAGGCGACGCTGCGTCTGCTGCTTAACGATTCAGTTCATACGAAGATGCCGGCCATAATCAATGTCGTTCAGGCGGGCATAGATATTTATGGTATGCACAGTGGTGGTGTCGAGTGGGTGCCAAAAGGTGGTCACACGCTCGGGCGCAAGATATTGGCCGTTTACGCCGCCATTCTCTTGGACGACGAGACAATGAAGACGGAAATAGCGAATGCCGAATACGGAACTTACGGCGATGACGGCCATGCTTACTACACTTCCAACCGGCAGACCATCGACGCCTTAGCATCAGCGGGTTTCGGTCCCGCGTTGTACGGTAAACCTTGCACTGAAGGCGTTTATGAGCAAAACCAAGCCGACGACAGCGGGTCTCGTGATTGCAAAGATCCGATCGGCATGATTGATGGAGGATTCGAGCCGGGTGACGGTTACCAAGATTGTTGCGTGTCACAGCCTATGAAAGGCATGTCATTGGCAGCGCGTCTGTTGCCAGGCGGTAAAGCAGTCTGGAATTACCAGCCTACTCATGATTATGTCGACCGCTGGGTAGATTTTGGGGCTTGGACTAACCCCGACAGCTGGAATAATTTGAGTCGCACGCCGTCACGGAATCATTTCAGTCGCCATGGCACGTCGAGGGACAGCGGGAGTTATGGCAGCTCATTTGTCAATAATATGTGGTCAACTTACGGGGGTATGGCTGAATAGAGACCTAACCTTGATCCATTGATGTGAGCGGGTTGAGTGTCTGTCTCGCGTGTCCACCATAAAGTCCTCATAAGCTGGGTCAAGGACTGTGCTCAAAGGTCGTCGCTGCAATCGTCAGGAGTTGCTGCAAACGACCTGAGTATCGCACAGCATCGAGCGCAGTGTCTTCGACGACTCTCGAACCTGGTCGGTGACGTCGGGCTGTTGCTCGTCGCCACAGTGGTCGCTTGAGGTCGGCCTGCAAGCATTGATCGACGCCACGGTGCGCTTGACCGGTGGATCGGTGGCGCCGGCCGGGTCGCAATGTGTTGACGTTGGTCCACGCGATGATCGCCGGCGCCGACCACGTCGATCACGCCGAAGCCCTGGAGCGACCGGGGGGCGGCCGGTGCCGGTCCCGGCGCCGATCCGTTGGTGACCGACGTCGACTCGACGGTCTGGCCCGTTGATGGCAAACGCAACCAGGGTGCCGGGTTCGGCTACAGTCACGTGCTGCTATCACCCCCTGCTCGCCATCCGGGCCGACCGCGGAGAAGTGCTACACGCCCGGATGCGCAGAGTCAGGCCAACCCAACCTCCCCGGCCGACTCGTCAACCGAGCCGGACAACCCACCCTGCGTCTCCCCACCCACGGGCCGTAGCGAAGCACCTTCAACACCGCGCTCAACGACCTACGACTGCTGCGACCCACGCCGACCTACCCGCCCCGATTCGCGGTCCGGCGCGCCGCCCGCACAACGCCACCGCTCACAACACCCACCTGCACGAACCGCTGACCGCCAACGCCTCAACCGCCCCACACCCACAAACGGGCCGCACCGGAGTCACCGCCGACCACGCCCAGACAACATCACCTCAACCATCGGATCGGTGGATCGAGGCTAAAGTCGCCATCGTCATCCTCCGGGACCCAGGAATCGCCGACAGCATCGACCAGCAGCGTCGAGGTTGCTAGCGCTGTCCCGTGGACTCCCGAAATCGATCTGCTGGTTCCGAACCGTGTAGAAGGTGCTTGCTGTAGACTGAAGCCAAATATGGTTGAGCTGACGCGATTCAAAGTATTTTCAATTACATCGGTTCTTATCGCCTCAGTAGTGGTGCTAACGGTCACTGTCTCAGCATTGAGCATGACCTTTGAGGCCGAATCGGGCGGCAGCGGTCGGCGCACCGCAGCCGCTGGCGAGAGCGGCGCGTCGGGCGGCAGCGCCATTGAGTTGGGCGTACCGGCCGGAACTGTAACCTGCACAGGTAGTCGTCCAGCCGCATTCGCCTTTGACAGAACGGATGGCCGGGCATGGCCCACCGTCTACGGGCAAGCCTTGGTAACCACATGGAGAGACGACAAATTAGCGGCTGCCACCCTCACCATAGACGACAACTTAGCATTCGAGCACGACTTCTGGATCGCCAAGGGCAATGAAACCGGCTTCAAGTTCACCTGGTTTGTCATTACTGGTAACGAGCCGGGACAGCAGGAACTCCCGGTCAACAGCACGTGGGATGATTTCAGGCGTCTCCACCGCCTGGGGCACAGCATACAGTCGCATTACACCGGTGTAACCATTCCCGCCGACAGGACAGATTTTCAGCTATCTCAGCAGCTTGTCACGCAAGAGATAGGCGAGAGACCTCTGACCAATTCATACCCGAACGGTGAGGCCGATAACAAGGCCGACGCGGCTGATTTTTACATTGCCTCGCGCGGTACAGAGGGTCGGCTAAATCCTCTTACCCCGCGGGACTTTCAGGAAATTTCCACCGTTAGCGGGAACGTCAATCTGGGCAACCCAAACAACTACAATTACCTACCAGCCCTCCTAGACCAAAGTTTCACCGATGATTCGGTGGACTATTACGGCGGCTGGGTGAGCGTCCTGTACCACAAAGTAGTTTACGGCGCGGGCCACCCGGACGACCTGACAGCCAAGGTGGACCAACTGCTTAGGTGGCTGAAGAACAATGAGTCCGATATATGGGTCAGTACTTTCGACCGAGTAGCCCAATACGCCCGCGAACGTAACGCGGCAAGCCTGAGCGTGACCGGTCTGGGACAGACGTGCGTGGAATTTGATTTGACCGATAACTTGGACGATGCCGACTATTTCGGCCCACTGACGGTGAAAATTCGTTTGGAGGGCGGCAACTGGTCGAGTATCGAGGCCCTGCAAAACGGTCAACCAGTCACTGCGAAGCTAGTGATCCACGAGGGCAACAACTACGTGCTTGTTGAAGCGGTACCAGGTGCTGGCCCGGTGGTTGTATACAAGCCGGCAGACTGACCTAGTTGCCCCGGAAGAAAGTCGGCGGGTGGCGGCCTTGATTCTGGCGTGGTCGGCGTGGTGTGTTGCTAGACGGTCAATTCCAAGGGGTGGAGGGTCCGTGTGTGACGTGATGGGGCGTCCATGATCGGCGTTGCAACCCAACTTCAACCTTGGAGGTCTTCGTGGACGCCGACCTGGACACCCTCGCGATCGCAATTTGCTCGCCGACCGATGACACCTTGAAGAACGGCCCGGACTGAGCGCCGTGGCGTCCCCGGGTCGGTATCGCACCGAAGTTGTCCGATGCCGAGTTGCTGACGTTGGCCGTGATGCAGGCGCTGCTGCTCGGCCACAGCAACGAGACTGGCTGGCTTGTCACGCCGCCAAGCATCTGTCCCACCTGTTCCCCTATCTGCCGGGTCAGGCAGATAGGGGAACAACAAGCGGCTGCGCCGCTCCGCCGTGCAGTTTGCCGGATGATTCGCCTCCTCGCCACCGACACCGAGGTATGGGCCGACGACACCTCACAGATCGACTCGACACCGATCGAGTGCAGCCGATCCCGGCCAACGCGCAACGATCCAACCGCGCTGGCGGGGCCGGCTATGCCTACTCCGCGTCGCACTCCCGATACTTCTGGGGGACTGCGCCCGCACCTCGTGTGCACACCGGCGGGACAACGGATCAGTTCGCGGTTGCCAACCCGAAAAGTCGACCAACGCGACGTCGCCATCGGCCTCATCGAAGCCGAACCCAGTTTGCTCGCCGGACGCCGCGGTCACACCACCATCATCGCCGACAAGGGATATGCGGCTCTACGCGTCTGAGTGGGGAGAGCGGGTTCGGATGCGTGGCGGTCGTGGGCCGGTCGGGCCAGGTGATGCCGCCGGCGTGGAGCAGGACGCGTAGCCGGTAGTTGCTCGAAGGATCGGAAGCCGTGGCCGCATCGCTTCACCTTCTTCACGCACAGGTTGAGTCCCTCGGTCGGGCCGTTGGAGGCGCCGGTGTCGTGGTGGGCGAGGATCTCGGTGCGCCACGACGGCGAGCGTCTTGCCGAGCGAGCGGATCTCGGCCACCTCGTCGGCGGTGCAGCCGACGATGGCCTTGTCGAGCAGCGTCGCGGCGTCGGCCGGTGTCGTCGGCGAGGTAGACGTCGCGCACCGACTCCTTGGCCAGCCAGGCGCCGAGCAGCTCGTCGTCGGGGTCGCCGACGCGCAGGCCGAGCAGCATCCGGTCGCGAGCCGCGTTCGTCGAGGCGTTCGGAGCCGGTGAGCAACAGCTTGCGGATCCGATACAGCGGATCGGCCTTGCGGCCACGATGGCCCAGCGTCTCGTTCTGCACCCGGCGGCGGACCTGGTCGACGCAGCGGTTGGCGACCCGCACGACATGGAACGGGTCGGCGACCCGGCGGGCGTGATCGAGGTGCGGCGACAGCCCGGCGCGGAACGACTCGGCCAGATCGGTGGCCACCACCTCGATCCCCGCCAGCCACGCCGGGTCGGCGTTGGCGGTCCATCGCCGCAGGTCAGCGGCCGCTGTTGCCTTCGACCATGTCGATCACGATGTGCCGCTCGAGATCGACCAGCCCGGTCGCGTAGACCGTCGGCGTGCGTCGGCGGTTGGCGGCCAGGAACGAGGTCTCGTCGACCCCCAGCTGGCGCACCGCGCCGACGCGGTCGGGGTCGTCGACCAGCGGGGTGCCGTGCTCGATGACGGCGTTCATGATCGTCCACCAACACACCCCGAGCTCGTCGGCGAGCTGGCGACACGGGGCGGGCGTTCTCACCGACCTGGCGGCACGCCTCGACACCGGCCCGGCGAGTCAACACCGCCTGCGCGTCGACGTGCTCGGAGTGCTCGGTCCACGTCCTGCGCCGGACACAGCGGCTCCCGGCAGCGCCACCGCCGCTTGATCCACACCAGCCGGGCCGGCCGCCCGAAGCACGCCAGATCGCGGACGTCGACCCGCATCCGATCCTGCGCCTCGGCCCGCACCCCACACGACCGGCAGAACGCCCGCAGTCGGCCGTCGACTCGATCCGTGATCACCACCTCGACGTCGCTCTCGACGACGTCGAGCACCCGGAACCCGGGCAGTCCCAACAGCACCTCGGCCAGGCCGATACCGTCGTTCATCGTCAGGGGTCTCCTCGTCGTCGCAGCCGTCGAACAGCCGCAACGATGGCGGGACCCCTGACTCGCGTGGTGGATGCTCAGCTACCTCACGTCCCCACTCCAACGCGAAGAGCCGGATATGCCTCCGCAGAGTTCGAGCGTCGACTCGCCGAACACGGCATCGAACTCGTCCGCTCCGTGTGGAGTTCGACGCTGCAGGGTTGCTGGAACAGCTTCGAGACGATCTCAGGGCTGGCCCGCTTCGGCCCGCAGGGCGTGCGAGAAGAGGATCCCTAAGACGGGCGGCAAGGTCCGCGCGTTCGGGATCGCGACGACCGTAGATCGGGTTGTAACAGGCCGCGTTGAGGT
This sequence comes from Ilumatobacteraceae bacterium, assembly GCA_963786985.1. GTDB lineage: Bacteria > Actinomycetota > Acidimicrobiia > Acidimicrobiales > Ilumatobacteraceae > Desertimonas. Next base: position 106,571 of record CAWBBL010000025.1, on the reverse strand, counting down.
TGGTGCTCGAGCCGTTCTTCGCGGCGCCACCGTGAGCGGCGAAGCCTGCACCGGCCACGACCGTGGGCCCTGCGTTGGAAGTACTCGTTGGAGCAGTGCGGCCGCCAACGACGGATCGTCAGAAGGCGCATCGCCACGACATGTGCGTAGAGCGACAAGGCCCGCCCCCGAAGGAGCGTGCCCGCCGACGAGAAGTCAGAAGTCGTGCAACAATGCTAGATGCCGCCTGATTCGACTTGTTATCGTGCTGAGTCGGCCGCAATTAGCCCAGTTAGCTGCGTGTAAGACGTGATTCGGCCGAGCGGCGACTCGAAGTCAGGCGGCGGCCGCTGAGCCACCGTTGTCCAGATGCATCGACCCCAGGAGCATTCGATGACCAACAAGCGAGTAGCGGTAGGAGTCCTCGCCGCCGCCGGAATCCTCGTCGCCGCGGCCCCCAGCGCGGCGACGACGACGCCGCCCTCATCGGAGCCCAATGCTTCGTCGGAGCTCGATGAGCCCGTCGACCTTGCTGCGGTCTGCCCGGACACCATCGTGATCCAGACCGACTGGTTCCCGGAGTCCGAGTACGGCGCCGTGTACAACCTCCTCGCCGACGACTACGAGATCGATGTCGACAACAAGAAGGTGTCCGGCGCGCTGATCTCGCAGGGCCGGCCGACCGGCGTCGACATCGAGATCCGCGCCGGCGGCGCGGCCGGCAGCGGCGACGTCGAGACGCTGATGTACACCGACGACGCGATCACGTTCGCCTTCGGGACCACCGACGGGCAGATCCTCGCCTGGGAGAACACGCCGCTGACCTCGGTGGTCGCCCCGCTGGAGATCAGCCCGCTGATGATCATGTGGGATCCCGAGACGTATCCCGACGTGACGTCGATCGCCGACCTCGGCGAGCAGGGCATCACGGTCAACGCCTTCGGCGGCCAGACGTTCACGACCGTTCTGTCGGCGATGGGCGTGCTCTCCGAGGATCAGGTCGATCCGTCCTACGACGGTGGGCCGTCACGCTTCATCGCCGAGGGCGGGGCGATCGCCCAGCAGGGGTTCGCCTCCGGGGAACCGTTCCTGTACGAAACGGTCTACGAGGACTGGTTGCGCCCGGTCGACTACGAGCTGATCCACGACGCCGGTTTCCAGACCTATTCGCAGACGTTGGCCATCCGTCCCGATGACCTCGAGTCGCTGCGCCCGTGCTTGGAAGCGTTCGTACCCGTCGTGCAGCATTCGGCCGTGGAGTTCGTCACCGATCCGGCCCGCACCAACGCGGCGATCGTCGACATCGTCGAGCACTACGACACGTTCTGGGTGTACACCGCCGAACTCGCCGAGTACTCGGTGACGACTCAAGCGGAACTCGGCCTCACCGGCAACGGCCCCGACGACGTGATCGGCAACTTCGACCCGGACCGGGTCGAGACCCTCCTACAACAGGTGCGCGACGCCGGCCTCGAGGTTCCCGACGACCTCACGGCGGACCAGCTGTACACCAACGAGTTCATCGACGACGAGATCGCCCTCTGACACCAGTCGATGAAGCTGACCATGACCGCCGCCATCCAGGCCCGCTGGGCGCACCGCGTCGACGGCCTGATCCACTCCCACGCATGGACCGTCGAGGCGACGGTCGAGGGCCCGGCCGATGCCGACAAAGTGATCCCCGCCGACGACCTCGAGCGGATCCTCCACGACCATGTCCAGCCGTGGGTTGGGCACTACCTCACCGACGAGGACGTCGGCAACTGGCAGGCCTACACCCCGGTCGTGTGGGACCGCGAGCCCACCGTCGAAGAGATCGTGCGTCACCTCTGGCGGGAACTCGAGGCGGAGGTCGACGGCCTTGTCGAGGTCGCCCTCCACGAGTCCACCGAGTTCGACCGCTCACGCACCGTCCGCCTCCGGGCGTGAACGATGGAGAATCCTTGAACATCGAGCGGCAAAGCGCGACAACTGGTGGTGATGGACGAGAACCGGCAGTGCCCCTACTGCGACCTCAGGTTCAGCTACCACAACGAGGTCAAGGAGCACATCATGCTCGATCACCCCGACCATGCCGCGGTGGTCGCCGGGATCGAACCCCACGAGCTGCCCCACGCCTGACCAGCAAGGCGGCCGAGGCGCGCCGAGGTGAGTGAGACGCGGCACACGGTCGTCGTCGGCATCGACGTCGGCGGGAGCAAGACGAACGCCACCGTCGTCGACCTCACCGGCGCGTTCCTCGTCGATCGGATGGCGGACGTGCCGAGCCTGGTGAGCGACGGGCCCGACGCGGCACTGGACGCCATCGTCGAGGCGATGAACGTGGCCCTCGACGCCGGTGGCGTGCCAGATGCGGCCGTGCTCGCGGTCGGTCTCGACACGCCTGGCCCGGCCAGCGCCACGGGGGTGATCTCGTCGAAGGGTTCGACCAACTTCCAGCAACCGGCCTGGCGCGGCTACGACGTCCGTGCGGCGACCGAGTCGCGTCTGGGAGTTCCCGTGCTCTACAACAACGACGGCAACGCCGCCGCGTTGTATGCCCACGAACACCTCTTCGGTCCGGACACGCCACACCGCTCGTCGGTCGCCGCCATCGTCGGCACGGGACTCGGAGGTGGGGTGGTCGAGCGCGGCCATATCGTGCGCGGGGCATCGGGAATGGCCGGCGAGTTCGGCCACGTGCCGATCCCCATGGACGGCCTGCTCGAGCCAGACCAGCCCCTGCCGCAGTGCAACTGCGGTCTGGTCGCCGACCTCGAGTCGATCGCCTCGCTGAGCGGAATCGAACGGAATCTGCTGCCGTACTGGCTGAGCCGCTACCCCGATCACCCCCTCGGCGAGCTGGCCGCCCAGTCGCCCGGCGCGGCGGCCCGCGCGGTTCGCGGCTATGGCGAAGGCGGCGATGAGCTGGCCCTGCGGATCTTCGGCCAGCAGGCGACGGCGATCGGGCGGATGTTCACGATCGCCTCCAACTACACCGACCCCGACGCCTACTTCGTGGGCGGAGGTGTCGTCGAGTCGCTCCCCGCGTTTCGCGACTGGTTCGTCGAGGCGGTCCGCACGGCCACCGCCTTGCGCGAGGAGCAACGGAGCGTGGCCCAGTTCGCCGTCGTCGCCGATCTCGACATGGCCGGCGCCCGGGGCTCGGCGCTCGCCGCCCTTCGGGCAATTCACCCCGAACTGTCGTAAGGGGTTTCGTGACCTGCGTCGATCGGCGGAAACTGGCGTTGACCTGCTGTTTCCTTGCACCGCCAGTAGCCACCGTTTACCCCTGCTTACCGACGCGCTGTGTTATTTCTGTGTTATCGACAACGCCCACGAGGCCGGCTTCGAGAGCCCGGCACGTCACGTTCTCCGAGTCGGGAAACAGGTGGGCGTAGGTGTCCAGCGTGGTTGTCGCCGAAGCGTGCCCGAGATGCCGCTGTACGGCCTTGACGTTGGCGCCCTGGGCGATCATCACCGACGCCGCGTAATGGCGGCAGTCATGGGGGGTGAACCCTTCGACCCCGGCTTTCCGCGCCGCCCGGCCCCAGACGTCACTGAGCGTGTTGCGGCGGATCGGGTCGCCCTTGTGGTCGACGAACAACAACTCGGAGCCCTCCGGGGTGTGCTGCTCGACGTGACGGGCGAGGACGTCGAGCACACCATCGGGGACCGGAATCGTGCGCACGCTCGATGGCGTCTTCGTCGGCCCCAATGCCGGTGTCTGGCCGGACAACGTCACGAGTTGCTGATCGACACGGATTGTCCGGCGCAGCCAGTTCACCCGTGAGCGGCACAAGCCGAGACCCTCGCCGGGGCGGAGTCCAGTTCCGGCGAGCAACACCACGAATGCGCCGTAGCGGTCCGGCATTGCTTCCGCCACAGCACGGACTTGTTCGGGGGTCATCGGTACGACGTCGCCGCCGTGCTGGCGGGGCAGTCGAATCTTGCGTCCGGCGCAGGGCGACGTGACGATCATCCGGTCGTCGGCTGCCGCCCGGAAGATGGCGGCCAGCTTCCCGTAGACGACTTGAACGGTCGACGGGGCGAGCTCCAACCCGGCGACCCATGCTTGTACCTCGCTCGTGCGGATCGAGGCAATCGTCCGTGTCCCGAACGTCGGCATGATGTGGCAGTCGAGGATGCTGCGAATGCTCTGCGCCGTCGATTCGCGATGTGGTTGCGCGGCAGCCCAGTCCTCCGCGTAGCTGCCGAACAGGACCCTGCCGGCAGCCTGGTCGACATATGCACCGGTCAGCTTGGAAGACTCCACGCTGACGAGATGCGCTTCGGCATCGAACCGTCGGCCGAACGTCTTAATTCGATCCCGACCCTCGGGTGTGCGCCAGCGGGCGATATACCTCGCACCCCTCGGTGCCTTCGATCCCGCTGGGACCCGGCCGCCATCGGGACCGATGATCAGGATGCTGCTCACTTCGTTACTCCCTTGATGAGTTTCTGTGCTCTGACGCTTAGTCGGCCACCTGGGCGTGTGCCCTTCGGTCGGCCGACGAGTAGACGTCGACGCTCGGCTTCTTTGAGTCGCGCCCGCCATACAGCACCAGTCGTGCCTGGGTCGCCCTCGACCAGTCGCTTGACCGGCCTGTTGTCGATCGCGGCAGGCCAGCACGTAGTCCCGTGCCCACAGCGCATACTGAACATCGGGATGACCTCGGCGGCCGGGACGACCAACGACGAACCGCGTCGACTGTCCGGGCGAGATTGCCCCGAGCACGAGCGGGAGCGTCCTGCATCACCCGCTTCTGCAAACTCGGGAGCGCGAAACTGAGACCAGCCGGGAGCTCAGTGGAACCGATCCGGAGTTGAGCCAGATCGGCGGTTGCCGTGCCTTGGGGTCAGCGAGGTCGAACACGAACGTGGCCATCCATCCCTCGGCGAGCCCGACAGTTGCCAAGACTTTGACGACGGTCGTGTCCACCGGCGCCTCTGCCAATCGTCGAGCCCAAGTCCGCTCCGAGTGAGAGGAACGCCTTCCCACCGCCGACCACATGGCCTGCATCGTCTTTCACGATGTCCCACTGGCCGCGCCTCATGTCGACAAGCATCTCGTCGACGAGCGCAGCGGGGATGCTGGCGTCCTGGGCGATGCCGCGGGCCGTTGCCCAGTCGGCGCGACGCACGCTCTCCGACAACGGCGGGTGGATCGACTCCAGCACTAGGTGGTCGCCGGTGGCTGTCACGATCGTCCAACGGATCGGCGACTCTCTGTTTAATGTGCGTTCCCTTGCGATGCATAGATAGTACGGGCAAACGTGGTCGACATCAACAACTGTTGGCGCAAAGGGGCGAATCGGTGGAAAGACAGCTAGTGCCGTTGATGGAGGTCCCGAAGCACCGAGACTGGACAACTGTCCGTTGGCTGCGTCGTGCTGTGTACGAACACCGGCTGCCGTATCACAAGTTGGGTGCTGGCAGGCAGGCGCCAGTGCTGATCGACCTCAACGACTTAGACAAGTTGGTCGAGAAAGGTCGGGTGCCGGCGAAAGTTGATGGTGTGGCGCCACTGCGTCGCGCCCCCCGTCGAAGCACCGCCCGCGGCTCGGAGTGCTTGATGGTCCTGTCCGAGATGCCGCTCGACCGGCCAGAGGTCGCCGCCCTGGCCGGTCGGCACCCATGGCCAGATCGGCCGCGATCACCCCACCGCTGGCGGGTGCACCGGGAAGACGGTCAGGTTCGAGCGCGTCTACGACGCCGACGGCCGAGCTCGCCGGCTCGTGGCCATCGTCGTCCTCGACAGGGTCGACGGGCGCCGGCTGGCGGTGCGCGTCGACGTCGATCAGTTCGAGATTGGCGAACCGTCGTGAAGCTGCCCTACGAGCAACTCGTTCTCGACGCCGACGGCACGATGTGGTGCTCTCCATTCGCCCAGGAGACCGACGAGCCGATCCTCGTCAATCCCGACGTGCCCGGCGACACCGACTGCTTCCGTGTGGGCCATCGGAGGCGCGCCGAGGGGTTGACGCCGGCTCCGCGCCGGTCTCCGATCGCCAAGCCCTCAACCCACTGCTCCTGCGGGTTCGCGACCACGGTGACGATCGTCGCCGGCGACCATGCCGGCGAGACGGGCTGGATTGGTTACAGGCCGCCGGACGTGCCCGCCGGATTGATGCCGGTCGTCCTCAGCGAGGGGATCACGATGCCGTCACGGGTGGCGTGGGTTCGCCTCTCACAGGTCCGGCTACGGGTCCGCGTCGATGGCGTCGAGGTCTTCGGCACCGATCACGTCTCGCCGCTACCGCCGCCGCCCGAACCGGAGGCGCCGCCACCGCCGCCGTTGAATCCGGGCCAGAGGATCGTCAAGGCACTGCTCGCCACCCCCGAGGCCAGCCCGAGGGCGCTCACCCAACAGAACGGCGTGTCCGGCACCGACTTGCTCAGGGCGCGGACCGTCGTCGACGACGGGACGTTCGTCGATGGCGTGCTCGCTGGCGACCTCACACTGCCGCGCCGCTCACGCTGCGATTCTGCAACGCGACGCGCCCGCGACCGAGGTCTCAACGTCGTGAACGAGGAACTAGAAGTCCAGCAAATCGACGAGCTCGACGCCCTCGCCGACGACCCCGAGCTGCAGCTAATCGACCCCGAGTTGCAGCTAACCGACCGGCTCGACGACGACGAACCCCCCGAGCTCGAGATCGACGGTCTCGACGAGCCAGGGGTCGATGACCTCATCGTCGAGCTCAACGCGATCAAGCAGGTCGACTTCGAGAAGTTCACCCCCGAGCAGCGGGCCGATGTCATCGAGGTGTGCAAGAGGGCTGCCGCCCGCAAGGCTGTCCTGCGGGACGAAGCGGAAGGGGATGCGTCGGAAGCGTTGGCCACCTTCACGGCATCGTTGGCTGGCCGGGAAGTGTTCGGATATCGCTTCACTGGCGAACCCGCCGAGCATGACGTCGCCGACGCCGAGCCGGTCATCGAGAACGTGATCGACGACGACGACGACTTCGCCGCAGGGTGCGACTGGGGCGACTACGACGACGACGAAATCGACGAGACGCCGGCTCTCGGCCACGACCGGCGTCTCGTCGAGCACCAATCGACCCCTCGCAGGCGGAGCCGCCGATGACGATGCGCTTCTCGATCGGCGACACGGTGGTCGTCAACCGGCCCGGCAAGCCACCGGCGGACGACGATGAACACGTCGGCAAGAGCGGCGTCGTGGCTGAAACGAGCGAAAGCTTCTCGTTGGTCTGCGTGAGGTTCAGCGATTTCAGGCGGGCGTGGTTCTCACCTGCCCAACTCGCTCACGATGGAGGTGGCGATGGCCAGACCCCCTAACGCGCCGACGCCGGCTCCGCAGAGCCGGCACCAGCACAACCCCGACGCTCATCGAGATGCGGTTGATTGTACGCACCCGGTGTCAAGGCCCATCGGCAACGACATCGCCGTCGGCTGTTGGGTCCGCTGTGAACGCGACGAGTCGAAGCGCGGCACGTGGCATCGATATGACGGACAGCGTCGGCCGAGTCGTCGCCGTCAACATTCGCGACGGAGAGGTTGGCGTTGTCTTCACGGCCAGCGGCACGGAACGGCCAACCTGGCTGGGCGGCCACGAAGTGGTCCCCGCCGACACGCCAGCCAAGGCGCCGACGATCACGCTGCGGGCCGAACGCGACGGTGGCAGGGACGCTCAGCGGCCGTCTGAGCAGCGAAAGGACCTTGAACCGGTGAATGATGCCGGCCACCGGCGAAATGGCATGTGGGTGTTCGCCCCGATGCTCCAAGGCGGTGGGTTGTGACGGCGCCGAAACCGGGCGCGTTGGGCTTCGAGTGGGCCGTCCGGTACCGACGCCGGTTCTCCGAGCAGTACCGCACGAGGCTCTATCAACGGCTCCCACGGGCCGAACGCTTCGCCCAGTGGCTCGTGCGGGTGCCGGGGGCGCCCGGGTCTCGAACCGGTCGTCGAAGTGCTTGTCGAACGCCGTGAGGTCGGACCATGGGAGCTCGTCGAGGAAGTCCAGACCAGGCACGGCTGGATCATTCGGTGAGGCTGATGGGTCGCCCGCAGTTCTGGCCGTGCCGGTGTGGCGCGCCCGGCACCCGCAACCTTGGAGCCGATGGCTATTGCGGTCGCCACCTGTCCGAGCTCGTCGCCGGGTTCAAGGAGCACAACTTCGACGGGATCGGTGTCGGACTGTGCCACGACGATCCGCCGATCTTCGACGGTGGCGCGGTCTATCTCAGGTGCAATCTCTGTCCGGCGACGTGGCTCGGACGAGTGCTCGATCGCTGCGACTGGTGCGCTCACGCTGTGTTGCAGCAGCGGGTGTGGCAAGCCGAGCTCGTTCGGCGTGTGCCCGAAGTCGACCGGGACGACGTCAGCTACGAGAACGCGATGCGCGCCTGGGGTCAACGACTAGCGACGGCCGTCCTTGCCGGCCTCATCGATCAGCACCAGGCCCGCAGGGCGTGGCATCGGGAGGTGAACCATGACCACATCGCCGCTTGAAGGACACCTCGACAAGTTGCTGAGCGACATCGAGAACAACAGCACGTCTGTCGACATCGACATCGCCCCCGACGATGCCCCGGTGGTCGTCATCGACAATGACCAGTTCTTCAACAAGATTGGTCTGCTGCACGCCACGCTGCGCGCCGCAGTTGGCGAACTCGGCCCGATCGCCGCTGGGTTGGGGCGCACGTTGTGGCACTACCACCACGGAGTGTGGTTGCCGGCGGGTGACGACGAGGTCCGGCGTAGGTGTCGTGTGCTGCTCGGCCAGCGCTGGCGCAAGAGTCACGTCGAGGGGATCGTCGCCGACCTCCAGGCGAACATCCCGGTCATCGGCGACAGCGCCAGCCGACGCGCTGGATCAACGCCCGCAACGGACTGCTCGACTGGCACACCGGCGAACTGCACGATGCACACCCCCGACGTTCCCACCACCTACCAACTCGGCGTCGACTGGCAGCCACGAGGCCGTGTGTCCGAAAGTCGACGCGTGGCTCGCCGAAGTGGCTCCCGAGGACGCCATCGAGTTCGATCTGGGAGATCATCGGCACGGCGATCTACGCCGACCAACCGTTCCATCGAGCCGTACTGCTGGTCGGCCCCGGCCGCAACGGCAAGGGCACGCTGCTACGGCTGATCCGCCGGTTGATCGGCGAGTCAGCACGTCTCCGCCGTCACGCTCCAAGCGCTCGGCGAGAACCGCTTCGCGGCGGCGCAACTGTTCGGCAAGGTCGCCAACATCGCCGGCGACCTCGACGCCCGATCGATCGGACGCACCGACCTGTTCAAGATGGCCACCGGCGGCGACCTGATCACCGCCGAGCACAAGAACGGGCAGCTGTTCAAGTTCACCAACCGGGCGACGATGCTGTTCACGCGCCAACGAGTTGCCGGGCTCCGCCGACTCGTCCGAGGGGTTCTTCTCCCGGTGGGTCGTCGTCCCGTTCACCCGACTGCAACTCGCCCCCGGCGACGAAGACCCGACGCTGGAGTCTCGGCTGCACGCCGAGCTCGAAGGGGTCTTGGTCAAGGCCGTTGAGGGTCTGCGCCGAGCGATGCAACGGGGCACGTACGCGATGCCGACCAGCGTCACCACGGCGACTGCCGACTACCGCGCCAACGCCGACCCGCTGCGCCGATTCGTCGAAGACTGCCTCGATGTCACCGGTGACCATGACGACCGCAGTACCACGGTCTGCGATCTACGCCCGGTACAAGGAATGGTGCGACTTCAACGGCCACCGCCATCTCGCCGGCAACCGATTCTGGAAGCGTGTCGTCGCCCTCAACCACGCATCGACATCGACAGAATCGCCGGCCGGGAACCGTCTCGTTGGCGGCGTTCGCCTCCACCAACGACTGGCGTTGAACTGGTGCAGATGGTGCAGATGACACGTTCTTCCCCACACGCACACGGGGGAAAGTCAGAGATGCATCTGCACCATCTACACCATCGATGCCGTGGGAGGCCACGTTTACCCTGGTCACGGCGCTGGCTCAAAGCCGCTCAGTGGAGCAGCAGCGTGCGATCGTAACGACACGACCCTTGTGGCGATCTGGCGCGGTGCGCCGTCAGTGCCGCTCGGGCGCTTACTCGGACGTAACGTGGACACCGTCGCATTTCCCCCCGGAACCGGTTTGGTCGTACACCGGTGACGAGTCGCTCTAGGGGGCTAGAGTCGCTCCTTCTTGACTCCTTTGGGGGGCACGATGTCACGATGGCGGCTGTCGGTGTTTGGTGGATCTGTGCTGGTTGCTGGCACAGTGATCTCGTCGATGTTCGCTGGAGTCAGCGCAGTCATCACAACGACAACCACGGAGCCGGCACCAGCGACGACTGACGGGTTGACGGTTGCCACCGTCGGACCAGCGTCGACCGTTCCGGCGACGTCAGCGGGATCGACTGTGAAAACGGTGCCAGCGGCAACCACGTCAACGTTGGCCGAAGCTGCGGCCGGCGTCACGCTTGTTGATGCCACCAACTTCCTCACGGTTACCGTTCCTGCGGATTGGGTCGACCATGACATCCAGGGCGGCTGGCACGACGACGGCAGTGGGCGGGCGGAGATCAACGCTACGCCGAGTCTGCAGCAGTTCTACGACACCTTTGGTGCTCCCGGTATGTACATGCTTGCCGTTCCGGCGGCAACCGAACCGGCCGCCCTCCTTTCATGGTTCTGGTTGTCGAACGTGTCCACCGACGGCGGCGTCACCGCCTACAACGACGGCCGGTTCGTCGGGCAACAGCAGACCTGGTTCGACTGCGGCGGCAAGAAACTCCACGTCGTCAACATTGCCGCTCGTCCGCTGGACAATTCGTTCACAATGTTTATTCAGGTCGCCCAGGCAGTTCCTGATCGACGCGCAACTGATCGGTATCGTCGGCTCGGCAGGCCCAGTTCCAGGAGCCGTCTACCCGACATTGATTTCGACACCGCCCTCGCTACCTATCGGTGCCGTGCCGCCGGAGTTGTCGGTCGCTCCGTCCACACCGCTGACCACCGTCGTCGACATCACCGGTCGGCTGTCCATGGCTGTGCCGAGCACGTGGACGGACGTCGAGCGGTTCGTAGGGATGAACGACAACGCGACTGATCGGCCACGCCTCAGCGGCTACACCAAGTCTGGACGCTTACTACACAGACTGGCAGACACCCGGTGCCGACGTCAGCGCCTTCCCGTTCAAGAGCAACCCTTCCGTGCTTCTTCAGAATTTGGGATACCGCGGCCTATGCAACGACGGCGGCGTTCAATCCTTCAGCAACGGCACATTCAGCGGGCTGATGCAAACCTGGGCCACGTGCGGTGGCACGGCAACACGCATCGTTCAGTTGGCGATCAGCCCGACAGACCAATCGGTCACGGTGTTCATCGAGGTTCAACTACCCGACGCCGACAACTCTGGTTTGCAAGCCGTGCTCTCCTCGCTGCAGGTCGCGTGTATTACCGGCCCGAATCTGGCCCTGGCGATCAGCCGATTAGTTCACAGGCAGCGTTCGGTACCGATGGCTTCAACAGAGTCACGTCGGGGTCTTCGACTTCGATCGACTTTCAACCGGGGCCTTCAGGAAGCGCATAGGCCGGCGGACAGGCCAAGGGCAAACACGATCGCAGGGGTGAGGATGAACGCCAGCAACGTCGACACCCAAATCGCTGGTCTCAGTCTCCATGCCACAGCTAGGACAAGGGGCACGATGCACGAGAGTCCCAGCACGAATGCGACGACACTTGGCCACACCTCTACGTGACCGTCGGTTCCGCAGTCCATTAGTGCCGACGCGACCGGCGAAGCCGAAACGAGTGCAACAAATACCAGGGCGGCGGTTGTCCAAATTACGGACGACTCACGCCACGAGATCACTCCTGGGCGATCATTGTCCTCGCCCGTCATCATCGAAGTGTAGAGACGGCGATGACGTATCACCTGAGCGAGCACATAAGTTATCCGGTCGGTCGTATCGCACCTCCCTCATCACGTCTGATGGTTCCCCGCAGCCGACCTCGTGACTGTCACTCTGGCCACACGCCGACATCGGCGCAGATTCGCAACGATTTTGGGCGAATTCCAGCGTGACGTATCCACCAAGACGGCGCGCTGTGTAAGACGGAATCGTCTAAACGAGTATCGGTCACCCAAACAGGCGTTTACCTGCCGTAATGTCATAATGAACCTTATGGGCGGCCCTGCGTGGCCAGACTACGCAGGCCCATCCGGCGACGTCCACACCGTAGCACCATTACCGCTAGGAGACCGCTGAGCAACGCGCTCCTTTCGGCGGTGTCGTTGGGCGGGGCGTTGTTGGTGGGTCCGGGGTCATGAGCGACCGATGAGCCGGTGTTTGGGGGGTGAGAGCCGGTCATGCTGGATGGCAGACCGCGAAGGTGTCGTTCTCCTCTTGTCGGGCCCCCGGCCCGTTGGTTCAGGTGGCGAGTTGCCAGCTGCCGGTGTGATTGAGGCCGAGGGTGATGAGGCGTCGAAGGTTGACGGCGGCGGCGCGGTGGGCGAGCCAGAGGCGGTTGCGTTCGAGACCTCGGTAAGCGACGCGTCGGCCGGGTCGAACGAGCCAGGCCAAGCTTCGTTCGACCATCGGTCGCCATCGCCGGTAGCCCTCGGCGAAGTCGCCGTCACGCCAGGCGCGTCGGGCTTCGACGAGTTCGGTGTCGTGGATAGTGATGGTGAGGACCCGTCCGTGGCGCGAGCTGGTGCAGCGAGCGCGCAGTAGTGCAGCCTGTGCAGCGTCTGCCGAATCGGGCCTGGCCCGTGTTGTTGATCGGCATGGTGTGTCCGGCGGGACAGGTGGCGGTGCGGGCGGTGTGATCGACAGTGAAGTCGTCTCGAGCGAAGCGGCCGGTGTCAGGCGTCGGCCAAGGTTTGATCGCCAGCCGGTGCCGCCGCATCTTCAGCTTGACGTGGGTCTCACCCGAGCCGTAGGCGGCATCGGCGAACACCTGCCGACCTTTCGGCTCGTTGTTCATCAGTTCGACGCCGGTCGGGCCGTCGGGGGCGTTGCCCGCTGTGAGCCGCTGAGCGCAGATCAACCCGGTGACCGGTTCGACTGCAACGTGAGCCTTATAACCGTTGCGGTAGGAACGCACCGACTTGTGGATGTGCCGGGAGTCCGGATCAACGGTGGAGATCACCCGGTCCTTGGCAGTGCGCTGGGCGATCCGCCAACTGCCGTCGCTCTCGCCGGGTTCGACGTCTTGGCCAGCGACCAACGCCAACAGCCCAACGGCGTCGGCCGCCTCCCCGACCAGCTCGAGCCCATCGACCGCGGCCAGCACGGCGAGAGCGTCGTTGACCAAGGCGGTGACGAGCTGTTGACGGGCAGTGTCGTCGTCCCAGGCGATGCGCGGCTTACCCGGATCGTCATAATCATGACCAGCGAGTTCGAGCGCGGCCACGTCCGGAACGAGGCGGCGCACCCGGCGAATCGCGGCGATCAACTGCGTCACCGTGTCCTGGGTTGCCACCGCGTCGTCCAACACCGTGGAGTCGAGAGCCCGGCGGGTCTTGCCGCGCAACACCCCGGTCTCGGCGATCACCGCCCGCACGGCGTCGAAGATCCGTTCCGGACGGTCGCTGGCGCGCAGCTTGTTGCGCCACAACGTCAACACGGTCGGGTGGAACCCCTCATCGGTCAACGGGCGACCGGCGGCGACCTTCCAAGAGATGTTCGTGCGCAACTGATCGACCGTGTCCCGATCGGAACGGCCCTCCAACGCCTGCAACACCATCACCGTGGCGATCACGTCCGCGGGCACCGACGGCCGGCCCCGACCCGATGGAAACAGATCAGCGAACAGGTCGTCGGGGAACAGCCGCTGGCGATGCGTCGCCAAGAACCAGTGCACCGAGGAATCATCGACAAGATGGCCGCACACCGCCATCGCGTCCAACAACTGCGGGTTCAGATCCGACGCGCCCTGCACGAACCCATTCTTTTCGATCCACGCCCAAAACGCGAGCACCCTCACCCGAATTGCTCAGCGGTCTCCTCAGCTGCATAGGCACTCACGGGTGGCACCCCGTCCCCTCGTGTTGTACTCGGCTAGGCACCTCACCCCTGGCCCTCGGCGTCGGTCACGCTGGCGCCACGCTGCGCACGTCGTGGCTCGACCGCGTCGAGGTCGTCGAGGGGGTGGGCGTGGTCGCCGCCGACGCCACGACGGGAGACCGGGGTATATAAACCCGGCCTTACACTATATATGGAAGGAGCCGACCGCAATTCCACCGCGTAATAGCCCCCGCCAAATGTCGTCGTTAACGGAATCAATGATTGTCGCCACGGCGAGAGATTAACGTTGCCCACATGGACGTGGCGAGCTCGGTGAGTGTGCCGGAGCGCTGGCTACGAGACGCCGTGACCGGGGTGTTCGCCGCCCACGACGCCCACGGTCCCATACGACAGTGTCGACGGGGCGGCCACCGTCGCCTACCCCTTCCTCGCCGATCGCCCCGGCCCGCACGGTCAATCCGCCCTGATGTGATGTTGCGGGCAGACCGCCTCGATGACCCCGAGCGCCCCGCCCGGCCGGACAGTCATGGCGAAACGAGGGTCAGCCGGGCGGAGCGATGGTTCCCCATGTTCCACGGCCTCGGCGGCGCCGTCGACGGGTGGCCTCACGGAGGGTACGCGATGCGTCAGCCTGCGAGACTCGCTGCCACTCCCCGCAGCCCTCCGTGAGGAACGCATAGTCGGACGGGGCGATCGTCACCTCAGTTCGGAACACCTCACCGAAGAAGTTGTCGATGGTCTCCCCAACCGAGTCCTGGCGTTCCCAGTAGCACCCCGCGAAACCAGTCTCGCTCTCCACGACGTCGTGACCGGCCAGGATGTCCTCACCGACGCGGTAGAGGCCATCGCCGAATCTGATGCCTGCGTCACTCTCGGCCTGTTCGCGCTCGGCCTCGGCCTCCCCAGAGAACAGCGATTCGATCCGTTGTTCGATGACGGCGCGGTGCTCCGGTGGTCAGGGCAGTACCTCAGCATGTCCTCAATCCCCGACACCTGGTTCTCAGCTCTCGGCCATTGCTGCGTCGTCCACGCCGTTCCGTGCTCGACGCACTGTTCGTAGCTGGTACTGATCGTGAGATAGCGCAACTCGGGCTCAGTCGCGTCCCAATCGGTTTGCTCAATGTCGGTGACCGGATCTTCGATGTCGATCTCCGACCCGTCTGCTCCGATCGTGGTGCAGCTGATGCTTGACTCCGGCGGGAACGTCGTCGCCCACAGCTCAGAGAAGTCGAGCAGCACCCGGTCGATGACGAACATCGTCTCCCAGTCGTAGGTGGCGTCGTCCGGGTTGAAGGAGTCGACGTCGACGCACTCGACCGTGACCGTTTGCGGCTCGGAGTAGTCGGGGTCGTCCGGGTAGGCGTCGTCGGCGTCCCGGACGCCGTCGCCGTCAGCATCCCCCGACAGGGGTTCCGGTCGGGAGCGTCGTACTGATGGGGGTGGCCGTGGCGACGGCGGCTTCGTCGTCGTTGTCCTCGACGTCGCCACAAATTCACCGCTGCGTGCTCTGGCCACAGGCGTGAGTTGATCCTACGCTGACACCACGAGCAATCACAACAATCGACAGGCGTCTCCCCACTGCAATTCGACGCTAGTGCATGCTTCTCGTGATGGACCCTCGTCAAAAATGTGCACTCGATTCAGGCCCATCTCCTCGGCGCTCAGCTCTCTAAGCCAGTCCACCGGCTACGCCCCTGAGTTTCGCCCCGCCGGACTGACGAGTGATGAACCTCTAGAAGTTGTAGCCTGCTCCCCGTGGCGGCAATCGCCAATTGCCGGACAGGTCTCGACGTCGTAGAAGTCGACGGTGAACGGACTGAAGCCGCCTGGCGGTATCTCGTCGCTATCCGTGAAGCCGCTCTCGACGCCGAGCAGGTTCGCGCCGTTAAAGCACGCGACGTAGACGCTGTTGAGGCCCGAGGACGGCTCGGAATTGTCGTTGGTGACGATGCCGACGACCTGCTGGCCGAAGTCGCCGGACATCAATTCTGCCTCGTTGACCGTAGCAGCAGATCGCCGATGAAGCTCGGGTCTACGTCCCACTGGGTCTGCCAGTCGAATGTCTCGTCGCCGGATAGCACATCGATGTCGAAGTACACGTAGCCCATCGCCCACTGCCCGGGTTCGAGGATCGCCGGCTCGAAGCCCTGCGACGACCCTGAGGCGACGAGCGTGCCAGCCGCGTCGCGGCGGTGCCGATGACTTCGAGGTTCTGCAACGTGTCGGCGGTGCTGTTGCGCACGATCATCGGCACCGACAAACCGTTGTCCGGCGCGGTCAAGACGATGTTGACCTCGCCAGAGATGCCCGGCGGTACGACGACCTCGCCGACGGTGAACACGTGGGCGTTGTCGTCGGTCGCCACGGTCGTCGGCGTCACGGATGTTGGTGCGGCGACTGTGCGTCGGCGTCACGGACGTTGGTGCGGCGACAGTTGTAGATGCGGTGACGCTCGTGAGCGACGTTTCGGGGGATGTCTCCGGGACGAGACCCAGGCACGCCATCTGAGCGGCGGGAGTCAAGCTCAATCCCCAGTGAACTCCAGTCCTGTCCACACAGAGTGCTGAGCAGGCCGTCCGCGGAACGATGCGGCTGGCTCCGCACGAAGCCCGGCTTCACCCGACACATAGACGAGCAGCTCCGAGAGCGCTCGGCCGCCACCTTCGACGCCACACGCCTCGACCCATGGCGGTCCCAATCTGATCGAAGATCGGCGTCATCTCGTCACTGACATCGAGTGCCGCTTGCGGATCGGTCTCAATCCGATCGAGAACGGTGCGTATTGTTTCGATCGCATCGTCGGTTGCCTGAGTACATGGATCAACGACAGAGGGCTCGGCCACGGCCGCGACCAATGAAGCGTCCGGGCACATAATCAGCGCCGTCAGCCCCAGCCCAAACAGGGGGAAGATCCTTTTCATGTGCCGCCCATCCTTGCAGAAGTCACAATCGCTGCAATCCAGGCGACACGAGCCGAGGCTCAATCGGCGCACAGGCTGGCGTTCGGCACGGCCATAACCGTCGACACAACGACGATGCCCGATGCCACGGGCCGTTCGTTCATGGACCAGCCGCCTACCCAGAGACGACCCAACCCGCAACGGGGGCCGGTCGTGAACCTCCGACTGCCGGCGACACCCTCTAGCTTCCTGGCAGTCAGGGCACCAACCCGTCGCAGGAGGCGATGACGTAGCCGCCGCTCGATGTGTTCTCGGCGACCACGACGTTGTCGACGGTGATCGAGCAGGTCACCGAGCCGGAGTCACCGCGGTTCTGCACGGAGATGTACACGAACGCGCCGTGCGCCGGCGGATACCACTTGCCGTCCGACGCCTGCCACCCGTTCGGTCCACCCGGTGCATCACTCATTCGGCCGCCACCCCCCGATTGTCAGCGGCACGGTAGTCCGCTCGGGCTCATCGGCTCGCACCAACGCCGCCCTCGTCGTGTAGAACACCAGTTCGCTAACATCGTCCTCGGTGGCACCTGAGGACGTCGACGGCATGCGCCGATCGTTGGCCATCGGTGGATCGTTGACCCGTGCCGACACCGAGCGACTGCTCGACGCCTGCGCCGCGTTGCTCGCTCAGCGTGCCGCCGTCGCCCGCATCCTCGGCGAGCTCGGGCCGTCGTTCCGGGAGACCCGCGCCGCCCTCAACGAGTTGGCGCGGGTGATCACCGGTCAGGACCCGCGGCGTTAGTCGGTTCGTTGGGACATCGACGGTAGGCGTAGCGTCGCATCGCGGCCGGCGACGCCGGTCAGTAAGGAGCTGTGTCATGCGTCGTTTAATCATCGGGTGCGCGGCAGCCGCGCTGTTGCTGGCCGGAGGTGCCCTCGCCAGTTCGACGGCCGTTCAGGCGACCACCCCGCCGACGGAGGCACCGGCGGAGGGTCATCCGATCGTCGGCGCGTGGGTGCTCACGGTCGACGAGTTTCCAGAGGACCCGCCCGCGCTCATCGCCTTCCACGCCGACGGGACCTACCAAGAATCCAGTGCCGACGGAACCACCGGCATCGGGTCCTGGGAGGCAACCGGACCGACCTCGATCAACCTGACGTTCATCGAGATCTTCCCCACGACGACGAGGGATCGGTCGGGATGCAGACGATCCGCGCCGCCGGTGAGGTGAGCGAGGACGGGCAGAGCTTCACCGCCGAGTTCACCATCGAGTTCACCGGCGGAGGCGCCCCTGCAGGCCAGTACGGCCCCGGCCACGTGACCGGCACGCGTATCAACGTCGAGCCGATGGGTACGCCGGCCGGTTCCCTCGAAGACCTCTTCGCCCAGTTCGAAGAGGGCACCGCGCCAGCGGGCACCGCACCGGTGGGGACCGACGCCGGCAGGCACCGACGCCGGCAGGAACCGAACCGGTGGGGACCGACACCGGCGGGCACCGAGCCGGCGGGCACCGAACCGGCTGGGACCACGCCGACCGATACGGCGGTGGCAACCTCAGCGGCTTAGTCGTAGCGCCCGGATCGTCGGTGGCGCGGGTCATCGAGCACTGGTCTCCACCGCGGTTGAACCGGTGCCGATGCCCCCCGGCGTCCGCCAATCTGGGTACAGCAACAGCACCGGTTCTCCATTACATGACGGCACGCTTCGCGGAACGGCCCCCGCTCTGCCTGCGAGGGCCGTCACTTGTCGCCGGACCAACACTTCCGTTTGGTCGACGGCGACCGCTGGCGGCGAGCATAGATCGGCTCACGGCCACGTCGAGACTGGTGGCCGGGGACGGGCGGGGATGCCCAGCATCGTCAGCAATCGGTGATGAGGCGGTTGCCGACGCTGACCCCGATCATGTCGATGAACTCGTCGACGGGGATGCCGTACTCTGCCGCCGCCGCGGCAATATCGGGGTCGCCATCCAGAGTCGTCATGTGCAATCTCCTTGATCGACCGCCGGATTCGTCCTGACGCCTGGGCAGAGAGCTGCCAAGTCTGGAGTCAAGGAGGCAACGAGCAGGTCGATGTGCTGTTGAGCGCCTGCCACATCCCGCTCCACTCCGGCAATCGTCGATGGTGGGGTCGTGGTCGTCTCGGGGCCGTCAGCAGGTGTAGCCGCAGCGATCGGCGTGAATGCTCCATCGGCAAAACGTGCGCCGATCACCGCCCCGTCCGGAGCGATGCCGTAACACACCGTCTGATCCGGGTACGGCGTGCAGGAGATGTATGTCGCTCCCGTCTCGGTGCCGTACTGAGCGGCGATGTCCTCGATCGGTAGTTGGGCCTGCCGCCAGAGCGGCTGCGGGAATCAGCGTCATCACGACGCCGATGATTGAGCCCGCGACAAGGCCGCGGGTAACTTGCTTGATGGTCATCTGAAACCTCCGCCGTTTCAATGATTGAGCGCCAGGGACGTCGCAAGCGACCCCTGGCGTAGGTGATTGCGGGCAGAGGGTATCGGCAGACTGAGGGCGTCACACGGTTGGGCTCCCGGCGTGTCGCCTGATCAGCCCGACGTTGCCGGCTGGTGGCGTCAGGAGGTAGGCAGGAGGAACCAGACCCCGCAGCGGTCCGTCTCTACGGAGTAGTCGGTCGGCTGGACCACCATCTCCATCCGTGCTGCCTCGCCGAAATTGCCGTTCGTGATGTACCTCCCGCCCGATCTCTTCGTGTTCCACGTGGCACAAGGCCGTCGTCTCGTAGGTCACGTAGGTGCCGGGTTGGAAGTCCTCGTTCACCAATCCACCGCCAGGCGGTATCTGTGGTGGCAGCGTGACGGTCAGTTGCCCGAGGTACTGCACGACGTCCCAGGGTCGACGTGTTCCACTCTCTAGGGTGCTGACGACGTGTCCAAGCAGCGTCGCTGGTCCGTGATTTGTGAAGGCTTCCTCGGGCATGGTCGGGTCGAAGGTCGGTGCAGCATCATCAGCGATAGGGCGGTCGAGCAAGGCCTGCAGTGCCTCGGTGAAGAGTGCCGCGTTCTCGTCCGAGGGGTCAAGCACCCAGGCAGAGGCCGGCGCGGCTGAGGAGTTGATCCAGTTCCGCAGCGCTGACTTCGTCCTCCGCCGAGTCCTGCTCGAAGAGCGGTGCCAACGGAGTGCAGTGGTCATCGAGAACGTGTCGAGCGACGAGGAGCTCGCCCGAAAAGACGGCCTCGATGTCAGAGTCGGTGACTCCGACATCGAAGAAGGACTCACAGTACGAACCCGACGCCGCCGTCAACGATCGGAAAGCTCGCTGGTACTCACTGACCGGCCACGTTCGGTTGGCCCGCTGGTACTCGCCAACCTGCACATTGCCTTCCTCGTTGTCCGGCACTCGGTCGTTGTTCATGTCGTTGCCCGACATGCTGGCGAGAAGCATGCCGTTGACGAAGTGCTCCTCGTCGAACCTGGCTGGATCGACCTCAGAGCCTTTGATGCCAGCCTGATAGAGGCCATCGGGAGCGATGTGGGCGTCGAGCTCGGTGCTGAAGATGCAGGAGGTAGGGGTCTGCAGCCCGGTGTCAAGATGGCCCGCACCGAGGAGTCGTTCGGCGGAGTCGCGAATCTCGAACTCACCGGACGGGGCGTCTGACCACTGGGGATCGTGGCGCATGTCCTCACAGGTCACTTGGGTGGTGAACACCTCCACAAAGGCGACGACGTGAATGATGTCGCCGGACGAGGCTTGTGGGACGAGGAGCGATACCGCCGCTAAGGCAAGTGTGAACATTTGTCGATCCTCCGCCGATGATCGTTGACGCCGGCAATCGAGCGCCGGCTGAGGATACCGCCGGACCGTTGTCCCCGGCTACACCCCGGCGACGAGTTCCTCCAACGTCTCCCGAAGCCGGCCAAGGAAAAAACCGACTTCGGGGAACGTCCTCTCCGCTTCCGTCCAGCCCAGGCTCTCGACGACATCGGCCAGGTAGCCCTGCGGCTTCAAGTTGGTGACGGGCACGTCGCGCCCGACCTTGACGAACGGATTCAACTTCAACGCCAACGAGCGCACGAGCTCGTCGGTGATGATCGACGGTTCCGGCTCGGCGGTCTCGGTCTCCACAACGTCATCGTCAACGGTCGCGATCACCATGTTCGCCTCACCTTCGGCTTGTCCGCTTCCTTGGCCTGCGCGGCAGCTTCCTGGCGATGCCGAGCCTTGCCTAACCCTTCGCGGATGTAACTCTCGGCGGTCCGCGTCGGCTCGGTCGGCTTCTCGTGCGGCCGTTGCTCGGCGATGCGTGCCTCGGACTCGGTCATCAACCGATCGCCGATCCGCTTGGCGACGGCGTCGGTGTTGTCCAACAGTCCACTCCGTATCGGCGGCAGGCCGGCGGCCTTCAATCCGGCCTTGATCATCGCCTCTGCCTCCGTCGGAGGCTTGCCGAAGTAGTTGCTGGCGGTCGACGCCCCGCTGGACCCCACGCCGGCCTGGCGGAGACCGGCCTTGATGAACTCCGTAGCACTTCCGAGCCCGTTGTTGTCGGTGGCCATGGGACACTCCTTCGCCACTTCGATTGTACGACACGGCTGCAAGCGGCACGCTGCTTACGGCAAGCACTACCGTTGGGCGCCGATGGCTAACGGTAGGGACGCGCAGCGTCACCTGTGGCGTGACCACGCCAACTGCGCCGGCAAGCCGATCGGTTGGTTCTACGCCCCGGAGCGATGGCCCGAGCTCACCGCGCGAGGCGTTGATGACGTGCGCCGGATGCGCGGTGCGGATGGAGTGCCTCGACGACGCCCTCGACTTTGAGGTCGGCGATCGTGTGACGTTCGGAGTTCGCGGTGGACTTCTGGCCAGTGAGCGCGTCGAGCTGTGCGTGGGCGGGCCGCCGTATCTGTAGTTGTCGAGCCCGAGCCGGCGATGGCCGGTCAGTTGATCCCGCTGCGAGGCGTTCGCCGCGGCGATCTGACGACGCACTCGTGTCGCGTTGTGTTACTCCTGTGTTATGGACGGTCGAGACCACGGCAGAACTAGCGCCCTAGCAGGGCTTTCTCCGCAGTCCGGCGCAGATATTGAGTTCACCCCGAACTGTCGTAACGTTTGGGCCGTGGCCGCGCCAGTCCTGCTCCTCGACGCCGCCTGGCGGATCGATCGGGTGATCGACGCCGAGCGAGCGTGCGAGCTGCTCGTGATGAACCGCGCCGTCGCGGCGTCCGAGGAGATCGCCACGGTGATGCACTCGCCATCACTGACCGTCGAGATCCCGTCCGTCGTCGCTCGCCTCGGCGTCCTCCACCCGTGCGAGCTGCGCCCGCCGAGCTACTCGCCACGGCGTGTCCGGCTGCGCGACGGGCACCTCTGCCAGTTCGTCATCGGCGGACAGCCGTGCAGTCGGCGCGGCGACTCCGTCGATCACCTCCTGCCACGCTCGCTGGGCGGTGACGACTCCTGGCTCAACGTCGTCGCTGCCTGCCGGGCCCACAACGGGACCAAGTCGCACCGCACCCTGGAGCAGATGCACCATCTCCACGGCTGGTCGTTGAAGCGCGCGCCGTTCATCCCGTCACGCACCGCGCTGGTCGCCGCCGCCCTGCGCGATCGCCATCCCGCCTGGGAGCCGTTCCTCACCGCTGCGTGAGCTTCGCGGCGCGAAGCACGTCGGCGGCGAGCAGCTCGGCCACCGTGACCTCGGCGAGCAAGGCGACGATCGGATCGTCGTCTCCCGCGTAGCGCAGCGTGCGCGCCGCTCCGGGGAGATTGCCGCCGATCGCCCAGAACGTTGACTGCCGGCGGCGCAACCACTCCGTGGCTTGGGCGTCCCACGGCGAGCCGGCGAACACCAGCGCGCGGTAGTCGCGCCCGAGCGTGAGGTAGACGTCGACGTGACTCCATTCACCGGTCTCGCAGCCGACCGCCAGCCGGCGCGGCACCTCGCGGAGCATCAGCGCACCTTGCATGGCCGACGACCATCGCTCGAGCGGCGCCAACAGCCACGTCCCGTCGGAGCCGACGAGTGCCTCGACGGCCTCGCCAAGCCACGCAGGACGCTGGGCAAGAACGTCGTCGATCGCCGCGGCCGCGGCATCCACCGAGTCGGCGAGGCCACCGAGGCCCCGGCCGCCGGTGAGCAGGACTTCGAGCTCGAGCAGTCGGACGAGTGTCGCCGTGAACGTCCGCGACGCCACGCCGCTGACCTCCTCACCGGCGTCCATCGGGACGGCCCAGCCGACGACCTCGGCGAGGACGCTGCTCGGCGCGTTGGTGAGCCCGATGACCCGGGACGACGTCGACACTGCGCGGGCCGCGGCAAGCGTTTCCGCTGACGACCCACCGGCCGAGATCACGACGACGAGCGTGTCGTCGGCGATCGGGGTCACCCGGGCGATGGACGAGCTCTCGGCGGTGGCGGCGATTCCTTGCGAGCGCATCCGCCGGGCCGCGACTTCGGCGGCGTAGCGCGATGAGCCGATCCCGAGCAGCAGGACGGCACGCGGACGGCCGAGATCGGGCCATCCCGTGCCGTCGCGCAGCGCGGTAGCGAGACCGCGCAGCATCGCCGGCTTGGTCTCGACATCTTCGAGCAGCCGCTGCGGCTCCCAGCTCATGGGTACAGCGTCGCCAGGGCGGCGTCGGGCGCGTAGCGCCAGCGCGGCAGGACGTGGGCGGCATAGACCAGCTCGTGGAGTTCCTGGATCGCCCGGAGCGGCTTGAGCAGCTGCGGTTCGATGGGCGCCACCTCGGCGTAAGCCTCCACAACCCGGGTGGTCGCCGCGGCGACGAACGTCGGCACCTGATCGCCGAGATCCGGTCGCCAACGGGCGACGACGCGGGCGACGTGGTCGACGCTCTGGACCAGCGAGGCGAGGTCGACCATCGCCGACCGCCGCTCGACTCCGTCGCTGCCCAGCTCGCCCACCGGCGAAACGGGATCGCCGTCGAAGTCGGTGACCGCGATCCGGCCAGCGCCATCGCGCAGTAGCTGGCCGACATGCAGATCGCCGTGGATCGGCTGGGTGCCGATCGCTTCAGCGGTGTCGAGGGTCTCGATGTCGTCGCCCAGGCGGGCGACCCGCGCTGCCAGTCGCTCGCCGGCGGCGCCAGGAGTCACCCGTAGCGCTTCGTCGAGCAAGCGTGTGCCGCGCCGGTGCTCCGCGGCCGTGGTGGCTCGACGGCACGGTTCGGGCACGATCGTGGACGGCCGCGCCAGCGCTCGATGCAGGCGGGCGGCCAGCGCCCCGATGCGCGCCGCCGTGTCGGTCGCCACGGTGGTGTCGCCGCGCTCGAACCCGGCGGTGAGCTCGTCGACGTACCACTCCCAACCGTCTGTCGCCCCGGCCACGTACCCGGTGACCACGGCGACGACGTTGCCGTCGACCTCGGGTGCCCCGAGGTACGGGGGCATCTCGGCGAACCCGACCTCGGTGAGGTGGGCGAGCAACCGGGCGCCGCGGTGCGGTGGCGGCGACGGCGTCCTGAGCCACTTGACGACCACGGATTCGCCGACCACGACACTGTGATTGGTCTGGTCGACGGTGATCGGGCGTTCCGTCATTCCGTCTGTCACCAGCGTCCCGGCGACCCGTCGAGCGAGGGCAGCTGAGGATCCCGGCGTCATGCCGGACGGAATCCACTGCGTGGCGCAGGCTCGGCATGTTTGACCATCACGTGGTGCCCGACCGTGAACTCGAGCACCGATTCATGCCCCATGTCCTTGCCGAAGCCAGACGACCGCCGGCCGCCATGGGGCATTTCGCTGGCAATCGGCAAGTGGTCGTTGATCCATGTCACGCCGGCCTCGATGCGGTGGGCCACACGGAACGCACGATCGACACGAGGCGTCCACACCGACGACGCCAGGCCATAGGCCGAGTCGTTGGCCAGGGCCACGGCCTCGTCTTCGGACTCGAACGGCAGGACCGTGAGCACCGGCCCGAACACCTCCTCCTGGACCAGCTCGCTGTCCTGTCGGATCGCGGTGACCAGTGTCGGCTCGTAGAACCACCCAGGTCGATCCGCGGCCTGACCGCCGCGCACGACGTCTGCGCCGGCGGCCCGCGCCCGATCCACATACCCGGCAACTCGCTCGCGGTGCGCCCGAGAGATCAGCGGCCCGATGTCGGCCCCGTCGTCGGGACCACCCAGGCGGATGGCATCCCGAACTGTCGTAACGTTGGGGCCGCGGCCGCGCCAGTCCGGCTCCTCGACGCCGCCTGGCGGACCGAACGGGGGATCGCCGCCGAACGAGCGTGGAGCTGCTCGTGGGGAACCGCGCCGCCGCGGCGTCCCGGCGATCGCCACGGTGATGCACTCGCCATCGCTTCCGTCGAGATCCCGTCCGTCGTCGCTCGCCTCGGCGTCCTCCACCCGTGCGAGCTCCGCCCGCCGCGCCTACTCGCCACGGCGTGGCCGGCTGCGCGACGCGCACCGCTGCCAGTTCGCCATCGTCGGACAGCCGTGCAGTCGGCGCGGCGACTCCGTCGATCACCTCCTGCCACGCTCGCTGGGCGGCGACGACTCCTGCTCAACGTCGTCGCCGCCTGCCGCGCCCACGACGGGACCAAGTCGCACCGCACCCTGGAGCAGATGCACCATCTCCACGGCTGGTCGTTGAAGCGCCGCCGTTCATCCCGTCACGCACCGCGCTGGTCGCCGCCGCCCTGCGCGATCGCCATCCCGCCTGGGAGCCGTTCCTCACCGCGCGTGAGCGTCGCGGCACGAAGCACGTCGGCGGCGAGCAGCTCGGCCACCGTGACCTCGGCGAGCAGGGCGACGATCGGGTCGTCGTCTCCCGCGTAGCGCAGCGTGCGCGCCGCTCCGGGGAGATCGCCGCCGATCGCCCAGAACGTCGCCTGCCGGCGGCGCAACCACTCCGTGGCTTGGGCATCCCACGGCGAGCCGGCGAACACCAGAGCGCGGTAGTCGCGCCCGAGCGTGAGGTAGACGTCGACGTGACTCCATTCACCGGTCTCGCAGCCGACCGCCAGCCGGCGCGGCACCTCGCGGAGCATCAGCGCACCTTGCATGGCCGACGACCATCGCTCGAGCGGCGCCAACAGCCACGTCCCGTCGGAGCCGACGAGGGCCTCGACGGCCTTGCCAAGCCACCCAGGACGCTGGGCAAGAACGTCGTCGATCGCCGCGGCCGCGGCATCCACCGAGTCGGCGAGGCCACCGAGACCTCCGGGGCCGCCGGTGAGCAGGACTTCGAGCTCGAGCAGTCGGACGAGTGTCGCCGTGAACGTCCGCGATGCCACACCGCTGACCTCCTCACCGGCGCCCATCGGGACGGCCCAGCCGACGACCTCGGCGAGGACGCTGCTCGGCGCGTTGGTGAGCCCGACGACCCAGGACGACGTCGACACTGCGCGGGCCGCGGCAAGCGTTTCCACTGACGACCCACCGGCGGAGATCACGACGACGAGTGTGTCGTCGGTGATCGGGGACACCCGGGCGATGGACGAGCTCTCGGCGGTGGCGGCGATTCCTTGCGAGCGCATCCGCCGGGCCGCGACTTCGGCGGCGTAGCGCGATGAGCCGATCGCGAGCAGCAGGACGGCACGCGGACGGCCGAGGTCGGGCCATCCCGTGCCGTCGCGCAGCGCGGTAGCGAGGCCGCGCAGCATCGCCGGCTTGGTCTCGACATCTTCGAGCAGCCGCTGCGGCTCCCAGCTCATGGGTACAGCGTCGCCAGGGCGGCGTCGGGCGCGTAGCGCCAGCGCGGCAGGACGTGGGCGGCATAGACCAGCTCGTGGAGTTCCTGGATCGCCCGGAGCGGCTTGAGCAGCTGCGGTTCGATGGGCGCCACCTCGGCGTAGGCCTCGACAACCCGGGTGGTCGCCGCGGCGACGAACGTCGGCACCTGATCGCCGAGATCCGGTCGCCAACGGGCGACGACGCGGGCGACGTGGTCGACGCTCTGGACCAGCGAGGCGAGGTCGACCATCGCCGACCGCCGCTCGACTCCGTCGCTGCCCAGCTCGCCCAACGGCGAAACGGGATCGCCGTCGAAGTCGGTGACCGCGATCCGGCCAGCGCCATCGCGCAGCAGCTGGCCGACATGCAGATCGCCGTGGATCGGCTGGGTGCCGATCGCTCCAGCGGTGTCGAGGGTCTCGATGTCGTCGCCCAGGCGGGCGACCCGCGCTGCCAGTCGCTCGCCGGCGGCGCCAGGAGTCACCCGTAGCGCTTCGTCGAGCAAGCGTGTGCCGCGCCGGTGCTCCGCGGCCGTGGTGGCTCGACGGCACGGTCCGGGCACGATCGTGGACGGCCGCGCCAGCGCCCGATGCAGGCGGGCGGCCAGCGCCCCGATGCGCGCCGCCGTGTCGGTCGCCACGGTGGTGTCGCCGCGCTCGAACCCGGCGGTGAGCTCGTCGACGTACCACTCCCAACCGTCTGTCGCCCCGGCCACGTACCCGGTGACCACGGCGACGACGTTGCCGTCGACCTCGGGTGCCCCGAGGTACGGAGGCATCTCGGCGAACCCGACCTCGGTGAGGTGGGCGAGCAACCGGGCGCCGCGGTGCGGTGGCGGCGACGGCGTCCTGAGCCACTTGACGACCACGGATTCGCCGACCACGACACTGTGATTGGTCTGGTCGACGGTGATCGGGCGTTCCGTCATTCCGTCTGTCACCAGCGTCCCGGCGACCCGTCGAGCGAGGGCAGCTGAGGATCCCGGCGTCATGCCGGACGGAATCCACTGCGTGGCGCAGGCTCGGCATGTTTGACCATCACGTGGTGCCCGACCGTGAACTCGAGCACCGATTCATGCCCCATGTCCTTGCCGAAGCCAGACGACCGCCGGCCGCCATGGGGCATTTCGCTGGCAATCGGCAAGTGGTCGTTGATCCATGTCACGCCGGCCTCGATGCGGTGGGCGACACGGAACGCACGATCGACACGAGGCGTCCACACCGACGACGCCAGGCCGTAGGCCGAGTCGTTGGCCAGGGCCACGGCCTCGTCTTCGGACTCGAACGGCAGGACCGTGAGCACCGGCCCGAACACCTCCTCCTGGACCAGCTCGCTGTCCTGCCGGATCGCGGTGACCAGTGTCGGCTCGTAGAACCACCCAGGTCGATCCGCGGCCTGACCGCCGCGCACGACGTCTGCGCCGGCGGCCCGCGCTCGATCCACATACCCGGCAACGCGCTCGCGGTGCGCCCGAGAGATCAGCGGCCCGATGTCGGCCCCCTCGTCGGGACCACCCAGGCGGATGGCATCCACTTCGGCGGACGCGTCGATCCCCGCTACGAGCACTCCCCCGCCGTCCACGCGCTGCTGTACCGGCACCTCGTCGCCGTTCATCCGGCGCTAGAAGGGCTGGCGATCAGTCATGCGTGGGGTGGCGCCGTCGACTCGACGAGCCGGTTCACGCCGACGATCCACACCGCCGCCGGCGGGCGGATCGGGTGGGCGGTCGGGTTCACCGGACTCGGAGTCGGGGCCAGCCGGTTCGCCGCCCTCGCCGCGCTCGACCTGCTCCTCGACCGCTCCACGCAGCGCACCGAGTTGTCGCTCGTGCGCCGCCAACCGGTCCCGTTCCCGCCCGAACCGCTGCGTTGGCTGATCATCCAGTTCACCAAGCGCGCCCTGATCAGCCAAGACGTCAGCGGCCGGCGCGGGCTGTGGCTGCGATTCCTCGATCGCCTCGGTGTGGGCTTCGACACGTGACCGTTGGGAACGGCTTCGGGCGACGGGTAGCGACTACTCCACGTCGAGCGACGGTCGGGTGATCGGACGAACCGTCTCGAAGGCCCGCGCCGGCGCGCAGCACCAGCGAGTCGGCGAACATCGGGCCGACGAGTTGCAGACCGATCGGCAAGCCAGCCTTGGTCAGACCGCAGGGGATCGTGCACGCCGGCTGCTGCGTGAGATTGAACGGGTACGAGAACGGGGTCCAGCCGAGCATCGACGTTGGATCGAGTGGTCGATGCCCGGCCGGTCGGGCCTCGAAGGCGGGCACGGCGACAGATGGGGTGACGAGCAGGTCGTAGTGCTCCATGAACTGACGCATCGTCGAACCAAGCTCGCCGCGCCGTAGTACGAGTCGCTGCACCTCGAGGTTGCTCAGCGGTTCGCCGAGCCGCGCTTCGGCGGCGAAGTCCGGGTCGGTGACCGCCTGCTGAGCGGCGCTCAGCTGGTTCCACAAGGTCCACGCCCCGCTGAACCACAGCCCGGTGGTGATCTCCAGCGGATCGTCGAATCCGGGGTCCACCGCCTCGACCCGCGCACCGAGCTCGGCGAGAATTCCGACGGCATCGTCGACGGCCGCGGCGATCTCGGGGTCGACGTTGCTCGCGTAGCCGAGGGTCGGCGAGTAGGCGATGCGCAGTCCCACCACGCCGTCATCGAGTCCGACGAGATGATCGGTGTCGGTGAGCGGGAGCGCCGACCAGTCCCGGGCATCGGGACGCTGCATCACGTTGAGCATCAACGCCGCGTCGCTGACGCTCATCGCGTGCGGACCGACGTGGGAGACCGTTCCGAACGGCGATGACGGGTACAACGGAACTCGCCCGAAGCTCGGTTTCAGTCCGAAGTTGCCACAGAAGGCGGCGGGGATGCGGACCGATCCGGCTCCATCCGTTCCGACACTCAGCGGGCCGAGACCTGCGGCGACGGCGGCCGCCGTGCCGCCCGACGATCCGCCAGGAGTCTTCGTCGTATCCCACGGATTGCGGGTGATCCCCGTGAGCGGTGAGTTGGTCTCGGCCTTGCAGCCGAACTCCGGCGTCGCCGTCTTGCCCAGCAACACCGCTCCCGACTCGCGCAACCGCGCCACGACAGGAGCGTCGACATCCCACGACTGGTCCGAGTCGACGGTGCGACTGCCGCGCAGCGTCGGCCACCCACGCGTGAGGATCAGGTCCTTGATCGACACCGGCACCCCGTCGAGCGGCCCCTGGGTTTCGTCGGCGAGCCAACGCGCCTCGCTCGCCCGCGCCGCAGCAAGCGCCGCGTCGGCGTCGACCAGGACGAAGCAGTTGAGCAGCGGGTTGAGACGCTCGATGCGCTCCAGCACGGCGACGGTCGCCTCGACCGGCGAGACCTCGCCGCAACGGTAGAGATCGACAAGCTCAGTGGCCGTGCACTGCGTGAGATCGCTCACGACGTGATCCTGGCACGCGAGGTTCGACACCCGTTGCGACTGGAGTGTGGTACCCCGCCCGTCGGATCCTGACGGCTGGGAGGTTGGCTCCGCCGTTTCCAACCTCCCGCCGATACGTCGGTAAACGTATTCACTGATTGTGACACATCTGGACCAGCGTGCCACCCTGTGCGGCGGGTCGAACCGGTGTCGTGCGACGCCAGGGGTCCGCCGCCTCACGTTGCCGGCACCGGTTCCCCAATCTCTACGCCCAACGAGCGCATTCGGTTCACGACGCGGAGTGCTCGGTGGTAGCCGGTTAGCTTTGTGGTGCTAGCGGGTATGTGGGCGGCCATGAACGGATCACTCGCGGCGCTACTGGCGGACGGCATCTACATCGGCGGCGGCGTCCTTGTCGTCATTCTGATCATCTTGGTCGTCCTGTTGCTGATGCGGCGCGGGGTATGAGCGCGCTTCAATCGGCGATTCACACCGTGTGTCGTGCAGACGGCTGGGCAAACGTCTGCGACGCATGGCCGCGAGCCCGGGATCCGCACTCGACGCAGGCCGAGGCCGAAGCCGCCGGGCGTGAGTGGGCGAAGCAGGCGAAGGCCGAGCACATCGTGCACGACGCGGACGGGACGGTCGAGCAGCGAACCAGCTACGAACCTCACCGAGTCATCGAGCACGTGACCGCGACGGCCGACTCGTAACGGCCGGCAACACCGCTGGGGGCCCGTAGCCACGGGCAAGGGCTACGACGAACCCAGGAGGGCAACGGCTCCCGCATTCACGGAGGAGTGCGGGAGCCGTTGCAATTCTCAACGCGGGACGGGACGCGCAGAGATCGCCGCCGCCCGCAGGTCGGGGCGACGGCGATCTCTCGCAGTCCCGAAGGATCAGCCTTCGGTCCGCTCCGGCTTCTCTCGACGACGATGCTCTCCTCGGTGACCACCGACTCCTCGGTGACCTCCGACTCGACGGTGGTCCCCTCGACGACCTCGGACTCCTCGGAGACAACCGATTCCTCGGTGACGTCGGAGGTAATCGTCTCCACCTCGGTGGTATCAGAACCGCCGTCGTCGTCATCGTCGCCGCACGCGGCGAACGCAAGGACCCCGACGGCACTGAGCGCAAGCAGTTTCTTCATGCGCGGAGCAGTACCCGTTTCGTAACAGTTGTATGCGATTTCTGTTCGAAAATTTTGATCCAGTCCTCGAGCGCCTCCTCGACACCTGCCAGGCGTTGCTCGAGCAGCGGACACCGATCGCCGCCGTGCTCGGCGAACTCGGCCCGTCGTGGCGCGACACCGGGCAGCGCTCAACGAGCTGGCGAGGATCGTCAGCCGATGCCGATGCCTGGACACCCGCCAGCGGCCCCCGCGCCCGCCGGACGCGGGGACCGCTTACCTACTGTGTCGGCAGGATCGTCTTTCATACCACATGTGCATGCGGACGGATGACCACGACCTAATCCTGTCGACGTGGTGCGCCACCTCGGTTGGTGGGACCCCGCCACGTCCCACCTACACGCCGGAATAGGCGATGACCCGGGGTGCGTGTGCCACCCTGTTCGGTGGGTTGAACCGGTGCCCGGGCAACGCCTGGGGTCCGCCGCCTCACGTCGCCCGGCACCGGTTCCCCACGCTGCGTATTCTGTGGTCGGCGTTTGACCGGCGTCCGCCCCATGCGGAACAGCCCTGGGTCTCCTAACGGTCTGATGAAGGCGCCAGACCCTCGGGAACACCAAGGACGTCACGCGTGCCCACCACTGCAACCGTCAAGCACTCCGAACCTGCCGCGACTCGGCTACACCGTCGCCACCACCGCCAAAGCATTCGGGCTCTCCCGCCCGACGATCTACAAGCTGATCGCCGAAGGCAAGCTGCACTCAGTCAAAGTCAACGGGCTGCGCATCGTCACCCGCCAGTCGATCGACGAACTGCTCGGTGGCGCCGATGCCACCGCCTGAACGAACGAAGCCGGACCCTGACGGATCCGGCCCCGACGAGTACGCCACCCAGCGAACTGACCGGGACTCTACCCCACACCTGTCACAGCCCGTCCTGCAACGCTGCGTCGGCCCGACCCCCTGCCTCGAAGTGGCCGCCCGCTGGACGGCGAGCGTTGATGCCTGGCTCGACGACTGCGACGAGCAGGCTGCCGGCCTCGCCCGACAAGCCGCCAACTACGCCCGACTGCACGAGCTCGAACCCCTACCCGACGGCGAGGTGGCGAGATGAGCGACTGGACGCGCCTCGCCGGGATGCGCTGCTCTTGCCCGCCCGGCTGCACCGAGGGCGACACCTGGGGTGACGGTCGGGCACGGACTGCGATCCCGAGTGCCAACCGTGCCGACTGATGAACGGTCGGCCGTACTCGCCACCGAACGCCAGCCCCGAGGTGCCGACGTGACCCGCCGTCCCCTCAGCCGAGCCGAACGTCGCGCTCGTGAGCGTCGCGGCCGCCGAGAGTTTCGTGCCCACGGCTGCCGATGCCGGCCCCGGTTCACGAGCAAGGATCCCGGCGCCGCCGGAGGGTACGCCGCCGATGTCGAACACGAGCCCGGCTGCACGTTCCTCGAGCTGATCGAGCAGCCGTTCAACGTCGCTGCGTTGATCTACACCGGCGAGCGGCCGCCGCGGTGCGGACGATGAGCGGCCAGGCCGAGGTGACGTCGTGAAGCCGGCCCCACCGATCGATTGCGGGCGATGCGGCCGACGCCTCGGCAAGCGCGCTCCGCACTACCTGCTCGGCGACGGCCGGGTCGTCTGCGGACGGTGCCTGGCAAACCTCGGCTACCCGCACGCCGCCTCGTGCACCCGAGCCGCCGCGGCGGATCCAACTCGAACTGTGGCCCGAGCGGTGACCGGCTACGGTGACGCCGCCCCGCTGTACCTCGCCGCCGGCTGGTCAGCACCACTGCCGCTGCCGCGGGCGCCAAGAAGTCGGTTCCGGTCGGATTCACCGGCCGCAACGGGACGAGACCGGCACCCGCCGTCGTCGAACGCTGGCGAGTCGAACACGCCGACGGCAACCTCGCCTTACGTCTCGGCACCCAACTCATCGGCATCGACCTCGACCTGTACAAAACACCCCGACGCCCGCGACCGCCTCGAACAACTGCTCGGCGGACCGCTCCCGCCGACATGGTGCTCGACCAGCCGCGACGACGGGTCAGGCATCTACCTGTACTGGGTGCCCAACTGCCGCCGGCCAAATCGTGGAACGAAGCCCCGGTACCCGGCTGCGAAATCGTTCAACGTCACCACCGCTACGTCATGTGCTGGCCGTCGATCCACCCCGAAGGCCGCCCCTACCGCTGGGTCGACCACAACGGCGTCGACGCCGACCGTGTCCCCGAACCGAACGAAGACCCGACGTTCCTCGACCGCTTCGTCCCGTTGATCGTCAACGACCCCGAATACAGCGAA
Source organism: Ilumatobacteraceae bacterium (assembly GCA_963786985.1). Taxonomy (GTDB): domain Bacteria; phylum Actinomycetota; class Acidimicrobiia; order Acidimicrobiales; family Ilumatobacteraceae; genus Desertimonas. The sequence continues at coordinate 73,219 of CAWBBL010000025.1, read as the reverse complement.
CGTCCCGCCGTCACGATCCCGCTCAGACGGCGAACCGTCACGCGGGTACGCACCGAGCTCGACCGCGGCCTGATTGCCTGCAACGTGAGGCCGGCAGCCGCCACGACGCCGTGCGCGGCCACGTCACCGCCCTCGTCCGCCTCGCCGAGTACGGCCAGCCAGGCGTCGCCGTCGCCCTCGCCGAGCTCCGCGGCGCCTTCGTCACGGCGGTCGCCCCCGACCGCGGCAGCCGACGCGACGCCGAGCGCGAGTTCGACGACCTCGTCACCGGCGCCCGGACCCTCGTCGCCACAACCACCCCGGCCGACGACGAGCCACCGTTCGAGCTGCACGACGTCACGCTCGACGAGTTCGCCGCCGTCGACGAGGCCGGCGCCGAACCGCTCGTCGGCGAGCGTCGACGAGGTCGTGATCCCCGAGGGCGGCGACGTGATGTTCTACGGCGACGGCGGCGCCGGCAAGACGACGCTGGCGCTCGACCTCGCCTGCCACCTGGCTGCCGGCGACGCCTGGCTCGGCATCGCCGATCGCCGACCGCCCGGTCCTGCTGATCGAGAACGAGGGGCCGCGGCCGCTGTTCCGCGCGAAGCTGCGCGCGCAAGCTCGACGCCTGGGCCGGCTCCGGCGCTCGGCGACCGCGTCCGCATCGTCGAGGACGCCGTGGGCCAGTTCACCTTCGCCGACGAATCCCGCCGCGCGACGCGCTCGCCGAGACGATCGCGCGCACGAGGTCGACGTCGTCGTCGTCGGCCCGCTCGCCGCGTCCGGCATGCACGAGGCCGGCACGCTGCAGGACGTCCGCGCCTTCATCGGCTCGTGCGACGACGTGCGCCGCCGGCGCCGGCCGGCCGGTCACGTTCATCGCTCGTCCACCACGAGAACAAGGGCGGCAAGGTCTCGGGCGCCTGGGAGGGTGCCGGCGACACGCTCGCTCCACGTCAGCGGCAAGGCACGGCCAGCACCCGCCTGTACTTCCAGAAGGCCCGCTGGGCCAGCGAGTGGCACGCAAGGCGCTCGAGCTGCGCTGGACCGACGGCGAAGGCTTCGAGGTCGAGGACAAGCCCGAGCTCGACGACGACGACGCTCGCCGACAAGATCACGGCGTTCATCTCCAGCCACCCGAAGACCGCCTGGGGGCCAGTGGAGAAGGCCGTCACGGGCGGCTCGGCAGACCGCAAACGCATGCTCCGCGACCGCCTGCTCGGCGACGGACGGATCGTCAACGTCGTCGACGGAACGGTGCTCAACGAGTGCGAACAAGGCAAGCGCACCTACCTCTACGCCGCCGACGACCCCGCCATCCGACAACTTCGTCTGGACCCCGACGAAGTTGGGATTAAGTCTTCGTCGCCTGGGGGTGCGCCGACGCAAGAACAACTTCGTCCCCTCGTCCCGCCTATAGGGGACGAGGGACGGGACGAAGTTGTTCCGGGGCACCCCGACACCCCGTCCCCGACCGACCCGCGAGGTCGCGACGCATCACCGCGAACCGTCTCGCCACGATCCACAATCATCAACAGCAAGGAGAAATGACATGGCCCAGCAAAGACATCCCCACGACACGGTCGAGCGACTCGAGCCGGGACACGCCGACCCGACCTCGCCCCGGTTCGTGCCGATCCCCCTGCGAGCCCGCGTTCGCCGAACTCGACGACGACACCATCGAGAAATTCCGCCGGGAGCTGTACACCGAGATCAACGAGCCGATGATGCGCACCGTCGGCGGCCGGCCCCGCATCCTCAACCACCGCTCCAACGACGACGACCTCGAAGTCGCCCTCCACCTGATGAAACTCGCCGAAGCACAGCGACGGGTCCGCAACGCCGAGGACCGCCGGGCCGGCGCCGAAGCGGACCGACGCGCCCACACCTGCCAACTGTGCGGACGGTACGACCCCACCGCGGTCACCGGCAGCTACGTCGCCGCCAACCAGTGGTGCGAATTGTGCCGTGACGGGCAGCACCGCCAGGAGCTCGATGCCACACGCTCGCCCGCACCGTCGAAGGGCAAGACTGTCGCCGACCTGATCGCCGCCGCCCGCAAGGAGACCACGACATGAGCGTCGACTTCGTCCCGCCGCCGGGCTCGAGTACACGAGGCCCTATGCGGGGATCGGCGTCCCCGCCCGGTCGAACATCACCGAGCGTCGACCGGCCCGCCCCGGCGTACCCATCGGCCCCTACGTCGCCCGCCTCAACGGGCTCCCACCGCCGCACCCTGATGGACTGGTCAGGACTCGTCACCGGCAACGCCACCACCCACAACGCCAAGTTGCGAGACCGCCTCGGCCGGCTCGATACCTGTTCCACCCGGGCTGCTTCGCCAAAGACCACGGCGTCGAAGTCCCGCTGCTGCTCGTCCACGACTACGACCGCCACGTCGGCTGGGCCACCCTCGAGCACCGCAAGGACGGCCTGTCCTTCGCCGGGCAACTCAACAAAGGTGGACGCCAACGGGTCGGCAACTGGCGGGGACTGTCGATCAGGTTCGCCTCGGCCAGCGTCGTTCCCCGCAACAGCGAGACCCACCGGCACTACAGCGGCCAAGGTGTTCGAGCTGTCGATCTGCGAACGAGGCGCACACCACCCGCACAGCTACCTCGAGGTGGTCACCGACATCGCCCTCGCCGCATGACCGCCGGTTTTTTGGTGGGGCCACAACTGCCAGGACTCAGTCCCGGCGTGTGTATGTCCGACGCTGCCCTCGTGGCTCACGATGGCCACGCTGGCCACGCGACGTACCGTGCCGAGCATGGCGAAGCCGGCCTATCGGTGGCGATATCAGCAGCTTCGAGCCGCGTTGCTGGCATCTCACCCGGCCTGCCACATTTGTCGCCGGCCTGGCGCCGATAGCGCCGATCATGTCCCGCCGCTCGCTCTGCACGCCCATCGTCGAGGGCTCCGGGTGTTGTCGGCTGTTGCCGGCGCACCTGGCGTGCAACAAGGAGACCGGTGGGTGGCGTGTGGCAGCGATGAAACGGCGGGCTGAGGGTCAGCGTGCGGGTCGTTGCCGCGGCCGTCGAGGCATGGTGAGCACCGCCGTGGCCGAAGCGTTGATGGTGGCTCCGCGGGTCGGGTCTCGTCGTCATCCTCGCCGGCCGACGTTGGGTCCGGTGCTCGCCCAGGTCGCCGCCGGGATGGGCGTCGACTTGCATGCCGTGGCAGCGTCACGTCGCCGACGTGTCCCTCGAGCTGGTCCGCCGCGGACGCCAGGATCTCGGCTGCGGTCTGGCGGCCGTCGTCGGTCGGTGTGGTCGTCGGCCGTCAGACCGGCAAGACGACGTTCGCCGCCGCCCGCGTCGATCATGCAGTGTCTCCTCCCGGAGTTGGAGCGTGTCCGCGTGGTCGGCTCAGGTGACGGCCGCAGCACGTCGCGTTCACTGCTCAGGATCGCAACGCGGCGTTGGCCCGCTGGCATGAGCATGTCGACCTGATCATGTCCAGCGATCTGCGTGAGCATGTCGCCAAGGTGGTGCTGCAACGCGGCGACGAGCAGTTGAAGTTCGCCAACGGCTCGCACGTACCGGATCGTCACGCCGTCGCGGGCCGGTGCCCGCGGTCTGGCTCTCGATGTGGCGATCATCGACGAGGCGTTGATGCATCCGGCCGAGCTGCTGGCCACGATCCGTCCGACGATGGCGCAACGTGACTCGGCACGGGGCTGTATCGGCGCCCAGTTCGTCGTTGTCTCCAATGCCGGCGACGAACGCTCCACGTTGTTGAACGACAGCGCGAGCTCGGCCGCCGTGCCGCCCTCGAGGGTGATACGTCGCGGGTTTGGTTCGAGTGGTCCGCTGCCGATGATGCCGACCCGCTCGACGAGGACGTGTGGCGGTCGACGATCCCGACGCTCGGCCAGCCGCGACGGGATCGGCGTCGAGTTCCTACGGGTGGAGGCCGAGACGATGAGGGTCGAGGACTTCAAGCGCGAGTATCTGTGTGTGCACACCCAACGTCCGACAGCTCAGGTGATCGATCGCGCAGGTGTGGTCGTCGCTGCCGCAGGACCGGCTGGCTGCTGGGGCTCCGGTCGTGTTGGCGGTCGACGCGGCGCCGGATCACGAGTCGGCGGCGGTGGTCGCCGCCGGCCCGGTCTCGGAGTTGGTGTACGCGGTGGAGGTTGTCGAGCAGCGCGCCGGGGCCGACTGGGTGGCTGCTCATGTCGCCGAGCTGTGTGAACGCCATCAGGTGCTCGAGGTGGTCGTCGATCTGTTCGGGCCGCTCGGTCACATCGTCGGCCAGTTGGAACGGGCCGGCGTTCCGGTTCATGCGGTGCGGGTCGCCGACCTGACGACGGCGGCTGCCGGGTTCGTCGACCTCGTGAACACTGGTCGGATCGCCCACATGGGTGATTCCCGTCTCGCCGATGCTGTGGCGGCGGTCGGTCGCCGCAAGATCGGTGACCGGTGGGCGTTCCAGCGGGCCGGTGCCGCCGACATTTCGCCGTTGGTCGCTGCGTCGTTGGCAGTGTGGGCTGTGGAGGCCGGCGTCTTCGAGGCGCCCCAGATCTTCTGAGCGGTCGTCGGTGTCCGTTGCCGTTGCTGCTCACGCGTGTGAGCAGTGGTGGCGTCCGGCCAGGCACACGAGGCGGCCTGTGTCAGTTTGTGGGACGGTCCTGGGACGGTTGTGGAGCAGCGTATTCCCACAAGTAGCCCCGAGCAAATCCTTGGCGGGAGGCGGAAATGGCAGACCGTGGAACGGCACAACGACTCGACGTCGCTGTGCAGCAACCGACGCGATGGGTGTATCACGCGGCCTGTCGCAACCGCATGGACCTGTTCATCATGCCGACGATCCGCAGGGGACCCCCACGCCGAGGCGAGATCGTCGACGGCAAGCGGGTGGTCAAGTCGTACGAGGACAAGATCGCTGAAGCCAAGGCGATCTGCCGGGGCTGTCCGGTGCTGGAACCGTGCCGTGACTGGGCGTTGACGGGTCCCGATCCTGCCGAGGCGATGATTGCTGGGGGGTTGACGTTCGCTGAGCGGGTCGTGCTTCGCCGTGGTTCAGCCCACGGAGGCACCCGTCCTGCCTGCTGAACGTCACATTGACTGTCGCGGCGACACCGAGACCGCGCCGTCGCCGATATAGGCCATCGCGGCGTGTTCGTCGCCGGCCTGCTCGAGGATGCGGTGCCGTCGGCGGGGGCGATCGGGACGTCGTCGAGGCGTGTGCAGCCGTAGAACGGCGGCGGGCCGGGGAACACGGTGAACGTCAGCTCTCCGGCCGGGGTCGTCACCCGATGCTCGGTCCAGTGTTCACGGAAGCTGTGGGCCCGGCCGCGCATCACGGCCCACGGTCCACGACCAGTAACTCCACCGGCTCGACCCACTCCACCTCGTCGGGGCGCAACGGGAGGATCCTGCCCTTGTACGACCTCACGTGGACCGAATAACCGTCTGCTTCAGGCGAGCTGGCCCAGCGGACCAGCGTGTGGATCTTCTTCCTACCGCGTGTGCGGATGCGAGCACCAACCCGCGCCTGATGGGCCATCTGCTCGTCGGTCATCATGTCGACCTCAACCCACATCCCCGTTGGTACCTCCGTTGGTACCTCCGTTGGTACCAGAGCGTTTCCGACTGTCTCGGCCGACTCCGGAAACCGGCTCTGACCTGCTGGTTTGCGGTGGGCGCAGAGGGACTCGAACCCCCGACTTCTTCCTTGTAAGGGAAGCGCTCTAGCCAACTGAGCTATGCGCCCGATGCGGGGAGCCAGGCTATCCGGGACTGGCGGAGCCGTTCTGGGCGGCCGAACCGCCGGAAACCGGACCGGAGGCCGCCCGGATCGGGAAATGGACCGAAGGCCGCCCAGAACGGAGAACCGGGGTCAGTCGCCGGTCGTGCCGTCGATGCTCTCGCGGATCAGGTCGGCGTGGCCGGCGTGGCGGGCGGTCTCTTCGATCATGTGAACGAGGATCCAGCGCAGGCTGAAGTACCGGTCGCGCCGATTGGGGAACTTGGCGACAGCATCGAGGTCGCCGACGTCGGCCGCCGCGGCACGGCTGCGCGCGCAGGCCGCGTCGTAGAGGCGCAGCAACGCCTCCGGCTCGTCGTCGACGGCGCTGTGGAACTCCCAATCGGGATCGACATCCCAGTTGACCCGCGCCCACGGGTCGCCGATCTCGTTGCCGGCCAACCGGTGGTCGAACCAGATGTCCTCGGCGAACGCCAAGTGCTTGATCACCCCGCCGATGGTCATCTCCGACGGGCCGAGACGAGCGTTCATCTCGTCGCGTGTCAGGCCTTGGGCCTTGCGGACGATCACGGCGCGGTAGTAGTCGAGGAACGCAGTGAGCACGGCGAGCTCGTCGCCGGTCGGCGTGTGCTCGGGATCGATGGTGGCGATCTCGTCGTCCGTCACGGTGGTCGACGGTAGCCGAGCAGCACCTCGAGCAGCTCCGGCGTCCCGGCCGCGATCGGCGTCCGACGATCCTCGTGGTCGAGGGCCACCAGGTCGCGTTCGAAGGCGTCGGCGACGGCGCCCCCCGACTCGCGCACGAGGAGCACGCCGCCGAGATAGTCCCATGGTCCGGCGAGATCTGTGCACAGGTCGATGTAGGCATCGAGCGACCCAGCGGCGACCAGTCCGAGGTCGAGCGCACACGCACCGAGCGCCCGCGACTGCCACCACCCCCATGGCTCGTCAGGCAGCGAATTGAGACCGACGACGGTCCCGTCGAGGCTGGTTGCTCCCGAGGCCGCCAGGCGCCGCGATCCGATCCAGGCGCCCTGACCGCGTATCGCCTCCAACCGCTCCCCGGTCGCCTGGTTGGCGACGAGGGCGATCGCCGGGCCGTCGTCGTCGACGATGCACAGCGAGGTGGCGAACCACGGGATGCCGCGGCTGGCGTTCGTCGAACCGTCGAGCGGATCGAGCACAACGGTCCGGTCGCCGTCGCCGGAGCGACCGCTCTCCTCGGACAGGACCGCGAACCCGGCGTCGATCAACATCGCCACCGCACCCTCGTCGACGTCGAGATCGACGCTGTACTGGCCCACACGCCGTCCCGAGAACCCCCACTCGCTGGTCGCCGCCAGACGCTGGGCAACCTCGTCGGCGACGCGATGGAGGACGTCGAGGGCTGGATCGTCGAGCCGGTTGAGCGTCACGCCGCGCGCATCGTAGGGCCCCGGACGGGTCACATCGGGGGAACCGCCCGGCGAGCTACGCCGGCATCGACGCCGCCAACGAGGGGCAGCGGTAGCCTCGCCGCCGTGGCAGTCATCGACGTGGCGGGCTTCGTCGCCGACCTCAAGAGCCAAGCGATCGACCACGGGTTCCACGTTCATGACGAACGGCACTTTGTCGAGACGTACTCGCTGCGTCAGCTGTGGGAGGTCGACCTCCATCCGGAGGAGGCGTGCAGCGGGCCGATCGACCTGCACCTCTCGCTCGACGTCGACCCGCGGGCGATGCTCGGGTTCGAGGACGAGGTGATGAAGCTGGAGGACCTCGACCAGACTCCCCCGCCCGGTTTCACGTTCCCACTCGTGTTCACATGGACCCTGCCGCCGCTGCCCAAGCCGCCGGATCTGCTGGCCCTCGCCGTCGAGCTGGCCGGGGTCGGCGGTGTCGAGCTACCCGTCGAGGTGTCGGCGATCGACTCGTACGCCAACGTCACCGACGCACCGGAGCGCTCGCTCACCCTTGTGGCGCGCACGAGCGTGGATCTCAGCGACGTCTACCTCAACAATGACACGAATGTCGCCGACGATCTGGAACGATGCAAGCATGTCAGCTTGTTCCTGCTCGAGCAGGCCAACGCCTGGCTCGGCGACACCTGATGCCACGACGCCGGAAAGGGGCCCGACATGCTCGTGCGCGAGTTGATCGACATCCTGAGTGACCATCCCGGCGACCTCGAGGTCGAGCTGGCGGTGATCGCCCCGGTGGAGGAGGAATCCGACGACATCACGGTCGACCGCTATCCGGTCGACGGGGTCCTGCCCTGGGAGGATGACGACGCCGAGCTGAGCGCTGAGGAGAGCCGGGTGATCTGGCTGATCGGCGGCGAGGAGGACGACGTCGAGGCGTTCCTCGACGCCGTCGAAGAACCAGAAGAGTGATCTCCGAGGATCTCTTCCGACTCGACGGCCGCCGGGCCCTGGTCGTCGGCGCCGGCAGTGGTATCGGGGCCGCGGTCGCCGGGGGCCTCGCCGCCTTCGGTGCCACGGTTCTGTCCGGCGACGCCCGTGGCGACGCCGCGGCGGCGACGGCCGCGGCGATCGGTGGATCGGCGGTCCAGCTCGATCTCCTCGACCCCGCGGCGCCGGCTGCGGTACTTGACGAACACGGCGCCCCGGACATCCTCGTCACCACGCCGGCGATCAACGTGCGCAAGCGGATTGCCGACTACACCGACGCCGACCTCGACCGCGTCGTCGACCTCAACGTCAAGGGGGTGTTCCGGCTGTGCCGCGAGTTCGGAGCCGCGATGGCGGCCAACGGTCGCGGCTCGATGATCGGATTCGCCTCCGTGCGCGCGGTGACGACGGAGCCGGGCCAGGGCGCCTACGCGGCGACGAAAGCGGCGACGGTGATGCTGTTCCGGACCCTGGCCGCCGAGCTCGGCAGCTCCGGCGTGCGGGCCAACGTGATCGCCCCCGGCGTCGTCGAGACACCGCTCACCCAGCCGATCCAAGACGACGCGGCGTGGTACCAGGCATACGCCGACAAGCCGATCCTGCGGCGCTGGGCCTCCGCCGACGAGATGGTCGGCGCCGCCCTGTTCCTCGCCTCCGACGCGTCGAGCTATGTCACCGGCACGACCCTGTTCGTCGACGGTGGCTGGACCGCCGCCGACGGCCGCTACGACCCAGATCTCTGAGACCTTGGCAGCAGAGACTCCAATGATCGACGGTGACGCCCTCGTCGAGTTCACCCGTGAACTGGTGCGCATCCCGAGCGTGTACGACCCGGCCCGCCGGCTCAATGAGCAGCCGGCCGCCGAGGCCGTCGAGGCCCAGATGCGGGCGTTCGGCTGGTCGCCGCGCGTCGACCTCGTCGCCGCCGGACGGCCCAACGTGATCGCCACGATCGACGGCGACCGGCCCGGGCGGACGCTGTTGTTCGAGGGGCACACCGACGTCGTCACCGAGGGCGACGAGCACGCCTGGACCGTTGAGCCCTTCGGCGCCGAGCTGCGCGACGGACGGATCTACGGACGCGGCTCGGCAGACATGAAGTCGGGTGTGGCGGCGATGTTGTTCGCCGCCGATGCCGTGGTCCGCGCCGGCTCGTTTCCGGGGCGGATCGTCGTCGCCGCCCTCGTCGACGAAGAGGGGATGATGTCGGGCGTGCGCGACTTCGTTGCCCGCGGTCACGCCGAAGGCATCGACGGGGCGATCTGCTGCGAGCCCGAAGGCGGCGAGATCTGCATCACCGCCAAGGGTGCGATGCGCCTGCGCATCGACCTCACCGGCAAGATGGCCCACGGGGCGATGCCCTTCGAGGGCCGCAACCCCAACCGCGCCGCGGCGATGGTGATCGCCGCCCTCACCGACCTGGAACGACGACTCCAGGACGTCCACGGCGAACACGAGCAACTCGGCCAACCGTGGATCACGCCAACCGTCCTACGGGCCGGCGAGCCGGCGCAGATGAACGTGATGCCCGGGACGTCGGCCTTGTGGGTCGACGTGCGGACAGTCCCTGCCGTCGACCACGATCGGCTGCTCACCGACATCGAACAGTTGGCCTCCGACATCACCCGCGACATCGGCGTCACCACCGCGGTCACGGTCCTCGACGACCGCCCGCCTGTCGAGCTGTCGTCGGACCACACCCTGGTGCGCGCCGTCTGGGATGCCCACACCGCCGTCGGTGCCACGCCGGCGCGCCTCGGCGGCGTGCCCGGTACGACCGACGGCACGATGCTGACCGCGCTGGCCGGCGTGCCCACAGTCGTCTACGGACCGGGCGGCAAGTGGATCGCCCACCAGGCTGACGAGTACGTCGACGTCGCCGACATCGTCGAGCACGCCAACGTCTACGTGGCGACGGCCGAGCGTTTCCTGTGAGCGTTCCGCCACGCCCTCGCCCGGGGCCGCACAACGACCTCACTGACGTCGCCGGCGTCCACGTCGGTCACCATCAGCGCCGCGGGCGCGGCTGGCTCACCGGGACGACGGTTGTCCTCCCCCCGGCCGGGACGGTCGGCGGCGTCGACGTCGGCGGTGGCGCACCTGGTACACGCGAGACCGACCTTCTCGACCCGATCAACCTCGTCGACCGCGTCGATGCCGTGTGTCTGTCGGGAGGCAGCGCCTACGGGCTCGCCGCAGCCGACGGCGTCATGCGCTGGCTCGCCGCCCGCAACCGTGGCTTCCGGATCGGCCCGGAGGCCCACCATGTCGTGCCGATCGTCCCGGCGGCGATCGTCAACGACCTCGGTGCCGGCGGGCGATTCCACAGCACTCCCGATGCGACGTTCGGCGAGCGAGCTGCTGGAGCTGCCCGTCCGGCGAAGCTCCTTCAGGGCACCGTCGGGGCCGGTACCGGTGCCCGCGTCGACCGGCTCAAGGGCGGGATCGGCTCGGCGAGCGTCGTGCTGCCGACGGGGATCACCGTGGCCGCCCTCGTCGTCTTGAACTCGAGCGGCAAGGTGTTCGACTCGCGCACTGGCGAATTGTTCGGGATCAGCCGCGGACTCGGTGAGGAGTTCGAAGGCGTGCGCCGGCCGAGCCGCAAGGAGCTGGCCGCGTACAACGCCAACCCACCGGCAATCCATCCGCTGAACACGACCCTGGCCGTCATCGCCACCGACGCCGTACTTGCCAAGCACGAATGCACCCGCCTCGCCGTGTCCGGTCAGGACGGTCTCGCCCGGGCGATCGACCCGGTGCATCAGTACGTCGACGGCGACGTCGTGTTCACGCTGGCGACAGGCGACCGCGAGGTGCCCGACGAACCGATCGAGGGTTCACCTCGTCCGGGTCCGACTCGTCCGTTCCAGCTCAACACGATCTTCGCCGCCGGCGCCGACGTGGTGTGCCGGGCAGTCGTCCACGCGGCAATCGCGGCGACGACGGCCGGTGGGATGGCGAGCTTCCTCGAGACGTTTCCGTCGGCGGTCAATTCCTGACTTGTTGAGTCGGGTTTAGCGGCGGCTACGCTCGCCGCCATGCCAAGCACTCATTCCCCGAGCAGGTCGTCACTCCGGCGGGGGCTGCTGCTCACGGCCGCCGTGTCGCTGTCGATCGGCGCAGTCGCCACGACGGCGTCGGCGACGACGGTCCCCGCAGGCGATCCCGACGCCGAGGTCGTCGCCGGCTTCGTCATCGAGCCGACCAATCTGGACATCATCACCCAAGCTGGAGCGGCCCTCGATCAACTGCTCCTCGGCAACATCTACGAGACGCTCGTCAAGTCGACCCCGGAGGGCGAGATCTCCCCCGGCCTCGCCGAGCTGGAGATCTCCGAGGACCGCCTCACGTACACGCTGACCCTGCAGGACGGCGTGACCTTCCACGACGGCGATCCGCTGACGGCCAGCGACGTGGCCTGGACCGTCGAGCAGCAGCGCGGTGGCAACGAGGCTGCCCGACTGTCGAGGGTCGAGTCGGTCGAGGCGACCGACGACTCCACGGTCGTGATCCAGCTCTCCGAACCGGACAACGACCTGGCGTTCCATCTGTCCCAGCGCGCCGGCGCAGTGCTCAACGAAGGCGCAACGAGTCTCGAGAACACGGCCAACGGCACTGGGCCATTCGTCCTCGACGAGTGGAACCAGGGTTCGTCGATCACCCTCGTGCGCAATGACGACTACTGGGGCGAGCCGGCGTCGATTGCCGCCATCACGTTCCAGTACTTCACCGACCCGAACGCCGCCGCCAACGCCCTGCTCGATGGCGACATCGACCTCCACGTGCGGATCGACACGGACCTCGTCGAGCAGTTCGAGGACAACCCCGACTACGTCATCACGGACGGGCCGACCAACGGCGAGTTCACCCTCGGCATGAACAACGCCGACGAGGTGCTGTCCGACCAGCGCGTCCGCCAAGCGATCACCCAGGCGATCGACAAGCAAGGACTCGTCGACCTGTACCGCGGCTACGCCACGGTGATCGGGGCGCCCGTGCCCCCGTTCGAGGCCTGGTACGAGGATCTCTCCGAGGTCTACCCCTTCGATCCCGATGCCGCGCGCGCGCTTCTCGAGGAGGCCGGCTACGCCGACGGACTGGAGCTGTCGTTCGTGGCGCCGAACATCTACCCCACCTACGCCTTGGACTACGTCGTGTCCCAGCTCGCCGACGTCGGCATCACGGTCAACCTCGAGACGGTCGAGTTCCCGACGTGGATCGATCGGGTGTACGTCAACCATGACTACGACCTCACCGTCGTCCTCCACGTCGAGCCCCGCGACATCGACAACTACGCCAACCCCGAGTACTACTGGCTGTACGACAGCGCGGAGGTCCAGGATCTCCTCGGCCAGGCGCGCACGACGCCAGACCCCGAAGAGTTCGTCGAACTGCGCCGGCAGGCTGCCGCGCAGATCGCCGAGGAGGCGCCAGCGGTGTGGTTGCTGCTGTACAACGACGTGACCGTGGCCCGCGCCGGACTGTCGGGCTATCCGACGTTCGATGCCAACGCCCGCTTCGACGCCTTCGACATCACCGTGGAGAACTGACGATCTCGCTCGCGGCATGGTCGGCGTGCCCGCCGACGTCGCAGCAAATCGGCTAGGAACAACGTGTGGCCTGGTTCCTGGTCCGTCGGCTCGGCCTGTTGGCGATCGCCCTGTTGTTGGCGACGGTCATCGTCTTCTCCCTGCTGCGCCTCGTCCCCGGGGACCTCGCTGTCGTCATCGCCGGCACCGAGGTGACCCCGGAGCGCCTCGCCGAGATCCGCGCCGACCTGGGCCTCGACCGCCCGCTGCTCACGCAGTACTTCGAGTGGATGGGCGGCGTACTGACGGGCGACTTCGGCACCTCGGCCCTGACCGGGTCGACGGTCACCAGCCAGCTCGGTGAGAAGCTGACGGTCACCGCGCCGCTGGTCATCGCCTCGACGATCCTCGCCCTCACCTTCGCCGTACCACTCGGCGTGTATGCGGCGATGCGCCGCACCAAGGCCGACGGGGTGGGTCTCTCGGCGATCGGTCAACTGGGCATCGCGGTGCCGCAGTTCCTCGTGGCGATGATCCTGATCGCCCTGTTCGCCGGCTACTGGGGACTGCCCTCGCAAGGCTTCCCCCGACAAGGATGGGACGACTTCGGTCGAGCGGCCCGGTCGCTCGTCTTGCCGACGTTGACGCTCGCCGCGGCCCAAGGGGCGATCCTGTTGCGCTTCGTTCGGTCGGCGACCCTCGACGTCCTCAACCAGGACTACATGCGCACGGCCCGAGCCAAGGGTCTGACGAGGGTCGAGGCGCTGTTCGCCCACGGCTTGCGCAACGCCGCGATCCCCGTGGTCTCGGTCGTCGGTGTCCAGTTGGCCACGCTGCTGGCCGGCGTCGTCGTCATCGAGAGTGTGTTCAACCTGCCCGGCGTCGGCCAGATGCTGCTGCGCGACATCGGCAATCGCGACTTCGACAAGGTCCAGGGCACCGTGCTGCTGATCTCTGTCGTCGTCCTGGTGATCGGCTTCCTCGTCGACGTCGCCCACTTCCTCATCGATCCGCGTCTGCGCGACGGAGCGCGATGAAGGTGCTTCGCGCCACAGCGCGATCGTGGTCGGGGCGAGTCGGCCTCGCGCTCATGGCCGTGTTCCTGCTGACCGTGGTGGTGTCCTACGTCTGGGTGCCCTACGACCCGCGGCGGGTCGGCGAGCGCTGGCTCGGGATGTCCGTCGACCACTGGTTCGGAACCGACGCCGCCGGCAAGGATCTGTTCTCCCAGGTGCTCGTCGGCGCCCGGGTCAGTCTCTTCGTCGCAATCGCCTCGGCGCTCATCGCCGGAGTCGTCGGCATCGCCCTCGGGGTCACGAGCGCGATCACACCGCGTGTCTTCGGCGAGTCCGTCGCCTACTTCATCGACGTTCTCATCGCCCTCCCCACCCTCGTCCTGGCGCTGGTTCTCGTCGGCCTGTTCAAGGGCTCGCTGGTCACCGTGTCGTTGGCGATCGGCGTCAGTTCCGGCGTGGTGCTGGCCCGCATCCTGCGCGCCGAAGCGGCGAGCGTGCTCGCCCGGGACTACATCCTCGCCGCCCATGCGTCGGGAACGTCGACCTGGCGCACCGTGCGTCGACACGTGATCCCCAACATCGCGCCGATCGTCATCGTCCAGGTCTCGCTGATCGCCGCCTTGGCGATCCTCGCCGAAGCCGCTCTGTCGTTCCTCGGGGTGATGTCACGTTCCCGGCCGTCCTGGGGCCAGACGCTCGGCGAGCTGCAACCACACGTCACCCTGCACCCCGGCGCGGTCGTGTTCCCGGGGCTGTTCCTCGTCGCCGCCACACTCGGGTTCAATCTGCTGGGCGACGGACTGCGCGACGCCACCGATCCGCAGCTGCGCAGTGAACGCGGCGCCGGAGCGCCGTCGGCCGGCGCCGGCGCGATGCCTGACACGGCACTCGTCAGTCCACTCGTCGGTGCCGCCCCGACGACGACCCCGGGTGCGGACCGGTGACTGCGCTCCTCGAGGTCGAGGATCTCACCGTTCGCTTCGGTGACCACGTGGTGGTCGACCAGGTGTCGTTCACCCTCGAGCGCGGGGCCCGGCTGGGGATCATCGGCGAGTCCGGCTCAGGCAAGACACTGACCGCCTTGTCGGTCATCGGGCTGGTCCCGGACTTCGCGCGGGTCAGCGGATCCGTGCGACTCGACGGTCGGCAACTCCTCGGGCGGCGCGACAGTGATTTGGCCCAGTTGCGCGGCGAGCAGATCGCCATGGTGTTCCAGAACCCGCAGACTGCCCTCAATCCACTGATGCGCGTCGGCAAGCAGATCGCCGAACCGCTGCGCCGTCACCGCGGTTTGTCGAAGGTCGACGCGGCCGACGCAGCCGTAAGCCTGTGCGAACGCGTTGGGCTCCCCGATCCGTCGCGGGCCGTGCGGGCCTACCCGCACCAGCTGTCGGGCGGGCAACGTCAGCGCGTCGGGATCGCCATCGCCGTGGCGTGCCGCCCGGCGCTGCTCATCGCCGACGAGCCGACGACGGCCCTCGATGTCACCGTGCAAGCTGGGGTGCTGAGCCTTCTCTCCGAACTCGTCGCCGAGCAGGACACCGCCCTGCTGTTCATCACCCATGACATCGCCCTCGTTCCGCTGGTCGCCGACGACGTGCTGGTGATGCGCCGCGGGGCGATCGTCGAGTCGGGAACCGCGGGAAGCATCATCGACGGCCCGTCCCACCCGTACACGGTCGAGCTGCTTGCTGCGGCCCGCAAGACCGCCCTTCCTCCCGACGAGCGGCTCGAGGTCATGTCGTGAGCGAGGCCCTGCTCGTCGCCGACGACATCCACCGTGTGTATCGCCTGCCACGGACCAGCCTGTTCGGGCCGCGCGCCGAACGGCACGCCCTCGCCGGCGTCAGCCTCAACGTCGCCGCCGGTGAGACGCTGGGCATCGTCGGTGAGTCGGGTTCTGGCAAGTCCACGCTCGCCCGCATCCTCCTCGGACTCGATCGGGCGACCGCCGGACGCATCACGTTCGGGGACCGGCCCGTCGAACCCGGGCGACCGCACGAACTGCGCTGGTTCCGCCGCGACGTACAGATCGTGTTCCAGGACCCGCTCAGCTCGCTCGACCCGCGGATGACGGTCACCGACATCGTCGCCGAGCCGCTCGTCGGGCTCGACGTCCCCGGGTCCCGAGACGAGCGGATCATCGAGGTGCTCACCTCGGTCGGGATCGATCCCGACACGCGGCAGCGATATCCCCACGAGTTCTCCGGCGGCCAGCAGCAGCGCATCGCCATCGCCCGGGCCCTCGCCCCTCACCCCAAGGTGCTCGTCGCCGATGAGCCGGTCAGCTCGCTCGACGTGTCGGTGCGGGCGCAGATCCTCGACCTGTTGAGCTCGCTCGTCGATCAATTCCGCCTGGCCCTCGTGCTCGTGTCGCACGACCTCGGCGTGATCCACAACCTGTGCGGGCGGGTCCTCGTGCTCCACGACGGACGGGTCGTCGAGCAAGGAGCCACCGAGGAGGTGTTCGCCGCTCCGGCCGATCCGTACACCCAGCGACTGCTGGCCGCTGTCCCCCGCCTGCCGTGACCGTGACTCCTCCGACCGCGGCGCATCTCGACGTGCTGTGCGACGTCGACGGCGTGCTCTATCCACTCCCGGAGCTGTTCACCCCGTACGCCGCCGAACGATTGGGCCGCCAGCTGAGCCTGGACACGACGACCTGGGAGTTCTACACGGAGTGGGGCCTCGGCTACGACGACTTCGTCGAGTTGCTCGGCGAAGGGGTGCGCGAGCGCAAGCTGTGGTGGACCGGCGCGCCGTACCCCGACGTCGCCCCGGCGATCGCCAGGATTCGTTCTGCCGGGCATCGCATCCACGTCGTCACAGCACGCGACGTGACCGGGATCGAAGCGGAGGCCCTCGACGCGACGCGTCACTGGCTCGACCGCCACGACATCGACGCCGACACGATCACCCTCACCCAGGACAAGACCGAGGTGCTGGATCGATTCGCACTCGACCCCGCCGGTTGTGTGGCGATCGACGACGGGCCGCACATCATCGAGGCATTCGAGTCCGCCGGGGTGTTCGGCATCGTGCTCGACCGATGGGGTAGTTACCGCGGTGACCACCCGACGGCGGGCGATCTCGAGGACGTCGCCGACCTCATCGCCGGTTGGTCGACCGCGCCGTGATCACGATCGAGCCGAGCCGGGCCGGGCGGGTCGCCGAGCGCATCGCCCTCGGCGCAGCGGTGCTCCCGGCGATCGTGATGGTCGTGCGGGCAGTGACAGAGCGCTGGGTGCCGCTGTTCGACGCCGCCTACTTCACCGTGCGCGCCCGGGACGTGGGCACGTCACACAACCCGCTCGTCGGCGCCTGGTCGATGGGCTCCCGGGAGGTCGGGACGTGGCTCAACAACCTGGGGCCGTTGCAGCTCGACGCCCTGGCCCCGTTCACCAAGCTCGACCCCTACTGGGGCGCGGCAGTCGGCGTAGCGGCGACGAACATCGCCGCCATCGTCGGCGTGTGGCTCGTCAGCCGCCGCATCCTCGGATCCGTCGGCGTTGTCGGAGCCATGGCCGCCACCGTCGTGCTGCAACTCAACGTGGGAAGCCTGATGCTCATCGAGGCCCGCCAGCAGCTCGCCCTCGTACTGCCGATGTGGTGCACGCTGTGGCTCGCCGCGGCCACGTGGATGGGCCGGCCCTGGGCGCTGCCGTGGCTCGTCCTGGCCGCCAGCTTCGTGCTCCAGACGCACTTCACCTACGCCTACCAGACCGTGGCGGTCGCCGGGGCGGCGACGATCGCCTTCGCCGTCCGCCATCGCGGCGACCTGGCGAGCGTGGTTCGGCCGATGACCATCACCGCTGTTGTCGCCACGCTGTGCTGGATCCAACCGCTGTGGGATCAGCTGGTTCGCACTGGCAATGCCGGCGACGTGCTCGGACAGTCGGGGGGATCGGAGCGGTCCGTCGGCGTGTCTCGGGGCCTGCGCATCCTCGCCGAGTCGGCGTTCGTGCCACCGTTCTTCACCCCTGGCTCGATGGGCGACCTGTTGCGCGAGGGACCACGGCCGTCGCTGCCGGTCGCCGTGTTCTCCCTTGCGGTGTGGGCGGCGGCACTCGCCGGTCTGGCGATCGTGATGCTCCGCCGCCACCGGGGGCTGGCTGCCATGGCCGCGATCGGAGCGACGGCCCTCGGCGGGTCAGTCGTCGCTGCCGTCAAGATCCCACCCACCGAGCAGTTCGGGATCATCGCCCAGAACTACTACTGGAGCTGGCCGATCGCCGTGTTCCTGGCGACGACGATCGCCGGCAGCATCCTGCGCCGGCCGTATCGGCGGTTGATCGCCCGCTCCGGCCCGCACGCGTCGGGGGTCCTCGTGCTGGCGCTGGCCACGGCGACGGCACTGGTGGCCGTTCCCCTGCTCCGACCGACCAACGTGCTGCCCGAGACCGACCACGAGTGGGCCGTCAGCCGTCAGCTCGCCAGGCCCCTGCTCGACGATCTCGGTGCGCGCCTCGACGAACTGCGTTTGCCCGGTCCCGTGCTCATCGACCTCGGCGCCGTGCGTCACGTGCGCTACACCCTGCTCGCCGAACTGCAACAACGCGACATCGAGTTCGTGTTCCCGGCCGGATCGACCGACCTCTCCAGGTTCGGCGACGAGCGGTGCGACGACGGAACGGCCGCGTACCTACTGACCCTGCGCGGCGGTTCCGACGCCGTGCAGCTCCGTGGACCCGACACACTGCTGGCGTCGGTACCCGGACTCACCGATGAGCAGGCGGCGCGTTCGGCGGAGCTGGCCGCGCGGTTCGGCGATGCGTTGCGCGACGGCTCGATCGCTGTCGACGTCGACGTTGTCGCCGAATTCGGCGGGGAGGTGCCCAGCGTGCTCGGCCAGGTGCTCGACACACCGGACATGCCGGCCCGGCGGCTCGGCGAGTTCCTCGCCAACTGGTCGCGGTTTGGAGCGGTCGAGGTTCCCGCCGAGCTGCGCGCCGACCTCGGCGATTGGCAAGATCTGGAGCGCCGGGCTGGCGAGGACCGCATGGCGATCTACCTACGTCCGATCCCGACGGACCGGCCGGACCTCTGCCACCAGGTGCAACCCGGCGAGGACTTCCGCGGCGCGGCGCCGTGACCGTCTCCCTAGCGTTCCCCGCGCAGCGTCTCCTCGGCCTTGACACGAAGCAACTCACGGGACCGCCGGTCGAGTGGCCGGGTGGTCTTGACCTCGACGTCGATGTCGCCATCCTCGCGCCGTTGGGCGGCGAGGTCACCGACGAAGATCACCTCTGTCAGGTTCTCCGATCCGGCGAGGTCGCGGACCGTTTCGGTCACGGTGCGCTCACTGAGGAGGTCGAACTCCGGGTCCTCGCCGACCCGCAGGCGCAGCGTCTCGGACTGCGCCTGCTGGCTGAGGTTGCGCACGAGTTGCAGGCTGCCGTTGGGCACGTGCAGTGTGCTGGTGGCGTCGCGCAGACGGGTGGAGAACAGGCCGACGTAGTCGACGACGGCATGCAGCGGTTCCCGGCCGGCCTGCTCGACGACGAGCTCGTCGCCGACCCCATAGCGGTCCTCGAACAGCACCTCCAGGCCGGTCAGGTAGTCGTTGACCTTGTGCTGGCCGCCGATCGCCAATCCGGCGCCGATGAACCCGGCACTGGACAGGAAGAAGGCAGCGTCGATGTCGAGGATCTGGAAGATGGCGATCGTCACGACGATCCACACGACGACGGTGACGATGTGATTGACCATCCGCGCCGCGGCGTCGACCCGCTGACGGCGCCGGGCCACCCCGGTCTCGGTTCTGTCGATTCCGCCGTAGCGCACCGCCGCCCGCCACCACCGTGATTGCCGGCCCTCGGCGCTGCGGTCAGCCATCCGCCGGATCATCCGACGAAGGACCAGGCCGGAGATGCGCGTGAACACGAAGGCACCGAGGACGAGGGCGGCGATCGCGGCGGCTTCCACGCCTCCAGTATGGGGGCGTCACTGGGTGGGGCGGGTGGGGATCGAACCCGGGTTGCCGACGTGGCTCGGTGAGCGCCACCCCCCGCTCTGATCTCGCTTACAGTTCGTCACATGAACCTTTTGGCGGTGCTGGCCTTGGCGGCCTCGACGACGATCCCTGGAGAACCGAGCGACGCCTCGATTGAGGACTACGTCGACAGTCTCGCCCAGGCCGACCCAGGGGTCGGACAAGCGCTCGCTGAGCCGGACTCACCCGCGTGGTGGATGGCGACGTACCAGAGTCTCTCGACCGCTGCGGTCCGCGACGCCGGCGTTGCGTCCGACGCACAGACCGCGACTGTCGCCGGCGGCTCGGTGGAGATCTGCTACGAGGAAGTGACGCTTCCGTGCAACGACCTCGACCAGTTCACGGCGAACTCCGACGGGCTGATCGTCAGTTTCTACGAGGAGGGCAACGACATCGCTCCACGGCTCGGAGTGTCCAGCGAGCCGGTCGCCGTTGGGACCTCAGCATCGGCAAGGGTGTTTGTCTCGTATCGAACGGTGGACCCGGATTCACTGGTCGTCGTGATCAGCGTGACAGCGACGGACACGACCGCCTTTGGCTCCGCCGCCTCGTATGTGAACCCTGATGGTCGCCAGGTCGAAATGAGCGAAAGGGTTGGACCTGGTGGTGGCCAAGTGTTCGGCGGAGCCTCGGCGCTGTTCCTGCTCACCTTCCCGGCGTCGAACCCGGGAGGTCGCTTGCTCTGGAGAGGCGAGGCGGGAGACACCCCCGCTGACTTTGAGCTTCCTGTACCAGCCCTCACGCAGCCAGCTGAAGCAACCGACACAAACCACGGTTGCTGATGGTTTCCGACGGGCTCTGCGTGCTCTCGAGCGAACCTGAAGGTCAGTGAATCGCCGGGATGCGTCCGCGCCGGTCCTGCCAGTGGGGCGGGTGGGGATCGAACCCACGACCAGGGAATTATGAGTTCCGTGCTCTGACCACTGAGCTACCGCCCCGAGATTGCTCTAGTCAATCGCGTCGGCAGCGCTGTCGGTTGCAATGGCTCCGGGGGTGGGGCTCGAACCCACGACCCATTGATTAACAGTCAATTGCTCTGCCAGCTGAGCTACCCCGGAACGGCTCCGATCGAGGTTACCGCTGCGCCGGGCTCATCGGCATCCCACGGCGATCTGGGGAAGATCAGAGTCGGGGGCTGACACGGACTTGCCCCAGATCGTCGTTTGACACGGATGTTCCCCAGAATGGGGGCAACGGGCGATCGACCCCGTCACGCCCCGGGCGGCCGAATGGGCTACTCGGTCTCGAGGAACTCGCGGAGGCGTTGGGAACGCTGTGGGTGGCGCAGCTTGGCCAGCGTCTTGGCCTCGATCTGGCGGATCCGCTCGCGGGTGACGCCGAACTCGCGGCCGACCTCCTCGAGCGTCTTGGCCTGGCTGCCGTCGAGCCCGAAGCGCAGGCGGACGATCTCCTGCTCGCGCTCGGAGAGCTCGCCGAGCACGTCGCCGACGGCCTCCGACAGCATGATCCGCGTGGCCACGTCGGCAGGCCCGTCGATCGTCGGGTCCTCGATGAAGTCGGCGAGGTTCGACTCGTCCTCCTCACCGATCGGCGAGTCGAGCGACAGCGGATCCATCGAGATCCGCAGCAGCTCGCGCACCCGCTCCGGTTCGAGGCTGACCTGGGTGGCGATCTCCTCGATCGTCGGCTCCCGTTCGAGCTCCTGGTGCAGCTGCCGTTTGGCGCGGTTGACCCGGTTCATGTACTCGACCATGTGCACCGGGATGCGGATCGTTCGCGCCTGGTCGGCGATCGCCCGGGTGATGGCCTGGCGGATCCACCACGTGGCGTACGTCGAGAACTTGAAGCCCTTGGTGTAGTCGAACTTGTCGACCGCCCGCATCAGCCCGAGGTTGCCCTCCTGGATGAGATCGAGCAGCTGCATGCCCCGGTTCGAGTAGCGCTTGGCGATGCTCACCACGAGGCGCAGGTTGGCCTGGGTCAGCTCGCTCTTGGCCCGCTCGCCGCGCGTGACGACGCGCAGGAGGTAGCGGCGGTCGATGTCGTCGCCACCGGCGTCGATCCGCCCGGCGGCGAGGTGTCCTGCTTCGATCAGTTGGGCGAGTCGCCGCTCGTCCTCCGTCGTCAGCAGGTCGACCTGGCCGATCTCGCGCAGGTACATGCGCACACCGTCCGACGTCGAGCCGTCGCCGCGGCTCTGGATCCTTGTCGCCCGGCTGCGCCGGCGCCGGCTGAGCAGTCGTTCGTCGGCAGGGTCGTCGGCGAGTTGCTCGAACGTCAGGGCGACAACTGCGGCGGACGACACGTCATCGCCGTCATCGTCGCCTTCGTCGACCGCCTCGTCGATGCGGATACCGGCGTCGGTCAATGCCTCCCGCGTGGCTTCGAGGACATCACCGGTCAGTTCGACGTTGCGCAGAACGAGGGCGACCTCCTCGGCATGGACCGTTCCGGTGGCCCGCCCGCGTTCGGTGAGATCGGCCCACTCCTGCGGGTCGACGCCATCGGACTGGAACGGAGTCGCCTCAGTTCCCCCCTGCTGCTCGTTGCTCCATGCGGCGATGGAGCCAACCTAGCAACCACCCGGCCGCCGAACCTGCGGCAATCGTCTGGGCCAGTTCTTCGAGCTGCAAGCGGGCCTCGGCGTCCTCGCGGATGCGCGCCGGATCGCCGGCCGATCCAGGCATCGCGAGCTCGCGGCGAACGGCGGCGGCGATCAGGTTGCGCGCCTCGACCTCGGGCTCCACCTCGAGGTCGGCGACAGCCGCCCGTTCGAGGACATCGCGGGCATCTGGGTCCGCTGCGTCGAGCGCCCCGGTCAAGTCGCCATCGGTGCCGGCCAGGGCGAGGAACGCCCGCCGATGTGCCTCGTCGCGGAACAGCTCTTCGATCAGCCAGCCGGCGATCGAATCCCAGTTCTGGGTCAACAGCGTGAGCGCGGCGAACTCTGCATTCTCCCGCATGCGTTGTGGTGGACGGGCAACCTCGCCGACCGGGCCGCCGCGCCGACGCTTCGCGACCTCGACGAGATCGGCGACCGCCAGTCCGGTCTGGGCGGCGACCTCGCCGGCGTACAGCGTGCGCACGTTGACGTCGGGATGCTCGTTGATCACGGCCATCGCCTCGTGGGCGAGCCCGGCCCGCTCCTCCGGGGTTCGCGCCCGACGGCGATCGACGACGCGCCGCAGGCGGAAGGCCAGGAACGGCGCCGGTTCGGCGACCGCCGCGGCCAATGCCGCGGGATCGCGCTGGGCGAGCTCACCGGGGTCGATGCCGTCGGGGAGACGGGCCACGGCCACCTGGATCTGGTACTTCTGCTCCCACTCGTAGAACCGCTCAGCCGCGCCCTGACCCGCAGCATCGGCGTCGAAGGCCAGCACGACACGACTGGCGTAGCGCTTGAGCAGGCGTACGTGGTCCTCGGTGAACGCCGTGCCACACGTCGCCACCGCTCGCGGTACGCCCGCCCGATGGAACCCGATCACGTCGGTGTACCCCTCGCACACGATCACCTGGTCGTGGTTGGTCACGTCGGCCTTCGCCCAGTTGAGGCCGTACAGCGTGCGCGACTTCGAGTAGATCGGGGTTTCCGGCGAGTTCTTGTACTTCGCCGGGTCGGCCGAACCGGGCAGCACTCGGCCGCCGATCGCCACGGCGTCGCCGTTGTCGGAGAAGATCGGAAACAGGATGCGGGCGCGAAAGGCGTCCTGCACCCGACCGGCACGGTTGGTGAACGCCAGTCCGGTGACCCGCAACAACTCGGCGTCGACACCTGATCGCTTCGCCAGGGCGTCCCACTCGTCAGGCGCCCAACCGATCTGGAACTGCCGGGCGATGTCGCCGTGCAGGCCGCGGCTCCGCAGGTAGTCACGGGCCGGACGGGCCGCCGGATCGTCGAGGAGCCGCTGGTGGTACCACTCGACGGCCGCGGCCATCGCCTCGACGAGGCGCTTGCGGCGCTGCCGTTCGGCGGACTGGCCCGATGTCGTGTACTCCAGCTGCATCCCGACCTTGGCGGCGAGGTACTCCACGGCGCCGACGAAGTCGACGTGACGGGTCCGTTCGACGAACGTGATCGCGTCGCCGGATTGATCGCAGCCGAAGCAGCGGTACCGGCCGATCTCCTCGCGGACGTTGAACGACGGAGTCTTTTCGGCGTGGAACGGGCACAGCCCGACGAAGTTGCGCCCGACCTTGCGCAACGACACGACCTCGCCGACGACGTCGACGAGCGACACCGTGGCCTTGAGCCGCTCGATGTCGTCGTCGCGGATCGCCATGCCGGCCGGCCCGCTCGGGGCTCAGCCCTTGTCGCGCATCGCGTGGTCGCCGGTGACGTGAGGGTCGGTGGTCGGGTCGTGGTCGAAGGCGTCGTGCACCGCCTCGGACATCGCCTCGTCGCTCTCGGGTTCGTCGGGCTCCTCGGGCTCGCGCATCAACGAGGCCGCGATCGATACGCCGAGGATGACTCCGATGATCGGCAGCGAGATGTAGGTGGGGATGTGGAGATCCCACAACTGCGAGATGATCATCTTCACGCCGACGAAGGCGAGGATCACGGCGAGGCCGGTCTGCAGGTAGCGGAACCGGCCATGCAGGTCGGCGAGCAGGAAGTAGAGGGCGCGCAGGCCGAGGATGGCGAAGGCGTTCGACGAGAAGACGATGAATGACTCGTGGCTGACGGCGAGCACCGCTGGAACGCTGTCGACGGCGAAGATCACGTCGGTGAACTCGACGAGGACGAGCACCGCGAACAGCGGTGTGGCCAGGCGCTTGCCGTTGATCTTCGTGAACAGGTGTGGTCCATCGAGCTTGTCGGTGCTCGGGACGACACGGTTGACGAAGCGCATGAACCTGCTGTCGGCCGGGTTGTACTCCTCGTCGCCTGACGTCAGCATGCGCACGGCGGTGAAGATCAAGAAGGCGCCGAAGACGTAGAGCACCCAGTCGAACCGCTCGATGAGCGCGACACCGGCGAAGATGAAGATCGCCCGCATCACGAGGGCTCCGAAGATCCCCCAGAACAGGACGCGGTGCTGGTACTTCTGGGGCACCTTGAAGTAGGCCATGATCAACGCCCACACGAAGACGTTGTCGATGCTCAGGCTCTTCTCGATGAGGTAGCCGGACATGTACTCGCCGGTCGCCGCGCCACCGAACCACCACAACACGATCAGCGAGAAGCCGACCCCGATGGAGATCCAGGCCGCCGACTCGATGGCCGCTTCCTTGGTGCTGACGGCGTGCGCCTCGCGGTGCACGACGAGCAGGTCGATGAGCAGCAGGGCGACGATGATCCCGAGCAGCGTCAGCCACTGCCACGCATGGACGTTGAGCTCGACGAAGTTGCCGCTGCTCTCGGCGGCGAGTAGTGGTGTCATCGGGTCCTGTTGTCGTTACTTGGTCGAGGTGGATGCGCCGACGATCGCCTGGGCCGCGGCCAGACGGGCGATCGGCACGCGGAACGGTGAGCAGCTCACGTAGTCGAGGCCGGCGTCGTAGAACAGGGCGATCGACTCGGGGTCGCCGCCATGCTCGCCGCACACGCCGAGCTTGAGCTTGGGATTGGTCTGGCGACCGCGCTCCGCCCCGAGGTGCACGAGCTCGCCGACGCCGCTCTGGTCGATCGTCTCGAACGGGTTGCGCTTGAGCAGGCCCTGCTCGAGGTACGCCGGCATCATCCGGCTCTCGACGTCGTCACGGCTGAATCCGAACGTCATCTGGGTGAGGTCGTTGGTGCCGAACGAGAAGAAGTCGGCCTCTTCGGCGATCTCGTCGGCGCGGATCGCGGCCCGCGGCGTCTCGATCATCGTGCCGATGATCACGTCCGGCTTCTTCTTCAGACCCTTGCCGGCGCGTTCGACCTCCTCCTCGACCCAGGTGCGGGCGAGGTGCAGTTCTTCACGGGTGACGGTCAGCGGGATCATCACCTCGACGATCGGGTTCTTGCCGCGCTTGCGCAGGTTGGCGGCCGCCTCCATCAGGGCGCGCACTTGCATCCCGTAGAGCTTCGGCTTGACGACGCCGAGGCGGACGCCGCGGGTGCCGATCATCGGGTTGTGCTCGGCCCACGACTCGGCGGCGCCGAGCAGCTTCTTCTCGTCGTCGTCGAGACCGGTCGTCGCCTCCTTGATGTGCAACTCCTCGATCGAGGGCAGGAACTCGTGCAGCGGCGGGTCGAGCAGGCGGACCGTCACGGGCAGCCCGTCCATCGCCTCGAGCACTTCCTCGAAGTCGGTGCGCTGGGCGTCGAGCAGCCCGGCGAGCGCCTCGTTCTCCTCGTCCGGGGTCGACGCCAGGATCATCTTGCGAACGACCGGGAGCCGGTCAGGGGCGAGGAACATGTGCTCGGTGCGGCACAGCCCGATGCCCTCGGCGCCGAGGCGCCGGGCATTGGCGGCGTCCTCACCGGTGTCGGCGTTGGCCCGGACGCCGAGCTTGCCCTTGCGGATCGTGTCGGCCCAGCCGAGCACGACGTCGAACTCCTTGGGCGGTTCGGCAAGTGCCAGTTGCATGGCGCCGAGCACCACCTCGCCGGTCGAGCCGTCGATCGAGATCACGTCGCCCTCGCTGACGGTGACCCCGTTGGCCGTGAACGAGCGCTCGGCGATCTTCACCGAGTCGGCACCAACGACGGCCGGAGTCCCCCAGCCGCGGGCCACGACCGCGGCGTGGCTGACGAGCCCCCCGCGGGCGGTGAGGATTCCCTGGCTGGCCATCATCCCGTGGACATCCTCGGGACTCGTCTCGCTGCGCACGAGGATCACCTTCTCACCGCGTTCGGCCGCGGCCTCGGCATCATCGGCCGTGAAGTACACGGCGCCCACAGCAGCTCCCGGCGAGGCCGCCAGGCCTTTGGCGATGACCTTGCCGGAGCCGACGAACTTGGGGTGCAGGACCTGGTCGAGGTGGTCGGCGGAAACCCTCGTCAGGGCCTCGGGCCGGGAGATCTTCCAGCGCTTGGCACCCGTGCCGGTGCCCTTGGTCATGTCGACGGCCATCCTCAAGGCGGCCGCCCCGGTGCGCTTGCCGACACGGGTCTGGAGCATCCACAACTTGCCCTGCTCGATGGTGAACTCGGTGTCGCACATGTCCTCGTAGTGCCGCTCGAGGCGGGCGAAGATGTCGAGCAGCTCGGACTTGATCTCGGGGAAGTGCTTGCCGAGGGTGTCGAGGTCCTCGGTGTTGCGGATCCCGGCGACGACGTCCTCGCCCTGGGCGTTGATCAGGAAGTCGCCGTACGGCTTGTTCTCACCCGTGGCCGCGTTGCGCGTGAAGCCGACGCCGGTGCCCGAGTTGTCGTCGCGATTACCGAAGACCATCGCCTGCACGTTGACGGCGGTGCCCAGGTCATGGCTGATCCTTTCGCGAACGCGGTAGGCGATCGCCCGCGCCCCGTTCCAGCTGCCGAAGACCGCTTCGACGGCCCCGCGCAGCTGCTTGATCGGGTCCTGCGGGAAGGCCTTGCCGGTCTCCTCCTTGACCACCGCCTTGTACCTGGTGCACAGCTCCTTGAGAGCGCCGGCCGGCAGGTCGGCGTCAGTGGAAACCCCGGCAGCCTGCTTGGCGGCTTCGAACGGATGCTCGAACA
The DNA here is from genome assembly GCA_963786985.1 of Ilumatobacteraceae bacterium. GTDB lineage: Bacteria > Actinomycetota > Acidimicrobiia > Acidimicrobiales > Ilumatobacteraceae > Desertimonas. Next base: position 46,046 of record CAWBBL010000025.1, on the reverse strand, counting down.
GGGCCCCGTCGATGTCGAGCACGATGCGGCCGTACATCGAGATGAACCGGCGGTACGAGTCGTAGGCGAAGCGCTCGTCGGTCGTCGCCGCAGCCAAGCCCTTGACGCTCTTGTCGTTGAGCCCGAGGTTGAGAACGGTGTCCATCATCCCGGGCATCGAGAACTTGGCGCCGGAGCGCACGCTGACGAGGAGCGGATCGGCGGGATCCCCGAGCCGCCGGCCCATCTTCTTCTCCAGAGCGGCGACCTGCTTGGCGATCTCGGCGTCGAGCTCCTTGGGCCACCCGCTCGCCAGATAGGCGCGGCAGGCATCGGTGGAGATCGTGAAGCCGCCGGGAACGGGAAGCTTGAGCACGCTCGTCATCTCGGCCAGGTTGGCGCCCTTGCCACCGAGGAGATCCTTCAACTCCATCGGCGGACGGCGGTGCTTGTGATCGAAGGCGTAGACGTATGGCACGACGAGTGAGTCTACGAGCGCCCGCTCGGAGTGTGCGGTGTGGCTCGTACGCTGGCGGGCGATGGCCGCCCGCGATCAACCTCTGTTCCGGCTGCTCGGCTTCCCGGTACACGTCGGTGCCGGCTTCGTCGTGTTCATGGTGCTGCTGGCGTTCATCAACGAAGGCGGCGAGTTCGGATGGTGGCTGGCCGGCGCGGTCGCCGGCTTCACGCTGATCCACGAACTGGCCCACGCCCTCGTCGCCCGCCGAGCCGGGGCCGAGGCGTCGATCTCCTTGGAGTTCATGGCCGGGTTCACGTCGTACCACGCCCCCCACCAGCTGTCGCGCCTGTGGACCCTCGCCATCTCGTTGGCCGGACCGCTGGCCCACATCGCCGCTGGCGCCGCCCTCCTCGTGGCCCTCGGCGCTGATCCGTTGCAGCGCCCGTCGGTCTTCGCGGACCCCCAAGTGCGGGCGGTGTGGTGGGCCGGTCCGGTGATCGGGGCGATCAACCTGATCCCCGTGCTGCCCCTCGATGGCGGGCACGCCACGACGACCGTCCTCGACCGCTTCCTGCCGGGCCGGGCGGAAACGGTGATGACCTACGCCAGCGTCGGAGTCACGCTGGCCGCCCTGGTGGCGACGCCGTTCGTCGACCGCCTGGCCGGGATGACCGTGTTCATCGGGTTCCTCCTGCTCATCCAGCTGCAGGGACTGTTCGCCCACCGCCAGCGGACGGCAGTGTCGCCGATCGATGCCGCGGTGGCGGCGGCCCGCGCCGGCGATCGCCAGCGGGCCACCGCGTTGCTCACCAAGGCGTTCGCCCAGCGCGCCCCGCTGACCGAGGTCCGCAGCAGGGTGCTCCAAGGGGAGCACGCCGGCGACCTCACCTTGTTGATCGCCAACCTGCCGCAACCGTTCCCCCGCAGCAACGCGACCAACGAGTACTTGCTGACGATCCTGTTGATCAACGCCGGCCGCGGCCGGGAGGCCGCCGAGTACGCGGCCGACGGATTCGCCATCGAGCCGACGCCGATGGCTGCGTGCGGCGTCGCCAGGGCGGCGGCCGCCCTCGGCGATGGAGCGACGACCGCGGCGTGGTTACGGACGGCGGTCGATCGCGGCCTTCCCGATGATCAGCTCGCCGCCTTGATCAACAGCCCGGCGCTGGCCGCCGTGCGCGGTCACCCCGCTGTCCAGTCACTGGCCGGACCGGGCACGTCACCGACCGCCGCGCCGCGCCTGACGTAGGCGAGTGCCTTGGGCCCGGCGACCGATGTGATCTCGCCGGCCGGAGAACCCGCCGGGTCGTCGGGGTCGACCACGGGATCGCCAGGCTTGGCGCCCTCGGTGGCGGCGATGATGCGCAGCTGCTTGGGCGCCTGGGACCGACGGGAATCCATCCGTTCGACGAGTTCCTGGCCCGGGTAGCAGCCCTTCGTGAAGTTGACGGCGACCGGGGCGACGGCGATCTCCGCCGGGATCCGCTCGCCCGGGATGATCTCGGTACCCATCGCCGGCCACCCGGCGGCGACCCTGGCGCGCTCGTAGTCGTCGATGGTGCCCGCCGAAGAAGCTCCAGAAGGCAGGTCGTCAAACCACTGACCCGTGTTCCACCACCCGATGCGCGAACTGTGAGCTGTCGAGGCAGATTTCTGCGTCGTGGGCTCACAGTTCGCGTACAGCACTGTCGTCGACTGCTCGAGGTCGGCGTTGACGCGGATGCGGAATCGGTTCAGCCTCGCCAACAGGACGTCGCCGAATCCGGGCTCGGTGTCGAGCTCGAAGCGCTCCGCGGCCACACACAACAGGCGGGCGAGTACCTCGACCCGGCCGTTCGGGGCGAGCACCAGCGTCCACCGGCTCTCGCCGATCGCCAGCGACTGAACGTCCTGGCTCACTTGCCCGTGCAAGTACGTTCGGGCATCGGCACCGACGACGGCAACGACGTCTCGCTCGACGCCGGCCCAGACACCCGACAGCTCCGTCACGGGGACCAGTCTGGCGCTGAACTGGCAAACTGCTCCGGTGCAACCGACCGCCGGATTTCTCGCCGATCGAGCCACAGCGGTGATCACGCGCTACGTCCGTCTCGGCAGCGCAGTCGCCGGTGTCGTCGCCATTGTCGGCTTGTGCGTTGCCGGCGGCGCGTTGCTCGTCGGCCGGGCTGCGCTCGACGGGAGCGCGGAGTCCGTTTGGACGGTTGTCGGCCTGCTTCTCGTCGTCGGTGCAGTCGGTCCGCCGGTACTGGCCAGCTTCCGGCTGTACTCCGTCGGCAAATGGACCGGTCAGCTCGTCGGCGAGTTCCAATCGCTCATCGACAAGGGGGGCGAGGCCTCCGCCGTCGTGATCGAGACGACCGAGTCCAGCGGCGGGGGTGCGAGCCAGACGCTGGTGACCACGGCGATGCCGAACGTCGGCCGGCTGCGGACGCAGGCAGTGCAGTCGGGGACGGCGACACGGCTGTCGCGCATCCTCGAGACGCTGATGACCCTGCCGCTGCTGCTGGCCATCTCGCTGATCGCCATGCTGTTCAGCGCCGGAGCCGGCTTCATCCTGTTGCTGATCTGGATGTTCTGATCAGCGCCGGCGACGGTGCAGCCGAGCCCCGAGGTGGAGGTACTCGTAGCGCCCGTCACCGGCCCGCTCCATGAACGTGGCGGGCAGGTCGTCGCCGAGCGCCGCCAGCCGCAGCACGAAGCGCTGATCACCAACGGGGAACAGCCGGCCCTGCTCCCGGTCGCCGTCCGAGTCAGCGGTTGACGCGAGGTCGAGCAGCAACCCGTCGCCGTTGGAGGTCACCGTCAGGCGGGAACCCACGCTCTGGTAGACGCCGACCAGCGCGTCGACCTCGCTGATCGGGAGCGACTGCGGCTCGGGGCGGCCCGGCGTCACCGTCCCGAGCCATGGGTCGATGAGCCGCTGGCCGACCTCCATCGCCGCCCAGTTCTGCCCGGCCAGGTTGATCAGCAGCGCCCACGCCACGTTGCGCTCGGGGATCAGCCGCAGGCATGCCGTCAGACCGATCGTGTTGCCGTCGTGTCCGACGACGGCCGGGCCGGCGCCGGCGCGCAGGAACCACCCCAACCCCCAGTGGTCGCCGAGCAGCTCCGGCTCGGGACAGCTGACCTCTGGCTGGCGCATGGCGAGGGTCGATGCCTCGCTGAGCACCCGCGTCCCGTCTCCGGCGACACCACCGGCGAGATGCAGCCGGGCGAAGGTGAGCAGGTCGTCGATGGTGGTGTTGATCGTCGCACCGGCTGGGCCGGCGGCCCGGCTCATCTCCCACTTCGGCGCCACGACGGCGGGGCTGTCGCCCTGGCGGACGTGGCCGACAGCCAGGCTGTGGGTCACCATGTCGCCGGGGAAGAACAAGGTGTCCGCGGCACCGATCGGTTCCAGGAGGCGCGTTGTCAGGGCCTGCTCGTAGGTCATCCCGGTGAGCACCTCGATGACCCGTCCGAGCACGACGTAACCGCTGTTGCAGTACGACCACAGTCCACCGGGTGCGGTGATCAGGGGCAGGTCGGCGAGCGACGACACGTATCGCGCCAGGCAGTCATCACCGCGCCCGCAGGCGAAGTCCTCGTCGAGGCGGTCACCGTCGATCCCTGCGGTGTGCGTCAGGATCTGCCGGCCGGTCAGCGTCTGCGACACGCCGGCGTCGGCGAAGCGCAAGTCGGGAAGGTACTCGCGCACCGGCGTATCGAGATCGAGACGGCCCTCGTCGACGAGTTGCATGATCGCCGTTGCCGTGTACGACTTGCCGATCGAGCCCGCCTGGAACAGGGTCTCCCGAACGACCGGCAGACCCGTGTTGAGGTTGGCGACTCCACTGGCGGCAACCGTCACTTCGCCGTCGGCGACGATGCCGCACACCGCGCCTGGAATGCCGCGTTCGGTGCACAGCTCGTCGAGGGTCTGTTGGATCTCCGCATGTGTCGGCATGTTGCGCGCCCATTGCCTTTCGGTGTCTTGAATAGCGTTCACTATTCGAATAGCGTACGCTGTCTGACTATGGCAGCTGTCCGGCTGACGCGCAAGGAGAAACAGCAGCAGACCCGCGCCGCGATCCTCGACGCGGCGATCACCCTGTTCGCCAAGCACGGCGTCGAAGGGACCTCGATGGAGGCCATCGCCCGCCACGCCGGGCTGACCCAGGGAGCGATCTACTCCAACTTCACCGGCAAGGCCGACCTGTGGTGGGCGATCGGTGATCAGATGAGCCGGACGCTCGACCTCAGCGCTCTCTTCGGTGCCAATCGTCCGCTGCGCGAGGAGCTGGCCGATGTTGGTCGCGCCGTGTGGCAGCTCCTCCGTACGGCGTCGCGGACCGAGTTGCTGCTGTCCCAGGAGTTCGACCTGTATCTCATGCGCCATCCCCGGGAGCGTGCGAAGTACGCCCGCGAGGCTCGCGGCGATCAGCGCCAGCTGGCCGCATTGCTGGAGCGTGGCGCAGCGGATCGTGGCGAGTCGTTGCCCATGGATGCGCGGTGCCTCGCCGGCATCATCGAGTCCACCGCCTTCGGACTGCTGCACACGTTCATGCTCGACCGCCGCGCCGTCGACGAGGAGCTCTGCGTCGGCGCGTTCACGTCGCTCGCCGGGTGAGCGGCTTGGGGACTGTCGCCTGGCCGCCCAGAACGTCAGGCGTCAGCGGGTCGGCCGAGCTCGGCGCGCAGCAGCCGCACGACGTTGCCACCCATCACGTTGCACACATCCTCGGTGGCGAACCCCCGTCGGAGCAGAGCGCCGGTGACCAGGGGCAGCCCCCGCGGACCTTCCAGCCCGGGGACGCAGTCGCGGATGTCGATGCCTTCGACCACGAAGTCGTCGCGCCACGACGGCCACACGAGCTCCTCGATCTCCTTGAGGAAGTCGGGACCGATGCCGACGTGTTCGAGGCCGGCCACCGAGGCGACGTGCTCGATGTGGTCGACGAGACGATCGATGGTGTGGACGGACGGGTCGAGGAACCCTGCGTAGAAGTTGACGCAGATGACACCGCCACCTGCCGCGATGTTCTTGAGCTGGGAGTCGCTGAGGTTGCGGTGATGGTCACGCTGCGCCCTGGCGCTGGAATGCGTGGCGATCACCGGCCGGGTGGCCAGCTCGAGCACGTGCTCGACACTGGCCGCTCCGAGGTGGGAGACGTCGAAGAGGATGCCGAGATGCTCCATCTCGGCGACGGCGGCCACACCGGCCCGGGTGAGGCGTCCGCCGGTCCCGTCCTCGCCGCTGCCGTCGGCCAGCGCCGTGCGGCCGAAGTGGGTCAGCGACGCGATCCTGACCCCGAGGCGGTGCATCGTCCCGAACAGCTCGACGTCGGCATCGATGCCCGGACAACCTTCCAACGCCAGGACGAGGGCGATCCGCCCGGAGTCGAGCGTCGAGTCGAGCGCCGCCCCGTCGAGGCACAGCGTCACCTCGTCGGCGTTGTCCTCGACGAGCCGATGCGCCGCTTCGATCATCCGCAGCGTCTGGCGCAACGCGCCCTCGGGGCGGTAGGCGTCGTCGACGAACACCGGAAGCACCTGGACGTCGACACCACCGTCACGCAACTGCGGCAGCCAGTTCTCCCGGAAATAGGCGCCCCAGTGGTCCGGTGGCCGGGCGACCACCGCCATCAGCAGGTCGTTGTGCGTGTCGGCCACCACCGCCGTCCGGTGCAACTGCTCAGCGTCAACCGTCGTCATCGGTCCCCCGTCCTCGTCGATGTGCTCGTCCCGTCCATTGTGCCTGCGAATCACGGTGCGCCCGATGCCGTGGCCGACGACATGTCGGCCGGGACCAATCCTCGGCGGACGTTTGTCGGGACGCCACGATGACCCGCCGGCTCGGCGCTGCGACATTGAGGACGATGCGCACGGCTGCCGCCAACGAGCTCGCCGAGCAGTCGGCCGCAGCTGCCGTGATCGCGGCGACGCGAGCCAACGTCGAGATCCTCCCGATCCGCGACGCCGACGCGGCCCACCGCGTGTCCCGGTTGCTGTCGGAGATCTGGGCAAATGACCACGACCAGCCGATCGTTCCCGCCGAGATCATTCGCACCCTGGCCCACGTCAACTCCTACGGGGCGATGGCCGTCACCGGTACCGAGGTCGTCGGCGCTGCGCTCGGCTTGCTCGGTGGCGATGACCGCGGCACGTACCTGCACAGCTACATCGCCGGCGTCGCCGAGGGACTGCGCGGCAGCAACGTCGGGTTCGCCCTCAAGCAGGACCAGCGGGCGTGGACGATCGGACACGGTCTGACGCGGGTGACGTGGACGTTCGACCCGTTGGTCCGCCGCAACGCCTACTTCAACCTCGTCAAGCTCGGCGCCACGGCGGTCGCCTTCCACAAGGACTTCTACGGCTCGATGCAGGACGACGTCAACGCCGGCGACCTGAGCGATCGGATCCTCATCGAGTGGAACGTCGACTCGCCACGGGCCCTCGACGCCAGTGTCCGCGCTGCCGAGCCCCTCGACCTCACGACCTTCGACGGGCGACGGACCGTGGTACGGCTGTCGGTCGGTGCCGACGGAGGGCCGGAGGTCGCGATCGGGCGGGGCGCCATCGAACTCGTTCAGATTCCGGAGGACATCGTCGCCCTGCGGAACGCCGACCCCAAGCTGGCCCGCCGGTGGCGGCTGGCCCTGCGTGAGACGCTCGGGGCGGCGCTCGCCGAGGGCGGTCACGCCGACGGGATCACCCGGGATGGCTGGTACGTCGTACGCCGGTCCACCGACGACTAGCTCCACTACGGTGACGCCACGAACGAACACAACGTCGTCGAGGGTCCCCGCACCCTGGCCACGACACTCGCCAACCTGGGGCAAGAGGTCCTGTCGGTGGTGTCCGCGCCTCGCGGGCTCGACGTCGAGGTCGGCATTCCGACGCTGTTCGACGAGCTCGACGCCAACAGCGTGCAGCCGGGAGACGTCGTGCTCGGCGTCGGCGTCGCCGCCCGCCCCCGCGAGCGATCGGGTTGATCGAGGAGGCCGGGGCGTGCGGTGCCGCGGCTGTCGTCCTCAAACTCGGCCTCGAGCCCGCGCCGGAACTGGTCGACGCGTCGGCGCGGACCGGCGTCGCCCTGTTGTCGGCACCGTCGGCCGTCGCCTGGGGACACCTCTACACCCTCCTGCGGGTCGCTGGCGGGGCGGCGATTCCCGCCGGAGCGCTGGTCGACGGGGTGCCGATGGGTGACCTGTTCGCGCTGGCCAACGCCATCGCCGCGATCGTCGGCGGCGCAGTCACGATCGAGGACCCCCAGTCGTACGTGCTCGCCTACTCCAGCGCCGACCTACCGATCGACGAGGCTCGGCGCGAGGTGATCCTCGGCCGGCGAGTCCCCGATCGTTTCCTTCGGCGCTTACGCGATGCCGGAGTGTTCCAGCGGCTGCAGACCACCGACGACGTGGTGACGTACGTCGACCAGGAGGAGGAGGTGCTGCCCCGCCTGGCCGTCGGGATCCGGGCCGGTGGCGAGCTGCTCGGCTCGATCTGGGTTGCCGAAGCCACGGACTCACTCGGTGCCGACGCCACGGCCGCCCTCCAGGAGGCGGCGCGGATCGCTGCCTTGCACCTCATCCGCCACCGCAGCTCCGGCGACCTCGAACGCCGCCAACGTGGCGAACTGGTGCGCGGCGTCCTCGACGGCGACCTGCACCCCGATGCCGCCACGTTGCTCGGCCTCGACGCGGCGACGGCCGTCACGGTCGTCGCCCTGCGCGTCGGCGATCCTGCCGACCCGCGACGATCGGCGGCCGATGCCGTCGCCAGGATCGAGCGGGTCGTCGGCCTCGTCGCCCTGTACTTCGAGTCGTACCAGCGCCACGTCGCCCAGGTGACGATCGGCCAGACGATCTACGTGATGATCCCCGAGTCCCGCGACGGCGAGCGGGTCAGGCTGCTCCAGCTGATCGGCGACCTCATCGACCGCGCCCGGGCCACGGTTCACACGCGCCTCGTGTCTGGGGTCGGCTCGACGGTCCCGTCGCTGACCGCGGCGAGCTGGTCGCGGCGCGAGGCCGACCTGGCGATCCGCGTCCTGGCGACGCATCCCGATCGCTCGATCGCTCCGATCGAGCAAGTGCGGGCGGAAACCATCGTCCTCGCCCTTCGTGACCACGCCGTCGGCGACGCGTACCTGCAGTCGGGACCGGTGGAGACGCTGCGCCACCACGACGAACAGAAGGGGACGTCCTACGTCGAGACCTTGGCGGCGTACTTCGACGCATTCGGTTTCGTGCCGTCGGCGGCCAAGGCCATCTTCGTCCACCCGAACACGTTCCGCTATCGGCTCCGCCGACTCACCGAGATCTCCGGGTTGAACCTCGACGATCCACTGGAGCGTCTCGTCGCCGAGCTGCAGTTGCGGATCTTCGCCGATGGCGCGCCGCGCTCAGGTCAGCTGGACGAAGCCGACAGCCGTACGCGTACCCGACAGATGCGGTCGCCCGACTTCGGCGGCACGCACAAGGTGGGGCCGCACCCTGCTGAGCGATAGTGGAGCATGGGAACTGATCAACGCGCCTTGCAGGAATGGGTCACCGCGGCAGCCGAGCGCCTCGCCGTGCCAGGCGTTGCCGTCGGTGTTCTCCACGCCGGCGAAGAACACTACGCCTTCCACGGCGTGACCAGCATCGACAACCCGCTGCCGGTCGACGAGCACACCTTGTTCCAGTTCGGCTCGACCGGCAAGACGTTCACGGCCACGGCGATGATGCGTCTCGTCGAGCAGGGTCTCGTCGATCTCGATGCGCCGGTGCGCACCTACCTGCCCGAGCTGCGGCTGAGCGACGAGGACGTGGCCCGCCAGGTCACCGTTCTGCAGCTACTCAACCACACGGCCGGCTGGTCCGGGGACGTGTTCGACAACACCGGCGACGGCGACGACGCGCTGGCGCGATACGTCGAGGCGATGGCCGACGTCGAGCAGGTCACGCCGCTCGGCTCGACCGTGTCGTACAACAACGCCTCGTTGTCGATCGCCGGGCGGGTCATCGAGAAGGTGACCGGCCAGACCTTCGAGCGGGCGATCCGCGAGCTGCTTTTCGAGCCGCTCGGGCTCGACCATTGCTACTTCTTCCCCAACGAGATCATGACCCGGCGCTTCGTTGCCGGCCACAACCAGCATGCCGACGGCTCGATCACCGTGGCCCGGCCGTGGGCGATGGCCCGCTGCGGCAATCCCGCCGGCGGCATTTCGTCCAACGCCGGCGACCTCATCGCCTGGGCCCGCTTCCATCTCGGCGACGGGCGCACGAAGGACGGCCGCGAGGTGCTCCCCGAGAAGCTGCTCAGGCAGATGCAGCAGGCGACCGTCGACACACCGGGCAGCGCCCTCGGCGACGCGATCGGGATCAGCTGGCTGATGCGCGACGCCGAAGGCGTGCGCGTCGTCGGTCACGGCGGTGACACCGTCGGCCAGCACTCGACGTTCGACATGATCCCGGAGCGCCAGTTCGCCGTCGTCGGCCTGACCAACTGTGGACCCAACGGCAACCAGTTCCTCGACGAGCTCGGACGCTGGACCCTCGAGACCTACCTCGGGATCGTCGAGCGCGACCCGCAGCCGCTCGCACTCGGCGCCGAGCAGCTGACCGACTATGTCGGCGTGTACGAGACCGTTGCCGCTGTCGCCACGATCACCCGCGATGACGACAACGGGGGGTTGATCCTCGTTGCCGAGATCAAGCCTGAGGCGTTGGAGAAGCTGGCCGAGGAGGCGCCGGAGAACCCACCGTTCCCGCTCGGCATCCTGCCCGGACCGGGTGACCGCTACATCGTCACCGACGGCCCCGCCAAAGGGATGAAGGGGTACTTCGTCCGTGGCGCGGCGGGATCGATCGAGAGCGTGCACGTCGGGGGCCGGCTGGCCACGAAGGTCGCCGATGACGCTCGCTGACCTCCAGCCGCGCTTGGCGTCCCTCGTCGAGGAGCATGACGTCGCCGGGGCGGCGATTGGTGTGCTCCACGATGGCACCGTGACGACCGCCGCCGCCGGCTTTGCCAACCGGCGCGCCGGCGTGGAAGCGACGCCGGACACCGTCTTCCAGATCGGGTCACAGGGCAAGATGTGGACGGCGACGGTGCTCATGCAGCTCGTCGACGAAGGTCTCGTCGACATCGACGCATCGGTGCGCACGTATCTGCCCGAATTCACCGTCGCCGACCCCGATGTGTCCGCGGCGGTGACGCTGCGCCACCTGCTCACGCACACCAGCGGGATCGATGGCGACAACTTCGCCGACTTCGGGCGCGGCGACGACTGCCTCGAGCGCTACGTCGAATCGTGCGTCTCGCTCGAGCAGACCCATCCACTCGGGGCGACGATGTCGTACTGCAACACCGGTTTCTCGATCCTCGGCAGGGTGATCGAGGTCGTCACCGGCAAGGTGTGGGACGCCGTCATGCGCGAGCGGCTCTTCGAGCCGCTCGCGCTCGGTCACACCGGGACGCTGCCCGAAGAGGCACTCCTCCACCGGGCCGCTGTCGGCCACGTCGCCCCTGGGCCCGGCGCTCCGCTGGAGGTCGCCCCGGTGTGGATGCTGCCACGCTCGTGCGGCCCGATGGGGTTGATCAACTCGACGGTCGATGACGTCCTCACGTTCGCCCGCCTGCATCTCGACGACGGGGCCACCGAGGACGGCACCCAGTTGGTGTCCGCCGAGCGCATCGGCGCGATGCGCCAGCCCCTGGTCGCCAGTCCAGATCCGCACACGATCGGCACGCACTGGGGGCTCGGCGTCATCCTCTTCGACTGGGACGGCCGGCCCGTCTACGGTCATGACGGTGGGACGATCGGCCAGTCGTCGCGCCTGCGCATCGTGCCAGACGCCGACGTGGCGATCTCCCTGGTCGCCAACGGCGGCCCAGGTACGCAGCGCGTCTACGAGGTGCTGTTCGGCGAGCTGATGGCCGAGCTCGCCGGCATCACGATGCCCCCGCCGCTGCAACTGCCGGCGCAAACCCCCGACGTCGACCTGGCCCGCTTCGCCGGCACGTACCAACGTCTGTCGGTCCGCTACGACCTGACCCCCGAAGACGGACGGCTGGTCGGAACGGTGACGCTCAGCGGACCGATCGCCGCCCTCACCCCGCATCCCGTGTCCGCGGTGACGTTCACGCCGGTCGACGCGACCACCTTCCTCGTCCAGGACGAGGAGTCGCCGACTCCCACACCGGCGGTGTTCTACGACTTCGCCGACGGCATCCCCCAGTACCTGCACACCGGCGCCCGGGCCAACCCTCGAGTCGCCGACTGACGACGCGTCGTCCGCCATCTTTGGCGGCTGTGATGACGTTGGCGTCCGGAAATTGGCCAATGAATCGGAAGCCGCCCAGAACGAGTTCGTCAGCTGGCACGACGATCGGGGCTCGCATTTGGGTCAGCCCACGATTCGGTGGCAGCCTGGCCGACCATACGGTTGGCGCCGCACCAGGGTGATCGCCGTGGGCAGGGGGAGGACAGCGATGAGGGCGGAGACCGTCTCGATGAAGCGTCACTGGGGGCTTGGCGAGCGTCGGGCCGCGCGCCGGCGGATGTCGGCGGCGGCGGCGGTCTCCGCCCTCATGGCCGTGGGCGGTGTGGCCGGCGCCGCCAGTGCCGGCGAGCAGGCCGCCACCGCGCCGGCCGCCGGCGGCACGGTGACGGTCGTCGTCGGCGCCGACCCGGGCAGCCTCGACCCGCACCTCTCGGTGTTCGTGACGACCAACCGCGTCAACAGCTTCGCCTACGAGACCCTCGTCTACCTCGGACAGGACGGCGAGTTCACCCCTGGCTTGGCCGAGAGCTGGGAGGAGAGCCCGACGAGCGTCACCTACACGCTCAAGGACGGAGTCACGTGTGCCGACGGCACACCGTTGACGGCCACGACCGTCGCCGACAACTTCTCGTTCGTCGCCGATCCGGCCAACCAGTCGCCGCTGCTCGGCCTGTACGTCCCGCCGGGGATCACGGTGGAAGCGGACGACGCGGCGCGCACCGTCACGCTGACGACTGAGGCGCCCGTCCCGTTCATGCTCCAGAACACCGGCGCAGCGGCTGTTCATCGTGTGCGCTGCAGGGCCTCGCCGATCGCAGCATCCTCGCCGCCGGGACGGACGGCACAGGTCCGTTCGTCCTCGAAGAAGCGGTCGCCGACGACCACTACACGTTCAGCGCCCGGGACGACTACGCCTGGGGGCCCGACGGCCCCACGAGCGAGCTGGCCGGCTTTCCGTCCGAGGTCGTCGTGCGGATCATCGAGAACGAGTCGACGGCGGCCAACCTGCTGCTGTCCGGCGAGGTCAACATCGCCAGCATCGCCGGGGCTGATCGCCAGCGCGTCGAGAACGAGGGCTACTTCGTCACGGAGAACCAGGCCGATCGTCGGTGAGTTCTTCTTCAACCAGATGGAGGGCCTGCCGACCGCCGACGTCGCCGTGCGCCAGGCGCTGATGGGTGCGCTCGACCTGCAGGAGCTGATGAGCGTGCAGACGGCTGGCAACGGTGCGCTGGCCACCGGGCTCGCCGAACGCTGCCCGAAGGCCTGCCCGGGCGACACCGTCGGAGCGTTCCTCACGGCCGGTGCCGACCTCGAAGCGGCCGGGCAACTGCTCGACGAGGCCGGCTGGGTGATGGGCTCGGACGGAGTGCGCGAGAAGGACGGTGCGCCACTGACGATCCGCGCCTTCTACGTCGTCGAGATCGAGAACTCGGCGCTGTCGATGGAACTGGCCATGGCGGCATGGCAGGAGCTCGGCGTCGACGTGCAGTTGCAGGGTGTCGACCAAGCCCAGTTCAACACGATCGCCTTCGAGACGCGGGCATGGGACGTGTTCCTCGCCGCCCTCAACCTCGACGTGCCGAGCCTGGCGGTGCCGTTCGTGTCCGGCGCCCAGCCGCCCGACGGGGTCAACTTCTCCGCCGTCGCCAACCCCGAGTACGACGCCCTCGTCGCCGAGGCGAGCGCCCTCACCGGTGCGGAAGCGTGCGAGGTGTGGAACGCCGCCGAGGCGGAGCTCTACGCCCAGATGAACATCCTGCCGTTCGCCGCCACGACGGCGCCGTGCGTTCGGCAACGGCGCCGAGTTCGCATTCGGACGCATCGGGATCATCGCCAACAGCCTGCGACTCGTGGAGGCCTAGCTCATCACCATCGGGGCGACGGGAATCGAGGAGGCCGCCGGCTATCAACCAGTCAGGGTAGGGACCCCGCGAACGGCGTGGGGGAGCAGACATCCCTGGCCGGCGTTCATCCTCCGGCGACTGGCGCGGCTGGTCGCCAGCCTGTTCCTGCTGATCACGGTGTCGTTCGCGATGATCCACGCGATCCCGGGCGACCCCGTACGGACCGCCCTCGGTGGGATCACCGCCCAGCCCGAGCTGGTCGCGGCACGGCGCCACGACCTGGGACTCGACCAACCGCTGGCCCGGCAGTACGTCGACTATCTGCAGAACACCGTCACGGGTGACTTCGGCACGTCGATCATCACCGGCCAGCCCGTCAGCGACATCATCAGCGACCGGTTGCCGAACACCCTGCGGCTCGTCGGGGCGGCCTTCGTCTTCACGATCGTCGTCGCCTACCCACTCGGGCTGGGGATGGCGATCTTCACGCAGAACGGGCGACACCGCAGGACCGAGGTCGGCTTCGCGGGCGTCACCGGCTTCATGCAGTCGATCCCCGACTTCGTGCTCGCCACGGCACTTGTCGCCCTGTTCGGAGTGACGTGGCAGATCCTCCCGGTCGCCGAGTCGTCGGGAGCCTCGGCCTACGTCCTGCCCGTGCTGTCGTTGACCCTCGGGTCGATCGCCGTTCTGTCCCGGATCATCCGCCTCGAGGCGCTGCGCGTGCTCGGTGAGGACTACATCCGCACTGCCCGCAGCAAACGTCTCCCGGCCCGCATCGTGTACGTGCGCCACGCGTTGCCGAACATGCTGACGGCGTCACTGACGATCAGTGGGTTGTTCCTCGCCGGACTGGTCGCCGGCACCGTGCTGGTCGAGAACGTGTTCGCCTGGCCGGGGATCGGCAGCACCGTCGTCAGGTCGGTGATCGCTCGCGACTATCCGATCGCATTGACGCTCAGCCTCCTGCTGGCGGCGATCACGCTCGCCGTCAACCTGATCGTCGACATCCTCCTCGCCATCGTCGACCCGCGCTCGGTCATCAAGGAGCACTAGGCGATGAAGTTCGCCCAGCGGATGCGCGCGCTGCTCTCGACGGCCAGCGGGCGTGTCGGGCTCGTCGGTGTGGCGATTCTGTTGTTCCTGGCCTTGTTCGCCCCGCTCATCTGGGGTGATGCCGCTGATCGGATCGACACGGCGGCGATGTTGCAGGGCCCCACCCGGGAACACCCGGCCGGCACCGACGGCCTCGGACGCGACGTTTTCGCTCGTGTGCTCGTCGCGACGCGGCTGTCGCTGTGGTACGCGCTGTTGTCGACGGCGCTGGCGTCGACGCTCGGGATCACCCTCGGTGTGCTTCCGTCGGTGATGCGCCGGCGGTCCGGTCGTGCCGTCACCGGGCTGATCAACATGCTCGTCGCCTTCCCCGGTCTGATTCTCGCCCTGTTCGTCGCCGTCGTGTTCGGTGTCGGCGCCGCTGGGGCGGTGGTCGCCCTCGGCGTCGCTGGGGCCCCGGCCCTCGCCCGGCTCACGCACACGCTCGCCTCGTCGGCCGGCGGGACCGACTACGTCGCCGCCGCCCGGGTGCTCGGCGTCGGGCGAACCCGCCTCCTCACCCGCCACATCCTGCCGAACATCGCCGAGCCGATCGTGCTCAACGTGACCACCGCGATCGGCACCGCCCTGCTCGCCTTCTCGGCGTTGTCATTCCTCGGCCTCGGCGTGCAACCGCCGTTCTACGACTGGGGTCGAATGCTCAACGAGGGGCTCGGCCGGATCTACATCAACCCGGCCGGGGCGCTGGCGCCGGGGGCGGCGATCGTCTTCGCCGGGTTGACGTTCAACCTGTTGGGCGAGGGTCTCGCCCAGGTGGCGAGCGGTCGGCACGAGGTCGTCCCGCCGACGCGCCAGGCGTTGCGCCGCCTCCCGGTCGTCGCCGCCGGCGAGGAGGATGCCAGTGATCTCGTACTCGATGTCGACGGCTTGTCCGTCTCGTTCCCGACCGCCCGCGGCGACGTCCATGCGGTCCGCGACATCGCCCTGTCGGTTCGCCGCGGCGAGATCGTCGGCATCGTCGGGGAGTCGGGCTCCGGCAAGACGGTCACCGCCCTGGCAATCGCCCAGCTCGTGTCCTACCCAGGCGTGATGACCGTTGAGCGCTATCGGTTCGATGGTCGAGACGTGGTCGACATGCCTCAACGCGAGCGCCGGCGTCTGCTGGCGACGTCGTTGCCGATGGTGTTCCAGAATCCGGGGACCTCGCTCAACCCGGCTGTGCGGGTGGGCCGTCAGCTCGCCGAGGTGTCCGAGGTTCACGACGCGATGAGCCGGACGGCGGCGACCCAGCGGGCCGTCGAGAAGCTCCGGCGCGTCGCGATCGCGGCCCCACAACGGCGCGTCCGTGCCTATCCGCACGAGCTTTCCGGCGGCATGAAGCAGCGCGCCGTCATCGCCATGGGGCTGATGGGCAAGCCGAAGCTGTTCATCGCCGACGAGCCGACGACCGCTCTCGACGTCACCGTGCAACGACAGATCTTCGACCTCCTTCGTCAGGTCAACCGGGAGGAGGGCGCATCCGTCCTGCTGATCTCCCACGACATCGCCGCGGTGGCCGAGCTCTGCAGCCGAATCGTCGTGATGTACGCCGGGAGGGTCGTCGAAGAGGCCGACACGGCGATCGTGGCGGGTGGCGCGGCCGCCCATCCCTACACGCGGGCGCTCGTCGCCGCCGTTCCGGACATGGCCGTCGATCGCCATCAACCGCTGGCGTCGATCCCGGGCCGGCCGCCCGACCCGCGCAGCCAGGCGCCCGGCTGTCCGTTCGCGCCACGTTGCCACCACGCCGACGATCACTGTCGCGCCGAGCTCCCCACCCTCGAGCCACTCGAGGACGGCTGGCGCGTCGCCTGCTGGAATCCGCAATCGCACCACCGCCAGTCAGCAGACCAGCAAGTCGTCCGCTCATGAGCCTGCTCTCGGTCCGCGACGTCTCGGTGCGGTACGGATCTGGGCGGCACGCGATCACGGCCGTCGACAATGTCAGCCTCGACCTACCCGCCGGCGGGGTGGTCGGCCTCGTCGGCGAGTCGGGATCCGGCAAGTCGACGCTCGCCAAAGCGATCGTCGGCCTCGCCGAACTGTCCGGCGGCGCGATCACCCTCGATGGCCTCGCGATCACGGGCACGAGCCGCGACACCCGTCAACGACGGCGGCGGGTGCAAATGGTGTTCCAGGACCCGCACTCGTCGCTCGATCCCCGAATGTCGATCGGTGACTCGATGGCCGAAGCACTGACGGTGGGCGGCCGGCTCGACCGTCAGCAGCGCCGCGTCGAGACGGACCGGCTGCTCGAACTGGTTTCCCTCGATCCAGCCGTCGCCGGGGTGCTGCCGCGACAACTGTCCGGCGGCCAGTTGCAGCGCGTCTCGATCGCCAGGGCGCTGGCGGCCGAACCACTGGTCCTGATCGCCGACGAGGTCACGTCATCACTCGATGTCTCCGTGCAGGGCTCGATCCTCAACGTCCTTCGCGAGATCCGTGCGGCGCTCGGATTCACGATGCTGTTCATCAGCCACAACGTGGCGGTTGTCCGCTACCTCAGCGACACGATCGCCGTGATGTACCTC
The DNA here is from genome assembly GCA_963786985.1 of Ilumatobacteraceae bacterium. Taxonomy (GTDB): domain Bacteria; phylum Actinomycetota; class Acidimicrobiia; order Acidimicrobiales; family Ilumatobacteraceae; genus Desertimonas. The sequence goes on along the minus strand of CAWBBL010000025.1, from coordinate 28,882 downwards.
GGCCAGATCGTCGAGGTCGGGGCCACCGAGCGGCTCATCGCCAACCCGCAACATCCCTACACCAAGGTGCTCCTCGATTCCGTGCCGGGCACTTTCGCCGGTCCGCCCGACGCCAACCGGCCGATCGACGGCGAACCGCCGGACCCCCATCTGCCCCCGGACGGATGCCGATTCCATCCCCGCTGCCCGGTCGGCCCGCTCGTCGACGAGACGCGCTCCGTGTGCACGACCCACGATCCCTGCGTCGGGGCACCGACCCGCCAGCACCGGGCCGCCTGTCACTTCGTCCGGCCGGCCTAGGCGTCGTCGCCCTGGCGCATGCGGCGGGCCGCCGGGACGGCGGCGAGCAGGGCGGCGGCCTTGTTGCGGCACTCCAGGTTCTCGTCGTCCGGATCGGAATCGGCGACGATGCCGGCACCGGCCTGCACGCTGGCCACCCCGTTGTCGATGAACATGGTGCGGATGGCGATCGCCGTGTCGAGGTTGCCACGCCAGTCGACGTAGCCGACGACCCCGGCGTACGGCCCGCGCTTGACCGGTTCGAGCTCGTCGATGATCTCCATCGCCCGCACCTTCGGCGCCCCACTCACCGTGCCCGCCGGCAGCGTGGCCCGCAACACGTCGATCGGACCGAGACCGGGCACGAGCGTGCCGGAGACCTGTGACGTGAGGTGCATGACATGGCTGTAGCGCTCCAACGTCAACAGCTCGTCGACGTGGACGGTCCCGAACCGGGCGACCCGGCCGACGTCGTTGCGGGCGAGGTCGACGAGCATGACATGCTCGGCGCGCTCCTTGGGATGTTCGACGAGCTCGGCGGCGAGCCGGCGGTCATGGTCATCGGTCCGGCCGCGCTTGCGGGTGCCGGCGATCGGGCGGGAGATGATCGTGTGGTCGACGAGTTTGACCATCGGCTCGGGCGACGATCCGACGACCGTGACCTCCGCGCCGCGCACGAAGTACATGTACGGGCTCGGGTTGATCTGGCGCAGGACGCGATAGACGTCGAACGGGTCGGCATCGAGCTGGAAGTCGAAGCGCTGGGCGAGGACGACCTGGAAGATGTCGCCGGCGACGATGTGCTCCTTGGCCGCCACGACCGCCCGCTGATAGTCGCCGTCGGGCATCGAGCTGACCACCGCCGGAATTTCATCATCGGCCGACGGTGGGGCGACCGGCCGGTACGGCAACGCTCGCCCGAGGGCCGCCACGGCGGCTTCCAACCGCGCCGCGGCGGCGGTGTACGCCGCGTCGAGCGCCTCCTCATCGTCGGTGTGGATCGGCACGCTCTCGATGAGCGTGACGCGTTGCCGCCAGTGATCGAAGGCGGCCAGCGAGCCGATCATGGTCATCACCGCGTCCGGAAAGCGCTGATCACGCGGCGGGACGTGGGGAAGTCGCTCGACCTCGCGGATGACGTCGTAGCCGAGATAGCCGATCAACCCACCGGACAGCGGCGGGAGCTCTGGAAGTTCGGGAGCGTTGTAGGCGCAGAGCACCGCCTCGATGGCGGCGAGGATGCCCTGGTCCCGGGGAACGTCGACGTGCTCTGGCCCGTCGAGCTCCACGACGCCCTCACGCAAGGTCATCGTCAACACCGGGTCCCACCCGACGAACGAGAACCGCCCCCACCGCTCGCCGTGCTCGACGGACTCGAGCAAGAAGCCGTTGCCGTCGCCGACGAGCTTGGCAAAGGCGGCGACCGGCGTCTCGAGGTCGGCGAGCACCTCGGTCCACACCGGCACGACGGTGTGCCCAGTGGCCAGCTCGCGGAACTCCTCCCTGCTCGGGCGCAGGATCATCGCGCTCCCCCGCCACCCCAACCTCGGCGGTTGGTGGTCACTCGCTCGCGGCGGCGACGGACAGCGGCGTGAAGAAGCAGCTGTGCGCCCCGGTGTGGCACGCCCCGCGACCGTGCTGGGTGACTTTGAACAGCAACGTGTCGCCGTCGCAGTCGTAGAAGGCCTCACGCACCGTCTGCACATCGCCGCTGGTATCGCCCTTGCGCCACAGCTCCTGACGGCTGCGGCTCCAGTAGACCATCCGCCCTTCCGTGAGCGTCAGGCGCACGCTGTCGGCATTCATCCACGCCATCATCAGCACATCGCCGGTGTCGGCGTCCTGGGCGATCGCCGGGACCAGGCCAGTGTCGTCGAACTTGATCGCCGCCAGGTCGAGATCGGTCGGTGCGGTCACAGATACAGCCCGGTCGACGCCTCGATGCGCTGGGCGGCGACGGCGTGGATGTCGCGTTCACGCAACATGATGTAGTCGCAGCCCTGGACTTCGACCTCGTAGCGATCCTCTGGCGAGAAGAGGACGAGGTCGCCAACCTCTGCAGAGCGCACGTTCTGACCGTGCGCGACGACCTCCGCCCACACCAAGCGCTTGGCCATCTGGGCCGTCGCCGGGATGAGGATGCCACCCTGGCTGCGCCGCTCGCTCTCGCTGTCGGGGATACGCACGAGCAGGCGGTCGTTGAGCATCTGGATCGGCAGCTTGTCGTCGGACGTGCGCACGACGTGCAAGCTATCGACGCCGACTACTGGACCGCGGCGTCGATTCGCCCCAGGACGTCAGGCGTCAGCGCCGGGATCACGTCGAGGGCGGCGAAGTTCTCGACGACCTGACCGACCTTGCTGGCACCCGTGATCACCGTCGACACGTTGGGGTTCTTGGTACACCAGGCCAGCGCGAGTTGGGCGAGCGTGCAGCCGAGCTCGTCGGCGATCGGGCGCAGCTTCTCGACCCGCGCCACGGCGGTCGGGTCGGTGATCTCCTCGGCCAGCCAGCCATAGCCGGGCAGGGCGCCGCGGGAGTCGTCGGGAATGCCGTCGCGATACTTGCCGGTGAGCAGCCCAGAGGCCAGTGGACTCCACGTCGTGGAGCCGTAGCCGAACTCGCCGAACAGGTCGGCGTACTCGACCTCGACCCGCTCCCGCTCGAACAGGTTGTACTGCGGCTGCTCGGTGACCGGCTTGTGCAGATGATGCCGTTCGGCAACCTCGATCGCCTCGCGGATCTCGGTCGCCGCCCATTCGCTGGTTCCCCAGTACAACGCCTTGCCGGCGGACACGATGTCGCTCATCGCCCACACCGTCTCCTCGATCGTGGTCTCGGGATCGGCCCGATGGCAATACACGACGTCGACGAAGTCGAGGCCGAAGCGATCGAGTGAGCCGTCGATCCCCTGCATGAGGTACTTCCGATTGAGCGTGTTCGTCATGTTGAGGGCGTTGTGGATGCCCCAGTACAGCTTGGTGGTGACGACGTAGGACCACCGCGGCCAGCCCAACTGGCGCAGCGCCTCGCCCATGACGCTCTCGCTGCCACCGCCGGCGTAGGCCTCGGCGTTGTCGAAGAAGTTGCACCCGGCGTCGTGTGCGGCCTGCATGCACTCGACGGCGGCGTCGACGGCGACCTGATTGTCGAACGTCACCCACGATCCGAAGGACAACACCGACACCTTGATCCCCGTCCGGCCGAGCCGGCGGTACTCCATGTTCTTGGGCTTGCTGTTCGTTTGCGTACTCATCATCACCCGTTCTAGCGGACGGGCGGCGAGAGTCAGGGGGCGACGGGGCGCACGGTGATGCCGTGGCGCGTCAGCAATGCCTTGGCCTCGGCGATGCTGTGGCGCTCGTAGTGGAAGATCGAGGCGGCAAGCACGGCGTCGGCGTGGCCCTCGACGATCCCCTCGACGAGGTGGTCGAGGGTGCCGACGCCCCCGCTGGCGATCAGCGGAACGCCGATGGCGTCGGCGACTGCCCGGGTCAGTTGGAGATCGAAACCGTCCCCCGTGCCGTCACGATCCATCGACGTGAGGAGGATCTCCCCGGCTCCCAGCTCGGCGGCGCGCGCCGCCCACTCGACCGCGTCCACCTCCGTCGCCGTGCGCCCACCATGGAGAAACACGATCCAGCCCGCCCGCGGATCCACAGGATCCCGGCGCTTGGCGTCGATTGCGCACACCGCGCACTGCGCTCCGAACTCGGCGGCGATCTCGGACAGCAACTCGGGCCGCTCCACTGCCGCGGTGTTGGCGGCGACCTTGTCGGCACCGGCGCGCAGCATGCGACGAGCATCGTCGGCCGTGCGGATCCCCCCGCCGACGGTGAACGGGATGAACACTTCCTCGGCGACTCGGCGGACCATCTCGACGGTCGTGTCACGTTGATCGCTCGACGCCGTGATGTCGAGGAACACGAGCTCGTCGGCGCCCTCGGCGTCGTAGCGGGCGGCGAGCTCGACGGCGTCGCCGGCATCGCGCAGATCGACGAACTGGGTGCCCTTGACAACCCGCCCGCCGGTGACATCGAGGCACGGCACGACTCGGGCCACGTTCATGGCGTTCGATCACCGATCGCCGCGAGCGCCTCGGCCACCGTGAAACGTCCTTCGTAGAGCGCTCGTCCGGTGATGATCCCACCGAGGCCAGGAACTGCGGCGAGGGCCCGCACATCGTCGAGCGAGGCCACTCCCCCGCTGGCGATCACAGGGACGTCCGATGCCATCACGGCGTCGCGGATGCCGTCGAGGTCCGGCCCCAACAGCTCACCATCGCGTTTGATGTTGGTGATCACGAATGCCTCCGCCGCCGGAAAGCGGACCAGCCCGTCACGCAACGACAGCGTCGACGCCGACGTCCATCCTTCGACGGCGACGATTCCCTCCCGGTGATCGAGGGCCACGGCGACCGGAACCCGGCGGGCAACGACTTCGACCAGCGACGGATCGGCGACAGCCGCCGAGCCCATCACGACGCGGGCGACTCCGGCGTCGGCCAGCTCGGCAGCGTCGTCCAGCGAGCGCACGCCTCCTCCGGCCTGGATGCTTGGGCGTCCCTCCAACGCCGCCGCCATCGCCGCGATCACTTGGCGATTCGTCGCCACACCGCTGCGCGCTGCGTCGAGATCGACGACGTGGATCCACGGCGCGCCGTCGGCGCCGAACTCCCGGGCGACGGCGACGGGATCGAGTTCGTAGGCCGTCTCCCGGTCGTAGTCGCCCTGGCGCAGGCGGACGACCCGGCCCGCACGGAGGTCGATCGAGGGGTACAGCTGCACCGTCACGGTAGCGATGCGACACCGACCCGATCGCCGGCGACGTCGCGAACGAAGTTGCCGAGCAGCGACAATCCCCACGAGGCCGATTTCTCCGGATGGAACTGCACGGCGGCCACCGATCCGCGGCGGAACCCGGCGTTGAGCGTGGTCCCGTACTCGCACGTTGCCGTGACGACGGACTCGTCGTCGGGAACGCCGTGCAGCGAGTGGACGAAGTAGAACCACGGTCTCGACTCGAGCCCGGTGAAGAGCGGATCTGCGTCGTCAACGACGGACACGATGTTCCACTGCATTTGCGGGCGCTTGACGTCGCCGGGGATCCAGCACACGGTCCCGGGGATCACCCCCAGGCCGTCAACGCCCGGACTCTCCTCGCTGTCGGCGAAGAGCATCTGCATGCCCACGCAGATCCCGAGGAACGGGCGACCCGATGCCGCCGCGTCGAGCACCGGCTCGGCGAGTCGCCTTCCGCGCAGCGCCGCCATGCACGCCCCGAACGAACCCACACCCGGCAACACCACGCCAGCAGCATCAGCGATCAGGCCCACGTCGTCGGTGAGCCGGGCATCGGCCCCCAACCGAACCAGCGCCTTGTGCGCCGAATGGAGGTTGCCGATGCCGTAGTCGACGACCGCGATGACTGGCCGCGCGATCACAGCGTGCCCTTGGTCGACGGCACCCCTCCGGCCGCGGCGTCGACGCGCACGGCATCGCGCAGACAGCGGGCGAGGCCCTTGAACGTCGCCTCGATGATGTGGTGCGTGTTGCGTCCCGAGCGCAGCCCGACGTGCAACGTGATCGCCGCGTTGGTGGCGAACGACGAGATGGCATGCTCAGCAAGTTGCGGGTCGAACGGCGGACTCCCGAGCGGCAGGCTTTCGGGCATCGGCACGTCCCAGGCGACGAACGGCCGGCCGGAAAGGTCGAGAGCCACCTCGACGAGCGCCTCGTCGAGCGGGTACAGGCCGCTGGCGAAGCGGCGGATGCCGGTCTTGTCGCCGAGCGCACCGGCGAACGTCTCGCCGAGCGTGATCGCCACGTCCTCGACGGTGTGGTGCGTGTCGATGTGCAGGTCACCCTCGGCATGCACCGTGAGGTCGAACCCACCGTGCCGACCGAGTTGGTCGAGCATGTGGTCGTAGAACGGGATCCCGGTACGGACCTCAGTGCGACCGGTCCCGTCGAGATCGATGTTCACCGCCACTCGCGTCTCGTTCGTGGTGCGCTGGCGGGATGCGCTTCTCACGCCAACTCCTGGAACGACGCGGTCCGGTGGCCCGGTGCGGCGACAGCATCGGTGAGGGCACCAAGGAAGCGATCGTTCTCGGCGGGCAGCCCGACCGTCACCCGCAAGCACCCGTCGAGCCGCGGCCATCCACTGCAGTCGCGGACGAGGACGCCGGCCGTGAGGAGGCGTCGCCAAACGTCGCCAGCGTCGTGCCGGTGGAAGCGCACGAGGATGAAGTTGGCACCGGACGGGAAGGCCTCGACCCCATCGTCGCCGAGATCGGTCAAGCCGGCGGCCAGCCGACCGCGCTCTTCGACCAGCGTGCTCACCCGTCGTTCCATGTCGGCGACGTGGCCCACGGCGAGCGTCCCGGCGAGTTGCTTGGCGGCGTCGAGGTGATACGGCAAGGCGACCTTGTCGAGCTGCTCGACCACCCATCGCGGCGCCACCGCGTAGCCAAGCCTGGCCGCGGCCATGCTCCACGTCTTGGAGAATGTGCGCACCACGACGAGCCGCCCATCGTCGTTCACCCGGTCGAGCGCCGACCACGACGAGAACTCGGCGTAGGCCTCGTCGACGACGACCAGCCCACCGGCCTCGGCCACCACGACATCGACGATGTCGGGTGATTCGATCACCCCTGTCGGGTTGTTCGGCGAGCACAAGAACGTCACCGCCGGATCGGCACCGGCGATCACGTCGGCAACGTGCGATGGATCGAGCGTGAAGTCGTCACGACGCTCGCCGGCGACAACGGTCGCCCCGGTGATCCGGGCAATGTGGCCGTGCAATTGATAGGTCGGCTCGAAGACGACGACGCGGCGACCCGCCCCGGCATACGCCAGGAGCAATGACTGGATGACCTCGTTCGACCCGTTGGCCGCGAACACCCGCTCGGCGGCCACGCCATGGAAGCCAGCGATGGCGGTGCGCAACGCCGTGGCCTGACGGTCCGGGTAGCGGTTCCACGAGAGCCCGGCGACAGCGTCGAGATACTCCCCGAGCCACGCGGCGGGCGGGGCGAATGGGGACTCGTTCGTGTTCAGTCGTACGTCGGCGTCGACCTGCGGCGAGTGGTAGCCCGGCAGTTCGCCGAGGTCGGCACGCACCGGCACAAGGTCGACGCTCAGGCTGTCCACGCTTGGCGACGATAACGGTGCGGCGCGAACGTTGGGGCATGGGGTTACGCGCAAATGATTGAAACGATTGCCGCCGAGCTCGGCGCCGCCGCCGAAGCGATCACCGACTATCAACGGCGCGTCGGCGCCCTGGCGGGGCGCATCGGCACGGAGCACGATGACCTGGTCACGGCGATCTACGAGGCGGAGCGATCACTCGGGGTGGCCGAACGATCGATCCGCCGGGCCCTCAAGGTGGCATCGAAGGGCTGAGGTCAATGCGCGTGTCGCGCGCGCACTACGTGCGAATTGTGTGCTGGAATGCTCCTACAACGTGAACGACGGCCTCACAAAGAGGCCGTCGTTCGGGCGACGCCAGGCGGCGGATCCCGGCGTCGCGGCAACCCAGGTGGCGGGATCCTGGTTGATGTCATCAATGGTAACACGCCGCCCCGGGCGTCGGAACAACTCAATCCGTGGATGTGACGCCGGTCACAGGGCGCCGCCGGCGGGTCGGCAGCCGGCTCGACGGACAGATGTCCTCGAGCACACACTCGGCGCACCGCGGCGACCGGGCGAGACAGACCTGGCGGCCGTGGAGGATCATGCGCAGGCTGAAGCGGCCCCGCTCGCTCGCCGGCAGATAACCGTTGAGCTCCAACTCCACCTTCACCGGGTCGTCGTGGGTGGTCAGCCCGAGGCGCCGCGACAGCCGGCCGACGTGTGTGTCGACCGGTAGTCCGGGCAGGTCGAAGGCCACGCTGCGCACGACGTTGGCCGTCTTGCGGCCGACGCCGGGCAACGTCACGAGGTCTTCCAGCCGTGAAGGCACCTCGCCCCCGAAGCGCTCCTCGACGGCCGCCGCCATGCCGACCAGACTGCGCGTCTTGTTTTGGTAGAAACCGGTCGAGCGGATGATCTCGGCGACTTCTCGCGGGTCAGCGGCGGCGAGATCGGCGGGTGTCGGGTATCGAGTGAACAGCTGCGGAGTCACCAGGTTGACCCGAATGTCCGTCGTCTGCGCCGACAGGATCGTGGCCACGAGCAACTCCCACGGGCTGCGATAGTCGAGCGCGCAGAGCGCTTCCGGGTACTCGACCGTCAGCCGCCGGGCCACCTCGCGGGTGCGACCCTTGGGCGTTCTCGGTTTGGCCATCCAGTCACTCGCTCGTTCGCTACGGTCGCAACGCATGGGCTCCGAGCCGGTCGACGAATCACCGGCGACCACCCGGCAGCTCGACACGGCAAGCGCGCTCAACGTACAACGCCTACTCGACGACGCGGCACAGGCCGATGGCTTCCGCGGACTGTCCGATCAACTCGCAGCGGACCTCGACGATCTCTTCGGTGGCCGGGCGGCGCGCACGATCGGCGTGCAGCGCGGCGGTGACGCCGGGCTCGTTGGGATGGCCATCGCCTCACGGCGCGACGGCGACTGGACGATGCAAGCCGTGACCGATCCGCGTCACCGTGGCAGCAGCGCGACGCGGAACCTCGTCGAAAGCCTTCTCTCGGCGATCGCCGCCGAGGGTGGTGGGCGGGTCGATTGGTGGGTCTACGCGCCAACCGCCGCCGACGAGGCGATCGCCGCGCGCTGCGGATTGCGCGCCGACCGCCGGTTGTTGTTGATGCACCGGCCGCTGCCGACCGAACGACGGCCGGAGGTGACGACACGAGGCTTTCGCCCGGGCGATGAGGAAGCGTGGCTGACCGTCAACAACCGGGCCTTCGCCGGACATCACGAACAGTCCGGGTGGACGATCGAAACGCTGCACCAGCGGATGCGCCAGCCATGGTTCGACGCCGACGACCTGCGCCTCCACGAGCGCGATGGTCGGCTGGCGGCGTTCTGCTGGACCAAGCGTCACGCCGCCGAACGCGGTGAGATCTACGTGATCGGCGTCGATCCGGACTTTCAGGGCCTCGGACTGGGAACCCAGCTGACCCTCGCCGGTCTCGACCATCTCGCCAGTGTCGGGGTCACAGAAGCACTGCTCTATGTCGCCGCCGAGAACACTGCGGCGACAGCGATGTACGACCGCCTCGGGTTCGTCGTCCAGCGCACCGACCAGGCCTACGTCGGCCATGTCGTGGCTAGCGTGGAGTAGTGGTCGCCACAGCCGTTGTCACTGACCGCGAAGAGTTGCCGCGCTGGAGTGTCGCCGACCTCTACGAATCGCTCGACTCGCGCGACTTCCGCGCCGCCTTGGAGCGGGCGTGTGCCGACGTCGATCGGACCGTCGCGGTCTTCGACCGCCACGGCATCCGGGCGATCGAGCCGCGGTCCGCCACGGCCGTCGACGGGCAGGCAGCTGACGAGGCGATTTCCGCGCTCAACGACCTCGGGCTACGGATCGCCATGCTCCGCAGCTACGTCTACGCCACCGTCAGCACCGATAGTCGTGTCGAGGCGGCGCAGTCCCTGTTCGCCGAGGTGCTCAGCGTCGAGGCTCGCGTCAAGCCACTCATCGCCCGCCTCGCCGAGTGGGTGGGCGCCCTGCACGCCGGCCGTGACGGTCCAAACGCGCTGGCGACCCACAGTGCTGCGGCGGCCGAGCACGCCGGTCCGTTGCTCCGCCTCGCGGCGCAGTCGACTCACCAGATGAGCGAGGCCGAGGAGGGCCTGTACGCCGAACTGGCGACGGTTGGGTCGACGTCGTGGAACAACTTGCACCGTGACGTCACGTCGCAGCTGAGCGTCGACGTCCACCTGCCGACCGGCACGCGGCGGCTGCCGATGCCGGCGGTGCGCGGCCTCGCCAACGACGGTGATCCGGCGACCCGCCAAGCTGGCTACGACGCCGAGCTGATGGCCTGGCCGCAGGTCGCTGTTTCGTGCGCCGCGGCGATCAACGCGGTCAAGGGCGAGGCGACGATCGTCAATCGGCGCCGCCGGTGGACCGATCCACTGGAAGCCTCGTTGTTCGCCAACGCCGTCAGCCGCCCGACGTTCGACGCCATGCAGGCCGCGGTGACCGACGCCCTCGGCGACTTTCGGCGGTGGATGAGGGCCAAGGCTGCCCTCCACGGACGTGATGCAGGCGCTGGTTTGAAGTGGTCCGATCTCGTCGCCCCCTGCCCCGTGGTGCCGGCGGAACTGACGTGGGACGAAGGTGTGGAGATCGTCCGCAACGCGTTCAGCGAGTACAGCCCGCAGCTCGGCAGTCTCGTGACTCGCGCCCTCGACGAGCAGTGGATCGACGCCGCACCGCGCGACGGAAAGACCGGTGGCGCATTCTGCATGCCGTTCCTCGGGGCCCGCTCGCTCGTCCTGCTCAACTGGTCGGACAGCGCTGACTCGACGCAGACGTTGGCCCACGAGCTGGGTCACGCCTATCACAACACGGTCCTTGCCGAACGCACGTACCTCCAGCGGCTGCTGCCGATGGCCCTCGCCGAGACCGCCAGCATCTTCTGCGAGACGCTCGTCGTCGAGAGCGCCCTGCAACGCCTCGACGGTGCCCAACGCCTGGCAATCCTCGATGTCGACCTCGCCGGTTCCAACCAGGTCGTCGTCGACATCCACAGCCGGTTCCTCTTCGAGCGCGAGCTGTTCGCCCGTCGCGGCAATCGCACGCTTGGCGTTACCGAGCTCAACGAGTTGATGCTCGAGTGCCAGGCCACCGCCTACGCCGACGGCCTCGACCAGTCGACGGCGCATCCGTACATGTGGGTCGTCAAGCCGCACTATTACGGCGCGCACTTCTACAACTGGCCGTACACGTACGGCCTGCTGTTCGGCCTCGGACTGTTCGCCCGCTACCGCGAAGATCCGGAACGCTTCCGGTCCGGGTACGAGACGTTGCTCTCGCGCGCCGGGATGGAGACGGCCGAAGAGCTCGGGGCGGCCTTCGGACTCGATGTCACTGACCAAGCGTTCTGGACTGCGAGCCTCGACGTGATCCGGACGCGTATCGCCGACTACGAACGTCTCGCCGCCGGCGTCGGCTGATGAACACGACCCGCTACGGCGCCACCCACGAGGAGATCGCCGGACTGCTCGGAGACGAGCCCCGCTACCGCGTCGATCAGGTGTGGGAAGGTCTCTACCACGGCCTGCGCTCGCCTGCCGAGATGACCAACGTGCCGCGCCGGCTACGCGATGACATCGATCGGCTGCTGCGCAGCGAGCTGAGCACGGTCACCGAATCCGTGTCGGACGCCGGTGACACGATCAAGTTCCTCTCGGCGATCGAAGGCGGCTATCAGGTCGAAACCGTGTTGATGATCTACCGTGACCGGGCCACCGTCTGCGTGTCGAGCCAGGCCGGGTGCGCGATGGGTTGCGGGTTCTGCGCCACCGGTCAGGGCGGTTTCGATCGACAGCTCTCGACGGGCGAGATCGTCGAGCAGGTCATCGTCGCGTCACGTCGCGCTCGGGCTGCCGGCCACCGCCTGAGCAACGTCGTCTTCATGGGGATGGGCGAGCCATTGGCCAACGAGAAGGCGGTGTGGGGAGCCATCCAGCGGATCCACGATGCCCTCGGCTTGTCGGCACGACACATCACGGTGTCGACGGTCGGCGTGGTGCCAGGCATCGTCGCCCTCGCCGGTCGCAACCTGCCGGTCACCTTGGCGGTGAGCATCCACGCGGCCAACGATTCGTTGCGCGACCAGCTCGTGCCACTCAATCGCCGGTACCCGCTCGACGCCGTCGTGGATGGCTGTCAGCAGTATCTCGACGCCACCGGCCGCCGAATCAGCTTCGAGTGGGCGATGATCGACGGAGTCAACGATCGCCCTGACGATGCCGTCGAGCTGGCCGCCCTGGCCCGCCGGTTGCGTCCGGCGGCGCACGTCAACCTGATCCCGCTCAACCCGACGCCCGGCTGGCCGACGACTGGGTCCCCCGCGGCGCGGGTCAGCCAGTTCCGTGAGCAGCTCGACGCCCTGGGCGTCACGGCGACGGTGCGCCGCAACCGGGGCACCGACATCGACGCGGCGTGCGGCCAACTGGCCGCCCGCCATCGTCGGTGATCAGGGGCTCGGGTCAGCAGCCGGCAGCGCGTACGTACGGGTACGGATTCGTCGCCGCCCCCCCGCCGGGGTGTACCTCGAAGTGCAGGTGCGGCGTACCGCGGGCGTTGCCGGTGTCGCCGACGTAGCCGATCACCTCGCCCTGGGACACCGAACGACTGGAACCGGCGAAGGCGCTGAGATGGCCGAAGAAGTAGCGGTTGCCGTCGTTGCCGCTGATCCACGCCGAGTTGCCACCGAGTCTGGTCTGCTTGAACTGCACCGAGCCGGACACGACCGCGACGATCGGCGTTCCGGTGCCGGCGAGCATGTCGACGCCTTGGTGACTACGTCCGCCTGAGCGGGATGCCCCCCAGGTGTCGGAGTACGCCGACCCGCGGACCGGGCAGGCGATCCCGCTGCGCGGCGGTTCGGGGGCCGGTGGGGCCGTCGGCTTGGGCGCCGTCTGCGGCGGAGCGGTCGGCTGCGGCTCCTCCTTGCTGGCGTCGTCGTCGGACGGCGCGGGAGTGGAGGGCGCCTCGCCCCCTCCCCCCGACGGCGCGGGAGCGGCGGGCAGCTCAGGCTGCGCTGGCGATGGCTGGGCGGCGGGCGCATCGGGGGCTTGCGTCTGGGATTGGCTGGTCGTCGCTGGCTGCTGTGCTTGGGCGGCGCGCGCTTCGGCTTCGGCCTGCTGCTGGCGCAGTTCTTCGGCGCGCTGGGCCTCGAGGATCCGCCGCACACGCTCGTCCTCGAGCCGTTGTGCCTCGACCTCCTGAAGTCGTTCGACCTCGGCCTCGGCAGCGTCTTCGGCGGCGGCGTAGGCGTCACGCTTGTCCTCGAGCTCGTCCTCTTTGTCGTCGAGCTCCTGCCGCAGGTCCTCGAGATCGGCGGCGGCAACGGCATAGTCGTCCATCGCCGAGGTCGAGCTGTTCGTCGCCGTGGCGACGAGCTCGTTGGCGACGATCTGATCGGTTGCCGCCTGCGGTCCCTCGAAGATCGTCATCGCCCCGGCGCCGGCCGCCATGTAGCGGTTGATCGCCACCTGTTCGGTCTCACCGCGCAGCTGCTCGACGTCAGCCTGTAGAGCGTCGAATTCGGTCTGCAGCTCAGCCACCTGTTCGTCGAGCTCCTCGAGTTCGATGCCCGCCTCGGTCCACGCAGCAGCGGCGGTGTTGGCCCGGTCGCGGGCAGCCTGGATCTCGGCGGCCGCCCGAGCCGCGGCATCGTCGTCGCTCTGGGCCGTCGCTCCGCCACCCAGCCCGGGTCCCAACGCGGGGATTGCCAAGCCGACACCGAGCACCGCGATCACCAATCGGGTGCGGCGCCAGGTCACGGGCGGAGTGTAGCCGATGTGTTTCAGTTGGATGACGATCATGACGAACGTGACTCGGTTTGATCACGGCGGCCAAGCTTGCCTGCGTGAATCCCCTGTGTCTGCGCCATATTCGGTTCGTCCGTGACGGTACGACGATCCTCGATGACGTCGACCTCGTCGTCCAGCCCGGCGAACGCTGGCTGCTGCTCGGACCCAACGGGTGTGGCAAGACGTCGCTGCTGCGCATCGCCGCCCTCTACGAGCACCCGAGTTCCGGCACCGTGGAAGTCCTCGGCGAGCGTCTGGGGAGAACGGACGTGCGTCAGCTCCGGCGCCGCATCGGGTTCGTGTCGGCAGCGCTCACTGACCAGCTGCGACCGACGCTCTCGGCATTCGACGCCGTGCGCACGGCCCGTTACGGGGCACTCGAACCGTGGTGGCACCGGTACACCACCGATGACGACGAGCGGGCCAGGGCGTGTCTCGACCGGATGGGCGTCGGCCGACTCGCCGACCACTCCCTGATCACCCTGTCGTCGGGTGAGCGCAGCCGCGTACTGCTCGCCCGTTCACTGATGAACGATCCAGCGGTGGTGTTGCTCGACGAGCCCGCTGCCGGGCTCGACCTCGCCGGACGCGAGCAACTCGTCGACGCCCTCGACCACTTCGCCGGTGATGTGTCCGCCCCCGCCCTCGTCGTGGTCACCCACCACGTCGAGGACGTTCCGACATCGCTGACCCACGCCGTCCTGATGCGCGTCGGGCGCCGTCGTCGCCTCCGGGGAGCTGAGTGAAGTCCTGTCCGCCGCGCGACTGAGTGAGACGTTCGGCCTCGATCTGCGACTCGAACGTCGCGGCGACGGCAGATTCAGTGCCTGGGCGGCTCGTTGAGCAACTCGGCGAGCGCCGCCGTGCTGCGGCGCACCTCGTCGTCGAGGATCTTGCCGAGCACCTTCTTGCTCCACAGCTCGCCCGTGTACTCCAAGTGCATGGTCAGCTGTGGCCCATCGGAAGCAGCCGAGAGCTCACCGACAAGGATCCACTCGGCATGGTCTCGCTCGTCATCCTGGACGCGCTCGAACTTGACGAGCTCGTTGTCGACGAACTGCGTACGGACCATGCGCAGCTGCTTGGAACGGGTGAACGGTCCGACGCGTGCCCGCAGCTCGACCCACCAGGCCGGACCCTGGTCGTCTGGGGCCATTGGCGTCACGCGGTGTACGAGACGCATCCACGGCGGGTAGCGATCGAGCGTCGCGATGTTGGCGAAGAGGTTCGCCGTGCTCGCGCCGGGGAACGACTCGGTGATCGTCGCCTTCATCG
Source organism: Ilumatobacteraceae bacterium (assembly GCA_963786985.1). Classification (GTDB taxonomy): domain Bacteria; phylum Actinomycetota; class Acidimicrobiia; order Acidimicrobiales; family Ilumatobacteraceae; genus Desertimonas. The sequence continues at coordinate 13,876 of CAWBBL010000025.1, read as the reverse complement.
AGTGCGGTCAGCGCTGCCGCGCCGACCCACGAAAGGCACGGGCGAGCAATGGCGAGTCAGCGCGCCGCAGCCCGTCGCGGTCATCACGTCCCTGAACTGCCGGCATCCACGGCATGGCCACCGTGGCGTCGGGATCGTCGGGTTGCGAACCGCTGAGCTCGGCGACGGTGTGCCCGGGCTTGGTCCCGAGAGGGAGCTCATCGGCCCGCTCGGCGACGCCGCGGGCCGTCGTGGACGGCTGTCGACGCGGTTGACGCTTGCGCCGCGGGGCCCGCGGTGGTTTGAACAGCGGCGGCTTGGGATCCCGAGTGTCGTCGAGTGTCCACCCGACGGGCACGACCATCGAATCGGCGTGACGCTTGCACAACACTCCGGCGCGCGAACGCTCGGCGTCGGGATCGAAGGCGGCCAGCCACACGAGCAACCGATCGGCATCGAAGCCGTAGGCCACCGAGCCGCGTTCGGAGCATCCCGGTCGTTCGCACAACCTGCCCATTGACACATGCTAGACGTCGCGCGAATCACCTGCTAGTGATGGTCACGCCAATCATTCTTGGGTAGCCGCGGACGGCGGCGGTTCGTTGAACTCGTCGTGACGGCGGTACCAGAACGACTGTGGCGCTTGCGGCCAGCCCTCGGGCGCGTCCTCGTCGTCGGACTGCCCGCCGTAGGGCGTGAGCGACATCATGCTCCAGACGCTGCCGATCTGCTGGACCGCCTCGCCGTGCTGGAGGAAGTAGGTGCGGTAGACGTCGTCGCCGTCGCGCATGAAGACGTTGAGGCCGAACCACTCGTCGACCCCGAAGTCGGCCGAGAAGCGCTCGGTACAGATCGTGTACCACGGCACGTTCGTCCAGCCCATGCGCTCGGCAAGCCGTGCCGATCGCACCTGCTCCGCCACCTCCGCCACCCTCCGCTTACTACGCGAACTGCGATGCCGTTCGGGCCGCTGGGAAGGCGCCTCTGTACGCCGGACAGCCCGGATACCGATCGGGGCTCGACCGTGATGGTGACGGAGTGGCCTGCGAGTAATAGGCAGTGAGGCGTAGGGCCACCGGTGACGGTGATTTGACGCCGCCCTACTGAACATCAGCTCGTGACACAGCTATGACACAGCGGTCGGCGAAAGTGGGGACCCGCGGGCCGACCCAGGTCACGGAAACCCGGAGGTCAGTTCGAGTTGAACTGGATGGCCCAGCGCTGGAGGCGTTCACCGAGGGGGTGGCGGTAGGGGCGCGGCGGGTTTGGCGGTGGGTCCGGCGGCTTGGCGGCATGGGTCGCCGTGTCGATGACCCGGCCACGTTCATCGCGGAACACGACACCGCCGAGGTCGTCGGCATTGCCCGCGATGTCGAGTCGACCGAGGTGATGGTTTCGGTGACATCGTCGGCACAACGCCACGAGGTTCCAAGTGTCGGTCGTGCCGTCGTCGATCCAGTGGATGATGTGGTGCACTTCCAAGCCGCGGGTTGCTCCACACAGCGGGTTGCGACACTGCTTGTCGCGGTGCATCACGATCCGTCGGGTGCGCTCGGGGACGATCCGCTGACTACGCCCGACACTCACCGGATGGGCCTGGTCCACGAAGACCGGGCTGATCGTCCCGTCGCAGGTGTACAGGCCGGCGATCGCCTCGGGCATCGCCATCCCGTTGATCCAGGTCGCCGCCGCGGTGTTCGCTGGGTCGAGGAACAGGTTGATGCGGAACCGTTCCCGGCGCTCTGTCGGTACGGCATCGATCGACCGTTCGGCGACGTCGACGAGGGACTCGACCCAGGTGACGTCGTGGTTGCCATCACCGAACAAGCGGTCTCGCGCCTCGGACAAGGCGGCGTCGATCACGGTGCCGTGGTCGGCATCCAAGCAGCCATGCAACCGCCACGACCCGTCGACGTCCTGCTGCAACGACAGATACTCACGGCATGAAGGTGCCGGGGACGGCGTCGGGTCGGGCTCGGCCTCATCGACCGGCACGTCCGGCTGGCTGGGTGAGACGAACCTCGCGGCGGCCGCCTCCCGTTCGGCTCCGGACACGTTCGAGGCGCGCACCGCCAACCGCAGTTGGGGCAGCGTCATCGCCTTCGCCCACACGGCGATATCGCCATCGTGTTCGGGGCGGGCCTGCACGGCAAGGCCGGCTTGATCGACCGACAACTCCCCCGCACTGAACGCCTCGACCACCTGGGGATGCGAATCAGCAGCGGCGACGAGGGCCGCCAGCGTGCGGCAATGGCCAGGCGCCAGTCCGGTACGCCAGCCGATCCACTGCTCCACTGAACGAATTCCGTAACCCTGCCACGACCCGGAGGAGATCGCTTCGCCGAGCAGTTCGACGAGGTGGGCGTAGCACGCGTTGAGCTGCCCGCACGCTGTCGCCAGGCGCTCATCCAGCGATGTCTTCGAAAGATTTGGTTCGGTGGCGATCGTGGCAGTCATCGCAGCTCCTTCACCATGAATCGTACACTCGTTCGTCTCAATTGTCAAGCCGGTACTTCGATCTCTGCGGCGCTCAGTTTCGGCGCGCGACCGTGGACTCAGTGCGCCGAACCACGGCCACGGGCCGCCATCAGCAGCGGCGTGTAGCCGAGGAGGTCGACTCTGCCGTGGCGCATGTCGCCGACGACTTCGTCGAGCTGCTCATCGGTAACCGTGCCGGTTCCGACGATGCGCGCGCCGAGCCGGTGCAGGACGGGTAGGAAGGCCGGCCCAAGGTCGGCGGTCGGTAGGCAGTGGACCACGCCTTCGGCCGCGACATCGACGAGTCCGACGCGCAGCAACGCGCCGTGCAGCGACGTACCGAAGTGCGGGTCGACCCCGGCGGCCCGCAGAGCGGCAGTCACGGCACTGGCCATCGCCCGCCAGGCGGCACGTGGCGGGTCAGTGACCGAGATCTTCCGTAGGTCGTAGTCTCGACCACCAGCCAGCCGCCTGGGCGCAGAGCGGCAACCAACTTGGCCAGCACGGTGAGTCGCTGCGGCAGGTGCTCGAGCACGAGGCGGGCGTGGATCACGTCGTAGCCCGATCGGTCAACGGGATCGTCGACGACGTTGTGGTGGTGGCGGACCTCCAGGTTCAGCGACGGCGCTAGCCAACGGGTGTCGATGTCGGTGGCCACCACGTGCCCGGAAGGACCGACCCTGCTGGGCTGTTCGTCCACTGGTTGAGCCTGGTAACTACTGCAGCTGGGTGTTCGGCCAACGACTCCGCTCGGCCGGGCTGATGGGCTCGATGGGCACCGTCGGCGACGCGCTGGACGACATGGATGGCCGAAAGCTTCTTCGCCAGCCTCCAGTGCGAACTGCTCGACCGCCACTCCTGGCCGACCCGGGCCGGGCTCGCCCGAGCGATGTTCACCTGGATCGAGGGCTTCTACAACCCGACCCGCCGCCACTCCACTCTCGGCTACCTCTCACCCGTCGACTACGAGGCCGCGACGGTGACATGATCCCCACACCAACCCCGTCCGTGATCCGGGGCCCACTCCAGTGGTGTCGATGGTCGGGATCTTTGAAGTGTCAGCTTTCGACTTCGGTTGATGACACGGCGAGAGGCGGAGCCGTCCTCGAGCCCGAGGATGTCTACGACGACGGGCCAGATGAGGTCGGCCTCCAGCGGCTTGGCCAAGGACGTTGAGGTGGATCAGATCGGGCGAGAGGTTCTCCAGCACGTCAACGTAAGCGGCCCGCACATCGCCGTCGGTGCGGCACTGCGGGACGGCGTCGCAGCGTCGCTGCTGCTCGGCTTCGTAGGCCTCGATTCTGTTGGTGAGAAGAACAACGTTCTCCTCGATCAGGTCACCAGAGATATCGAAGAAGCCACCGCATTCGCCGCCGGGGCCGGTCAGCTGTGGCTTCACCTCCGGATAGGCCGCGACCAGTTCCTCAAAGTCGGCGGTATCCGGGCGGCCGAGCGGCCCGACCATCAAGTCCGCGACAGCGGCGAGGCTTCGACGATCTGCTCGAGGGCCCTTGGTGATCGTAATCCCCGAATTGCCCTGAGCGAGTTGACGTCGTCGAGGGGACATCCGAGGTCGTTGTCGATCGTCTGGATGATCACCAACTCGGGAGTCGGCACCTGCTCCAGTGCCATCCCCGCCTGGCGCGCCAGCGTTAACGCCAGCGCCCCGCCGTCGGCCGTGTTAGCGACATGGCCCTCGGTCTCCGGGTGCACCTCGACGAGGCGGAGGTAGACGCTGTTGACCTCCGGGTTGGTGCCCGGTTGCCCACGAGTTCTCCAACGCTGGCTCGAACGGCCTATCTGGGATCGGAGTTCTCGCCCGTCAGGCCCGATACCGATCACGATAACCCCGACTGGCGCTTCGCCGGTGGCGGGCAACGTCGTCTCCGAGCGTCGTGGCGACGCTCGTCTCGGCGCTCGCCAGACCGGCCAGTAGCGACGCTGACATTACCGCCGCGATCGCAATGCGACAACGACACAGGGACATGGTTCCCCCTTCGATGACTGGTTCCCGCCGCCGAGAACCGGCCCGCGACCGTAACTGCGACACCCGACCTGTCTCTCGAATAGTCCGCCCGCCTCGCGTCGTCGTAGCACCGAATGCCCTGATGGAGGATGTGAGGCAACGACGAGGCGGTGTTCCGTAGCGTCGGGGGTCTGGTCGGGTGTGTCTCTCGAATGCCCTGTCACTGCGAGGTTGACTTTTGAACGAAGCGACGATCCGGCCAGGTCCTGTCGCGGTGTGGCTCGTAAGAGGATCGGCAATGACACGTATCAGGTGTGCCCGCCGTGGCGATTCCAACCACGAAGCGAGGAGCACATCATGTTCATCATTGGGATCGACCCGCACAAGGGGTCGCACACGGCGGTCGTCGTCGACTGTTGCGAAGTCGTCGTCGCCACGATCCGTGTGGACGCCGATCGGCATCAACGAAGCCGGTTGTTGGAGTGGGCGACGCCGTTCGCGCCGCGTACGTGGGCGGTCGAGGGAGCGGCAGGCCTGGGCGCTTTGCTTGCTCAGCAGCTCGTCGCCGCCGGTGAGCATGTGGTCGATGTGCCGGCGAAGTTGTCGGCGCGGGTGCGCCTGCTCGAGCGTGGATCGATCGACAAGACCGACCCCAACGATGCCCGTTCGGCGGCGATCGTGGCGTGGCGCACCCCAGCGCTCAACGTCGTCACCGCCTGTGACGAGCACCGGGTCGTGCTGCGGCTGCTGGCCGATCGCGATCGTCAGATCACCGCCCATCGGACGCGCACGATCTGCCGGTTGCACGCCTTGCTCTGTCTACTCATCGAGGGTGGCACAGGCCGCTCGTTGACCGTCGCCCGAGCCGAGAAACTCCTGGCCAGCGTGCCTGCCGACGGGGGAATCACGGTGGAACGAGTGGCTACCGCCGGGCAGCTGCTCGACGAAGTCCGTTCCCTCGACGCATCCCGTGTGGAGGTCCGCCGACGCCTCGTCACGGCGATCGAAGCGTCGAACACGACCGTCACCGAGGTGTACGGGATCGGGCCATTGACCGCGGCGATCATCGTCGGCCGGGTCGGTGATGTCCGCCGCTTCCCGACCGCCGGACACTTCGCTCGACACAACGGAACCGCACCGATCGAAGCCTCGTCGGGGCCGACCAAGCGACACCGGTTGAACCCGCGCGGAGACCGCCAGTTGAACCACGCCATGCACATGGCCGCCGTCACCCAGGTCCGCCACGACACCCCCGGCCGCCTCTACTACCTCCGCAAGCAAGCCGAGGGCCAGTCGTGTAAAGAAGCGCTCGCGCCCTCAAGCGACGCATCAGCGACGCCGTCTACCAACGCCTCGCCGCCGACGCCCGCCGCTAACCGACCACGTCAAGCTCCCAGCCGACGACGCACCAGAAGGTTCGGGAGGACAACGCGAGGACGTCTCTGAATCCGGCGTGGCCGGCATCGCACCTCACATGACCCGGCTCTTCGGAACAGTCACTCCCGAACCCGACACCACGCTAACCCTCGACACACGCCAGCCTCACCGCCGGCCCGACGCGACGCGCCCCAGAAGCCCGGCGGAACCGCCCCGTTGACACAAAGGGATTCGATCCGGAGCGGTCCGATCGAGTTGTCGCTGCATCTCTACCCGCGGGCCGTTCAAGTGAGGCTCGTTTAGGCGGCCGTGAACTCGTGGATCATCCGATGTTCGTGCGGTAGGGCGAAGTCGGCGTCCTCCGGCTCAGTGGCTGCGGGATCCTCCATCTGGGACATGACGAAGAGGTCGGCGTTCTCCGGCAAGGTGCACACTGCGAGATAGCGGCCCGGAGCGAGGTCGTACAACTGCGCAAAGGTGTCGCCGGGGTGAACGTAAGCAATCCCGGTAAAGGTCGCTGCCGCTTGTTGCTGGTGCGTATGGAGCGCAAATAGCTCGTCGGCGGTCAGCGTGACATCGTCGTTGAACCTGATGAACGTGAGTTCGTGGACCTCGGTGCCGGTGTCTGGAGACGATGATCGGACCGGCCGGCAATTCGGCTGGGAACCCGCTGAAGACGTAATCCGAGGCGGTGAGGTTGAGTTCAGCGAACCCACAGTTGGCGCGTATGTAGTCGATCAGTTCGGCGTACGCCTCCAGAACGCGGGCTCCGCCGGCTTGGAACGTGGCGGAGACAGCCTCGACGATCGCCAGGGTTTCGTCGTCCGGGGCGGCGGCCTCCACGGCCTCGACAGCCGGTCCGATCACCTCCGGGTTGCCGGTAGCGACCGCGTTCTCGGTGGCCACTAAAGCCGTGCAGAACGCCTCGACCTCGGGCGACGACGCCTCGGCTGAGCCGTCGACTGCAAGTGACGCTGGAGCGCTGTCCCTGGTGGATTCGGCCTCAGTATTGGTGGGTGGCTCGATCACCTGGGGTGCTTCGACGATGACGGTGACCGTGGACGGCGCTCGGCGCTCAGTTTCACCCGGGTACTGCGCCGACCACTCGATCTCGTAGCGGCCTGGCGGCGGCGGGGCGATGATGAAGCTGTAGCCCTCCGACACCGCTTCCGCAACGCCGGACTCGACCCCGAGGACATTGTCCTCCGGGAGCGTGATCGTGAACAGCGGTGAACTCATCCGATACGCATCCAGATCGGCGACATCCTGCCCGTTGACGTGGGCCTGGAGGTCGGTCACGCCGTCCGCCCATCCTGTCGCACACGCCCGCAGTTCGTCCTCGTTTCGCCCGAACCACGGCGGTGGTTCGACGGTCGAGCACTCTGCGTTGGCCACAGCTACACTAGATCGCCGTGCCCGCGGTGACCACACACGTCTGAGGAGGCCCGCCGGTGACGAAGAAGATCGGCCCGACCTGTCCGTAGCCGCAACGTTCACCGGTCGTGTCGTCCCACGGGCTGACGTCCTCGGGCATGCTGAACACCCATTGCCACGACCGGGCATCCCACTCGCCGCGAGTCAGACCGCCCCACGACTCATCGGGCGGAAGAATCTTAACCGCTGCCGACTCCGGGCGTCGCTGGGACACTCGTCTCTGCGGCCGTATCGGGTGTCGCGGCGACGCTCGCTTCGACGACTGAGTCGGACGTCGGGGTCACGTTCGCTCAGTGACGGTGTCCTCCGAGGTCGTCGCGCCGCTCGACCCGGCGACCCCCAAACCGACCAGCAGCGACGATGACATCACCGCCGCGATCGCAATACGAGAACGACGTAGGGACATGATTCCCCCTCGTGATCGTGGTCCCTCCGACGAGAACCGATCGCGACCGTAACGGTGGCACCTCAACCTGTCACTCGAATAATACGCCGACGCTGACATCGTAGTGGCGCATAATGCCCTGATTGAGGATGTGTAGCGACGTGGCGGTGTTCCGTAGCGTCGGGGGTCTGGTCGGGTGTGTCTCGTGAATGCCCTGCCGCCGTGAGGTTGGCTTTTGAGCGAAGCGACCATCGGGCCAGGTCCTGTCGCGGTGTGGCTCGTAAGAGGAACGGCATTGACACGTATCAGGTGTGCCCGCCGTGGCGAACCCAACCACGAGAGGAGCAGATCATGTTCATCATTGGGATCGACCCGCACAAGGGGTCGCACACGGCGGTCGTCGTCGACTGTCGTGAAGCGGTTGTCGCGACGATTCGTGTCGACGCTGATCGGCATCAACGAGACCGACTCGTTGAGTGGGCGGCACGGTTCGAGCCGCGCACCTGGGCCGTCGAGGGGGCGACGGGGCTGGGGGCGCTGCTCGCCCAGCAGCTCGTCGGCGCCGGTGAGCACGTGGTCGATGTGCCAGCAAAGTTGTCGGCCCGGGTGCGGCTGCTCGAGCGCGGCCGGATCGACAAGACCGATCCCAACGACGCCCGTTCGGCGGCGATCGTGGCGTGGCGCACGCCGGCGTTGAACATCGTCGACACGAGTGATGAGCACACGGTCGTGCTGCGCCTGTTGGCCGATCGCGATCATCAGATCACCGCTCAGCGGACACGTTCGATCTGCCGGCTGCACGCCTTGCTGTGTCTACTCATCGAGGGTGGCACCGGCCGCTCGTTGACCGTCGCCCGAGCCGAGAAACTGCTGGCCAGCGTGCACGTCGACGGGCCGATCACGATCGAGCGGATCGCCACCGCACGCCAACTGCTCGACGAAGTCCGCTCCCTCGACGCCGCACGCGTGCAGGTCCGCCGACGCCACGTCACGGCGCTTGCGGCGTCCAAGACGACGGTCACCGAGGTGTTCGGGATCGGACCGTTGATGGCCGCGATCATCATCGGTCGGACCGGTGACGTCCGCCGCTTCCCCAGCGCCGGGCACTTCGCCCGACACAACGGGACGGCTCCGATCGAAGCCTCATCCGGGCCGACCAAGCGACACCGGTTGAACCCGCGCGGAGACCGCCAGTTGAACCACGCCATGCACATGGCCGCCGTCACCCAAGTCCGCAACGACACCCCGGGCCGCGCCTACTACCTCCGCAAACAAGCCGAAGGCAAGACGCGCAAAGAAGCACTGCGGGCTCTCAAGCGCCGGATCAGCGACGCCGTCTACCAACGCCTCGTCGCTGACACTCAACACTGAGCGACGACGTCGAGCTCGCAGCCCAACACAGCATCGGTGGGCTCGGGAGGACAACGCGAGGACGTCTCTGAATCCAGCGTGACCGGCATCTCACCTCGCATGACCCGGCTCTTCGGAACGGTCACTCCCGAACCCGACACAACGCTAACCCTCGACCACCGACGGACTGCCCGCCGGGCGCCGCGACGCGCCCCGACACCGCCAAGAACAACCCCTTGACACAAAGAGGATTCGTTATCGCGCTCGCCTCACCGCATCAAGGTTCGCTGGAACGGTGTCGCCCGCCAGAGCGTTGTTCTTGTCGCTTAGGCAGGTGATTACGTCACAACCGCCCTTGTTGCGCCCGTGGTCAGGCTCTTGGAATCACTGCTTGAAGGTGCGACGCCTCCAGCAACTTAATCAGGCGGTTCGCAGGCGGGGCGGTCACCTCGGCTGGCGGTCGAGTTCAACGACGAGCGCCGTCGGTGCGATGTTTGGGTCCGCGTCTCTCACGATCGCAGCGACCTCGTCCCAATCGACCTTGCTGTAACTGATCGTGTCGAGGTACACGCCGAGCCAATCGGCAAACACTCCTCGCGCCGATGTCGGTGGCTTGAAAATCGGTCGGGGTCGGCCCTGACCATTTCCTCCTGAACACCCGGTGGGACCGCACACCACAACGAGATTCGCCCATCTTCGTTGTGGTTGTCGTGGAAGTAGCACAGCGCTCGCTTTCCGTGAACAAAGAAGCACGGTTCGCCATGGCTGATGCGCTCGCTGACCCCTGGCAGCGCGAGGGCGATCTTTCGTACCCGTCCGTACTCACGCACCGCGCCAGATTGGCCGGCCCGGCTCGACGGCGCAACGAACCTCGCGAGCCCAGAACATCGCCGACGAGCACCAGCAGATCGGTCGCGTTAACGGCGCGCGGTCATACGGTTTGCTCCCAATCCCGAGCGTTCCCGACCGGCAACTGGAGAGCGCCCCTGCGCCCTCGAGCGATACGCGTTTGGGGGCCGGGATCAGCCGGTTCCCCGCCGGGCGACCGCCTCGTCTAGACCGCCATCAGGGCGGCAAGAAACAGCGCGAACGCCGCCCAGGTCGCTCCGAAGCGGATCCAGTTGACGGCGAAGTAGCGCCGGCGTCTCGCCTCCCAATGTGTCGGCATCGCCTCGGGAACCCAGGCCAGCATCACGTCATAGTTCGGCTCCGCAAGCCGGTTGGACACCGCCAGCGGCCCGGCGACGGTCAGCCCGAGACCGATCGCCGTGAGCACGAACGGAGCGGAGCTTGGATCATCGAACAGGGCGATGAGGGCAACGATCGGCGCCACGACCATCCCGCAGATGGCGACGTAGTTGAACGGCGCACGCCGCGCCGTGGGCAGGAACGCTCGCAGGAAACGGGCGAAGTCGGGGCCGTCCATCGCCGCCAGCATTGGGTGCATGACTAGTGTCAGCATCGCCAGGAGCCCTGACCAGAGGCCCGAGAACACGACGCTGGCTACAAGCGCCCACTCCTCGACGGTCACAGCCGAGCCTCCTCACGCCGGGCCTGCGAGCACCAAGGCTCGTCGCAGTCCTCTACTTGGCAGGCGACCCCGACGGAACGAAGTTCGGGGTCCTGAGGGGGCAGCTCGAGGAACAGCCTGCGAAGTGGTTGCGGCACGGCCCAATCTTGATCTCGACCGGCGCTCCTGTCACCAGCCAGGCCGAAGACTGGCCCCATTCCGCCGGATTGGTGACGTAGGAGCGCGCTCCGACGGGCAGGCAATGCTCACAGTCGCGAGCGTGTCCGATTGCCCGGTATCGCGCTCGCCTCAGCGCATCAAGCGTTCGCTGAGATGGTGCCGCCCGCCGGACCGTTGTTTTCGTCGCTTAGACTAGGTTGACAATCCCATAACCTCTCGATAGCATCTGGCTCGTTGTCGGCGGCGGAGTTCAGCCGCGACCATCAACCCGAATAGAGGAGTGATCTTTCGATGAACGTCATGCGGTCGCTATGGGCGTCGATCCAGGGCGATCCCGTGTTCATGCGTCGGGTCAACGGCTGGCTCACGGTGTTCTGGGTGGCGATGATCCCGATATCCCTGGTCACTGGCTGGATTTCGTCGGTGACCTACGTTGCAGCGTTGTCGCTGTGGGCGCTCGTCTCTGGTCACTGGTCGGCGTGGCAGGCTGCTCGCGTTGAGGTGAGGCAGGAACAAGAGGCGAGCGGCTGAAGAGGAGCCAGTTGAGCAGCGTGTCGTCGAGAAACTCGTCGAAGTAACGACGGTCGAACTCGCACCCGCCAAGTAGCGCGCTGGTGCAACGCCCGTCGCTCGTCGAATCTCCGGCGGCGTGGCGATGTGTTGCCGACGGTGGTCGTGGTGCAGCGCGGGGGAAGTCCCCGACCAAGCAACCGCCGCGGCGAGCGCATAGGACCGGTGATCGCGCTCGCCTCACCGCATCAAGCGTTCGCCGAAACGGTGTCGCCCGCCAGAGCGTCGTCTTCGTCGCCTAGATAGGTGGTTACGCCACCAACCTCGTTACGCCCGTGATCAGGGTCTTGGCATCACTGCTTGAAGGTTGCGCCTATCGGCAGATCTGGCGTGTCTCGTAACGGCACCTTGGGGCGAGGCGGCTCATCGAGTCGTCAGCGCGTTTTGGGGCACTGCGGCTGCCGTTGGGGTGGTGGACTGGAGTTCATGTTCCCGGAACGGCACCTACGCGAGCGATCATCTGCGCGTGCGAACGCGCGCCTGGTGGTCCGTTCGAACGCACGGCAGCGAGCGTTGTCGCGCGGTGCCGGGCCGGGGGCGGCTTTCGGGCCCGAGCGACGGAGCAATTCTCGGGCGTCCCCGGGCCGGCACCTTGTGGTGTCCTCGTGAGCTGTCGGTCGGCCGGATCGGTATGGGACGCCGCCTCAGACCGGGGGGTTGAGGTTCGGATCAGGCTGGTGCCGGCGCGTGCGGGAGCGTTCGCCGACCACTTGCTGATAGAGGTCCGCGAGCTCCGCCGCTGGGGAGGCCCACGTGTACTGCTCGCGAACGAAGCGTGCAGCTCGGTTACCCCGAGCGACGCGAACGAGTGGATCCGCCACCGCCTCGGCGAGCGCCTGCACGGTCGCCGCCAGATCGTCGGGTGGCACGAGCCAACCAGTCGGGTGTTCCGCGTCGAGGTTGATGAACGACGCTGGCCCACCGGTATTGGTCGCGATCGGCGGCAGACCCGTCGCCATCGCTTCCAAGTAGACGAGACCGAACGGCTCATCAACGGACGGCGCGGCGAACACATCGGCGCAAGCGAGGATCTCCGCGAGTTCGTCATGGTCACGCCAGCCGACGAAGAACACGTCCTCGGCGCCGACGCGGCGGACCGTGTCGTATGGGTGCTCACCCTCCCACTCGCCGGGGAAGCCACCCGCGACCACGAGCACGGATCGGTGACCGGTGGTCGACCGCATCGCTTGATGGGCCTCGATCAACAACGGCACCCGCTTGAAACGCACGAAGCGACCAGCGAACACGACCACCGGTACCGGCTGCCCGGCCTCATCGGTAAACGCCGCCACGTCATCGGGGTCGTACGAGATTGATCCTTCGGCGCCGCCCCGACACCAGCCACGAGGATCGTCGACGAGCCATCGCCTCCACTGCGTGAGCCGTTGGGCAGTTGAGCGAACACGCGGCGAGAAGACCTCGGTGTCGACCCCGTTGGCAATCATCGTGACACGTTCACGGTCGACATTCAGGAGCTCCAGGGCGAGTTCACGGTCCTGGGCGGAGACCACCACCAGCCGACCCGACTCGCCAGCCCATCGCTGCATCCGTTCCACCCACGTGCGGCTGAACCGTCCGGGGCGGTCCGGGATCGATCCATCCTGCACGGACGCCAGCATCTTCAGTTCGGTGCCGTGAAGATGGGTGATGACCGGCACGGCCGGCCACAGCGCGAGGACCGCCTCGTGGATCGGGGTGAGGTGATGCAGATGCACCACGCTCGGGGCAGCGACCGTGTGCTCAGCAATGAGCTGCGTCCAACTGTGGACCTGTCGAGCGAGCGCTGCATCATCGAGATCGACGAAGATCCGATCGGGACCGCCAGGCTTGTCCTCATACGAGGCGTGCATTGGCACTGCCGCTGACATCGGATCATCGCCATCGGCCCACCGGTCCGCGGCCGGTGTGTAGTCCAAGGACTGGCACCGGACACCACGAAAGAACCGGTCGGCGTTCGAGTACTCCGACGCTGTGCCGAGCGAACCTGCGAACAGCATTGGATCCCAGCGTCCGCCCGCGAGCGCTCGGCAGAGATACCGCGCCACCTGCGCACTCCCACCCCGAGGGAAGAAGTAGAACCCCATGACCGCGGCCGGGCTCACTGGAGGCGTCATCGACCAACAGTACGAGCCCTACGCTCGGTAGCAACGGACCGATTACACGAACCACGGCAGCGAACCCATCACCGACCAACTCGGATGCGGCAACGAATCCGCGGCTGCGAAGATGAGCGCGGAGTCCCGCGACAGGGCGAGATCGGAATCAACACCGCTCGTTCAGGTGTCCCAGTAGGTGCGTCACCGGCGGCTCGGGTGAGCGTCCCCGACCGCCGGCTCGGACACTGCCTGGTGGTGTGAGCTGGCCCTACGGTGTTGCTTGTGGCGCCGTTGTCTCCACGCCTTCGAGCGGTCGTCGATGCTCTTCCGCTTCGGCCAGGCGTGCGCGTCCTCGAGATCGGCTGCGGGCCGTTGCCGCGGCACGCGAGGTCGCACGCCAGACGACGTTCCGGCTCGTCCGACCCGTCGCCTCGAGTGTCGTCTCGTGTCGCTGCGGGCTGGCCCGTGCTGGAAAATCCTGTGCACCTGGTGTGCACCTGGAACATCGAAGGCCCCGCCGGAGCGGGAGCATTGACTCCTTCTACCAGGTA
>CAWBBL010000024.1:0-137411 GCA_963786985.1 Ilumatobacteraceae bacterium | reverse complement strand
GCATGAACTCGACTCGATCCACACTCTGATCGGCGACTTCGAATGCCTGCGTTACACGGTCCAAGGACGGGACGAGCGTTCACACCTTCTGGTTCGCGCGGCGGCACCCGGCATGACGGTCCCTGGCCATCGGCGGCTCGCTGACTCGCGCCGACACCGAACGGCGCTCGACACCTGCGCCGCCCTGCTCCCGAGCGTGGCGCCATCGCCCGCATCCTCGCCGAGCTCGGGCCGTCGTGGACGGGAGCACGGCGGGCGCTCAACCAGCTCCACCGGGTGTTGAACGGTCCGGTCCCGCGGCGTTAGCGGTTGCGCCTGGGTGCTCACGGTCGACGAGTTCCCGAGGAGCCGCCCGAGCTGATCGCTTTCCACGCTGACGGGACCTACCAGGCATCCGGTGTCGACGGAACCACCGACATCGGGGCATGGGAAGCCACCGGACCGAGCTCGATCAACCTGACGTTCATCGAGCTCGCCGATGAGGGACCCTCGGTGACGATCCGCGTCGCCGGCGAGGTGAGCGAGGACGGGCAGACCTTCACCGCCGAGTACACCATCGAGTTCACCGGCGAAGGCGGCGAGTACGGCCCCGGCCACGTGACCGCCACGCGTATCAACGTCGAGCCGATGGGCACGCCGGCCGGTTCCCTGGAAGACCTCTTCGCCCAGTTCGAAGACGGCACCGCGCCGGCCGGCACCGCACCGTTGGGCACCGAGCCAGCCGGACGCAACCGAGCCAGCGGGCACCGAACCGGCGGGCACCGAACCGGCCGGGACCACGCCGATCGACACTGCGGTGGCAACCACGGCGGGGTAGTCGCGCACGAATCGTCGGCCGATGACCTCTTCGACGGCACCCGTCTCGCCCGCAATGCTGGACGAGGCGGATGCCGCCGTGGGCCCCTGGGCGGGGCAGTGACGATCCCGTACCCGGCACTGCCGGAGGGCAAACCGTCCGTTGTGGACACCCGAGCGTCGGGGTGCTCGGGTCGATCCAGGCGCCGCGATGACGCGACCTGCCGACGAATTCCTCACGCGGTTGGGCCTCAGGCATCGAGCCCACGGGGCAGAACAAGTACATCGCCGACTCGGTCGCGCGTTGGCGATGGGTTCTCGACTCGCCGCCCGTCTAACCTCGTGCCGCCGTGGTAGCCAAGGTAGAGGCGGCTAGCTCACAACAGACAAGGACACGACCATGCCAGAACTCCTCGTCGACTTCATCACCACTCTCGACGGCTACGCGTCGGGCGAGGGGTGGCCCGGCTTCTGGGGTCTCGAGGGGCCTGAGTACCTCGCCTGGCTGGGTGAACAACCCGAGGTCACCTACGTGATGGGAGCGAACACGTACCGGCTGATGTCGGGCTTCGCCGCCGGAGAGACTCCACCGGGAACGGACGAGTTCACCGCCGACGAGGAGGCGTCCGTCGACGGACTCACGCGAGCGTCGAAGGTGGTGTTCTCAACCTCTCTCGCGGAGCCGCTCACGTGGGCCAACTCGACGCTCGTGCGCGATGACGCGGTCGAAGCCGTCCGGGCAATGAAGGAGGGCGGCTCGGGCCTGATGAGCACGATCGGCAGCATCAGCCTGTGCCGGTCGCTGCTGCGAGCCGGACTCGTTGATCGCTTCCGGGTCGTGATGTTCCCGGTGATCACTGGCGCGACGGGAGAAGAACGCATCTACGACGGCTACCCGGACGTCGCCCTCGAGATGATCGACAACCGCACCTTCGACGGCCGCATCCAGCTGGTCGAGTACCGGCCCCGCGTCCTCGAGCGCCCACCGCTCGACCCCACCGCATGATGTCGCCAGGACCCAGCTGCAAGTGAGAGGACGCTGGCGGGTGACACGGTTTCAGCAGCGAACGCTTGATGCGGTGAGGCAAGCGCGATAACGGGCAGTACGCGCTCGTCGCCGGGGTCCCGACGCGGTCCGATGGGTGTCGACCGATTCGATGTTCGGGCGCCGACACTCCATTGCCGCTGAACTCGTAATGGCGCAGTCGGCGACGCCCGAGCTGCCGCTCGGCGTCCCGATGCCGAACCGTGCGGGTGATCGAACGACGACGTCAGACGTTCGGTAGCGACGGCGGGCAACGAGGGATCGGCACGACCTCGCCTCGTATCAGTGTCGGCCCGGATCCGATGCCGCCCGGGAGAAGGCTCACTCCAACTTGCCCGACGACGCCAGCTCGCTCCATCTCGATCATGCGAACCAGCGGTTGCGAAATGTGGACACTCGAGCCATGGAACGAAATGGGCGGCAACTGCGACCTCAACGACGGCTTGACCCAACCTCCCGGCACTCAGGCAGTTGTTGCGGCGCGCCCGATGCCCGACTCGACCGAGCGCGGGCCGTCAGGGCCCGACCGGAAGGTGTGTACTGCCTGAGGAGTCGAACTCCCACGACGCCACCTCGGGATCACGGTGCTTGACGTCATCGAACAGAAGGACCATGCGGTCGATGTACCAGAGCTTGCCCGTGTGGACGAGGATGATGCCGGCGACGACCGGCCACACGGCGAACACGACGAGGCCGTAGACGGCGATGGCCAGGCCGACGGCAGAGAAGGCGTTGGCCACGTTCGGGACGGCCGACACGAACTGGGCCGGGATCGGTTTAGTCGCCCGATCGGCGTAAACCCGTTCGCCGAAGACACCTCTGGACGCCCAGCTCCTCGTCGACGACGGCACGTCGAACAGGCGGGGGTTGAACACCGTCCACAGGAGCGCGGCAGCGACGGGGATCAGGCAGTACCAACCGATCCAGGTCCGGCTCCACACGGCGAGGGCGATGAGCGAGACACACGTGAAGCGGGTCCAGACGCTCCACGGGTTGGCGTGGCGCATCCAGGCATCGCCGGTGAGCCCGAAGAGCTTGGCGACCCGCTTCTCGCCGGTCGTCTTGACGGGTGGTTCGACGGTCATGGAGATCTCCCATCGATCGGTGGTGGTCGTCCTCACCGTGCGCTCGATCTCTGACGTCACGGTGATGCGCCACACATTCGGCCAAGCCCACGGTCTCATTCGAGCGAGATCGAGCGCCAGCTGCTCAGGCATCCGGTAACCACCACTATCGCCCACGATGCCCGGCGCTTGCTAACACCGGGTCGATGGCGCCTCGCGGGCCGGGTCGGAAGGGCGCCGCTCACGATCGCGAGCGCACTTACTTGGCGTTCGGTCGCCGATGCTCTGAGAGACGCTGACCTCGGCAAGCCGCCCTCGGTCGCTCCCGATCTGCCGATACGCGTCGGCGATGTTCTGCGCTCGCGAGGTTCGTTGCGCCGTCGAGCCGGGCCGGCCAATCTGGCGCGGTGCGTGAGTACGGACGGGTACGAAAGATCGCCCTCGAGCTGCCAGGGGTCAGCGAGCGCATCAGCCATGGCGAACCGTGCTTCTTTGTTCGAGGCAGGCGAGCGCTGTGCTACTTCCACGACAACCACAACGAAGATGGGCGAATCTCGTTGTGGTGTGCGGTCCCACCGGGTGTTCAGGAGGAAATGGTCAGGGCCGACCCCGACCGATTTTTCAAGCCACCGACATCGGCGCGAGGAGTGTTTGCCGATTGGCTCGGCGTGTACCTCGACATGATCAGTGACAGCAAGGCCGATTGGGACGAGGTCGCTGCGATCGTCAGAGACGCGTACCGAAACATCGCACCGAAGGCGCTCGTCGATGAACTTGACCGCAAGCCGAGGTGACCGCCCCGCGCTCCGAACTGCCTGATTGAGCTGCTGGAGGCGTCGCGACTTCAAGCAGTGATGCCAAGAGCCTGACCACGGGCGCAACGGGGGTGGGTGTGGAGTAACCACCCCTTCTAAGCGACAAGACCACGCTCTGGCGGGCGGCACGGTTTCTGCGAACGCTTGCTGCGGTGAGCTGAGCGCCATCAGGGCAGTGCGGCTCGCGTCGGTGGAAAACTTGCTTCCGTATGTCGCAGCACGCGACCAGAGTTGACGGGGTGCCGGAGAACTACTTCGATGCGTGGGTCGCGGAGCGCTACGAGGTCCTCTGGCCGCACCTCTTCGATCCCGAGGTCGTCGAGCCCGCGGTGAGCTTCCTTGCTGACTTAGCTGGCGAGGGGCGTGCCCTCGAACTTGGTATCGGCACTGGCCGCCTGGCCCTGCCGCTGAGTCGCCGAGGTGTCCGTGTGCACGGCATCGAGCTGTCGTCGGCGATGGTTGAACAGTTGCGGGCCGAGCCTGGATCCGCCGACATCGAGGTGACGATCGGCGACTTGTCGACCACGAAGGTGAATGGCGCGTTCACCCTTGCGTACTTGGTACGCAACACAATCATGAACCTGACGACACAGGACGCGCAGGTCGAGTGCTTCCTCAATGTTGCGAGGCATCTGGAATCGGGCGGCTTCTTCGTGATCGAGGTCATCGTTCCCCCGTGGCAACGACTCGCGCCGGGCGAGACGGTCATCCCGTTCGATGTGGGCCCTGCACACCTCGGCTTCGACGAGATCGACGTGGCGACGCAGAACTCTTGGTCGCGCCACTACTGGTTCGTAGATGGCGGGACGAAGACCTTCTCGGCGCCATTCCGCAACGTGTGGCCATCGGAGTTGGATCTCATGGCTCGCCTTGCCGGGATGGCTTTTCGCGATCGGTGGAGCGACTGGAACCGCGAGCCGTTCACCAGCACGAGCCCCAGCCACATCTCGGTCTGGCAGAAGCCCGCGTAGCTCAGCGGACGCAGATCTGCTTGAGCTGTTGGGCGGCTGTGCCTCGGGGAAAATTGATCAGCCGTCGAGGGCATCGACGGCATGCGCTGCTTGTTGCCGATCGGTGGGACGTTGCCGTCGCGTCGACCTGGCTCATCGCACCTCCCATCGAAGGTGGTTACCGCGGTAACCGTGTTGCTTACGCCTTGGGATTGCGTGTCGAGAACGATGCGACGAACGAGGAGAACTGAAATGCCATTGATCAACGTGAAGCTCATTGAAGGCGTGTTCGATGCCGCCCAGAAACGGGAGATCGTGGAGAAGCTGACCGACGCCATGGTCAGTATCGAGGGCGAGAACATGCGCCCGGTGACGTGGTGCATCGTCGAAGAAGTGCACAGCGGCGACTGGGGAATCGGCGGCAATCCGCTGACCACAGCCGGCGTCAAGAACCTCGCCGCTGGGCAACCGGCGACGGTGTAGCGACATGAACAACGCAACGATCAACGGAATCGCGCAATGGAGCGTCCGATGAAGCGATACCTGTACCTGCTCGCTGCGCCGCTGGCTGTCACCGCGGCGGCCATGGCCGTGGCGCCGGCGACCGGCACGATGGCCGAACCCGCGGCGACTGAGCACTCGGTGCCGCCGCACACCCACGAGGCGACGGACAACGACGAGATCGAGTTCGGCCCCGCGCCCGACGTCTTTCCAATCGGTGCCGAGATGGCCGTCGTCCAAGGTGATCCGGGCGCCGAGGGCGACCTGTTCACCGTCAGGCTGCGGTTCCCTGACGGCTATGTGCTCCCGCCGCATTGGCACCCGAGTGATGAGCACGTCACCGTCATCAGCGGGACCTTTCTCGTCGGGCTCGGCGACACGTTCGACGAGGCGGCTCTGCTGCCTCCGCTCGAGGCCGGCGACTTCATCACCGCACCTGCCAACGCCAACCACTTCGCCACGGTGGTCGGAGTGACCGAAGTCCAAGTCCACGCCGTCGGCCCGTTCGCCCTGACCTACGTCAACCCCGAGGACAACCCCCGGTGAGTTGCGAACCGTGCTCCGGCTTCTCGAGCGAGCAGCCGGGTCAGCGTCGGGGCTATTCGGTCTCGTCGAAGAGGGCGCGGGCGGCTGCACTCCACCTCGCATCGAGGCATCTCCAATGGACTCACGGATAACTGCCGACGGGCGCAACTTTCAAGCAGCGATGCCAAGAGCCTGACCACGGGCGCAACGAGCTGAGCGGCGTAACCACCCATATCAGCGACGAAGACAACGGCTCTGATCGCGAAGGTGATCGCTGACTTCTCGAGGTCGCTCGACGGGTTCGTGACGGGTGATGGTGCCGATGAGCGACACGGGCTCGGCGATGCTCGTGTGCTCCACACCTGGGTCATCCCGCAGGACGAGGTCGACACCGAGATCCTCGAACAGTCGACGGCGCAGAGCGGTCCGGTGGTGATGGGGTGGCGGCTGTTCGACGTGGCTGTCACCCCTGACAGCGGCGATCCGTAGCCTGCCGAGAATGCTGTTGACCAGCGCACGGCCGGTAGTGCTGATCACCGGCATCTCGGCGTCAGGCAAGACGACTGTCGCCGAGCTGTTGGCGCGACGATTCGAGCGCGGTGTTCACGTCAAGGGCGACGTGTTCCGGCGAATGATTGTCGCCGGACGCCAGGAAATGACCTCGGAACCTACGGAGGAGGCGTGGCGGCAACTGCGGCTCCGCTACAGGTTGGGCGCGCAGACCGCCGACGCCTACCACGATGCCGGCTTCGCTGTCGTCGTCCAAGACGTCGTCATTGGCCGTGTCCTCGGCGAGTATCTGTCAGCGATCCGCTCCAGACCGCTGGTCCTGGTCGTACTCGCTCCGTCTCCCGATGTCGTGGCCACCCGCGAATCGACACGATCCAAGGTTGCCTACCGGGCCGGCTTCGACGACATCGCCGCGCTCAATCAAGGGCTCCACGGCGACACTCCCCGCATCGGATTGTGGCTCGACTCGTCGGATCAGAACCCGGAGCAGACCGTTGATGAGATCGTCGAGCGTGGACTCGACGACGGCGTGATCGACTAGCGGCCCCGCAGCGCTACGTCTGTGCGTGGGTCGAGGTCGTTGGCGGCAGGATGGCGGCTATGGAGCCGATGGCGGTGCTCGTCGAGCACGGAATGCTTCTAGAGTCCGCTCGCGGACCGCTTCCCAACGTCGCCGAATTGGTCGCCGGTGAACCGATCCGAGGAAGCTGGTGGGGCCACCGGTGCAGCCACGCGATCTTCCAGGCGCTCAATGTCCTCGCCGACTCGCCTGACGTCGTCCGCACGAGGCTCGTCAACGGGAAGGTGACCCTCATCCACCGCCGCTTGTGGCCGGCCGTGGTCCGCGTCGCCGATCGACTTCCTCGCGAACGGTTGGCGGCGATCCATGAGGAGCACACGAGTTCGGGTGCCCATCGAGTCGGTGAACAGCGCTTCCCGGAGTGGGTGCCGGAGGACGTCGTGCGAGCTGCACACCGTCTGTCTGAGCACGAGGCCGTCAGCCAGCTCCCAGCCGTTGTGGCGGCCCTTCTGATCCGCACCGAACCCAACCAGGTCTGACCTGTCCACGTTGACTTGGTCGCGGCCCGTGGGCCGCGGGCGGTGTTCGGGTCGGTTCGTAGTCGGCGGAGCGACGGGTAGCCGGGTCGCCGACGCCCAACGCGTAGGACGAGAGATGCACCACGCCGGTGAGCCAGCACTTTGCAGTTCGCGACCAACTCGAAGTCGCTGTACATCGACAGTGATGGTGAACTCACACGGTCACGCGTCTCCGACTACGTGGGACACACGTAGCAGACCTTGACAAGCACCGCCATGCCGTTCGGGGCTGCCTGCGATTCGTGGCAGCTTGCCGTTCGGGCGCGCTGTTCGGTGTCGCTCCGGTCGGGCTGGTGGCGGCGCGGAATTCGTCGACCCCGTGCCGCCTGGCGGAGGGTTTCGGCGTCATGAGGTCCGTGGGACACTCGCGGCATGGCTACTGGTTTCCTGCACCCGGGGGCGATGGGGGCGTCGATCGCCACGCATTGTGATGGTGAAACGGTCTGGTGCTCCGCGGGTCGCTCGCCGGCGACCCGGCAACGCGCCGCCGAGGCCGGCATGACCGAGGTCGATTCGATCGACGAGATGATCGAGCGAGTGGATGTCATCGTCTCGGTCTGTCCTCCGGGAGCCGCCGTCGAGACGGCAGACGCGGTTGCTGCAGCCCGATTCGGTGGCACCTATGCCGATCTAAACGCCATCGCACCGGGGACGGCTCGACGGCTCGGTGAGCGGTTCGAGCACTTCGTCGACGGCGGAATCATCGGTCCACCCGTCAAGGTTCCGGGCACAACCAGGCTCTATCTGTCGGGCCTCGACGCCAAGGTGGTGGCCAGCCGCTGGACGACGCCGGCCCTCGACGTTCACTTCGTCGACGGCGGCGTCGGGGCGGCCTCGGCGGTGAAGACCTGCTTCGCGGCGTGGACGAAAGCCAGCGCGGCGCTGCTGCTCAGCGTCCGCGCGTTGGCCCGCGCCGAGGGCGTCGAGGACTCACTCCTGGCGGAGTGGGCGATGTCGATCCCCGACCTCGAGGAACGATCTGAGCACGCGGCGACAGGCAACGGCCCGAAGGCGTGGCGCTTCGTCGGCGAGATGCATGAGATCAGCGCGAGTCTCGCCGATGCCGGGTTACCCGTTGGGTTCGGCACGGCCGCAGCCGAGGTCTACCAACGGCTCGCCGGATTACGGAACGACCCACGCTCCGACATTGCCAAGGTGACCCAGCACCTCCTTCCCGCTCCCGCTGACTGAGACGAGACACCCTGTATCCGCCCAGACGAATGTCTGGTCGTCAACGTTCAGGTCGGCGTCCAAGCCCTTGGCTGGGTTTGCCCGGTAGGTGCGCAGGATTTCCCACAACGACAGACTGTGCGGCTCTGCTGGCAACTGGGGGCCTTTCGAGCCTCGCCGCCGCTTAGCGCGACCAGGTCACCCTGGCTCAGGCGACTCATCGAACGAGCGGTTCGGCACTGTGCCGAATCTCGGCGATGGCGGCCGGTGGGGCGACCCTGACGACCGTCGCCGATCATCTCGCTCAGGACAGCTCGCCGTCAGAGAGTGATTCCGCGGACTTCGTCTCGGCGGAAGTGGACGCAGGAGGCGTCTGACCGGTCGGCGGTGGGCGACGCGATTGCTGGTCGCGCATCGAACGTTTGGAGAGCGTGGGTCTGCCAAGCGTGGAGCTCAGCCGAGTGCGAGCTCATGCCCCACTGACGATCACCAGTTCGTTGCCTTCGGGGTCGGCGACCCGCCAGCGATCCTCCGACTCGTCAAGGAGCCGGCCACCGGCTGCGACGGTCGTGGCGAGGCGCGTCTGCGCGAGGTCCGACGGCACCGCGAGCTCGAAGTGGATGCGGTTGCGCTGCCGGCGCCGCTCCGTCTCCAAAGCATCGAGCTCTTGGAACACCAGCACCGGGTTCAGCCGCCGCGGATCGTGGATGTCGATGACCCCGGCTCGCCGGTCGTGGGTGTATCCGAGTGCGGCGATCCAGAACGAGCGGACTGCGGCGACGTCGGCGGCGTCGAGAAAGAGCTGAGCGAAGCGCGGCAGCCCCGGATCCGCAGTGGCCCCGAGTTCGCGGGCAGCGGTCTGGAGGTTTCCGGCGAGGTCGGTGAAGTCGAGCTCGAGGCCGTGGGCGTCGTCTTCCCACTGGTCCTTACCGCTGTCGATGATCACGAGCCCGGGGCGCAGGTCGACCAGCAGCGGGAAGCCCGTGTCGTCGGCCAGCGCCGCTGCTGCGGCGGCCAGGTCACGCTGCTGCGTCGGCGAGGTGGTGCGGTAGCACGCCATCGCGCTGAACACCGCCTGCCAGTCGGCTGTCCCGATCCTCTCGCCGAGCGCCGTCCCCGGCACCAGGTCGACCTCGTTGCCGTCGGGGTCGGTGTGGCAGACCCCGAACGGTCCGGATGCCTCACCAAGACTCGCCTGCTCGACCGCCGCGGCCGGCCGCACCACGTCGAGGTGGATGCGGTTTCGAAGCGGCCGCGGCTCCGTCGACTGCCGGATCCGTATCGCGGGGTCGCGCCGCAACGGATCCGCCAAACCGCCGTCCTCCCCAGGCGCGTAGTCGAGCACGCGCTGCCAGAACCGCCTCACCACAGTCGGGTTCGCGGATTCGAACACGACGCTCAGGTGCTGCAGCACGGCAGGGTTCGCGGCCAGCCCGAGATCCCGCGCGGCCGCCGACACCGCCTCGGCGTACTCGTCTGAGTCGAGGCGCACCCGCATGCCTGTCGCGCGCAGGTCGACCACGATCTCGGCCGACAACTCCGCGATGCGCCCGGCCAGCGCAGCCCCCTCGATCAGCGACGGCGCGTCGAACCATGCCGTCGCAACGCCATCGACCACCCGCCAATCCGTTCCGATCTCTGTCATGCCCGGCACCGTACCGTCGCCCATTCCGGACGATCTCCTTCCGGATAGTGATGATGTCCCGGCCGGGGCATTGAGGTACGCCGTTGATCATGATCAGGCTCGGCGTCACCTGATCACGTACTGCCGGGCCGCGGGGCCGACACAGGGCGAGTCCGAGCGTCCTGGAGAGGGCACTCAATCCGCATGTAGTACTGCGCGAAGCTCGGGTAGTGCCTCCAGCTCGCGGTTCAGGATCCGCACAGCCGTCTGCACCGAGCCCACCAGCGGATGAATCGCCAGTGCCTTAACCGCGCCTGCCCGCGAGCCGCTGACGGCAGCGTTGACTGCTGCTCGCTCGGCTTCCTTGACGCTAATCACCAGCGCCGACGCGTGCGGGTCCAGCGCGCCAACGGCGAGTGGATGCGCCCCGTTCTTCCCCACGAGGCACGGCACCTCGACCACCGCGTCGGCGTCCAGGCCAGGCAGTGCGGAGCGATTGCGGACGTTGAGCACCAAGGTGGCGTGCTCGTCGCCGGCTATCGCCCGCATCAGCGCTAGGGCAACTTGGTCATAGCCACCGCCGTCAAGGTCATCCGCATGCCGCCCACCGGCTCCGGATGCAGCCCGGCTCTCCGCCATGTACGTCGCTTCCCGTTCCTTGCGGACCTCTTCCCAGCGCGCGCCCGCGCTCGGCGAGGATCTACGCGCCGCTCCTGCCAGCACATCGTCGGCGGATTCGGCGTCGACAGTACGGTAGAACGCTTCTTGCTGCTGCAGCAGAAACTCGCCGCGGGTGGCCGAGGCGTCGATGATCGACGCGATGGCGTCCTGGGTGAAGTAGTAGTAGTAGAGGTACTCGTTGGGGATGGCACCAAGCCTCCGCAGCCACGAAGCGCCGAATAGCTGGCCCTCTTCGAACGAGGCGAGCGCGTCGTCGTCGGCCAGCAGACCGGGCAACACATCACGGCCGTCCAGCAGTACCCGGCGGAGCCAACCCAGGTGGTTCAGCCCCGCGTAGTCGAACCATGCGTCGGCGATGTCGATGTTCAACGCCCTGGCGATCCTGCGGAACAATCCCACCGGCGAGTCGCAGATGCCAATCACCCGGTCGCCGAGCACCCGACTCATCGCTTCGGTCACCATGCCGGCCGGGTTGGTGAAGTTGATGACCCACGCGGACGGCGCACGTTCATGCACCGCTTCGGCGATACGCAACGCAACCGGAATCGTGCGCAGTCCGTAGCAGATTCCCCCTGCCCCGGTGGTTTCCTGACCGAGCACGCCCTCGGCCAGCGCCGAGCGTTCGTCGCATGTCCGCCCTCGCAGCCCACCGACCCGGATCGCGGAGAAGACGAAGTCGGTTCCAGTCAGCGCCTTCGCCAGGTCGTCCTCGACCACCACCTCCGGTCCGCGCCCGGCCGCCAACTCGTCGAGCACCGACTTGATCGCGCGGACGCGGGCCGGATCGACATCATGAAGCACGATGGTTTTCACCCCGGAGTCCTCAGCCGCCAGTGCTCGATGAATGAGCGGTACCCGAAAACCACCCCCACCGAGAATGGACACCCTCATACCGTGATCACCTCGACTTCGGCGTCACGCAGCACCCAGCCGTTCGCGCGTCGGCCTCGTTCGGTCGTGACGACGTCGTCGAGGGCCCTTTGGCCCCCTGTCAACTTCTTCACGGTGCAGCATTGAAGCGGGCCGGGGATCAATCGTCACGCGGCATTTCAGGCAGCTGGGCGCGCCGCTGTTGGTGGTGAGCCGAGCCCGCGGTGGGAAGGCGTTGCTCATCGCGTTGCTTTGACCCGACCACCACCCCGCCGACACCGCGCACTCTCCGGGCACCGCGTCTGCCCCGCGCGGTACCTGGGCCCGCCTCTTGGCGCGCGCTCTAAGGTGAGCCATCACCGCACTCGAACTCTGATCCTCGAGGTACCCGTGCCCAGCACCCCCCGAGAGCCACAACCCGCCGGGAACCCGGCGCGGTCCCTCCAGGACCCGCAGGTTGCCGTCAGCGCCGACGACCCGGAGTTCGATGTCTTCCTCACCGGAATCGTCTTCTTCGACATCATCTTCATCGGCCTGGAGGCCGCCCCGAGGACCGGCACCGAGGTGTGGGCCTCCGGCATGGGGTCCGGCCCGGGCGGCGTAGCGAACCTGGCCGTCGCATGCTCGCGACTCGGACTGACGACCGCCCTGGCAGCCGCGTTTGGCGAGGATCTGTACGGCGACTACTGCCGGCAGACGCTGAGCATTCAAGAAGGCGTCGACCTCAGCTACTCGCGATACGTCACCGGTTGGCATTCGCCGGTGACCGTCTCTGTCGTCTACGAGCGGGAGCGGACGATGGTCACCCATGGACACATCACGGAGGTCGAGGACCAGATCGTCAGGCAGCCGCCGCGGGCACGGGCCTCGTTCATCGACCTCGGCAACAAGCGTCAGCCGTGGGTCGACGCCTTTGCCGACGACGGCGGCTTGGTCTTCGCCGACCTCGGCTGGGACCCGGAGGACCGATGGGACATCGGCCGGCTCCGCGAGAGTCTGCACGGCTGCTATTCGTTCTCCCCGAACTCGGTGGAAGCGATGAGCTACACGCGGACGGAGTCGCCCGAGGCTGCCCTTGCGGTGTTGTCGGAGTTGGTTCCGCTCGCCGTCGTCACCTGCGGCGCCGACGGTGCCATCGCTCACCACCAGGCAAAAGGCGAGAACGTCCGGGCTCCCGCGGTGGAGGTCGAGGCGCTCGACCCCACCGGCGCCGGCGACGTCTTCCTGGCCGGGCTGATGGTCGGAACCGTCGCCGGCTGGCCGCTGGAACATGGGTTGCGTCTCGCGAACCTGGTCGCCGCGCTCTCCGTCCGGCACTTCGGTGGGGCGCTCGCCGCCCCGGGTTGGGCCGACATCGGGGCCTGGTGGAACGAGACGGGGTCGAAGGACCCGACCCTCATCGACAACTATGCGTTCCTCGACACGATTCTCCCCGACGACGATGTCCCCCAGGTCTCCAGGGCGATCGCCACCCTGGGCTTCCGTTCTGGACGCTGAACGATGTCAGCGATCATGATCCAACCCGTGCTCCAGGGCGAGCGACCGAAGCGCCAGCGGAGGTCTCGCCCACGGGCGGCCTGCGTGGCCGGGGAACACAAGGAAAGGAAATGACATGAGCACAGCGCAACGAAGGTGGGCACCGACCGTGGCGGCGGTGACCGCCCTCGCGTTCCTCGTCGGCTGGGCGCCAGCCGGCGACGACAGTGGCGGCCCGGACACCAGCGCGGCAGCGACGGGCGACGTGGCTGATCCGGCCGAGCTCGGCGAGGTCACCCTCACGGTCTGGGACCAGGAGGTTCGCGGCGGTCAGAACGAGCAGATCGAGGCGCTCAACGCCGCCTTCATGGAGGCCTATCCGAACATCACCATCGATCGCGTGTCGCGCTCCACCGAAGACCTGCGAACCACGCTGCGCTTGGCACTGTCGGGCGACGACGCCCCGGATGTGGTGCAAGCCAACAACAGCCGTTCGGAGATGGGCCAGTACGTCGCGGCAGGCCTGCTGGTCCCGCTCGACGAGTACGCCGAGGGGTACGGCTGGTCCGACCGCTTCCCGGATTCGGTCCGCGCCCTGGCGTCGTACAGCGACGACGGGGCGGTTTACGGCGAGGGACAGTTGTACGGACTGCCGCAGATGGGCGAGATCGTCGGGCTGTTCTACAACAAGACCAAGTTGGACGAGCTCGGCGTGGAGCCGCCGGCGACCACCGACGACTTCGTCGCCGCCGTCGAGGCCGCCCAGGCAGCCGGCGAGACGCCGGTGCAGTTCGGCAACTCCGACGGGTGGCCGGGCATCCACGAGTACGGGTTCGTGCAGAACCAGTTCGTCGACGCCGAATCGATCCGGAACCTCGGCTTCGGCCGGCCCGGCTCGTCGTGGACGTCGGAGGACAACCTCGCCGCGGCCGAGGCGATCGTGTCGTGGGCCGACTCCGGGTTCTTCGCCGATGGCTACAGCGGCGTCGACTACGACACCGCCTGGCAGAACTTCGCCCAGGGTGACGGCGTGTTCTTCGTCGGCGGCACCTGGCTCGTCGCCGACCTCGCCGCGGCCATGGGCGACGAGGTGGGCTTTGTGCTCACTCCCGCCGGCGCCAGCGGGCAGAACCTGGTGACTGGCGGGATCAGCATCCCGTGGGCGATCCCGGCCAACGCCGAGAACCCAGACGCCGCGGCGGCGTACATCGACTTCATCACCAACAGCGACGCGATGACCATCGTCGCCGAGGCCGGGAACCTGCCGGTGGTCGACGCCGGCGCGCAGCAGGTGGAGGGCTTGCTGGCCGAGGTGTTCACAGCATGGGCGCAGGCCGGTGAGGAGGACCTGCTCGTCCCGTACCTCGACTACGCGACCGAGACGTTCTACGACACCATCACTGCCGCCGTGCAGGACCTGCTCGCCGGGCAGCGCTCGCCGCAGGAGTTCCTCGAGCACCTCGAGTCCGAGTACTCGGCCGCCGTCGGAGGCTGAGCGCCGTCCGCCGGAACCGAGCGTGATGACCGAGACCGGGACGACCGGCCTCGGCGAGGTCCGCCCCAGTCTCGCAGTCGCCGCGGCGGCGTGGCCGTGCCACGCCGTCCGCGCCGACCGTCCTCCCGGTGAGCCGCGTCTGCTCGGCTACCTCTACATCCTTCCGGCGGTCGTCGTCTTCGTCGCCTTCATCGGCGTGCCGCTCGTCCGCAGCGTGTCGCTCTCGCTGTACGAGTGGGACGGCCTCGGCGACAAGGTGTGGGCCGGTGCGGCGAACTACCGCGAGGTGTTCACCGACCCCGAGCTGCGCGGCGCGTTCGTCCACGCCATGGTGCTGATCGTCTTCTACGCCGTCATCCCCGTCGTGCTCGGCACGACGATCGCGGCGACGATGATGCGAGCCCGTCGAATGCGTGGACTCGGTGTCTTCCGCGTGCTGATCTTCCTGCCCCAGGTCGTGCCGATGGTCGTCGTCGCCATCGCCTGGCGGCACATCTACCAGCCCGACGGGCCGCTCAACTCGCTGCTGCGGCTCGTCGGGCTCGACCGCTTCGCCCGGCCGTGGCTCGGCGACTACACGTGGGCATTGCCGTCGGTCGGCCTGGTCGGCACGTGGGTGAGCACCGGCCTGTGCTTCGTGCTGGCGCTGGCCGGGATGGCGAAGATCCCGCGAGAGCTCTACGAAGCGGCCCGCCTCGACGGCGCCGGGCCGGTGCGCGAGTTCTTCGCGATCACGCTGCCTGCCGTCCGCGGCGAGGTGGCCGTCGCCCTCACCCTGACGGTCATCGCCGCCCTCAAGACGTTCGACCTCGTCTACGTGATGACCAGCGGCGGCCCGGGCACGGAGACCACCGTGCCGTCGTACCAGGTGTTCCGCAACGCCTTCCAGATCGGCCGAGTCGGCACGGCCGCCGCCCTGGCGCTGGTGCTCACCGCCATCGTCTTCGTCGTCACCGTGGCGATCAACCGCATCGGCAGCGGCCGGGAGCTGCGGTGATCTCGCGGACTGAGCGCCTGCTCAGCTACGGCATTCTCGTGCTGTTCGCCGCAATCGCGCTGTACCCGGTGGCGCTTGATCCTCCGCACGGCCGTGCAGCCCGACCAGATCGGAGACTCCGGTGGGCTGCACTTCGCCAACTTCGCCGCCGCCTGGGACGAGGGCCACTTCAGCTCCTACATGCGCACCAGCGTCGTGGTGGCCGTGCTCGTGGTCGGGTTGGCGACCACCCTCTCCGTCCTCGCTGGCTACGCCTTCGGCACGATGAGCTTCCCGGGCTCCGAGGTGATCTTCTACGTGATGCTGCTCGGCATCATGATCCCCGCCGAGGCGCTCGTGGTGCCCCTGTACTTCGACCTGCGGTCGCTCGGGTACACCGACTCGCTGGTCGCCATTGTCATGCCCCAGGTAGCGCAGTCGACGGCGTTCGGCACGTTCTGGATGCGCGCCTACTTCCGGACGAGCTCGCGCGAGGTGGTCGAGGCTGCTCGGCTGGACGGCGCCGGCCACTGGCGCACGCTCTGGAGCGTGCTGGTGCCGATGGGGCGGCCCGCGATCACCACGATGGTTGTACTGGTCTTCATGTGGACCTGGAACGAGTTCCTGATCCCATTGGTCATGGCCACCAGCGAGGAGCTGCGGACCGCCCCGCTCGGGCTGGCGTTCTTCCAGGGCCGCTACACCTCGGGCACCGCCCTGTTGGCGGCCGGCGCGACCCTCGTGGCATTGCCAGTCGTCGCCGTGTACCTCATCCTTCAGCGGCACTTCATCCGCGGCATGGTCGAGGGCGCCGTGAAATGACAGCGACGCCCGCCGCACGCGTGCCAGAGTCGGTTACGGCCAAATCCCCGTCGCAGCCATTCTCCACGGCGATCCCAAACCAATGGACCCTCAACCGTTCACTCCCTGACCAATTTACGGCCCGAGAGGACCTGGGGTTCGGACGTGTCACGTGCAAGAGAGGTCACGTCAGACTGCCGGTATTGCGACTCAGCAGCGAATCGGCATCGCGTCAGCCGCCAGCGTGTGACCGCGCCTTGAAGCTGATCTGGAAGCGAGGGTGCAGACCGTTCGTGATGCTTCTGGAGTCGGTCTCATCGACTGGTGCTGTCCTGGGCTTTGGATGGAACGAGCATTGTTGCGCCGAGCCCGGCGAATCCGATGATGGCGAGGGCGGCCATCGCGGCGGCGTATGCGCTCTTGTCGAGCCCGGCGACGAGGATGGTTCCGGCGACCGCCGTGCCGAGCGACGAGCCGAGGTTGGAGATGCATCGCGACAGTCCGGAGATTTCGCCTTGGAGGTCCTCAGGGAACACGGACTGCACGACGTTGACCGATGGTGTCAGCATCACTCCGACGCCGAGGCCGATCAGCAGGAGCCCGGGAGCGAAGGCCCACGGGCTTGGCGAGCCCGCAACGAGCGCGAGGAGCAGCCCGATCCCGGCGATCGTGGTGATGAAGCCGGCCATGATCAGAGTCCGCTGGGAGTGCCGCTTGGCCAGTCGTTGCGCGGCGAGCGAGGAGGCGAGGATGCCCCCGGTCGCCGCGGTGAAGATCACACCCGTTTGGATGGCGTTGTATCCGCGCACGACTTGAAGGTAGGCCGACACCACAAACGCGGTGCCCATGAGCAGTAGCCACTGCACGTTCTGGGTCACCAGTCCGAGGTTGGCGATTCGGTTGCGAAACACGGCCATCGGCAATAGCGGCTCACGACCGGCGCGTTCGCTGGAGCGGATGTGGATGAAGAACAAACCGATGAGCACCGCTCCGACGGCCAGCAACACGGCCATCAGCGCGAGATTGTTGTCCGCTGCAAGTACACCCATCACGACGGCGACAAGACCAGTCGCCGAGAGCACTGCGCCGAGCGTGTCAAATGGCTGGCCGCGGGTAACGGGGAGCGGGTCAACGATCGCTCGGCTGAGAACGATGATCACACCGACGACGATCGCTTGGAAGACGAATGCGGCCCGCCAGCTGATCGCCGTGGTGATCAGACCCCCGATCAGTGGACCCGCCGCTGCACCGATGCCGCCCATCCCGGTGATCACACCGAACGCCTTGGCACGCGAGGTCATGTCGCTGATCAGGATCGTGGTCAGGATGTAGACCGGTGGGATCAACAGCGAGGTGCCGACTCCCTCGAAGATCGAGTTGCCGAGGATCAGCACACCCAAGCCCGGCGACACCGCGCTCATCAGCGCGCCGATCCCATAGATCACGAGGCCGATGGTGAAACACCGCTTGCGACCCCAGCGTTCGGTCAGCTTGCCGGACGGAATCATCAGTGCGGCCATCACCAACAAGAAGACAGTGATCGCCGTCTGCACGCCCTGCACCGTTGTGTCCAGGTCCTCGCTGATGTCATTGATCATCACGTTCATGTTCGAACCAGCGAAGCTGCAGATGAACTGAGCGAGCGCCAACGGGATGAGGACTCGGCGCAGTGAGGACCCGGATGTGGTCGGAGTGACGGACTCGGCCATAGATCAGCCTTTCCTGGCTTGTAGACCGATACTGAATCCCGAGTCCCGATGGGTTCTCGGCTGGCGTCCCGATCCTTGCCGGGCTGTAGGGCAGCGTAGAACGCTGCGAAGAACTCCGCCGGCGGAATGCCGCCGCAGTGTCTTGCAGTCGGCACCCGTTGACCACCACCTCGACAATGCAGTCAGGTCCAAGTCTTCGATCTCCTCCTGCCTGCTTGCACCGAGTGACGCCAAGACGACGAGAATCGCAGCGCGCCGCGTTCGTCTTCTCCCTCGACGAGCGAGCCAACGCGCACGCCGCGCACAGCGCTCTTCAGCATCGCGGA
Organism: Ilumatobacteraceae bacterium; assembly: GCA_963786985.1. GTDB lineage: Bacteria > Actinomycetota > Acidimicrobiia > Acidimicrobiales > Ilumatobacteraceae > Desertimonas. The sequence goes on along the minus strand of CAWBBL010000024.1, from coordinate 118,980 downwards.
GGCCGCTCGGCGAACCCGGCCGCTTCGAGGCTGCGGTAGACGGCGATCGCACGCCCTCGGCGCTGGCGGCGCCGCGGCTCGGGGTCGTCGCGCATGAGCACCGTGCGGTGGAACCTGGGAAGCCGCCTCGACGATCGGGTCGACCGCCCGGTGTCAGAGTTTGGGCAGGCTCTCGTAGGGTTCGCTGGTGCCCAGCGGGTCGAGGCACTGCCTGAGCACCTGGCGCGTCGTGTCGTCGATCTCGTGGATGTCGACGACTCGATCGATGAACGCCAGCACGCTGTATGACTCGTCGTCAACGTTCAGGTCGGTGTCAAAGCCCTTGGCTGGATTGGCCCGGTAGGTGCGCAGGATGTCCCACAACGACAGACTGTGCGGCTCGTCCGGCAACTGACGCTTGTCGAGCCGGTGCTTCACGCCGACCTCGTCGGGGTAGTCGGGGGAGCCGTTGCCGTTGTCGTCGGGTCGATTGTCGGGGTACGACTGGGCGGTGCCGAACAGGTGGCTCCACCAACCTTCGCGCTCACCGCAGCGAAGCAGGCGCAAAGCGTTCTGCACACCGGACTCGGAGTCCTCGATCTCGTCGAGCGTGCTCATCGCAAGCTCGGTGGCGACGGCTCGGCGATTGAGCGGTCGCTCGAGACGGACCGCCCACAGCTCGTGCATCATGGCGTTGGACGCGAACAGCGAGAATCCTTGGGCGAAGGGACGGGTCGTGGTCTCGTACAACCCCTCGGTGTGGGTCTCATGCCACATCAGCATGAACCGCGCCAGCACAAAGGCGGGATACCAGGCATCGTCTGGCTCCTCGTGCAGGTACAGCCTGCCGTCGCCGTTGAAGGACGTGTGCAGGAACGGGTTGGACGGGTAGAGCGCCTTGGTCTGGATGCCGATCGCGAACCACGGATCCTCGACTTTGAGGCGGTCGATGGTTGCACGCAGCACGTACCAGATCAGTGCCTGGCGGCGGAAGATCGGATCGCCGAGGTCGAGCGACTGACCCGACGCGAACACCCGGGTGCCGACGGAGACCGCCGGGCCTTCGCGCTGAGTTTCTGACTTCCAGATCGTGCGCCAGTTCCTGTCGGCTAGGTCGAGCGCCCCGAGGTCGGCGATTGTGCCGTCCTCGACGACCAGGTCGGCGCCGTACAGGCGGGCCTGGACACGGAAGAACCGGGACCTGCCGTTGTTCGTCTCGGAGACGGCGAAGTCGCCGTCGGCGTCGGTCCGCACCGTCCCCCATTCCGTCCACGGTCCGTCTGCGCCGATGTCCGACGCCGACACCTTGACCTCGATGCCCTTCAGCGGCCGGTCGTGCAAGTCGCCGTCGATCTCGCTCTCGCGCACGCGCACTTGCCCCGTGATGGTCCACACCTTGGACGCACCGCCTCCGCCGCCGCTGCTGCTGCCAGTCGTCGGCCGGGTCTCCACCTGAACGTCAGGGATCGATTTCATTCCGTGTTCTCCTCATGTTGGATCGCCACCACTAGGTTCGATCTCTGTTCGCCACCCCTGCGTTGTAACGATCCGCCGTTACCCAGCCGTTACCGACGCGACTGAGGCCACACAGAGCAGCCCGACGCTGCGGCACCGCCCGCGAGCCCCGACCTCGCGGAGCAACGAGCAGACAGTTCCGCGTTGCAACGGCCCCCGTCTCTGCCACCTCAAACCGGATGGACGTCGACTTGACAGACCTCACCGGGACTGACATGCCAGTGAGTATTGAGATGGCAGCGCGTTTGGGTCCAGCCATTGCGGCGACCCAGGACGGACCTCAACCGTCGACGAATTCGATCGACTCGGCGACGTCGAGCAGCTCGCGATGCTCGTCGGGGAGCAGCGGGGCGGCCGACCCGATCGTGAATGCCCGGAGCCCCACCGGGAGGTCGAGCGCCCACACCGTGAAGGTGTCGTGGGCGCCGTTGAACCAGCGCTGGTCAACTTCGGTCGCGTTCTGCCAGATCACCTGGCGCCCGGTGTCGCAATCGACGCCCTGGAACGGGTTGGCCGCCACGGTGAACTGGACGCCGGTCGCGTCGCCGACCGTGAGTGGTTGCGGCGGGCCGATGAGCGATCGCTCCTGCTCCGCCATCGCGTCTGCGAGCTCGGCGGCCGTGGCCACCGGGGTCATTGGCTCGAAATTCCAGCTACAGCTGTCCAGTGGCACCGCCGTCGGGGTCCACCACGCGACATACGACGAGTGCGGCCCCCAGGTCACGAAGTCGGTGTCGGCGGTCCATCCGTCGGGCACCGTGATCAGGAACGGTGCGCCGAACCATTCGGTGTCGACCAGGTACGTCCCGGCCGCCACCTCCGGCGTGTCGTCGTGGAGCGGCGGGTCGTCCGAGTCGGGCGCGCTCGTCGCCGCGGCCAGTGCGGCGACGAGCGCGACAGATGCGACCCGGCGAGGCATCACGGCCTACGGGTTCTCCACGACTCGATCGAGTCGATGATGGCGAGCAGCTCGCGTTGATCCTCCGGCAACAGCGGTGCGTAGGTGCCGACCTCGATGACGCCCAGCCCCGAATCGAAGTCGAGGGCCAGGAACGTCTTGACGTCGTGGATCCCGTCACCGTGGTACCACCAGCCATCCGGGGTGCTGTCCATGAAGACCATCTGGTGGCCGTCGTCGCAGTCGGTCGCGGGGATCCGGCGCGGCGGTGAACACCACCCCGCTGTACGGACCGATCTGCAGCGGTTCGGGAGCGCTGACCAACGAGCCGCGCTGCTGGGCCATCGCCGCCGCCAGCTCGGCGGCCGTCGCGACCGTGATCACGTCGCTCTCCTTCCAGGCGCAGTTGTCGACCGGAACGTTGTTGTTCAACTCCATCCAAATCGGAATGATGTACGCGGTCTCGCCGAACCCCCAAAGGGCGCTGAACTGCGAGTCGTAGGTCCAGCCCTCCGGCACCGTCAACGTCACGGTGAAGGGGGCGCCGGCCAACGAGTCCTCGAGCGTGTAGGTGCCCGCAGGGACCGCGCCGACGGGTGGTTCCCCCGGCGGCGCCGTGGCGGGGGCGATCGACTGCCAGCGCGGCGCCGGCGGTGAGTGCGAGAAGATGCATGTGAAACTCCTGTCGTGATGCGAGCCCGAGCGGCTCGCTGACCACGTCGTCCCATCCTTCGGTATCAGCCTGGTCGAACGACGGTATCAACCCGGTATCAGACGTTTGACGGCGGCCTGCGCGCCTGCACACTTCGCTCGTGGGGATCGGCGTCCTGGGACCGCTCGTGATCGACGACCGCGACGTGTCGCTGCCGGCACGCGACCGCGTCGTGCTGGCCGCACTGGCGGCCCGGGCCGGCGAGGTCGTCGACGCGGCGCAGCTCGCCGACGCGCTCTGGGGCGCGACCGTCCCGCCATCAGCGGTGAAGGTCGTGCAGGGTGCCATCGTCCGATTGCGCAAGGCGCTCGGCCGCGAGGCGATCGAGACGACCAGCTACGGCTATCGACTCCAGGTGCCGCCGGGTGACATCGATGCCCAGCGGTTCCAGGATCTGCTCGACAAGGCGCGCCTGCAACTCGCTCTCGGCGAGCCGGAGCGGGCCAGCTACCTGCTCGCCAGGGCCCTCGAGCTCTGGCGTGGGCGGGCGTTCGTCGACCTCGAACACTGGGAGCCGGGCCGGGCCGCGGCCGTCCGGCTCGACCGAACGCGCCGCGAGGCCGAGGAACTGCGTGTCGACGCGGCGCTCGAGGCGGGACATCACCTCGAGTTCCTCGCCGAGCTTCGTGGGCTGGTCGCCGAGGAGCCACTGCGCGAACGTCGCTGGGCACTGCTCGCGCTCGCCGAGTACCGGTCGGGACGGCAGGCCGAGGCCCTGCGGACGATCCACCAGGCGCGGCGCACCCTCGCCGACGAGGTCGGGCTCGACCTCGGCCCCGAGCTCCGCGAGCTCGAGATGGCGGTCCTGCGCCAGGACCCGTCGCTCTCGAGCATCGTTCCTGTCGCGGTCGCCGCGGCCTGCCCGTACCTCGGCCTGGTTCCCTACGACGTCGACGACGCCGAAAGCTACTTCGGGCGCGCCGCGGACCTCGCCCGTTGCCTCGACCAACTCGGCGCTGCGGGCGCTGCGGCGTCGCCGTCGTCGTCGGGCCATCCGGCAGCGGCAAGTCGTCGCTCGTGCGCGCTGGGGTCTGCGCCGCGCTGCAGCGGGCGGGACGTCGCGTCGAGGTCCTGACACCTGGTCACGACGCCGAGGACGCACTGTCGGCGGCGGGCCGGGCCGGCGCCGATGTCGTCGTGGTCGACCAGTGCGAGGAGATCGCCACCCTGCACGCCGACGTCGCCGACCGCACACGGGCGCTCGACGTGCTCGTCGAGCTCACGGGCGAGCGGCAGCTCGTCGTCGTGCTGCGCGCTGACCACCTCGCCGCCCTGACGGAGCACGAGGACTTCGCCCGACTGGTCGAACGCAGTCTCGTCCTGGTCACAAGCCCCGGAGAGGCGGACCTACGCGAGATGATCGAAGGGCCGGCGAGCCACGCCGGCCTGCTGCTCGAGCCGGGCCTCGTCGAGCTGCTGATCGGCGACGTCGCCGGCCAGCCCGGAGCCTTGCCGCTGTTGTCCCACGCCCTGCGGGTGACCTGGGAGCGACGAGAGGGACGCACGCTCACCGTGGCCGGCTACCGCGCCACGGGTGGGGTCCGCGGCGCAGTCGCGCAGTCGGCCGAGCAGCTGTACCTCGAGCTCGACGACGGCGGGCGGACGCTGCTTCGCGACCTGATGTTGCGGCTTGTGGCCCATGGCGGCGACGGGGAGCCGACGCGGGTTCGGCTGCCGCGGCGACTCGCCGCCGGCGATCAGGGCCGCGACCGGCTGTTGGAGCGCTTGATCGACTCGCGATTGGTCACCGGGGACGACGGTTTCGTCGAGATCGCCCACGAGGCACTGGCGCGGGCCTGGCCGCGACTGCGCGAGTGGCTCGACGACGACGTGGAGGGGCAACGGATCCGCGGCCACCTCGCCGCGACCGCCGACGGCTGGGAGCAGTCGGGTCGCCCCGACAGCGAGCTGTATCGCGGTGCTCGGCTCGAACGGGCCCGCGAGTGGCGGGACCGCGTTCAGCCAGCGCTGACGGCCGCCGAGCACGACTTCCTCGAGACCGGATTGCGCACCGCGGAGCGCGAGCAGCGGGCGGCGCAGGTGCGTATCGAGGAACAGATCCGGGTGAGCCGGCGACTCCGCAAGTTGCTGACGCTCGTGGCCGCCTCGCTGGCGGTCGCGCTCGTGGTCGGGGCGTTGGCCGTCGCCCAGGCGCGGCGGGCCGACGACGCATCGGCGCGCGCCGAGCAAGGGGCCGCCGCCGCCGAGGCCCGGCGCGTTGCGGCACAGGCTCTCGTCGTTCCGGACATCGACGTGGCGATGTTGCTGGCCGCCGACGCGGTGCGGCTCGACGAGTCCCCTGACACACGCGCGGGCCTCGTCTCGGTGCTGGCACGGGCGGGTCGGCTCGACCGGGTGGCCCGCACCGACGGGGCCTCGATCACGTCGCTCGACGTCAGCCCCGACGGCGCGACGGTCCTCGTCGGTGGATCCGACGGTGCCAGGGCGTACGACGCCGCGCGGTTGCAGCCGACCACTGTTGACGCCGGGTCCCTGCCCTCCGCGCCAGACGTCGAGCTACCACCGACGGCGCAACGGACAGGGGTGTCGGCGTCCAGCGCCGACGGACGGTACGTGGCCGTGGGCTTCCAGCTCGACGGGCGATCGCGAGTCGGCGTCTGGGACCTGGGTTCGCGCGAGGCACCGATGCGCACGATCGCTCCTCCCGGTGATGTGCGGGGCATCGCGCTGAGCCCGGACGGTTCCGTGTTCTACGTCATGACGACGAGCCCGGATGCCATCGTCAGCGTCGACGTCGCATCGGGAGCGCAGATCGGCGGGACGGCGATCGCCGGCCGCGCGCTCTTGCTCTGCGGCTCCAGCAGCAACCGGTTGGTCGTTCCCCTCGACGACGAACTGCTGACGCTCACGACGCCCACACTCGACATACACCGGCGGATCGACGCGACCTCCCCGGTCGACGCGGCGCGATGTTCGCACGACGGCCGGACCGTCGCGTCGGCGTCGGCGGACGGGACGATTCGGCTCTCGAGCGTGGCGACGGGCGACCGCATCGACGACCTCGACGTTCACACCGGTGAGATCCACGCGCTGGCGTTCAACCCCGACGACTCCGTGCTCTACAGCGCCGACGACGACTCGCTACTCGTCGCCTGGGACCTGCACGGGCTCTCACGTTCGCTGGCGCGCCGCGGCACGCCGGTCGTGGCTGGTGACCGCCCGGGCCGGCTGCTGCTCGCTCCGGACGGCACGACGGCGGCGCTGATCGCGGAGTCGGGCACGCCGCACCAGCTTTTCGACCTCGCCACCGGCGAAGGGCGACCCAGCGAACTGGCACGCACCACGTTCACGGCCGCAGCCTGGCGACCGACGGGAGAGTTCGTCACCGTGGGCACAGACGGCGTGATCAGTTCATGGGACGCGTCCAGCGGTCTCCAATCTGCCGCCTCCCGGGTCGCCAGTGGTGCCGTCAGCGCACTCGGGTTTTCCGCCGACGGCGCCCGCGTCATCATCGTGGAACGACGCGGCGCCGTGACCCTGCTCGACGCAGCCACGCTCGACGTGGTGCGCGACCCACTCCTCGTCGATGCCGAGCTCCGCGGTGGCGCGCTCAGTGCCGACGCGGCCACCGCGGCCGTGTTCACGACCCGGGGCGAAGTCCGGCTCGTCGATCTCGCGACGGGCACGATCCGAGATGTCGACGGGGGCGGGCTCGACGTCGTCGCCGGCGCGTTCGCCCCCGACGGCGACCATCTCGCCGTCGCCAGTCGTGACGGCCGCGTCGCGTTCGTCGACGTTCGCAACGGCGACCTGCGCAACGCACCGGTTGCCGGGCATTCGGCCGAGGTGATGTCGCTCTCGTTCGACGCGGGTGGCACGTGGTTGATGACGTCCGGCGCCGACGGCGTGGTCGCGGTGTGGAACGCCGTCAACGGTGAGCTGCTCGACGCCGTTCCGACCCCGACGTCCGACCGCGGCGTGTCGGCGACGTTCGTCGGCGAGACGAGCGAGGTATTGATCGTCGACGGAACGGGACAGACCTACCGGTGGGACTTCGGCACCGACGCGATGGTCGAACACACCTGCGCGGTCGTGGGTCGTCGCCTCGACGAGCAGGAGTGGCAGCGGTTCTTCGGCGACGTCCCCTACCGGGCAACCTGCCCGTAACGACGAGAACGCCACCTGGTCCTGCTCGAAGCTCGCCCGCTCAATCGGCTGTGAGCCGATGAGGCACATCGGCGGTCGTGACGCACTTCCGAATCGCCCCCTTGGTCGATCGCGTCCGTCACGGCGACGAGGAACCGCCGATTGGAGCGCTGTGCAATCGAGCGAGCACCGGCGATGAGTTCGACTTGACGCCGGCAGCGCGGAACACGCCGGTGCGGCTGCGAAGACGCCTCTCGGGTTCATGGCTGACATCGTCGAGCGTCGCCGATCCCGCCGCTGGCCGAAGGGTCCGGGAGATGAGTTCCGGATGGCGGCGACGTCGGAAGAGGACAACAGTTGTGTTGGTCGCGGCGCGATGCGTGCCAACGAATTGAGGCGGCCATACAGGTCGCGGGAGTGAGGAGCGATGACATGGCGCGATACCTGATCTCGTTCGACGACGGAGCGATGACCTTCCCGGAGGAGGACTTGCCCGAGGTCGCCGAGGCTTCGCACGAGGTGGTCCGAGCGGCGAAGGAGGCCGGGGTGTGGGTCTTCGGCGGGGGTGTCGAGCGTCAGCAAGCGAGCGTCGTCGCCCCCGACGGGTCGGTCAGCGACGGTCCGTTCCCGGAGACCAAAGCCGTGGTCGGCGGCTTCTCGATCCTCGACGTGCCCTCCCGGCAGGAGGCGCTCCAATGGGCGGCGAAGATCGCCGTCGCCTGCCGGTGCGCCCAAGAGGTGCGGGAGATCATGCCCGACCCCGAGGCGTAGCGACAGGGCTCAGACACCGTGAGACGGCCGGCGCGGTCTCGTCCAAGTGCTCGGCTGCGGCGGATGGCTGGGCTGATATCGGCCCGGCATCACCGCCAGCGGCGACCAGATCGAATTGACGGTGTTGCCCGAGGACTTCATCGCCAGCCCCGACCCGGCCCCACCAGGTCCGCCAGGCTTCGTGCTTCGTCGGGAGTTCGGGCTCCCACGATCGGGTGGGCCGACGCCGATGCCCAGGTGAGTGCGTGGTCGCGTAGTGAACGGCCCAGCGCGGCAGCTTCGGCGCGTACCGATTCGAGCTCGGTCGTCCCCGGCCCCGTGGCCCAGGGCAACCGGCGCCGCAGGTCCAGGTCATCGGTGGCGTCGAGGTCGAAGTCGTCGGTCAAGAACCCGGAGGCGAGCGGCGCCCAAGCGAGGAAGCGAACATCGGAGTCGGCGCACCAGTTGCGCACAGCTTCGGTCTCGGGCGGATGATGCAGGATCGACCACTGATCCTGGACGACAGCGATCGGTGCGACGTCGTTGGCCCGCCGCAGCAGTTCGACCGGATGGTTGGACAGGCCGACGTGCCCGACGGTGCCGGCCGACACCAGCCCGGCGATCGCCTCGACGCTGACTTCGACGGGGACCCGTGGGTCTGGATCGTGCAACTGCAGCACGTCGACGTGTTCGACACCGAGACGACGAAGGCTCGCCAGGAGGTCGGCGCGAATCGCTGGTGGCGAGCCGTCCGTCGCCCACGTGTCGTCGGGGCGACGCACAGTTCCGCACTTGGTGAGGATCGTCACGTCGTCGCGCCGGCCGCGGATCGCCTCACCGACGACGCTTTCGGCCTGCCCCCATCCGTAGAACGGGGCCGTATCGATCCACGTGATGCCAGAGTCCAAGGCAGCCCGTACTGTCGCCACTGACACGTCACGATCCTGGTGACTCCACCACAGCGGTCCACCGACCAACGATCCCAGCGGTGCGGTACCAAGGCCAATGCGGCTACCGAGCTCCACCTCCAAATCCTGCCAGTCTGAGTCGAGCCGGATGGCGCTACAGCTGCAAGACCGCGCTACGAGGTGCCATCGTTCGTCGTCGGGTTGACGGCGTCCGACGACGCGATATGGGCGACCAAGGCCCGACCGCGCAGCGCTGACCCGGATCGACCTGTAACCCCGGCGATCCGCGCATGTTGACGGGGTCGGATGCATCGACCGCGCGAATGCTCGGCGACGTCGTGCCTAGTCCTCGGACGGCGGCTCCCAGATCAGTTCGGCCACGTCGATGAGGAGTCGATCGGAGCGGACTTCGCCGGTGCCGACGCACACCACGTCGTTCAGCCAGCGATAGCGCTCGTCGTCACTCACGTGGGTGAGCCAGCACACGATCTGGCGAGCACCCTGGGGGTAAGCGCGCCCGTAGCCACCGCAGTGAAACAGCACTGTGGCGCCGTCATCGGTGGAGATCACCCCGTCGAAGTCAGGGCAGTACGTTCCGTCTCCGCGGCGAAGTGGGTGATTGGCGCCTCGCATCGTCCCGCTAATGCGTCCGTCGCATCGTCCTTCGGCGAGGAACAGATGCTTGCTCTCGGTCCCATCTCCGCCGAGGGCGACGCTCCATTCGTGCGGATAGTCGAACACCATGCGGTAGAGCGACTCGAGGCGCATCTACCTAGTTCAACATTCTCCGCAGGTGATTGTGCGTCTGAGGCCCTCGGGTGAGGAACTTGAGTGCTCGTCGATTGGTGGAAAGGCCGACGAGGCGGTTTCACGGACCGCCCGGAGCGAGTTGTCGGCGTACTCGTCGACACCTCGTGGCGCCGACGGCAGATGACGAGCTCGCGGGACGTCTGGCAGGCCTCAGCGTGGAGATCAGTGTTCGAGACTCGTCCAGAAGGCTTCCAGCCTTGCGTTGAACCTGGCTGGTTCTTCCTGGAAGGGTTGGTGGGCCGCTTCCGGCCACACCTCGAATTTGGCGCCGGGGATGACGTCAGCGACCGCCTTACCCAGGTGGGGCGGGCAGACGAGGTCCTTCCCGCCGGCGATCACGAGGGTCGGCGCGGCGACTTGGCCGAGCCGGTCGAGCGTGCTGTGGTGTCCCCAGGCATCGAGTTGCTGGTGGATCGACTCCAGCGACTGTTGGTGCGGGAACGCCAGGGCATCCTCGATCAGCTGGTCCACGAACCCGTTCTCGTGTGCTTGGACCGTGTAGATCCAGAGATAGAAGGCCTCGAGGAAGGCCTGGGGCGACGGCGCTTGATCCATCATCCACGTGAACATGCGGACCATCGCCTCGAAGTACCGGTCGGTCTGGCCGAATGTCCCGACGAGTACCAGGCTCTTGACCCGTTCGGGGTGCCGGATCGCCAGCTCCTGGGCATTCACGCTGCCTCCAGAGAAGCCGACGATGTCGGCCCGATCGATATCGAGCTCGTCGAGGATGGTGGCGGCGTCGTCGGCCATGCCCTCCACCGTGAGTGGGGTGTCGGGCAGGGGTGACCGGCCGACGCCGCGGTTGTCGAAGGCGATGGTTCGGTAGTGGGCGGAGAGTTCCTCCTGTTGGAACGTCCACGCTTCGGCGGGATCGCCGAGTCCGGCAATGAGCAGAACGGGCGGGCCGTCGCCGCGCTCATCCACCCAGAGTGCTTGGGAGGTGATCAGGGTCGTGGTCATGACACGTCCTCCATGGGTGCGAGAGAAGTGGTAGGGATGGCGTGGGCCTGACGGGTTCTGACCGGAAAACAACTCCCGAGTGCCGGTGGTCACCGGCACCCGGTGGAGCGTGTCGTTAGTCGCTGTCGATGGTGAGCTCGACGGTCTTGTTGATGCCCATCGTGGGGAGATCGGGGTTGTTGATCCCGATCAGTTGTTGGGCGGCCGCACCACTGGCGGTGGCGTAGTCACCGGTGCCGCCAGTGATCGCGCCGGTGACGATCGCACCGACTTCGGCGCCTTCGTAGCCGGTGACGACGATTGTCTCGGCCCCGGTGTCGGCGTCGTCGCCGAAGGCGAACAGCTGGGTGGTGTACACCCACGCTCCCTCCGTGGCGTGTGCGCCCTCGCCGATGAAGTAGCCGCTGCAGCTCCATTCGCCGATGACCTCGTCGGGGAACTCGGGGGTGCCGTCGGGGTTGACGCCGTTGCTGTCGGTGAGCGTTCCGGCCGGATAGATGTATCCCTGGGTGACGAAGGCGTTGCCGTGGGCGGGGAAGCCGTCGTCGAAGACGGGGGCTTCGGCGATGACGAATCGGGTGCCGTCTTCGGCGACGTCGACTTCGAGGACTTGGCTGTCGGGGCTGGTGTCGGACGTCGAGGCGATGGCGGTGCCGCTGGCGATGACTGAGGCGAGACCGATCGTGGCGGCCGCAAGCCGGGCTGCTCGGAGGTGGGTCCGCCGGCGGGTCGGGGTGGAGGTGGTTGTCATGTGGGGCTCCTTGCTGGTGTGGGTGGGTTGGGCTGGTGCGTTTGACGAGGGATCGTGAACCGGTGTCCTGGTTGCCGAATGGCATGCTGCGAGGCCGCGATCAAGGCGGGTGGACCGCTGAGATGGCGTCAGCGCTGATGCGTTCGATGTCCCGCTAGTTGTCGGTGACTGCGACCGGCATGTCACCGGTCGAGCACGTCCAGGTGATGATCGAGCCGTCGGACGGTCCGCTGATTGGTCCCGACGAGAACGTCTGATCGAGCAGTTCCTCGCAGACATGGTCGACGACGTCGAGGACGTAGATCCGGTGGGGCGATGGCGTGACGTTCTCGCAGGAGAGGGCGTCGGCGGTGCGGACGACGATGCCGTGCTGCCCCGAACAGACTCGCTGGAGGACGTCGTGGTAGAAGTCGGCCGTTCTGTCGGCGAACGCCGCACACGACGCCATGGCGAAGGGGGTGATCAGTGCGGCGATGCCGGCCGCGGCGCGGGTTCCGCGCACGACGCGGCGACGGCGTGTCTTCGAAATGCGGTTGGTGGACATGGTGATGGGCTCCTGGTGGGGTCGGGACTGGGCGTGGTTAGTCGGCGATTGGTGACGTCGGCTCAGCAGCCGCGGCGGTAAACCGAGCCGCATGGGCTGCTGCGTGCTGATTGGCTCGATCGGCGGCAACCGTGTCGCCGTGAGCAGTGAGCACCTGGCCGCGGCGTTGCCACGACCAGACGCTGGTCTCGCGTACGGCGAGCCGTTCGTCGATGAGCCTGCGGGCGAGGTCGAGTTGGCCACTGCGGATGGTCGAGTCGACCAATGTGCGTTGCAGCGCGTCGCGTTGGGCGTGCGAGCCCCCGAAGCGGGCGAGGATCGTGCGGATCGGCATCAGTTCGTCGACGACGTCGGCGTGGCGGTCTTCGACGTGGGCGAGCACGGCGCGGCAGGCGGGCAGCCCGACGGCGGCGGTCATGTCGACGTTGGAGGTCGGCCGGTTGGCAGCGACGTACGCCGACAATCGAGCGATGACTGCTCTTGTCTCGTCGGTTCGTCCAGCGCCGGCCAGCGCCATCACGGCGTGCAGGTCGTTGAACGCGTACCACGGTTGCTGTGTGGTGCGGGTTGCCCAGGCGTCGGCAAGTGGGTCGAAGCGACCGCCGACATCTGCTCGGTCGAGGTGCAGTCGCCACAGCAGGGCGCTGGCATCGAGCATCTCGAGAGGTACTCCGGCGGACTGGTCGTTGTGGATGCGCCGGTCGTAGATGGCGAGCGACTCGGCCGTGTCGCCGGCTTCGAGCAGGTACAGGGCCAGGTGCCACCAGTTGTGGACGGCGAACAGGTTCCCGTCGCCCCAGTCGGCCTGGCGGGTGCGGAGGAAGCGAATGCCCTCGTCGATTCGGCCTTGCATCTCGTAGACGTGGGTCACGGCGTGGGTGGCCCACACGTCGTCGTGGTTGCGGTCGAGGGCGGCGAGCCCGTGATGTTCGGCCAACGGATAGTCGCCGGTCTCTTCGAGGCCGAAGGCGTACATCCCCTTTGCGAAGCCGTGATGGGGATGGGCGTGGTCGAGGTGCGGCAGTGAGCGTCCGACGCGTTCGCGCAGGTTGGCTGCGTCGCCGAGGAAGAAGTCGAGTTGATGGCCGACGAGCAGACCGAGTAGGTCGGCTGGCCAGCAGGCGAGCAGATCGTCGAGGAGGCGAGCGGCGCGGTGCCAGTCGCCCGACGCCCATGCTTGGAGGGCGGCGCGGTGGGCTGTCTCGCGGTCGTTGAGGGTGAGGGATTCGAGTTGGTCGGTGAGCTGGCGGGCGCCCTCCAGGTCGATCGCATCGGTCGAGGTGAGCGACATGTAGGCGGCGAGGACGAGACCCATGGCGAATTCGGGTTCGTCGTCAATGAGTGAGGTCATCGCGTCGAGGAACTCGTTCCGATATGCGAGGAGGTGGTCGATCGCCGCGTCGTAACGCTCGATCGCCGTCTGCGAGCCGGAGACGGGGTTGCCGTGGGCGTCGGTGCGGGTGGTGAGTGACTGCATGAGTCGTGTCCTTTCGTTATGGCTGGTCATGGACGGTCGAGAGTCCACAGCGTCAGGCGCAGCAGCGGGACGGAACCGAGCGCCTCGGCATCGGTCCGGCTGTGGTCGCCGAACACGCCGGCAAACCACAGATCGGGGGTGGCCTCGAAGAGAGCGATGGCCGCCTGCTTCCAGAAGCCGCGGCGGCGGGCGGCCGGCATCGTTGCGCCGAAGACGAACGAGGCGATGCCGTGGGATGCGAATGAGGCGGCGACTGCGGCGGCATGCGCACCCTCCCAACCGACGAACAAGCGCAGTCGGTCGTCATCGAGCAGTGCGGGTGAGGCGAACGAGCCGACGGGCGCATCCTCGAGTCCCGCCAAGGGACAGAAGTCGATCGTCGTTCCTTCCCATGCCGCAAGGTCCGACGGCGAAATCACTCGTCGGAACTCGAGGTGGGGTCTGCTTGTCTCGCTAGCCGGGAGCATCGATCGTGGCGGACGAACCAGGAGCGGCGGATGGCCCGACAGCTGCCAGCCCCGATCATGCAGGTCGGGAGTCGGCCATGCGCTCCACAAGCAGAACTGACCGTGACCGGCGGCGGCGAAACGTTCGATGCGTCCCAGCGAGTCGTTCCAGTCGGTAGGAGGGCGCATCAACACGGCGCCGTTGAAGTAGCCGCCCGGACGGCCGAGGTCGGCCATCGAGACGTCGTCGGCGTCGAGGGTGCGCCCGCAACCGGCCAACGTAAAGGCGGCATCGAGCGCGGCGAGGTGGAATACGAAGCGGCGCAGCAGCGTGTCAGCGACGTCGAGGTGGCGCTCCCAGCCCGTCACCAGTTGCTGTTCGGTCCGCATGCGGTCGACAATGACGGGTGGACATCGCACGACCGTTGCATCCGAATCGCACCACATCGCACGCGAATCACACGGCGTTTCGGTGCGCGTCGTAGCGTGGGGCACGTGGGCTATCGGGTGCTCGGGGCCGTCGAGCTGGTCGACACCGAAGGTCACGCCTGCCCCATCGGCAGCACCAGCCAGCGCACGCTGCTCGCTGTCCTCCTGGCCGCTCATGGCGACGTGGTTGGGCTCGACGCGCTCGTTGAGGCGATATGGGTGGATGACGCACCGCCCACGGCCTTGTCCACGCTCCGCACCTACGTGTCGCGCCTACGCGCCCACCTCGGTCCGACGCTCGTGGCCCGCGGCGGCGGCTACGCCCTGGCGATACCAGCCGGCGCCCTCGACGCCGATCGATTCGAGGCACTCGTCGACGCCGCCCAGCGCGCTGATCCGAGCCGACGCCGCCGACCTGCTCGCCGCCGCCCTCGACCTGTGGCACGGCCCCGCCTACGGCGACCGCGCAGACGTCGAGCGCGTCCGCGCCGAGGCCCGCCGCCTGGAGGAACGTTGCAGAGGGGCACGGGAAGCCCGCGCCGTCGCCCTGCTCCGCACCGGTCGGCACGACGAAGCAGTCGCCGTCGCCGAGGCCCTTGTCGCCGCGGAGCCTCTGCGCGAAGGCGGGTGGGCGGTTCTGATCGAGGCGCTGGCCGGCGCCCACCGGACCGCTGACGCGCTCCGCGCCTACCGTCGGGCCGCTGCGGCGCTCGCCGAGGTCGGGCTCGAACCCACCCGGGCCCTGCGCGACGCCGAGCAGATCGCCTTGAAGGACTCAGGGCCACGCCGTGCCACTGGGACGCCGTCCGAAATCGGCCGTTCGGATCGGTTCGTCCTACCTCTGGTGCCGTCGTCGTTCGTCGGTCGCGACGACGACGTGAAGCTCATCGCCGAGCTCGTCGGCAACACCCGCCTCGTCACCCTCACCGGCCCGGGCGGTGTCGGCAAGACACGTCTCGCCCTCGAGGTCGCCCGCGCCACCGCACAGCACACCGAACTCGGCTCCTGCCTCGTCGAGCTGGCTAGCGTCGCGAACCCGGCGGCCGTGCCCGACGCCATCGTGACAACGCTTGGCCTCAGTGCCGATGGAAGGGCCGCCGTAGACATCCTGCCCTCGGTCGGCGATCTCGACGTGCTGATCGTGCTCGACAACGCCGAGCACGTCATCGATGCAACCGCGGCCGCCGTCGAGTGCATCTTGTCCGGTGGTGCGGCAGCTCGCGTTCTCGCCACGAGCCGGGAGCCGCTGGCGATCGACGGCGAGCACCTCTGGACCGTGGCGCCGCTCGTCAGCGCGGGCGCCGATGCATCCGCGGCGACCCTATTTCGCGAGCGCGCCGCATCCGTCGGGGCAACGCCCGACGACACGGCGGTGATGCGGCTCGTGCAACGTCTCGACGGCCTCCCGCTGGCGATCGAGATGGCCGCCGCCCAACTCGACACCACGACCGCCGGAGAACTCGCCGATGCCCTCGATGAACAGCTCTACGCGCTTCGCTCGAGCCGCCGTCACGCCCCGGCGCGCCACCGCAGCCTGCACGATGTTCTCGCCTGGTCTGAGGCCCACCTCGACGACACCGAAGCCGGCATCCTCGCCGCCCTCTCCATTTTCGCCGGGCCGATCGTCGCTACCGACATCGAAGGTGTACTCGAACAACCCGGCGTGATCGACGTCGTGCGCACCCTCACCCGTCGATCGCTCGTCAACATCGATCGCAGCCGCACGCCGGCCCGCTTCTATCTCCTCGAGACCATCCGCGCATTCGCGCGACAACGCCTCGCCTCCGCTGGCCGGGCCGACGAACTCGCTCGCCGCCACGCCGAATGGTTCGCCGACGTCACCCGCGCCGCCGACGCCGAGCTACGCACCGCCGGTGAGGCGGCCGCACAGGCTCGTGTCGAGTCCATTTTCGCAGAACTGCGCGTCGCCCGGGACTGGGCATTCGACCATGACCTTGGTCTCGCCGCCGGCCTTTCAGCCCACCTCTATCTCTACGCGCAGGCCCGCTTCGTCGACGAGCCGTTGCTCTGGGCGGAACAACTCCTCGACCGGGTCGCCGCCGACGACCCTCATCGTCCTGTCCTCCTCGCCGCGGCCGCCACACGCCTCATTCGCCGCGGCAACATCGCCGACGCCCGAGGACTCGCCCACGAGGCCGCCGAGCGCGCCGGCGACACCCCGTACGCGCTGCCGGCTCTCGACGCCCTCACCGACGCCGGCCTGTTCGACGGGCGAGTCGATCACAGCAGCACAACGGCACGCGCGATGATGCATCTCGCCCGCCGCCACGGCGACCTGCACTTTCAGGCCATCGCCGGCAGCGGCATCGCCCTGGCAGCCGCCTACGGCGGCGATCCCGATCCCGACGCCGAAACCGCACTGGCCGATCTCGACCAGCTGCCCCTGTCACCGTCCGCCCGAGGTTGGGTCGCCTACACCCGCGGCGAACTGTGCCACGGACGCGACTCGCAACAGGCCCTCATCCACTACGACGACGCCTTGCGCGAAGCCCGCAAAGTCAACAACCGCTACCTCGAAGGAGCGGCGATCGTCTCGTCATGCTCCCTACGAGCGCGCACCGGCGACCCCTTCGCAGCGCTCGACGATTTCGCCGATGCCGTCAACCACTGGAATCGCATTGCCAACACACCCGAGCAGCTCACCACCTTGCGCAATCTTGCCGTCCTCTTCCAACGAGCCGACGCCCCCGAACCTCTCGCCGAACTGCTCGGCGCCGTCGACCACACCGACAACCCCACCTATGGCGAGGAAGCCGACCGACTCCACGACGCCCGCATCTGGGCGAGCACCACCCTGGGCGCTGCGCGCTTCGATGAACTCAGCGCACTTGGAGCAACCCGCAGCATTACCGCTGCTGCCCACGCCGCGCTCGCCGCGATTGATGCACTTCGGAACCGAACTGACGATGGTGACGGTTAGACGGACCCATCGAGCTTCTGTCGTTCACGCGCTTCCGTTGACAGCTTTCCGTTGACAGCTTTCCGTTGACGGCGGCGCGTCAATGCCGACATGACGCGGCGGCGCAGGTGCGTGAGGCGTCAGTTGGTCGCGACATTCGGTTTCGTCGGCTCCCGCTGATCCGGACGGCTCGGCTGCTCCGAAGTCCTGCGCTGAACACAACGTTGACCAGGAGATCATCATGAACCTTCTCAATGCACGACGCACCACCATGGCTGGCATCGGCGTCGCCGTCGCCGGCCTCGCCGTGATGGCCACCTTGTCGACCTCGGCCGCGTCATTCGGCGGCCGCCCGCTGTCCGCCGACCTGAATG
Source organism: Ilumatobacteraceae bacterium (assembly GCA_963786985.1). Taxonomy (GTDB): domain Bacteria; phylum Actinomycetota; class Acidimicrobiia; order Acidimicrobiales; family Ilumatobacteraceae; genus Desertimonas. The sequence goes on along the minus strand of CAWBBL010000024.1, from coordinate 101,397 downwards.
GCGCCGCCGAGGTCCCCGGCCCGGGCGATCCCGACGGCACCGGCCTCGCCGAGATCAGGGTCCGTGCCGCTCGCGGCGAGGTCTGCTACGAGCTCACCGTCAAGAACATCACTCCGGCGACGTGGGCCGCAATCCACTTCGCACCGGCCGGCGCCGTCGGTCCGGACGTCGTTTACTTCATTCCGCCCGCGCCCGAGATCGTGCTCTCCACAGGCGAAGTGATCGGCGGGAACACATCGGGCTGCACGTTTGTCGACCCGGCACTGGCAAAGGACATCGTCAAGCACCCCGACCAGTACTACGTCAACGTGCAAAACGCGGCATTCCTGGCCGGCGCAGTCCGCGGCCAGTTGGGTAGGTAGCCAGCAACCATCGAGTCGGCTCGCCTGACGGGGCGAGCATGCTGACGCCGCGGCTGCCGCACGAGACCGCGACTCGTTGACGAGTCCAATCCGTCATCGTCAGCGGGTCTCACACGGTCAGAACCGCTCCTGCCCAGTGACCCTTTGCGGATCTGGAAAGTCACGCCACAGCGCAGCATGAAAGTTGGTGACGAGCGAGTTGACTCCGTGATGGAACTCCTCGATCGGGTCTGCGCGCGTCGACACGACGGCGAACGCGGCGTCGAGCTGGGCGAGGTCGCGGGTTTCGATGAGCACCTTGAACTCGCTCCGCGCGCCGAGACCGAGCTTGCTTCGCAGCAGGCGCCAGCGCTCGATCCGCCCATCCGCCTGCAGCGCCGTGAGATACCCGTCGAGCGCCGCGACGAATTCGAGGTCACGCACGCCCGGCGCGAGGTCGACGCTCAACTCATAGACGTCCACGGCGAGCATTGTGACCGAACCCGGCGGGCGCCGCCGTGCGCGTATCCCGAGGATGTTCGTGCCGTGCGCTGAGGCCCAGGCGGCGATGCTGACGCGGGCGCCGGGGACGGTGGCCGTTGCGGGATTCAGCGGGCGGGTGGTAGCGCCCGGTGTGTGATCCGAACGAGGAACGAGTTCGGGGGTCGCCAGACGTGGCGGTCTTCGAATGCCCAGGCGTAGGTCATCGCTCCGTCGCGGACACAATCGAGCAGGCCTGGTGCTCCGAGCTCACCGGCTGACCATTCGTAGAGCTGTTGCAGCCTCGGAACGATGACCCCGTAGTCGACGAGTCGTCCGAAACCGAGCTCGGCACCGAGGTAGGTGTCGACACTGTCACGGAGGGGGTACGCGTCGGGCAGGATCCGCGACAGCTGCAAGAAGATCCCGGTCATCCCGAGTCTCGGGTCACCCAACAACGGTGCGAGCGGGCGCAGCCAGCCGAGTGAGATCCGGGGCGCGGCGACCAGCGCATGTGCATAAAGCACCCGGCAGAGCACGACGTTCATGAAGAAGCGCTCCGCTGCGTTCTCCGCTTCGGCCAGCTCGCGGTATTCGAGGTAGGAGGCGACCACGCTCCCGTTGTGCGCCCGATACCAGGCAGGAGCGGTCGGGGAATGGACGAACGACATCCAGGAGTCGACCGTTGGCGACGAGGTCGGACCCGCAAGGCCCCCGCTGAGCGCCACTGCCTCGCAGCCGTCACGAATGATGCGCTCATTCACGGCACGCCACCACGGACTGCCGGGCCGCTCGGCGAACGACGGCTGCAGCACACCACGCCGAAGTTGCCAGCGCATGAACGACATCGCTGCCCGGCGATAGGGAAGATGGCGGGGGGCGTTGCCGAACGGGCCGTGATAGCAACGCTCCATCAGTGCCATTCGACAAGCGGGGTCGTCACGAACGGAACCGACGATCTCGTTCACCCACGATGCTGCGCTGGGCCCGACGCTCACCGCAACATGATCGCCGCTCCCTGCACACCCGATCGACGTCGAAGTGTGAACTCACCGGGTCCAACTCAGACAGTCTGTCTGTCCGTCCGTTCCCAGCGCAGCTCCGCGCTCACGGACCGAACCGCCCTGACCGCGCGTTCGACTGCTAACGATCGAGTCAACCCTCGAGCTCAGAGCCCTCGTACTCGCCGCGACTGAGCCGGACGATGCAGCAGCAATCACCTGCCGTTCTGGCGCATTCGCCGTTGGTGGTGACCGGTGAAACACTCCGGCGGGCAGGTCACGCTGAGGTGTGGTCGAGGTGTTGAAGGAGGTCGTGGGCAGCGAGCTCGACCGCCTTGTGTCGCCATTCCGAGGCCCGATACACGCAGGCGATCAGTCCAGTTCGGTGGACGCGACGCAGGTCGCCGTACACGAAGGCGTATCGACCTTTCGTCTCGTCGGGCGCACCCTCGGTCAAACCGAGGTGCCAGGCTGCGTAGTCGTCCCACGAGTGCGACTCGAGGAACCGGTTCTGATCGTCAGCGCGTGGCTGGACGTCACCCCAATCGCTGTCGAGCACGTACTGACGTGCGTCGATGAGACGTCGAGCGTGGGCGACTGCCGCCTCATTGAGCGTGTAGGACGCCATCGCCCGACATTCTCGTCGCGCGGTCTCGTCTCTGCTGCATTTCGGGCATCCCCAAGCCTGCCGTCGGCGGGTCGACGCAAGCGAGACCCGCGCGTGGCTAGGGTGGTGGAGTCGGTGCACGTTTCTCGTCACGGGGGCTTGACGGTGGAGAGGCTCAGCTCTTGGACAGTCACCGCTGCACACTCGGCGTGATGGCCAGTTCAACTGGATCACCACGAAGTACACGGACCGCGAGTTGGCCATTGTTGAGTGTTGCTTCCACCCCACCGCCGAAGCCGGCGGGTAGGTCCAGTTCACGCTCGTAGCCGCCGTACTCCCACTCGTGGATCAGAAGGTCTCGTGGTGGGGCGCTGCGCACGTGCGCCCAGAAACGCAGGGTGGCTGGGTCGCCTCGATGCACCTCGACCCTGACGTCGGCTGCTTGCACCGCCGGGAACGGCGCCACGATAACGAGCGCTCCGGCGGCCTCATACATGTTTACCGGAACACGCTGGGGATACATCCGGGCTTCAGTGGCCGCGGTGGATTCGGCAACCTCATCGCGCGATCTGGTCACGCTGGCGATGCTAGTTGCGGGGCGCTGACACCGTGAGAACGGTGCACCCCGGCCGGCGAGGTCGTGAACCGGCGCCGCCATTGCCAACCCGTCGCGGTTGCGGTGTCGCCGTCGTTCGGCGCTCGTGTCCCGCGTTGGAGGCCGTTGCGCACGTCGTCTGATCGCCCTGCTCGGTCGGTGGTCTCGCCGCCGGACCGTCGTCGTCTGCTTCGCCCATACTGACGACGGTAAGACCGGCGACGAGCCAGTGAAATCGTCCCCCACCGATCCCTGAGACCCTGAGGCCGTGCTACCGGCCCGACCCAACGAAACCCCGTGGACTCGAGCAACGAGGAGGACCAGTGCCGCAATACCGGCCCGTATCGCAGCCAATCATGCAGCAAACGTGAATTGGTGTTGACGTTCTGGCGGGCGCCCAGCAGGAGGCGCGTCAAACGGGCGGCAGTACCTCGAACACTGGGTGACGGGGGGCGATCGCGCGGAGTTGTTCGTCGGTGGAGTTTGATCCGACACCGTCGAAGAAGACACCGACCTCGAACTTCCAGCGCTTCAGATACGCACGCAGCACCGCCACTTTGTCGTCGTCGTCGAGTTCCTCAGCTCGGAACACCTCAACCTTGTTGCCGACCCGTAGCTCACCTCCGCCAGCGACACGCAGATTGCGCACCCATTGCCCCTCACCTCGAGGCGACACCAGGTATCGGTGAGCGTCGAACTCAAGCAGGTTGACCGGCGTGGTGCGCCACTGCCCGCTGGTACGCCCCTTTACTGCGAGTACACGAGAGCCGAGCACGCTCACGCCGTGACGGGTCAGGAAGGCGACGGAGCGGTTGAACACGTTTCGGGTGAACCAACCAGGTGCGCGGTAGTGGGTATCGGCGGCGGCCATGGAGACAGCATGCCTACCCATGCCGCTCCCCTCCCACCCCCGACGATGACAGCGACGAGATGCCGTTCGGGCGCGGCGAGTTCAACTCGTCATCGGACGTTCGGTGCTGACATTCGGTGTTCGGCGGATCCGCGCCCGCTGTCAGTCGATTGACCCACTTCGATCGGGCAGCCAGTGCAGCGACCCAGGACGAATCGGCGCAGACGGAGCATGCGACGGTACGCATGCGGATGCCCACCGGCCTGCGGCAGCGTTCTGCGACGTGGTTCCGTCGCGCCAGGTATGGGCTACGAGGCGGCGGCCTTCACCAGCGCGACGATCTTCTTCTCGACCGCCGGGGTCCACTCCGTGAGCGCGTACGACGTCGGCCACATCGGACCGTCGTCGAGGTTCGCGGCCTCCTCGAACCCGAGCGTCGCATACCGGGACTTGAACTTCCCGGCGTCCTTGAAGAAGACGACGACCTTGCCGTCCTCGTTCGCGTAGGCGGGCATGCCGTACCAGGTCTTCGGCGACAGCTCAGGAGCCGTGGAGGTCACGGTGGCGTGCACCCGCTCGGCGAGGGCGCGGTCGTCCGGGGTCATCGCGGCGATGCTGTCGAGCGCGGCCTGGAGGGCATCGGCCTGCTTGGCCCCCTTCTTCCCCTCGGCGCGCAGCTCGGCGGCACGCTGCTTCATGGCGGCACGCTCCTCCGCGCTGAAACCGACGGACTCGGTCTTCGTCTTCGCAGGCATGATCGCCCCTTCTTCTCCGGGATCAGGACGGACGGCGTCTGCTCCAGACGCTACGGCATCCCCCACGGCATCACTTCTTGATTCCTGCTCAGTTCGAGCCCGATCCTGACCGAGCTGTGCTAGGGCGGGGCCCGACGAGCTTCCGAGGAGGGCCAGCGCTCCGAACATGTCGGTCGCCGTGCCGCCGGCCGCGACCGCGCCATCTCGCTTGATACACGGGTGATCCTTGGGGCATCCGTGGTCGGTGGTGCGGCCGGAGCGAGTCCGCCGCGTGGACGCGTACGTCGATGCCGTTGTGCGTCGTCATGCCGGCCGGCGAAGCCGGAGTTCGGGGCGCGCAGGTTTCGTGCGCGTAGCCGACCCCCGATCGAGACGACTGGCCGTGTCGCTGGTTGGCGAACGAGCGCGGATCGCCGAGTGCCGCGCGCTCGCGAGAGCACGCAGTCGCTGGGCGCACGGCGACGCGATGAGCGTCGAGGCGGTGGGGGTCGCTTGGTGACGAAGACGTCGTCGTGGTCAACGGTCGGGTTGTCGAGCGACCGGGTCGTTCGGTGTGGTGGTCTCGTCGCCACCTTGGTCGAAACGGAACGGTGGGTACTCATCTGTCATCAGCGTTGCGTAGGCAACGACGCGGTACACCCAACGGTTGAGACCCATCACGAAATTGAAGATCGTCGCCGGATAACGCCCGGTGAACAGCACCACGACGGCGGCGAACAGCACCAGCACGCCGATCAGGCCGGGGCGGTCGCCGGCCCAACGTGCCTCGGTGGGTTCCCACCAGCCGAGCCACCAGCCGCCACCGAAAATCCCGACGACCACGTACTGGGGAATCGCCAGGAGCCACCACTTGACGAGCACCAGCCCGCGGCTGAGCTGTTCCGGGTACCGGACGGAGAGCTCGGCTGGGTAGTCGCCCGGTTGCAGACTGAAGGGCGGGTAGCGGTCGGTGCCCAGCGCGCTGTAGGAGTAGTAGCCGACCCGCCAACTCCACCGCAGGACGCCGACGTTGAAGTCGAACAGCCCGCGCGGGTAGCGGCCGGTGAACACGATGGCGAAGAAGGCGATCACCGTCACGATGGCGAATGCGATCCACAGGAAGACGAGCACGATGTAGTGGGGGAGGGCGAGCAGCCACTTGACGAGCCACAACCCGCGGCTGAGCGAAGGGTCGAGCCGGCCGGTGAGGACGAGCGGATACGGCTCCACCTGCCGTGCCGCGACCGCTGGGGCCGCGGCAGCGCCCGGGGGCGCCGGTGCCGGCCATGTGGCCGGCTCTGCGGGGAGGGGCTCGGCCGGCTGGGGCTCGGCCGGCTGGGCCTGGCCGCGGCTGCCGACGATCACGAGCGCGGCGCCGCCGGCGAGTAGCACGAGCCCGAGGGCGAGGAGACCGATCAGGGCCGGCAGCAACCAGTCCACCTTGATCCCCAGGCGGGCGTCGAGGTCGACACCACGACTTCCGTCGGCGTTCATCAGCACGACCGTCCAGTCGCCGCTGTCCACCTCCCAGGTCAGTTCGTCTTCCTGTTCGGCCGTCACCTGGGCGACCCAGAACGATTGGTCGCCGGGCGGGTCCGGTGTCGACTCACCGGGCACTCGGCGGTACAGGACCCGGTCAGGGGACAGCTCGAAGTCGCGGATCACGTCGTGGCTCACACCGTCGAGGTAGGCCGCCACGTCGGCCGTCGGACCGATCCCGGCGAAGATCGGTGTGCCGGATGCCCCGGGATCGATCGTCAACCGGACCGAACCGAGTGCTCCCCGGTCGATCAGCCAGTCTGCGTCGCCCGGTTCACTCTCCAAGTCGACCTGGTTCGACGTGATCGCCGAGGTGGCTGACGCCAGGCGCACCTCTCCGGTCCGGAAGTAACCATCCGTGCGCTGCGTGCCATACGTGACCACTCCCGCCGTGGAACCGGCCAGCAACCCGAACCCGATGAGGGCGAGCAGTGCGCCGACCACGATCATGATGATCCGTCCAACCTTCACGACCGGCACCTCCTCGACGCGGACGGTGCACCGACGACTATCGGTGCACACCCCACGACCCCTACAGCATGGTCCCTGCGTCTCGTATCCCGCACACACGCCGCCTTCGCGTCTCACCGCCGTCGCGATCGTGCCGTTCTGCGTTCATTTGCCGCGGCTTTCTGGCGGTGTTTCAAGGCGTTCGGAGGATCCCCGATTCGATTGCTGCGGTCGGGTGGTGCCAGATCGCCATCGCCGTGTTCATCGGGAGGAACCCGAGCTTGGCGTAGAAGCCCTCGGAGCCGGGGTTGGCGTAGAGGATGATCTTCTTGTGGCCCTTGGTCGCCGTGATGAGCCGTTCGATGATGGCTCGGCCGAGCCCACGACCCTGGTGATCGGGGTGGACGGCAATGTCGGCGATGTACGCACAGTCGACACCGTCGGCGAGCGCACGGCCGGCGCCGACCACGTCGTCAGCGCTGTAGACGAAGCGCATGAACATGCTGTTACCGAACACTGTCGCTAGTGCCGCCGGAGGCTTCACGCCGAGCGGGGCGACCCGATACAGCTCCGACAATTCGTCCCAGTCGACGTCCGCGGCGTTGTCGACCCACCGATACCCGGTCACTCGTCGTAGCTCCGGATCTCGACGACATTGTCGTCCGGGTCGTAGACGTACACCGACCAGCCGTCGCCCTGCGCCCCGAACCGCACGCCGCGTTCCCCGCTCATGCGGAACGTCTCGGCGTCCGCGGCGATGGCGTCGACCGTCGTACGATCGGCGACGAGACAGAAGTGGTCGACGTTGCGTTCCGTAACGATCCCCGCGCCGGGAACCAGGTCGATGATCGTCCCGGCGCTGACGCGCACTGACGGAAACGGTGCGGTGCCGCGTCGCCACTCGTCGACACGGACCGGCCCCAGCCCGAGAGCGTCGACGTAGAACGCCAACGTCTCCTCGACGTCGGCGCAGCGCAGCACGAGGTGGTCGAAGCCGGTGATGCGTAGCGAACTCATCGCCTCTGCCTATCGCGCCACACCTCGTTCTTGCCACCTCCCTCGTCGAGTGGCGAAGCGAGTTCGGCACCCCGATCAATCAACCCGGAACGAGGCGACGCACATGCCGTTCTGGCGCCCGCCAGCGCAAACCCGGTGGCGTTCGGTGCGCGCATTCGGGGCGGCACTCTCGATTGCATCGGAACTGACAGTCCCTGGAGCGAACCAGCCGACCGATCGGCAGTTCGGCGATGATGGCGCGTGTCCGTCGACCAGAGAGTATCTAATCACCATCTAGGACGTCCCTCGCGCGAGGCCGACGGCTCTCACGCCCGGCATACCGTCGACGACCCGCAGGCATCGACTCGTCGCCTAGCCACTCGCAGCCGGCTGGGTCACCAGCCTCTTCGATCCAGGCCGGTGGTCGGGCATTCTTGCGGCGGACGCGGCCAGCGGCGACCGACCACTGGTCCGGTCGTTGCCGATGAAGAAGGGCAGCCACGGCTCAGCCATCGCGTCGTCGGCACCGACAATGCGCCAAGATCCCGTCTGCCCGTCAGCGAACTCGATGCTCCCGCTCACCACGGGCAGGCCCAACCGATCCGACACGAGCGACAAGTCGTCAGTCTGAACGGCCCAGCCGAGCATCCGCCGGCCCTCCGCGATTTCATTCTGCACCCACTGCGCCTCGGGACTGGTCGGCACATCCACAGCCAGTAGTTCGACATACGACCTGTCCACGCACCAAACGACTCGGTTTCGGGTGCCGTCTGGATGGGCTCCGCCGTCGGCCACCGTGAGCTGGTACTCCGCCTCAACATCGCGGAGGCGGAGTCCGATCGGTGACGCCATACATCACGTGATCCAGCCGGAGCGTCACCCGCTCAGATTGCCCCGATGGAGGATGTGAGGCAACGACGCGCGATGTTCCGTAGCGTCGAGATCTGGCTGGATGTGTCTCTCGAATGCCCTGCCGCCGGGAGATTAGCTTCTGAACGAACAGACCGTGCGGCCAGGCCCGTCGCGGTGTGGCTCGGAAGAGGAACGGCATCAACACGTATCAGGTGTGCCCGCCGCGGCGAACCAACACGAGCACAGGAGTACAACATGTTCCTCATCGGGATCGACCCGCACAAGGTCGCACACGGCGGTCGCCGTGCACCAGTCCGAATCAGTCATCGACACGATCCGTGTCGACGCCGATCGGCACCAGCGAGAGCGGTTGTTGCAGTGGGCAGCGTCGTTCGAGCCACGTACGTGGGCTGTCGAAGGGCATCGGGCCTGGGCGCTTTGCTTGCTCAGCAGCTCGTTGCTGCCGGCGAACAGGTCGTCGACGTGCCTGCCAAGCTGTCGGCGCCGGTGCGGCTGCTCGAACGCGGCCGAATCGACAAGACCGACCCTAACGACGCCCGTTCGGCGGCGATCGTGGCGTGGCGCACGCCGGCGTTGAACATCGTCGCGGCCAGTGATCAGCATCGCGTCGTGCTGCGCCTGCTGGCCGATCGCGATCATCAGATCACCGCCCAGCGGACCCGTTCGATCTGCCGGCTGCACGCCTTGCTGTGTTTGTTGATCGAGGGTGGCACGGGTCGCTTACTGTCCGTCGCTCGAGCCGATGAACTCCTGGTCACGGTGTACGTCTACCGGCCAATCACGACCGAACGGATCGCCACTGCACGGCAACTGCTCGACGAAGTACGCGTCCTCGACGCAGCGCGTGTCGAGATCCGCCGACGCCACCGCACGGCGATCGAAGCAGCAAAGACGTCGGTCACCGAGGTGTTCGGGATCGGACCGCTGATGGCCGCGATCATCATCGGCCGAGCCGGTGACGTCCGCCGCTTCCCGACCGCCGGACACTTCGCCCGACACAACGGCACGGCCCCGATCGAAGCCTCGTCAGGACCGACCAAGCGGCACCGGTTGAACCCGCGCGGGGACCGCCAGTTGAACCACGCCCTCCACATGGCCGCCGTCACCCAGGTCCGCAACGACACTCCCGGCCGCGACTACTACCTCCGCAAGCAAGCCGAAGGCAAGACCCGCAAAGAAGCACTGCGCGCCCTCAAACGTCGCATCAGCGACGCCGTCTACCAACGCCTCGTCGCCGACGCCCGACGCTGAACGACAACCTCGAGCTCGCAACCGACGAAGCACCGTGGGCTCGGGAGGACAACGCGAGGACGTCTCTGAATCCGGCGTGGCCGGCATTGCACCTCACATGACCCGGCTCTTCGGAACAGTCACTCCCGAACCCGAACCCACGCTAACTCTCGACCGTCGACGGTCCGCCCGTCGGCTCGCTGCGACGCGCCCCTCCACCGGCACAACACACAACGCTTGACACAAAGAGGATTCGATCTGGTGCGCACCGGACCCACGAATGTTGGCTGACGGCGCTAGCCGCGCGGCCGTCGAGGCTCGGCTACCGGCGTCGGTGCTCCAGCGCGGCCGCGAGCTCGCCGAGGGCGAACCGGAACTCGCGGCAGGTGTGAGTCTGAGCGACGGACATCTCGCCGCCGGGGACGTCGATGCCGTCGACGATGCGGGCCAGCTTCACCGTGCAGCGCTCCCTGAACGGCGGTGATCGCGTTCGCCGCACCCTCACGCTCGGCGACGGCGAGCAGGTCGACGACGGAGCGCTCCAACACGCCCGGCTCGGCGACAATCTGGGCCGGCGACGATCGACACGACCCGATCCCGGCGAGTCGGCTCGGATCGCCCGCACCCTGGCTCCGTCGGCCCCGTTTGCGGCGCTCTAGCGGAAGCTACGACCACGGTTTTTCCTCCGACCGGTTCGGGCCTCGACGGGAGGAGATACATCCGGGAGAGCAGTCCCGGGACGACGTCAGCCTCAAAGAACCGGGCCCGGCCGGGCGGCGGGAGCATCAGCTCGAGGCGGGAGTGTGCTCGGTGCTCATCGCCGCGACCGTGTGCAGCCGGCGGCAGGTCGGACAGACAGTGAGCCGAGGTGTGGCGGGTGCGTTGCGGTAGGCGCGCTGGTAGTCGCGGTTCGCCTTGACGCACGCCGCGCACCGACAACGCAGCTCGGGTTCGGAGTGTGCGTAGCGGGCACGGGTACCGTGCTGGGGCGGGGTGGCGACGGTCATCGCTCGACGGGCAGGCTGGCGGCGAAGCCGGCCAGCGCCCGGTCACGGTTGGCCAGGCGCTCGCCCCAGTTCTCGCCGTGGTTGGACATCTTCACTGCCGAAACCTTACTGCAACGTTCAAGCGGGATTGAGGTTCTGACCACCCGGCCAACTCGCCGTGCAGCGGGGCGGTTCGACAGTCGACGGTCGCGTAAGTCGGGGTGGCGATTCGCCAGTCACGGGTCCGTCACAGCTGGCCAGGTTGCGGTCAGTACCAGCGAAACGACGGTCATCGCCTGACGGAACCACGGGGGCGGGCTAATGCGGCAGCAGGCGGCATTCTCACGTTCGGACGTGTACCGATCGCAGATATGGCGCGGTTTGCCTCAGGTGGTCGTCGTCAGGAGACTCGAACACCTCGGGTCGTTCGACGATGAGGGTCACCATGCGGGTCGACTGCTCCCCGAAGTAAATCGCCGAGGTGACGATCTCGTATTCCCCCGGCGGCGGTGGGGCGATGATGAAGCTGTAGCTGTCGGACACCGCCTGGGCCACGCCCGGCTCCACCTCGAAGATGTTGTTCTCCGGATAGGTGATCGTGAACATCGGTGAAGTAGTCCGATACCCGTCCAGGTCGACGTCCTCGCCGTTGACGCGAGCTTGGGGCTCCGTTACATGCTCGTCGACCAGTGCACTGGCGCACGCTCGCAGTTCGTCCTCGGTGCGCCCGAAATACGGCGGCGGCTCGATCGTCGAGCACTGGCCGCCGATCACGTTCACATAGATGGCGGTCCCCTCGGCGACTACACAGGCGACCTCCGCCGCACTCTCGCCTCCCACCCAGAAGAAGACGGGTCCGGATTGTCCGTATCCGCAGCGTTCGCCCGTGGGGTCGAGCATCGGGCTGACGTCTAGCGGCAGGCTGAGCCCCCATTGGTATGCGCGGGCGGTCCACTCGCCACGGGTTGCCCCGCCCCACGACTCACCTGGCGGCAGAATTTCAACCACACCCGTTTCGGCCGAAGTGGCGACGCTCCTCGTCTCCGTGACCGTTTCCGGCGACGTGGCGACGCTCGTTTCCATCGCCGTGTCCGGGGTGCTCGTCGCGCCGCTCGTTTCGGCGACCGCCAGAGCGGCAAGCAACGACGAGGCCAATCCGGCGGCGAGCAGGATGCGGGTACGAAGTGGCGACATAGTTCCCCCAACGTTTGGTTCCACGGCGAGAACCCGCCGAGACCGTAACTGCGGACCCTGAACCGGTCACCTGATTAGTCCAACGCTCGCGTCGAAGTGGTACATAGCGCCCCGATTCGGACAGCGTCCGGCTAGGCGAACGACTCCGCGACTGATCACCAGCACCAAGCGGGGTCGTTGCGCGTCAAGAACCCGTGAGTCCGACGTGTGTGGGGAACCGGTGCCGTCGATCATCCAGGCGGCGGAACCCGAAGCCGTCGGCACGGTTCAACCCGACAACCAGCGTGCCCACGATACCTATCGTTTGCGATGAGATGTCGGTCACCCTCGCCAGTACCGATGGCCAGATTCCGGGGCACGCCCCGGCAGCCGGAACGTTCGCCCGGGCGTGGATAGTCCCGTGAGTGATCTGCCGCGTGGCGGCTGGTGCGATTGCAGTCGTCGCCCCCGCAGCACTTCACTATCGAATCATCACGAGACGGAGTCTCGAAATGCGATCGCTTCGCCCAGGATGGCTGTTGACTCCTCGATCGGCAAGATCGGGATCATCTCGAAGTCATTGAAGGTCAAGAACGGTGCGATCGACCGCAGGATGGTCGCCTCACTGTCTGCCTCGACGATCGCATAGCCACCCGCACCGTCGGCACGTCCGAAGAACCCTTTGAACTCCAGGCCATCTGGTGGCTGCCACGCTCCGAACACTTGGAGTGCTCGCTTCTGCACTTCCTCGCCCTGGCCCCGAATCACCGAGAACTCCACATGGAACAGCATGTCTCTCCCCCCGTTGTCGGCGGCCCGCTCAACACCACCGCGTAGCGTCGGACGCTAATCGAATCGCTGGCCGGGCGTTGCTGTCGTGGCCGGATCCGACGAGGCCACGATCGACTTCGTCGGTGTCGGAGCACGAGGGATCAACGTGGAGATCGAAGCGATCTGCACACCGATCAGCGCTTGCCGCCACGGCTGGGCGAGGCACGAGGCGCTCCCCAAGCAGACCTTCGACGACATTGCCCACCTTCCCGGCAGCGAACCCGGCCCGCGCTACGGGCTGACCCCTGTCGAGAGCGAACGGCTCACCAACCGTGCCCCGCTCAGCGACGCCCAGGCCGCCAAGCTCATCGAATGGTCACGCAAGACCTCGAGAACAGCAACCGGCGACGCAGACGGACTGATCGCCGCCGACCGGCTCGGGGCCGACGCGTTCGATGGCCGGGCTCGTCTTGGGTGGGTGTGCTGGTGGTTTAGGTCGATTGCGGCGGCGTGGAAGCGGAACTCTCCACGACCTCCGAGGTTGACGCCGCGGGTTGGTCGCTGATGTCGGCGGGTTCGCCGAATTGGAGCGATGAGAGCATCGCATCGAAGGTGTCGTACTCGGCGTCGACTCCGTTGATGTCGCGAACCCAGATCAGCAGTGGTTGGTCGCCGACCTCGACGACGGCGAGGCGCAGACTCAGATCGGGCTGCAGACCGAAGCAGTCCTCGGCGGCGAGCCCCTCGGCTTGGCAGCCGAGCCCGCCGTCGATGCTGTGGTCCGTGGTCGCGGTGACGACGGTGGCGGGGAGCCCGTCGATGGTGGTCTCGACGACGTCGCTAAAGACTGCCCCATCGTCGGCTTGCGACATCAGGTAACTGACGTAGTCGTCGGGCAGAGAGGTCGTGGTCGTCGACCCGGGTGGGTACAGGTTGACCGGGGCGAGGAAGCGGATGCCACGGTCAGCGTCAGTGCCTTCCCAGGTCACGAAGTTCGCCTCGGTGACCGCTGGTTCGGGTGCAACCCAGCCTGGCAGCGTGACCTCGAACGGGACGACGAACGACGAGCTCGTGTACGTCGCCGGTGCGGCAGGGCTGTCGTCGCCGCTGGCCGCTTCGACCAGGGTGAACGGTGCGGTCTCGAAGATGATCGTCTGGGCGATCTGCTCCTCTACCTCCATCGCATTGATCGTCGATCATGTCGAGGGTGAGCTGTTCGCCGTCGAAGGCGTAGGTGTACGTGATCGATCCACAGGGATCAGTAGCGACCACCGTGTCTTCATCGATGACCTCGTATGTTCCCCGCCACCCGACTTCTTCAGCGCCGCCGTTGTAGCTAACCAGCTGGGTCCAGCCGCCGTCAGCAAGGCGTAGCCCGATCACGTAGGTGTCGGCGGGATCGCCAGCGCCGAGGAATGCGTTGACGTCCTCCTCGGCGAAGCCAGCGTTGACGGCCGTGGCGATCTGCTGGTCGCGAGTCACCTCCGGCGTGCGGTAGACACCCTCCGGGAGCAGTTCATCGTTGTTGATGGGGACCGTCGCCGCAGCGCTGTACCCGAACGTGGGGCGACGCTCGGCGAGTGGAACGCCCAATGGTGGCAATGGGCGACCGGCCGACTCGTCGGGCGGCAGAATCTCCACCGCCGCGGGCTCACTCGTGGCCGCCGTGGTGTCGGCGATTGCCAGGCTGCTCAACAGCAGCGAGGACGATCCGGCTGCGAGCAGGACGCGACGAACGAGAACGAAAGCGAGACATAACCTTCCCCCCTCAATCAATGTCTGGGTTCCTCTCAACCCGCCACGACCGTAACGTCGCTGCTCCACAGTCGTCACTCGAATAGTCGGCAACCGGCCCGCCGACGACGTGCCAGTTCGTTGAGCACAAGCCCCCAAAGAGTCCGAGTGCAGAATGCCCAGTGAGTATGTGGGTGGGCGTTGATGATGGTCCACCACTGGTTCGCTGGTGATGGTTACGGTCAGCGGCTCCTGCGGTTTCGCTCTGACTGGTTGGACATCGTGAACGTCGAGATGTCTGTCGAGCGGGGCCGTTTGGTTGAACATGGGCACGCCCCGTTCCGGAGGGTGATCGATCGGCCTGTTAGCCGCAGTCCGATCGTCACGGTCTCCTTCCCGGTACGTGCGTGCCACCCCTTAACCAACTTGAAGAGAGAAGGGATGGCTATGACCATCGTAGAGACACGCCCGATCACTGGTGGGGTGGACACCCACCTCGACACTCACGTCGCTGCTGCGCTGGACGCCAACGGTGGTGTGCTCGGCATCGAATCGTTCTCGACGACGGCTGCTGGGTTCGCCGAGCTGCACACCTGGCTACGTGGTTTCGGTGTGCTCGAGCTGGTCGCGGTGGAGGGCACCGGCGCCTACGGAGCCGGGCTCGCCCGTTTCCTGCGGGCGATGGACATCGCGGTGATCGAGGTCGGACGTCCGAACCGTCAGGCCCGCCGCGCTCACGGCAAGTCCGACAGTGTCTACGCCGTCGAGGCGGCGCGGGCCGCCCTCAGCGGTCGAGCGACGGCTGTGGCCAAGTCCGCCGATGGCAACGTGGAGGCGATCCGAACTCTGCTGGTCGCCTACCGGTCGGGACGCGAGGCACGCACCAAGTGTCTCAACCAGCTCCGCCATCTCGGCTTCTGCGCACCAGATGAGCTGCGGGAACGGTTCCGCGGCATCACCGTTGTCGCCTTAGCTCGTGATGCCGCTTCGCTACGCCCGAACCCCGCGGGCGACGCCGTGCTCTATGCCACCAAGCTGGCAATGCACACCCTTGGCCGCCGTGTGCTCGACATCGACGCCGACTGCGCCTGCCTCCATGGCTAGCTCGTCACCCTCGTCACCGCGACCGCCCCGACGCTGTTCGCCCTCCACGGTGTCGGGTCTACACCGCCGCCTTGTTGCTCGTCGCCGCCGGCGACAACGCCCACCGGATCGGCTCCGAGGCCGCCTTCGCGTACCTCTGCGGTGTCGCTCCGATCCACGCATCTTCCGGCAAGACCGTCCGTCACCGGCTCAACCGCGGGGCAACCGGCAAGCCAACCACGCCCTGTAGCGCATCGTGTTCACCCGCATGAGCTCGGACCCACGCACCCGCGCCTACGTCGAACGACGCAGCCTCGAAGGCCGCTCCAAACCCGAGATCATCCGCGTCCTCAAGCGCTACGTCGCCCGCGAGGTGTACCGCCACCTCCCCGGCGTGTAGCGCCACGATCGGAGCGGCGGGCCTGGCCCTCGAATGCCCAGATGCCGTCGGCTTTCTTGATATCGATCTGTCGGCCCGCCACTCCACCCACCTCACGCCGACACCTCATGGCCTGATAAGAGCCTGCCCTCACCTCGAGTGGCCCATCACTGGTTTGCCAGCACCGTCGCCGAAACTGAACCTTGACAAGACATAAGAGCATCGGTACGGCGCCACTTCGAGTGGCCGCGTATGTGTCCGGCTTTCCCGCCGAACTGGCGTCCGCCACCTCCTCTTGTTGGATGGTTGCAGGCGCAACTACATGCCGTTTTGAGCGGCTTCTGCCAAGGCGGCGCCCGTGATTCGGTGCTGTCGTTCGGCGCGCTGGTCCGGTGCGATCACTGCCCTCGGCCGTGACCCACTGGGTCTCGCCAGCGGCGCGGCCGCCGACTTGGAGTTGGGTGCCTGCCGTCGAATCGGTGAGAGCTCGCGGCAGCGCGCGGGATCGTGCTATGTCGCTGATCGATACGCCGACGAGCCCATGTCGCCACGCGTGGCGTGCAGTACGGTCTTGTTCGTCGTGCGCGCTGACGGCGAGGGAGGATCGATGAGGATTGGGCTGTTCGTCGGCGTGACTGGGCCAATCACGTTCGCTGAGGCGCTCGCCAGCGCGTGCCAGGCGGAGCGGGCGGATCTCGACAGCTTCTGGCTTCCGAACATCTTCGCCCTCGACGCGCTCACATCTCTCGCAGCGATCGGTGGGCAGACCGAACGAATCGAGCTGGGCACCAACGTCGTGCCGATCTATCCACGTCATCCGATGGCGCTCGCCCAGCAGGCGCTGAGCACGTCGGTGCTCGCCGGCGGCAGGCTGACGCTCGGTATCGGGCTGTCGCACAAGTTGGTCATCGAGGGCATGTTCGGACTGTCGTTCGACGCGCCGAGCCGGTACATGGGCGAGTACCTCTCGATTCTCCAACCGATGCTCGCCGGTGAGGCCGTGCACTTCGAAGGTGCCGTCCTGCGGACGCACGGCCAGCTCACCGTCACCGACGCGCACCCTGTTCCTGTGCTTCTCGCGGCGTTGGGTCCGCGGATGCTGCAGCTGGCCGGCACGATGACCGACGGAACGCTGCTCGGTTGGGCCGGCGCGAAGACCGTCCGCGACTACGCGGCCCCGGCCATCCGCGCCGCGGCGGAGACTGCAGGGCGTCCTGCACCGCGCATCAGCACGGCGCTGCCGATCTGCGTCACCGACGACGTCGACACCGCCTACCGTCTCGCCACCGAGCTGTTCGCCATCTACAAGGACCTTCCGTCGTACCGGACGATCCTCGACCGGGAAGGCAAGGCCACCGTCGCCGACGTGGCCCTGATCGGCAACGAGGAACTCGTCGGCGAACAGCTCGCCGAACTCGCCGAGGCCGGCGTCACCGACTTCGCCGCAGCTTTGTACGGCGCGCCCGAGGAGCGTGACCGCACCATCTCGCTGCTGAGCACGGCACGCCGACCCGATTGATCACGGCCCGGAGTCGCGGCGAGTGCCCTGCTCCGGTGTAGGGGAGCGTGCTCGACCTTCAACGTGCAGCGATCACACAGCCGGCGTGTCATCGCCCTCCAGCAATCACACCATTGCAGACGCAACTACATGCCCTTCGGCGCCGTCATGAGCGGGGGCCGACGGGCGGTCTTCGGTGGCGGTGTTCCGGCGCGAGTACTCCGGGCCTGTCGAGGTCAGCTGGGGAGGGGCAGGCGCTCCGTGAGCCATCCGATCGGGGCACGGTCGGCAGCGAGGTGCAGCACCGAGGCGATCCAGCCGGGGATCGAGTCGCGCTCGTCGGCGTCGTCGATTGCGCGTCGGGCGCCGACGCGCAGTGCCCGCTCGACGGTGTCGTCGTCCCACGTGACGTGGTCGTACCCGCTATCCGGGTCGACCGAAAGCACGAGCTGCTCCCGAGTCGTCCCGAGCTCGCAGGCTGCGCCGTTGAGCGCCGAGAGGGCGATGCGTTGCACCGTCCCGTCGAGGCCGTCGCCGGAATACGGATCGGGACCAGCGGTGCACGGGTCGGCGGCGGTGTACTTGCCGACGTCTCGGGCGCCGGCGGCGAACTCTGTGGCGAGGAGGGCCAGGCCGACGAGCGCGGCGACACCGATGCCGACGGTCGCCCGCTTCGCGGGGCGTGCCCGGCGCGCGGCAGCGGGTTGAGTGGACATGGCGACGGCGAGGGCGGGGATCGTCGCCGCGGCGGCGAGGGCGGCGGCCACAGCAAACGCCGGTCGAAAGGAGCGGGTCACGGCGTCGGTCACGCTGTCCATCAGCTCGTCGCGGGCCCGGGCCATGGCGTTGTCACCGTCCGCGCCGCGCTCGTTGAACTGCGCTTCGAGGTCGGGAACCTGCCCGCGCGGCGCGTCCTCGATGGCCGTGCGTAGCGCCCAGGTCACAGGCAGCTTGTCGGACAGCGGCAGCTCCGTCTCGAGCATCGTGCGCGTCGCGCCCAGCGTGGCGCGATCGATGCTGTCCCCGAGGCTCGATGACAGCACCGGAGCGATCACGACGAGGCCGAGGACCAGCCCGGCGTGGCGGGCGCCGACGGAGAGCGCGCTCGCTTGCACTGCCGGCCTGTCCGCCGGGACCGCCGCAGCGTTGAGGACCTCGTGGACGAGGTCGAACCCGACGCCACAGATGGCAAAGGCGACGGCGGCCATCGTCGCCTCCTCGCCAGGCAGCAATGCCAGGCCGGCCAGCCCGACGGCGAGCAGCATGGAGCCGCCGACGGCGACGACGGGGCTCGGCGCGAGCCTCATGAGCCGTCCCACCGCCATGCCGATCGGGAGGGCGCTGACCAGCAGCGCACTGTGGATCGGGCTGTACCGCCACACCTCCACCGCCAGCAGCACACCGAGGAACAGGGCGCCGACGAGCGCGGCGAACACGAGGGCGAACCCGACATTGGCGACGACCACGCCGAGCCGGCGGGTGCCCGGTCGCTCGTGGACGTGCCCCTCGTGCCGCAGCTTCCGAGCCGAGCGATCGGCGGTCACGGCGAGGGCGGCGGCGGCGACTGGCGCCTGAACGAAAAAGATCGCCCGCCAGTCGAACAGCTGGGTGAGTACGCCACCCAACGCCGGGCCGATCGCCACGCCGATCGCACCGGCCATCGCCCACCACCGCCGCGCCCTACCGTCGGCGCCGGCCAGCGAGGCGAGAACGGGTAGCGATCCGGCCAGGAGCAGCGTCGCGCCGACTCCCTGGACGCTCCGAGCCATGAGCAGCATCGTCAGGCTGGACGCCACGCCAGCAACGACCGACGCCGCGGCGAAGACGCTGACTCCCACGACGACGAGATCGAGCGGGCGCACGCGTCGATGGACGAGGGCGACCGGGACAGCGGTGATGGCGACGAGGAGCGCGTAGGTGGTGAGCACCCACGAGACCCCGACGATCGACGTGTCGAACTCGGCATAGAGATCCGGGAGCGCGAGGGCTACAACTGAAGCGTCGGCGAACGCCAGCCCCACCGCGCAGACGACGAGCGCAGCGACCACCCGTTGCCCAGCGCGCACGCCGGGCACGGTACCGATCGGTTCGCTCACGCCGGCATCCGGCTGCGCGCACCTCGGTGCAACAGACTCACGACGGTCGGAACCGGCACAACCTCAACCTCACCCCTCGTCGGGGGCTCGACTTCGTCGTTCGGGAGGTTCGATCGGTGTGTCGTGAGTCGGCGACGGGTGAGGGTGGTTCAGTCTGCCGACTCGAGTAGCGCCACATAGACGAGGCGCGAGCACTCCGCCAGGCGCACTACAAGGTCTGCGAGATCACGTCGCTCGAAGCCAGTGACGAACACAACGCCTCGACGATTGACGTTCATCCCCGTCTGGGCGGCGGTGTCGAATGCGGTCGCCAACCAGCCGTCTGGGCGACCGGCAAGGTTGACGGCCGTGGCCCCATCGGTGACGTCGAAGCGGCTGCCACGCTTTCGGACGCGGATGCGCACGGGATGTCCTGGGCGATACGACAGACCGGTGTTGAGCGTCACTTCGTCGTGGTCGCCGCTCGCTGCACGAAGGGCATCGAGCTCCGTGTGCATCGCCGTCCTCTCGTGGGCGGTCGTCTGCATCGCGACTTACAGTACCGGCGCCCATGCGTCGAGATCTGGGCCGTTTCACGAGCCACGACCCGTCGAGCCGCCGTGAACAAACGCAGCAATAGTTGCAGACACAAAGACATGCCGATCTGTGCGCTCCTCGTCGGCCTCGACGACGTCGTGAGGTCGTGCTGTTCGGTGCGCGAGCTCACCTCGCCGGCCATGCCGCGCGCCGGCCTGCGCTTGTCGGCGATTGTCTGATCGGCCTTGAGTGTCGGCAGGACGTGCGAATGGTTCAGCGTCCGACGTCGACCGTTACGGGCACCGGCGGGGCCGGGAAGCCGCCGCTGGCCTGCTCGATGGCGTGGGCCACTCGGAGACAGGTGCCGTCGTCGAAGTGCCGGCCGATGATCATCAGCCCGGCTGGGAGTCCGTCGACCAGTCCGGCCGGCACCGACGTGGCCGGGTGCCCGGTGACATCGAACGGGGCCGTGTTACCGATCATCGGCTGCGCCGCGAGGGACTCGTCGCGTGGGGCGTCCGCGGCGGGAATCGTGGTGGCGGTGTGTGGCAGGGTCGGCATGACCAGCACGTCGTGGTCGGCCAACGCGTCGTCATACGCCTGGCGCAACTCGTAGGCGAGGTTGCGGGCCATCGCGTAGTGCTGACCGTGGCCGGTGTCGATGGCATAGCGGCCCGCCATGATCATGAGCTTCACCGTCTCGGAGAACCGCGCGGCCCGTTCGCGCCATTGGTGCCCGTAGAACTCGATCAACTCGGGGTCGTACAGGCCTTTGTAGTTCATGCCGTAGGCGTTGCCGTCGATCATCTGGACCATGGCACCCTCGGTGGCGATGACGTTCCACACGTGCATCGCGTCACGGTGCCACGGCACCGAGACGTCGGTGACGATGCAGCCGGCGGTTCGGAGTTGCTCGATCGCCGCCCGCACCGCCTCGTCCACGCCCGGCTGCGACACGTCAGGGATTCCGAACCCCTCACTGACGACCGCGATCCGCAGACCCTCGACCGGGCCGGCGAGGGCAGCCGAGTAGTCGCCGCCCGTGACGTCGGGCGGCTGGCGGGGATCGAGGCCATCGGCGCCGGCAAGCACGCCGAGCACGAGACCGGCGTCGGCGACGGTGCGGGTGATCGGACCAAGGTGATCGAGGGTCAACTCGATCGGGAACGCCCCCGTATAGGGAACGAGGCCATGCGTCGGCTTGTGACCGACGGTGCCGCAATTGGCGCTGGGGATCCTCACCGAGCCACCCTGATCACCGCCGAGCGCTACGTCCACGGCACCCGCCGCCACGAGCGCGGCGCTGCCGCTGGAAGACCCGCCGGCCGAACGGGTCGGGTCCCAGGGGTTGCGCACCGGGCCAGTCCGGGACGTGTGGCTGCCGCCGGAGAAGCACAGGTCTTCGCACACCGCCTTGCCCGTGATGGTCGCGCCAGCCGCCAGCAGGCGGGTGACCACTGTGGCGTCGCGGCTCGGCACGAAGCCCTCCACGGTCTCCGAGCCGTTCATCATCGGCACGCCGGCAACCATGATGTTGTCCTTGATCGCGACGGTTCGCCCGGCCAGCGGACCGCCGTCGGTCTCCCGGATGTCGGTCGCCACGTACCACGCGCCGAGTTGGTTGTCGTGCTCAGCCGGGCGGGACCAAGGGCGGTCGCTCCGTGGGGTCGGAGCGGTGTGGGCGTACAGCTCTTCGACGGCCGTCCACGAGCTCACCAGTTCGCTCGCGAACGGTACAAACGAAGCGATGTCGGCGGAGCTCAGATCGAGCCCGTAGACCTCCGCGACAGCAGCCAGGTCAGACTCAACGGGCGGACGAATCGCCATGGCGACCTCCCAAGCTGGTCGGGGCAAGGAGTCGAACGTAGAGCGACGCTCACGCCATCGTCAACAACCATCGCGCAGACGCCACCAAGTCGACAACGACGATGCGACAACCTCACCGCCGATGCGTGCCGTCGTCGGCACACAGCGACGACGAATCTCCCCGATGCGCAGTCGCGGCAGTGCCGACGGCCCGTCGACGCGCCCAACAGGAGATCACCCTTCAACGAGTCTGCCGGGATCGACAGGCGGTTCTACGTCAGTGACGTGAGGCGCGAGGACGTCGTTCGGTCGCGATGTTCGGGCGCGTCCCCGACGAGGGCCGCGACGAGCAGGATGACGCCGAGGACGACTGGCTCATCCGGTCAGGAGCCGTGGGCGTGGTCGCACCAGCGCTGTTCGCCTTCGAGGATGGAGCCGGCGCCGACGCCTTCGAGGGAGGCGAACGGCCCGCATTCGTGGGGGACGATCCAGACGTGGATCATCGCCCATTCCTGGATCTTGACGAGCGGCGGGCGGCAGGTGCCGTTGGGGCTGGTTTCGCTTTCGAGTTGGGGGGCGACGGGATCGGCTGTGAAACAGAGGTCGTCGTGGATGTGCCATTGCATCAGTGCGCCGCCGTAGTCGGGGACGTCCTCGAGGGCGATGTCCTGGGGCAGCATGTACATCGCCGACACGAGCGTCTTGCTACCGTCCGGCTGGGGCTCGTAGACGAGGCTCTCGGGGGCGTCGGGATCGAGCCAGACGTCGTCTTCGATCCAGTCCCACTGCACGTAGTGCTCGACGCCTTCGCCGGAGTCGGCATCTCCGATCGAGTGGAACCCGGCGGCTTCGGCGACGGCCGGGTCGGCCCACTGCGGCAGGCGGACGACGTTGACGGCGACGAGGTTCTCGGCGAACGCCTGCTGCTCGGGCGTCACTCCATCGACGCCGGACAGGTCGATCGGCTTGGTGGGGTCGTAGGCGACCGTGGCCGGCTCGTGCTGACCTGCTGTGTCGTGGGCGTCGGCGCTAGTCGTCCCGGGAGCGTCCCCGTGTGAGTGGGCGGTGGTCGTTGCGTCCCTGGTCGTCGGTGGCCTCGGCGTTGCTGTGGTCGTGGCCGGCGTCACTGCTGTGAGCGTGGGTGGCGCCCGACATCATGGCGACGACGGTGATGGCGCCGAGGCCGATCGCCGGCAGCCCGACCCGCGTTGGGCGTGGCTCGCATCGTCCGGCCCGCCCCACCGCGCAGCGTCACGATTGCGGCGCCCACCGCCAACGCGCCAAGGGTGGCGCAGACGGTGTCGGCGAACTGCGGCGCCTCGGACTGCTCGAGGCCCTCGATCCACGAGATGCCCGACACCCTGGTGACGATCCAGGCGACGACGGCACCGCCATTGACCAGTGCAGTGGCCGCCGCGACGGCGCGGCCGCCACGCAGCAGCGTGACCAGCCCGACGAGGATCTGCGCAGCGGCGACGGCGACGAACAGCCTCGACAGCGTCTGATGTTCAGCGTGAACCCCGACGGCGGCGGCGTGGATGGCCCCAGCCCCCAGCGAGGCGATCCCCTGCAGCGGTGTGATCCAACCCGCGTTGGAGGCCGTTGCGCCCGTCGGCTGATCGCCCTGCTCGGTCGGTGGTCTCGCCGCCGGACCGTCGTCGTCTGGTTCGCCCATACTGACGACGGTAAGACCGGCGACGAGCCAGTGAAATCGGGGAAATCCCCCGACCGATCCCTGAGACCCTGAGGCCGTGCTACCGGCCCGACCCAACGAAACCCTTGGACTCGAGCAACGGGAGGACGGCGTTCGGGGCGGCCTGCGACGGTTCTCGGTCCGATGTCGTAGCCGCCCCTCCACGACCACACCGAAATGGTGCGCTTGACAGCTGAAACGTCCCGCGAGGCGTTCGGGTGCCGCCGCGCCGGCCGCAGTGTGTACGTTGCCGGTCGTCGCCGTCGGGGCGGAATGGAATCGGGTGACAGCGCGTCAGTTGCGTTGATGGACCCGATGGGCCGACATCAACCTCACTCCCGTCGATCGAAGGAGCAATCTGTGAACACCATGGTCCGGCACTCGCTGCGCACCGCCTGCATCGCCGTCCTCGTGGGTCTGGCAGCCGCCGCGATGACGCCGCCTGCCGCCGCTGCCGGCGCCGGCGTCCAGACCGAGCCGCCGGTGATGACCACCGTCGTAGACGACACCGGGGCGTTCAGCGTCGACGTGCCCGCGGACTGGGTGGTGACGACGGCACCCGACCACTACCTCGGCATCGACGAACAGTTCCCCAACGACGTGCTGCTGCCGACGATCGTGGCGAGCCCGACGGGTGAGCAGTACGTGGACGGTTCCGCCGTCGTGCCGTCGCTCGTCGTCCAGGCGTACCCGACCGTCGAAGCGGCGGATCAGGGCGAGTTCTACGGTGACTACGGCGTCGACTGCACCACCTTCGAGGACGGTGCTTTCGCCGCCAACGGGATGACCGGGCGGTGGGGCGCGACGTCGGGTTGTTCGTGGGCGCCCGTGCAGGCCCGTACGTCGCTGTGGGCACGATTCGACGATGGCAGCGGGTCGTTGTTCGCCGACTACTACTCGGAGAGCGCCGCCGACGCGACCTGGACGGCGATTGTCAACTCGATCCAGCGCACTGGCGCACCGATCACGACCGTGCCCGGGTTCGTCCCGGTATTCCCGTACCCCGCGTTCGGCGACGTGCCACAGCTCGGTTCCGAGCCGGTGCGCGGTACCGGATGTGGCGCCGATGGCTCGATCGGCGACGTCATCCCCGACGGGATCTGGGCCGTCTTCGTCGACCCGCCACTCGCCGGCGAACCGCTGTCTGTCGACCTGCTGTGCATCTTCACTCCGGAAGCCGCCGCCGGCGTGCTCGCCGACGGCACCGCAACCATCGTGCTCCCGAACGGCGCCACCGAGCCCGACGTCAACTATCTCGTCGTCAACAACAACGAACGCGAACGGATCGTGCCAGCGGCTGCCGGCATCGAACTCCGCGACGCGACGTTCAATGGCGCGGCGTGTGTCGAGGGACTGTTCCAGCCCGAGGTCGAGCATTCCGGGTACCAGGCGTGGATCAACATCGAAGCGGGCGAGGCCACGTGGATCGTCTGGGGCTGCGACCTCTACGGCGAAGGGAGTGACATTCCCACCGGCGGACCGGCCGACGACGAGCATGCGTTGCTTGCCAACGACTGTGCGCTGCTCCAGGACACGATCTGGGAGGGTGACCAGTTCATCGGCGTCGAGTACCCGGCCGATGGTCAGCCGTTCACCGAGAGCCTGCGTCAGGCGATTCAAGTGACCCGCGACTTCTTCAGTTCCGAGGCGTCGCAGGTGCAGAGCCAGTTGGCGCAGGCCGCGTTCGCCCAGTACTACGCCGAGTGGGATTCGCTACTGCAGGCGGGGATCTACACCACGACGAACGTCGGTGCGGTCACCGAGGCCGGCCTGTTCGCTCTCGCTCCGCTGCAGAACGCCTGCGGCTGGGCAGGGTGATCGTCTGCGCAGTGGACGGCCACGGGTCTCGGGTCGTCTCATGATCGCCAGAAAGCGTAGGTGGTGTCGGGAGCGAGAGGGATTCGACCAGGGCAGGCGCTGAACGACGGCTAAGTGGCTGCCGGCGACGGGATCGTCACGTTACACAGCAACAACACTGAGGGCAGCGTCTACTCGTCGATGATCGTGCTGATCGGTCGAGTGCCCGTGATTGGGTCGGCGTGACGGTGAGCAACCTTCCACTCGTCCCCCTCGAGGCGGAAAATCATCGTGACCCGCAGCGTCGACGGGACGATCTCGTCGCTGCCCGCCAACCGCACCTCAGCCCGCTCGAGGTACACAACGTAGCCAAGATCAGCCGTGGCGAATCTTGACAGGTCCTCGAAACGCACCGAGCCGTCCTCGAAGTTCGCGGCGGCCGCCTCGACTGCCTTCTCGACATCTGTCCGCCCGACGCGAGGTGGTCCAAGTGGGTTGGCGAGTGTGACGTCGTCGCGCCGAGAGAAGTGCCCGAGCACTGGTCGGGGGTCACCCCTGACAAACGCGTTGAGCGCCCGTCGATACGCATCGACGGCGGCGCCGAAGTCGGGTTGCGACATTCCGAGCTCCTCAACAGTCCAGTTCGGTTCGCATGATGCCCGATCGAGTGCCGCCGCGTGTCCGGATATCGCGCCCGATGAAGCACCGCTCCTGCGGCCAGTCCTGCACGTGTCTCATGCACACGGCAACCGGTCGCTGACAATGCGGGGCGAGCAAACGGGTCGTCGGACCCGACCTGGGTGACCCGGTCGTTCAGGTTTGTCGGGCCGACTTGACACGAGGCGTCGACACGGATCGCCACTCGGTCAGGTCGCCAAACCCCACGTGCACGCCAGGATCTCCTTGCGCCGCGCGAGATTCAGCAGCGCACGCCGCGTGTGGTCGTCGATGGGTTCGATCGGGCTCCGCGTCCGGGGGCTGGCCAGCACGCCTCCGACGTGGAGGACCTCCTTCATCGCCCGCAGGCCGCACTGGCGGTTCTCGAACTGGATCAGAGGCAGAAGGTCCTCCCACAGCAGGGTGGCACCCTCACGGTCACCGGCGAGGAACATCCGGGCGGCGCGCCCGATCTTGTCGGGGAGCAGCGAACTGGTCATCGTGCCGATGGCCCCGGCCTCCAAGTCGGGGATCAACGTGACGGCCTCCTCACCGTCGAAGAGGCCTGGTAGATCGGTTCCCGCCTCCGTCTTGATCGCGCGGATCTTCGCCGCGCACTGGACGGTCTCGATCTTCGCGTAGCGGAGCGTGGGAAGCTCGCGTGCCAGCAGCGACCACTGTTCGCGCCGACATCCGCGTGGTGCTCATCGGGGAGTCCTGGAGCATCAGCGGGATGCTGATGCCCTCCAGGGCGATCCGGAAGTAGGGCAGCAACGCCGACTCGTCGACGCTCAGTCCAGCGCCGTAGAACGGCGGCATCATCATGACCATGGCAGCGCCGCGCTCTTGGGCCTCGCGGTTGCGCTGGTTGGCGACGTAGGCGCTGTAATGACTCGTCGCCACGCACACCGGGACACGGCCCGACACGTGCGCCAGCGCCGTGTCGATCACCGCGGTGCGCTCGTCGTCGGACAGCGAGAACTGCTCGGAGTAGTTCGCCATGATGCAGATGCCGTCGACCTGTGCGTCGACCAGGAAGTCCATGACGCGTCGCTGGCTCGCGTGATCGAGCTGCTGATCGTCGTCGAACGCCGTCGGGGCGACGGGCATGATCCCGGTGACGATCGTCATCGGCTCCTCCATCCTTCAGACCTCAGCGACGAGGCCCATCTTCGCGGTCGCCGTTGATGAGCGCCACACGCGCCTTCTCGTCGAGGTCGGCGAGCTTGTTGAACCGCACGCAGGCCTTGCCGATGCTGGCCTCCGGGAGCCGGTCGACGTACCGCTCGGCGACGTAGCCCTTCGCGTCGGCGGCCAAGCAGTACAGCGAGATGTACGAGGCGTTGCCTCGCGGCCGCTCGCCGAACGGTAGTGAAACGGCCCGCAACCGAGCATGCCGCCCATGATCACCGGCTCGAGCTTCGGCGCGTGCCTGCGAATCAGCGCATCGAGTGAGGCGATGTCGGACCGGCGCTTGTCGTCCACCGCGGCGATGTACTCGGCCGAGGTCTTCACGTTCAGCTGTCCCTTTCATCGCAGCTTCCGAGACTCGGCGTCACCACACCGGCAGCGGCCCACCGGCCCGCCAACAACGAACTGGCGCACGGACAGGGTCGGCACATTCCCTGAACGGGCGCGGGAGGTTGTCGGTGCCGCCGCGGGCCTTGACGTCGATGCGTTCGATGTCGTCGAGGTCCATCGAGACGTTGCCGAGGTTGCGGAACAGTCGCACCCGCTGCCCGTTGGCGGAGGCGTCGATGTTCTCGTTGCCGTTGCTGCCGTTGAACAACATCGTGTCGCTGCCGGCCTGGCCTTCGACCACGTCGCTGCCGTCGCCCGGATCCCATTGCATTGTGTCGCTACCGGCTCCCAGCATCGCGTCATCGTCGCCCTGGTTGCCGTCGACGAAGTCGTCGTCGTCGCCGCCGAGCAGCACGTCGGCGCCGTTGCTGCCGATGATCGTGTCGTTGCCCGCACCTCCGTCGACGGTGATCCCGATGAGTGCGGCCAGGTTCCCCGTCGCCGCGAAGCTGTCAACGCCGCCCTTGGCGTTGACGACGAGAGCTTCGGTGGTGCCGATGTCGATCGCGAACGGCGCCGGGGTGACGCGGTCGAAGCGGACACGTGTGCCGTTGGCCGTCGCCGTGAATTGCTCGGCGCCGTTACCCCCGTTGACCTCGACGGTGTCGCTTCCCTCACCGCCCTCGTTGAGGTCGGTGTCGTCGCCGGGGTTCCACACCATCCGGTCGTTGCCGCTGTGGGCGAAGGCCTGATCATCTCCGTCGCCTCCAGTGATCGTGTCGTTGTCGCTGCCACCGAAGAGGCTGTCGAAGCCGCCGCGACCCAGCAGCGTGTCGTTACCGGCCTGGCCGACGACCCGGTCGCCACCCGAACCGCCGGTGAGGACATCGTTGCCGCCATCACCGAACAGGTTGGCCGGCGGCAGCGCACCGTTGGTCTCGTTGAGCGAGACCGTGTCATTACCGCCGACACCGATGATCACCGTCAGCGTCGTGTTGGCCACTGTCGGCGACCCACCGACTACAGGAATCGTGCCGTTCTTCACCAGGTCGCTCCCGCCGCATTTCGGCTGATGACGATCGCATTTGCGGCGCCGTCACCGATCACGGTGCGCACCCCGAGGCCGTTGCCCTCATTCACCTCGCGGCCCAGGCTGCGGGTCGGGTACCGAGCGCCGGATTGTGTGTGGCAAGTCCGCGATCTGGCTGGGAAACCAGCGCGCCGGACTGACCGCCCCCTCGCACGTGGTATCAAGCATCGACCGTCCCAACCACAGCAAGGGGGAACAATGCCGAGGAGCCAAACACCAGTGCGTCTTGCCGCCGTGACCGTTGCCGCGCTCGCCGCCGCCGGGCTCGGGCTCGGCCAGGTGGCCAACGGCACGACCGTGCCCGGAAGCGCCGACACGACCGAGCCAGCCGGCACCGAGACCACCGCACCCGACGGCTCTGAGACCACTGCACCGGGCGGCAGCGAAGTTCGCTCCGAGTTCGCTCCGTTCAACGGCGCCGGCGAGTCGACGCACTGTCCGACCGACCCGGCTGACCTCGAGCGCAACAAGGCCAACGTCGTCGGCTACTACACGACGGCGTTCAACGACCACGAGCCGGAACAGGCGGTGGAGACGTACGGCGGCGCCGAATACATCCAGCACAACCCACAGGCCGACAACGGGTTCGAAGCATTCATCGGTTTCGTCAACACGTTCGCCGAGCAGTACCCAGACCTCAACATCGAAATCGTGCGGGTGTTCGCCGAATGCGACTTCGTGATCACCCACGGCATCATCTCCGGGGCCCCGGACGTCTTCGGTGAGCTCGGCAACAAGGTCGTCGACATCTTCCGCCTCGACGAGGACGGCAAGGTCGTCGAGCACTGGGACGTCCTAGCGCCGATCGCCGCGGAGTCGCTCAACGGCAACCCCGAGGTGTAACGCATGCCGCGATGAGCAACCCGATCAGGGCGCGCGTTGCTCATCGCTGTCGAAGGTGGACGAGCGTTGCCCTGCAGCGGGTCACCCAGTTGTTGTCATCTCGCCGAGTCGGAACCGAGCCGACCTTGAGCGTCGGCGAGATCGCCACGATCACTGCACCGACACTGGTGCTGGTCGGCGACGACCACCTTGCCCGTCTCGCTCACACCTGCGAACTGTACGAAACACTTCCGCCGGGCAACACGTGCCTTGACGAGTACGTCGATGCCGATATGGGTGGTCGCCGGCGCCGCCCGGCCCGTCGTTCGGGCGTGTCGTTCGGTGTGCAATCCGTCCGATGAAACCGGCAAATCGACTTCGCGTCGCAGCGCGGGCGATGCCGGGCCCGTTCGCGCTGGCGACCACAATCACCGAGGCGCAGGGGCACGCTCGGTCACGCGGATATCGGCGATCTCCGATTCAGCTGCTCGTCACATCCCGGCGCTTCTGGAATGTGCGTCTTGAGCTACAGGTCGTGTGGATCGGGCCGGGCTGGCGCCCGGCCTTCGGTCGTGATGCCATCCGAGTGGAGCCAATCATCGTCGGCTCGTCAGATCCGGAAGCGCTTGGTAGGTGACGGCGTCAGCCCTGCGCTGAGTGTCGTCAAAGACACCCCGACGACCTTGAGATCGAACCGGGCCCGCACCGACTCCGAGTCTGCTGTTCGTTCGAGTGCCGAAGCGCGGCGTTTCGGCTGACTTCCCTACCGGGTACTGCAACGACCACTTGCCCGGACACGTGGCGCTCGGCCCCGCAGGTGTGTCCCTCGCGAGTAGCTACTGACGGCCGGTCGTACTGATCACGAGAAGAACGGAACTCTGATGGGCAAGAAGAAGATTGAGCAGGACCTACGCGACGCTGGGTTGCGCAAGAAGCGTGCACGGAAGGTGGCCAAGGCCGCCGACCGAGGTCGAGCAGGTGATCGCGCAGCACGCGAACTCGTCGAGCAACACTCCGCCGCCCTCCGAGACAGCGTCTCGGCCGTCTTGAGTTACGCCAAACCGCCGAGGTCGAAGTCTGCGAAGAAAGCTTCGGCGAGGAAGTCGTCGGCCAAGAGGACCTCCACGAAGCGGGCACCTGCGCAGGCGTCGGCCGCCAAGTCGACTGCGCGAAAGGCACCGACAAAGAAGCCCGGCTCCGGCCGCGGCGCCGCCACGAGGGGACGCACGAGCCAATCAGCTCGCTAGCGGCCGATTGCTCGCACGACATTCGCGAGCCCTTTCGGGCATCGCTGACGGCGAGCGTTCCGAGGCCGGTCCGTGGATGTCGTCGACAACGATCGTGAGGTCATGTGCATCGAGCACCTGCACATCGCTGCCTTCGAAACCAGCAATATCAAGCTCGAGGTTCCGATGACGCGTGTCGTCGACTCGGTTGTCGCGACGTCGAGGGGTCGCTTCCCGCCGACGCGGTCCTCGACCCATCGGTGCTCGAGCTGACGTGTCAAGCAGCGCACCAGAACCCGAGCGCCGGACCCGCATTCTTCCTCCGTACCGACGGGTGATCCAAGCAACGTGGCTCGCA
The DNA here is from genome assembly GCA_963786985.1 of Ilumatobacteraceae bacterium. GTDB lineage: Bacteria > Actinomycetota > Acidimicrobiia > Acidimicrobiales > Ilumatobacteraceae > Desertimonas. The sequence continues at coordinate 70,495 of CAWBBL010000024.1, read as the reverse complement.
ACGGCCGCTGTCGAACGGGATGCCGATCTGGGCGGCTCGCGACGCCGCGCTCGGCGTCGTTCTGTGCGGGACGCGGCCGATGCGATCACCTTGGGTCCGAGACAGTGTGTCGGGTGCCGACCGCCCGACCATGGAGCGGCCTCGACTCGGTCGAGACCGAGCCCGCTACATGCCGATCGGCAGTCTTGAGGTTCTGGAAGCCCGCCGAAGCGGCTACTCGCAGGGTGGGCCAGTCCTGGGCAGACTGCGTCGATGATGACTGACGGGGTTCGTTGGATGGAGGCTGTCTGTCAGCAGTTGCCGGTGCAAGGCGATCTCCTCGGCGGTCTCGTGAGGATCGTCGAGCGGACTGCCGAGTTCCGCGCGTTGATCGTGAGCTGTTCGCTTGGCCGTGGCAGTGCAGACGAGTTTTCGGATGTCGATGCGGCGATCACTCACACGCTGACCGAAGTGGATCGGCTGGAGGTCGCCGCGAGCGACCTGGCTGGTGAGCTGGGTGATGTTGTCGACGTGCATGTGCACGGCTTTGAGGGTTTCGGAGATCCCACGCGTCGCGTGGCGGCGGTGTACTCGAACGGCGGGCAGCTTGATCTGCTGCTCATTCCTGTGGCGTCACGCAGTCATCATCTGGCGGGCGAAGAGGTGGTCGTCGTGGACAAAGACGGTCATGTGTCAGCACCCTTCACCCCGCCCGCAGAGGCTCTCGCCCAGCGCACCTCAGCACAGGCGGTGGAGTACACGCATTCCGCCTGGTGGTTCCTCGGCGACGTGGCGAAATACCTCGAGCGGCGCTCTTGGTATGAGGCCGTTGAACGTCTTGGCGTCGCCCGGGACTACTTGCTACGTCTGGTCGCGATCGGGGCGCGGACGAGGTTTCCGCAGTACGGACTCGTGAGTTTGGTCGATTTCGCCCCCCACGCCATCCCCGCACGGCTCGACGTGACGTATCCGTCGCCGCGAGACCCAGAGTCGATCCTGTCGGCGGCGGTCACCATTGCCGAGCTGATCGACGATGCGCTTGTCGATGCCAGCCGAGCAACTGGCAAGCCGCTGGCCTCAAGGCTCGCAGAGGATGTCCGCGCCCGACTGGCTCGCGTCGCTCTCTGAACCAGCGTCCGGGTCGGACTCGGGCGGCCTCGCGAAAGATCAAGCGCTGTCGTCGGCCGAATCTGCTGCTGCCATCATCCGGGCAATCGTGCCGGCCGGTACGAGCGAGACGTCGAGTTCCAGATCGACCTCGTCAGCGAGGGCGACGCCTCCGCCGAGAACCGGTGCGTTCCACTTGATGTCCCACCGCGCACGCTGCAGCTTGGCGGTCGCCCTGAAGCCGAGCCGGGGGTTGCCCATCACGTCAGGTGCTCGACCGAACAGATCGACGACGAGCCGCACGGGCTGTGTGATGCCGCGGATCGTCAATTCCCCCGCGACCGCATAACGCCCGGCGCCGAGCAAGGTGACACCCCTGGCTCGAAACGTGATGTTCGGATAACGGTCGACATCGAAGAACTCCTCGCCACGCAGATGAGCGTCGCGAACCGCCATCGCGCTGTCGACAGATGAGGCATCGATGTCGACGGCGATCGAGGTGGCTTCCGGAGTCAGCGGATCGATAACAACCGCACCGGTGAACGACGTGAAGCGTCCGCGTACCAGCGTGAACATCGCGTAGCGGGCGACGAACTCGAGCGCCGAATGCGTCGGATCAACCTCCCATTCACCGCCGAGCGGGGAGAGGTCGTCTCCAGCGTGGGCGTCGATGATCGTGGAATCGTCTGACATGCGCGTCCTCGATGCCGTGCGTTGTGGGGTGGTCATCGTCCCACATCTGGACCTGGCCAAGCGGGCTCGCCAAACGTCGGTCAACTCTGGCACGACCTGGCGCAGCAGCAGGAGAGGACAACGCCGCCGAACCAATGCCGGTCGAAGGCCGCTCGACGAAATGCGTCCATGCCGTCCTGGGCTCGTCGCCGGTGGCTTCGACGACGAGATTCGGTCGCGACGTTCTGGCGCGTCGTGGCGATGACGAGATGCTGTCGCTCTCGCGGGGCACCGATGCTCGTGATCGCGTTCGAGCATTGGGGCCGCGAGGACGCGACGTGGAATTCCGGAGTCGCAGGATTCGTTGTCACGTCCCAGACGTGGTTGACAGCCCCTGAAAGGAACTTCGTGTCGTTTCTCCCGATCGGTGTCTTCCTGCCGAGCCTCAGCGAACGCAAGGCCGCCGTCGCCGATCCCGTTGCCGCTGCCGTGCAAGCCGAGTCGCTCGGCTTCGAGTCGGTGTGGGTGGTCGATCAACTCGTCGCCGGCACGGGTAACGCGATCCTCGACAGCACGCTCGTGCTCGCCGGCGCTGCGGCGGTGACCGAGCGCATCGGTCTCGCCCTCGGCGTCCTGATCGTGCCGTTGCGGCAACGCGCCTGGATCGCCAAGCAGGTCGCGACGCTTCAACACCTCTCAGGCGGTCGCCTCGTGCTCGGCGTCGGCGTGGGCGGCGATCGCCACGACCGGTCGTGGCAGGCAGTTGGTGTGCCTAGGTCCGAGCGCGGCCGCCGGCTCGATGCCACGCTCGCCGTTCTGCCCGATCTCATCGCCGGCAAGGAAGTCGACGGCGTTCAACTCGCACCCGGTGCGACGGTGCCGCCGATCGTGGTCGGCGGAATGGCCGACGCCGCTGTCCGCCGAGCCGAATCCCACGACGGATGGTTTCTGCTGCCGATGCCCCCCAAGCGCGTCACCGAGGCAGCCGGGCGCGTGTCCGTACCCGTCATCGCGAACCAGACCGTCGCGATCGTCGGCGATCCTGCGCTGCCGCCACGCGGCGAGATCATGCAGCGAATGATCGATCCTGACGGCCTCTACGGCGTACCCGAGGAACTCGTCGACCAGTTCCTGCTCTACGGCGAACCCGACGAGATCGCCGAACGACTCCAGGCCTACGGCGACGCAGGAGCGGCACGAGTTGTCGTCACGTTCGCCGCCGGCGACTGGCACCGCCAAGCCGAGTTGCTGGCAAACGCTGCCGACCTCCATCGAGTGTGATCGCCGAACTCGCTCTCGGTGGTGACATTTCTGTGCGCCCGGGGGCAGCGCCTGCTCGGCTCATTCGGATTGAGTCGATCGCGAGTAGGTCGGGACGGACTACTTCTCGGTGTCGACCCGAATGAACGGTGCCGGCCGGGTTGGGTGGTTGGCCGCGCCGTCGACGAGAGCAACACCGTCGAAGATCACCTGTCCGGTCGCAGTCGCGGCGCGCTCGTTGCGCTTGCTTCCCGGCCCGTTGACGGTCGTCTCTAACGGTCCGCTGCCAGTCCACGCCACATCGAAGGACACCTGGTGGGTGCCGCCCAGGTTGTCCCTGGCAACCGCCGAGCCGGCGGCGGTGACGCTCTTGAGGTTCGCAGTGCTCGTGATCATCGCTGGGGCGGTTGGAGCGCCCCAGGTGAACGAGATGCCACCAGGGCAGACAGCCTGGAACTGAAGTCTGGCCGTGGGGTTGTCGTCCTCGTTGTCAGGCGACTCGAAATCACGCGTGGTCTGTACCAACAGGGTTCCCTCCACGGTCGAGCCGTCGACACACTCGTGCGGCACCGCCCAGAAGGCTCCGGCCGTCTCCTCAAAGAACAACTCTCGCTCGGCGCCGGCCGGCGCCGCCGTCGAGACGGTTCCGACTGCTGCCACGGCGCCCGCCATCAACCAGGTCGCAAACCTTCCCACGTTGCACCTCCCTGTTGGTGTTCCCCGTTCCCCTCTACGCACAAGCCAGCAAGGCGGTTCACTCAGCTGTCCGCACGACCACCCATGTGGCCCCCGGGCTCCGGTCCATCAAAGCTGCCCCAACCAGCGCCCGCCGCAGATGACCAACTGACGCGCTCCGCCATGCCGATATGAGCGGGTGTTCGGTTACCGAGGTGGGTGTTCGGTCGCGACATTCGGTTGTGGTGCCCGCTTGCTCTCGACGCGGTGACCGAGCCCGAGGAGCGGTCGTACTGCCGATTCGGTCGCCCGACAGCTGAGGCGGCGTCGCGTGCCTCGGACGGCAGCACCATGGCCGTTCGCACACACCGAGATCGTCCGCGAAAGGTCGTATGTGCTCGAACTCCAACTGCGGGTAAGAATGCGCGGGATGGCCGGGACCGAGGACTCGCTCCTTACGCCCCGGCTCCGTCTCGTCCCGATCGGGCCGGACAACGCCGCCGATCTGTGGCTCGTGCACAACGACGACGCCGTGGTCCCGTGGTACGACGGCTGGCGACCGTCCCGTGACGAGGCCGACGACCACGCCCGGCGGATCGCCGAGTCGTGGCGTCTCCACGGCGTGCACAAGTGGATGGCCTACGACCGCGAGAGCGGTGAGGTCGTCGGCCGCGGCGGCCTGTCGCGTACCCCGATCGACGACGACTGGGGTCAGCTCTACGCGTTCCTGCCCGATGAGCCCTGGGTGCGTGAGGCGCACAAGAGCGAGTGCCCGTTCAGGGCGCACGCGCACTGGCTGGAGATCGGGTGGGCGCTGCGCCGCGCGCACTGGGGTCAGGGCTATGCGTCGGAGATCGGCACAGCGGGCCTCACCTACGCGTTCGACGAGCTCGAGGTGCGTGCCGTTGTGTCGTGCACCGTGCGCCACAATCTGCGCTCCCGGGCGGCGATGGAGCGCATCGGCATGCGCTACGCCGGCGAGATCCGCAGCCGCGGCACCGTTGAGGGCGACGATGAGGTGCGGGACGACGCGCCGTTCGCCGTCTGCGTGATGCTCCGAGAAGAGCGCGAACCCTGACCGGCAGGCAGTCCTGCTGGCCGCCGGCCTTGCGGACTGCAGCTGAACAGCACGTCGTCCGCCGGCGTGACCCGCGCACATGGTCGATGGCTCTGTGTGCGAGCCGCTGACAGGTTCGAGCCAAAGGACGCCGACGGCCCGTCGAATACCGCCTTGCCGCGCCCCACTTGAAACGTGCCGCGCCTTTAGGCGCCGATCGAAGGCAATTCGGTGTCGCCGAGGTCACCGATCGCACGGCAGCGCGGTTACGGCGCGGAAGTCGCCGGTGCCATCTCCATGTCGACCGGCATCAGCAGCGGCTCACCGGCGGTTAACACCCCCGAGGCAGAGGAGAACAGTTTGGTCGTCGCCCGCGCCACGGGCGGTATGCACGACGTCCTCCTCGTAGTAGATCGCATCACCCACTTCCAGTAGCACTTCAGTCCCTGGTTCAGTCACGTCCTCCACCTCAGTGTTCCCGGCCGCCGCCCCGCGCACGACGTGAGCGGTTCCCTCCAGCAACGTCCAACCCCAGGTTCCTGACTCGACGGCGAGCACCGCGGTGCCGGGGTGGTTGTGGGGAAAGATCTCACTTCCAGGCTCGAACACAAAGCGAGCGACATACACGGTCTGGCCGGGTGCCCGGTCAGACGGAACGGCCGCAAAGATCTCTGCCGTGACCCCCGGTGCCAACTCGATCACGGAGATCGGCCCTGCCGGTGCGGCTGAGGACTCGCTCGCCGCGGGCTCCGGCTCGGGCTCAGTCGTGGCTGCTGTTGTGTCGGCGATTGCCAGGCTGCTCAACAGCAGCGAGGACGATCCGGCTGCGAGCAGGATGCGAGAACGAATTCGAGACATGACTTCCCTCCTCAATCAATGTCAAGGGTTCCCCCGGAACCCACCACGACCGTAGCGACGTGCCACCGCGCCGTCACTCGATTACTCGTCGGGCCCCCGACGATGCGCGCCAACACATCGAGCACAGCCCGCCAATAGTCCGAGCGCAGAATGCCCAGTGACACGACGCCACTTCGAGCGTCCGCGTTGCGCCGCGCTGTCCCACCGAACTGGCCTCCGCCACCTCCGGATGTTGAATGGTTGCACGAGCAACTACATACCGTTCTGCGTCGGCAGAGTCGACCACGACGGCGTCATTCGGTACTGGCGTTCGGGCACGCGCTCCGTCGTGAGCGTGGTATCAACCAACTGAGGAGGCTCTTCTCAACGCGTGCACCCTTCGGCGATCCGAGCCGACGCGCCACAGTGTGGGCATGGCATTCACCGATGAGGAGCTCGACTACCTCCGATCCCAGCCGCTGGCCCGCCTGGCCACCGTCGCCCCGGACGGCCAGCCCGATGTCACCCCGGTCGCCCTTGAGGTCGATGGCACGACCCTGTGGGTGTGCGGGACAGGTGAGGCGGTGCTGCGCACCCGCAAGATTCGCAACATCACTGCTGGCCACCGCCAAGTCGCCCTGGTGGTCGACGATCTGCCGTCCTTCGAGCCGTTCATCGCCCGGGGCATCCGCATCTACGGGACGGCCGAGGACCCCATCGAGCGAGTCGGGATGGTCGGCCCCGGTCACTACGTCCGGGTTACGCCGACGATCTCGTGGAGCTGGAACCTCGAGGGTGCTCCCGTCGGCGACGCCTGGTACGAGGCGTGCCGCACCGTCCATCAGCGCGCGTGAGGTGCACAGCGCCGCGACCGTCGGGCGGACGTACGCGAATGCCGGCGGTGAGTTCGATGGTCGCCCTGCCGCCAGCCGGCGACCTCCAGTCTCCGTCTACCGGCAGACGGCTCACAACCTCGGGTCACCGGCACACATCGATGCCGTTCGGGCTCGGCCGTGTCGAGTCCGCGGGTGTCGTTCGGTCGCGATAATCGGCGTTTGCGTGCGGCACCTGGGAGTCGGCGACAAGCGTCGCATCCAAGCGCGTTGGCGACGCTTGGCCGGATCCGGCCGCAGGCGGTGTTGCAGCCGAAGCGTGGGTCCGCTGCACGACGTACCTGGGCACCGCACGACCCCCGGCTGCGGCGTCTCAGGTGACGGCAGACGTGGTATTCGGTGTTACAAGGCGTCGACAGCTGAGAGGATGAGGGTCGTCACCTCGTCGGGATGCGAGATCATCACGACGTGGCTCGATTCGACCTCGATGGTGGTGGCGCCCATCCGCTGGGCGAACTGGCGCTCGGCATCGGGAGGGATGACTTCGTCGTGCTGGGCGACGGCGAACCAGGTCGGCAAGGTCTTCCACGCCGGCGTCGTCATCACATCGTCCAGCGTTGAAGCGGCCAACGGCTGCTGGACGGCGTACATCACACGGGCCTCGACTGGATCGACGTCGGGAGCGAAATGCTGAAGGAAGGCGTCTTCCGGCAGCCAGGCGAAGCCCTGCTCGTCGATCTGGAACTTGGCGATGGCAGGCGTCGGAGGACCCTGGCCGAGCAACGCACCGAGGGACTCGCCCTCGTCGAGGCCGAATCCGGCCACGTACACCAACCCGACGACGTTCGGTGCCTCCGTTCCGAGCGCGGTCATGACCTGACAGCCGTAGGAGTGCCCGGCGAGCACTGTCGGCTCGGCCTGCAAGGTCAGGACGTGGCGCAACTTGGCGACGTTGTCCGCCAACGACGTGTGCGAGAACTGCGGAGCGATGACGTCGTGACCAGCCGCCTGCAGACGGCGGATCACCGCCGCCCAGGACGAACCATCCGCCCATGCCCCATGCACCAATGCGATCCTCATGATCCGTCCTCCTTCGCCACCAGAGTTCGGTGGCCATGCAGACACTGTCACGATCGTCGATCGCCTGCACGATGACTCGCCGCAGCCGCATCAACTAAACGCGCGGTGCGTCGAGCAGGGTGCCACGGGCCAGGGGCGGTGCCCCGCACTCCAGGCGTCCTTGACTATATGTAGTTATTCTGTTAAATAACTAATCTGTGAAGTATCCGCAGGAGCGACGGCAACGATGACCGTGACGGCCCCCGATCGGTTCGACGTCGTCTTCGCCGCCTTGTCGGACCCGACGCGGCGCTCGATCGTGCGTCGGTTGGCCGACGGTGAGGCAACCGTGCTCGAGTTGGCCGAACCGTTCCCGATCAGTCTCCCGGCCATCTCCCGTCATCTGCAGGTCCTCGAGCGGGCCGGTCTGATCAGCCGGAGCCGAGATGGACAACGGCGGCCATGCCAGCTGCGGCCGGAGCCTCTGGTCGAGATCGCCGCATGGGCCGAGCACACCCGCGCTGCGTGGGAGCACCGTCTCGACCGCCTCGATGCGCACCTCCGGCGCACATCTGACCGAACCGCATCCCCACCGACACCGGAGAAGCCATGAGCAGTACCCCGACGATAAACGACCCGACGACGTGGGCTCTCGACCGTGAGATCGTCCTCGTCCGAGTTCTTGACGCCACACGCGAAGCGGTGTTCGCCGCGTGGTCCGATGCGGATGCCTTCTGCCAATGGTTCGGCCCGGACGGGTTCACCTGCACAGTCCGAGAGATGGACGTGCGCCCGGGAGGTCGAGCGTGCTTCGACCTGGCCGCCGGAGACGGCACCGTGTTCACGAATCGCTTCGACTACCTCGAAGTCGTTCCAGTCGAGAGGTTGGTGCTGGATCACGGGTCCGACGCCGACGATGACCCGGCACGCTTCCGAGTGACGATCACCCTCGACGAACAAGCCGACGGAAAGACGGTGTTGACGCTGCGCCAGCTTCATCCAACCGTCGAGCGGCGAGACGCAGCCATCGGCTTCGGCGCTGTCGAGCTCGGTCTGCAGACGATGCAGAAGCTCGCTCACCATCTCGGGGTCGCCTGAACCCCACGGCCGATGAAATCTCGCCGCGGACAGGTCAACCAGTCTGACCGACCACACCACCCGAAGGAGCCGCCATGTCGCGCGTCCGCATCCACAACTTCTCGATCTCGCTCGACGGGTTCGCCACCGGCGAGGGGCAGGCCCTCGACACGCCGTTCGGCCACGCCGGGCATCGGCTCCACGAGTGGCTGTTAGCCACTCGGTTCGCCCGCCGCGAAGTCCTCGGCGAGTCGGGCGGCACCGAGGGTTTCGATCACGCGATGGCCGATCGGCACGGACCCGGGATCGGTGCGGAGATCATGGGCGCCGGCAAGTTCGGCCCTCCGGGCTGGCAGGACGACCCGGAGTGGCGCGGGTGGTGGGGTGACAACCCGCCGTTCCACACGCCGACGTACGTCTTGACCCACCGTCCGCGCCCGTCGATGGAGATGGAGGGTGGCACGACGTTCCACTTCCTCGACGCCGCGCCAGCGGATGCACTCGAGGTGGCGCGGGACGCAGCCGCCGGTCAGGACGTCCGCATCGGCGGGGGCCCGACCATGATGCGCTCATTCCTCGCCGCCGGTCTCGTCGACCACCTGCACGTCGTGCAGGTGCCGATCCTGCTCGGTCGCGGCGTTCGGCTGTGGGACGGCCTGGAGGGGTTGGAGCAGCAGTACGACGTGGAGGCAGTCTCGACGCCCAGCGGCGTCACCCACCTCACGTTCACCCGATGACGAGGACGACCTGACGGCACGTCGCGGCGATTCCTGGACACGGAATTGTGGGCACGGGCCGGATACTCATCCTCTGTGAGTCAGGGGTACACGGAGGCACACCGCCGACGACGCAAACGTTGTCCAGGGAGACGATGTCCTCCTCCCTCTGAGCGGTCGTTAGAAGGCGAGGATCTGCTCGGCGGGGGAGCGCAGGCTGGCGACGGCCCGATGAACGAGTCGGCGGGCGGCTTCGGCGGTGACGCCGAGGCTTTCGCCGACCTCGCGGAAGCTCTTGCGCTCACCGTCGAGCAGCCCGAAGCGGGCCTCCACGGCGTAGCGGGCACGCCCGTCGAGGGTGCCGAGCAATTCGTCGAGCAGGTCGCCGTCGACCATCGACATCACGGCATCCTCGGGAGTGCCCTCGCCGTTGGCGATCAGGTCGCCGAGCGTCGCATCGCCGTCGTGACCGAGTCTCTTGTCGATCGAGACGGCGTGGTCAGGCGGTGCAGTTCGGCGTTGGCCTGGTCGAGCGTCTCACCGTCGCCGGAGGCCTGCCGCAGCGCCGCGCGCAGACTCGCCGAGCGGTCACCGGGGATCCGGATCAAGCTGGCCTTCTGGTCGAGCGCCCGACCAATCGCCTGGCGAATCCAGAACGTCGCATAGGTCGAGAACTTGAAGCCGCGCCGCCAGTCGAACTTGTCGACGGCATGCTCCAAGCCGAGGTTGCCCTCCTGGATCAGATCGAGCAGATCCATCCCCTGGGGCAGCGGATAGCGCCGGGCAATCGACACCACGAGACGCAGGTTGGAGCGGATGAAACGGTCCTTGGCGTCGGCAGCTGCGGCGACGGCGCTCTTCAACGCCACGCTGCGCTTGCCATTGGCCAGCTGCTCGGCGGCCTCGCGGCCGGCCTCGATGACGCGCGACAGCTCTCGCTCGTCCTCGGCAGTGAGCAGGGGAACCTTGCCGATGTCGTTCAAATACAGGCCGATGGAGTCATTCATTGTGCAGTGGTCAACCGTTCTTGTTGTGACCTGGCTGACGTCCCCCGCGCCAGCCAGGCCGTGTCCAGAACTATGGCAGAACCATGGCTCGATACCAACCTGTGTCATCAGTAACAGGGGAAAATTCTTGACTAGGCCATTGGTGGCGAAGGATTGGCAAGGGCTAACAGAGCGTGGCACCCTCAATCAGGCTCGATTCGGCGTCGCCTCCACCTACGGCTCGAGGTTGCCGACGTTCATCTCGATGGACGCGGAGACCGCCGACGCCGGCTGGTGATCGGATCGTGCGGCTCGAGCCACCAGAACACGAACCGACCGGTGCCTTCGGCCGCGGCGATTGCGATCAACTGAACGCCGACCCACAGCACGACCACGGGATAGCCGCGATCGACGAGGGATGCGTGCTCGTCGGCGAACCCGTACAGGATCGCCACCAACAAGATCGTCGCGCCGAACGTGAGGACGACCAGGGAGTCGAAGGCGGCGATCCACATGTCGGCGCGCCGCACCGCGATTCGTTCCTCGGAACGAAGTCGCACCCAGGCGAGCGCGGCGTGGGCGACACCGAGGATCGCGCTGGCGACGATGAGGTCAACGCCCTCGGCGTCGCCCATGCCGCCCCGGTCGGAGGCGAGCTTGACGGCGAGGGCCGGGACGAGAATGACGGTGAAGTCGAACACCGCGTAGATCGGCGGTGCGATCTCGTCGATGAGTTGTCGGTTCATCGTCCCTCGCGGGCGCGTAGCTCGAATCGATCAGCGAGGCTGCCGTCGGAGCGGATGGCTCGTGCGCTGAGGCGATCACTGTCGATGTCGATGTGGAGGAATTGCAGGGTCGACTCGGCGGCGGCGGTGAAGTCGCTGCGCCCGACCGGGGTGGTCTTGCAGCCACCACCGCTGACGACATAGGTGATGCCCTCGATCGGGTGGGTGCGCTCGTAGTGGTGATCGTGACCGGCGAGAACCAAGTCGACGCGGTGGCGGTCAAGGATGGGTGTGAGCACGGCGCGGGCCCCTGGCGTGGACCCGTGCCTGCCGGACGAGTATGGCGGATGGTGAAGCACGACGATTTTCCACTGATTCGCCGAGGCGGCGAGTGTGTCGTCGAGCCACTCCGACTGCTGGGATGCGCCCGAACCGAAGAGCCCTGGGACGCTGGAGTCGAGGTAGAAGAAGTCGGCAGGCCCATGCGTCGTCGTGTAGTACGTGGCGGGGGTGCCGAGCAGTCGCAGCTCCGCTTCGATCTCCGCGAGTCCCTCGTCGCTGTGGAACAGGTCGGCGTCGTGGTTGCCGATGGCGAGCTCGAAGCCCACGCCGGCGTCGAGAAGGGGCCGCATGGGGCGGATGAACACGTCTTCGAAACGATCCGCGAAGTTCCCGTAGTAGCAGATGTCGCCGAGCAGCGCGACCAAACCGAACGGCGCCAGCTGATACGTGCGGGCCATCTCGGACGCCACCGCCATCGCTTGGCGGCCTCCGCTGCCATTGTCACCGAGGGCAACGAAGCTGAGCCGATGTCCGGACTCGGTCCACGCCTCCCGCCGCAGCGTGACATCCGGCGCGGCGCCGGGAACGAGATCCTCACACGTGTGAGGAGCGGCCACACATGCCTGCCCAGCAGCAAACCCGTGGCCGCCGCGCCGGCTGCCCCGCCGGCCGCGGCGAATAGCTGGCGGCGACTCAACCTCGTCATCGCGGGGCAGTTTGCCAGCGCTGCGCCTCCTGCCGGTTGTTCCGAACCTTCTGAGGAGTGAAATGCACCGACTCGGTGCTGTTCACTCCTCGGAACGGCTGCCGCATCAGCTGACGCCCCGTGTCTGCCCGGCGCGCAGGGAACCGAACACGTACAGTGTCTCCCACTCGAAGGACGCCACATGCACGCTGCTGCTAGTCGAACCTCTCCGACGACCTTCGCCCGGGCGCTCTTCGCCGGTCTTCCCGCCCGCTACGACCGCCTCGCCGCCGTGCTCTCACTCGGTCAGGACCGGCGATGGCGGCACGAGATGATCGATCACATCGCCATCGCCCGCCCGGCCACCGTGCTTGACGTGGGCACCGGCCCAGCTGGCGTCGCCCTCGAACTGGCCGAGCGCAGCGAAGCACGGATCGTGGGCATCGATGTGAGTGAGGACATGCTCGGCCGGGGCCGACGCAACGTGGCCGCCGCCGGCCGGGACGACCGTGTCACTCTCGTCCTTGGCGACGGCGAGCGCCTGCCCTTCCCCGACGCCAGCTTCGACGCCCTCACGTTCACCTACCTGCTCCGTTACGTCGCCGACCCGGCCGCGACGATCACGGAGTTGGCCCGGGTGGTGCGTCCGGGCGGCGCGATGGCCAGCCTCGAGTTCGCCGTGCCCACCAAGCGCTTCTGGCGGGCATGGTGGTGGCTCTACACCCGCGTTGCGCTCCCTCTCGCGGGTGCCGCGCTCGGCGGGCGGGCATGGTTCGACGTCGGTCGCTTCCTCGGGCCCAACATCACCGCTCACTATCGCCGGTTCCCGGTGCCCGCCACCGTCGCCGCGTGGGAGGCGGCCGGGCTCACTGATGTCGGCCTGCGTCGAATGAGCCTCGGCGGCGGCCTCGTCATGTGGGGTCGCCGCACCGCCAACCATCGTGGCACCGGATCGACCGGGCCGTGACCGATCACACGCGTCGGCTGTCCCCGGCGTTCTACGCCGCGCCGTCGGGTGCGACCAGGCGCGCCTGGGCCGACTGGTGGGTGTTGTTGCATCCGCCGTACACGCTGTGGCACCTCTCCTACGTCGCCATCGGCGCCACCATCGCGCCCCGCTTCGACGGCGGCCGACTGGCCGCCACCCTCGTCGCCTTCCTACTCGCCGTCGGGGTGTGTGCCCACGCCCTCGACGAACTCCACGACCGGCCGCTGGGCACCACCATCCCCCGCTGGCTCCTCATCGGCGCCGCCGCCGCCAGCCTGGCTGGCGCCGTCGCCATCGGCATCGTTGGGCTGTGGCGCGTCGGACCCGGCCTCGCCGTGTTCATCGTCGTGGGTGTCGCCCTCAACTGCGGCTACAACCTGGAGCTGCTCGGCGGCCGACTGCACAACGACGTCACCTTCGCCGCGGCCTGGGGCTCCTTCCCCGTCCTCACGGCCTACTACGCACAAGTAGAGACGCTGCGCCTCCCCGCCCTAGCAGCAGCGGCAGCCGCCTACTGGCTGTCGAGCGCGCAGCGCTCGCTCAGCACCCCGGCTCGCACATTGCGCCGCCGAGTGGCATCGGTCAACGGCACCATCACCTACAGCGACGGCCACACCGCATCGCTGTCCACCGCACGGCTCCTGGCACCGCTCGAGGCCGCCCTCAAGGCGACCGTGTGGGGATTGGTGGCGCTCGCCGCGGCCCTCGTCATCTACCGGATCAGCGACTCCTGACCGTCCGACTTCACGCGACGTGACGGCGCAGAGCTCCGCGCACCGCCATGCCGATCTGCACGGCCCGCGGACCGACGACGTCATTCAGGCGCGGAGTCGGGTGCGGCGCAGCCGGGGACCTTCAGGTTCCTGGGTCTGTTGCCTCGGTCACGTAGTAACGGTTCCCGTCGGGGTCGAGGAACGAGAACATCAGCGGCGCTGTCTCCCAGTCGAGAAGCTGTCCCACCTCGAGACCCAGTTCGTCGAGCGTCGCGTGAGCAGTCCGCGCGTCGGAAGTCGCCAGTCTGATGCCGGTGTCGACTCCAGCGGACAACTCGTCGCCGGCTCGAACGAGCGAGATCGTTGTGGCGAGGCCGGCGAGACCCAGCTCGACCCACCGGAAGCCTTCCTGGAGCTCGGCATCCATTCGTGTCTCGAAGCCGAGCTGCTCGAGCAGCGCCTTGGTGCGGTCTTGGTCGGTCACCGGGACGGCCACGGTGATCACGGCGGTGAACGTTGTCGTGCTCATGCAGTAAACGACGAACGACGCACCCTGTACTCATCGGCCGTGGTCGTGACTGAACCCGCGCTACGGCCGATGTGTCGGAGCGCCACCCCGCCACCCCGCTACGGCGGAATGGTTGGCGAGTACGTCGATGCCGTTCGGAGCGACCTCGATCGGCCCTGGCGCCGACGTTCGGTATCGCAGTTCGGTGGCGCTAGCTGCCCGCGAACGGCGTGGCCCTGACTCCGGAACGACGCGCGGGGGCCGTTAGTGGCGAGAAGGTCGACGAGGTGAATGGTTGAAATTTGCTTGCCGAGGCCACGGTCCGTGCGCAGACTCTGGCGGCTGTCGGTCCAGCACAGGATCGGCAGATCGGCGGAGAGGGGATCCTTATGGGCCGACGTCACGCATTCATCGCGTCGTTGGTGGCCGCCGGAGTCGCCACTGTCGTGGTGGCTCCCGCCACTGCGTCGGTGGCGCCCCCCGAGCTCGCGGCGCCGACCGGTATTTCGTACGTCACCGGGAGCGAGCCGTTCGACGGAGATGACTTCTACGCCGTGCCCGATCCGCTGCCGGGCGGCGGGCCTGGCACGCTGCTGCGCTACGCACCGATCGACGGCGTGCCAATCGACGGCAGCGCTTACCGGATCATGTACCTGTCCGAGTCGCTGGCGGGCGAGCCGATCGCCGTGACCGGAATCGCGGCCGTCCCGTCGGGGGCGCCGCCGGAAGGTGGTCGACCGGTGTTCAGCGGCGCCCACGGCTCCGCGGGAGTCGCCGACAAGTGCGCCGCATCGACCGACCCAAACCGAATCGCCGAGAATGCGCGCGCCCTCGACGCCGGCTACGTCGTCGTCTACACCGACTACGAGGGACTCGGCACGCCTGGACGTCATCCCATCCTCGTCGGCCAGAGCGAGGCACGCAGCGTGCTCGACGCGGCGCGGGCGGTGCGCCAGCTCCCGAATGCGAACGCCAGCACCAGCGTGGCCCTGGGGGGCCTGTCCCAGGGTGGCCACAGCGCGCTCTGGGCAGGGCAGCTTGCTCCCGAGTGGGCACCGGAGCTTGAAGTCTTCGGCATCATCGCCGCCGAGCCCGTCACCGAGCTCGAAGAGCTGTTCGACAGCGGCCGCGAACCGGAGGTGTTCCTTCGAGGTGCGACAGTGCAGCTCCTCGCCGGATACGCCGCGGCCTATCCCGACTTCGACCCATCGGTCGTGCTCACGGCCGCCGCAGAGGATCAGCTCGACGTCGTCGACCGAGAATGCTTCGACGGAGTGATCGACCACTACGCCGCGGGCGGCCGGGACGACGTGCTCGAGTCGGCGCGTTCGGTCGAGCAATGGACCGAGCTACTGCGCGCGAACAACCCGGGCCAGGTACGAATCGACGCCCCGGTGCTGCTGCTCGACAGCGCCGGCGACACGATCATCCACCCCGACCTCGTCGACGCCCTCTACCTGCGGATGTGCGATCTCGGTCAGACCGTCGAGCGCCACACGTTCGAGTTCGGAGAACACGGCGAGAACTACGAGCGCGAACTCACCCAGGGCGTCGAATGGATCGAGCAGCTGCGCAATGGCACCGAACCGATCAGCACCTGCCCGGATAGGTAGCGGCAAGACGCGACCGGGGCAGCCCCGGCCCGCTCACTCCGTGTCGAGGCAGAGGCAGAACGGATGTCCAGCGAGATCGAACAGCACGCGAACGTTTTCCTGCGGTTGATGATCGGCAACGGTCGCGCCGAGGGTGAGTGCTTCGGCGACGGCGGAGTCAAGATCCGCTACCTGGAAGTCGAAGTGCATCATTGGACGTTGTCGACCATCCTGCGGCGGCCAGACGGGGCGCTGGTAGTCAGACGTCTGCTGGAAGACGATGTAAATGGCACCTTCGGGCGCCGCAACGACGGCCGTACCGGGCTCCTCATGGACGACGGCCCAGCCGAGGAGCTGCGAGTAGAAGGACGCCAAGGCACTTGCGTCAGGCGCTTCGATCGCCGTCCCCCACCACATCCCATCCTGTCGCGGAAGCATCCGTGGAGTCTTGCACCGATGCCGTGGCGTGACAGCACGATCGACGTCCGTGCGACGGCCGTGCTCTGATGTCGCGAGGACCACGACCGAGACCGCCCAGCTCGAGCCTCTGCGAACGTCGGCAGCTACCCACCCGGCGTCAGTGCCAGTGATGCCGTTCTGGCGCCGTGAGTGAGCGATCGGCGCCGGCGTTCGGTGCTGCCGGTGGGGAGTGCGAGGACGTTGTCGGGTGGTGGCTGGCGGGGTGATCGGGTGGTCCACCGATGCAGGACGGCGGTCGTCCCCAGGTGGGAGTCATCGTCCTTTGTCGACAACTCCGGTCACCGTGCCGTCGTGGGCAGTCCGATAGCGGCCCTTCGACAGGTCGACCAACACGAGCACGTTGTCAAAAGGGTCGCCAACGACTGCAACACGACCAACGGGAATGTCGACCGCTGGCGCGACCAGGCGTCCGCCCGCAGTCTGGAACACCACGATGGCCTCGTCGACGTCGTCGACCAGCCAGTTCGGCTCATAACGCTGACGGGTCGTCAGCACGATCTCAGAGTCGCTGTCGCGCAGCCCCACGGCAGCCTGGCCGACGTCGTCGTTGCGCCACAACAGCCGATGACGAAGCTGACCGACGTAGAACTCGAGCCCCGAATCGAGATCCGGCACTGGAACGGTCACGGCGTCAACCTTGCACAGCAGCGGTGCATCCACGTCGACTCCTCCTCGTGATTCGATGCCTCGGGACTCGCCAGGATTCCACCCGCTCACCCGGTCGACAAGCATTCTCGTCAACGGACGCGAGAGCGTGACCGCTCTCGAAGTGGGTGCGCAGCCAAGAGATTCGATCACCTCGAGAGTTGCTCGCAACTGCATGCTCGGCGTGTGTCGGCCACGGACCGCAGACACTGCGCGTGCTTTACCGGTGTCGCCGCCACGGCGATGGGGGACAGGACGAACTTCGAGGGTCCGGGCGCCATAAACGCTCTCGCGGCGGTGACAGACCGCCCCGCCGACCGGTGACGTGGCTCAGGACGTGCGGCGGGTCTTGCCGGTGCGGTGGCTCGGCCCGTTGGTGTCGACGGAGGATGTGCGAATGATGGCGGGGAGGATCAAGTCGAGCGTGGCCGTGAGCTGCTCGCCGAGGGCCAGCTGATCGGTCTCGTCGAGCACCCACCGGTAGAGGACTCCCAGGTACGCGTCGAACAGGATGAGGGCGGCACGATCGGGATCGACGCCGCGGGGGATGTCGCCGGCTAGTTGTCCAGCGCGCACGCTGTCGGCCACGAGCTGGGGTGCGTCCGATTGATCGGCGTGCAGTGGGCCTCCGAGCGCGCTGCCAGGCGCGCACCATGGCACGTCCGGTCGCGGGGTCGTCCTCGTAGAGGTCGGCGAGCACGCGAAACGCGCGGCGGAGCCGGCTCGTCGAGTCGACCGTGTGCTGTTCGTCCGCGGCGAGGGCCTTCGCGAACTCGGCTCGCAGTCGTCCGAACCACTCGAAGACGATGTCTTCCTTCCGGGCGAAGTAGTTGAAGACCGTCGCCCGTGACACGTCCGCGCGCTCGCCGATCTGCTCCATCGTCGTCGAGTCGTAGCCGTGAGTGGCGAACAGGGCGACGCCGCTCTCGAAGATGCGTTCCCTTGTCTCCAGCTTCTTGCGTTCACGGCGGCCCGCCCTGGTGGGGCTCACGACGTGGTCAGGCGTCGACACCTTGACAACTCCTAGACTTGAGTCTAAAAATATACCTAACATCAAGTATAGACGTAGATCCCACGTCGGCAGTCGTCCAGGAGACGACCGATGCATCACCTGGCGCCGCATTGGCGACGCGACTCCCGACCAGACCGGAAGGAGCTGAAGATGGCAGCAGACATGACCCTCGACGCACGTCGCGCCTTCCTCACCGAGGGCACCCGCACCGCTGTCCTCGCCACTGCCCGTGAGGACGGCGGGCCTCATGCCGCACCGATCGCGTTCGTCCTCGATGACGACGACATCTTGTTCCTCACCAACGCCGAGACGGTGAAGGGCCGTAATCTCCTGCGCGATCCTCGGGTGACCCTCGTCATTGACGACGAGACGCCGCCCTTCGCCTTCGTGATGATCGAGGGTACGGCCGTCGCGTCACGGGACGTCAGCAACCTCGAGCAGGTCGCTCGACGGATCAGCCAGCGCTACGACGCCGGCGAGGGGATCGAGGACTTCGTGCGGTTCGCCCGCGACGCGCTCGGGACGCTGGTCCGTGTAGCACCAACCAGGATCGTCGCTCGTGAGCGGGTGGGTGAACATTGAAATGACCGCGTCCATGCGGCGAATCGTGCCGAGGCGCATGTCGACGGGAGGGGAGTGCGACGCGCTTCGCTGTCCCGAGGAGTGGACGATCCCGCTGGAGCAGCTCTTCGCGGAGGCTGGTGCGTTGAACATCGAAGCCGGCACAGCACAGCCGGGGCCCGCCGCCCGGTCGGCCCTCTGGCTGCCATTGTTCGATGAGCTCTCCGACCCGACGGTCTGCGCCCGTCTGGCAGCCGAGGCCGAGGAGGCGGGCTGGCATGGGTTCTTCGTGTGGGACCAGCTGCGCTGGGAAGCGCCCGTGCGCCGAGTTGCCGACTCGTGGATCACGCTCGCCGCGATCGCGGCGGCGACCGAGCGGCTGCGTCTCGGCCCCATGGTCACACCGCTGCCACGACGCCGACCGGTCAAGGTCGCCCGCGAGACCGCGACCTTGGACCAGCTCAGCGGCGGTCGCCTCACCCTCGGCGTCGGAATCGGCGAAGACCGGTTCGCTCGCGAGTTCTCGAAGACCGGCGAGCAGCTCAACGACAGGGCCCGAGGCCAGATGCTCGACGAGGCGCTGGAGATCCTCACCACCGCCTGGAGCGGTGAGCCGGTTCACCACCACGGCAACCACTACACGGTCGACGACATCCAGTTCCTGCCGCGGCCGGTGCAGCAACCCGGCGTCCCGGTGTGGGTCGCTGGCTTTCCCGGCAACACCAGGCCGATGCGGCGAGCCGCCCGGTACGACGGCTACTTCCCCGCCAACCTCGAGCATCCCGACCAGCTCGCCGAGGTCGTCGCCAAGATCACAGCGTTCCGACAGGATCCGACGGCAGCGTACGACTTCGTCGTCGGTCACCCGGTGGGCGTCGATCCCCACCCGTGGCAGCAGGCGGGTGCCACGTGGTGCCTCTCGGAGTTCGAACCGGGGCGGGTGTCGTCGGACCACGTGCGCGACGTGCTTCGCGATGGCCCCCCGTCCCGTTGAGCATCCAAACCCAGCAGCGGGTCCAGCAGCGGACCGTCCGCGTCCTCGTCGCGGCAGGTTCGTCAACCAGTGAGACTACCAGCTCAGCAGGTGATGCGCAGACGACGAAGGAGCGATTCGTGACGGCACGACAACTGACGTTCAAACGAATACAAGACACCACCGCCGATGATTGGGCGATCATCGCCACGAGACCCAACACGAAGCTCTTCGAGGAGCTGCCCGACCGCCTGCTCGGCGCCCTACGGTTCCTGGAGAACGGGGACTTCTACACGGTCAACGGCCTCGAGCACTCGCTGCAGGCAGGCACGCGGGCGCTACGCCACGGACGCCCTGCCGAGTACGTCGTGGCCGCGTTGCTCCATGACGTCGGTGACCTCGTCGGGCCGCGGAGCCACGCCGCGGTCGCGGCCTCGATCCTCCGCCCGTACGTCTCGGAGAGGATCGCGTGGATCGTCGAGCACCACACGGTGTTCCAGTTCAACCATTTCGGACGGCACATCGGCATCGACCCCGACATGCGCGACGCCTACCTTGGCCACCCTTACTACGAGGACGCGGCCGAGTTCTCCGACCTCTACGACTCGGAGAGCTTCGATCCGTCGTACAAGTCGTTGCCACTCGAGGAGTTCGAACCTTTGTTGCGTCAGGTGTTCGTCTCGAGTGAACGAACGCCGTTCGAGCTGGTGAACAGGGACCCTTGACGAACGTGCTGTGGGCAACGAGTCCTCGGCGACGGCGCGCCCTGACGAGCCGGACGCCGTCGATCGGCGATGCGGCGAGTCGCGCCAATCCGGGGCGCGCAGGACGAGTCAGGCGACGTCGTCGCTGGCCGACGGTGGTGGCAGCGCAGCCGGCAGCCGGCGAGGTCGCCGGCGTTGGGCGAGTTGGGCCTCGAAGAGGCGGACGAATTCACCATTGCGTGCGACGAGCTCGTCGAGCGTTCCGGTTTCGACGATTCGACCACCCGCCAGCACGACGACCCGCGACGCTCGGTCGAGCGCACTGAGGCGGTGGCCGAACAAGAGCGTCGTCTTGCCTCGTCGCTGCTCGAGGATCGAGTTCATGACCTTGCGCTCGGTGTGCGAGTCCAGGTTGCAGGTCGCTTCATCGAGCACGAGGATCGGCGCATCGCGTACGACCGCCCGGGCCAGTGCCAGCCGTTGTCCCTGGCCGGCCGAGAAGTTGTCGCCGCCCAGCGACACCTGGGACTGGATGCCGTGGCGAAGCCGTCGCACGAACTCGTCGGCGTCGGTCACCTCGAGCGATCGCAGCACGACGTCGTCGGGCACGTCCTGCAGCATCGCGACGTTGTCGCGCACACTGCGCTGCAAGAGGCCGCTGTCCTGGAACACCGCCGCGACTTGCCGCCGCCAATCCGCGTGAGTGACGTCGGCATGGGAGCGACCGTCGATGAGAACATCACCGCTGTCGGGATCGTAGAAGCCGCAGACGAGGTTCGCGACGGACGTCTTGCCTGACCCGGTCTCACCGACGAAGGCGACGACCTCTCCGGGTTCGATGCTGAGGGACACGTCCTCGAGCGCTTGCGAGCGACCACTGTGACGAAGCGACGCATGCCGCAGCTCGATGGCGCCATTCGCGGTCCACCCCATGTCCGGCGTGCCGCGGTCCGTCTCGTTCGGACGCTGGAGAACCTCTTCGACTCTGCGCACCGCGTCGAGGGCCAACGTGACAGCGCTCAGGTGCAACGGGATCTGTTGCGCCGGTCCGAGGAACAGGCTGATCGTCCCGACGACGAGGACGAGGTCGCCGGCGGTCGCGTTGCCGGCGATGACGTTGCTCCCCAGCCACCACAGCACCAGCCCGGCGAGCGAGGCGAAGAGCAGCGCCGACAGCGCAGCCGGAACCGCAAGTGCGATGCGTTGTGCGCGCTGGCTCTCGGCGAGCGCGTCGAAGTCGTCGACGAGCCCTCCGACGAATCGGTTGGTCGAGCCGGACAGGCGCACCGAACGCAGCTCGACGAAGGTGTCGACGGTCCTGCTGGTGAACCGTTCCATGGTCATCCACACGTGATGTTGGGCGTTGGTTGCACGGCGGCGAGTGGCGTGCCAGATCAGCCACGACAACGGCAGCGATGTGGCGACTGCCACACCGACCATCATCGAATGGGACAGGATCAGAACGAGCGCGAACGATGCCATCCCAGCGTCCGCGCACAGCGCCACGACGTTCGGCCCGAGACCTTGAGCCACGTCGGTCGCGGTCATGGTGCGTAGTACGAATCCGGCAGTGCACCGCGTGTCGTACACATTCTGGGGAAGCGTGGCGAAGTGGCGTAGCAGCTTCTCGCCGACGTGGCGTGAGATGCGTCGCTGCACGCCACCCTCGCCGAGCGACGCGGGCGAGGAGGATCATCGCTTGCACGGCGCCGAGGCCGATCAGCACGAGAGCCAAGACGGCGAGCGTCGTCGAGTCACCTTCGGGTAGCACGCGATCGAAGACGTGCCCGAGCACCACCGGTGATGCGAGGAGGAGCGCGGCCCCGGCCGCCGCGCAGCTGACGGCGAGCACGTGCCACGCCACAGTGCGAGCGACGAGCTGCCGGGCGGCGCGACCCGGTTCGACGCGCGAGCGGCGTGGCCGTAGTGCCGCGGTCGGCCGGTATACGACGACGTAACGGCTCGACTCCCGTTCGTAATCGGCGCGGCGCATGAACGTGCGGCCGCGGTTCGGATCCATCACCCACAGCCCACGGCGCGTCCATCGCAGAAGTACGACGAAGTGGCCCGCTCCCGGGTCGAGGTGCACGATCGCCCAACCATCGATCGTGCGCAAGCCGTCATAGTTGCTCACCGCCGCTGTCGACTGGAGACCGATGGTCCGCCCCCCGTGGATGAGTCCGACAAGGTGTGTGCCGTTGTTATCGGTGCGCACGAGATCGCGGGCTTCCTCGACGGACACCTCGTGCCCGGCTGCCCACGCCACGCTCGCGAACGCCGCGGCGCCACAATCGCGCAACTCGGTGGGGCGCATCCACGGCACGCGCCGACGGCGTCGAAAGCCTTCGCGTCGCATGCTCAGGCCCTGTCGACCAGCAGGTCGGCCAGCCGCTCGTGGATCGGCAGGCCGGTCTGCTCGACGATCCACCCGAACTGGCCGACCGGGTTCACTTCGAGGAACACGTGCTCACCATCGGGCGTCACGATGAAGTCGAGGCTGCCGAAGCGCAGGTTCATGCGGCGCATCAGCTCACCGATCTTCCTTTCGACTGTCGCGTCGAGCTCGTGCACGAGATGGGGTGTGTTCGCCAGGTCGTATCGTCGCCAGTCCTTGTCCGCCACCGTGCTCTGCTGCGACTCGATGCGGCAAGCGAAGATCGTGCCGCCGACGTACACCACGCGCAACTCGAACGCCTTGTCGACGTACGGCTGGAAAATGCCCGGCGTAGCGACGAGGTTGTCACCCGCCTGCGCGCGCAGCTCGCTCGCCGACACGACTTGGGAGTAGAGCTCGGTGATGTGCCCGTCGACTCGTGGTGGGCCGAGATACGGCGTAAAGGGCTTGTAGACGATCTGGCCGCCGTGCGCGTCGGCGAAGTCGGCGGCCGCCGAGAGATCGCACAGGTAGCGGGTGACCGGCGTCGCCAATCCGACCTGGTCGGCGACGACGAGCTGGGTGAGCTTGTCCTCCCACACCGCCACGCTCGTGGCCGGGTTCACGCAGAACACGCCGGCGTACTCGAGTGCATGCCACAGCCCGCGCGACAGCTTCGACCACTGCGCCAGCACGAAGCGGAGCGCGTTCGCATCGTCGCGAATCGCATCGAGCCGCGCCTCGTGTTCGTTCGGCACGGTCGATCGCCACAGGAGGGCGGCGCTCACGTCGTCGGCCGAGACCGGGCGCGCATCGGGGTGCGAGACATCGAGCGTGAAGGGGACACCGATCCGAGCGTGTTCGAGGGTCGCTGCATCGATGGTCCGGACGTCGGCGCCACGGCACGCAAGTGCTCGTTCGAGGACGACGACCGTTGGATCTTCTCGATGCCCGGTCATGATCAGGATCATTCGCCATTTCTTTCATCGACGAGGGAGGAATCGGCGGGAACGGATGAGAACTCGCATCCCAGAGGGGCTGACGCCACCTCCGGCGTGCCCCGCGGTTGGAGGGAGCGTGCCGCCGGCGCGCGCGCCGGCGGCACGCTTCTACTACGCGAGGACGACGACTTGGTCGGCGTCGTCGCACCCGGTCGCCGTGCTTGTGCCGCCACGATTGGAGATGAGGCATCCGACGACATCGAGGCCTTCGACCTCGCGGTCCTCGAGGTAGCGGAGGCCGAACACCGGGCTCGCCTGCGGTTCAGTCAGCTTGTTCATGGTTTTTCCTTCTGGTAAGGGGCTCGTCGAGCCCGTCGACAAGGAAGGCGTGACACCCTGTGACGCACCGTGACGAGCCACCTCGCTACGTGGGAACGTCGGGAACCATCGGTTCATGCCAGCCCGGTCGCGTCGAACATGCAACGGCTGCCGGTCACGACGCGCGCCTCGAGCTCGCGTGCGATCTCGGGGTCGAACTTGGCGATCGCGTCCAAGGCGCGCGTGATCGCCTTGCGAACCGCGACCCGTGCCCGCTCTCGATCGTCGACGAACGAGCGCATCGCGCCGTGCAGGCCGGATACCCGGCTCAACTGCTCGATCAGCTCGTCCATCTCGAGCCGTGCTCGACTTGCGCGCTCGAGGTCGGCACAGAGGTCGGCATCGTCGATCTCGGCGCGGAGATCGCCGATTCGGGCTCGGTAGCGGGCCTTGGCCATGTCATCGAGGACCGGTTCGGGTCGAGGTGCCAGGTCGGCGTCGCCAGTGGCTGCTCACCAACGCAACCGAGGAGATCGACCTGCCCGGGTTGTTCGTCAGCTCGGCGAGGTAGCGGATCCCAACCGTCGGCCGCAGCACGACGACCCGCTCGCCAACGCTGATCTTGCACGCCTTGGCCGACTGACAGATCTTCACCACGCCGACGTTGCTGCGCCGTGGTAGACGGAGCCACTGGCGAGCGTCCGCGGTCATCTCGCATTCCGAAGCGTGCCGGTCGGCCGTGGCTTGCAGCCGCTCTGCCCTCGCCGAATCACCCGCGTGATTGCGATGGACGAGTAGGTCCGCTGCAATTGCCAGCGACGCGACGTAGGCGGGCAGGTTGCCCAATGCCAGATTGGCTGCAACTGCCGACTCGAGGTGGTCGATCGCGAGGTCGATGTTGCCGAACGTGAGCGCAGCGATGCCGAGCGGCCGATGCACCGAACCGAAGCACGCGACACCAAGTCCGACGAGTACCGGTAGGTCCGCGAACGGGACCAAGAGCTTGTAGGCCTCCGATGCCGCCTCGGCGTCGGCGAGCGCGTTGGCCGCGTCGCAGACGGCGGCCATCGTGACGAGCCAGACGCTCCCGCGCGGCAGCCGGCCCAGGCGGCCCGCGCCGAGTCGGGCGAGCGCAGAGCGAGCCGTTAGCTCGTCACCAGCCGAGGCCGCCACCACCGCCAGGGCGGCGGTCGAGACTCCGCCCAGCTCAGGAACCGTGCCGCACTGGTCGAGCTCATCGACGAGCCCGAGCAGCTCGCCCAACCTGCCCTGTGCCCATCGGATGGCGATGAGCTGAGCGCCATACCAGTTCGCGGCGTCGACATCGCCCGCGTCAGTTCCAAGACGAAGGCAGCCCTCCGCCAAGTGTTCCGCGTCGCGCAGCCGACCGGCGCGAATCGCCAGCATCACTTCCCATGCAGCGACCACGAACGCCAGCGCATCGCACGGCTCGACCTCGAGCGCCCTGCGAAGCTCACCCAGCGAGCGCCGAGCCCGATCGTCGCCGGCAAGGATCCCGTTGCAGGTCCGCCAGACGAGGCCCATCAAGTGGTCGGTGGGTCGGCCCGTCGCGGCGGCCAACGCCAGCAGTTCGCCGGCCAGTGCCGCTCGCTCGGCAGCAAAGTGCGGTCCCAGCAGGCAATGGTGTGCGAGCGACACTGCCTCGGCGGCGACGATGGGATCGTCGTGCGCTCGCGCGTTGGCCAACTCGGCCATGACGGTGGAACCGTCTCCCGACTCGAACGCGCGCTCGGCGGCGAGTCGAACCCGCAGGCGTGCGGCGAGCGCCGACGATTCATCGATGTCGGCTAACGCGGCCCGCTGCGCGGCCAGGACCTGAGCGCGCTCGAACGTTGAGCGATGCTCATGAACCCACAGCCCGCCCAAGCCGAGCGCGGCTTCGGCGGACCCGATCACATCGTTCGCGTCGTTGGCAGCGCCATGCTCTGACCAGAACTGCTCACGAGCCTCTCGCAAACGGCCTCGAGCAAGCCAGCCCGCTCCCCGCATACTGGCCGCTCCGCCCACTCTGACATCTCCACTCGTCGATCAGGCACGAACGAGCGCGCCGAATCATGCGAACGCCCGTGCCCGTGCCGTCGCCGGGCGGGCGCTGGTTGCGACACGCCGGCTCATCTGCCGTCGCTCGGTGTGACGGCTCGTTGGACTTCTAGAGTGACGATCGGCGCCCGAGATACGTCGGGGTGGTGACCAGCACGTACCAGGGCGAATTCGATTCGCCAACAAGCGTCCTCGACGGTGATTGGTGCCCCGCAGCCGTGGCCCTCGTCGAGCGAGTCGCGTCGGCACGACGGCGTTGGACGAACGCACGGTTGAATGGTGCGATGAGCGCTGGTCACACCGTCACGATCACGCCGACTGACTCGCACGTCGAGGTGCGCCTGGGTGGCGAAGTGGTTGCGCGGAGCGACCGCGCCCTGAAACTTGACGAGACGGGGCTCCCGGCGCGCTTTTACGTGCCGAAGGACGACGTGCGCATGGATCTGTTGCGACCGACGACGTTCGAGACGACGTGCCCGTTCAAGGGCGTCGCCTCGTACTGGTCGGCGACGGTCGACGGCGAGACGCACGACGGCATCGTGTGGGCGTACGAGACGCCGATCGAGGCTGCCGCCGACATTGCCGGCTACCTGTCGTTCTACCCCCACCGCGCTGAAGTACTGGTCGACGGCGAACCGCTGGCACGCTGACCGAGCGGCCCGCAACGCGCAGATCCGCTGGGATCACCACTGAGGAACCGGCCGCGCTCCGAGCGCGCATTGAGCGGAAGCCAGTGGTGAACCTTCAGAGCGGTCGGTGAAACGACACCGACCGTCGGCATCGAACAACGGCTCGTGCTCGATGAGTGTGCGCACATCGCGGCATCTCGCTGCAGGGACCGGCCAGATGGCGCGCCGTCGTCCGCGGCGGGCTCGTCGACGTCTGGCAAGTCTTCGAACCCTCCTCGGCTGAGGGTTGATCCCGCTCCCACGCTTGGAGCTTCGTCGAGCGGTCGAGGCGTTGACGCCTGGGACTTGGCTACAGACGGCATGTGCGTCGCTCGGATTCGGGCCGGTGCTTGATCAGCGGTCGGCTCTCTACGTTACGAAGTTGGCGTTGCTGACCTCGATGTCGGTGAGGCTGACGTCGATCAAGTGGGGACTTCGCCGCGGCTCCATGGCCCGGATGCGAACGCGGACAGGGCCCACGCGTAGGCGTCCTGGCAGGTTTCCTCGCACCCGGCAGGCAGCACGACGTCGAAGGTGACGACCTCGTCTGTGATCTCGTAGCCGACGGTGAGTTCGCCGTCGTAGCCAAACTCGCTGGCGTGCGATGGGAACACCAGGGTGTTCCCATCGACCGGCTGATAGTCGCCATGGTCGACCTGCTCGCCGTGCTGGTCGTGCGAACCGAATGCGCCATCGTCGGTGAAGAAGTGCGAGTGTTCCAGCGGCCCTTGCGCACCCTCGCAGACATCGCCATCGGTGGGGCCGGGACCGCCGCCGAAGAAGTTGCCCTGCAGCCAGCCCAGATGGGACTCGGCGAGTCCCGCGGTGTCGAACACGGCGAGCATCTCCTCGCAGGATTGAGCACGATGCCACGAACCGACGATCGTCGCCTCCGGCCCAACCGTCGTCGCCGCGCCTTCCGACGACGGCACGATGTCACCGGTCGCAACCTCGGTGGTGCCCTCCCGTGGTGCAGTCGACGAGCCTTGGGACGACGGCACATCTGATCCGCTCGCCGCGGCGAGCACGGCGATGATCTCGTCAATGACCAGTTCGGACTCGTTCCACACAACGTCGTGCCCGCTGGTGACGATGACCTGTTTCGAGTTCGGGCTGAGGACGAGCCAGTCTTGCTGATCGGCGACGTTCGTCTGCTCGTCACCAGGCGGCGCGTCCGGTCCGTAGTCGTTGGAGATGATCGTCATCGGGAACTCCCCGATCTCCGCGCGGGCGTCCCACACGTCGTGCTCGACGGCGATGTAGTCGCGACGCTCGATGTTGGTCGGCGAGTCGCAAGCGATCTGGTCGACGACCTCTGTAGGAAGGGTGCTGACAGTGATCGCCTTCGGCGTCTCGACAAGCACAAGGCCGGCGACGTCGGCGGGATGACGTGCCGCCAATCCGGCCATCAGATAGCCGCCACCGGAGGCACCAACGAGCACGTACGGGCCAGCAAGCCCAGCAACGGACAACAGGGCCTCGAGATCACCCAGCAGCTCGTCCACGCCGCGGCAACCGGCTGCTTGCGTGCTACGGCCGATACCGGCGCGATCGTAGGCACACGTGCGCGTCTCGGCCGCCAGCGACTCGAACACGGGCCGCCACTCCTCGACGCCCGACTCATCGCCAGCCTCGAGCAGGATCAGCGGTGAGCCCTCACCCGAGCACTCGAGGTAGAGCGTTCGTCCGTCGCCGATGTCGAACAGCTGCGCAACATCCTGCCCCGGGTCCGTCGACGCCGGCGACGATTCCTCCACGGTCGTCCCCGACCCCGTCGCCGTCGGGCTCCCGTCGGCGGTGGCCAAACCACTCGCGAGGACAATTGCCGCCGCAGTCACAACGTGTACAACCTTCGACACGGTCCGCCTCCCCCGCTCGTCAAGCTCAACAGCTGACGCCGATCATTGACCGACGAGCGACAGACGTCCAACAGTTTTCGCTGTACTTCACTCCATGCGACCCCGACCAATCACCGACCGATCGAGGCCGCCCGAGTGGGTTCACCATGGGACAGCTTCTGGACTGGGAGACAGCGCCGCTGACGTTCTCGTTCCTCCACCCGGACGGGAACCGTTACTACGTGACCGAGGCAACAGACCAAGGAACTTGAAGGTCCCGGGCGACATGAAGGCGGCCCGAGCTAGAACAGCATCGGCGATCGGTCGCCGCGGGGTGCGCTGGGCGCGCTGCCACATCACGGACGGCGTTGACAGCTCGTTGGCGAGCTGAACCGTTACGGCTGCACGTGTGCCGTGGTGACCTGGGCTATTGCGCGGCGGAGCGCATGCCGACGATGTCGCTGGTGTGTAGGGCCTTGCCGGCGATGCCCCAGTCACCACTG
Source organism: Ilumatobacteraceae bacterium (assembly GCA_963786985.1). Classification (GTDB taxonomy): domain Bacteria; phylum Actinomycetota; class Acidimicrobiia; order Acidimicrobiales; family Ilumatobacteraceae; genus Desertimonas. Next base: position 41,666 of record CAWBBL010000024.1, on the reverse strand, counting down.
GCGACTTCGTCGATGGTGACCCATGTGACGGGCCGCATCGCTTCGCCCTCCACGCTGACCATGGCGTCGGTCAGCTTCTCGATGATCGTTGCCTTCTCGGCTGCGTCGAAGACGCCTGCGATGAGCTTCACTTGGATAAGGGGCATGGTTCCTCCTGGTTGGTGTTGGTTGTTGAGGAGTTGTCGATCGACGGGAAACGTCACTCGGCGAGGAAGTTCGTCACCAGCTGGTTGAAGTCGTCTGGGCGTTCCAGCGGCAGCAGGTGTGATGAACCGTCGCCTGTGACGAGCTCGAACCGGGCTCCGCGGATCCGGTCGGCTACGTCACGGGCGACCCACGGTGGTGTCAGCAGATCTTGCTCACCGACGATCACCATCGTCGGGGCGGTGATGCCGCCGAGCCGGTCGAGGGCGTCGAACTGCAGGTAGGCCTGAGCCTGGCGATCGTAGGCCTCCGGCTCGACCGGGTTCGGATTGCTGGCCAGCAAGGCGATCGTGTCCTGCACCGCCTGCTGGTTGCGCAGAAAGGTCGAGGAGAACAGCCAGGTGAATTGCTGCGCGCCGAACACGTCGCCGCTGGGGTCGTTGGCCTTGACCCAGTTCCAGATGGAGATCGGGTCGACGGCGCTGCGAGCGGGCGCTGCCCCCGGTCCTGCGAGCACCAGCCGATCGAGACGATCAGCATGTCGCAGCGCGAACTCCATCCCGATCATCGCGCCCATCGACAGACCCAGCAGATGGGTGCGTTGGATCTCGAGCGCGTCGAGCAGACCGGCGACGTCGTCAGCCATGTCGGCGATTGTGTACGGGTGATCGGTTCGGGAGCTGCGCCCGGCGTCGCGGTTGTCGAGGAGGACGACCTGGAACCGGGTGGAGAGTTCGGGGACTTGTTGCAGCGTCCACAGCGACGAGTCGTATCCGATCCCCATGACCAGGACGAGCGGGGGGCCGTCTCCGTGGATCTCGTAGTACAGCTCCTGCCCGTTGGTGTGAACGGTTCCTGATCGCGGGACGTAGTTGATGTTGTCGGACGTCGGTTCTGACGTCGTAGCGGCGGTTGCGCTGTTCATGAGTTCTCCTCGGGAATGCTTGCTTGATCGGGGGTGTCGTGGTCTCTACCCGAGGTGCGTAAGCGAGCCTGTTACGGCGGTAACCCTGACGGTTACGTGCGGCGCCGGTTGATCCCGGTTCCGATCGGCCGCGGATTCGGGAGGCGTGCGATGAGCGATGACGCTGGTCCTGGCCTCGTCGAGCGCGCCCGTTCCGCTGCGGCTCGGGGGGACTGGCAGCACGCGTTCGACCTGTTGATGGAGGCGGACGGGGACGACCTTCTGAACTCGTATCGATCTGCCGGTGCTTGGCGAGATCGCTTACGCGGCCGGCCACCTCGATGTGACCATCGAGACGTGGGAGCGTGCCTACGCCACCTGCATGCAGGCCGGCGACCAGGCGCGGCCGCCGGTGCGGCCATCCGTCTGGCGATGCTCCTCGACACGGCGCTGATGGCGCCAGTGCGCGGCTGGCTGGCACGGGCGGAGCAGCTTCTCGAAGGTGCTCCGCAGACGCCGGCACACGCCTGGTTCGCGGTCGTGCGCGCCTATGAGCGGATGCTGACTGGCGACGTGCCGGGAGCTCGGCAGTGGGCCCGGCGGGCCATCGAGGTGGGTTCGACGTGTGACCCGGCGGCGTGCGCCATCGGACGGATCGCCGAGGCACGGCTTGTCATCTCGAACGGCGATGTCCAGCAAGGTCTGGCGCTGCTCGACGTCGTGTCAACGGCCGCGTTACCAGCGCGTTACCACCACGCACCCTGCCGCGACACCAGGGTCCGTCATCGTCGGACCGGTCCGCACCCGTCACGCACTCACCGGCGTGACTCAAACACGGAGCAACCATGAACCGCACCACGATCAAGCGCCTCCTCGTCGCCAAGGTTCGTTCCGCCCGCGTCAACCGAAGATGTCGGGGCGCCGTCGGTCAACACCACTTGGCCGAGGGGCGCACACACCACCACCGCCACGGGTCCCTCGCCCAGCGACACGCAGTGGCAGTCGAGGTACGCGTCGCCGATTTGCCGGCGCAGTGCGGCCACCCCCAAGCCAACGTCGACAACGACAACGCCGAACCCAACCGACGACTCAGCCCGAATGGAACAAACCCATGCACACCAACGGCACCAAGCTCACCGCCAGCGTCGGCTCGCTCACCGCCAGCACCCTGTTGCTGCTTGCAGCCCCAACCGGCCCGACCCGCGCCTTGCACCGGCCGCCGATGCCGAGCGTCGCCGTCACCGCCGAGGTCTATCCGGTCGGACCCGGGTTCCTTCCTGGGACCGGCGGGGCAATCTACTGGTACAAGATCTCCCGCCAACTCGGCGCCGCAGGCAGTGGCACAGCCGGGCCCAAGACGACACACCAGACAGCCAGCCCGACATGATCGCCCAGCCCGAGATCGCCTGGCTGGCCACTGCCGGATCCCGGCACGGCCGCATCGAGCAGGCCAGGATCATCCGCCCCGTCAATCCGGCCTTCACGGCGCCGGTCACGTCACCGACGACAGCCCCCGCAGCACCACCAACACCACAAGGAGAACAATCCAGATGAACAGACGCACGACCCTGGCGGTTGCGATCAGCGCCCTCGCCGCCGCCTGGCTCCCACAAGGACCTGCCGGGGCCCACAACGTCGCCCACTTCTTCCTGCCCGACGGCAGCTGTCATGAGGTCGGCTCCAACCGAGACGCCCCGATCGTCGGTGCCGGCAATCCCAACCAGAGTCCCGGCTCCAACAACCTGCCCGGACAGCTCGACCTGATCCCCGGCAACGGCGATCAATACGGCGCCCGATACGCCGCCGAATCCAGCCCGCGACTGCTCCCCGGCAATTGCCCCTGAGCGTCACCAACACAACCCGATCCCGGGGCCGTCAACCACGGCTCTCGGATCGTCACCGGCGGTCGGGACATCGGACCGTCATCGTCAGGAGCGGTTCCGATGTCCACTGAAAGCCACAGCGTGATCGACTAGCGGCCCGCGGCGCGACGTCGTCGCCGGCATCTTTGCGTCAGCCCAGGGCTGGGGCCAGCCGTCGGGGGAGTCCTCCCAGTCTCTTGGCGTCCGTAGACGGTCATGTCCAGCAGCCCGTGGGTCGGTGCCATGATCTCGACGCCGCGACCGCCGGTGTAGTAGGTCTCGAACACCCGCTCGCCGTCGCGGACGTAGCAGACGAGGTGGTGGCGCTGCCAGTCGCGACCCTCCAGGAGTTGCGCTGCCGTCTTTTCGACCGAGTACCACGGCATGTCCAAGCCCATGAAGTCCCGGTAGCGGACGCTCTCCTCGTACGGGCCCTTGCAGAGCGTGGCGTACGTGGCGTCGCGGGAGTGGATGTACGACAGCTCGCGGACCTGGCTGTTGAAGAACGTGCAGCCCTCGCATTGCTTCGCGGCGGGTCGGCCGGGCCACCAGGCGTGGAAGTACGCGATGAGCTGCTGGCGGCCTTCGAAGACGTCTAGCATCGTGATCGTTCCGTTCGCACCGATGACCTCGATGGTGGCGTCGACCTCCACCATCGGCAGCCGCCGCCGCGGATCGCGTCCCCTTCGTGGGTGTGGGCCTCCTCCCGTGCGAACAGTGCCTCTCGCGCTTCCTGCCAGGTCTTTCTGTCGACCACGGGCGGGAGCGCCGGGCTGGGTGCTTGGTCGTTCATGATCGCCTCCGTGCGTTCGTTGGGGTTGTTGCCCACCGACAAACGGGGCCGTACAGGATTCACGCCGGGCGGCTACGTTCCATGCGCCGTAGCTGGTGCGGCAGTGACATTCACGGGCTCGACTTGTCGAGGTCAGCGGTCGAGGTTGCCGTCGCCGTCGAGCTCGTCAACGGACGGTCGAATCTGACGCTCGCCGGAGGGTGCGTTCGGTCGCGCCAGACTCCCAACGATAAGGACAGCGGCGGACCGGCGTTAATCCCCTTCGAAATCGGATGCTTGTTGCTCGCCGGTGAACCGGGATGATCGTGTTATGACCAGACCTCATATGGCTCGTCGATCGTCTCGCCCCCGAGAAAGGGGTTGATCAGCTCGGCGAGCCGGCCCGGGTAGAAGCGCTCGGAACTGCCAGCGATCTCGTCCACCGCCCACCAGTAGTAGGCGAAGTAGTCCTCCTCCTCGTAGCCGACACGCAACGCGCCGTCGACTGCAGGCGCTGCAGTACAGAGGTGGATCGGGACGACGACCTCGTGTTGAAGCCGACGTTCACCGCGGTACCGGAACGTGGCGTGGCGCTGCCACGTGGGTGCGCCCACCTGCACCGCGGTGGCAACGATGCCGGTCTCCTCGCCCAGCTCCCGGATCGCCGCGTCGACGTAGGTCTCGTCGGCCTCGATCCCACCGCCGGGCAATTCCCACCACTCACCGAGATCTGGAGCAGTCGGCTCATGAGTGTGGAACAAGAGCACCCGGGAATCGGTGTCGAGCACAACGAGACGAACGACTTCCCGCTCGACAACCGACAGGTCGTCGGGCAACTGCCAACCCTGCGAGTTCACGTCAGGACAGATTCTCCCACCCGCGTCCGCCGTGCCACCGCCCGGAATCCGGCGGTATCGGACGCGGCGCCAACGGACCGTCCGCGGGGCGCCGAACGAGGTAGGGTCGGCCTCGGTGACCGAACCGGTCGCACCCGTACGCGGAGTGGAAGGCTGTGCGATGTCCGGGCGGACCGATGTGCGCGTACTGGCGTACCCACGGCTCGAAGCAACCGATCGGCGGGGCTGGATCGGGGTCGGAGCCATCAGTGCCGTTGTGGTCGTGTCGTGGCTGCGCTTTCTCAACACGCCGCTCGGTGACAACCACTTCGGCCGGGTGGGAGCCCGCTACGCGCTCCACATGCGCAACCTGTTCGCGGACGGGTTGATCGGGTCTTCGTGGAGTGCCAACTGGAAGCCTTACGCGTCGGTCGCCTACGCCCACCACCCGCCCTTGCTGAACATTCTCGACGCCGCCGTCAGCCGGCTGCCGGGGAACGACCCGTATCAGGTGATGCTGGCCCCTCATCTGCTCGCCCTGCTCGCCATCCCGGCCGGTGCCGCCCTGCTGCGCACGCTCGGCATCGGCTGGGTCCCGACGCTGGTGTCGGTCGGCGCGATGACCACAACCGGCTACTACTGGGTGCACGGTCCGATCATGTTCGACATCGGGCCGATCCTGTTGCTGTCGGCTGTCGTCGTCCGGCTATCTCGTGAGCCCGAACCCGACCGGCGGTGGGTCGCGCTGAGCGGCGCGTCCGCTTTGCTCGCAAGTCTTGGGTCGTGGCCGGGGATTGCCTTCGCCGTCGTGCTGACCGCCTGGTTGTTCGCCTTCCGACGAGACAACCGAGCCTGGCTCGTGGTGGGGCTCTGTACGGCCGCCGGGACCGCTGTGAGCATGCTGTTCATGTTCGGTGTACACGGCTGGCGCGCTTTGGCCGACCAAGCCGAGGTCAGAACCGGAGACGCCGAGGTCGGGATTGGCGAGTTCTTGCGCCGGCAGTGGTCCAACGCCGACGACCTGCTGCCGGTGTGGTACGTCGCGCTGTACCCGCTGGCCCTTGGCGCCGGTTTCCTCGATCGGCGCACCCGGTGGTACACGTCGATGTCTGCGGTGCTCGCGACCGGCTGGGTGCTCGGTCTCAGGCAGGGCGCCTACCTCCATGACTACTGGGCGTACCTGCTGCTTATCCCGGGCCTCGTCGGTTTCGCCGCGCTCGGCGACTGGCTCGCCAGGTGGATCCGCGAGCACTCCGCCAACCTCGGGCCGCTCTTGGTGGCCGGTGTCGCTCTGGCGCTCGTCGCCTCGTTCGGCACCAAGGCGTTCGGGCCTTATGCCCGCGAGTACCGCGACCGGCCCGCCGACGCCGGCCGGCTGGCCTCTGCGTACCGACCGGGCGAAACCCAGAGCTGGGCCTGGCATATCGGTGCCGAGGGAGCGCGTTGGCTGGCGTTCTACTGGGACCGGCCGATTCGGTTCCTCGACGGCGAGGAGCTCTCGTCGACGGCGCCGTCCTCGGACATCGTCTTCGTCGACCTCGTCCCGCGTCCCGAGTGGCTGCCGGTCGAGGCGGTCGACCGCGCGGTCGCCTCGACCGGCGTCTACGCCGTCTTCGACGTCGCCACGTTGCGCCAGCTGCACGCGTCCGGGACCGCGGAGGGCTGACGGACTCCAGGCGCGGATCGTCGTCCTGACGGATCCGCCCGGCGATACCGCGCGAGTCCTCGCGGCGAACGAGATGAACCTTCGCAACCCGGTCAACCCCTCCCCAGCGATGACCGAAGCAAGAGGCAGGTGGCAGGCCTGACGGCATGGAGAGCACATACCTGCCTGTTCGTCGCACCCTTGAGCGACGTGATGCGGACAGGTATGTTGCTCAGGCCGGGCACAGCTCGGTGTTGCTCTGGTCCTTGGCGACGTTGATCGACCGCGTCCGAGGAGACGGTATGAGCGGAGCAACCGACCTGGTGTCGAATCGCCGAGAGAGCGCTGACACTCAGTCCACGTTGACACCGGACGCTGCCACGAAGCTCGATGGTCGACGGCGCATACTCGACGTACCCCTCGGAAGCATCACGCGTCCGTCGTGGCGTGGCCGCAGCCATCTGTTCGCACTTGTTGTTGCTGTGCCGTTGCTAGCCGCGATGACGACGCAAGCGGACGGAGCCCGAGCGGGCGCCGGGCTACTCATCTATGCGGGGAGCCTCTGTTCAATGCTTCTTGCCTCGACGACCTATCACCGTTGGGTACACACCGTGCGCTGGCGGACGATCTGGCGTCGAGCCGACCACGCGATGATCTTCGCCGCAATAGCCGGCACGTACACCCCGCTGGCCCTGGCACTGTTACCGACCACGGCGGCCATCGCGACGCTCGCCGTGGTCTGGAGCGCCGCCCTCGTCGGGGCGACGATCAAGCTCGCCAACTGGCAGCGGGCGGACCCGGTCGCAACGGCGATGTACGTCACCAATGGGTGGGCTGGCCTGGTGCTGATCCCGGCACTCGCCGCAGCAGGCCTCGTCGTGCCGACCGTACTCCTGCTGATCGGCGGCGTCGTCTACACCGCGGGCGCACTCGGGTTCGCCCGGCGCTGGCCCACCCTTCGGCCAACCGTCTTCTCCTACCACGAGGTCTGGCACCTGTGCACCTTGGTGGCAGCGGCAGCCCACCTCGCTGCAGTGTGGATCGTTTCGGCACGAAACTCAATGCCGTAGCTCGACGGACGCGACTACGACGATCTCGACCGACAGCTGCCGCGGAAGGCAGGCAAGCCAGTCGCCGAGATCGCCGAACAACTCGGGTGATGGCCCAGACGGTCTACCACTGGAGGAATCACGATGCCGTCGATCGCGGGAGTCGTACACGCCGTCGACGAGCGAGTCCGCCGAGCTGACTGCGGCGCGGGGCGCGTGAAGTCGTGTCTCGCCCCGCACGGGAATGCCGACGCGAAGCCGACTATCTGAGGCGCCCGGCGACGCGCTCGAGGACGGCGGTGATCGTGGCGAGCTCGTCGGGCTCGACGGCGTCGAGGAAGGCGCTGCGCACGATCTCGGTGTGGCCGGCGAACACCCGTTGGCGGATCCGTTCACCCTCGGGCGTGATGCGGGCGACGACGCCGCGCTCGTCGTCGGCGAAGCGCTGGCGGGTGATCCATCGGCGCGACTCGAGCCGGGCGACCTGGTAGGTGAGTCCGCTACGCGACACGATGAGCGCGTCGGCAAGCTGGGCCATGCGGATGCCGGCATCGCCGGCGTTGGAGAGGTTCATGAGGATCTCGAACTGCACCTGCGTCAGGTCCGCCTGCTCGCGCAGGTTCTTCTCGACGGCGCGCTGTAGCAGCGTCGAACCCGCGATCAGCGCCGCGTAGGCGCGGAACTCCTCAGGTGAAATTCCGGCCGCCATCGCTCATTTCTAGCGGATCCTGTCCGGATCGTTCGAATTTGAGCTATCTTGGATCTAGTTCCAATTCGAACGATATACGGACACGATGATCTGGAGGACCTCATGAGAATCGCCATCCTCGGAACCGGCCGCGTCGCCCAGACCCTCGCCGCCGGCCTCGTGGGCGCCGGTCACGACGTCGTCATCGGCTCGCGCGACCCGGCAAACCGCAGCGGGCTCCCCGCACCCGTCGCCGCTTCGGCAGATGCCGTCGTCGGCGCCGATGTAGTGCTCAACGCAGTACAGGGCGTCGACACGCTCCCCCTGCTCACGTCGATCGGCGCCGACAACCTCGACGACACCGTGCTCTGGGACATCGCCAACGCCGCCAACCCCGACTTCTCACCGGCGATCCCCGACGACAGCCTCGGCCGCCGCATCCAGGAAGCCTTCCCGCACGTCAAGGTCGTCAAGGCAGCCAACAACGTCGCCGCCGTGGTGGTCGCCGACCCGACCACGCTGCCCGCTCCGACGACACTGTTCCTCTCGGGCGACGACACGGGCGCAAAGGAGGTCGTCTCTGGCCTGCTCAGCGACCTCGGCTGGCCCCGCGAGAGCCTGTTCGACCTCGGCGGCATCGCCAACGCGTACGGGCAGGAGCACTACCTCGCACTGTTCGGAACGATCCTGCACAAGCTCGGCACGCCCTACTTCAACATCGCCATCGTCGCCGCCGCCTAGCGCGACCAGGTCACCCCGGCGCAAGCGACCAATCGAACGAGTGAGACCGACGCGGATTCGGCTCGCTCCGCCGCACCCAGGACAGCGATCGACATGCCGTTCTCGGTGCATCATCCCACTCGGCTCAACAGGCCGCTCGGTGCGGCGGTCTCGATCAGCGGTCATCGTCTACGTGAGCCTTGTCGTCGCCGACCTGCGCGCTCAGCGGTGAGGCTGACACGGCCCAGAATCCCGATGTCGAGCGGCTGTGCTGGTACGTGTACACCGACGGCTCGGGAGGGTTCACCGTCAATCGGGTCGCCGATAACGACTCGGCACTTGCTTTCGGCCTGGAGGTCGCCCTGGCACTCGAGGAGCCCTTGGAGATGGAGACCCGACCCGTCCTTGACCTCGATGCAGCGACGCCAGCCATCGCAGCCGCGACGCAACGCATGAACGGGTGACCTCGTCCGCCGCCGGCGAATCACTCACGGCGACGGGAGAGCCCCATTTCCGGGCGCCGTGGCTGACCGCGCCGTAGAGGAGGCGAGACGCAGGCAGTCTTACGCTGCAGAGATGGCTCGTTACGTGATCGATGCCCCGACCCTGCTGCACCTCGTCGCTCACAGCGTGACGGTCAGTCCTGAGCATCAGATCGTTGCCCCGAACCTGATCCGCTCTCAAGCGCTGTCGCTGCTCCTGGCGAGCGTGCGCCACGGTGACATCACCGAGGAGGTCGCGCTGCAGCGTCACGAGCGCCTCACGGAGATGAAGATGCGGCTCCTTGGGGACCGTGTGTCGCGTCGAACCGCGTGGAAGATCGCGCAGGAGCAGGGCTGGGATACGACGTTCGATGCGGAGTATCTCGCCGTGGCCAAGCTGCAGGCGGACGCCCTCATCACGATCGACCCCACGTTGTCCGACAGGGCCACTGGCATCGTGGCGGTGGCACCCGTCACGGTCCTGACCGCGGACTGATCACTCATCGCGCTCACCAACTAGCGGTCGACTCGCCCGGGTGCTCAGCCACGCGCGGCGACGAGCCGGCAATAACGGAGGCGCGCCGTCGGCGTCATCGGCTGAACTTGGACACCGTCCCGGTTGCGAAGTACGCCGAACCTGTGGCGCAGCCCGCGTCCATCCAGGCACTAGGTGCTAGCTGGCGGAGTAATCGTGCGACGGATTCACGGACCGCAGGTACGGTCTCGGCGGTTCTCATCCGTGGAACGATCGCTGGGGGAACCATGCCGCCACTACGTGCCCACACCGTGTTCGCCGCGGGGGTGACCGCGTCGCTAGCAGCCAACCCGCCGGGAGGCCGCGTCCCGATTCGCCTCCGACCGCGAACACCGCCCAATGTCGAAACCGGTTCCCCCACCTGATCCGGCGCCGGTCGCCCGACCGGCGACGGCACCACGCCACGACGGTGTGCTCGACGCGTTCTGCGCCTCTGGTGTGATCGCTGGCGCCGCCGGAGCCGCCGCCGGCCTGGTGTGGGGAGGGATCGGGGGCCGGATCGCCATGCGCGTCGTCTTTCTGACCTCCGACGAACGCGTCCGCGGCCTGGAGTCCGACTTCGGTTTCGAGATCGGGTCGATCTCGAACGCGACGATATTCCTGCTGATCCTGACGGCGATCTTGGGTGGTTTCGCAGGGTTCGGCGTCGGAATCCTCCGCATGGTCACATCCGGCCCCACGTGGGCCGTCGCCATCGGCACCTCGCTGGCGACCGCTACGTTCGTCGGAGCGAGCATCGTCGACCCCGACGGCGTCGACTTCCGTATCCTCGACCCGCTCTGGTTGACAGTCGGGCTCTTCGTGCTGATCCCCGGACTGTGGGGTGCGACCGTTGTCGTCGTCACCGAACGACTCCTCCGTTCCGACTACAGCAAAGGTCTTCCACCGCTCGTCCACCGCCGCTACTGGGGTGCGACAGGATGGATACTCCTCGTCGGCATCACGACAATCGGAATCCGTGACCTCCATGCCGACATCGCCACGCTGACATGACCAACCGCGAATCTCGGCCGGTGGTTGTCGCCGCGGTCGACCAAGACTTCGTTGATGGCGTGCACAACGACATTGCGGTCGACGTCGCTCACGTCGCGTTCTCCCCGGAGGTAATCGGTGAGTTGCTCGGCGTTGAGGTTGCCGCCGAACTCGACGACGTGCTTCCACAAGGCCGTTCGCGCCGGGGACCACGTCGTCGATGCCTTCGTCCTGCCGGCGAGTGCCCGACGGAACCGCTGGACAGCACGGCACAGGCGCGGTTACTCGCGACGTCGTCCGGTCATCGCCGACGGATCTGGTCGCGAAGCCGATCCGCGAGTGAGCGCATCACCTCTATTGCGAACGTCGGAGTCTCGTGGACGAGGAACAGGAAGGTCGATCGATTGATCACGGCGACACGCGACGGTTCCACGGCGACTGCTGTGAGACTTCGAGGCGCGTCCGAGACGATCGCCATCTCACCAAACGTGCCGCTTGGGTCTACGGTCGCCACGACCTCGTCGCCGAATCGCAGCTCGATCTTGCCGCTCACGACACCGAACATCTCCTCGCCCACGTCGCCCTTCCGGAAGATCTCGTCGCCGACGGCGAAGTCACGACGGTCCGACACGTTGAGAAAGACTCCCCGAACACTCATTGCCGGAGTTTCGCAGACAACTCGGGCCCACCTCGAAGCGTTCGTTAATCGTTCAGGCCGCCCGGCCTGTCCGGGTCGCGCAAGGCGGCGACGGCGTCTCTCTGGCGGCGCGTTCTGCGTCGGGGGTCAGTCGTGAGGAGGAAGCCGAAGTCGGGACCCGGCGATCGGGGTTCGACGGAGCGCATGCTTAGGCGTGGGCGCGGCGGGCGAGCGCGGCCAGTTCACGGTTGAACCGCTCGGGCTCCTCGAGGTGGGGCACGTGCCCGCCATCTTCGTACCAGGAGACCTCGGAGGTCGGACAGGTGGCGAGGACGTGTTCGGCCATCGCCGGGAGCACCACCGAGTCTCTTCGGCCCTGGGTGACGAACAGCGGGACGTCGAGCGCTCCGAGTACGTCGTCGCAGTCGATCTCGCGGGCTGCGAGGTTGGCACGGATGGCTGCCGGTACGACCATGCTTGCGCACAAGGTCGTTTCGAGGTCGTCGTCGGCGACCGGCTTCGCGAAGAACCCCCGCACGAATGCGCGCATGTGAACACGAGTTCGACGCCGTTGTTGTTGCACCAGTCGCCCAGGTCGCGGTTCTTGTGATGGTTCAAGTTGTCCAAGATGACGTGGATCGGTTGACCGTCGTCGACGCTGGCCCGAATCGCCTGCAATGCTCGCAGCGTCGGCGCCGAGCCCTTGGATGGCTCAAGGTTGCCGGCCAGTTGGTCGACGCCGATCGAGTACCAGGCGTAGAGCTGTCGTGATCCGTGCGGCTTGGTGTAGTTGGCTCGCAACCGCATCGGTTTGCGGCGCGGCGCCCACGCCGAGCCGGGGACCGGTTTGATCGTCAACGGTCCGAACTCATCGAACGCGAACGTGCGCTCCCTGGCATGTTCGAGCAGCCACTCGATCCGTGCCAGCTTCTGCTCTTTCAACGGGTCAGGCGATTCCTTCCAGGTCTTGGTGCGCTGGAACGTGATCCCCTCGGCGATCAGGATCTGACGCAACCGTTCCCGCCCAACCTTCAGCTTGCGACCGGTTCTGGTGGCGAGATAGTCGGCGAGCTTGCGGATCGACCAGGGCGTCAGCGGCGACCGCAGCTTGGTCGGGCGGGTCTTGGCCGTCTTGACGATCAACGCTCGGTCAGTCGTCGTGATCTGGCGGGGCCGGCCACCCGCCCACTGAGGGTCCAACGATCGCATCCCCAGATCGTTGAAGCGGTGGATCATCTCACGCACCCGATCCGATGAGGTCTGCACCAGCCGGGCGATCGCCGCCACGTCGTTACCGCCAGCCGAGGCCAACACCACCATCGCTCGTCGCCACCTCGTGCTCGGCCTGTGCGACTGCCGCCCCGCCGCACGATCTGTTGGAGCTGTCGACCCTCCGCGTCGTTGAGACGACGCACACGTACACGTAAAGCCATCCCACAAGGAAAACAGACCAGACCACACGAGTAGTGGACGCGACCCACCAACCACCGGGGGCAAGCACTAGAAGGTTGAGCGAACGCCGCCGGACCGACGGCGATCCAGTGAGCCGTGGCTCCGCGGCAGATCGAGACAGCCAAACGGCGGAGACCCGTCGGCCAAGCGACGCCCTCCAACGACGCTCAGGACAACCGCGGCCGGCAAGCGAGTACGCCGATCTGGGCCGGCCCATCGCCGGCGATGAGCGTCCTTCGGGCGCGATGTTCGGGGCGCGCGTCCTGGGACCGGCGCTTGGATGCAGCGTTGCATCCGGGCGCGTTTCCCGATGAGTGGTGGCGGACGACGCCGAGGGCGCACGGCGAAAGATCTCCGATACCGGCCTCGGCGCCGTGGCCGAAGGCCCCCGTGAGCTGGCCTGGCGCTGAATGTCATCAGAGGGCGCTCATCACATTCAACATCAGCCCGTTGGGGTCGACCACGAGGAAGTGGCGCTGGCCATAGTCTTCGTTGCAGATCTCGGCGGCGATCTCGGCGCCAAGTCTCTTCGCCCGCTGGTACGCCTCATCCACGTCGTCGACATGGATGGTCAGAACGACTCCGTACGTCCCCGACGATGCGGCGCGGCCAGCGAACTGCTCGTGATCCGGCTTGACGAAACCAATGTTGAGCATGGTGTCGGAGTCCGCCATGAGCTGCAGATACCAGTCGTCGAGCTCGACGCTGACCACCAAGTCGAACATCGCGACGTAGAAGTCCCGACTGGCCACGAAGGCCTCGGAGAACAGGTTCGGAACGATGCGAATCACCCTCATGGCAGGTGGGTCCTCCCTTGTGATCAGCCGTCAGCCTGCATTCATCGGTGTCAACGCGACCAGTCTCCTCGACACCCGTCGCCCCGATACCAGCACGACGTAAGCGGCGCTTGAGGGCCATCGATCGCCGGGTACGTGGTCGCCGCTGCCAGAGCCGTGGCACATCGTGCCGCCGACTTGTCAGTTGGCCCGGCGGTCCAGGATCTGTTCGCGCAGGATGTCGGCGTGCCCGGCGTGTTGGGCGAACTCACGCAGCACCTGCAACTGCAACGCCCATGGCGGGCGCGGCCACGGCCGTCGACGACCGTGTCGAAGCTCACGGCAGACATCGTGCGCCGCGACGATTCACCTCGCCGGCGATGGGCTGACTGCACCGACGCGATCGTGTCGTCCTTGGCCAGCGTGAAGGATGGGCAGGGGTGGCGGGAATGCCGATCCACGATCGACATGCCGATCGGTGGGGGTCGGGACGGGCTGATCGGTAGCGGGATACCCCTGCCGGGTTCCTCGGCGGCGGACATCAGCGGCGCGTCGGGTGCGTGCAGGGCGCCCGCTGGGCGTCGATTATCGCGGTCCGTCATCGACCTCGTTCAGGTTGTCGGTCGGTTCGAAAGCTGTTCGTCGCTGTCGTACGCTGGTGAAACTGAGAGGATGGGCGATGCGGACAGCGGTCGCCACGGTTGGTGTATTGGTGATCCTTGGGACGGCGCTCACGACCCCGGCATCGGCATCGCCAGTGGGCGGCTCGACCGGTCCGCCGAGCCCGGGCGATCCGATTCCTTTGAGCGACGTGGAGGAGATCTCGATCGGCGGGATCGGACGGGCAAGGGTGGCGATCGGGTCACCGGCCGAGCTGACGATCGATGGCCCGCCCGACGCGGTCGAGCAGCTCGCCGTCGATGTCGAGGACGGCGAGCTCGTGATCGAACCTGAACGGGAGAGCGGCATCGTGCTGGCCGACGGCGAAGAGCTGGTGTACGCGATCACGGTCGAGCGTCTGCTCGACATCCGTCTGCGCGATGGCGTCAGCGTCGAGATCGACGGCATCGGAGGCGCCGAGCTCGGGGTCGAGTTGGCTGACACCGCGACGGCTTCCCTGGTCGACGTCGAGGTGGAGGAGCTGCAGGCCGAGTTGCAAGGGACCGCGGTGATGCGCGTCAGCGGCGCGACCGGTTTCCTCGAGGTCGGGGCGCGCGAATCCGGTGCATTCGACGGCGCCGACCTCGCCGCGGGAACGGCCGAGGTGGAGGCGCGTGAGTCGGCGCTCGTGGTGGTCAACGTCGCCACGCTGCTCGAGGCAGATGTCCGCGACAGCGCCGTCGTTGAGCACGTCGGCACACCGGCGCAGACGGAGCTCGAGGTGCGCGACTCCGGGCAGGTGCGAGTGGCCACGGGAACGCTGATCCCCGTCCTAACCGTCCCTGGTTCGGTGACGGTGACCAGTCCGGCTACGAACGCGGCTGCGACACCCGACACCAGCCCATCGACTGAGCCGGCAGCGTTCGAGGTGTCGCTGGCCGGTCGCGCCTTCAACCCCGCCGTCCTCGAAGTCACCGTCGGTGACACGGTCACCTGGATCAACGACGACGACACCGAACACACCGTGAGCGCCTTCGAGGGAGCGTTCGACTCCGGTGAACTCGCCGAGGGTGCCTCGTTCTCGTTTACCTTCGATTCCCCTGGGGAACACCGCTACCGCTGCTTCTTCCACTCGGAGATGCAGGGAACGATCATCGTGCGCTAACTGCCACGGGAAAGTAGATGCCGTTCTGCATCGGTGTTTCTCATGCCAGCGGCGTCGTTCGGTCGCGGGATTCGGTGTCCCAGAAGGCGCTTGGCATCATCGAGGTGTGGAAGTGCTCGGCGTCGACTCACCGCCGCGGGATGGCCGGCGGCCTTCGTTGACGCCGTCGCGGCGGAGCGAAATCTCCAACAGCGGCAATCGGCGCATGATCTGGGATTGCCGGTCGGCTGGCCGCCCCCCGAAATGCAATGATCGAAGCGTTGGCCCCGGGTCAGGATGGTGTCGGAGGGGCGATCCGTCCACCTGACAGGTGGACCCGCGACTCATCTCCCCGGACAGGAAGCCCCCGTAGAAGCCGTGAGGCCCGCTAGTAGAGGTGACAACGAACGACGTGTCGCCGCCCGGCATGCCCGATGTCGCGGTCGGACGGCACCGTCGTGCGGCAGATGTCCATCGCCTTGGGGCAGCGCGGGTGAAATGGGCAGCCGGACGGCGGAGTCTCGGGGTCAGGCATCTCGCCCTCGAGCACAATGCGCGCCGCCCGGCGCTCGACATCGGGGCGCGGCACAGCCGACAGCAGCGCTTCGGTGTAGGGATGACTTGGCCGCGCGAATAGATCATCAGCGGATGCCGTTTCGACGATCCGGCCGAGATACATCACAGCGACGGTGTCGCTCACGTGCTCGATGACTGCGAGGTCGTGCGAGATGAAGATGTAGGAGAGGCTGAACTGCTGCCTCAGCTCGACCAGCAGGTTGAGGATCTGCGACCGGATCGACACGTCGAGCGCGGAGACCGGTTCGTCGGCGATGATGATCTTCGGCCTGAGCGCCAGGGCCCGCGCGATGCCGATGCGCTGACGCTGGCCGCCCGAGAACTCGTGTGGGTAGCGCTCCGCCGCCCCGGCTTCGAGCCCAACCGTGCCGAGCAACTCCAGAACCGCCTTCTTGCGGCTGGCGCGGTCGCCGACCCGGTGGATCTCCAGCGGCTCGGCGACGATGGCGCCGACCTTGAGGCGGGGATCGAGGGAGGCGTACGGATCCTGCAAGACGATCTGCATCTCGCGGCGCATGGCGCGGAGCGCCCGATGATCGAGGGCTCGGAGGTCCGTGCCGTCGAACTCGATCCTTCCGGCGGTCGGCTCGACGAGGCGCAGGACGGTGCGCGCGAGCGTCGACTTGCCGCAGCCGGACTCGCCGACGATGCCCAGCGTCTCACCGCGCTTGACCGTAAAGCTGACTCCGTCGACGGCACGGACTACGCCGTTGCCGCCGCGCGACGCGAAGTGCTTGGCGAGCTCATCGACACGCAGCAGCTCGGTCATGACACCGGGTTCCAACAGGCCGCGTCGTGGCCTGGCACCACCGGCTCGAGGGGCGGGATCGCGGCGAGGCACTGGTCGAGGGCGCGCGGGCAGCGAGCGGCGAAGTAGCAGCCCGGGCCGCGCTGGCCGGGAGCCGGCACGATGCCGGGGATCGTTGCCAGCACCGGGCGCTTGTGGCCCAGCCGGGGCGACGACGACAGCAGGCCTTTGGTGTACGGGTGGCGCGCGTTGCGGTAGAGCGCGCCGACGCTCGCTCGCTCGACAATGCGCCCCGCATACATCACCAGGACGCGTTCGCAGGTCTCGGCGACGATGCCGAGGTCGTGGGTGATCAACAGCACCGACATGCCGATCTCGCGCTGCAGCCCCTTGATCAACTCGAGGATCTGCGCCTGCACGGTGACGTCGAGCGCCGTTGTCGGCTCGTCGGCAATCAGCAGCGCCGGGCCGCAGGCGATCGCCATCGCGATGACCACGCGCTGGCGCAGGCCTCCCGACAGCTCGTGCGGGTACTGGCTGGCGCGGCGTTCGGGCGCGCCGATGCCGACGAGGCGGAGAAGCTCGAGCACCTCGGCGCGCGCAGCGGCTCTGCTCATGCCGCGGTGTTTCCTCAGCACCTCGGCGATCTGAAAGCCGACCTTGTAGCTCGGGTTGAGGCTCGTCATCGGCTCCTGGAAGATCATGCCGATCCGGTTGCCGCGGATGTCGCGCATCGCCGAGCCGAGCGCCAGTAGGTCGCGGCCCTCGAACAGGATACGTCCGGAGTCGACTCGGCTGGGCGGCGAAGGGTTGAGCCCCATGATCGCCATCGCCGTCACGGTCTTGCCACAGCCCGACTCGCCGACGAGACCCACGTTTTCGCCGGTGCCGATGGCGAAGGAGACGTCCTCGACAACGCAGATCTGGCCCGAGTCGGTTCGGAAGGAGATGCTCAGAGCGTCGATCTCGAGAAGCGGCCGTTGCACCCCGGCGCCCGTCAGTCGAGGACGACCTTGGGAAAGTAGAACGAGACCACCCAGTTGGGCTGATCAACGATCTCACTGATGCGAAGATCAGCGCAGACGCTGCAGAGCATGTACGCCTCGGCCGCCGACATGCCGCGGGTGGCAGAGAGCTGATCGATCATGCCCGCCACGGCGGCGCGTGCGCCCTCCATCAGGTCGGGACCGATCCCGGTAGTGACGAGGTAGCCCTTCTCGTCCAAGTGGCGCGAGACGGGTCCGGGCGTCTCGTAGCGCGGGAACGGCAGCCCGGCGCCCTTCACCAGGTCGAAGCTCAGCGCCAGCTTCATCGGGCTCTCGATTGCGGTGCCACATACCTCGCCGTCGCCCTGCGCGGCGTGGGTGTCGCCCACCGAGAACAGCCCACCGGCGACCTCGACTGGCAGGTAGAGGTCCGTGCCCGCAGCGAGGTCGCGAACGTCCATGTTGCCGCCCACGCGACGCGGCGGCACGATGCTGTGCGTCCCAGGCTCCGCCGGCGCTACTCCGATGGTCCCGCAGAAGGGCTTGAGCGGCACCCGACCGCCTGGCCCGTACGCGGCGGGCGCGAGCTCTGTCGTGTCGTAGCGCCAGACGTTGAGTTCTGGCTCAGGGAACTGGTCGGCCAACAAGCCGAAGCCGGGAATCACCGCCGTCCAGCCCCAGCCCGACGGCGTAAACGATTCGATCCTGACCTTGAGCGCGTCCCCCGGCTCAGCCCCGTCGACACGGACCGGGCCGGTGACCGGGTTGACCCTTCCGAAGTCGAGCCCGAGCACATCCGCGACGGATGATTCCGGCGACAGCTGACCCCCCGAGGCGTCGACGGTGTCGAACTCGACCGTATCGCCGGGCGCGACGGTGAGGACCGGTTCGTTGGCGTTGTCCCAGCCGAAGTGATGGCGCTCGCTGTGGATCGTGTGGCGCAGGTCAGCCGGCATCGACGGCGTAGACGTACTCATAGTGCACCGGGATGTGGATCGGGTCGGCGAAGAAGATGTCGTCGCCGCCGATCCGCGGCGAGTGCATGGCGAAGCGGACCTCGTTGAACACCGGCACCCACGGCGCATCGTCCATGACCTGCCGGTAGATGTCGCGCCAGAGCTCGAGGCGCTCCTCGGCCTGATCAGGGCTCGCCATGCCATCGGCCTCGGCGGCGAGCGCGTCGATGTCCTCGTTGCAGTACTTCGCCCAGTTCCACCCGCCGGCCACGGCACCGCCGCACCCGAGGATCGGCCCGTAGAAGTTGGAGGGGTCGGGAAAGTCGGCGATCCATCCCATGCCGCCCGACCAGACCATCGGCGCCGTGCCGTCGCCGCCCGCCGCGATCACGCTCGACTGGGCCAGCGAGACGACCTCGGCCTCGATCCCGATCTCGGCGAGGTCCTGCTGGATCGACTGGGCGATGCGCGGGTTGGGGTCGGTGTTCATCGCGTAGAGCTCGGTCTCGAAGCCGTCCGGATAGCCAGCCTCGGCGAGCAACGCCTGCGCCTGCTCGGGGTCGTAGGGATAGCCCTCGAAGTCCGCGTCGTAGCCCGGCATCGCCGGGGGCAGCGGCTGGTTGGCGACCGAGCCGCGACCGTTGACGATCTGGACCACGCGCTCCTTGTTGACCGCCATGTTCACCGCCTGGCGCACCCGCACGTCGTCGAACGGAGCCTGGGTGGTGTTCATCGTGATGTAGCCCGTGTGCAACAGCTCGCCCTCGACGATCAGGCCCTCGTTCGCCGGGTCCTCCAACTCCTCGAGGAAGTTGGCCGAGGGGATCGGATCGCCGAGCACGTCGACCTCACCGCGCTCGAGCCGAAGGAGCGCCACCTGCGGCTCCTGCCCGACCTCGAAGATGATCGTGTCGAGATAGGGCACGCCGTCGCGGAAGTAGTCCTCGTTGCGCTCGAACACGACGCGCTGGCCGAGCGTCCACTCGGTCATCTCGTAGGCGCCGGTGCCCACCGGATTGCGGCCGAAGTCCTCGCCGAACTCCTCCACGGCCTCCTGCGGGACGGCGAAGCCGAAATTGATGGCCATGACGTGCAGGAAGTTCGCGTCGGGCTGGCTGAGCTGGAACACCACGGTGCGATCGTCGGGCGTGGTGATGCCGGACAGTTCGTCCGCCTCGCCGGCGACCATCTCGTCGAACCCCGCGATCTGCCAGAAGAAGCCCTGGCCGGGGCTCTGTGTCTCGGGATTGACGGCACGCTCGATGGAGTACTTGATGTCGGAGGCGACCAGTTCGCGGCCGTTGTGGAACGACACGCCGTCGCGCAGCACGAAGGTGTAGGTGAGCTGGTCGTCCGAGGTTGTGTAGCTCTCGGCGAGGTCCGGGATCAGCTCGGTGGTGCCCGGCTCGTAGTCCATCAGCCCGTCGAACAGGGCTTTGATCATCGACCAGTTCTGCCAGTCGTAGCCGATCGCCGGATCGAACGTGGAGATGTCGTCCTTGTAGGTGACGACCATCTCCCCGCCCGGTTGGCCCGCGTCCGGGACCGTCTGTGCGGACTGGCGCGGCCGGCATCGCGGCGAGCGCAGGCACCAACACCACCGTCATGGCAAGCGCTCTCAGCATGTGCGATCCCCCTGAACCTCTGTATGAGCGGCTACTTCACGTTACTACCGGCGGCGCACCCGGGGATCGACGAACGAGGTGGCGATGTCCGCCAGCAGGTTGCCGATGACGATGCCGACCGCCGCCACCAGCGTCACCGCCATGATCACGGGAATGTCGACCCGCTGGATCGCCTGAAAGGCGAGCTGCCCGATGCCCGGCCAGCCGAACACCGCCTCGACGACCACGACGCCCTGCATGTACAAGCCGATGTCGATGCCCACCATGGCGACGATCGGCAGCATGCCGTTGCGCAGGCCGTGCACCAGCACGACCCTGCTCTCGCTCATTCCCTTGGCGCGGGCGGTGCGGACGTAGTCCTGGCGCAGGACGTCCACCATGCTCGACCTGCTCATCCGCGAGTACCAGCCGGCGATGGTGATGCCGAGGGTGAGCGCCGGCAGCACCACGTGGGCCGGTGTGCCGTAGCCGCCGAGCGGGAAGAGTTCGACCTTGTAGGCGAAGACGTAGAGGAGCAGCAGTCCGACCACGAACTGGGGTGCCGAGACACCGATGAAGCTCAGCACCATGACCACCTTGTCGGAGGTCCGGTTGCGCCGCGTGGCCGAGTAGATCCCGGCCGGCAGACCGAGCAGTAGCTCGAAAAGGATCGCTGCGGCCATGAGCTGCAGCGTCGCCGGCAGCCGGCTAGCGATCAACTCGTTCACCTCGACCCTCTGTACGTACGAACGACCGAGGTCGCCCTGCACCAGGTTGCCCAGATAGCGCAGATACTGCACCGGAACCGGCTGGTCCAGGCCGAGCTGGTGGCGGATCGACTCGACCGTCTCCGGCGTCGCGCTCCGTCCTGCGATCAACTGGACGGGGTCGGCGGGGAGGAGAAAGCTGAGGCCGAAGGTGATCATCGTGACGCCGATCAGAATCACGACTGACTGCACTGAGCGTCCAGCGAGAAAGCGCAGCATCACTCCCGCCCACGCTGGGTCGGGTCGAGCGCATCGCGCAGCCCGTCACCGACAAGGTTGAATGCCAACGCCACGAGCAGGATCGCGGCGCCTGGGAAGAACACCAGCCACGGTGCCGTGAGGTAGTAGTTCTGGCTCTCGAAGATGATGTTGCCCCACGAAGGCGTCGGCGGCTGCACGCCGACGCCCACGAAGGAGAGCGTCGCCTCGAGCAACACGGTGACCGAGATGCCCAAGGTGGTCCACACCAGCATGCTCGGCACCAGATGCGGCACGATGTGCCTCCGCACGATGCGCGGCCAAGCGGCACCGAGGGCACGGGCCGCCTCGATGAACTCGCGCTCCACCAGGCCGCGGGTCTGCGTGTACATGACACGCGCCGTCTGCACCCAAGTCACCAGGGCGATGACGAGGGCAACGATCCAGAGGCTCGGCTTGAGGATCGCGGAGAGCGCGATCGCGAGAAGGAGCGCGGGGAACGCCATCATCAGGTCGGTGAACCGCATGATCGCAGTGCCCACCCGTCCGCCGACACAACCGGCAACCGTGCCGAAGACGGTGCCGATGAGCACCGCGACCGAATTGGCGGCGATGCCGATGATGAGCGAGGTCCGCGCGCCATAGACAAGACGTGTGTAGAGATCGCGTCCAAGTAGATCGGTGCCCATCCAGAAGCGCTTGCTCGGCGGCAGCGGGGCTCCGTCGAGCGTCAGCCCGTCGAAGAAAATCTCGTTCGGGTCGTAGGGCGTGACCCACGGCGCGAGAACCGCCGCGGCGACCACGACGGCGATCACCGCGGCGCCGAACACAGCGGCCTTGTCTTTGCGACAGCGCCTCCAGGCGTCCGTCATTGGCTGGACGCCCCCTCGGTCGAGGATTGACGCAGACGGCGTGCGCTTGATGATCGTGCGTGCCGCGAGCCGGAGGTCGATGGACGCATCAGATGCGAGATCATGTCACCCGCTGAATCCTCCTGCTGCCCGCCGCGTCGGCACACTGCGCAGCTTGCTACAGGGTTGCGTTATTCAGTCCCGCGGCGGACGAACCAGACGCCGAGCTCCCAGTGCGTGACTCCGCGGCCGCCTTCCATCCGGTCGCCGGTCGTCATGTCGATGATGCGAGCCCTGGCACGCCATTACACAACGCGTCATCTCGACAAACGGTGTCGAGCGACACGATCCGTACGGCAAACTAGGCGTTCCACAGTGCGTGGACGTTGGCCGCGCGTCGTGAAATCCAGCCGTCTCGGTCGCTCCCGACCGGGAGGTGCAGGACCTTGGTGCGCAATTCCCCTCGTCGTCGATGTAGCCGACCGCGGCGCGGCGGGGCAGCTCGTCGGATCGCAGGAACGACGTGACGGTCATGCCAGCCGGCCAGCACACGCGTTGATCGACCAGACCATGAACGGCACGTCCGAGGCCGACCTCCGCCGTCTCATCGGTGCCCGATGACGACTTCTCGCTCCCGCTCGGGCACGATCCGCCATTCGAGTATCAGCCCAGAAACGTGCGAGCCGAACCAGATCGTGTACGTCGATGACGATGCGGGTGCAGTGACACGGCCATGTTGGCAGTCGCCGCAACAGGTGAGCCCGCGGCCGCTGCTGCCCCGGCGACGACGGATGATCGCGTCTTGCTGCACTTGCGCACATGCCTCAACTAGTCGCAGCCGCAGCAACGCCGTTGGGGCGCGTCGATGTCGAGCGGCGCGATGTCGTTCGGTTGTCGCGTTCGGTACGCGGACCGCACGTGAACTGATCGGCGGTCACCGCGTCCGGTGCCGCGATGGACCGCTCGATATCGGGTCGGTCGGCGGCGAGTGGCGGGGCGACACTGGGCGGATGCGGATCGCACCCTTCCTCCTCGACCGGTGGCTCACGGAGCACCAGTTCGCATCCCCGCCGATCGAGTTCGACCTGGCCGCGAGCACCGGACCGCGGTGGACCTGGGATGAGCTGATGTCGCAGCTCGCGCCCGGGGTGCTCGAGGGACTCGGCGACGCGGGCGTGTCGTACGGGCCGGCCGCCGGCTCGCCGGCGCTGCGCGAGGCGATCGCCGAGATGGCCTGCGTGTCGCCGGCGGAGGTGATCGCCGTGACCGGCGCGTCGGAGGCGTTGTGGCTACTGCTGCTCGTCGCTGCCGAGCCGGGGGCGAACGTGGTGCTGCCGCACCCCGGTTACCCGGCGTTCGACGAGCTGGCTCGCCACCTCGCGCTCGAGGTCCGCCACTACCACCTGGCGGCGTCGGCGCAGTACGCCGTCGATGTCGACGAGCTGGCCAGCCGCCTTGACGACCGCACGGCGGTGGTCATCGTCAACACGCCGCATAACCCGACCGGCTCGGTGGTCGCCGCCGGGCTCTTGGCGCAGCTGGGCGACCTGGTGGCAAGCCACGGCGCCCAGCTGGTCGTCGACGAGGTGTACCACCCGATCTACCACGGGCCGTCGACACCGTCGGCGGCGACGCTCGCTGGGGCGACGACCATCGGCGATCTGTCGAAGGCGTTGTGCCTGTCCGGACTGCGCACCGGTTGGATCGTCGAGCACGACCGCGGCCGCTTCGAGCAGTACGTGGACGCCCGGTCGTACCTGACGATCAGCAACTCGCCGATCGACGAGGCGCTCGCTGCG
This sequence comes from Ilumatobacteraceae bacterium, assembly GCA_963786985.1. GTDB lineage: Bacteria > Actinomycetota > Acidimicrobiia > Acidimicrobiales > Ilumatobacteraceae > Desertimonas. The sequence goes on along the minus strand of CAWBBL010000024.1, from coordinate 17,963 downwards.
GCGGCGATCCGCAGCCGCGACACCATCATCGCCCGGGCACAGGCAGTCGCCGAGCAGAACCTGGCGACGCTCGACGCCTTCGCCGGCGAGCATGTCGAGCTGCTCGGCTGGGTGCGCCCGCGCGGCGGCCTGACCGCGTTCCCCTGGCTGCGCTCAGGTGCCGACTCGCGGCCGTTCTGCATCGACGCTGCAGCCGCCGGCGTGCTCGTCGCCCCCGGCGACTGCTTCGACGTGCCGTCACACTTCCGGATCGGCTTCGGAGCGGTCGAGCATGGGTTCGCCGAGGCGGTCACCCGTCTCGGTGAGGTGCTGACCAAGCACGGGTAACGCCGCAGGCGTCACCGGCGTCGCAACTCGCCGACGGCCGTCCGGGTTGCGACTCGGCGCTACCTGCCGACGCGAAACGCCATCGCTCGGGTCAATCGATCGGCGCCGCTGCGCCCGTCGGCGTCGACCATCGTGATTGCCACGACGTCGACATCGAAGCAGTCGCGGAGGTGCCGTTCTGCGTGCGTCGCGACGTCGCGCTCGATGTCGTTCTGGCGTGAAGTCATGTTGCCATCGCGTGTTGCTGCGGCTTCACCGGCCGTCCACCGCGGGCCGCCCGCCTGCCGAATCTGGCGCGCCTGCGCCAGGTCGAAGTCGCGTTCCCGATCGGTAGCTCTGCGCAACTGAGGACGTAGACCTTCCTTGCCTGCGGCGCTCGAGTGGAGCGTCGTCGCACCTCGACGTGTCGATCTACATCTGCACACGTTCGTAGGTGAGGTGCACGGTGTTGCGCGATGGGCGAACGTCGCGTGGCCGTACATCTGGCGCATCCCTGGTTTGAGGAGCGGTGTGCCGCCACCGAGCAGCATCGGGGCAAGGTGCAGGCGCAGCTCGTCCGCACCGCGGGCGTATTCCTTACCAACGACTTGGCCGCAGTTCGAACCCGTGGCCAGCTGGTCAACTCCTTCCGTTCAGCCTCAGCCTGAGCGCCCCCTGGGTGAGGCGCTAGAGGCGAGCGGCCTGAGAACCGAGGCGGAACCGGCCGTTCTTCACGGGCTTGCCGAGATGCCCCGGAGACCGAACGGCTTCGTGTGACGTTCGGGAGCGCCGGATTACCGGCGGTTGCGGACACCGACTGGAGCGCCATTCCCGTGTTGTCCGGACTGTGCGACGCGCATGTTCCGTACTCCGCCACTGTCGTCGCGTCGCGCCCATTACGGGCAGTCGGTCGCGCCAATCCGAAGCGAAGACCGTCCCGCGGCGACGCGCCCGGAACCGTCGATACGGTGCGTTGGGAAGAACGCGCTACCCCGCCGCGGACCGCCACGATCAGAATTCGGTCACCTCGCCGGAATCCAGACGCGACGATGTGGTGATGGACGGCCAGTGGTTCGCGTACTGGTCACCCAAAGACCCCGACCCCGACGAGAGGATCATTGCAAGATGACCCAACACTCTCGGCGATCTGATGCCGGACCAATCGAGGAAGGACGTCCTGCCCGGGACGATCGGGATATTTTCCGCCTCGCTCCAACCATGGACGCAGAGGTGCTGCAGGCGATCGCCGCCCGCCTCGAGTTCCGCGGCACCGACGACGGCTACGCCCGTCTGTCGCAGGCCTACTTCACCCGTCTGCCGCTCACCGATGCCCAGCGGATACTGGCCCTCGGCTGCGGCACCGGCATCGAAGTGAGAGCGCTCAAACGTCTGACCGCACCGACCACGGCGATCATCGGGATCGACCACAGCGCGGCGCTGATCGACACCGCCCGACGACTCACCGCCGATGAGGGACTGGACGACAACGTCACCTACGACGTCGGCGATGCCCACCACACGCCCTACGACGACGACGAGTTCGACATCGTCACCCTGCACACCATCATCAGTCACGTCGACGACCCCCACCAGGTGCTGCGCGAGGCCCGTCGCATCGTCCGGCCGGGCGGAACGGTCGCCGTCTTCGACGGCGACTACGCGTCTCTCACCTTCGCCTACCCCGACCACCTCATGGCCAAGACGATCGAAGAGAAGCTGATCCAACTCATCGTCGCCAATCCACGCATCATGCGCGACATGCCGCGTCTCGTCGCCGAGGCCGGGCTAGACCTCGTCGACGCGGAAGGAGTGCTGTACGCCAACATCGGCAGTGGCCGCTTCTGGTTGGCCGCCGCCGAGTCCTACGGCCCTCTCCTCGCCCGTTCCGGACTCCTGACGCAAGAGATCGCCGACGATTGGCGGGACTTCCAGGTTCGATCCGCGGACGACAACACCTTCTTCGGCGCATCCAACTACTACACCTACCTGATGCGGCGGTCGGAAGCGGGCGAGGCCTGACGACCTGACCACATGCAAGCGCTAGGGGGCGGTCGGTGTCACGAAGCGTGAGCAGCGCCCGGTTCGATGACGGGACCACCCGCTGTTCAGGATCGACCTTACCAACGACTTTGCCGGGGTCACCGAGTCGGACGTTGAGTACGGCTGACCAGGCGTTGCCAACGGAAGGAGTGAACCGATCGCTGCGGCACTGGTGGCAGTCATGACGCGCTGCGATCAGAGTGAGCGGGTGCGGACACCGACCCCCTCGACAGCAATTGCCGGGCGTTTACCGGTACTGGCCACCCGGCAGTAGCGGACGCGCACCGTCGCGGTTGTCGGCGGCGTTGTTCGGGCGCTGACCCAGATGGGGCGTTCTGTGCTGCTAATCCTCGGCGCGGCCGCGCTCATCAGGGCAATATGTACTCCGAGGCGGCCGGGGCAGGATTGCGCCTCGACCCGATCGCTCGGCACCGCGCGGCGAGGATGAGACCGTCCCAGAGGTAGGGCATGCCGTTGTACATGGATCGCCACGAGGTTGGCGACAGCATCACCCCGTTCGACATCGCGCAGGCACATGCTCGCGACCTCGAGGTGCAGGCAAAGTACGGCGTCGACTACATCACGTATTGGTTCGATCATCACAGCGGAGCCGGTTTCTGTTTGGTTGAGGGGCCGTCAGCCGAGGTTGTCGAAGCTGTTCATCGCGAAGCGCATGGAATGGTCGGCACGAAAGTGATCGAAGTTGATCGGGCGGCAGTCGAGTCGTTCCTCGGCCACCTTGATCGTCCTGTCACGGGTGAGGCGTTGGTGGCGACGGCGTTCCGGGCGATTCTGTTCACCGACGTCGTTGGTTCAACTGAACTCACGCAGCGGCTCGGAGACGCTGGTGCGATGCGAGTCATCCGAGCCCACGACGCGATCGTGAACGACGCGATCCGCCGGGGTGGTGGCCAGCGGGTGAAGCACACCGGCGACGGCGTGATGGCCTCGTTCACGTCCGTGAGTCGGGCCGTGGAAACGGCGGTCACGATTCAGCGGGCGGTCACGGAGCGCAGCCGCCACGACGAGGTGCCGTTCGAGATCCGCGTTGCCGTGAGTGCCGGAGAGCCAGTCACCGAAGGCGACGACCTGTTCGGCGCTGCCGTTCAGCTCGCGGCCAGGGTGTGCTCGACGTGCGAGCGCGGTCGTGTCCTGGTGTCGAGCGCGGTGCGCGAGCTATGCCTGGGCAAGGGCCTTCAGTTCGAGGACAAGGGACTTGTCGAGGTCAAGGGCTTCGACGAGCCGATACATGTCTACGAGGTGATTTGGAACTGACGTCGCGGTCTCGACATGCAAGGCAAAGCGTGACCCGGCCCTGGATTGACCAACGGCGTCACGGGGAGCAACCTCCAACGCCACGGCCCCGCTGCGCGACATGCGATAACTGATCGGTACCGGTGGCAAACGCGGCGAACAGTGTCTGACTCGCTGCTAGTGCTCGACGGGACCCAGCGTCGCGCTCGATGATGGTCGTTCTGACGGAGCGTGCTCGGCGCAGGACATCCGGCCTTCGCGGTGAGCAGCTCTAGTGGTGGGTGGTTACCTTCGCGGGAACGACCGTCAACCCGACAAGGGAGTACGCATGGCAGCATTTCCACCGATCACCCACGTCGCGCTCACCGTCCGCGACCTGTCTGTGAGCGTGCCGTGGTACGAATCGCTCTTCGGTGCCGAGCCCGTGCTTGACGAGGACACCGATCCCGAGTTCCATCACACGGTGTACTTGATCGGCGACCGCCAGCTCTTCGGGCTGCATCAGCACGTGACGCCTGTACCCGACGAGCAGTTCAGCGAGTTCAGGATCGGCCTCGACCATGTTGCGTTTGGTTGTGCCAATCGGCAAGAACTCGAAGAGTGGGTACGCCGACTCGATGACCTTGGCATCGCCCACGGAGGGATCAAGGACAGGACTTACGGGTTGGGGTTGAGCTTCCGAGATCCGGACGGCATCGCGCTTGAGTTCTTTGCCCCGCCAGACTGAGACGCGAACGGCCGATCTACGCAGGCGTGCCGAGACGCCACGCCGACTGAACGGGTCGTGCGACGTTGGGTAGCGCCGGACAGCGACGCGGAGCCCAGACACCCAACTCCCGGCCGTTGTTGTCCACGGGCGGGCTTTCTTGCAGGACGCGTGGTGGTTAAGGAGTTCGTCCGAGCCATGGTCGCATTCCTTACCAACGACTCTGCCGCAGTTCGATCTCGTCACCGGCTGTTCCCCCATCATGGCGGACGTTCAGCACAGGCCAGACACCCAGGACGGCGACGGTCCGCGACTAGCCGATGACGGGCTCCCTGCGCGTTCCGTCGCGTAACCGCCGCTGATGCTCGGCACGCAACGGTCCGATCGCGGGCGTTGCCTACCGGCACTTTCGCTGCGCACGCTGGTCGGATTCGCCTGCGTGCAATGTGGCGCGTTCAGCAGGGAGTTCGGACCGACTCACAGGGAGACGGTCAGTAATCTGGCGCCCGACGGAGTCGCCATGACCGCCATCCACTATGCCAAGAGCGGTGAGCTCAACATCGCCTATCGGGTTGTCGGCGACGGCCCGGGGGATCTGGTGTACGTGTCCGGCTGGGTCACCAACGTCGAGGTCATGCAAGAGGATCCCGGCATGGCTCGCTTCCTACGGAGGCTCGCCTCGTTTTCGCGGTTGATCTGCTTCGACAAGCGAGGCATTGGCCTCTCGGACCCCGTGCCCCTCGGTGAGCTGCCCGATCTCGAGACGAGGGTCGAGGACCTTCGGGCTGTCATGGACGCTGCCGGTGCCGAGCGTGCCGATCTGTTCGGGCACTCCGAGGGGGGGAGCACGGCGGTGGCGTTCACGGCCGCTTACCCGGAGCGGGTCGAGCGCCTGATCCTGTTCGCCAGCTACGCCAAGCGTCTGTGGTCCGAGGACTACCCGTGGGCACCAACCTTGGAGGACCGGGAGGCGGAATCGGCGGGGTTCGAACAGGCGTGGGCCGATCCGTCGAGGATCGCGAAGTATTACGCCCCGAGCCGGGCCGACGATGCCGCTTTCATCGAGTGGGTCGGTCGCTGGCTCCGCCTGTCTGCCAGCCCAAAGGCTGCCGCGTCTCTCAATCGTGCGTCGTCGCACATCGACGTGACTGACCTGCTCCCGCGGATTCGAGTCCCGACGCTGTTGCTGTACCGACGGGACGACCCCGACGTGAGAATCGAGGAGGGCCGCTTTCTCGCTTCGAAGATCCCCGGCGCGAAGCTCGTCGAGCTCGAGGGTGCCGACCACTATTTCTGGGCCGGTGACACCGAACCGATCCTGCAGGAGATCGAGGAGTTCGTCACCGGACACCGCGCCGCCGCGGCACCCGAGCGCCGGCTAGCGACAGCGTTGTTCACCGACATCGTGGGCTCCACCGACACCGCCGCCAACCTTGGCGACCAGCGGTGGCGCGACCTCCTCGACCGTCACAACGACGTGGTCCGAGCTGAGCTGGCGAAGTGGCGGGGCGAGGAGGTCAGCTTTACCGGCGACGGGTTCCTGGCCACGTTCGACAGTCCGGCGCAGGCGATTCGCTGCGCACGGGCCATTGTGGACCACGTGGCGGCGCTCGGGATCCAGGTGCGCAGCGGGATCCACACCGGTGAGATGGAAATCGCCGATCACGATGTCGGCGGGCTTGCCGTTCACATCGGAGCCCGCATCGCCGCTCTGGCCGGGGCCGGCGAGGTCCTGGTGTCGCGCACAGTCAAAGATCTCGTGGCAGGCGGCGGATTCGCTTTCGAGAGCCGCGGCCGACACATCCTCAAAGGCGTACCGGACGAGTGGGAGGTGTTCTCCGTTGGGTGACCACTGTCCGATCGGACGGGCAGCGAATCTCTCGAGAAGGATCGGGTTCGTTGGTCGCATGAGCATGTCCATCGGAACCTCTGGATGGAGCGATGACGGCAGAACGGCTTTCCTGCAGGACGCATGGTCAGTAGAGAGTTCGTCCGCACCGTGCATTCCTCACCAACGACTTGGTGGCGCACTTGTCGGGTGGGTACCAGTACCTTCCAGTCGGCGTTCCTCAACGCGGCACATCGGGATTGTCGCTGCGTTGTTCGGGCAACGCCCCTGGGGGTGGAGGTTCTGTGCGCGCCGGTCCTGGCGTGTCGGCGACATCACGGGCACTCGGTCGCGGCGCCAGACGATGTCTAGGTCGGCATGGTCACGCCCCTCAGCCCGCGCCGGATGAGTTCGATTGGGACACGATCGATGTGGGTAAATCCACCGACATGGATCCGCAGGCCGCGACGTATCAACCGTTGGTGATCTCCCCCAGCCGACGCTTCGGATGGTGGATCGAGGGACGCAAGTCGAACGGCCGCCGCTACATGTTCACGTGGTGGCCAACGAAGGCGTTGGCCTCCTTCGTCGCTCGAATGTGGGCTTCGATGCTCCGACGGCTGACTCGCGCCGAGGTGCTGATCGAGGTCCGGGAGACGCCCGACCACAGCATCTGAGCATCATCAGCGCTCTCGGACATATGCGCGTCCGGTATCGCCTGTTGGATCGTTGTGGCGTGACCACACCGTCTAGGCGACGAATAGAATGCCTCTGGCGGACGGCACCGGTTCAGCGAACGCTTGATGCGGTGAGGCGAGCGCGATAACCGGCATTATGTGCGCTGCCAGTTTCGACCGCCAGCCTGCGGTCGAGTGCAGGTCTCGGTCAGACGCTGGCGTCGTCCGAGAAGAGGGAGCGCCAATGAAAGTCAACCGCTCGGTCCCTCCGCCCACGGTCGTGCCGGTGCTCGTTTACCCGGACGTGCGCGCTGCCGTGACCTTCCTTTCCGCCGCCTTCGGCTTCGTCGAGCGGACGCGGATTGGCGACAGTCATCGCGCCCAGATGGCCGTCGGGGACGACGGAGCCGTGATCATCGCCGACGTCGGCGGTGACCGGCGCGCACCGGAATCGGGCGGAGTTACGCAGGTCGTTCGGGTGCGGGTAGCCGACCTCGCCGCCGCGTTCGCCCGCGCCCGAGATCATGGCGCCATCGTGGTTGAAGCGCCGGTCGACAGAGAGTACGGCGAGCGGGACTGCACCCTTGTGGATCTCGCCGGCCACCGTTGGCAATTGGCCGAGGCCGTAGCTGACGTGGCGCCGGAGGAGTTCGGCTGCGAGACCGTCAGCCCATGGCCCGCTTACCAGTCGGGGACCAGCGGCTGATCCGTACGGCTATCGACGGAATGGCGCGCCAACCACGCTGCCACTCGGTGCGTCTGACAGAAGCCCCTCGTCCGCGGTAGGAACGCCCTGCGGTGACGAGCTCGCCATGGCTGTCAGGCGGCCGCCAGGACCTCTCCAGATTCGGGGACGAAGATCACGGCTTCTTGAAGGCTCGAGATGCCGGCCCACGCCGGGCGGTCACCGTCGAGGAGGTCGAGTAGAACGAGATCATCGTCGGTCATCAGCATTACGACTGCGGTGTGGCGCTGGTCATGAACAGTGAACTCGATGACGTCCCCTGCCGTCATGGTTCGCTCGATCTGGTTCATCACGCTCCTCGGTGTCCTCGCTACCCGGTCATGCTCGACGATCGTCCCCCGGCGCGCTTGAAGACGGCGTGGAGCTTCATGGAGATCAGCCACTGTCGATCCTCCAACGGGGACCCATCGGCGCCGGCTACGCGGCGCGCACGTTCCGTGTTCTGTCCTGTGGCGCTACCGCGCCCGTCGCGGGCATTCGGGGCTCACCGCCACCCCGACGGCCGGCTGTTCAGCGACTCGCCCGAGACGTCGTTATGGTCGGCCCGTCGACACGCCGTGGCGGTGGTCGCCCGGCGTAGACGGCCACAGCACCGAGGGCAGTGGGGCAGTTGCAGCCGGCCGGGTGGCAACGTCCTCTCACGATGTGGGTGAGGCCCATTCATGGGTGGTGCCACGGTGCAGGGCGCCGTAGATTCGATCACGTAGCGCATTTGCGTCGGCGTCGGTCAGGGTTCGCTCAAGGTGGCGGAGCTCGACCCGGACGAGAACGTTCTTCTGATTGGGCGCCATGCCCATGCGGTTGACCGCGGAGGTGGGGAGCTGGTCGTAAGGCGTCGCGGAGCGTACTGTCACCCCTTCGACGGCGTCGGCGTCTTCTCCCAAGGCGTCACGAACCCTGTCGCCGAGCTCCTCGACGTCGTCATCGGCATCGACCGCGACTGACAGGTCACGAGTAATCGCCGGCATTGACGACATCGGTCGATACGCGGCGAGGTCGAGCATCTGCTCCGCGATGCGTGGTTCGCTCGACCGGAGCAGCCGGATGTCCGGGATTCCCTTTCGGAGCATTAGGAACCGGTCGATTCCCAAGCCGAGAGCCAGACCGTGCCAGCCGGCGAGCCCGGCTCGGGTCAGGACCTCGGGATGGGCGAGACCGCACTCCCAGACCTCAACCCACTGGCCACCGGCGTCGACGTCCACTTGGCGGCCTTCGAGGGTGTACGGGTGCACGCGGGGTTCGGTCCGATACGGCATGTCCGGTACGAGTGTGTCGATCAGCAGGCGGGTCATGTCGTCCATGTCGCCGTTCCCGAGCGGCTGCCGGGAGATACGCCAGAGGTCGAGCTGGTGAGGGGTACCGGTGTGGAGGCGGTCGATGGCGTCGCGCCGGAACACGATGCCGGGACACACGATGAGGACATCGTCGACGGGTTCGGCGGCCAGGGCTCGCAGGGCCGGCGGGATCATGGCGCTTGCGTGGCTACGCAGCATCTGGCGCTCATCGACGTAGCGGGTATGGCGAGCGTCTCTGCTCGCGGCGTCCGGGGTGAAGGCGAGGTTGTCGTAGTTGTCGGCGATGGCGACGATGCGCGGGCCCGGTGATCGCCGCTGAGCACAACCCCAGGCGTTGTTCAGCGTGTCGGCGGCGAGGTCGACGAGCAGCTGGATGGCGTGAGAGCCGCTGTCAGGGTCGGTGAGATCGCGGAAGGCGAGATCGCGTGCGAGTTGCTCCGGACTCAAATAGGTGGGCACGTGTGACTCCTTGGATCGAGCTTGTTGGAGGGGTTAGCCCCCGGCCCGCAACCCGAGCGAGGAGTCAGCCGATCAGACGCCGAGGACCCCGCACGGCCCAGGCGGGCCGGGGGTCCAGAAATCGACGACGGGCGGCAACAACCACGTCCCGATGGTAGACGCGCCTGGGCACGTCGACCGTCGAGCATTTCCGGGCGGGCTGACCAACACCCCAACGAGAGTCGACGCCCGGCAGGTCACAGCTGCTGGCTCGCCGCGGCATCGGTACAATTAGTGCGCCAGGAAGATCACACCGACCTAATCGGCGTTGTTCCGACGTCGGAACAACGCCGATTGTTCCGACGTGGTGATTGTTCCGACCTGAGCGTGTATCGGTGGCTGACAAGGGATCCGCGCCGAGCACGTCGGAACAATCCGGCTGCTAGGGCTGACGTTCCTCCACCGAGTTCGGGTGAAGGAGCAAGCACATGTCCAGATCGAGTGCGCCTGCGACCGACCGGTCAATCCGCTGCTGGGCGGGCTTTCGGCTACGTGCGCAGACAGCAACCCATCGCTCGAGTCACCCCGCCAGCACCGCACCCAGCCGCTACCGCCCAGCCGACCCGTTGCTCGCCTTCCTCGACGGACCGTGATTGTTCCGACCTGCTCATTGCAGATCCCCGTGCGAGGCAGGCACGCTCACGCTCATATCGGAACAATCACGAGGTCGGAACAATCGGAGTTCGGGACTCGATCGGGGGTGACGGCCGGGCAGCCGCAAGGCACCCAGCGAGCGCGCCCGATCTGCCGATCGTCGCCCACAGGCGGGCGGGCGCTGGCGACCGAACGTCGTCGTGTGACGTTCGGTAGCGCCGGGCTGTCGGACGCGGACGCCGGAGCCCGTGTCGCGGCCGTCGATGCCGGCGGTCCGCGGCCGTCTACCGAGTCGACATGCCGTCGCGCCCAGCGCCACTCGGCGTCACCTACAACGGGCGGGCGAGCGTCGTCCCCCCCGGGACTACGTCGCGAGTCGGTCGGTAACCCCCTGATGCGACGGAGTCGCCCCCCGCCTGCCGTGACCAGCCAGCTGGTCGGGCCCGAGCACTGACGATGGCGCGTCGTGGATCGCCACGTCGTCACCTCCGCGGAGATCTCGTCGACATTTGGGGGGCATTGGCGACGGGACCGCTCAGACTGACGACGGGGCCTGGGCCGAGGGTGCGGCGGCGAGCCGTTGCCAGCCGGCCAATCCAGCGCCAATCAATCCGGCCCGAGTACCCAGCCTGGCGGAGACGACAGCGGGGGGGTGTGGGCGGGTGAGTAGGTGGTACAGCGCGGTGCGAAACGTGGAGGCGACCACGCCGTCGGAGGCGCCGATGCCGCCGCCGAGGACGATCACGTCGGGGTCAAGGATGGCGATGCACGAACGTACGGCTGCGGCGACAGCGCGAGCTGCCGAACTGACGATCGCCGCGGCGTCGACGTCGCCAGCGTCGGCTCGTTCGGCGACGGCGCGGCCATCGGGCGCGGCGTAGCGCCGGGCGATGCCGTCGCCGGAGGCGAACTGCTCGAGGTTCGCCGTCCACGTCGGATCAATGGCCGCCGGGACGTCGAACTCGCCGAGGGCGATCGCCTCGCCGCGGCGCCCGGCTCGGCAGACGCCGTTGGTCACGAGCGTGCTCGAGATCCCGCTTCCCCACGAAACGTAGAAGATGTCGTGCTCGTCGGCGGCAGCCACCCGGGCCTCAGCCAGCGCGGCGCACCGCACGTCCGACTCGACGAACAGCGGCACGTCATCGAGATCGTCGCTCCAGCACCTCGGCCGGCTGCCGGTCCCAGTCGATCACCTCGTTGCTGGTCAGGCAGTCACGATTGGACGTACTCCGGAAATCCGACGGTCACGGCGCGCACCGCATGACCGTGGTCGGCTGCCTCCTGCCGGACTGCCGGACGATGCCCGCGAGCTGCTGCAGTCCCGGATCGCGCAATCGATCGGTGCGGACGGTGGCCGCCTCGACGCTCCACAGCACCTCGCCGGTGGCGGTCACCAGCCCGGCGGTGACGGTAGTGCCGCCGACGTCGACGGCGAGCACCACGTCAGTCATGGCCTCCAACCGTCCGGGACGTGGCCGCTGCCGAGCAGGTACGTCGACTCCTCGGCTGATCGGTTGAGGAGCCGAACGGTGGACCCGTGGCTTGCATAGGCGGCGTCGCCGGCACGAAGCAGCGCGCACTGGCAGGCGGCTTCGTCCGGATCGGACAGGTCGACCCACAGCTCGCCGGCTGTGACGATGAGGAGTGACTCGTCGCCGATCGTTCGCGGGTCCTCGACATGTCCGGCGAACACCCGGCCGACGGCGACGGTGAGGAACTCGGTGTCCACCAGCGTGCCAACGAGATGAGACGGTGCCGACGCGGCGAACGACCAGTGCGCGTCCCGCGCCTCGATCACTCTGAAGCGCGATTGCCGTTCGCCGGTCTCGTCCGGCAGCCGACCGTTCCATCGGTCGTCTCGGTACTTCGGCCGTTGTAGATCGGGCTGTCGACGGGCGTACTCGGAGGCCGTGCCGCGCGCCGGCGGCGGGGCGAAGAACTCCAAGACCCGCACAACGTCGCCGCCCGGATTGAAACCGTGGTGCCAGCTGTCCCGGCGGAAGAACACCGTGCGGCCGGCGGGCACCATCTGGACCTCACCGAACTCCGGGTCGGCGACTACCAGCTCGCCCGCGAGCACGCAGTAGGCGACGTCCGCGGCAAACACCGTCTTGTTCGACTCGCTGTGCCGGAACTCGCTGCGCGGCGGCAACTCGAACTCGAGGACGTGCAGTTGATCGTTGGAGAGATAGACGCGGTCGGTGACCAGACTCGAGCCGGCATCGCCCCACACGTGATGGGCGACCTCGTCCCGGCGCAACACGGTTGGACCGCTGAAGGTCGGCCGCGGCGTCGACCGGCGCGCTCGCTCGCTCATTTCGAGAAACCCGCCCGTGATGCCGCGAACGATCGCCTTCTGGGCGATCAGGAAGATCACCATCGGCGGGATCATCGTGATGATCGCGGCGGCCGTCGTCGCTTGCACGCCTGAACCGAGGCGACCGGACAGGATCGCCGTCGCCGGGACGACCGTGAACTGGTCGGGATCGGAAAGCAGCACAACGGCGAGGAGCAGATCACCCCATGAGAACACGAACGTCAACGCGGCGACCGCCCCGAGCGCCGGCTTGCTCAACGGTAGGGCGATGCGCAGGTACTGCTGGAAGAGCGACGCACCATCGATCTCGGCGGCCTCGATGATGTCGGGCGGCAGCCCTTGGAGGAAGTACGCCCACAACAACCAGATGAAGCTGGGCGCGAACACCGTGCCATAGACGACGCCCAGGACGAAGATGTTGTTCGTCAGGTTCAGCGTCGTGAGCACGAGGAAGAACGGGATCAGCCAGACGACCTGGGGAAGGATCCAGAGGCTCCCGAACCCGGCGAGCAGCGCCGAGGCGACGCGGCCGCGATGACGAAGGAACCAGAACGCCGCCATCGAGCAGATCGCGCAGCACAGGACGACGCCGATGCCGACGGCGATCGCCGAGTGGCGCAGCCCGTTGCCGAGCTCGGCGTTTCGCCAGGCGTAGCGGAAGTGCTCGAGGCTCAACGAACGCGGCCAGGCGGACGGGTCGGTGAGGAACTGGTCGGCGGGTTTGAGCGCGGTCGCGAACATGAAAGCGAACGGCATCAGGTACGTCGCGGCGAGGACGATGGCGATGCTCAGACGAATGGGGCTCCAGGTCCTTCGCCTCCTCAGCCGTGGCGCTCTCGCGTCGTCAGCGCCAACCGAGAGCCCGACCTGCCTGGCGTGCACGGCGCTCATTGCACCCACACCCGACGCCCCACCCGGTAGGCGGTGAACAACACGACCATCATCACGAGCAACAACAGCACCGCTTCGGCCGAGGCGATCCCGTAGAACCCGCTCTGCAGCGCGTTCTGGTAGATGTCGTAGTCGATGCTTGTGCTTGCATATCCCGGCCCGCCGCGTGTCAGCACGTAGGCGTAGGGGAACAGCAGGAACGCCGTCGCCACGCTGAAGATCGTGTTGAGCAGGAAGATCGGCATGATCCGCGGCAGCAGGATGTACCAGAGACGTTGGAACCAGTTGGCGCCGTCGAGCTCGGCTGCCTCGAACAGCTCGGGCGGAACCGTCGACAAGGCGGCGCTGTAGAAGATGACGCCGAACCCCATCGTGTACCACACGGCGACGAGGATCACGACCGGCTTGACGTAGCTCGGATCGTCGATCCACGGACGGGCCAGCGAGCCGAGCCCGAGGTCTTCCAACGTCACGTTGAGGACACCGTCGGCGCGGAGGAACGAGCGAAACAGCAGCCCCAGGATCACCGGCGACAGCACCGCCGGGAAGAAGAAGATCGTCCTGAACACGCCGGCGGCGGGAACGCGTTCGTACAACAAGAGGGCAACGAGGAGCGGAACGCCGGCCCACAGTGGGACGCCGAGGACGAAGATCAGCTGGTTGATGGCGATCTCGCGAAAGACGTCGGATTCGAAGAGATAGCGATAGTTGCCGAACCCGACGAATGGGCTGTCGTAGCCGGGGTTCCAGTCGAAGAAGGACCGATAGATCGCAGTGCCGGTCGGGAACACCATGAGCACCCCGACCAGCAGCAACATCGGCCAAATGAACACCGATTCGACCGCCGCGCGGCGGAACGCGGTGAACCGCTGGCCCCAGCTGGCCGGGACTCCACTGCCTTTCGGCGGTCGCCGGGCGGCGCCGGCGGGTTTGGGATTCACCTCCGGACCGAGCAGCTGCGTGTCGGTACCGGCCATCGATCAGTTGCAGGCGGGTGATTCCTCGAACTCCACCGCGTCCGCCTGGCCGGCCCGCTGGAGTCGTTCCTCCTCCAGTGCTTCGAGTGTCTCGTCGAGGGTGGCACCGCCGCTCAGCCATTCGGTGAGCCGGCGGTTGATCGGATCGGTCGGCCCGCCGACACCCGGGCTGAACCCGCCGTGGTTGTCAGGGTTGTTGAGCCATTCCAGCACCTGCGCCTCGGCGGGGATCTCCGAGTCGATCGGCGGCAGGCCGTTGAGGTTCGGGTAAGCCCCGCCTGCCCCGGTCAGCAGCGCCTGGTTCTCCTCGGCGTAGTGGAACTTGACGTACTCCCACGCCACTCGGCAGTGGTCGGTGAAATCCATGATGCCCAACGTGAGGTTGGGTCCGGCGTCCATCGGCTGGCTCGTGTAGGGCGAGTCCGGCAGGGTTGGCATCTTGAAGACGCCGAGGTTGTCCACGCCGATGGCATCGGCGGTCTCGGCGAACGGGGGATTTCCGGCGACGGTGTAGATCATCGCCGCCCGCTCGCCGGCGAATTCGGCAAACATGTCGGCGTAGACCAACCCGGGCGCCGATTCGTTGAAGCACTCGCGCTGGTCGAGCTCGTCGAGGTAGCCGAACGCGGTACGGATCAGCGGGTCGGTCCAGCCCATCTTGTCCTCGGGGGGCACCGACGGGTCCCAGAACGCGTCGATGTCCTCCTGGGTGACGAGCTGGCTGATGAAGCCGTAGTCGCCGTACCAGCTGGCGAGGAAGCCGTCTTGCCAGCCGGCAGCGATCGGTGTGATCCCTGCCTCCTTCAACGCCTCGCACGTCGATACCAGGTCCTCCCAGGTCGTCGGCGGCGCGTCCGGATCCAAGCCGGCGTCGGCGAACATCGCCTTGTTGTAGTACCAGACGTACGCGTAGCTCTGGTACGGCATGAAATAGAGCGAGCCAGCATCCATCGCGGCAGACAACGACAGGTACTGGATGCGCTCGCGCGACTCCTCGTCGAGGTAGCCGTTGAGCGGGATCATCGCCCGGTAGAACTGCGGGTTGAAGTACAGGCTGAACACGTCCGGTCCCTCCTGCGCCGCCATCGCGGTGGTGATCCTCGTTTCCAGCGTGGCGAAGTCGAACCCTTCGTGGGTCACCGTCACGTTCGGGTAGAGCTCCTCGAAACGGTCGTCGATCACCTTCGAAAATGTGTCGTTGCCCTCAGCATCGGTGTCCGAGTAGCCGGGACCCCAGACGACCAACTCCACGTCCTCGGTCGGCATCGGGCCAAGCAACTCGTTGCTCTCCTCGTCCGACCCGCCCGACGCAGCGGGTGACCCCGCCGGACCGGCGATGGCCACGAAAACGATCGTCGAGGTGGCTATCCCCACCACCGCCGTCGAGAGGAGAGTGTACTCATCATCGGACCCCCTCGGGGCGAGCCGGCCCCGTGTCGTCGACCATTGTGCGAGCGACAAGCGTAAGTTGCCGCGCTTACCAGTGTCAACCATTAGGAGGAATGTGGTTCAATCTGGTTGAAGCCGCTGTTGACGCCGGAGCGGCTGGCACCTACGTTGCGGAACCGGTACCGCACCGTGGAGGGAGGCTCGTTGCGCCCTGTATCGCTCGGCATCATCGGCTGTGGAAACGTGATGACCGGCGCCTACGCCACGCTGCTCAAGAGTCTCCTGGCTGACGGCATGGTCGAGCTGGTTGCGGTGTGCGACGTGAACGCCGAGGCTGCCCGGCGAGCCGCCAGCATCTACGGCGGCTCCCCAAGCGTGGCTGCCCACGACGAGTTGATCCACCGCGACGACATCGAGCTCATCGTGGTCCTCACGTCGATGGCCGAGCACGGGCCGTTCGCTCTCGAAGCACTCCGGGCCGGCAAGCACGTCTTCGTCGAAAAGCCGATGGCGGTGACCCGGTCCCAAGCCGCCGAGCTGCTCGAGACCGCACGCACGAGCGACCGATACCTCGGCTGTGCACCGGCCGTGATCCTCAGCCCGACGTATCAGGCGATGGCCGCCAAACTCCGCGCCGGAGCGATCGGCAGGCCGGCTCTCGCTCGTGCCCGATACGGATGGTCGGGCCCCGACTGGAGCGAGTGGTACTTCCGGGAGTCCGGCGGCCCGCTGTTCGACCTCGGGGTCTACAACCTGACCAGCCTCACCGGCCTGCTCGGTCCGGTGCGCGGCGTGCAGGCGATGGCTGGCATCGTGACACCGCGCCGGATTGTCGACGGCGAGCCCATCGACGTCACCACATTCGACAACTACCAGATCCTTCTCGACTTCGGCGACGACGTGTTCGGCATCGTGACCACCGGCTTCTCGATGCAGCGATATCGCTCACCGGCGCTGGAGATCTATGGCTCCGACGGCACGTTGCAGATGCTCGGCGACGACTGGGCGCCCGAGGGCTACGAGCTGTGGGAGAACAGACGTCGGCGCGTGGCAGTTGTTCGACACGTCGTCGCGCAGATGGTCGTGGACCGATGGACTCCGCCATCTCATCGAATGCGTCGCCACGGCGCCACGCCGTTGACGACACCGGAACACGCCTACCACGTGCTCGACATCATGCTCACGGCGATCGAGGCGGCGAAGGACAACCGCTACTCGCCGTCGAGAGCACGTTCGAGATGCCCGAGCTCGATGGTGGAGAGCAACTCACGCCGGCTCATCGCGTCCACGACCGCACGTCGGTGTGAGCAGGCATGGGGGAGCTCCGCGTCGCCATCGTCGGCCCCGGCGACGTTGCCCGTCGCGACTACCTGCCCGAGTTCCATCGCCTCGATGGCCGGGCGCGGCTCGAGCTGGTGTGCGGACGCTCGCCGGAGCGCGCCGCACAGGTCGCTGCCGAGTTCGGCGCCGCCCGCTGGAGTACCGACTGGCGAGACGCGCTCGGCGCCGACATCGATGTCGTCGTCAACCTCACTCCTGCTCCGGCACATGGCGAGATCAATCTCGCCGCAGTGCGAGCCGGTAAGCACCTCTACTCGGAAAAGCCGGTCGCACGGGATCATGACGAGGGCGCACGCATCGCCGAAGCCGCCGCGGCATCGGGATCGACCGTCGTCGCCGCCCCGTCCGTGATGGTGTTCCCGCAGGTCCGTCGAGCGTCGGACCTGCTCGCCGCGGGGATGATCGGCACGGTGCACTCGGTGCGTGCCCACGCACCGCGCCCCCGCCTCCATGGACGGGATACGACTCCGACAGTTCACCGTATTTCAGTGCCGAAGTGGGACCGCTGTCGGACATGGGCGTCTACCCGCTTCACGTGATCACCGGCCTGCGGCCCGGCTGTCAAGGTCGGGGCGATGAGCGACCGTACGAGGGACGCCTTCACCGTTGACGAGGGTCCGTCTCCGGCCACCGCGTCGCCGTCGAGTCGGACGACAACTGGCAGCTGATCATGCGCCTCGCCGGCGGAGCGTTGTCTACGTGCAGTCGAGCTTACTGCGTCGGCCAGCCGGCGGGTCCCGACCTCGAGCTGAACGGTGAGCTTGGCACGATCGCCCTCAGCCTGATCGACGGCTCACACCCGATCCGGGTCTTCACCGACGACACCGGATGGTTCGACGAGCCGGTCGCCGATGTCCGACCCGCAGGCCCCGACCACCTCCTCGGTGTCGAGCACCTCGCCGACTGCATCGATCATCGTCGCCCACCGATCGTCGACCTCGGCCATGCCCTGCATGTCATCGACATCCGTATCGCAGCCGCCGAGTCGGCGCGAACCGAGCGGATGATCGACATCGAGAGTGCGTTCTAGAGAGCTGATGACGCGAGGACCTCACCACGTGGCTGAAGAATCCGGCGCCGTGCGACTGGGCATCGTCGGTGTTGG
>CAWBBL010000023.1:0-96527 GCA_963786985.1 Ilumatobacteraceae bacterium | reverse complement strand
TTGATCAGCACCAGCGCCGAGACTCGGTCGGCTACCACGTCAGGACGTTCGACAGCGAGACCCAGCGCCACCGCGCCACCCATCGAGTGGCCCACCACGATGGCGCCGCGGAGATCGAGCACACCGAGCACCGTGGCCAAGTCATCGACGAGCCCATCGAAGCCGAACGCCACCGGCACCGCCGACGAGCGACCGAATCCTCGCTGGTCGACGGCAACCACGCGCCGACCACCCGTCACCAACCGCGGCGCCAGCGGGGCGAAGATCCCGAGATTGCCCCCGAGACCGTGCAGCAGCACCACCGGCCTGCCGGAGCCGCACTCCTCGGCGTGCAGCATGCCACCGTCGGGCGTGGCGATGGCCCGGATGCGCTCGGTCGGAAAGGCGAAGCCGTTGCCGAGGTCGGGATCCGGCGTGGCATCGAGCCGGGCGAGGACACGATGCTCGTAGACCACGCCGCCGGCGACAATCGCACCGATGAGTCCAGCGGGCACCAATGTCGCCATCCACGTACGTGGCGGCGGTCCGCTCGTCGATGATTCGAAACGCCAATCTTGAGCCACTCGCACGGATCAGTCGTGGCGTCGCCATCTGGCTGTTCCCATCCGGGCGTCGAGAGTCTCGCATTCGTGACGGTGGGCCCCCAGATCCTCGTTGGGACGATCCAGTCGCCACAACGACGGTGCGCCGACGAGACGGGTCTCCTGGGTATGGTCCGCCGATGGCTCGTTTAGTGCTCGGTCCGTTGCTGCGGCACGTGTCCGATTCGACGGCGACGATCTGGGTCGAGACCGATGCACCCTGCGAGGTCGCGGTCCTCGGGCACACGGCGCCAACGTTCACCGTCTGCGGACATCACTACGCGCTCGTGATCGTCGAGGGTCTCGCTCCCGGCTCGACGACCCCGTACGAAGTCCATCTCGACGGGGAACGCTGGTGGCCGCTGCCCGACGAGCGGTTTCCGCCGAGCGTGATACGGACCCTTGATGGCGGTCCGTTGCGGATCCTCTTCGGCTCGTGCCGCGCCGCCGCTCCCCACGAGCCGCCCTGGAACCTCGAGGCCGACCATGACGAGCGCGCCCGGGGAGTCGATGCGCTGCACGCCCACGGGCTGCGAATGCTGGGACAGTTGCCCGAGGCCTGGCCGCACCTGCTGCTCTTCGTGGGCGATCAGATCTACGCCGACGATTCCTCGCCGAAGACCCGGGCAATGGTGCGTCAGCGTCGCGGTCACCTCACCGACGATGACCGCTTGCCCGGTCTCGACGATGTCGCCGACTTCGAGGAGTACACCTGGCTGTACCACGAGTCGTGGCGACCGGACGTGGAGCGCTGGGTGTTGTCGGTCGTCCCGAGCGCGATGATCTTCGACGATCACGACATGATCGACGACTGGAACACGTCGATCTCGTGGGTCAACGAGATCCGGCGGCAGCCGTGGTGGCAAGACCACGTCATCGGCGGGGTGATGACGTACTGGCTGTACCAGCACCTCGGCAACCTGTCACCGGACGAGATCCGCGCGGAAGGGATGCTGGCGCGATTCGTCGAACTCGGTGACGCCACCGAGGCGTTGACCGAGTGGGCCGAGCAGAGCGAGGAGTTCACGCCGGTGCCCGGCGGCTACCGGTTCAGCTTCTACCGGGATCTCGGGTCGCGGCGACTGGTCGTGATCGACTGTCGCAACGGCCGCGTGCTCGAACCCGGCCATCGGCGGATGGTCGATGAACGCGAGTGGCAGTGGGTGGTCGACCACGCCGATGTCGAGTGCGAACACCTCATCCTGGCGACGTCGGTACCCGTCGCCATGCCCGGCGGGCTGCACGACCTCGAACGGTGGAGCGAAAAGGTGTGCAACGGGGCGTGGGGCAAGCTGGCTGGACGTCTCGGCGAGAAGATCCGCCGGGCGGTCGACTTGGAGGACTGGTCAGCGTTCCACGACAGCTACGTCGAACTGCTCGACCTCGTGCGCAGGGTGGCGACGCCACGCAGCGGAGCGCCCGCGCCACCGGCGACCGTGACGATCCTCTCCGGTGACGTGCACTTCAGCTATCGCGCCCGGGCGACGCTGGTCGACGAGCCCGATCAGCCGGCGATCGTCAGTCGCATCCACCAGATCGTCAATTCCCCGATCCGCAACGTGCTGCGCACCCGCGAGCGGAGGGTGCTGCGCCTCGGTCTGTCGAAGGTCGGCGAGCTCGTCGGCCGTGGGTTGCGACGTACCGTCGGGAGCCCGGATTCGTCGCGATGGGACGTGGAGGACGGTCCGTTCTTCGGTAATCACCTGTGCCTCATCGACTTCGACGGTGACGCGGCCCGGATGGTCCTGGAACGTGCGTCGCCGGACGACGACGGTCAGCCGATGTTGAGCGTCGTGGCCAACTCAACGCTCTAGCGCCGCGGCGTGGGTGACCACTCGATCAGCAGGTTCACCCAGTCGCTGGAAGCGCCCGCCGAAGGCGAGGGCACTGAGCAGGAACCACCCCCAGCCGACGAGCAGACCGGCCACGACGTCGGTGAGCCAGTGGACACCGAGCAGCGCACGCGACGCCGCCACCGCCACGCTGATCAGGGCGGCGACCGCCGCGGCGAGCGAACGTCTCCGTCGTGACCACCGTCGGCCGACCACCAGAGCGAGCGCGAACCAGGTCGCTGCGGCAGCGGCCGAGTGGCCCGACGGGAACGATGACCCCGAGGTACCGACAAGGTGGGCCACGTCGGGGCGCTCACGATCGATGAGCCACTTGAGCACGTTGTTGATCAGGGCGACGCCGGCGACGACGACCACGAGGAACAACGCAACGTCGACGTTGCGGTTGCGGACGACGTCGAACAAGCCGACGGCGACGGCGACTATGACGAGCAACCAGGTGGCGCCGAGATCGGTGATCCGGTCGAGGACAGTGGTCGACCACGACGAGGCGTTGCGGCTGCCCCACTCGGCGACCGACCGGTCCCACGCCGCAATGCCCGAGTTCCGATCGACCATGTCGAAGATCGCTCCGACAGCAAGCGCGGTCAGAACGACGACGGCCAATGCGGCGACGAGCATCAGGCCGCCGGCGACCTGCCGATCGATCGCCCGCGCCGGCGCCGCCAACCGTGGGTGACGGCCGAGCCAGCGCACCAGCCAGCGCTCCTCGACGTACGGATCGACCGGGTCGGGCGCTCTCCGCGACCGCGACATCGCCCACACCGCAAACGCGGCGACGATGGCCGTGACTGCCACGACGAGCGTCACCGGCATCGTCTCGACAGCCGCTCGCTCAGTCGGCGCCGGTCAGTCGTTGACGCGGCGCCGAGACGATACAGAACACGCCGTAGAGCACGAGCGCAACGGCGGCGAACCCGACGAGCATCGCGCCGGCCGTCGATCCGGTCACCTCGCGCAGCGCCCCATCGATGCCCTTGGCATCGTCCGGCTTGAACCGCACGGCAGCACGGATCAGCAACCACCCGACGAGACCCATCACGATCCCGCGGCCCACCCAACCGAAGCGGCCGAGCACAACGATCGACTCCTTGCTCAGCGGGCCGACGCTGCCCGGCTCGAGCTCATCGCGAAACGTCGCCAACACGCCCTTGACGCAGAAGTAGACGCCGATGGCGATGACGGCCAGGCCGAGCAGCCCGACCAGCCAGCGCCCCAACGACATTTCCATCAAGTCGCGGACGAGGCGCTCGACCTTGGCGTCCTCACTCTCGCTGCCCGTTCCGACTCGGTGGCGGGCGAACGAGAGGGCCGACCACGCCAGGACGAGGTACACCACCGCGCTGACGAGATAGCCGCCGCGGGTAACCCACGCCTTGGCCGAGTTCTCGGCGGGGAACACGACGGACGCCAGCCGCCAGGCTGCGTAGAGCAGCAACCCAACGGCGAGCGCGTACAGCGTCGCTTCACCGAGTGAGGTGCTGGCGACCTCGGCGACGGCGCCGCTCTGACTCGCTTCACCGCTCCCGGCGCGCTCGCTGCTCGACCGGTCGAGAGCGATCGACACGGCGAGCAGGCCGAGGACCCCGTACACGACACCCTTGGCAACCCAACCGAGACGGGCGACGGTGACGACGCCGGGATGACGGTTGGCGAGCTGTTCGACGGTATGAGATCCGGTTTCGTTGGGGACCGTTTCGCTGGTCATCACGACGCTCCTGGCTCGGTGAGGTCGAGGTGGCGCAACCTGGCCGGCGTCGAGGGCCCGGCCGTACGATCGATCTCGGCGACACCCTTCGCCAACGTGTGGCGCGTGACGGCGAGGGCGGCGAGACCGAGCAACAGTCCGGCGATGACATCGATCGGGTGATGCATGCCGCGCGCGGTCCGCGAGAAGCCGACGATCAGCGGCGCGGCGACGGCGACGATGAAGAAGCCGACCCGCACGAGCCGGCTGCGGGTGTGCCAGCAAGCGACGATGAACACCGCGCCGTAGAAGGCCACCGCCGCCGCGGTGTGCCCAGATGGAAAACTGCCCGACGGAGCAGGTGGATCGAGCTGCTCCACGGGCGGGCGGTCCCGACCGACGATGAAGCTCGCCAGCACGAACACGGTCGACTCGACAATCACGGCCAGGGCGATGAACACTCCGTCGTGCCATCGCCGCCACATCAATATCGCCGCACCACCGGTGACAACGACGAGGGCGACCTTGACCAGCGTTTCCGACAGCATCGATCCGTAGTGGGTGAGCGTGTTCAATCTCGCCGTGCGGTGATCCTCGAGCCATTCGGCGACAGCGCGATCGGCGTCACCGACCGGTCCCTGATCGAGGTACCACATGAAGAGCAGCCCGATGCTGGACGTCACGGCGAGGAGCAGCGCCACGTTGGTAGCGAGCGGCACCAGTGTCGTCCGGCCGAGCGGCCAGGACCGCACCCAGTGGTCGTTGCGCCTGAGCGTCGGTTGGCCGACGATTTCCACAGCGCCGCTCACGTCGCCGCCATCAGGATCGGGACGCGGGCTGGAAGCACCGAGACCTCGAACGACTTAGCGGACGACCTGGCGCTGCCGTCGAGCTGCCAGGGCATCTTGTCGTCGAGATGTACCGTGACAGTGGTCGCCTGGGTCATGTCGACGAACGGTGAGGCGTCGGTACGGCCGACCACAGCGCGCAGCCCGACTCGCAGCCACTCGACCCGAGATCGGGCGGTCAACACGCCGACATCGAGCCGGCCGTCGTCGAACCGGGCCGCCGGAAAGACGCTGACCCCTCCGAGGATCCGCCCCACGTTGCCGACCAGCACGCACGACGCGGCTCCTTCGAACCAGCGCTCGCCATCTACGTCCACGGTCACCGCGGTCCCCACCTCACCGAGGTTGCGCACCCCGGCGCGGAGGTATGACCACCAGCCCATCCGGTTCTTGGCCGCGGTGTCCGTGTCGCGGATCATCCTTGCGTCAAAGCCCGTCCCGGCCATCACGGCGAACGCCTTGCCATTGATGACGCCGACGTCGATTGGTCGGGGGACCCCATTGACGGCGATATCGACGGCCTTATCGAGATCCGCCGGAACCTCGACGGCTCTGGCCAGCAGATTCGCCGTGCCCGCCGGCAGGATCGCCACCTCGATCTTGGCGTTCTCGGCGATGATCGTGTCGATGCAGCGCCGGACGGTGCCGTCGCCGCCCCACACCAGCAGGCGATCGACGCCGGCGTCGAGAAGTTCGCGTACGTGCTTGGGGGCCTTCTTGCTCTTGGGAATCTCGCACCAATAGGGCTCAGTGACGCCTGCATCGGCGAGCGCCGAGCGAAGCGCGCCTGGGCCACTGCCGAGTCTCTTGCCCGTGTGCACAACCACGCCGATCGTCATCACCGAACACCCCCTCCGATCCGGGTAGATACCCCCGACGGGGCCGAAGCAAACGGGGAGTGAAGGGACCAGAGCTGACGTCAGCCGGGTTCGACAACTGGCCGTGTCGGCGGACGCTCGTCGAATGCGACATCGCCGTCGCTCGCCGCGACGATGTCCGCCGTCGGCTCGGCAGCGTCTTGGGCGCCTGCCTCGCCGGAGTGCTTGAGCTCGATGAGGTCGCAGAGCCCGCAGATCTCGAGCAGCCGAGCCACCTGGACGCTGGGATTACGGACGGCGAGCGTGCGGTCTGATCGACAGAGGCGATCTCGGGCCACGAGCACGGTTCTCAGGCCAGTGGAATCGATGAAGGTGACGTTGGCGAGGTCCACGACGACGTCGCCGTCGGTCGAGTCGATCACGGCATCGAGGCACTCCCCGAGGTGCGCAGCGTTGACAAGGTCGAGTTCACCACTGACGACGACCAGTTGGTTGACCTCATCGAGGGCGACACGAGCGAAGAATTCCGGCAGATCGTCAGTCATGGCCGCCCCCAGCTGACTGGCTCGTTCAGCCGACGACGCCGTCATGTCTGTGTCCCAGGGTTGTTCGACGGTGGGTTCGTTGTCGCGGCCATGGATCACCGTTCAGCAAAGGCGTGTGCTGAGTCACGGGCGCTGTGTTGCTGCTGCTGCAGCTTCTGCGTGGACGATGGTTGGCCGGCAAGCGGATTGATTGTCGTCTCGTCGACCAGTTTGTCGACGACGCGTTGTTCGACTGGTGTCTGCTCGGCGCGGCGAGCCTCCTCCTCTTGCCGGACCTCGACCCGGGCGGCTTGCCAGGCTGACCAGTGACCGGACACCAGCGCCCACAGGGACAGCGCCGCGACGTACGTCACCGACGAGATCCATCCGGTGATGAGTGAGATCGGGATCATGACGATCCACAAGATGGTGAGCCACCCATTCACTCGACGCATGAACGCGGGGCTGCCCTGGATTGATGCCCACAAGGAGCGAATGACGTTCATCGGTGGTGCTCTCCAAGAGTCCCCGGCGTCATCCGGGAGCCGCGCAGTGCCACCACCGCCGGCCGTCCGTGGAACGGTGACGATCGCAGCGACGACAACGACCAGAGCGAGATTCGAGAGTACGGGTACCATTGACGTGCCTTCCGGGCCCCTTCACCTAATCACCCCTACGGGCGGTTGAATACACCCTTTGGGGTGTTTAGGTTGGAGTTCTTGCCAAGGCCCATCTACATCGCCCTCGTCGACGACTACGACGTCGTGGTCGTCGGGCTCGCCCATCTGTTCGACGGCTATGGCGACCGCATCGTCGTCGCCGAGATGGCCACCAACAAGCCGGTTGTGGACGATGTCGACATCGTCCTGTACGACTCGTTCGCTCAGCCAGAAGCCGACCACGACGACATCACGGTGCTGATCAACAATCCACGCGCCCGCCGTGTTGCTGTCTACACCTGGAACTTCCATTCCCAACTGATCGAGAGTGCGATGGCGAAGGGGGCGAGTGGATACCTCTCCAAGATGCTGCCGGCCCACGAACTGGTGGAAGCATTGGAGGCGATCCACGCCGGTCAGACCGTGATCAGCGATCCGCCGCCGAGGTCGCGGACTCATCCGGGAGGTGACTGGCCCGGGCGCGTCGAAGGCTTGACCGACCGAGAGTCCGAAGTGCTCGCCCTGATCACTCAGGGCAAATCCAACGCCGAACTCGCCGAGTTGATGTTTCTCAGCATCAACACCATCAAGTCCTACATCCGATCGGCCTACCGCAAGATTGGCGTCACTACCCGCGCCCAAGCCGTGCTGTGGGGCACTGATCACGGCTTCCGACCCGACTACAACCGGATCGAACATTGGCGCGGCGGTCCCTGACCAGGGTCGCGCCTCCGGCCGGGCTGGGCGACCTGCGGTGCGGTTCGAGGCATCGGAGGCGGCCGCGACGGGTATGAGTTGGCGTGCCAATCGTTGGGTTCCACGCGTCCCACGAGCAGTTCGCGCCGTCGCGGCTCCGTGATGCCGTCGTGGCTGCCGAAGCCGCCGGGTTTCGAGGCGGCGATGTGCTCGGATCATCTCGCTCCGTGGAGCGAGCGTCAGGGACATTCCGGGCACGCGTGGTCGTGGCTCGGTTCGGCGATGCAGGCGTCGACGATCCCGTTCGGTGTCGTGACCGCGCCGGGCCAGCGCTACCACCCGGCGATCGTCGCGCAGGCGATCGCCACGCTCGGCGAACTCTTTCCCGGCCGCTTCTGGGCTGCCCTTGGCTCGGGCGAGGCGCTCAACGAGCACGTGACCGGCGACCGGTGGCCGACGAAATCGCAGCGCGACGCCCGCCTGATCGAGTGTGTCGACGTCATCCGGGCGCTGCTGCGGGGGGAGGAGGTGTCCCATAACGGGCTCGTTCGCGTCGACCGGGCCAGGCTGTGGAGCCTGCCGACGCAGGCCCCGGCACTGTTCGGCGCGGCGGTCAGCGAGGAGACTGCTCGACGAGTCGGCGCCTGGGCCGACGGGCTGATCACGGTGAACCAGCCGACAACGGTGCTCCGTCGGGTCATCGACGCGTTTCGTGGCGGCGGTGGAGCAGACAAGCCCGTGGCCGTGCAGGTTCACCTGTCGTGGGCGGACGACGACGCCACCGCCCTCGCCATCGCCCATGACCAGTGGCGAAACTGCGTGTTCGGCCCGGATCTCGCCTGGAATCTCGAGAGCCCTGCCCAGTTCGACGAGGCCGGACGGTGGGTCCGTCCAGACGACGTCGCCAGCGGCGTCCTCGTTTCCGCCGACGTCAAGCGTCACGTCGAGTGGCTGCAGGAGATCGCCGACCTCGGCGCCGACCAGCTGTATCTCCACCAGGTCGCCCGCGGCGTGGAGCAGGAGCGCTTCATCGAAGTGTTCGCTGATCGGGTGCTGCCGGAGCTCCGCTCGTGAGCAACGCCAGGACGAGCGATCTGTGGTGGAAGACGGCGGTGGTCTATTGCCTCGACGTCGAGACGTTCTTCGACTGGGACGGCGACGGAATCGGCGACCTGAGTGGTCTCACCGAACGGATCGATTACCTCGCCGGACTCGGCATCAGCTGCATCTGGCTGATGCCGTTTCAACCCTCGCCGAACCGCGACGACGGCTACGACATCACCGACTACTACGGCGTCGACCACCGGCTCGGCTCGCTCGGCGACTTCGTCGCCCTCGTTCGCACCGCCAAGGACCGCGGGTTGCGGGTGATCATCGACCTCGTCGTCAACCACACATCGGATCGCCATCCGTGGTTCCGCGCCGCACGTGCGAGCAGGACGTCGGAATTCCGTGACTTCTACGTATGGGCCGATAAGCCCCCGGCCAAGCCAAAGGCCGAGGTCGTCTTTCCCGATGCCGAGGACAGCATCTGGACCTACGACGACAAGGCCGGGCAGTACTACCTCCACCACTTCTACTCACATCAGCCCGACCTCAACATCGGCAACCCGACGGTGCGCGACGAGATCGCCAAGGTCATCGGCTTCTGGCTCGAGCTCGGCGTCGATGGTTTCCGCATGGACGCCGTCCCGTTCCTGTTGGAGACCGGCGGAATCACCGGCGACGTAACGCTCGACCCACATGACTTCTTGCGCGACTTGCGGTCGTTCGTCGCCCGGCGACGCGGCGACGCCGTGCTGCTCGGCGAGGTCAATCTGCCGGCCGGCGACCTCCCCCAGTACTTCGGCGGTCCCGACGGCGACGAGGTCCAACTGCTGTTCAACTTCCCACTGATGCAGGCCACGTATCTCTCCTTCGCCCGTCAGGACGCCACCGCCCTCGCCGCCGCGTTGACCAACACGCTGCGCCAGACCGACGACCAGCAATACGCCAACTTCCTCCGTAACCACGACGAGTTGACGCTCGACAAACTGACGACCAAGGAGCGCGACGAAGTGTTCGCGGCGTTCGGACCGGACGAGGACATGCAGCTGTTCGGCCGCGGTCTACGCCGACGCCTGCCCTCGATGTTCGGCGGCGACGGCCGGCGGATCCGCATGGCCTACAGCCTGATGTTCTCGCTCCCGGGCACCCCCGTGCTGTTCTACGGTGAGGAGATCGGCATGGCCGAGAACCTGGCCATCGATGGCCGCGCCAGCGTGCGCTCCCCGATGCAGTGGAGCGACGACCGCAATGGCGGATTCTCGACTGCCCGACCTTCTCGTCTGCGCCGGCCAGTCGTCGAAGGCCAGTTCGGCCCGCTCGCCGTCAACGTCGCCGCCCAACGTCGCGACGGCGACTCACTGCTCAACTGGATGGAACGGTTGATCCGCCGGCGACGCGAGACCCCCGAGCTTGCCTGGGGCGACTGGCGGGTGCTGACGACCGATGTCGCGGCCGTCTTCGCCCACCGCTGCGACTGGGACGGCGGCACCGTGGTCGCGGTCCACAACCTCGCCGCCGAGCCATGCGAGGTGCGAGTCGATCTCGACGCAGTCGACGACGGAGCGCGACTCGATGACCTCCTCGACGAGCGGCCGGCCTTCGAAACACTCGACGGCAAGACCGTCGAGCTGACCCTCGAAGGCTACGGATACCGATGGTTCCGGCTGATCCCACCGGATCGCATCGCACCGCCATAACTGTTGGCGGCCACCGCGTTGTGCCGTCGCCCCACCTGTGGGGAGCAACCAGCTCTTGACTGCCTAGCATCCCGAGCGATGGAGGACGAAGACCTCGGGCGACGAGTTGCCGAGTTGCTCGGGGAGCGCACGATCGCCACTGCCGAGTCGTGCACGGCGGGACGGGTCGCCGAAGTGCTGGCGTCAGTCGAGAAGGCGACCGAGTTCTTGCGCGGTGGCATCGTCGCCTACCAGGACGAGATCAAGCGCGGCCTCCTCGATGTCGCCGCCGAGTCGGTGATCTCGGCCGCGGCTGCGGCGGAGATGGCGGCCGGTGCAGCGCGACTGTTCGACGCCGACGTGACCGTCTCGACGACTGGCGTAGCGGGCGACGAAGCGGCAGACGGCGTCCCGCCCGGGACAGTGTTCATCGCCACCTCGGTCGACGGCGAGGTCGGGTCGTCCGTGCATCGATTCGACGGAACGCCCGAGGAGGTCTGCGATCAAGCGCGACGCCAGGCCCTCGTCGAGTTGATCGAGGCGATGGATTGCATCCCAACGCGGGGTCTCGGCTCGGCCCGGTCCGGGTAGCTGTCGATCGCGTCGGTCCGCCAGGCGGCTGACGTGTCCAGTCAACCGAGCCAATGGAGGCAAGGCGACGGCGCGCAAGTCCTGAGCGAACAGGTCCGTCCACCAACCCGCCAGGCGGGCGACACTGAGACCGTGGACCGTGCTGCACTGATCGAGCGGATCTCCCGTACGGAGGCCGCCAATGCTGCCGCCCATGCCGGGGTGCTCGCTGGTCAGGACCCGTCGTGGGGAACCGAGGTGTTCGCCCTCGCCGACGGCCAGGCAGTGCTGTGTGGGCCCGGCCTGTATGTCAATCGAGCATTGGCAGTCGGCCTGCGCGGACCGGTCACCGCCGACGACTTCGACGAGCTCGAGGAACGCAGCGCGGCCGTCGGCGTGGTGCCGTCGATCGACGTCGTGCCCACCGCTCACCGCAGTGTCACCGCGCTGGCCGGGGCCCGGTGCTACGGAATCTTGCGCTTCCTCACGATCCATGTCCGCGCCCTCCGCGACGACCTGGACGGGGACGCCAGTGACCCATCGATCGTCATCGAGTCGGCTGGTGGCGCACTGCTCGACGTGTGGCAGGACGTCGCCGCCGAGGGCTTCGGAGCAGTCGAGGGCGATGCTCGCCGAGCAAGCGACGCGTACGCCAAGGCTGCCGCGGTGGTCGACGGCGATGGGTTCCTGCTCGCTCGCGACGCGGGCGATGGCCGTCCGGTCGGCTGTGCCACGGTGACGATTCGCGATGGGCTGGCCACGCTCGGGGGCATGACGACCGTGCCGGCCGAGCGCCGACGTGGCGTCCAAGGCGCGCTCATCACCCACCGGCTGCGTGTGGCGGCGGAGGCCGGCTGCGAGTTCGCGGTGTCCTCGACCGTCCCCGCCAATCCGTCGGAGCGCAACCTCGCCCGGGCCGGCTTCCGGCCGCTCTACGAGACGGTCACGCTGGCCAGGGAACCTCGGGCGAGCGGAAGTAGTTGATGCCGAGGACGTCCCACCGCGGCCCGTGGGCGGCGAGCCGCTGTCGGTAGCCCTCCCAGTCGAGAGCGACCGGCGGCGACCACGAGATCTCGGCGATCCCGGCCAACCGGGGCACCACCATGTACTCGACGGCTGCCCGGTCGGCGGTCGTCTCCGACCACAGCGCCGACTCGACACCGAGGATCGACGCCTCGCCGACGCCGTCGACCAACGTCGCCGGCTCCCAGGCGTACGACGCGCTCACCGAGACGTGCCCGGCCCACTCCAACCCGAACGGCGAGTCCTCGGCGTACTTCATGTCGAGGTAGGCGTGGTTGCCGGGGGAGAGGATCAGCTTGGCGCCCTGGGCAACCGCCTGTCGGGCGAGCTCGGTCGCCTCGTCCTGGCCGACGCCCCAGTACTGCACGACGCTCCCCGGGGGCAGCGCCGCCTGCGCCGCCTCGTGCCACATCACCGGCTTCCGTCCACGTTCGACGACGAGGGCTGCCGCTCGGGGAACGAACTGCAGATAGTCGTCGTGGGGCGTGCCGGCCGCCTCGTCGCCGCCGATGTGGAGGTACCGGCCGGGCTCGACGGCGAGGGCGTCGAACACGTCGCCGAGAAAGCCATACGTGCTGTCTGACCCTGCACACAGCGACACCTCGGAGATGCCCCCGTGGTGGTACGGCGGCGGGGCGACCCCGTCGCAACTCAACTGCGGATAGGCGATGAGGGCGGCCGATGCATGACCGGGGCCGTCGATCTCTGGCACGACCTCGATGAAGTGTTCGGCGGCATAGTCGACGATGCGGGCGTAGTCGGCTGCGGTGTAGTACCCGCCGTCGCCGCCCTCGATGTCGCTCTCGCCGCCGACCTCGGTGAGCCGCGGCCAATCGGGCACCGTCAACCGCCAACCCTGGTCGTCGGTGAGATGGAGGTGGAGGACGTTGACCTTGTACAGCGAGATCAGGTCGATGTGCCGGAGCACGTCATCGACGCCGAAGAAGTGACGGGCGACATCGAGCATCGTCCCGCGGTACTCGAAGCGCGGCCGGTCGTCGATCTCGGCTCCGGTGACTGTCCACGGGCCGGGGCTCACGGTCCCCGCGTCGGCGGCGACCGGGAGCATCTGGCGCAGCGTCGTCAGCGCTCGGTACAGGCCGACCGGCGCTGCCGCGGCGATGCGCACTCCGGCGGAGTCGGCGCGCAACGTGTAGCTCTCGGCGCTCGGAGCATCGGATGGCGCGACGGTGACGACGATGTCGCTGCTACTGCCCCCTGACCGGTTGCCCACCGGGAGCTCGAACCCCGTGGAACGGCGAAGCCACTCGCCGAATCGCTCGGCCACGGCGATCAACGCCGGATTGTCGGCCTCGATGACGATGCGGCTGGCGGCCGTCAACTCGAACGTCTCGCCCGGCAACGCCGTGTAGGCGACCGGCGCCGGGATGATCCCGTGGACACTGGACGGGGCTGGACCTGTCGCGGGACTGCCGTCGGGTGTCGTCACGGCGAACATCGTGGCCGCCAGCGCGGCAGCGATCCCAACCGCACCGATCATTGAGCGGAGAGGGTGGGATTTGAACCCACGGACCACCTTGCGGCGGTCACCTCCTTAGCAGGGAGGCGCGTTCGACCGGACTCCGCCACCTCTCCGAGTGTCGGTCCGATGGTATCGGCTGCGAACCACTGGCCGTGATTGCCGGAGCGGGTGCCATCTGTCGATGTCGCTCCGATGTCGAACATTGCTATTTGTTCTCCAATGTTGCGATCTGATGACGACCCGTGCTAGACCGGTGCCCTGTCGCGCCAGGCGAGCGTCGACGACACCACGTGATGAGCAACTACTTCGACGACGACGACTTCTGGAACGGACCGGCCGAAGATCCGGACCGCACCTCGCAGATCGAGCGAGTTCGCGGGCGGTCTCCCGAACGGACGCGAACTCATCATGTCGTGAGCCGCGAGGTCCCGCTCGACCAGTTCGACGACGGCGCGTCGATGTGGGTCGAGCCGGTGGCACCGCTCGTCAACCGTCTCGGTCCGCTCGGCTCGGTCGACCCTCGCGTGCTCAGCGTCGGCGCCGTGGCCCTCGCCGTCGTGCTTTCCGTACCGCTGTTCAGCGCCCTCGGCGGCGATGACGGCGGTGGCGACGCGTTGCGCGCCGTCGACGAACAGACGACCACGACCCTCGCCACCACGGCGGTGTCGAAGTCGACGAGCGGCGATGTCGTCGTCGTCACCGCGGCGACTGATGCCGATCTCTCGACCGACACCAACGGTGGCGGCAGCGGTGAGGTCGTCGGCGCCCAAGCGTCCGATGACGGGGCGGACGAGGCTGACGCACCTGACGACTCCGACGATGCGGCGTCGGTCCCCCAGCAGCTCAGCGCGACGCCCGACTGCGCCAACCAGTACTCCGCCGAAGCCGGTGACTACTGGTTGCGCATCGCCGACGGCACCGGCACGTCGCTCGACTCGTTGCTCGAGCTCAACGCGGCGACGGCCGAGACCCCGATCTACCCGGGGAGCACGATCTGCCTTCCCGCCGGCTCGGCAACACCGGCGGGGTTCTCGTCGGCGAGCAACGACGACTCGTCGGGAGGCGCCGCGACGAGGGTCGCCCCGTGTGCCAACGTCTACGCGTCGGTCGCCGGGGACTACTGGTTGCGCATCGCCGATGCCGCCGGGCTCGACCTCGACGAGTTGCTCGAACTCAATGACGCCACTGCGGACAGCCCGTTGTACCCGGGTTCCGAGGTGTGCCTGCCGGCCGGTGCCAGCGGTCCGGCGGCGCCGACCACCGCTCCTCCGGCGACCGCCGCGCCGTCGACGCCTCCCAGCACCGACCCGGCGACGACTGCGGCACCGGCCTCCACGGCGCCGGCAACCACCGAGCCTCCGGCGACCACCCAGGACGAAACCACCGTGCCGCCGGCGCCGCCGGCCCCCGGCGAGATCGAACAGATCATCCGCGACGTGTGGCCTGACGACCTCGAGGAACAGGCCCTGCGCATCGCCTGGCGGGAGAGCAACTACAACCCGCGGGCGCAGAACTATTGCTGCTCGGGGCTGTTCCAGATCTACTACGAGGTCCATGCCGGATGGCTCGCCGAACTGGGCGTCAAATCGGCCGACGACCTCTACGACCCGCGCACCAATGCCACGGCGGCGTACGCCTTGTACCAGCGTTCCGGTAGCTGGGCACCGTGGCGAATGACCGCCGACTGACGCATCCACCGTCCCTCCCGCGATCTGGGCGTGCACCGTCACGAATCCGTGACTGTCGACCCCCGGAACTCCATCGGGCCGCCAGGATGAACCGATGACGGGACCGACCGATCGCCCGCCTGCCGTGCTGCGGGTGTTCGCCGCGCTGCTCGGCGTCGCCGCGCTGATGTTCAACGCCGCCTTGATGCTGTCCGACCGCGCCCCATCGGTCATGCGCCGTCTCGGCGGCGACTTCATCCGCCGCCTCTCGGCGCGGATCGACGCCGGTGGTCGTGCTTCCGACGTGCTCACCGATCCACGGTTGCCCGAGAGCGACACGATCGTGCACGTCGCCGTGTGGGCGCTCGCCGTCACGCTCGTGGGGTTCGCCGTCTGGAGGTGGATCGGTCTGTTGGTGGGCGCTGCCGTCCTGTTCGGAATGAGCATCCTGGTCGAGGTGGCGCAGGGCCGAGTGACTGACAGCCGCGCCGTCGAGGCGAGCGACGTGCGTGGCAACCTCGCTGGCGTCGCCCTCGGCACGGTCGCCGTGGCGTTCTGCTACGTGCTGTACAGCACGGTGGCCCACCTCTTGCGGTCCTCGCGGACCGGCGGCTATCCCGTGGGAAGCGCCCGTGGTTGAATGTCTAGACAACTCGCAACGGGCTGACGGACGTCGGCAGAAGGGAACACTGTGAGCGCAGGCCATCGCGTCGCCATGCTCGGAACCGGGCTGATCGGCGACTTCTACACGATGACGTTGCACGGGCGTCGCAGCCGGGACCGGGTCGCCGTCGTCTACTCCCGATCGGTCGAGCGCGGTCAGGCGTTCATGGAGCGATGGGGCGTGCCGCGGGCGACGACGAGCGTGGAGGATGCGGTCAATGACCCCGAGGTCGACACCGTCGTCGTCGGACTGCCGAACGACATGCACGAGGAAGCGATCGCCGTCGCCGCAGCCGCCGGTAAGGCCGTGCTGTGCACCAAGCCGTTGGCGCGCAGCGCCGACGAGGCCAGGCGGATCGTCGACCTCGTCGAGTCGGCCGGGGTCTTCGCCGGCTATCTCGAAGACCTCGTGTACACCCCCAAGACGTTGAAGGCGGTGGCGTCGGTCGGTGCCGGAGCGATCGGCGACGTGCTCTGGGTGCGTAGCCGGGAAACCCACCCGGGGCCGCACAGCGCTTGGTTCTGGGATGCCAACAAGGCCGGCGGTGGCTGCATCGTCGACCTCGGTTGTCACTGCATCGAGATCATCCGCAGCTACATGGGCAAGGGCAACCGGCCCGTCGAGGTGATGTGCTGGAGCGACACGCTGGTCCATCCGATCGATGCCGAGGACAACGCCATCGCCCTGATCAAGTTCGACAGCGGGGCGATCGGCCAGTTCGAGGTCAGCTGGACGTTCCGTGGTGGCATGGACCTGCGCGACGAGGTCGCCGGCACCGAGGGCACGATCTGGACGAACCACTTCCTCCGCACCGGGTTCGAGATGTTCTCCAGCGGGAAGGGCGGCTACGTCGCCGAGAAGGCCGAGACGGAGAGCGGGTGGATCTTCCCGGTGGGCGACGAGGTCGGCGAGCTCGGCTACGTCGACATGTTCACCGACATGTTCGACGCCATCGACGAGGGTCGCCAACCAGTCGAGACGTTCTACGACGGTTACGTCGTCAACGCCGTGATGGATGCCTGCTTCCGCTCGGCGGCGAGTCGCTCCTGGGAACCGATCGAGCTCGACTGGCGCGGCGGCACGACGCCACCGATCTCCCGGCCGTCGCGAAGTGAGGACGGCCTCACCGTGATCAAGGAGGAGCACCTCCCCGACGGCCGCCGCAAGCTGATCCTCAAGGATCCGGCCACCGGCGAGTTCACCGACCGTCTCGTGTGACCAACCGATGGGTGTTCAGGGGACCGTTCCGTCCCCAGAACACCCATCGGTCGTCAGGCGGTGAGCGGGGCGGGGCCCTTCCGGCAGTTCTGAGCAACCGATTACTCAGAACGCTGACGGCGGGACCGCTCAGCGAGCAGGTCTCAATGCACGATGACGTGCGTATTCGTCCGTCGCACTCCAGCCGGCTCGAGGACGGAATGCACCCGACGAGTCTCCTTGCGAAATCGGTTTCCCCGATCTACCGTCGCGTCCATCACGGACGAGGGGGCGCACATGACCAGCTACACGTTTCCTGAGGTGCCTGTTGCTCCGGTGGCGCGCGCCGCGGACGGTGTTCACGGTGGCGAGTGGTGATTTGCGGTTGTCGGCGAATGTGAAGTGCTGGCCGGTCCAGGAGCAGCTCGAGGCGGATCTGGCTCGGGCGGTGGAGTCGTTTGGGTGGTCGGTGGTGCGTGGCCACGGGTTCGACGAGGCAGCCGGTCATGGGTTCATTGACAGTCAGCGCAAGGGGTTGGAGGTGTTCGCCGGCTTGCCGCCGGATGCTCCGTTGATCGTGGTCGAGGCGGTGTGGCAGTACTCCCATCATGTGTTGGCCGGGTTGCGGACGCATCGGGGTCCGATCTTGGTGGTGGCCAATTGGAACGGCACGTTCCCCGGTCTCGTCGGCCTGTTGAACCTGACGGCGAGTTTGACGAAGGCTGGGGTCGAGTATTCGGCGTTGTGGAGTGTCGACTTCACTGACGACGTGGGCGCTCGACGGGCTGCGGACGTGGTTGGAGACGGGCCGCCTGGTGCATGACGTCAGCCATGTCCACGACCTGCCGGCCCTCGACGAGTCGGTGGAGGAAGTCGCCCTTGGTCGGGCGTTGGCGGAGCAGTTGCGGCGGGAGAAGGCGATCATCGGGGTGTTCGATGAGGGTTGTATGGGGATGTACAACGCGATCTTCGACGACGAGTTGTTGAACCCACTCGGCATCTACAAGGAACGCCTGTCGCAGAGCGCCCTGGTCGCCGAGATGAACCGGGTCTCCGACGACGAGGCCGCGGCGGTCAAGGCCTGGTTGGATGAGGCCGGGTTGCGCTTCGACTTCGGGGTCGACGAGGAGAACGAGCTGACGCCGGCGCAGGTGACGTCGCAGCTGAAGATGTACATCGCCGCCTTACGCATCGCCGACGACTTCGGACTCGACGCTGTGGGCATCCAGTACCAGCAAGGCCTGAAGGATGTCGTTCCGGCCAGCGACCTCGCCGAAGGCCTGTTGAACAACGTGCAGCGGCCACCGGTGTACTCGCCGCGACGGGTCCCGCGAGTTGTATGCCGGGGGCGCCGTTGCCGCATTTCAACGAGGTCGACGAAGGGGTCGCCGTCGACGCCCTCGTGACCAACGGATCTGGACGGCGATGGGCTTCGACCCGGCGACCACCCTGCACGACGTCCGCTGGGGCGAGACCTACGGCGACGAGTTCGTGTGGGTGATGTTGATCTCCGGCTCCGTGCCCGCCTCGCACAACGGCGGCTACGACCACTCGTACAGCAAGCGGCAACCGAAGATGTACTTCCCCCTCGGTGGCGGCACCCTGTCGGGCTGCTCCAAGCCCGGGGAGATCGTGTGGTCCCGGGTGTACATCGAAGACGGCCGCCTGCACGTCGACGTGGGTCGCGGTCACGTCGCCGACCTCCCCGCCTGAGGAGACCCAACGGCGGCTCGACGCCACGACGCCGGAGTGGCCGATCATGCACGCCGTCCTGCACGGCGTCGACCGTGATCAGCTGATGGCCAAGCACAAGGCCAACCACGTGCAAGTCGCCTACTGCCCCGACGCCGACACCGCCAACCGGGCGGCAACGGTGAAGGCCGCCCTGTTCGACACCCTCGGCATCGACGTCCACCTCTGCGGCGACATCAACCTCATCGGTGCCCAGTGACGATGCGCCACCTCGCCGAGCTGCGCGATGTCGAGACGCGCTCGATCAGCCCGGAGACGCTGACATGATCGAGCGCGCCGCGCCGGCCGATGGGGCCACAGCGACATGGTGAAGCTGACCGACGTGGCGCGTGAGGCGGAGGTGTCGGTGGCGACGGTGTCCCGGGCACTGAACAACAACGAGACGGTCGACCCGCGACTGGCGGCACGTGTGCGGGCCGCGGCGCAGAAGCTCGGCTATCGGCCCAACCACCTCGCCCGCAACTTGCGCCGTCAGCGCACCAACCTGTGGCTGCTGATCATCTCGGACATCGAGAACGCCTTCTTCACGTCCGTTGCCCGCGGCGTCGAGGACGCGGCCGTCGCCAACGAGTTCTCGGTCGCCCTGTGCAACGCCGACGAGGACGAGCACAAGGAAGCGCGCTACGTCGAGCTCGCCGTCGCCGAGCAGGCGGCCGGCGTGATCGTGTCACCGCACAGCATGCAGACGGACATCACGCCGCTGACGATGGCCGGCATCCCGGTTGTCGTCATCGACCGCGAGCTCG
The DNA here is from genome assembly GCA_963786985.1 of Ilumatobacteraceae bacterium. GTDB lineage: Bacteria > Actinomycetota > Acidimicrobiia > Acidimicrobiales > Ilumatobacteraceae > Desertimonas. The sequence continues at coordinate 77,039 of CAWBBL010000023.1, read as the reverse complement.
ACGAACCCGTCGACTCGGTCACCGCCGACTCCCGCGGCGGGGCGCGCGACGCCACCGAGCACCTCCTCGCCCAGGGCTGGTCGCGCCCGGGTTGCATCACCGGCCCACGTTCGGCGCAGACCGCCAATCTCCGGCGTCTCGGCTACGAAGACGCCTTGCGCGCCGCCTCGGTGAGGTCGTCGTCCGTCGTCCACGTGCCGTTCACCATCGACGGCGGCCGCGCCGCGGCGGTCAAGGTGCTCGACCAGTCCCGCCCGCCCGACTCGTTGTTCGTCGCCAACGCCGCCCTCGGCCTCGGCGTGCTGCAGGAACTGCGGGCACGCGACCTGCGCCCGGGCCGCGACCTCGGGCTGATCTGCTTCGACGACGCCCCGTGGGCGCCGTTCATCGACCCGCCGATCTCCGTTGTCTCGCAGCCGGCGTATCGGATGGGTGCGCAGGCGGCGGCCCTGCTCGTCGAGCGCATCGGTGGGGCGAGCCACAGCGCACGGCGCATCGTTCTGGGCACCGATCTCATCGTGCGCGACAGCTCCCGAAAGCAGAAGCGACCGAAGGCGACCCGGTGAGGCCAACAGGTGCGACCGATGGGTGTTCTGGGGACCGTTCCGTCCCCTGAACACCCATCGGTTGATCGGCGCTGACACCGTTCGTTCTGGGCGGCCTTCGGTCCACTTCTCGTTCCGGGCGGCCTGCGGTCCGGAATCAGGCGTTTCGGCCGCCCAGATCGGGGTCAGGCGAGCAGGTAGGTGCTCCGGGCACCGAGCGCCAGGGCGAGTCGATGCTGTCGACCGTCCAGCGTCACAAATGGCACGTCGTGCTCGACGCACACCTGGGCGATCAGCGCGTCGTGGACGTTGCCGCCGAGATCGAGCTCGACAGCGCGAGCGACGACCGTCGAGACGGCGGCCGCCGTCGTCGGGAGCACCGTCCCCGGGCCTGTCACGAGTGGGCCCACGACGGCCGCCGCCGTCGCCGCCGACTGTCCGAACGTGCGCCGCAGCTGGGCGAACGTCTCGGCGACCACGATCGCCGGCAGCCGAATGTCCGCGACCAGGTGGCGTCGGCTGAGTGCGTGGTGTTGATGATCATCGATCAACGCGGCGACCAGCGCCGACGTATCCATCATCGATCGGCGCGTTCCTTCTCGATGGCTGCGAGCACCTCGTCGTTGCTGACCCGGCGACCGATCGACAGGACGGGAAAGCCGTCATCGCCGACGCGCACGACGCCAGGCGTCTCTGCGGGAGTGAGCAACAGACCATCGGAGGTGCGCCGCACGAGGACTTCCCCTGGGACGGACACGATCTCCTCGCGCAGACCACTGGGGAGCACCATCCGACCCTGGGCGTCTACCCGCACACGGAACCCTGATGGTGATTTCATGCCATCCACGCTATCACCACGTCCTGGGAGCGCTCGGCTGGGTCAGCCGTCTCAGAGCACGAGCTGGCGGCGGCCGGTGTCGTTGAGGTCGGCGAACCCGGCCCGGTTGACGAAGTCGACCTCGTAGTCCTCGGCGGCGAAGTCGCCTGGACTGCGCCCCTCGACGAACGCCTCACCGCACAATCGTGCGTAGGTGCCGTTCTTGGCACACCACGGCGCCGCCGGGATGTACATCACGTTGCCCCACCGCTCGTCGTTGGTCCCGTCACCGACTCCGTGCAGCAGGTCGCCGTGCCACCACACCGTGTCGCCCGGCTCGACGGCCGGGATCGGTCCGTAGGCGGGGAGCAACAGGTCGTGATACTGCTCGGTGACGGCGAGGACTCGATCGTTGACCGCCCCGCACAGGTCGTCGTCGGCGATGTCGTCCTGCAGTGCCCGCAGGAGGACGAACCCCATCGCCGTGGGGATCGGGATGACGTGCAGCACACCGTCGTGGGGACGCATCTCCGAAAGTGCCGTCCAACCCTGGAAGGTCCGGAACACCGAGCACATCACGGTCGTGGGGAACTCGTGGACGTCGCTGCGATGGGCGCCGTCCCACGGGTCGTACTGCGCCCACTCGCCGGAGAACACATGGCGGTAGACGCCTTGATAGGCGGGCAACAGCCACCGCTCGATGGAACCCGAATCGGCGTGCGGCGACAGGCCGAGCGATGGCGTGCTCGGCTGGCGGCGGCGGATGCGGTCGGGGTAGCCGATGTCGCGGTCGGGGTCGAACCACTGGCGCCCGCCGGAGTCGTGCCTCCAGAAGGCGTTGAGGAAGCGGCGCACGGTGACCATCCGCTCGTCCTGGCGGGCCGCGATCTGCGGCCGCGACCAGTAGACGCCGTAGATCTGCGGGCGGCCGGACGACAGCGCCGAGAACAGCTCGTCGGCCGGGCCGCGGTAGCGGGCCATGAAGTCGTTGCCGTCGAGGTACGCCTCCAGTTCGTCGTCCCAGGCCTCGGCCTGGCTGCGCTCGAACGTGCCGCGCACGACGGCGCAGCCGCGCCGGCGGATCGCCGCGACGCGCTCGGCCGGAACGGTGCCGGCGGCGACGTCGGAGTACTCGACGACCGGGACCGCCGATCCGATGTCGGCGATCTCGGCCACGACCGTCGCGACCTCTTCGCGCAGGGCCGCGGCCGCGACCTCCAGGACTTCGCGTGGATCGCCGAGCTGGCTGCGCAGCTGGCGCTTGACGGCGCGGATCGTCGCCGGCAGGTCCTCGGGGAGCGGCGTGATCAGCTCGGCGGACGTTTGCACGGTGACCTCCGATGCGAGCGAGCGGCCATCAGCGGCCTCCGTGACCCGGGGCCGGAGCTGGAGGCGGGTCGTCCGCGACGATGAAGTCGGTGATCGCGTGTGCCCACGCCAACGGATTGTGCTCCTGACCGACCGCCCGATCGTGGTCGAGCTGACGACGCCACTTTTCGCGCAACCACTCGACGTACTCGTCGTCGAAGTCCATCTGCTGCATGACGACCTCCTGCCACGTCCCACCGTCCATGTCGAAGGTCTTGCGCAGCGATGGTGTCATCGCCTCGAGCTTGGCGTTGGTCGCGTCGTCGAGTGCTCCGATCGTCCAGAGGACGAAGGCGTCGATGCACGCCCGGAACTTCTGGCCTTCGTAGCGGTCAGGCATGCCGCGGACCTCACGCGATGTACGGGCCGACCGCGTCGCGGGCAATGCGGAAACCGGCCTTGACCTTCTCGTCGCTGCCCTCGAAGCCGCGGTCCTCGTGCTCGACGACGACGGCGTAGTCGTACCCGACCCGGTACAGGGCGGCGATGAACCGGTCCCAGCGGATCTCGCCGAGTCCGGGCAGGCGGGGCACCTGCCAGCCGACACCCGCCGACATCACGCCACGGTCGTACAGCCCGTCGCGATCGATCTCCATGTCCTTGGCGTGGACGTGGTAGATCCGCGGCCCGAACTCACGCACCACCCGCTCGTAGTCGATCATCTGCCACACCAGATGCGACGGGTCGAGGTTGAGCCCCAGCGTGGCGGCGTCGTCGGTCCGGTCGAGGGCGCCGAAGACGTCACGCCAGATCGCCGGGGCGTACATCAGGTTGTTGCCGCCCGGCCACTCGTCGGCGGAGAAGATCATCGGGCAGTTCTCGATGCCGATCTTCACGCCGTGATCAGCGGCGTGACGCACGATGTCCGGCCACACCTTCAAGAACTCGGCGAAGTTCTCGGTGAGCGAGCGGTCTTTGTCGTTGCCGATGAACGTGTTGACGACCGGCACGCCGAGCTTCGCGGCCGCGGCGATGACCGTGCGCAGGTGGGCGATCACGTCGGCACGGTGCTCCAGGTCGGGCGCCAGCGGGTTCGGGTAGTAGCCGAGCCCGGAGATCTCGATCCCCCGCTCGGCGAGCTCGCCGACGAGTTGCTTGGCCTCGTCGTCGCCGAGCGCCGCGCAGTCGATGTGCGACACGCCGGCGTAGCGGCGCGACGGACCATCGGCCCGTGGCCAACAGGCGACCTCGAGCATCGAGAACCCGTTGCCTGCCGCCCACTCGGCGACCTCGGTCAGCGGTGTGTCGGGAAATGCCGCCGTGAGCAAACCGAGCTTCATCGGTTACCTCCTCGTGTCGTTCTCATCGTCGATCGACCTTCGCCCAGGACGCGCTGCTGGCCGATGCCGTGATCGCGTCGCACACGGCCATGATGTCGTGGCCCTCGGCGAACGTCGGATACGTGGGCTCCTCGGCCGGCCCGCCTTCGGCGATGTCGTGGTACACGGCGGTGAGCAGGGCTCGGAACGTGTCCGGGTAGCCCTCGACGTGGCCACCGGGGAACGCCGTCGCCGCGGCGCCCTCCGGGGTCAACAACGCCGGGTCCTTCTCGACGATCTCGTTGGGACGGCCGCGGTGCCCGATCCACAGGTGGTCGGGGTCGTCGGCGGCCCAGGCGAGGGCCGACGCGTCGCCGTCGATCTCCCACGCCAGTCGGTTGCGGCGCCCCGCCGACACTTGACTGATCGTGCACACGCCGCGGGCGCCGCCGTCGAAGCGCAGGAGCAGGCCGGCCGCATCGTCGCTGTGCATCTGCTCGCGCACGCGTGGCACGTCAGCGTCGACGCTGGCGGCGGCGAACGTCTCCACCTCGCCGGCCGGCCGGCGGCGCTCGGCGATGAACGTGTGCAGGTCGGCGAACACCTCGACGACGCGCTGGCCGCTGACGAACTGCACGAGGTCGAGCCAGTGCGAGCCGATGTCGGCGACGGCCCGCAGGGAGCCCTGCCGGCTGGCGTCGAGGCGCCAGTTCCAGTCAGTGTCGAGGAGCAGCCAGTCCTGCAGGTACTGGCCGCTGATCAGGCGGGGTTCACCGATCTCGCCGGCCCGCACGAGGGCCGCGGCGTGTTGGTTGTGCGGGTAGAAGCGGGCGTTGAAGCACACGGCGTTGACGACCCCGGCGGCGGCGGCCAGGGCGACCAGCTCGGCGGTCTCGGCGGCGTCGACGCCGAGCGGCTTCTCGCAGATGACGTGCTTGCCGGCGGCAATCGCCGCCCTGGCCTGGGCGGCGTGGACGTCGTTGGGGCTGGTGATGTGCACGGCATCGAGGTCGGCGACGGCGAGCAACTCGTCGAGCGAGTCGAAGGGCTCGGGCAGCAGCGGGTTGGCCTTGCTGCGGGTGCGTTCCGGCGTGGACCCGACCATCCCGACGACCTCGACACCGATGCGGCGCAGCGCCTCGGTGTGCACGGCAGCCATCCATCCGGTCCCGACGATCGCCGCCTTCATTGCGTTCCCCGGCCACGCAGTGTTCTGCCTGCGCAGTTGCTGGCCGCTCCCTCGCTGGCGCTCGGTCGCTCGCATCGGCGGACGGATCTCCAGGCGTGCCATCACGTATCCGTCGCTTTCTGGCCGCTGAGCCGGACGTACAGCCATGCCAGCAGCAAGACGATGGCGCCGTAGAGCATCTGGCGGAAGGCATCGCTGGTGTCCAGCCGCAGCAGCAGGCGGGTCAGCAGCGTGAGCACGATGGCCCCGAGGATCGTCCCCGTGTAGCCGCCCATCCCGCCGAGGATCGACGTGCCCCCGATCACCGTGGCGGCGACCGACGGCAGCAGGTAGCTGTTCGTCTGATCGGGGCCGACCGATCCCGTCGTCCCCGAGAACAGCAGCCCGCCGAGGGCGGCGAGCAGACCGGACATCACGTACACCGCAATGAGCACTTGCCAGACGCGCACGCCGGCCAGGCGGCAGGCGATCGGGTTGTCGCCGACGGCGTAGATCGAGCGGCCCAGTCCGGACGAGCGCAGCCCGAGGATCAGCGTCGCCGAGACGATCGCCCACACGATGATGCTCTTGGGCAGGAAGTCGGTCAGCGGCTGCGAGCCGATCTGGCGGACGATCGACACCATGTTCGTCGAACCGGACAGCCAGCCGCGGATGCCGACGGTGATCACGCCGAGCAGCACGCTGGCCATCCCCAGCGTCATGATCAGCGGGTTGACCTTCATCACGCCGATGGCGGTGCCGTTGATCAGGCCGACGACGAGCCCGACGGTCAGGGCCAGGAGGATCGCGACGAACGCGCCGCGGTCGCTCTGGGTGGCCGCGACGTAGGCGGCCAGGTTTGCCGTCATGGCGATCGACAGGTCGATGCCGCCGGTGAGCATGCACAGCGTCTGGCTCGCCGCGAAGATCGCCAGCGGGCACGACAGCAGGAGGATCGAGCGGATCCCCGGTTGGGTGAGCAGGCTGTCGTCCCTCCACGCCGTGACGGCGTAGAGAACGATGACGACGCCGCACAGCACGATCGTCGGGTTCTCGGCAAGGCGGGTGCGCCAGCCGGGCCGGACGCTCTGCTCGACGATCGCGGCGACGACTTGCGTCGACTCGGCCGCCGACGGAACGTGACCCTCCTCGTCGACGATGGTCGTCGACGTGGCGCCCTCCGGCTCGAGTTCGCTCACACCGCCCTCCGTCTCGACTGCAGGAGGCCGGCGACGAGCACGACGAGGATGATGACGACGCCCCGCGCCGTCTCGGCGTTGCTCGGATCCCAGCCGAGGCCGAGCATGATCGCCGGGATCAACGACAGGCACAGGGCGGCGAGCACCGGGCCGGTGAGGCCGCCGACACCGCCGGCCAGGGCGACACCGCCGAGGACGGCGGCGGCGACGCTGTTGAGCGTGGCGTTGGCCCCGATCGTCGCCCGTGGTTCGCCACCGCCCGTGTAGGCCGTGGTGATCACTCCGGCGAAGCCGGCGAGGAATCCACCGATCGTGTAGGCGTTGACCCGAGTGCGGGCGACGGCCACGCCCGACAGGAAGGCGGCCTTGCGATCGCTGCCGATGGCGTAGATCGCCAGCCCGCCACGGCTGCGCCGCAGCGGGATCGAGATCAGCACCACGGCGCCGACCGTCCACAGCACCGAGGGCCAGAAGTCCGAGAGGCTGCCGGCGACGACGCGCTGGAAGTCGGCAGACGTCCCGCCTCCCGGGCCGCCGATGATGAACAGGGAGAGGCCCGAGAGCATGAAGCTGGCGGCCAGCGTGACGATGATGTCGGGAACACCCGACACGGTGGTGATCAGACCGGTGAGTGTCGACAAGGCCGTCGTCAGCAGCACGACGGCGAGGCCCAGGGCGAGACACGCGGCGAGGCCCTTGTCCTCCATCCACATCGCCGAGAGGCAGTTGGCGAACACCATCTTGGCCCCGACCGACAAGTCGATCCCCCCGGAGATGACGATCACGCTCTGGGCCATCGCCAGGAACGCCAACGACATCGAACCGGCGGTGACCGTGCGGATCGCGAAGCCGTTGACGTCGGGGATCTGCGAGGCGCGCCACGCCACGAGCACGACGAGCAGGACCGCGACGCCGACCGTCCAGCCGTGGCGACGGGCGAACCGGGAGAACTGGCTCGACGGCTCCGGCAACGTCGTGACGACGCCATCGAACGAGGTGGTGGTCATCGGAACCACCTGCGAGCGACGAGGCGCCAGCCGAGGAGCGGCCAGCAACGGCCTGCGTGGCCGGGGAACGCCATGACGGCGCTCACACTCATGCCACTTCCTCCGCGACGAGGCCGTGGGCCGCCGTGAGCAGGGCGTTCTCACCCGCGTCAGCGGGGAGCTCGGCGACGATCCGGCCGCCGTGGAGCACGGCGGCGCGGTCGCACACGAGGGCGATCTCGCGCAGCTCGCTGGTGAACATCAGCACCGCCGCGCCCTCGTCGGCGAGGGCGCGGACGAGGTCGTACACCTGGTGCTTGGTGCCGACGTCGATGCCCCGGGTCGGGTCGAACAGCAGCATCACGCGCAGCCCACCGGCGAGCCAGCGGGCGATCGTCACCTTCTGCTGGTTGCCCCCGGAGAGCCGGCGCACCTGGCTCGCTGCCCGGGTGTCGATCGACAACCGGCTGACCGCCTCGTCGACGCGGGCGCGTTCTTGGGCGGGACGGATCGGGCCCCACTTGGCGATGCGGTTGAACAGCGGGAGGGCGATGTTCTCGCGGATCGAGCGTTGCGGCAGGAGGGCGTGCAGCCGGTCGGCGGGCACGAGCACGACGCCGCGGCGGATGACGTCGTATGGATGTCGGGCGCGCACCGGGCGACCGTCGATGACGAGATCACCGCGGTCCGGCTTGAGGTTTCCGGCGAGGATCTCGAACAGGGCCTCCTGGCCCTGGCCCTCGAGGGCGGCGAGGCCGAGTACCTCGCCGGGGGTGACGGCGAGGCTGACGTCCTGGAGCTGGCGACCGGCCCCGATACCGCGGGCTTCGAGCACGGGGTGCTCGCCGACGGTTGACGTCGTCGCCCGTTGGCGCGCCTCGTCGCGGACGCCGGCGGCCGCGTCGCCGAGCATGGCCGCGACGATCGCCGCTTCACCGCCCTCGCTGGGCACGAACGAGGCGACGTCCCGGCCGTCGCGCAGCACGGTGCACATGTCGCAGTGCTCGCGCACCTCGGCGAGGCGGTGGGAGATGAACAAGACCGAGCGGTTGCGCTCGCGCCACCGGCGCATCACGGCGAACACCCGCTCGGACAGGTCCGGTGGCAGGGCCGCGGTGATCTCGTCGAGGAGCAGCAGCTGGGGGTCGAACGTCAGGGCCCGGGCCAGGTCGAGCATGCGCAGGAATGGCAACGGGACGTCGCGGACCTGCTCACCGAGGTCGAGGCCATCGAGGTCCATCTCGGCGAGGTGCCGGCGCACGGCGTCGACGTCGGCGCCGGTGAGACGGAGGTTCTCGGCGACGGTGAGATCGGGGACCATCGCCGGGTCCTGGAACACCGGAGCGAGACCGCGGCGCCGAGCATCGCCGGGGCTGCGCAAGGCGGCCGGCTCGCCGTGGATGCTGATCGCCCCGGCGTTGGCGCGCAGCACGCCGGTGAGGATCTTGACCAGCGTCGACTTGCCGGCACCGTTGGCGCCGAGCAGGGCGTGCACCTCGCCGGGGGCGACCGCCAGGTCGACGGCGCGCAGGGCGACGACCGGGCCGAACGTCTTGGCGACGGCGGCGGTTTGCAGGAGCGGAACGGTCACGGCGCTCGATGATCCCCCGTCAACATCGTTTGCGTCAGCCGGACGACCCATTGTGAGTCGTCCGGCTGACGCAAAGCTAGGTGATGTCCGGTTACTCCCCGGGGCCCTTGCACTCGAAGAGCTGCTCGGGCGTGTAGTTGGTGTAGCCCTCCACCGAGACGGCCGAGCTGAACGTGGCGTCACGGTCGGGGAAGTAGTTCTCCTCGAGCTCGGCCTGGTTGTTCTCGAGGTCCCAGATCTGCGGCGTCAGGGTGGTCACCTGCTCGGGCTCGCCACCGGTGAGCGCGTCGAGGGCAACCTGCGTGCCGACGGCACCGATCACGGCGGGGTTGGTCACGAGCGCACCGGGCTGACCGTTGATCAGCTGGTTGATGAACTCGTTGTTGTCGGCGCCGATGACCGGCACCGGCTCCTTGCCGACGGTGTCGAAGGCGTTGACGACTGTGTAGTCGATGCCCGACGTCCAGATCCCGTCGTAGTCGGCGGCGGTCAGCTCCTGCACGGCGAGGTCGCCGCCCTGGGTGTAGTCCCAGCCGCTGAACACTTCCTTGATCTCGATGTCGGGGTACTGCTCCATCACTTCGCTGAAGCCGGCGTGGCGGTCGTCGTCGGCGGGAACGCCTTCGATGCCGCGCATGTACAGCACGCTGCCTTCACCACCGAGGTCGTCGGCCAGCCACTGGGCACCGAGACGCCCGTACTCGACCTGGTCGTTGGTGGCGACGTAGGCACCCTCGGCGGTGACCGCCTGGTCGACCGCGACGACGACGATGCCCTGGGCGATCGCCTCCTCGATGACCGGGTTGAGCTGCTCGCGGTCGGACGGGTTGATGATGATCGCGTTGACGCCCTGCGAGATGAGGTTCTGGAGATCCTGGATCTGCTCGGTCGGGCCGCCGTTGCGGGAGATGGCGATCACTTCGGAGACCTGGCCGCTGGCGAGCGACTGAGCCTTCACCGAGCAGATCATCTCCTCCCGCCAGCCGTTGCCGGCGAGGGTGTTGCTCACGCCGATGACGAAGTCACCGCCGGCCGCTGCCGAGCCGGTGGGTGCGCTGCCGGCCGGTTCGGTGCCTGCTGGTTCGGTGCCGGCTGGTTCGGTGGTGTCGGTCGAAGCGCCTGCCGCTGCGCCAGTGGCGAAGGTCAGGGCCACCGCCGACACGGCGGCGATGCCGAGTTGTTTTCTCATGTGGGTCTCCCCCTTGTTCGCGCCAGGTGTCTCCTGGCTGGCCCCTGATGGTCAGGAGAACGATGCGAGCGCCACGTCCCCGCGGGCCGCTCGGTGCCCCCGACCCTAGACGACTTCTGCCACTTGTCAAGCAGAAGACGCACTGGTGCGAGGGAAAGTCGATGTGGTTCAATACGACGGTGGGGAGCCAACCAGCCGGCAGCGCCGGGGCCTTGCTCCAGTTGCTCCGCGACGGTGCGCCGCGCACGCGCAGTGAGCTGGCCGTCGCGACGGGCCTCGGCCGGTCGACCGTCGCTCAGCGCATCGACACCCTGGTGGCCAGCAAGCTGGTTGGTGCGGCCGGTGAGGCCACGTCGAGTGGCGGTCGCCCACCGGCCCGTTTTGCCTTCAATCCGCGGGCGCGGCTCGTCCTCGGCGTCGACGTCGGGGCCACCCACGTGCGCCTGGCCGTGACCGACCTGGCCGCCAACGTGCTCGCCGACGAGGTCGTCGACCTCGACGTTTCTGTCGGCCCGGAGAAGGTCCTGACGTGGGTCGTCGATCGCAGCCGGGTGCTCGTCCGCCGCGCCGGTCGCCGCCTCGGTGATGTCGTCGGCGTGGGGATCGGTCTGCCGGGGCCGGTCGAGTTCGCCACCGGCCGGCCGACGAGCCCGCCGATCATGCCCGGGTGGGACGGTTTCGACGTCGCGGGATTCGTGCGCCAGTCGCTGCGCGCCGATGTGGTGGTCGACAACGACGTCAACGTGATGGCTCTCGGCGAACGCTTCTTGGCCTTCCCGGACGTCGATCACCTGATGTTCGTCAAGGTGGCGACCGGGATCGGCTGTGGGATCATCCTCGACGGGGAGCTGTGCCGCGGCGCCAGGGGAGCCGCCGGCGACCTCGGCCACGTGCAGGTGCCCGGCGACGTGTCGGCGGTGTGCCGGTGCGGCAACGTCGGTTGCCTGGAGGCGGTGGCGTCCGGGGCCGCCGTCGCTCGCGGGTTGAGCGAGCTCGGAATCGACAGCGGATCGAGCCGCGATGTCGTGGCCCTGGCGAGATCCGGATCGACGGAGGCGATCGGCCTGATCCGTGATGCCGGCCGGACGATCGGCGCCGTGCTGGCCAGCGCCGTGAGCCTGCTCAACCCGAGCATCATCGTCATCGGCGGCTCGCTCGCCGAGGCCGGCGACCCACTGCTCGCCGGTGTGCGCGAGGTCGTGTACCAGCGTTCGCTGCCGCTGGCCACCGCCGACCTGCGCATCGTCGCCTCGGCGTCGGGGGTCCATGCCGGGATCGTCGGCGCCGCGGTGCTGGCGATCGAGCAGGTCCTCGCGCCCGCCGCCATCGACGCGTTGCTCGCCTGAGAACGTCACGGATCTCCCGCGGCGAGGACGGCGGCGGCGCGGCGGGCGTGCTCGCCGTAGGCGGCGTCGAACAGCTCGGCGGACCGCTCGGCACCGACCACCGACGCGCTCGTCAGCACCGGGGGCATCACGCCGCGCTCGACGAGCCGGGCGGCAGTCTGCACCTTGATCTCGTTGACGACGGCGATGGCGGCGATCGACGAGCCCGGCCCGACCGGACTCTCCAGCCCGTCGAGGCTGACGAGGGCATCGGCCGCCGGGGTACACAGGTCGATGACGACATCGGCGTGGTCGTACAGCCGGGTTCCCGTGGAGTGCGTCGGCGGGACGGCGTTCGACTGGGCGAGCGACGTCACGGCGATCACGGGGAGGCCACGACGCCGGGCGCCGGCGGCCATCTCGATGCCGTTGGCCCCGTGGCCGCCGGCGCTGAACACGATCATCGCGTCGGGCGGGGCCAGCCGGAAGTTGGCGAGGATCACCTCGGCGAGGCCCTCGACCCGCTCGATGAACATGGCCTGGCGCTGGCCGTTGGCGCCGACGACCTGGGTGTGGAACGTCGTCGACAGTTCGACGATCGGGTGGAACCCGGGATACGAGCCGTAGCGCGGGAACATCTCCTCGACGGGAATCCGGCTGTGCCCCGTGCCGAACAGGTGGACGAGCCCTCCGCTGCCGATCGCCGCGGCGCACAGCGCGGCGGCTTCGCCGATCGCCTCGGACTGTGTGCTCCACAAGCGGTCGAGCAGTTCGCCCGCCGCCGTGATCCACCGTCCGCTGACACTTTGTCTAGACAACTTCCGCAACGTACAGTCAGCCCGTCGGCACGTCAACGAGCAGCGCCCGCTACCGCGACATCGAGGCCCACCTGCGCGAGTTGATCGCCGCCGGATCGCCCGGCGATGCCCTGCCCACCGAGGCCGAGCTGTGCGCGCGCTTCGACGTCAGCCGGATGACCGTCCGTCAGGCCGTGCAGGAACTGGTCGTCGCCGGTCTGGTCGACCGCCAGCGCGGCCGCGGGACGTTCGTCGCGGCGCGGCCGATGCACCGCCGGCCGGGCGTGTTCTTGTCGTTCACCGAGGAGATGGCGCGGCGTGGGATGTCGGCGACGTCGCGGCTGGTGTCGGCGGGCGTCGACGCGGCCCGCCCGGAGGAGCTCGCCGACCTGCGCTTGGCCGACGGTGCCGACGTCGTGCGTATCGAGCGCGTGCGTCTCGCCGACGGCGTGCCGATCGCCTTCGAGGACGCCGCGGTGGTGATCGAGCACCGCGCCGTGCTCGACAGGAACCTCGAGGTCAACTCGCTGCACGACGAGCTCGGCCGCCTCGGGGTGGTGGCGACGTCGGCGACCGGAACGGTCACCGCCAGGCTCGTGACGAGCGCCGAGTCGCGGCTGCTCGAGGTCGCCCCGCGCACGGCGTTGCTCGTCGAGCTGCGCCTGCTGTTCGACCAGCACGGCCGCCCGTTCGAGCGCACCGAGTCGCGCTACGTCGCCGACCGCTACGTCATCGACGTCGTCCACACGCACCCCGCCTGACCCCCCATCTGGGGAAGATCCGTGTCACCCCGCCTGACCCCGCATCTGGGGAAGATCCGTGTCATTCCGCCTTCTGGGGAAGATTCGTGTCGACGTCTGACACGGAACTTCCCCAGATCAAGGGGCGCGGGCGTCTGCCGCCTGGTCCCGCGCCCACAGGGCGGCCCCGATCGCCCCGGCGTGCGGGCCGAGCTCGGCGAGCACGACCTCGTACCAGTCGGGGGGAACGAGCACGCAGTGTCGGGCGGTCGCCTCGCGCACGAGCGACAGCAGCGCGTCGCCGGCCTCGGCGACGCCGCCTCCGATGACGACGCGCTCGGGCACGAGCACGGTCACGATGTTGGCGATGGCGATGCCGAGATAGTCGGTGACCTCGGCGACGGCAGCGCCGGCCTGCTCGTCGCCGCGCGCCGCGGCAGCGAACGCCTCGTGCACCGTCGCCGTTCCGGCCAGGCGGGTGATCGCCCCGGAAGCGGCGAGCACTTCCAGACAGCCGCGGTTCCCGCACGAGCACGGCGGGCCGCCCGGGACGACCACCTGATGCGACAACTCGCCCGCCCGTCCCATGCGGCCGAAGTGCAGCCGGCCACCGACGACAACCCCGCCGCCGATGCCGGTGCCGAGGACCAGCGCGGCGACTGTCTCGCATCCGGCTGCCGCACCGAGGCGCGATTCGGCGAGGGTGAACGCCCGGGCGTCGTTGATGATCGATGTCGGCACGCCGAACACGGCTTCCAGCGGGGCGGTCATCGGTTCGCCCCGCCACGCTCCCGGCAGGTTGGGGAAGAACTCGATCGCTCCGGTGCGGTCGTCGAACAACCCCGGCACGCCGACGGCCGCGCCGTCGACCGGCCCCCACCGCTCGATCGCCTCGATGCCGGCCGCGGCGAGGTTGGCGATCACCGTCGATGGGCCGTGCTCGGCACCGGCGGCCCGCTGATCGCACCCGACGACCTGGACGTCGTCGAGAACGACGGACTTGATGTTCGTGCCGCCGAGATCGAGCCCCAGCCAGCGCCCCGCCATCTCGCTCTCAGGCCGTCATGCCTGGGCACCGCCCAGACCCTGGCGGGCGCGCAGGTCGTCGATGATCGCCGCCGTCGCCGTGGCGCCGCAGCGGTCGATGCCCACGTTGATGCAGTCGATCAGGGCGTCGAGCGTGCGCACTCCGCCGGCCGCCTTGACCTTGATGTGCGGCGACACCGTCGCCCGCATCAGGCGCAGGTCGTCGAGCGTCGCCCCGCCCGACGCGTAGCCCGTCGAGGTCTTCACGTACGCGGCGCCGGCTTCCTCGGCGGCGCGGCACCCGGCGACCTTCTCGTCGTCGGTGAGGAACACGTTCTCGAGGATCACCTTGACGATCGCGGCGTCGCCGGCGGCGTCGACGACCGCGGCGATGTCGTCGCGCACCGCCTCGACCAGTCCGGATCGGAGGAGCCCGATCTGCAGCACCATGTCCAACTCGACGGCGCCCTGCGCCACGGCCCGCTGGGCCTCGAAGACCTTGGTGGCCGTGAGGTTGGAACCGTGCGGGAACCCGATCACGGTGCTGACGAGCACGTTCGTGCCGGCGAGCGCGTCGCGGCAGCGCTCGACGTCGATCGGCCGGCAACAGACCGAGGCGACGTCGTAGGTGGCGGCGATCTCGCAGCCGGCGAGCACGTCGTCGACGGTCAGTTCGGGCTTGAGCAGCGAGTGGTCGATCGTCTTGGCGATCCGTTGCTCGGTGATCGTCTCGGCCGTGAAGGCTTCAGTGATCGTCATCGGGTTTCCCTTTCGTCAGGAGTTCGGATCGATGTCCAGCAGTTCGCCGCAGCGCAGCACGCGGTACGGCTGGCCGAGTTGTTCGGCGGTGGCGATGAACAGCTCGGGCGTCTCGGTGTTGAACGCGAACATCTCGTAGTGCATCGGCACCACGAGGCGAGCGCCGATGGTGTGGGCGAACGTGGCGGCCTCGTCACCCCAGAAGTTGCCCGGCACCCGACGCTCGGGCAGGCGGCCGTTGATCGGCAGCAACGCCAGGTCGAGGCGCCGGCTGCCGGCGAGCCGGAGCACCTCGTCAGCCATCCCCTCGTACGGCACGGCGTCGCCGGAGTGGAACAACAGGTACGGCCCGACGCCGACGAGGTAGCCGAGATGATGGTGACGGTCGAGCTCGTCGGTGTCGAGCTGCTCGTGAGCGACGGCGACGGCAGTGACACGGAACCCGGCGACCTCCAACGTCTCACCGTGAGTGAGTCCGCGCGGCCACGCCGGGTCGGTGCGCAGTCGTTCGGCGACGAAGGACCGGTTGGCCTCGGGGATCACCAACGTCAACGCCGGGTTGGCGGCGAGCAGCGGCCAGAGCGTCTCGTGATCGAGGTGGTCGGTGTGGTTGTGGCTCGACGTGACGACGTCGACCATGTCGAGCGACTTCGGATCGACGGCTCGGGCGGTGAGGCGGACGTGCGGCTTGTCGGTCGCCGCGTACTTCGTCGTCAGCGAGTCGGAGAGATACGGATCGAGGAGCAGGTGGCTGCCGTCGTACTGCACGAGGAAGCCGGCCTGGCCGAGCCACCACAGTCGGAGGTGCCCATCGGCGCTGGCGTCGCCGGCGGCGATGTCGGCGAGCAACTCGTCGTCGCGCTGCAGCGGTTCGATGAGCGTCACGCGCCGACCTCCTCGCGTACCTGATGCACGCCGGCGACGAGGTTGACGAGCTTCTGCTTGGCCGCCCAGCGGGCCGTCTGCGACAGGCCGCAGTCGGGGGCGAAGGCGAGCCGCTCCGGTGCGGCGTGCTTGAGGCACTGGCGGACCCGTTCGGCGACCAGCTCGGGTGGCTCGACGAAGTAGCTCTTGACGTCGATGATGCCGACGGCGACGTCGTGCTGCTCGGCGATCGTGGCGACGATGTCCAGCTCGGCGAGCTCGCGACTGGCCATCTCGACGTGGATCTCGTCGACCGTCATGGCGTTGAACGCCGGGAACATCGGTGCGTAGCGCCGCGGCCCGACGGCATGGCCGTGGAAGTTGCCGAAGCACAGGTGTGTCGACAGCCGGCCGCGGCCGACGACGGGGGCGACGGTGCGGTTGAAGATGTCGACGAAGCGCTCGGGATCCTCGCGGTAGGCGTAGCAGCTCATCGACGGCTCGTCGACGGTGATCTCCGTGCACCCGGCGTCGGCGAGGGCGACGAGCTCGGCCTGCACGATCGGCAGCAGCGCCTCGGTCACCGCCCAGCGGTCGGGGTAGTCGGCGTTGGGGACGAGCCGCCCGCTCATCGTGTACGGCCCCGGCACGCTCGCCTTGAGTGTCGGTCCGTCAGGCGCCAGGCGACGCAGGCGGGTGAACTCGTCGACGACGCCGAGCCCTTCCGGCGCGGCCAACTCGCCGGTGATCTGGTGGCGGCCGCGCTGGTCGTGGGCTGGCGGACCGAATCGCCGTGGCGGCGCACCCTCGAGTTCGATGCCGGCGAGGAAGCCGTAGAACGAGAGGTTGAAGTCGAGGCGGGTCTGCTCGCCGTCGGTGATCACGTCGAGACCGGCGGCGACCTGATCGTGGATCGCCGCGATCACGGCGTCGTCCTGCAACTCGGCCCGGTCGGCGGGGCCGAAGTCGTCGAGGTGGTCGATGGCGTGGAGCAGCCAGCCGGGCAGCGGATAGCTGCCGATCACCGTCGTGCGCAGTGGTTGCTCGATCATCGCTCGTCGCCCCGAACGCTCCAGCCGGCGTCGACGGTCAGTGTCTGTCCGGTGATCATCCGGCTGTCGCGGCTGCACAGGAACAGCGCGGCGCTGGCGACGTCGTCGGGGTCGAGTAGCCCGCCGGCCAGCGGCTGCTTGCGCTTGAGGTGTTCGACCGTCGCCGCGTTGCCGGCGGCGCGGGCCGCCATCGGCGTGTCGACGGTGGCCGGGGCGAGGGCGTTGACGCGGATCCCGTGGTCGGCGTAGTACGCCGCGGTCGTGCGCATCAGCCCGGTGATCGCCGCCTTGGCCGCGGCGTAGGCGTGGGTGGCGAACCAGTGCGGGGAGGGGTCGAAGGCCGTGACGCTGGACATCAGCACGATCGAACCGCGCTGACCGTCGTCGTCGGCGGGTTGGTCGATCATCCAGCGCAGTGCCTCGCGCGTGGCGAGGAAGGTCGTCGTGGCGTTGATCGCCATCGTCGTGTCCCACCCCGCCAGCGGAACGTCGTGGAGCGGCCCGTCGCCGAACCGTCGGCCGCTTCCGCCGGCGACGGCGAACAGAGCGTCCAGACGACCGAGGTGAGCGCGGGCCGCGGCGAAGGCGGCGACGGTGGCGGCCTCGTCGGCGAGGTCGGCAACAGCGGAGCGATCGGGATCGGCATGCTCGGCGGCGTCGATCGAGATGACGAACACGTCGGCACCCGCGGCGCTGAACAGCCGGGCGGCCGCGCCGGCCATCCCCGTGGCCCCCGTGATCACGCACCGCCGACCGGCGAGCCGCCCGTCTCCGTCCGCCAGTTGTCTAGACATTTGGCGCAATCATGCCACGACCGATCGACCGTCGCTACGGGTTGCGGCGTGGAGTCGACGCTCGGTGAGCGCCTACCGTGTTGGTCCGTGGACAGTGCCGCGGCAGCCCGTCGATGGGCCGACGTTTGGGAGCGGGCGTGGCCGGCGAAGGACGTCGACGCGATCGTCGCGCTCTACGCCGAGGACGCCCGGTATCGAGCGCTCGTCCTCCGTCAGCCAGAGGTCGGCATCGCTGGAGTGCGCGACTACCTGGAGCGAAACTTCGCCGTCGAGGACGACATTGAATGCCGCTTCGGCCAGCCGATCGTCGGCGGTGATCGCGCGTCGGTGGAGTGGTGGGCGAACTGGACCGAAGCGGGCGCCGACCTCACGATGGCCGGGGTGACGATCTTGCGCTTCGGTGCTGACGGGTTGGTCGTCGACCAACGCGACTACTGGAACCAGTCGGACCTGCGCGAGCCGCCGTTCAGCGGTTGGTGATCGTTGTGCCGGCCGGTGGTCAGCCCTCGACGACGGTGACGATCTCGTAGACCTCGTAGTCGAACGTTGTCGATGCGGTCACCGGGTCGAGCATCTCGTTGCGGCCGGTCGAGGTGGTCAGTTGTACCGACCAGTTGGCCGTGGCGGTCACCTGTCGGATGCCGGCGTCGCCGACCTGGGTGTAGGTGTACCCGCACGGACCCTGGTCGTAGGTGCCCGACCCCTCGGGGTACGGCGTGCCGAGCCCGACGCACTCGACGACGTCGCCGTTGCCCATCGCCCAGGTCATCCCCGTCAGCCGGGCCGTGGCCGCCGCCCACACCGGCCCGACCTGGGCGACGACGTTGAGCTGGCCGGGATCGTCGACCGCCAGCCAGATCCCCAGTTGCGCCGGAACACCGACCTCCGGCCGCGGGCTGATGTTCAGCGACGGTGCCGGCACCTGGGCGCGCACCCGCTCGTAGGCCGCGCCGATCAAGGCGTTGATGTCCACCGCCTGCGGCGAAGGCACCCACCGGTACGTGCCGTAGCCCTCCCCAGGCGGGCACCTCTCGACGACCCACATCTCGACCCCCGGTCCCGGACCGTCGACGAATTCGCGGGTGGCCATCGACCGGTACGGCGTGGCGAACCCTCCGGCGTCGAGCGCTCCATACGCCAAGCCGTACGAGCACGGCAGCTGCGCCGGTGCCGCAGCCCCCGATTCCTGCGCCTGCGAAACGACCCGCCCCGACCCGGCATACACCTCGATCGTGTTTCGCCGTCGTCACTGCCGGTCGGCAGTCTCAGGCGCTCGCCGACGTCGGGACCGGTCGAGTGGCTGCCGGCGATCGGCGCGTCACTCCGAAACCCCCACCTCGCCTCGATCGCCGTGCGGCAGCTCCGAGAAGACAGCGATCAGCGCAACGCTGCGACGCAGCGCACTACTCGGCGGCGACACTCGGTCGCCCCGAGTCGCCATCTCCGGAGAGCTGCTGGGCGTGGTAGAGCTGCCATCGGCCCGTCCTCGATGACCAGCGTGTAGAGCATCGCGAATTGCCCCGATGTCGTCGTTGACGATGGCGTCCGAGCCGTCCGGCGCCCCGCCCGGCTCGTACAGGATGTTGGTGTCGACGAAGCACACCTGAACATCGGCCCGGACGTACGGCTCGTCGACGAAGGTCACGCTGACTCGACGATCAGCTCCCACGGGCGGTCCGGGTTGATGCGGGCCCGAAGGCCTTCCGTGCCGGCAGGAAGTCGCGATTCGCCTCGACGGTGCTCCGCGCCTGACCGCTCCGCGCGTACAGCCGCGTCGAGTCGCTCATCGAGCCCGGGAGCGTCGGGGTCCATGCCGGCCTCGATCGCCAACGTGCGGGCTTCATAAAGCGCCGCGACAACCTCGGCCTCTTCAGGCGTGAGTGGAGCCAGTGTCACCACCGGCGCGCCGGCCGCTGGCGACGGGGTTGTGGTGGTCGTCGTTGCCGGCGCTGTCGTGGTCGTGTGTTGGTCGGCTCCGGTGCTACCCGGCACAGTCGTCGCGGGTTCGGTCGTGGAGCCGCAGGTGCCGAGCAACAGGCCGGTGGACACGGCGATCGCTGCGACAGACAGCATGTGGTCAACCCCCCAACGGCGGACAGGACCGTGGACGGCCGCAGATTACCGCGCCGGGTGGGCACGTGATTCTGGAGCCAGAAATGGGCAAGAAATTGCCCATTTGTGGCTCCGGAGTCGGCGGATCGACCGCTCGAGAAGCCTTCATCGCCTCCCCTGGGCGTCGGGGCGACGCCCGAGGGGAAGGCCGTCAGTCAGTCACTCCGCGGCGGGAGGAACCGATGTCTCCGTGTCGCCGTCGATCGCTGCGGCCAGCATTGGCGTCAGCCCCTCGATGAGGTACGGCAGGCTGAGCACCGTCACGAACGACGTGGCGCCACCGAGTGTCGAGTTGAAGCTGTCGACGAACACCTCGCGACCCTCTTGGTGCACGGCGAGCGATGTGTAGTTCCCCGGCGCCTGGTCGGCGAGGCCATCGGCGTCGAGCCACACGACGACGTCGACGTCGAGGAGGTCGAGGTGCTCGTCGCTGAGGTCGCCGCCGAACTCGGCACCGGTGATCTCGGCGAGGTCGGCCGGCAGCTCGAACCCGAGGTCGGTGAGGAAGCGGCCGCGCACGTCCTCCGGGCCGTACACCCACACCCCTTCGTACGGCGTGGCCATCACCGAGGTGGCCCCGACGAACTCCGGATGGGCCTCGCTCGCCGCGGCGAACTGCGCCTCGACGTCGGCGACGAGGGCGGCGGCCTCGTCCGACTTGCCGACGATCTGGCCGACCGTCAACGTCAACTCGTCCCACGGGATGCCGTAGTCGATGTACTCGCTCGGCTGAGCGACCGTCGGGGCGATGTCCGAGAGCAGCTCGTAGTCCTGCTCGGTGAGCCCGGAGTAGAGGGCCAGGATGAGGTCGGGACTCTGGGCCGCGACGCTCTCGAAGTTGATCTCCGCCGACCCGCCGAGCACCACGGGCGGCTCGGCACCGAGCGCCTCGAGGTCGTCGGCGGCCCACGGCCACACGGCGCCGGCGTGCTCGCCGAACCACTCGGTCGTGGCGACGGGCACGACTCCGAGGCCGATCAGGGCGTCCTGTTCGAGAAGCCCGACGACGGCGATCCGCTCCGGGAACTCCTCGACGGTGGTCTCGCCGTACTTGTGGGCGATCGTGATCGGGTACGTGGCTTCATCACCGCTGGCAGGCGGGCCGGATGAGTCGGGCACCGTCGTGTCGGTCGCCGCCGATGCACCGGTGCCAGCCGCCATGGCGATGCAGAGGGCCGAGAGCGTGGTCAGAACGATCCGCCGAGGACGCGATACAGCAATCATTAGGCAAACCTTACAACAGAAGACAGGTTCACCTACAAGTCGACCGAGATCCCCGACATCTGGGGAAGATCCGTGTCGGGGTCTGACACAGATCTTCCCCAGAACGTGGGGGGAACGTGGAGGTTGGGGGAGGCGGGGTCAGTCGCGGAGGTCCACGGTGGCCACGCTGCCACCGTGGACCTCGACCGTGCTGACCACGGCGCCGTGCTCGTCGAGCACGTGATAGGTGCCGTGGCGCAGCTCGAGGAAGACGGCTGCGGCGACGCCCGGTCCGGCGTCGGCACGTTCCCACACGCCGGTGTGCACCGTCGTCGTCGGGTCGTCGGTCGGCCGGACGAACAGCTCGGTGCCCACCGCCGACGACGGCATCGTCGCGACGAGGGCACCGACGTCGCCGCCGATGTCGAGCACCGCTGGTCCCAACCCGACGCGACCGTGGTGGTGGTCGTGACCGTGATGACCGTGACCGTGACCCCCGTGACCGCCCTCGTGGTGGTGGTGATCGCCGGACATCGCGTCAGGCCGGCACCGACAACGACACGACGTCGAAGCCGCTCACCGGATGATCGAGGTACGGGAACTCGTCGAGGAAGCTGACGTCCGCCGGCAGCTCGGCGTCGACGAGGTCGAAGATCGCCCCCGCCGCGTCGTCGGGCGTGAAGCTGCTGTCGACGAGCGGGTAGGTCGCCCCGGCGACGGCGCGCAGTTCGATGGCCACGGTGTTGTCGATCACCCGGCGTCCGTTCGGGAACCCGGCGAGGTCGCCGCCGATGATCCCGTTGATGTGCGGGCTGGCGGTCGGCGGGATCGCCACGTTGAGGCGCAGCATGTCGGCCTCGGTGGTCCCGGTCAGGTTCTGGAACCCGGGGATCAGTCCCTCCGGAATTCCCGTGTGCAGGATCGCCAGCAGGTCGGCCCGGTCGGCGTCGAGGGCGGCGAGGTTCGGGAACACCCCCGGATACAGCACCGGCAGCAGGGTGGCCAGCTCGGGACGGACGACGTACTTGCTGAACTGGGCGTCGTCGCTCGGCCGCGTCCGATTCCACGAGTCCTTCAGCGGAAGCGGGATGATCACCTCGTTGACGAGCGGGTTGCCGAGCCGCGACACCTGGGTGTACGGCCCCGACTGGGTCGTCCCCGCCTCGTCGGCGTAGCGGCCCTTCTGGCGGTGCGCCGACGCCCACACACCGATGACGGCGTTGGCGGCCAGCGGGTCGGTCGGCACGGTGCCGTCCGCCGTGAGCTTCTCGATCGGCACCTGGATGGCGATCGTGTGGACGTTGAACGCCCGCAGCGCGTTGATCCCGTCGGTCGCCGGCAGCGGGATCAGGTGGAGGTTCTGGAACGGACGGAGGGCGCCGAGGTCGAACACCGAGCCGAGGTCGACGTAGAAGCCGTCGAGGCGTTGGCCGGCGAAGAACCGCACCCCGTCGCCGAGGTCGTACGTCGCCGCGGCGGCGAGGTCGGCGTAGTTCGGCGTCGAGCGCGGGCCGATGTTGCACGGCGGCAGGAGCAGGCCCTCGCCGAGCACGGTGCGCGTGATGCCGCGCACCTCGGTGACCGTGGCGTGCTGGCGGCGGTTCCAGTTGTCGCTGTCGAGCGTCTCGATCGGTCCGGTGTTGTACAGGAAGCTGTTCTGGCGCGACTCGGTCGGGAACGTGAACTCGTAGGTCACGTCGGGCCAGCCGTCGCCGTTGTTGTCGACGTTGATGCGGTACAGCACGTCGTCACCGAACTCGTAGAAGTTCGGGCCGCCGGCGGGATCCTCGAGCGGGATGTAGTTGGTGATCAGCGTGACGGTGCCGGCCTCGCCGGGGTTCGTGCTGACGAAGGCGTAGGTGTCGGTGCTGTCGGCGACCGGGTCCTTGGAGATCTCCGGCGCTTCACGGTGGGAGGACATGGCGAGCTCCTTCAGGCGCTCTTGGCGCCGGACTTGGCGCGGACGATTCGGGAAACGAGTCGGCGGTCGCTGACGACGATCTCCTCGGTGCCGTGGAGGATCGAGACGTTGCCGCCTGCGGCGTCGTGGACGCACACCATCAGCGGACCGGCGGCGGTCACTTCGGCGGCGTCGAACGCCTCCGGCTCGTCGTCGCCGGCCCCGCCAGCGGAGCGGGACGTGGCGCCGGCGGCGCTGCCGCGCAGACCGACGGCGGGTACGGCCACGGCGGCCGATGCTGCGGTCGCCCGCAGGAGATCACGACGTGTCCAGCGAGACATGGCATCTTCCTCTCTCTCGACGCCGCGGGGTCGGGGAGGATGGTCCGGCGGCGATGTCCCCCTGTTTCGTTGCCGATCGCCGAGTGGATTCCTCGACTGCGCGCGGATTCTCAGAGCGGCGTCCTGGAGCAATCGATTTCCCCGTCGTTCGATGGGAAACCGCAGTCAACTGCCCACTCTCCGTGGACGACCGCGCATGCGCTTGCCGTGCTATAAGAGAGATCGATTTCTCGGACAGCGCGCAGCACGGTCGGGGAGATCGCGGAGGGGGAATGCTCGAGATCAGGGGAGTCAGCAAGTCGTTCGCCGGGGTACGCGCCCTGCACGACGTGTCCTTCGACGTCGCCCCCGGGGAGGTCCACGCCATCGTCGGCGAGAACGGGGCGGGCAAGAGCACGCTGATGAAGATCCTCAGCGGCGCGCACACGGACTACTCCGGCGAGCTGTCGATGGACGGCGAGCCGCTGGTGCTGCACAGCCCGCGCGACGCCCAGCGCCACGGGATCGCCATCATCTACCAAGAGCTCAACCTGATCCCCGAGCTGACCGTCGCCGAGAACATCTATCTCGGCCGCGAGCTGCACAACTCGGCCGGGTTGCTCGACTCGGCGGCGATGGACCAGCTCGCCCGAGCACTCCTCGACCGTCTCGTGCTGCCGATCTCCACCAAACGACAGGTCAAGACGCTGCGCGTCGGCGAGCAACAACTCGTCGAGGTCGCCAAGGCGTTGTCGCTCGACGCCCGCCTGCTGATCCTCGACGAGCCGACGTCGGCGCTCAGCGAAGCGGAGATCCGCCACCTGTTCGACGTCATCACCGCCCTCAAGGCCGACGGCGTCACGCTGATCTACATCTCCCACAAGTTCGACGAGGTCTTCGAGATCGCCGATCGGGTCACCGTGCTGCGCGACGGCGAGTACATCGGCACGGTCGCCGCCGCCGACACCAACCAGCGCGAGCTGATCCGGATGATGGTCGGGCGACCGTTGAGCGACCTCTTCCCGCGCACCGACTCGCCGCTCGGCGACGAGGTGCTGCGCGTCGACGAGCTCGCCCTGACGGGCAGCACGCAGGCGGGCACCCGCGCCGTCGGGCCGGTGTCGTTCAACCTGCGCCGCGGCGAGATCCTCGGCGTCGCCGGGCTGATGGGCGCCGGACGCACCGAGCTGCTCGAGGCGCGTGTTCGGCGTCCACGCCCGCCGCCGGGTGCGCGGCCGGCTGTACCTCGATGGCGTGGAGCGGCGGATCACGTCGCCGCCGTCGGCGATCGATGCCGGGCTGGCGTTCGTCACCGAGGACCGCAAGACGCAGAGCCTGATCACGGCGATGTCCGTCAAGCACAACGTGACGCTCGCCGCCTTGCGTCGCTTCCTGCGCTTCAACCTCCTGCGCCGGCGCGCCGAGGACGCCGCCGTGCAGCGCTCGATCACCCAACTGCGGATCAAGACGCCGAGCGCCAACGCGCCGGTCGACACGCTGTCGGGCGGCAACCAGCAGAAGGTGGCCCTCGCCAAGTGCCTGCTGACCCAGCCCAAGGTGCTGCTCCTCGACGAGCCGACGCGCGGCATCGACGTCGGCGCCAAGGCGGAGATCTACGGGCTGATGAGCGAGCTGGCCGGCCAGGGCACGGGGATCGTGATGGCCTCGTCCGAGCTCCCGGAGCTGCTGGCGATGTGCGACCGGATCCTCGTGCTCAGCCTCGGTCGGGTGACCGCCGAGCTGAGCCGCGCCGAGGCGACCCAGGAGCGGATCATGGAGGCGGCGACGTCGCGGCTCCCGGTGGTGGCGGCGTGACCGACCTCGTCGACACGACGTCGCCCCCGCCGACGTCGTCGCGCCACCGTCGTCGCCGTCGTCGCTGGGCGACCACGCCCGTCGAGCCGGTCGCTTCCTGTTGCGCTTCCAGAGCGTGTTCGGCCTCGTCGCCATCCTCATCGTCTCGGCGATCGTCGCCCCGGTGCGCAACGGCCAGAACGTCTTCCTCACGTCGCGCAACCTGTTGAACATCGTCCGCTTCGCGTCGGAGAACGGGATCATCGCCGTCGGCATGACGCTCGTCATCCTCACCGGCGGGATCGACCTCTCCGTCGGGGCGGTCATGGCGTTGTGCGCCGTCGCCGCCGCCGACTTGATGATGAACCAGGGATCCGGGACGTTCCTGACGATCTTGTTGGTCCTCGCCCTCGGCACGCTCGTCGGGACGGTCAACGGGCTGATCACGACGCGGCTGCAGATCCAGTCGTTCATCACCACGTTGGCGATGCTCGGCGTCGCCCGCGGCGTGGCCTCGTTGTTGGCCGACGGCTACGCCATCCCGCTGGCGTTCGGCGAAGGGGCGGACATGGCGCCGCCGCTGTACAAGTCGCTGTTCGCCGGCGAGCTGAGCATCCTCGGGCTGGAGGTGCCGGCGCCGGTGTTCTACTTCCTCGGCGTCGGGCTCGTCGCCGCCTTCGCCCTGCGGCGCACCGGCTTCGGCCGTCACGTCTACGCCGTCGGCGGCAACTCGACGGCGGCGCGACTGTCGGGGGTCAACGTCAACCGGGTCAAGCTGATCGTGTTCATGGTCTCCGGCCTGCTCGCCGGACTCGCCGCCCTGCTGCACTCGGCGCTCGTCAACCAGGGCAGCCACATCGACGGCAACGGCTACGAGCTCAACGCCATCGCCGCCGTGGTGATCGGCGGCACGAGCCTCGCCGGCGGGGTCGGCACGGTGTTCGGATCGATGGTCGGCGCCCTGACCCTGAGCGTCCTCGACAACATCCTCGGCCTGCGCAACATCGAGTCGGAGTACCAGGCGATTCTCAAGGGCGTGATCATCGTCCTCGCCGTCGTGCTCCAACGCCAAGCCCTACGGGGACGCATGAAGGGGGACACCGCATAACACCGACCGCGAACGACCAGTCCGACCAGATCAACCATCAACACAAGGAGAACCAACGATGAGAACGACTTCCAGAGCACGGCTCTTGGCCATCGCCGTCGCCCCGGTGTTCGCCGTCGGCGTCGCCGGCGGCGTGCAGGCGACGACCGAACCGGATACCGGAGGGGCAGGGACCGGCACCTGTATCCCCGAGGGCGGCATCGAGGCCAAGGACAGCTACCTGATCGGCATGTCCCAGGCCAACAAGGGCGAGCCGTGGCGCCAGGCGATGAACGACCAGATCGAGGCCGCCGCCGCGGCCCACCCCGAGCTGGAGGTCGTCTTCGCCGACGCCGCCCAGGACAACGCCCAGCAGGTTGCCGACGTCGAGAACTTCCTCGCCCAGGGGATCGACCTGCTGATCATCTCGCCGAACGAGGCGGCGCCGCTCACCGACGTCGTCGCCGAGGCGTGCGCCCAGGGCGTGCCGGTGATCGTCCTCGACCGCAAGGTGGAGGGCGACCAGTTCACGATGTGGATCGGCGCCGACAACGTGCAGATCGGCGAGCAGGCCGGGGCCTACGCCGCGCAGTACTGCACCGACCAGGGACACGATCCGTGCGCGGTGATCGAGATCCGCGGGCTGGAAGGCTCGACGCCCGCTCAGGAGCGCGGCGACGGGTTCCGTGAGGGGCTCGCCGCCAACGAGACCGCCGAGATCATCGCCAGTCAGAACGCCGACTGGTTGCGGGAGAAGGCGATCCCGGTGTCGCAGGCGATGTTCCAGGCCAACCCGGACGTCCACGTCGTGTACACGCACAACGATCCGATGACCGAGGCGGCGATCATCTCCGCCGAGAGTGCCGGCCTCGACCTCGACGCGATCCTGTTCATCGGCATCGACGCCCTGCCGACGCCCGACGGCGGCATCCAGTCGGTGATCGACGGGCGCATCGACGCGACCTACGTGTACCCGACCGGGGGCTTCGAGGCGATCGACTACGCCGTGCAGATCCTCGAGGAGGGTGCGGTGCCGCCGGACGAGGTGATCCTCGAGACCCAAGAGGTCACGGCCGACAACGCCCAGGCGATCATGGACAGCTTCACCGGTGGCGCAGCCACCGAGGGCACCACCGCCGGCACCGAGGCCGACGCCCCGGCGACCACCGGCTGACCGCCAGATCGTTCCGGGGGGATCGACGGGCGGTCCCCCCGGAACTCAGCGGTGCACCCGCGGCCTCCGTCACCAGATTCTCCGACCGCAATCCCGGCACCACTGACCGTTTCACGGCAGTCGAACAACGCCCCGATCGGCGTAAACTCCCTGGGCCACAACGACTGCGCTCGTAGCTCAATGGATAGAGCATCTGACTACGGATCAGAAGGTTGGGGGTTCGACTCCCTCCGAGCGCGCTGTGTGATGTCGCGAGACATCCCGGACAGCCGAACCCCCATCAGGGTTCGGCTGGTTTGGTTTTGGGGGTCCGTAGGGTCGTCGTGGGCCGCCGATCGGCGCTGCGGTGCCGTGGTAGCGGCGGGTGGGGTCGATGGTCAGTTGGCGGATGATTTCGCCGGTGGTGGCGTTGATGACGCGGATGTCGAGGTCGTTGATGAGCATGATGATGGGGGTTCCGTGGAGGTGGCGGCCGAGTCCGATGTGATGCAGGACGCCGCCGACGCGGAGTGACACGTTGCCCTGGCTGATCCGGTCGTGGCGCACGCGGTAGTGGGTTTGGTGGCTGCCGGCTCGCCGAGTTCGAGGCCCGCAGCCGCTAGTTGCAGACTGAACCAGGGCTGTCGTGGACCGCGAAGCCGCTTGTTACCCGGGCTACCTCAGCGCGCGGAGGTCGCGTGACTCTGCACCGCGATCGGCTACGCGTGCGCAACGACGACCTGTCGTCCCACGACGAGATTGTCCCAGCCGACAATGGGACGTCGAGCTCCGCACCTGGTTGGAGATGTCGATCCCGACGGCGAGGTGACCGTCGGCAACCCGACGCGCAATCGAAACTGCTGGCCGATCACGGCGTCACCGGCTCAACCAACTCCTACTTGCTCGAACTCGGGCAACAGCAGGCGGTCGCTGACTGCGTCGCCGGCGCCGGTGATGAGGTCGATGAGATCGGTTGGGCGGAGGTCGCGTTTCGCATCGCCACCCACATCGCCGACGATCCGGCCGCGACTCATGACGACGATGCGGCGGCCCATGGCAAGGGCGTTCTCCATGTTGCGACCATGCGTGCCGCACGTGTCAGTCGTGGTCAAAGGCGCGCAGGGCGGCGTGGGCGCCCTGCCCAAACCCGTGTCGAAGACGTGCTCGGCGGCCACGAACGCCCAACAGGTCCGACACTCGTGAGCCCGCCAGTCGCCCGCCAACGCCGCAATCCCGGCGCCACCGATCGTGACAGGGCCGCTGTTCGGTGCGCCAGCACGGTAAAAGCCGGCTGGGCGGACGGAACCCGACCTCTCAGCAGCGCGACTGTCGGTAAGCATCAGACGCGACCTTTGATGAGCCCCCGACACTGCGCTCGCGCTCAACGCGCCGGCACCGACTCGGTCGACGCCGTGGCTGCTCGCCCAGCGGTCGATCATCACCGGCATCGCTCAGCTGTTCCTTCACGTCATCGCCCCATCCACCCTCCGTCGACGACGAGCAAGTGCCCGTGGATGTAGCGGGCGGCTGGCGACGCGAGGAATGCCACCGCCGTGCCGATGTCTTCGGGATCGGCCCACCGCCCGGCAGGGATCCGCGACCGGATGCTCAGCTCGCGGTTCGCATCCTCGCGAAGTGGCCGGGTGGTCTCGGTACTGACATAGCCGGGAGCCACAGCGTTGACGTTGACGCCGAGGCTGGCCCACTCGTTGGCGAGCGCCTTCGTCAATCCGGCGACCGCGTGCTTGCTGGCTGCGTACGCCGCTACTCCGATGCCGCCCTGAAATGACAGCACCGAGGCGACGTTGATTATGGCCCCGCGACCTCGTTCGGTCATCGGCACGCCGAAGCAGCGGCTGAGCAGGAAGACCGCGTCGAGGTTGACCGCGAGTAGGTGACGCCAGTCAGACAACGTGACTTCGCTTGTTGGTCGGCGGGTGATCATCCCAGCGTTGTTAACGAGGATGTCGACCTCGACCGAACCGGCCAGCTCCGTGGCGAGTCTTTCAACGGCGGCGGAATCGCCGAGGTCGGCGCTGACGACCCGGGCACGCACACCGAGCGCACGCGCCTCGGCGGCGACATCGTCCATCCCGGTCGGCGACCGCCCCCACAGGACGACGTCGGCGCCCGCTCCGGCGAGAGCGAGTGCCGAAGCGCGACCGATCCCAGACCGAGCCCCCGTCACCACTGCAGTCCTGTCACGCAGGCCGTAGCTGTCGTCGAGGAACCCCACGTCAGCGCAGCGACTTCATGTCGGCTACGTCGCGCACCTGGCCACGCCGATCGCCACCCCAGTGGGTCCACGACCGGCGCTCCATGCCCTCAACCTCTACCAACTCCACATGGCCGTTCTGGGGTTAGGAGCCATCATCCGCTCCTCCGAAGTCGTCGACTGGATGCTCGCCTTCGGCGACTTCATCATCCCGATCTGGGAACGACTCGATCGGGCTTGGTGAGCAGGCGTCGCTAACACGTCGAGCCCGGTTCCACACCACAAGGCCGCGCGCTCGATCACCGGTCAAGTGAGCAAGACTCCAGAGGCTTATCAGCGAAGGCACCGACGCCGTCAATCCGCCGAGTCGGACGCACCGAACCACTCCGTCACACCAGGAGGTTCCCCAGCGATGACTCGCCGTCGAATGGCCACGATCGCCGCCGCCGTCGCCGTCACGGCAGCGCCCATCGCCGCGAGCGCGTACAACCCTTGCCCGTCGCTCCAGAGCGCGTTCGACTATCACATCCAGGTCTGAAACTACACGTACGCCGTCGTCACCATTGGAGACCTGAAAGAAGTGCGGCTGCGCAGGCGGGCCAACGCAGCGATCGGACCACTCGCTCCGCCGGCACGAGCTTTGTGGACGGTCGTCTGACGCCCTCACCGAGACCGTGGGGGTTTCCGGTAGTCATGCTGTGGGCCAGCCTTCTTACTGTGGCGGCGTCGCGCTGGTACCGTCGCTCGTGGATGGTTGGGGTGCTCCGGCTCGTGGTGGCAGAGGACAACCTCCTCGTGCGCGAGGGTCTGGTGAGCCTGCTCGTGGCGGCGGGCGACCTCGTCCCGACGACTGTCTGTAGCACGTTGGACGAGCTGTACGAGGCCGTCGAGCGAGACGAACCGGACGTCGTCGTCACCGACATCCGCATGCCGCCCAATCACCGTGACGAAGGGATCCAGGCCGCCCGGCGCTTTCGAGCAACGCGCCCCGAGTTGGGGGTCGTCGTACTGTCCCAGTTCGTCGATCCGGCGTATGCGCTCGCGCTGCTCGACGACGGCACCCGCGGCCGCGGTTACGTGCTGAAGGATCGGGTCGACGAGGTCGACCGTCTCGCCCAGGCGATCAGGGTCGTCGCCGGCGGAGGCTCGTTCATCGACGACGAGGTCGTCGACGCACTCGTCCGAGCACGAACGCGGATGGTCGATTCGCCGCTCCTGACCCTTACGGCGCGTGAGCTCGACGTGCTGGCCGAGATGGCGACCGGGGCCACCAACGTCGCAATCGCCGAGTCGCTCGGTGTCAGCCCACACTCGGTCGAGAAGCACAGCACGGCGATCTTCGTCAAGCTCGGCCTCGACGGCGCTGCCGACGTCAATCGTCGGGTGATGGCCGTGCTGATGTTCCTCGCCGGCCACCAGCCGGTCAGCTCGGGATGAGCCGACCGGGGTCGATCGAAGCCGCCAGCAGCGTTGCCCGCCTGCGGGCCATCATCCTCGTCGACATCGGGACGGCGCTGGCGGCGACCGTGTTGATGGTGGTCGTCCGGTTGACCGTCGTGTCGTCGTCGTACCTCACGCTCGCCGCCGTGCTCGTCGCCCTGTCCGGTGTCGTGATGGCCGCGGGTCTGCGCCCGTTGGGTCGCGGCGACGTCGGTCGTGCCCTACGGTGGTTGGCGGCTGCCAATTGGAGCATCGCCATCGCCGCGGCGACGATCGCCACGTTCTGCTGGCCGCTGATGATGCTCACGGCGCTGTTGCCCTCGGTGCTGGCGGCATCGTTGATCACCGGAAAGGAGTTGACCTTCTACGTCGTCACGTCGGTTGTCGTGTCGCTTGCGGTCGTGCTCGTTGGCCTGCTGCAGGACTTCTCTGGCCTGAGCGAGGACGTCCCAGGTGGGATTCGCGATGCTGTGCTGGTCTTCTTCGCCCCCACGCTGGTTGCTCTCGTCGCCTTGATGGTGCTGCAGAACAGCGTCCGCGTGCAGGGTGTGCTGGCGGCCGTGACGGCGTCGCGATCCGAACTTGCCGAGCAGGCCGACGAGTTGCGACGCTCACGAGCCCGGGTGGTCGCGGCGACCGACCGCGAGCGACGGCGGATCGAGCGCGACCTGCACGACGGCGCCCAGCAGCGATTGATCGGCATCGGCATCGGGCTGTCTCGGGCGAAGGAACTCTGCGTCGTCGACGGCCCGACTGCCGCCGGCATGCTCGATTCATTGCGCCACGAACTGCGCGTCGCCCACGACGAGTTGCGCAATCTCGCCCAGGGTGTCTACCCGCCCGTGCTCACGGAGCATGGTCTGGCGGCAGCGTTGCAATCTGCTGCCGATCGCTGCCCGCTCACAGTGACGGTCGCGCTCGACGATGTCGGCCGCCATCACCCCGACGTCGAGGCGGCGCTGTACTTCTGCTGCGTCGAGGCGATGCAGAACGCCGTCAAGCATGCGCGGGCACGGTCGATAAGGCTGGCGTGCGGTAGCGACGCATCGACACTGTGGATCTCGGTCACCGACGACGGCATCGGGTTCGATCCGGCCACCACGTCGACTGGCCGAGGGATCGACAACATCCGTGACCGACTCGGAGCGATCGGCGGCGATCTCGAGTTGATCACGACGCGCGATGCGGGCGTCACCGTGCGAGGGTCCGCACCGGTCAACGGCGCTCCAAGCCGCTGACCGCACTGCGTTCCGGACCCTGTGGAGGCTGGCGAACCGAACTTGACGCGCATCACAGGTAGGGCAAGCCGTAGCTCACGAGCACGGCTCGCCAGGTTCCGGCGCCGTCATCGCGAGCCGACAATTGAACCGAAGATCGGACCACACCAGCGGCGTGGTGGCGACCCGACCCTGGTCAAAATCACTCCGCCGCAGCGCGACGACGGAGGACATGATGGGCAGCCCGAGCATCCCCGACCGCACGATCGAGTCGGTGCGCGCACGAGCGCGATCCCCGCGCGTCATGGGCTGGATCTGGGTCTCGTGCGTCGGGGCGGCGTGCTCAGTGGTCACACCAGCGTCGATCGCCGCTGAAGACCGCCCGTCACTTTCCTGCGAAGATGGCAGCTCGGCCAGCGACTGCGACGACGACATCGGGTTGGCGGCCATAGGTTCATCCACAACGACCCCGGTGATTGCTCTACCGGCGAGCACGACCAGCACCACCAGTCCGACGATCGTCCAGCGGACGACGACCACGACGACGATTCCGAGCAGCGTCGAGCCACCCGGCTCGACGACCACGACTTCCCCGGCGCCGATGGCGTCCACGACACCGAGTATCGCTCCGCCGTCTGGTCAGGCGGCGACGTCCTCGACGCGCCCGTCGAGCGAGCAGCCGCCGTCGACCGGCGACGCGATCGCTTGGCTGTCGTCCGACGCAGCCGACTGGACCGACGAGGTACGGCGCCAGCTCGGCGCTGGTGCCGAGCTCGAGGAGCTGGCCAGCCTGATCCCGCACCAGCTGGAGGCCCTTGACGATGTCGTCTTGTGCGTGACCTGCTTGGAGATCACCAGCGGCATCGCGTACCTGGAGGGCATGGACGACGACGGGAGTTGGACGGCCTACCTGGAGGTCACGACGAACATTCCAGCGGAAATTGGCATCGAGGTCTGGTCGCCGAGTTACGGCGGTTTCGGCCAGTACGACCACGAGCTCGTGACGGTGTGGGGTGCCTCCTACCCTGATCTCAATCCGTGCGAGACCTTCTCGGCGCGGGGCATTGCCCAGGATGCCGAGGGCAACGTCCGCATCGGCTACGGATCGTTCGACACCCCCTGCACCGCCCTCGAGGGATCGCCGCCGGGCGCGGAGGTTCCCAGCGCTGACCTCGTCGCCCCGACGACCTCACCGCCCCCGTCGACGATCGACGACGTGGTGACGCCGACGATGCGTGCGACGACCACGACATTCTCGCCCGCGGACACGGACGGCGACGGTCTGACGAATGACCAGGAGGCCGAGATCGGCTCCGACCCGAGCGACCCGGACACCGACGACGACGGGTTGATCGACGGCGAGGAGGTGTTCCTCGGCACCGACCCGACCAACCCCGACACCGACGACGATGGATCCACCGACCTCGAGGAAGAGCAGGCCGGGACCAGCCCGCTCGACCCCGACGACCATCCCTAGACGAACTCGGCGTGCTCGCTGGGCACGCCGCCGAGTCCCATCCGCCCGAGGGAACAGGTCGAGCTACGGATTCCCTGCCGGTGCGAGCCTGGGCAGCCCGGTTCCGACCGCAACCGTTTCTTGTCACCCTGGTCAAACGAGCGCAGTCCTGAAGGAGGGCAACCAGGAGAAGCTCGCGATCGGTGACGGCCACTGCATCGGTGGTGATGCCGAGTTCGACAGCACCGTCGTCGCTGAACAGCCTGATTTTCAGGGCGGCGCCAGCGAAGGCATGGTGCTGCCAGGAGCTCGCGAGTCGGAAACCCCTACCCCGTGGCCGGGGATAGCCCGGTTCCGGCCGCCGCCGGTTCCTGTCACGGTGGCCAGAACGGGCGCAGTCCGGCGATGGAGGAACCGTGGCGACGACCACACCGATCAACACGAAGAACACGACGAGAATGGGCGAACCGGCGGGGTGCGCGCGCCGCCGGCTGGCGGCCGCGGCCCACGCGATCGCGGGACTCGTCGCCGGCGCGGTGATCGTCGGCTCGCCGTCGTCTTCGGGCGCGGATCGCGTGGCCGCAGCTTCCGAGCCGGTCGCAACCGGTCACTCCCAGGTCGTGGCCCAGGGCGTCGTGACGCTCGCCGATGGACCGTACCGGTGGGTCGCGACCCCGCACACGGTGGATGCCGCCGGAGTCACGGTCGACGTCGAAACGGCGGCGTTCGTGCTCGCCGTGGCTGGCTCGCCTGTCACCACTGACGTACCGGACGGTTCCCGGGTCCGACTCGGCCGAGGCGAGGCGCTGTTCGCCGGACCGGGCGCGCGGATGCTCTCCAACGGCGGCGCGACCGACGGGTCCACGCTCACGGAGATCGCACTGTCGGCGTCGGACGGTGCGGGCGTGATGACGCCAGGGGCGGGCGACTACGACGTCGACCTGGTGCGCGACGTCGTCGCACCCGGGGAGTCGTTCGCCGTTCCCGCGTCGGGTCTGCCGGTCTTCGTGCTCGTGACGAACGGGGCACTCGCCGATGAGCAGGGCAACGCCCTCCCGGCCGGGCAGGCGTCGGTTGCTGCGGGCGGCGCGCTCCTGTCGAACGGTGGCGCCGAGCCGGCGGTCGTGGTCGCCACAGTGGTCGACCCGCTCGGCCTGCCCGGCCCGACCGCTCCGGGCGCCGAGGCCCCGGCCGCGCCGGAACCCACGCAGCCGCCGGCGCCGGAGCTGACCGCACCGGAGACCACCGAGGCGCCACCCGTCGAGACCATCGTGCATTACGAGGTCGTCGACGACATCGACGGAGATGGACTCACCAACGACCAGGAGGCCGCGATGGGCCTCGATCCCACCAACGCCGACACCGACGACGATCGTCTGTACGACGGCGACGAGGTCAACAAGTGGGGCACCGATCCGAGGCAAGCCGATACCGATTGCGACGGCTACTACGACGGAGGCGAGATCCTCGCGAACACCGACCCCAACGACGCGACGAGCCCGGGACCCGGTCCCGACGGGCCGTTCCTGTGCTGAGAGCGCGGAAGCGCACGGAGGAGGAATCGTGAACAGGATCACAGCTCTGATGGTCGGCACGGCGTTGGTGTCGTCCCTGCCGATCGCGACATCGCAATCCGTGCACGCCGGGGGTGCGGTCACCGCGTTCACCGTCGCGACGACCGTGATGATCGACGACGGGACCGACACGTGCTCGACGAGCACCCACGCCGTGTCGCTCACCGGCTCGGCGACCGTGCGCTACTGCGTCACGCTCACGAACACGGGATCGGAGGCGCTCTCGCTGCACGACGTCCAGGGCGACAGCATCGGCCAGCTCGTCGGCCCCGCCGACGCGACCGTCGTCGAGCCCGGGTCGTCGTGGTCGGTCACGCAGACCGCGCTGGAGACCGAGCCGCATTTCGAGCAGGTCGAGTGGGCCGCAACCGGTGTCGACTCGGGCGTGGAGGTCATCGAGCAGGCGTCGGCGTCTGTGTACATCCAGCTGCAGGGAGCGTTCGAGGTGCAGCTCGACATGACCGCGATGGTCGACGACGGCACCGACACCTGCGGGACCGAGACCGATCTCGTCGTTCCGGCGGGAACCCCGGTCCGCTTCTGCTACACGATGACGAACACGCGGGCGGTGGCGGTCGCGGTCACGTTCCTGTTCGACGAGCACGTGGGGCTCGTGCCGGGAGCCGCCGACTCCGGCGGTGTCCCGCTTCCCGAGCTCGAGCCCGGCGAGAGCCGCGTCGTCACGAACGTGGCGGTCGTCGACGAATCGGGAACCTGGACCGGCCACTGGGCCGGGATCGAGGACGTCTCGGAGTCCATCGTCCAGGGCACCGACGGGGTCGCGATCGAGGTCGTCGAGAGCCCGACGACCACCACGGCCCCGTGTGTCGCGACCACGCTGCCCCCGCCGACCGACGCACCGACGACGCAGCTTCCCACGACGACGACGACCACGACCTCGTTGCCCCCTACGACGACGACCACGACGACGCTGCCGTTCGGCGATCCGACGACCACGACGACGACGAGCCCGGTCTTCGTGGCGCTGACGACCACCACGACGCTCGGCGAGCCGGCGGGGTTCGCCCGTCGGGCCCCGGCTGCGGTGCCCTGCCCGGAGACGCCGCCCGGCGACGGGACGCTGCCGGCGACGGGATCGCCGGCATCTGCGCCGTTGGTGCTGGCGCTCGGGCTCGTCGCATCCGGCCTGCTCGTGCTGTTCACGGTCCGATGGCGGCGGTCGTGAACGGCCGTCGGGTCCCCCTGCTGGCTTGGGTGGTGGTCTCGGCGATCGCCGTGACCGGAAGTTCGTCATCGGGCGTGGCTCACGCCGCGGCGATGGCGTTGGAGCTGACGGTCGGTGAGTTCGAAGGTCTCAGCTCATGCACCGGCACCGACACGTCGTTGACCGCGCCGGTCGGCACACCGATCGAGTACTGCTACGTGATGAGCAACGTCGGCGACCACACCCTGTCGATGCACGACCTCGACAACGACGTGTTCGGACCGATCCTCGGTGACGTCGCCATCGACTTGGAACCCGGCGAGAGCATCGTGTCGTCGCACGTCGAACCGCTCGCCGGGACGCACACGAGCACCGCCACGTGGACGGCGACGGTCGTGCAGCACGACACCGAGACGAGTACCAGCGACTCGGTGACCGTCACCGCGCTCCCGGTCGACCCTGACCTCGACGTCGCCGCCGAGTCGGCCGCGATGTCGGTCGCCATGACGGTCATGGTCGACGACGGGACGGACACCTGCGGCACCGACACGGCCGCGGTCGTCGAGAAGGGCACCGTGCTGCGGTTCTGCTACACGATGACCAACACCGGGGACGAGGCGCTCAACCTCCACGACGTCCGGGACAGCCACATCGGCCAGATCGCCGGCCCGGGTCACGACCATCTCGTGCAGCCGGGCGACGGCGTGGTCCTCACCGCAACGGGGCGCGTGGAACAAGTCGGCGCTCCACGACGTCGTCTGGGAAGCGACCGGTGTCGAGTCGGACACCGTCGTGTACGACTGGGACGGCGTGTTCGTCACGGTGCTCGGGCCGGAGATCACGCTCGACATGACGGTGATGGTCGACGACGGGCACGGCACGTGTGGCACCGAGAGCGAACTCGCCGTCCCCGCCGGCACCAAGGTGACGTACTGCTACACGATGACCGACAGCGGCGACGAGGACGTCAACTACCACTTCCTCGACGACGATCAACTCGGCTCGCTGATCAACCATCTCGACCGCGAGATCGCGCCGGGCGAGACGCTCGTGCACACCGAGGTCGCACTCATTACCGAGGCGGTGACGAGCACCGCCCAATGGACCGCGTTGTCGCAGGGCACGGGCGTCGATGTCTGGGATTCCGACAGCGTCGTCGTCGAGATCGTCGACGAGGTCGAGCCGACCACGACGACGACCACCACAGTCGCCGGGTCGGAACCGTGTGCCCCGGAGTCCCCGGGGCCGGCGACGACGGCGTCGACCACGCCGGCGACGACGGCGTCGACCACGCCGGCCACGACGAGCACATCGACCACCACGACCGTCCCGGTGCCGACCACGACGACGACGCAGCCACCCTCGTTCACGACCACCACCACCGGGCTGGGCATCGTGTTGCCGACGACGTCGACGGCGCCGGGCGAGCCGGCGGGGTTCGCCAGTCGACGACCAGCCGCACCGTGCCAGGAAACGCCTCTCGGCGACGGAGCGGTCCTTCCGGCGACCGGATCGAGAGCGGCGACACAGACCGTGCTAGCGCTCGCGATCGTCGTCGTCGGGGGGCTCGCCATGATCACGGCGAGGTGGCGCCGCCCATGAGATCGAGCGCGGTGACATCGACCAGCGCGTAGCTCGTCGCGTGCGTCGCTCGCCGGCAGTTCGTTGGCGCGCGCCGGCGGGCCACAGCGTTAGTCCAGGCGCCGACACTCACCCGCATATGTCGAGGCGCGCGTCGCGCTCGACGGAGCCGCTGTGGGGTCGTTTGTCGCTGTTGAAGGCGTCTGAGTCGGCTGCGCAGCAGAGGCGATTCGCGGATCAACGCGTCGATGTTGACAGCCCGACAAGACCAGTCCCGACTCAGCTATGTGGTGGCGCGCGCTACGGCTGGACATTTCTCCGCGTCGGTTGCCACCTCGGCCGAGTCCTCTGGTTAGCCGCCAGCGATCTCGATCGAGGCTCCCGACGGCAGTCCACCTCGGATGCCGGCGACAGCATCGGCTACGGCGTCGAACGCGCCCTCGACCGAGACGTTCAACGCCACCGTGCTGTCGTCAACGACGACGGGCTGATCGGACGAGATCAACTCGACGCCGTCGGCGTCGGCGAGCGCCGTAGCGATGCGAACGGTGAGGGCGGCCGGTCCCTGGAATCTCACGCGATAAGCGGTCACGTCTCCAGCGTCGCAGGTTGGTCCACAACGGTGGATATCGACGTGCGACGCTGCGATGGCAATTGATTGCTACCCGCCGCGAAGACCGGCGCCACCGAACGTCTCGGCCGAGATTTCGGTGCGCGCCGGCGGGGCCGGATCGGCGCAAGTCCGGTCGGG
The DNA here is from genome assembly GCA_963786985.1 of Ilumatobacteraceae bacterium. Taxonomy (GTDB): domain Bacteria; phylum Actinomycetota; class Acidimicrobiia; order Acidimicrobiales; family Ilumatobacteraceae; genus Desertimonas. The sequence continues at coordinate 38,592 of CAWBBL010000023.1, read as the reverse complement.
GAGCACCGACGAGGGGCCACCACGCCGATCCCGCTGCCGATTATCGCGACGCTTCCTGGAAGGGATGAGTTGGCGGTGTCGGTGTGGGCCCTGCCCCACCGGTCCTTGGACCCGACGGGGCCCCGGACAGCTCATGGGCGACGAATGGGCGACGCGTTTCATCGAAGGCGGCGCGGACATGATTACCGTTCAGTCCGAGCCGGGCGCGGACATGAACCACACACTCGTCAGGATCCGCGCGCGCAAGGCGCGGCCGCCTCGCTCGGGATGAGTTGCATGAGCCATTGTCGGAAGCAACCGAGCAACGCCGAGTCGGTCGACCGTACCTCCTCTGGGCACGGCTCTGGATCAAGGTGTGAATCGCCCGGCCTCGCTTGTCTTCGGCCATCCGGATCCGTGCACTGCCGTCAGGTGGCTGCAGGGCCTGGGGAGCGCAGGAACCCTCTCGATCGAGCGCGACACAACCAAGAGGAACGCAAACATGAGAGCCATCGTCTACAACGCGCCTCGCACGTTTGCGTTGCGCGACATTCCGACGCCGGTGCCGGGCCCCGGAGACGTGCGAGTCAAGGTTCTACAGGTAGGTCTCTGTGGAACCGACCTGCACCTCCACAACGGGCGCTTCCTGGCCACGTTTCCGTTCGTCCCCGGCCACGAAGTCGTGGGCCACGTCGATGAGTTGGGTCCTGGTGTGACGGGGCTCCTGTCTGGTGAGCTCGTGACGGTGAATCCCAACTCCTCGTGTGGCGCGTGCAGCCAATGCCGTGCCGGGCGACCGCTGTTGTGCCCAAATCTCACAGGCATCGGTTCCAACAAGCCGGGAGGCTTCGCCGACTACCTGGTCGCACCGGCATCGCAGATCTTCTCGGTCGAGGGCATGGACCCGGACGTCGCCGTCTTCACCGAACCGACGTCATGCGTGATGCACGGCATGGACGTGTTGCGTCCAGCGCCCGGCACCACTGCGCTGGTCTTCGGCGCCGGGCCGACCGGCCTGACCATGGCTCAGCTCATCGCCCACGGCGGCACGCACGTGACGGTCGCGGCCTCGACCCAATTCAAGCTCGATGCCGCACTGCGGCTCGGCATCGATCGTGTTCACTGCATGAACCGGGCGAACCTGGATGACGACGTCGCACAATTGTGGCTCGGCTCGGGAGGCGAGGGCTTCGACATCGTCGTCGAAGCGACCGGTGCCGCGACGATCGCTGAAATTTGCGTCCCGCTCACCCGCAGCGGCGGCACCGTGCTGATCTACGGGGTGACCGACGAGGACGATCGAATCAGCGTGTCGCCGTACGAGATCTTCCGGCGTGAACTCACGATCAAGGGATCGTTCGCCGAGATCGACTCGTTCCCGCAGGCTCTCGCGGCGCTGCGCTCCGGCACGGTGCTGACCGACGGGATCATCACCCACCGGTTCACCCTCGAGGACTACGGCGACGCGCTCGAAGCGCAGCGCACCGACCCGACCCGACACAAGATCGTGATCGCTCCATAGCCGCGCGGATGTCGCAGTGTCAGCGGGGGGTTAGGAGCTCGATGCCATTGGGCACGATGACCGATCGACCGACAGGAGCGACACCGTCCGATGGGGACGGACCAAGCATCCATTGATTTCAATGCTGTCGCGAAACATGCTTCATCAAACGAGGTCCGTTATCACCGCTGAGCGACTTCATTCGCGTCCCGGCGCTCCTGGGTCCAAGAGGCTGCGGTCAGTCTCTCAACCGCGCCTCCTGGCAAGCGCGGCCGACCGAGCGTTACTGGTCCTCGAAGTGCCAGTAACACGCGCTCGCGATCGCGAACGCATCATCGAGCAGCCCGTTCTCGAACCCGCCCAGAACGATGGCTCGGGCGCGGCTCCGTAGCACCCCGGCGGTCGGCTGAGGCGTGGCTCCTCCCACCCGCCCTCGGCAAGACGGCGGACCATAGAACGGCGCCACGCCCTATGCCGGAGCACGTCTGACTCGTCGAGCGCCGTGAGAAGCAGCGTGAGAAGCAAACCGTGTCGAAGGTGGTCGATAGCGGCCACCCGCGGTCACTGCGGATTGGCCGAAACTGCTGCGCACGGTCACCCGCGGCGAACCGCGGTCCATCGAGGTCAACCCGGGATACCCCCTTGCTGAGAACTCGCGAATCTGTGCTCGCCCACCGGCACTTCGGGGACGGGATGCAACACGGCCCGGCGAGCGTCTACATGCCGTTGTCACTTCGTGGTGACGAGCACCGATGGCAGGTCACGGAGATCCGACATCAGGGTCGTATTGAACTGTTCCTCCAGTCCCGCTTGCCGAAGGTGGTGGACTCACTGCCGCTTCGTCCCGACCCCGTCGCAATAAGGAACTGCGACGCTAAGGGCGTTCACATCATTGAGGTTGCCCAGCGGACTTCCGAGCCATCCTCGGCCGGCCGAGGAACGTCGGTGAGCACGATCTCCGTGTTGGCAGCGGTGGTCTGGCGGTGGATCGGGCTCGATCGTCGTCGTGTCAGGGGGTGACCAGAGGTTCGACTGGGTCAACCAGCACTGAGGAGTCGGGTTTTCCCTACCGGACGTGCTGAACTCCGCGACCGATTCGGCTGGTCTGCATGGTCGTCTTCAAGTGGGCAACTGTCAGATGATCGTCACGTGATCGCAAGGACAGCAGCGGCACCGGTACGAGGAGTCTCGGGTGACGCGAGGGTTCGGTTCGGCTGCCGATCGTGAGGACGGAGGTTCCGATGACGCGGAGTCCGCGATCGGTTGACGTAGGACTCAGCGCTGTTGCCGCGGTCGCTGGCGTCGCCGTGGCCGTCTCGCCAGCGTTGACCTGGCTTCGGGGTTCGCCGTCGGGGCGCCGCACTTGGTCGGGCTTCGGCTTGTTCGCCGACCGCGAGGTACTCGGGATCGAGGGCAACCCGCTGATGTTGGGGTTTGACGACGGGGACTGGTACAACGCGGCGTTCGGGCCCGCTGCGCCGATGGCGGTCGGGCTGGTGCTGGTCCTCGGCGGACTGGCCGCCATTCGGCGACGGCCGCGAGTGATGCCGACGTGGATCGCGCCGGCGGTCGCGGTGACCGCCCTCTGGTCGGTCGGAGCGGCGGGGATCACCGGCGGATCCGGCGTGCGCTCTGGCGGCGACGTGGGCGGCGCGGGTATCTGCGTCTGGGCAATCGGCTCGGCTTTTGGCGCTCTGGCTTTCGGAGCGAAGGCGGCCCGTGATCGCCCTCCGCTGTCGAGCTCAGCCGTGGCCGGTGCGATCGTCGATTGGGCCGCGATCCCGGCGATCCTGCTCGGCGGAGCGTTCGGCGCGTTGCTCACCGGGGCCGAGGAAGTTCAGCCCTTTGCCACTTGGCTCGTGCTGCTCGCCGCGACGTTGGCCGCCGTCTTTCCGGCGGCCGCGATGGTCACCGCATTGCTCGCCATCACACCACCGGGACGACCACTGGGTGTCACCGTCGTCAACGCCTCGGCGCTCGTGCTGGGCGGGCTTCTCTTCGCTCTGTGGGCAGTCACGGCTTGTCACGCCGGTACTGGACAAGTTGAGACCGGCGTCCCGGGCCAGCGGGACAGTGCCCCGGCGACGCAGCACACGACAACGGCCCTGAACCACGACAGCTCGGGCGACAAGGTGCACAACCTCGGGACAGGAGAGTCAGCATGCGCTCCGGAGATCCGCAGCATCGCCCTTTCCGGGGTCGGTTGATCATGTGTCCTGGATGCGTGTCTGACGCCGACGCATTGCTCGTCGCGACGGGCGGCATGATCGCCGCAGGCACGACTTCGCTCCGGCGTCTACGACGCCGCTTACGAGTTCACCTCCCAGAGGCCGACACGGGCACTGAGTGTGCACCCGCCGCGCCGATCGCGACGGACCACGACCAACCGTGAGCGTGGATCGAAAGGAACGTCGAGGAGCTGCACTGGTCGAAGCGTTCGGAACGCCGTCGAGGGACTCGAAGCGTTCGTCGACGCTCAACTCGTGACCGACGATGACACCGAACGGGATCACTGATCCGAGCCCGCCGATCGCAGGTTGCATGCTCCCCGAAGGCTTCCTGGCCTCGCAATTGCTGGCCTCCGGTGGCGTCGCCCGATTCTCGGCAGCACGTCCCACGCCGGGCGCGAGTGGCGACGATGTGACCTAGGGTCGATCTATGACGTTCTGCGTCGGGATCCGGGTCCGCGAAGGCCTCGTCGCATTGGCTGACACTCAGATCGTGCGTGGCCAGGAGTTCTCGAACAAGGCCAAGCTGTCGTTGCTCGAGCATGCCGGCTCGGAGATCTTTCTGATGACGTCGGGGTTGCGGTCCATTCGCGACAAGGCCGTGCTGCGGCTCGAGGACGAGCTCGCTGCGCTACCCAGCCCTCACACGCGGCTCTACCATGTTGTCACCGACTTCGGAGACGAAATCAAACGCGTACGTGACGAAGACGGGCCCTCGCTGCGCAGCAGCGGGATGCAGTTTGATTCCCACGCGATCATCGGTGGCCAACTACCCGGCGATGACGAGCCCGGCTTGTTCATGGTGTATCCGGAGGGGAACTGGATCGACGCCACTCCCGATTCGCCGTACTTCATCATCGGGCGCACCTCGTACGGCAAGCCGATCCTCGACCGACTGTTGCACTTCGACACGCCGATGCCCCAAGCCGTCGCGCTGGCCTATCTCGCCTTTGACTCGACGAGAGCGAGCGTCGTCGACGTCGAGTTCCCGATCGACCTCGTCCTGCTCGAGGCGGCCGGAGGCGGCTTGCGTCAACATCGGTTCTCCGCAGTCGACTTGAGCACCGCTCACCATTTCTGGCAGCAGCACTTACAGATCGCACTCGACGAGTTCCCGATGACGTGGGCAGCGCCGATCTGGCCCGAGTTCGAGGGGGAACCATGAGCAGGATCAGCACCCACTGCGAGATCCACTACACGGTCACGGCCCGCAGCAGCTTCGCCTTCGCCGTGCTCGCCGCCCGCAACCCTCACCAGCAGGTCATCGAGGAGCAGTTGATCATCACCCCTGAGCTGGCGACAACCCGAACGCGACTGGAACCTTCCGGTCATGACCTCATCCGGATCGTTGCCGAACGCGGGCCGTTATGGCTGCTGTATGACGCAACGATCGAGCTTGCCGCGTTCGTCCCTCCTGTTGCCCCGACAATCGAGACGCCGTTCGCCGAGCTGCCCACTGACGTCTTGGAGTACCTGCATCCCAGCCGCTACTGCCAGTCCGACCTGTTCGCCCGCCTGGCAAACAAGGAGTTCAGAGACGTTGCACCCGGGTTCGAACGCGTGACCGGCATCTGCAACTGGGTGTACGAGCACCTCGAATACCTGCCGGGCAGCACCGACGTCTCGACCAGCGCGGTCGACGTCCTTGTCGGCGGCGCCGGCGTCTGTCGTGACTACGCCCACCTCAGCATCAGCCTGTGCCGGGCTCTGGGCATCCCCGCCCGATACGTGTCCGGGTACGCCGTCGACCTCGATCCCCCCGACTTCCACGGCTTCTTCGAGGCCTACCTCGGCGGTGCCTGGTACCTGTTCGACGCCACCCGCATGGCACCCATCGACGGTCTCGTCCGCATCGCCGTCGGACGAGACGCCGCCGACGTCGCATTCGCCGTCCTCGTTGGGGTAGCAACCCTCGACTCGATCGTCATCTCCACGATCGACCTCGACCGCGTCGACCCGAACCCGACACGGACCACCGCAGCAATCTCAACCGCCTGAGCCATCCCCAACGAAACCCGAGTTGGTCAGGTGCGGTCGCGGCTCCCTCCGGGCTGAGACCGGCGGGACACGAATCCGAACTTCCCCGGATGGCTGTCGAACTCATTGGCGAGGATGGGCGGTACGCGAAGTTGGCCCCACGACCCTGCTCGAAGAACTTTCAGCCGGCCTCGTTGGGGCTCTGGGATCTCGATGGACTTGGTGCATCCAGCCAGCCGACGTCGGCATATGACGTTGCCTGGGTGCACCACCGCCAGCGCCACGTGCACTTGGCCGGCGGACGACGGTAGTTGCCTCGCTATGGCGGGCGACCACCGGCGACGCGCTCCAAAGACCGGCCTTGGCACAACGGTTCGCCTGGCAGATGCTCCTCACAGTCGTCATCTCGCTTGGTCGCTCGTTCGCGTTTGGGATCGCGGGCTGGGAGGCCGGGCTCCATAACCCGCGGGGCCGTGGGGGATCCAGGCGTTCGAGCCACGCGGGTATCGCACTCAGCTCGTGTCGGCCGAGCGCGACGCCCTTCCCCTGGACTCGTTCTCACACAGCGATCCTCCGTGACGATCATCTCGGGCTGCAGAGCCTGCGCCTCGGGGCACGGAGAGATGTGGTACTCGTCAAACACGATCACTGCGTGGCACATCGGGCACCGCGGCAATCGGGGACGAGATACGGCTGACCTGCCTGCGACCTCCCGGCGGTATAGACGGTGACGTTGGAATGCCCGGACAACCGGGCGACCATGCGCGCCTCCCGGATGAAACGCTTCCACACCTTTGGTTCGTCGACGTCACGCCGCAGCACCTTGATGGCACCCAGACCATCGCGCGGCTCGTGACCGGCAAGGTAGACGACCGACGCACCGCCCTGACCGAGGATCCGCAGGACCGTGGAGCCGGCCAGCACGGGACCGAGCGCAGTGCTCGCTCCACAATGCCCACAGAACGCCGACCCCGCTGGACTCGTGGCGTGGCAGCGAGGACAAGTGGTGCACGGCGGGTCGACGCTCCTCCCGCCGCCCCCGTACCCGCTCCGGCCGCAGCTCGACCGCGAGCTCGACTCCGGCGAGGTCAACGCCGATAGACCAGAGCCGGGTCGACGTCGATGTCGCCGACACCAAACCACCACCGAACGACGACCTCGCGCCGAGGCAATCCGTGCGTTACAGCGTGGACGGTGTCGTCGGCTGCTTGACGCTGGAACGTGCGGCGTAGCGTCGGGTTCGCCGGTGTTCGATCGCGGCGCGTTGGGTACAGCTACAAGGTGCCGCTGGCCTCACCTGGAACCGACTCTCGAGACGATCGTGGATCCGTCCGCGTAACGCCGGCCCGCCCCCGTCGACGCTTGACCAACATCGAGGCGCTGCGCGGGCCCCATCACACCCGCAGCAGCAACCTGCTGCACCGGCTGGGCGCCTGGTCCTCCAAGGCCGCCGCCGGTGTCACTGTCGCGTGCCTCCTGGCCGGCTGGGGCATCGTCGGCATCATCGCCGGCTTTCCGTCGTGGTGGCAGGTTGCGTTGTATTCAACGACGTCGGCGGTCACGGTCGTGATGGTGTTCGCCATCCAGCACACGCAGCACCGCGAGCAGCTCGTGACGCAACGCAAGCTCGACGAGCTCGTGCGAGCACAACCGGGAGCCGACGATCGCCTGATCGCCGCCGAGGCTGCCACGGACGCAGAGCTCGACAACCTCATCGAGGCGAACGATCTCTGACGTCTCAACCATCCACCACTCGTCGACGCCAGCAAGCAACGCCCGCCTTCAACAGGGTCGCACTCTCAAACAACGTGCTGGCCACGACCGGCGACTCCGAACATCCGCGCAACTGTCGGCCCCGACAGCCGCCACGGCGTGAAAATGCGGGCTCTGGAGTCACCGCAGAGGACGTCGAGGTGTTGAGTTTCAGGCGCCACCGCCCCAGCAACCGCCGGAGTCGCCCGCCAGACCGGCCACCATCGATGGCGATGCTCCGTATCGGTGAACACGCTTCCATGTCGGACGTAGCAGCGGGCTCCCAACCCGGAGGCGCCGATCGTCCGGTCCGAGGGCTTTCGAACGAGGCGGCAATGCCGTGGTTGGCTGGTCGGCTGGCCGATGAGTGCGCTGATCTTGACGAGGTGCACCTGGTCGCCCTGCTGTGACGCTTGTCGAGCACGGCGCCAGCAGGCGTCGAGCTGCCGCTTGCTTGTCGGAGCGGGAAGCGGGCGGGCTGCCGCGCCAGGTGGTGCGGCGCGTATCCGCCCGCAGCCTCACTCGATTACCGGAGTACCTACAGATCTGCATCGGGTGGTTTGCTCAACCTGTCAAAGTTTCCCGACGACTACCTCACGCATCTCGAGCGCCGCAGGCTGCCTTCGTAGTCGACAGGGTCAAGCTGGGACGTGGAGTGCGCGCATGGCGCTGCTCTCAACAGACGGACCCGAACGGTGGGTAGCGTGCGCGGATCATGAACGGCGAGTTCACCGGCGACGAGGATGCGGCTAATTCGGCCGTAGCGGGCGCGGTCGTGCCTTCCTCGCTGCCCGCGGACTTGCCGCTGCCTGCCCGCAATTCGGATATTGCTCAACTCCTGGCGCTGCGCGCTGCTGCCTGTGTCGGTGCCGACTACTCAAACCTCGCTCTGATCGGTGCTGACAATCCCACGCAGCTGCGTCTGTTTCACCGGCCGTTCCTCGACGCGGCGATGTCGGCCCGTTACCTCGACATCCCTCTCGCCGCGCCCTACCCGATCGCGGCCGCGATCCGGGATCAGCGCGTCATCGTGCTCAGCGGACCAGCGGACTACCTCGCCCAGTTCCCCGAGATCTGGGAGGACACGCAAGCGGTCGGCATCGAGGCCACCTGCTCGCTTCCCTTGTGCCGATCGGATGGATCCTCGATCGGGGCGCTGGGATTTGCCTGGTCGACGCCACCCCCGTTCGATCTCAAGCTCGACCAAGCGCTCCGAGCAGTCAGCGATCTCGTTGCCGAGATCATCGAACGAGCCGAGGTGTACGACGCAGAACATCAACTCATTGCGAGCCTCCACGCGCGTCTCTTGAGCGCCCTGCCGGAGGTCGACGGCATCGCTACGGCCGCCCGCTACCAAGCCGCGGGACAGAACGATGCAATCGGCGGCGACTGGTTCGAGGGCCTCGTGCTTGACGACGGCACAATCGCCGTGGTGCTCGGCGACGTGACGGGACACGGACTGACAGCAGCCGCGGACATGGCTCTGATTCGAGGGCTGATCACGGCCCTGCTGCACGATGGCGTGCACGTCAAGGATGTCTTCGCGCTGGTGTCGCGAGTCCTCACCCGTCGTCCCGACGATCTGCTCGCGACCGCCGTAGTCGCCCTCGTCGACACCGCCGCCTCGACGCTGACGTATGCGACCGCAGGTCACCCGCCGCCGTTGCTGATCCACCCGGACCGCACCGTCGAGCGACTCGATCAAGCCAACGCACCGATGCTCGGGATCCCGACCTCCGATCACCGAGCGGAAACTGCGCCCTTCCCGCCTGGGGCCACGCTGATCATGTACACCGACGGGCTCGTCGAACGACGCGACCGTCCGTTCACCGAAGGCGTCGACCGAGCGGTGGACCTCTTGACTCGGCAGCCAACCGATCTCTCAGCGAACCAGTACATCGACGCCCTGTTCGAAGCCCTCGTCGGCGATCGCACGGACAATGACGACGTCGCAGTAGTCGCCGTCAAGAACGTGTCCTGATCCCACTCGCACACAAACGGCGGGACGGCACCGAAGAAGTCGACGGGATGCGCCGATCGTTGGCCATCGCCGGCTCGCTGACCCGCGCCGACACCGAGCGGCTGCTCGACACCTGCGCTGCCCTGCTCGCCGAGGGTGCCGCCATCGCCCGCATCCTCGACGACCTCAGGCCGTTCATGAACCGGAGCACGGCGGGCGCCCAACGAGCTGGCACGGATCTTCGGGGCGCCTTGACGGCGGCCGCCTCGCCAGGAGTTACAGGACGAAGCGGGCGCCGCCGTGCCCCCTGCGTGGGAGTGGCGCTCCGGTACCCGGCGGTGGCGATGGGCAACCGAAGCGGAGGATCAGATTGTCGACCGCCATGACGTGGCCATGACAGCTTGCCTCGCCTCAGGATCGCGGTAAGGCAGCGGATTGCTGATCATGTAGTCCAACACCGCCCAGCCGAGGCCGATGACGGCTGCGAGGAACACCACCAACGCGATCAACCGCAAGAGCAGGGTCACCGCCCTTCGCCAGCGTTGATCGGCGTGGTAGGCGGCCATTGGGCACCGAGTACCGCGTCGCGTTGACGCCCAAACGTGACGGTCAGCGAGGCTGGCACACCGTCCAGCCGGGTACCGCTGTCCAGATGGCGGAGCAACCGGCGGAGCCGAAGGTGCGACAGACGTGGCGTCACACACGCACTGGCACGGTGATCGAGATCCTCGCCCCGAAGCTCGATACCGCCGACGAATGGTACGTCGCCAACAAGGACGGATTCAGAGGGACGCTGACCACAGCCCAGATCACCGAGGAACACATCCTCGAGTACCCCCGGCGATAGCGCCGCACCGCCGAATCGATACCGCTACGCGCAACGGCCCCGCGTCCGCCCCCGGACCACGGGACCGTTGCCTGCTATCGCCGCAGACCGGGCGGGATTGGGTGTGCCCGGTGGCGGAGCAGTACCCCACGGCCGCGTTCGATAGTCAGCACACTCACCTCGCCGGAGGACATCAACGAGCTGGCGAGGATCGTCGGGAGTAGTTGAGGTCAGTCTGTCCGGCCGTCCGGTCCGCCGCTACCGAAATCGCGGCCCACGATCGCAATGACCATTGCCAACGTGACTAGACCGATGCCTACTACTAGACCCACAACCAATGTGAACGCTCCGAAGTTCGACCTCCGGCGGCCGCCTCGCCGGCAGACCAGATTGGCGAGGCGGGGGGCGCCGACTCCTGGGGGGAGGTGGCGCTCAAATACCCGGCGGTGGCGGAAGGCAAACCGTCGTCATGGACCCGACGGCCCCCGCTCTGCCTGCGAGGGCAGCCACTTGTCGACGGATCAACACTGCTTTGTGATCGACGGCGACTGAGGGCTGGCCGTGATCGAATTGATCGCGCGGTGCGACGGCGGTCACGAAATCAAGCTCAGCGACATTCTCTGACCAAGTCGTGCGACAACCGTTCATGAAGGCCGCCCGCCTCGGCGGCCTCGAAGCCGAGCACGCAGCGACGGACTGGACCGCCGTGCGGGCGGTGTACCCGACGTGCAAGTAGTACACACGGCTGATCGGACCGAGGTTGACCCGAGTTCGAACCGCCGGGTCGTGCTGCGCTTGTAGGTCGGATCCGCCACCCGGGCCGAAGTCGGCATCGTTTCCCTACCTGCGCCGGCGGATCGCAAATGCGCAAACGCGGAATGACCCAAGCACACCGATTGGCCGGGGGCTGTCGTCTCATACGGCACAAGGCGCCGTTGACCCCGAGAGCTCGACGTCCGCGCATCCCGACCGCCTTCGTGCGTTCCGAACTTGACCGCTTCTCCGCCACCGGCAGCCGAGCGCCCTGGTTCGGTATGGGGCCTGCTACACGCATCGGCGCGGTGATCCGCAGCGGCGCCCGCCTACGGAGATTCCGGCTCGGCGGGATCGAGCGGTGCTTCCTCTGCGTTGCTGACGTTGCTGACCGGAACATCCGGATCGACGATCGTCGAACCACCGCCAGTGACGCCCTCGGGCGTGTCCTCGATCTCACCCCCACCAGGATCGTTCGACGGCGTGTTGTCATCGTCGCTGCAGGCTCCAAGCATCGCAACGGCGACCGCCGCACCTGCCATCCAGGGCGACCGGTTCGTTCGACCGTGCCGGCGTGTTCGACCGTCGTGAGACACCGGCGCTAGAGCCGCACGTGGCGATTGCGCAGCGGGCATGATGTCGCGCCATGGACACGGGCGAAGACGACAACCGCCGGGGACCGATCGACCGGCTGCTCGGGCGGCTCGAGGACGTCGTCTACCTGGGGATCGCTGCACTCCTCGTGGTAAGCGCCCTTGTCCTGCTGGTCGTCGCCAGCGACCAGTTGCTCGAGGTGCTCGACGACCTGAGCGCAGCGCCGATCGTCGAGGTGCTCGACACCCTGCTGCTGGTCTTCATCGTCGTAGAGCTCCTCTCGGCCGTGCGCACCACCGTGGTCCGACGCGAGCTGGTCGCCGAGCCGTTCCTCATCGTGGGGATAATCGCGTCGATCAAGGAAATCGTCGTGCTCTCCGTGAAGGCAGCTGAGGACGTCGGCGGAGGCGAGCAGTTCCGCGACCAGCTGTGGCAGATCGGTGTGCTCGCCGGCGTCGTCCTCCTGCTCGGCGTGACCGCCTGGTTGCTACGACGCAAGGAGCGCGAGCCCGAAGAAGGCAAGTCCGACGCCTGACACGGGATGCGACCAGGGCTCGCCGAGTCAACAGGAAGATCGTCGTCGTAGACGAACTAGCGGCAGGCGATGGAGACGCCCGGGGTTGCACTCACTCACACCGTCACATGGTCGCCCTCATCGAGTGAGCCGTCCGGAACACTCCTTCTCCGAATGAGCGTCGTCAGCGGCTGCCCGTCCGCGGGGGCCCATTGCAGCCACGTGTCGTCGCTCACCGCCGTGGAAGCCGGAGCCCGGAGCCCTCAGCCGGGGCGTCAGTTGTTTCCTCCCAGTCGTCCACGCGGCTCCTCGTCCGCCGGGCGGCTTGGCCAGCCCGACCCCCGTACGCGGTCAGCGCCTCGATGGTAGTCAGTGACTGGCGTTGGCGAGAGAACTGGCCAGGGCGCCGATTGCCTTGAGGGCCTCTTCGGCGTCGGCCTGCTCGGACCCGCGGGTGCAGATGAATTGAGCCACCAGCGACCTCGTGATCGGACCGGCGTGCCATCGGCCGTCGCGTGGGTCAGACTGTCGCGGTGAACGTCACTGGTCTCGGCTGGGCCGGCGTGCGGTCGGACCGCGCCGAACCCCTTGCCCGTTTCTTCGCCGACGTGCTCGGGCTGCGCCTCATTCACGGCGAACCCGACTTCTGGGATTTCGAGCTGCCCGACGGCCACCGCGTCGAGGTGTTCGGGTCGAGCGACACGGACCACGAGCACTTCACAACCGGACCGGTGATCGGCTTCGCCGTCGAGGACCTCGCCTCCGCCGTCGACGAACTGCGCAGTCGGGGCATCGAACTGCTCGGCGACGGTGGACCGACCTGGCAACACTTCCGCGGCCCCGATGGCAACGTCTACGAGCTCGTCAGCGGCTCTCCCTGACGACGACTCGTCGACGGTCATTCGGTGCTGCTGCTCGTACGTCACGGCGAGACCGCCGCCAACGTCGACGGTCTGCTGCTTGGACGCGCCGACCCACCGTTGACCGATCGCGGCCGATCGCAGGCGCGAGCGCTGGCCGCCGCCATTCCGACGCCGCAACGCGTGGTCACCAGCCCGCTTCGCCGTGCGGTCGAGACCGCTGCTGCGTTCGGGGTCACTGCCGACGTAGACGAGCGATGGATCGAACTCGACTACGGCGAGCTGGACGGGCAGCCGATCTCCTCGATCGCGCCGCAGGTGTGGGAGCAGTGGCGATCCGATCCGACGAGATCACCCGGCGGCGGTGAGCCGCTGGCCGCGCTCGGGGCGCGTGTCCGGGAGGCATGCACCGACCTGCTCGGCGACGCCGCGGCGGGCACGGTCGTCGTCGTCACCCACGTCAGCCCGATCAAGGCGGCCATCGCCTGGGCGCTCGCCGTTCCCGACGACATCGCCTGGCGGATGTACGTCGAGGACGCGAGCATCAGTCGCATCGACGTCGACTCGACCGGCCCCTCGCTGCGCTGGTTCAACCGCCTTGCACCAACGCCCTGAGGTGACCAAAGAACGCCGCCGCGGTGTCGTTCCAGGTGGGCAGCCGCCGGCCACGCTCACGAGCCGCAGCGCTGAGCCGCGCTCGCCACTCGTGGTCACTCGCCAGTCGGCGCAGTGCTGCGGTCAGACCGGCGACGTCGCCGGGCGCGACGATGACTCCCTCCTGCCCGTCCGCGGCGAGGTGCGGCAGGTTCCCCGCCCGCCATCCGACCACCGGCAGCCCGGCTGCCAGTGCTTCGCCATAGACCGTCCCGTACGGCTCGCGGTAGCTGGGCAGGACGAACGCATCGGCGGCCCGGTACAGGCCGGCCACCTCGGTGCGGGAGACTGGACCGTGGCAGACGACTCGATCGGCGAGGTCGGCGGAACGCAGCCGGTTGCGCACACGTGCGCTGTACCGCGGCTCGGCGTCGTCTCGTCCAACGAGGTGCAGGATCGCCGCCTCGCGATCGACGCCGCCGAAGGCCTGGAGGAGCTCGAGCGTGCCCTTGCGGGCCATCCAGTTGCCGACGCTCAGGAACGCAACCGGTCGCCCTTGGCGGAGATCCGGCAGGGTTGTCGGTGGCGGCGCGACGTCCGCGCCCGGGGCGACGACGACGACGCTTTCGGCCGCCAGGCGGTGGGCGACGACGAGCTCGTCGGCCAGCGCGGCGCTGGCGGCCATCAGCAGGTGGCAGCGACGGTAGAGCGAACGATCGAGCCGAGCCTGCACGGCCCGATGTGGGCCGCCGTGATCGATGCCGCCGGGGGGTTGGTGCAGAATGGCAGCTAGTGGAGGTCCGGGCGTCGCGTCGTAGCGCCACGACCACGGCGCCGCGAGGGCGGCGGCGATGCTGTCGACGACGACGACATCGGGAGCGACCGCGGTCAGGGGGTTGCTCGTCCACCGCGCCGAAACGAACTCGACCCGGGCGTCATGCGCCGGGGCGGCCTCCGCCATCCGCCGGTGATAGAGGTAGCCGCCGGTGAGCTGTTCCGACGATCCAAGCGTCACCAGCGACACGACCAGCATGCGGATCCTTCACGTAGCGCCGACGGCGTTCGGCGGCGAGGGGCTCTTCGGCGGCGGCGAACGCTACCCCCTGGAGCTCGCTCGAGCCACCGCCAGGCTTCCCGGGGTGCGCAGCGAGCTGGTCACATTCGGAGATCACCACCACGAATGGCACGACAGCAGCGGCCTGCGCGTTCGAGTCCTGCCGACGTGGTGGAAGCATCGTCGTCACCCTGCTCATCCAGTCGCACCGAAGCTCCTCGCCTCGCTCGGTGATGCCGATGTCGTTCACGCCCATCATCTCGGCAGCATTCCGAGCCTCGTCACCGGTGTCGTGGGACGCCTCCGTCGACAGGCCACCGTGGTCACCGATCTCGGCCTCGGAGGTGGCCAATGGTTCGGTCTGCTCCCGCACTTGTTCGACCGCCTGCTGGCCGTGTCCCGCTACTCCGCAGCGCTGCTCGACTTCCCTCCAGCGAAGACAACCATCGTGTACGGCGGAGCCGATCCCCTCCGGTTCGCACCGCGGGCTGACGAAGCTCGTGACGGCGTGCTCGCCGTCGGCCGGCTCACGCCGCACAAGGGCTTCGACTGCGCGATCACCGCCCTGCCACCCGGTGCGACCCTGACGATCGCTGGCACGGCCGGCCATGACCCTGACCCGCCCGAGCGCGACTATCCCGACCACCTCCGGCAATTGGCGACCGGGCGCGACGTCCGCTTCGCCCGCGAGGTCGACGACACGGAGCTGGCTGGGCTCTACCGCAGGGCCGCCGTCCTCGTCATGCCATCGGTCGAGGTGACCTGCTACGGCCGGACGGTCGCCGTGTCGGAGCTGCTCGGCCTGACAGCGATCGAGGCGATGGCGAGTGGCACCCCGGTCGTGGCGAGCCGGCTGGGAGGACTCGCCGAAGTCGTCGTCGATGGCGAAACTGGCTTCCTCGTCGAACCGGGAAACACGATCCAGCTACGAGCACGCATCGAGGAGTTGCTCAACGATCCTCAGCGGGCGCGCCGAATGGGTGACGCCGCACGGCGCCTGGTGATCGATCGCTTCACGTGGGATGCCTGCGCGCGCCGCTGCGTCGACGCCTATCGCCAGGTCCTGCGCCGGTCACGCCGCCGCCGCCGTTCTCCCGAGTAAAAATGCACAGTCTTGGCCGTTCTGACTGATCGTGGGTCTGGCCGTCGCGGTGGCCACGCGTATTCGCTCAGGAAGCAGGCGATGTCTGCGGCAACGACGCTGCCGCGATTCTCGGGCGCCGCAGACGACAAATCTGTCTCGTTCGTGGCGGTCGAAGGCGGTGTCGACGGCTTCAGCTACCGGCGCGGTGCTCGAACCGACGGATCCGTCATGCGAGCCACAACTTCCGGTGCCGTTGGCTGCGCGGATGGTCAGACCGCGGCTCGGTACGCGCCGAACGCGGTCGGCGACTCCCAGACGCGGACCGTCAGCATCTCGACACCCTCGCCGCGTATCGCCGAAGCCAGGGTGTCATGGGCCCAGCGGGCGAACACCTCGACGGTCACGGCCTCGGCATGCGGTGGCCTGATGACCTCGAGATCGACGTCGCGGACGACGGCGACGACGCCGGCGAGCGCTGCCTCGAGGACGTCGAGGTCACACACCATCCCTCGTTCGTCCAGCTCGTTGCGCTCGAGGACGACCTCGAGCCGGTAGTCGTGGGCATGCAGTTCGCCCTCGGGCAACGGCGCGCCCGGCATGACGTGAAGGGCGCGGACCTCAGCTGCTGTGCCCACTTGGTACATGGCGTCACTCATACCACAAGGCGGCATGGACCAGCCCTTGAGCGCCGCCATCGACGGCGGCGAAGGCCTCGGCCGCCTGCTCGAACGGGAAGGCATGCGTCGCGATCGCCGCGAGGTCGAGGACGGTGAGCAACTCGGCGGCCGTGCGCCGCCGCCGCGCAACCGTCCAGCGGCCGCTCAGGTGGGCGGGGATCGTCGACACCTGGGTGCTGCGGATCGTGAGTCGCCGGCGGTGGAACTCGGCACCGAGGGGCAACTCCACCAGCTTCGTGCCGTACCACGAGGCGACGAGTGCGGTGCCTTCGTGCCGCAGCAGCCGCAGACCTTCGCCCAACGCGGCCGGGTTGCCGGAAACCTCGACGACGACCGCCACACCGTCGCTGACGCCGCGAGCTGCGAGCTCCGGCACGACGTCGTCGGGCTCGACGGCGTCGAAGCCAAGGCCCGCAGCCACCTTGCGCCGCCACGGCAGCGGTTCGCTGGCCAGAACGCGGGCGCCGGCACGCTGGAGGAGCACGGCGGTGAGCATGCCGACAGCGCCGAGGCCGAGCACGACGACGTGCTCCTCGATGAGCGGACCGGCGTCGAGGGTGATCTGCAGGGCGGTCTCGGCGAGCGGGAACAACGAGGCGATCCTCGGCGGCACCTCGGACACGGCGACGACCGCCGTACCCGGCACCACGAACCAGTCTTGGTGGGGGTGGAAGGCGAACACCTCGGTCCCCGTGGTCAACGCGGCGCGGCTGTCCTCGATCACACCGACGCAGCTGTACCCGAAACGGAACGGGAACCGAAAGGTTCCTCCCAGCGCACCGATCGTCTCGTCGAGCGGCAGACACGGGTCGATCTCGCCGCGATAGGCGAGCAGCTCGGTCCCGGCACTCAGACCCGAGCAGCGCGTCCGCACCAACACGTCTCCCTCGCCAAGACGAGGCAGCTCCACTTCGGTGATCTCTACGCGGCGCGGTGCAACGAACTCCACGGTGCGGGCGCGTTGCACGAGGTCAGTCGCTCCGGTGCGGAACGACGTCCCATGCGATCAGCACGTCGTCGCCTGCAGCGTGGATCGAGCGGTTCGTCAGTGCGATGCCGTCGCCGACCCGGGAGGTGCCAAGGGCGCCGACCGCTTCGACGCCCGCGCCGATGAGGACCGGCGCAATCGCCACGACGAGGCGGTCGACGACGCCGGCCGCGAGCACTGCCGTGATCACCTCGGCCCCACCCTCGATGAGTACCGACTCGGTGCCGGATCGGCGCAGGGCGGCGAGGGCGGCGGTGACATCGACGCTGCGCCCGTCGTCGGCGACGACGACGACCTCGACGCCACGACTGCGGAGCTGATCGCGGCGGCGGGGATCGGAACGATCCGTCGTGATCACTGTGGTCGCCGCAAGGGAGTCGAGCACGCGCGCCGTCGGCGGGATGCGCAGTGTCGAGTCGAGGATCACTCGCCGCGGTGATGCCCCCGGTGCCATGCGCACCGTGAGTTGAGGATCGTCGACGATCGCCGTGTTGACGCCGACGAGGATGGCGTCGCACGCGGCCCGCATCGCGTGCGCCACGCGGCGTTCGGCTTCGCCGCTGATCCACTTGGAGTCGCCGTCGACGGTCGCTATCCGACCGTCGACGCTCTGGGCGTACTTGACGACGACGTAGGGTCGGTCGGGTCGCGGGCGGACGGCGCCAATCAGCGAGCTGACGTCGACGGCCGACGCGACCGGGGTCGGCGTCACGTCCTCGACGCGGGGGCCAGCGGGGGCCGCGTGGCCGAGCCGCAACTGCTTGGTGCGTAGGTAGTGCCCGTTGCGATGGTGTTGTGCCGTCGGTAATGGGCGGACTGAGCTGACGTCGATTCCAGCTTGTCGAAGGCCCTCGACCTTGTTGGGGTTGTTCGTCAGCAGCAGGATCGAACGCACGCCGAGGCTGGTGAGCACCACGGCAGCGTCGTTGTAGTCGCGAGCGTCGACGGGCAACCCGAGGCGAAGGTTTGCATCGACCGTATCGGCGCCCTTGTCCTGCTCGACGTAACAGCGGAGCTTGTTCACGAGGCCGATCCCGCGACCCTCGTGCCCCGTCGCGTAGACGAGCACGCCGCGACCCTCGGCGGCGATCGTCCGCAGTGCCAGCCGCAACTGCTGGCCGCAGTCGCACCGCAGCGACGTCAGGGCATCGCCGGTCAGGCATTCGGAGTGCAACCGGCACAGGACGTCGTCGCCGCCGGTCAGGGCGCCTTGTGACAGTGCGAGGTAGATCTGACCCGTCGAGACCTCGAAGGCGCGTACGTCGAAGACGCCGTGCGGCGTGGGCAGCGGCACACGCACCACTTCCCGCAGGGAGGGGTGCCCACCGCCGACCGTCGGGTTCCTGACGCCGGTCATCGGTGACTCCTGTTCCCCATTCTGCCGACTTCTGTACCCATCGACTTTGAGTTCGGGGCGTCGTTCGATTCTCGCCCGCAGATGAGTGCCGACAGTGGAAGGTGTGGCGCCGGCTCCGACCGGCCGGCCGCGAACATCGACGTCGACATGGGTGCGATCGTGTCGAAAGCGTCGACTTTGGACGTTGCCAGTGGATGAACTGAGTCGAGCATCTCAACCAGGGTGCTGTGCCGCCCACACTTACCGCACACAAACTCATCGGTGTGCCGCCGTTGCATGGGCGGCCGACTACGTGAGTCACCGACGAGATCTTCGAGCCCTGGCGTGGCTGTGCCGCATCCGAACACCGAGGAAATTCGTTAGCGAGGCTGTTTGCTGAATCGCCCCTCGCGGGCCACGACGTCGGCAACGGCTGAGGACGCCTCCCGTACCACTGATGGATCGAACTGGCGGGCCGGGTGCGATGCGCGCTTCACGGCGTCCATCACGCGCACCGAGACGCCTGCGCCGTCCAAACCCCCACGTCGCGATGCCCGCTCATCGCCAATGTCGACGGAGATACCCCTGGGGTGCCTCGGCGGCAAACGGGGTATTGGTAGCCGTGCCGGCGACCGCCGTCAAAGAGGAGAAACCGATGACCGATCCACATCCCCGTGAGCCCGACGATGGCGATTTCGGCGACGACGTCGACAAGGAGATGGCCAGAGCTGATCAGACCAACGGCGAACGCCCACCCGGCGAGCGGGATGGGCGCGGCTCGGAGTCTGCCGAGTCCGCAGCCCCGGACAAGGAAGCGGCCGGGGCCTACGTCGATGACAAGTCCACCGCTGAGGTCGCCGAACCGAACGAACCCGCATAACTCGGCGAGCTCCGGGTCGATCCGAGAGTCGCTCGGCGGCCCGTTCGGTTCATTCGCACCGGGACCCTTCTCGTTGTCTCGCTCCTTGCCTCCGGGAGGATGAAGCGGTCCTCACCGGCTGGCGAAGATGGCGCGGGCCTGTTCGTACTTTGCCGCTAGCCGTGTGTAGACGGACTCTTCTTCAGGTTGTCCCTTGGCGAGGTTGGGGTGGGCTTTGCGCCAGGCGAGAATCCTGTAGATCTCTCTTTCGAAGACGCGTGTCGGGTGGAAGCCCGGTACGTAGGTTCTGATCTTCGTGTTGTCGTAGATCTCGGTGTGGGACAGGTCGCCGTCGAGCAGCCCCGACCAGAACCAGTCGGGCTCGGCGACGATGATGAAGTCGGTGGGAATGTGGAGGATCTTCGGCTCAACGCCCATGGCGTGGCCGATCGCCAGGTAGATCTGGTTCCAGCTGAGCACATCGTCGCTGGTGATGTGGAATGCCTCCCCGAACGCGCTCGGGCGACCGAGGAGACCGATCAGTCCTACGGCCAGGTCTGCGGCGTGCGTGTACGTCCACATCGATGTGCCGTCGCCGTGGACGACCACCGGCTCGCCGCGTTCGATGCGGTCGATCACGGCCCAGCCACCCGGCAGCGGTGCGATCGCTTCGTCGTATGTGTGGGCCGGACGGACGATCGTCACCGGAAAGCTGCGCTCGGCGAACGAGTCGAGGAACACGCCCTCCGCTTCGACCTTGTTGCGCATGTATGCGTGGTCGGGGTTGTGCGCGAACGTCGACTCGCTCACCGGGCCCTTCGGCAGTGGACGGTGGTACACCGACGCCGACGAGATGTGCACGTAGTGGCTGGTGCGGTCGCTGAACAGCTCGATACTCTGCGCCGCGTCGTCGGCGCCGAAACACAGGAAGTTCACCACGGCGTCGAAGCGCCGGTCGCCGAGCGCCGTCTCGACGCCGCGTGGATCGGTGATGTCCGCGGTGAGCAACTCGACCGACTCCGGCAGGCTGCGCACGGTCGAGGAGCGGCCGCGGTTCAGCGCGGTGACGCGCATCCCCTGGGCCACGGCTTCGGTGACGCAGGAGTGGCTGATCGCCCCGGTGCCGCCGACCACGAGGACGCGGAAGTAGTCGCTCATCGTCTGGCTCACTCGTTCACGGGGGTGCCGGCGTACCAGTCGTCGAACCCGACGTCGACGACGCATACGAGGATGTCGTCGTGGCGCACCCCGGCCTGTTCCAGGTGCTGTACCAGCGCCTTGTACATCCGCCGCTTGGTGTCGACGGGGAACATGTGGGCCATCGTGATGCGGAGGAGGATCAGGTCTTTGCGGTCGGCGCCGCCGTAGTCGGGCGAGAAGACCAGCTCGCCGTCGTCGTGGGTCCGGAAAACCTGGAACAGGTCGTCCGCGGGCATGTCGAGTCCTTCGACGAGGCCGGCGTGGATCGCCTGTGAGATCGCCTTTCCCTTTTCCTGGAAGACGTCGCGACGCAGGTCGACTTGAACCATCGGCATGGGAGGTGACTCCTTATTTGAGGGCGCCGGCGGATAGACCGCGCTCGAAGTGCTTCTGGACGAGCACGTAGGCGAGGACCGTCGGGATGGCGGCCATGACGGCGGCGGCGAGGATCTTCGTCTGGTCGTTGGTGTACTCGCCGCTGAAGAACTGGGGCAGCAGCGTCACGACCTGCCGCGAGCGGTCTTGGAGGAAGATCAGTGGGAGCAGGTAGCTGTTCCACGAGTTGATCAGCGACAGGACGATGATCGCCGACGCGATCGGCTTGGTCAGCGGCACGATCACGTACCGGAACACCTCGACGAGGTTCGCCCCGTCGATCCGGCTGGCGTCCACCAGGTCCGACGGCACGCCGGCGACGTAGTTGCGACCGAGCAGGATCGCGAACGGCAGCTGGAGTGCGGCCAGCGGCAGGATCACAGCGAAGAGCGTGTTGTAGAGCTGGAGGTTGACGAACGTGACGAACAGCGGTGACAGCAAGACGACCTCGGGCAGCGTCAGCGCTACGAGCATCATCCAGAAGTACAGCTCCTTGAAGGGCACCCGCAGCTTGGCGAATCCGAAGGCGGCGGTCATCGACCCGGCGTAGACGAGGACGATGACGCCGAGCGACACGAGGAAGGAGTTCTTGAAGAACGTGGGGATCACACCCGTCTGCCACACGACGACGAAGTTCTCGAATCCGAGTCCGGCGAAGGCGCCGCGGACCATCTCGACCAGGGGCAGCAAGAACGGGATCGTCAGGAGCGCGAGGACGAGTTGGAGGATGATCCTCGAGCTGCGGCGTCGGACCTCGAACACTTACGCTCCCGCCCTCATGCGGTTGGTCCGGCCGATGGTGATGGCGCCGGCGATCGCCAGGACGAGCAGCACCACCGAGAGAGCGGCGGCATAGCCGATGTGGGCCTGGCGGATGCCGACCCGATAGATGTACGTGCCCAGGAATTCCGTCGCGCGGTGCGGACCGCCATCCGTCACGAGATACGGGATGTCGAACGTCTTGAGTGCGCCGATGAAGCTGAGCATCGCAAGCGACACTGTGGTGAGGCGGCAGCCGGGCCAGACGATGTACCAGAGGGTGCGGATGTTGCCGGCGCGGTCGAGGCGAGCGGCCTCGATCAGCTCCGGCTCGATCTGGGTCATCGCCGCGTAATAGAGGATGAACCACAGGCCGGTCCAGTGCCAGATCGTGATGAGCATGAGTGCCGGCAGCGCGAAGTCGGCCTCCGCCAGCCACGGCCTGGCGAGGCCGTCGAGCCCGACGCCGCGCAGGATGTCGTTGATCATCCCGTCTTCGGCGAAGTACAGACGGAAGACCGGGGCCATCGTCGCCGGGGCCAGCACGGTCGGGATGAAGATGATGACCTTGTGCAACGTTGGGAACTTGACCCCCGAGTGCAGGATCGCGGCCAAGGTGAAGCCGAGGACGGTCTGCACGGCGAAAGTGCCCACCCAGAACACAGCGGTGTGTCGCAACGCGGCCCAAAAGACCGGGTCGGCCCACATCTCGGTGTAGTTGCCGAGCCCGACCGATTCGGCCGTGGGGCTGAGCCCGTCCCAGTCGAGGGTCGAGATGTAGCCGGTGTAGCCCACCGCGTAGTACAGGAATCCAACCACGAACACGAAGGCCGGCAGGACCCACGGCAGGCCGTTGGGGCTGAGCCTGCTCCGGGTGCGCCGGTTGGTCCCGGCGAGCCGGCGCACTACGAGTGGCTTCGTGAGCGAGGTCAGCCCACGGACTCCTGGGCATCCTGGAGGTCGGCGGTGGCCTCCTCCGGCGTGGCGCTTCCGTCTGCCACCCTCGTCAGAGCATCCTGCAACGCGTCGTTCATGTCGGCGTTGATCGTGGCGAACCGCGGTGAGTCCGTGACCGCCGTGCTCCGCTCGATCAGCGATTTCACCGGGTCGGCCTGGACGTCCGGGTTGACAAGTTCGATGTTGTCCCAATTGGGCGTGACGGACTTCAGCGCCGGGATCAGGTTGAGGGAGTCGGCGATGACTTGCTGTCCCGCTTCGGACGTGCCCATCCACAAGGCGAAGGTGGTGGCCGCATCTTGGTTCGACGAGTTGGCGCTCACGCCCTGCCCATAGTCGACGTCACCGAAAAGGCTGCCGGTGTTGCCAGTGCCGGCAATGTCCGGGAAGTCGATCGGCAGCATGGTGAACGGCTCGTCGGTTGAGCCGGCGGCTTCCATCGCGGCGCGCATGACATCGGGCACGAGGTTCGTGGTGTACCACGTGCCCATCATCACCATCGCCGCGTCCTGCGCCATGAACGCGTTGTTGGCGTCGGGGTACTGCATCTGGCCGATGGCGCCGTCCTGCATGATCCCCTCGTCGAACAGCTGCTTCCAGAGGCTGAAGGTCTGGACGATGCTGTCGTCGGTCCATGGCACCTCACCACGGGTGGCGGCGACGAACTTTCCGGGTTCGACGTTGTCGGCGATCGCGTGGATCGTGTCGATGTTGAACCCCGCCTGGGCGGCGCCCTGGACGAAACACGTCACGTCGTTGGCCTCGAAGGTCTCGCACACGCTCTTCCACGAGTCCCAGTCAGTCGGGGCCTCGAGCCCGTACTCGTCGAACAGGTCTTGGTTGATCCAAACGATGCCGGAGAACACGGCACCCGACGCCAACGCCTTGAGCTCGCCGTCCACGGTCAGCGCGTCGACACCGGTCGGCGACAGCAGGTCCTTCCAGTCCGGGCCGAGCGCTTGCTCGACCGCTGGCGTGAGGTCGATCGCGCTGGGGCCGAACACCGCAACGCCACCGTTCGCCGAGCCAGCCGACATCTGGTAGACGTCCAGACCGCTGCCGGTCGCTAGCGCCGGCCGTACCGCAGCGTTGTAGTCGGCGATCGACACCTGCCTCCACGTGACCTCGATGTCCGGGTACTCCTCGTTGAAGGCGGCGATGTACTCCTCGTTTACCGGTGACCCGGGCGTCCACCCCCACCACACGACCTCGCCGGACGTCGCCGGCTCGGAACCGCTCGAGGGACTAGTCGCCGCCTCCGGCTCGTCCCCAGCCGTGGCCACGAGACCACCAGAGGTCGCCATGGCCAGCACCAGCGTTGAACCGAGCGCCACCGATTTCGTCCTGCCAGCTGCCGTTCGAAGCGACATTTCGTTGACCCCCTCTGCCTAACCGAACTCGTCGACAGAAAGTTTTCCATAAACTTTCTACCGGTGACGCTACTTGACGCCGAGGCGGGGGACAAGGGCCATGTACCGACGCCGCGGGCGGCGTCAGCGCCGTGGCGCGGCGGTGGACTCCCGCACGATCACCGACGTCGCCAGCTCCACGCGCCGCGTCGAGCGCGAGGGATCGCGGCCGAGATCGAGGACCATCCGCGTCGCCTCGCGGGCCATCTCGATCAGCGGCTGTCGCACCGTGGTGAGCTGCGGCGACACCCACTCGCACAGGTCGACGTCGTCGAACCCGACCACGGACAGGTCGTCGGGGATGCGCAGGCCGACCTCGCGCGCCGCCTTGTAGAGGCCGTAGGCCTGCTCATCGGAGCCGCTGATGATCGCCGTCGGCGGGTCGGCGGAGCGCAGCAGGTCGAGGCCGTGGGTCCAACCGCCGCCGACCAGCGAGTCGCCCAAGCGGACGAGGCGTTCGTCGTAGGGCACGCCGGCACGATGGAGCGCGGTGCGGTAGCCGTCGAGCCGGTCCTGATGGCAGCCCTCGTCGATCGGGCCAGTCACCATGGCGATCCGGCAATGCCCCAACGCGAGCAGGTGTTCGGTGGCATCGCGGGCTCCCGCCCAGTCAGTCGCCGCGACGGTGGCGAGCCCCTGGTCCCCGGTGCCCACCGGGTCGACGAGGACCACGGGCATCTGTAGGCGGGCGAGCTCGTCTCGAGCCGCGGGCAGCAAACGAGAGACGATGAGGACGACGCCGTCGGAACCGCGCTCGACAAGGTGATCGAGCCAGTCGGACGTGCCGACCGCTCTGCCTTGTGTGGTCGTGACGACGAGGTCGACGCCGAGGCGCGCCGCCTCGCTCTCGGCGCCGCGCAGCAACGCGGTCGACCATTGGGTTTCGAGGCTGCGAATCACGAAGTCGACGAGGCCAGTGCCCCGACCGGCGCGCTGCCGCCGCTGGTAGCCGCGTTCGTTGAGTAGTCGTTCGACCTCGCTACGAGTGCGGGGGGAGACTCCCTTCCGGCCGTTGAGCACCTTCGACACCGTCGGTATCGAAACGCCCGCCGCAGCGGCGACCTCTGCGATGGTCACGGTCCTGTTCGTCATTGCACTCCCTGCGGAATGTTGCCACGATACTTGCGCGCATCCCGAAGGGCGGCGGTGGTGGCGAGGAGGAGTGATGGGGCTACTGCAGGGCAAGCTCGCCGTGGTGACCGCGGGGACGGCGGGGATCGGTCGAGCCGTCGCAGCACGGTTCGTCGCCGAGGGCGCTGACGTCGTCGTCACGGCACGATGCCAGCGCGACATCGACGAGACCATCGCCGCGCTTGGCCCACACGTCACGGGCGTGCGAGGGGACGCGGGCAACCTCGCCGACATCGACGCACTCGTCCATGCGCTGCGCGCGATGGGCCGTCCGGTCGACGTCCTGTTCGTCAACGCCGGACGCGACGTGCCCGCCACGGCGATCGTCGACACGGCCCCGGAGGCGTTCGACACGGTTGCCGGCCTCAACTTCCGTGGTGCCTTCTTCACGACGAGCAAGTTCATTCCGATCATGCGCGACGGCGCGACGATCGTCCTTACGGCGTCGATCGCCGCCCACAACGGCGGCCCCGGCCACGCGACGTACAACGCCACCAAGGCGGCGCTCCGCTCGCTCGCCCGCACACTCACGGCCGAACTAGGTCATCGGCACATCCGTGCCAACGCGATCAGCCCTGGGCCGACCGCCACCCAAGGCTTCTCGGACTTCTTCAACGGCGACGAGGACGCCATCGCCCGCGTCGCGGAACAGATCCCGGTCGGACGCATCGGCCGTCCAGACGAGATCGCCGCGGCGGTGCTCTTCCTCGCGTCGGAAGAGTCGAGCTTCGTCGCCGGCGCCGAACTCGTCGTCGACGGCGGGATGAGCCAGGTCTGACACGTGTCCGAGCTCGTCGTTCCTCGCCCCCGCCGCTACGCACACCGAGGAGCCCGGGTGACGGTGACGGTCACCGACGTTGATGGGCGCCCACTGGCCGACGCCGTGGTCCGCGTCGCGCAGCGGCGGCACGCCTTCATGTTCGGCAACATCGGTTTCGACCTCATCCCGCTCGCCAACGGCGAGGCCGAGTTCCAGCGCAACGTCTTCGGCGGCGCACGCCGCAATCTGGAGCGACTCGGAGAGCTCTACATCGAGCTGTTCAACACGGCCACCCTGCCTTTCTACTGGCGCGACTTCGAACCGGAGCGGGGCCGCCCCGACACGACCAGGCTGCTCACGACCGCCCGCTGGTTCACCGCGCGCGGCGTCGCCGTCAAGGGACATCCACTCGTCTGGCACACGCTGGCACCACAGTGGCTGCTGCCACTGCCGGACGACGAGGTGCTCGACGCCATCCGGGCACGGATCACTCGCGAAGTGACCGAATTCGCCGGCGCGATCGACACCTGGGACCCGATCAACGAAGCCGTCATCATGCCCGTCTTCGAGGCCGAAGAGAACGCGATCACCCGGCTGGCGCAGCGCGAGGGACGCGTCGGCATGGTCCGCCTGGCGTTCGACACCGCCCGCCGCGCGAACCCGAAGGCGACACTGGTGCTCAACGACTTCGACCTGTCACCCGAGTACGAGCACCTGATCGAGGACTGCCTCGCCGCAGGCGTCCGGATCGACGCGCTCGGGCTCCAGTCGCACATGCACCAGGGCTACTGGGGTGAGGAGAAGACCGAGCGCATCCTCGAACGATTCGCCCGCTTCCGGCTGTCGCTGCACATGACCGAGACGACGCTGGTGTCCGGCCACTTGATGCCGACCGAGATCGTCGACCTCAACGACTATCAGATCCCGTCGTGGCCGTCGACGCCCGAGGGCGAGGAGCGCCAGGCCGACGAGATCGTCCGGCACTACACCACCCTCTTCGCTCACCCTGCCGTCCACGGGGCGACGTACTGGGGCCTGACCGACGACGGCTCATGGCTCGGCGCGCCCTCGGGCCTCGTGCGCGCCGACGGCACTCCCAAGCCCGCCTACGACGCGCTCAAGGCTTTGGTCAAGGGCCAGTGGTGGCTCGACGAGACTGCCGCGCGAACCGACGAGGCGGGACGATTCACGCTCGACGCTTACCTCGGTGACTACACGGTGAGCGCCGGCGGCATCAGCGCCGAGTTCGGCGTCGCCGCCGACAATCCAGCACCGACGGTGCGACTCGGAGGTTGAGTGTTGTGACGTCTGAGGGTTCTCAGCTCATCAGAGCGGCGGTGTTGCACGAGGTGGGTGCGCCGCTGCGGGTCGAGGAGGTCGAGCTCGAGGCACCCCGTGCCGGCGAGGTACGGGTGCGGGTGGCGGCGGCCGGGGTGTGTCACAGCGACTACCACTACATGACGGGTGACCTTGTGTGTCCGTTGCCGGTGGTGGTCGGCCACGAGGGTGCCGGGTGGGTGGAGGCCGTCGGTGCGGGTGTGGAGCGGGTGCGGCCCGGGGATGCGGTGGCGTTGATGTGGCGGCCGCGGTGTGGGATGTGCCGCTTCTGCATCAGGGGTGAGCCGGTGTTGTGCGAGCGTGGGAGGGTGCAGGCGGAGTCCGGTGGGCTGCCGAACGATGGCACAACTCGGCTGCGACTCGACGGCCAGACTGTGCATCACCTGATGGGGGTGTCGTGCCTGGCCGAGCAAGTGGTGGTGTCCGAAATGTCGGTGGTGCGGATACCGGAGCGGGTGCCGTCGGCGGTGGCGGCGATCACCGGGTGCGCGGTTATCACGGGCGTGGGCGCGGTGTTGAACGTGGCTGGTGCAGTCGCGGGTTCGTCGATGCTAGTCATCGGCGCTGGTGGCGTCGGCCTGTCGGCGCTGATGGGCGCCGAGTTGGCGGGCGCGCACCCAATTATCGTGGCAGACGTCGAGCCGCTCCGTTTGGAGCGTGCCCGTCACCTCGGAGCAACGGACGTCATCGATGCTGGCAGCCACGACATGGTCGAAGCAGCCATGACCCTCCTGCCAGGTGGGGTGGATTGGGCGCTCGACGCGGTCGGGCGGCCGGAGACGTTGCAGCAATCGATCGCCTGTCTACGTCCGGGCGGCACAGCCATCGCCGTCGGGCTGGCGCGCGTCGGCGAGATCGCCCACGTGCCCATCAACGAGCTCGTGCAACGTCAGAAGCGGTTAGTGGGCAGCCTCTACGGCTCGGCGAATCCACAGATCGATCTTCCCCGCCTGTTCGAGTTGTATCTGTCCGGGCGCCTCGCCCTCGACGAGCTGGTGGGAACGCAGTATCCGCTGGTTGCAGTGAACGAGGCATATGCGGCACTCGAGCATGATGCGGTTGGCCGATCGGTTGTTCTGATGGCCTCATGAGCAATCCAGGAAGCACTTCATGAGCGACGCGGAGCATGGCGTGTTCGCGACGTATCCGAGTTTGCGTGGTGCGGTGGCGTTCGTCAGTGGTGGTGCCAGCGGATTGGGGGCGGAGTTCGTCACGCAGTTGGCGGCCCAGGGGGCGCGGGTCGGATTCGTGGACATACTGGAGGAGGCCGGCCACGAGCTGGTGAAGACGGTGGCGGCCCAGGGGTGGCCGAAGCCGTTGTTCCACCCCTGCGACGTGCGCGACATTGCCGCGCTGCGGCAGGCCGTTGGCCGCACCGGTGACGAACTAGGACCGGTCACCGTGTTGGTGAACAATGCTGCGAACGATCAACGGCAACCCGTTGCGGAGCTAACCGAGCAGGAGTGGGACGCGGGGATGGCGGTGAACGTGCGGCATCACTTCTTCGCCGCCCAGGCGGTGGCGCCGATGATGCGCCGCGCCGGTGGTGGGTCGATCATCAACGTCGGGTCGATCAGCGCGCACATCGATCTGACCGATCTGCCGGTCTACATCACCGCCAAAGCCGGCATCGAAGGCCTCACCCGAACGCTGGCCCGCGAACTCGGTGGTCATGGGATCCGGGTGAACTGTGTGATCCCGGGGTGGGTGATGACCGAACGCCAACTCGCGTTGTGGGTAACCCCCGAGGCCGAGGCACACATCGCGCGACACCAGTGCCTGCCGCACAAGCTCTACCCGGACGACGTCGCCAGGATGGTGCTCTGGCTGGCTGCCGATGACAGCCGCTCCTGCACCGGGCAACGGTGGATCGTCGACGCAGGATGGATGAGCTCATGAGCATCACCGCCGACCAATTCACCGCTCCACTCGCTTACCACGGCGAAGGGCCCATCTGGCACCCCTCCTGGCCAGGACTGCGGTTCGTCGACATGCTCGCCGGCGACCTCGTCAGCCTCGACGCGGACGGCCGACAGGTCGACCGGCTACACCTGGGCACCGTGGCAGCGGCGTTCCGTCCGCGTCGTGGGGGTGGGACGGTCGCCGCGGTGGAGCGTGGGTTCGTCCTCATCGACCCCGACGGCGCGATGCACCACCTGCCGGAACTGTGGGACGACGTGAGCATTCGGATGAATGAGGGCGGATGTGATCCACAGGGACGGTTCTACTGCGGCTCGATGGCGTACGACCTCGCCGTCCCCAACGGGAGCCTGTACCGGCTTGACCCGGACGGCACGGCGCACATGGTGGTGGCCAATGTGACCTGTTCGAACGGGCTCGGTTGGAGCCCTAGTGGCGCGACGGCCTATTACATCGACAGTCTCACCTACCGGATCGACACCTTCGACCACGACCCGGCCCGTGGTCTCCACAACCGCCGCCCCTTCGTGATGGTGCCGCAACAGTACGGCCTACCGGACGGACTCACAGTCGACCGCGACGGGGGCATCTGGGTCGCGTTCTTCGGTGGAGCAGCAGTTCGTCGCTACCGGCCAGACGGCACGATCGACGAAGTCATCCACCTGCCCGTCACCCAGGTCACCGCGTGCACCTTCGGCGGCCCCGATCTCGGTGACCTCTACATCACCACCTCACGCCAAGGCATCGACGGCGACAGCCAACCTGCAGCAGGCAGCATCTACACCGCTCGGCCCGGCACGACGGGACTCCCCACCACCCCATACGCGGGCTGAATAGCCCGGCACGTTCGCATGGTCCGTCCTCTCGGACTGCCGTCGCCACCGTCTCGACGGACCTCTGGCAGGTCGAGCGGTTCTCGGGGGTGACAAGCTCGACGCCGACAGCGAGCTCGGCCATCCCAGCGGGCGGCGTCTCGGTCGTGTTCTGACGTTCGCAACCGCGCCATATTGGCCAAATCGGAGCTTTCCGCCGCTGAGCGGCGGGCCGCGACAGATCCGCACCGATCGAGGGCTCGGGCGCGGCTCTCTAGCACGCAGGCGGTCGGCTGAGGTGTGGCCGTGCCACCCAGCCCCGGCAAGTCGGCGGAGCACAGAACGGCGACACGCCGCGTGTCGGAGCACGGCTGGCCGTGAGAAGCAGCGTGAGAAGCAAACCGGGTCAAAGGTGGTCAACAGCGGCCAACCGCGGTCACTGCGGATTGGCCGAAACTGCTGCGCACGGTCACCCGCGGCGAACCGCGGTCCATCGAGGTCAACCCGGGATCACCCCCTGCTGAGAACTACGGATCAGAAGTTTGGGGGTTCTAGACCTCCGATCGCGCTGACCGTCTCCGCAGCCTGCGGAACAGTCTTCGAACTCGCCGGTCGGGTGGAGACCTGCGTTCTGCCCCTACTGCGATCATCTACAGTTCCCTGGTGCGTGACTGGCGATCGGGCTCGCTGCGGGAACGCCGTCCCGGCATACGGGAGATGCGAATCGCCGTCGCTACGGGCCCGATCCCGGCAGGGGTTGGCCCCGGCAAGCGGGACCGGAAACCGCACCTGCACCCAGGTGACGTCGTGGCACTCGGCATCGACGGCCTTGGCCGCGGGCAGCAGACCCTCGGGCAGGCGTGACGTTGGCGCGCAGCACCACGAGTGAGTTTGCCGGGCTGCGCGCGATCGTCACCGGCGGCGCATCGGGCATCGGCCTGGCGACCGCCATGATGCTCGCCGAACGGGGTGCGACGGTGGCCAGTCTCGACCTGCAAGCAGACGTCCCGGCCCCGCTCGTCGGCGTGCGCTGCGACGTCGGGGACGACAGCGCGGTCCGCGCCGCGGTCGCCGATGTTGTCGATCGCTTCGGCGGTCTCGACATCCTCATCAACAATGCGGGGATCGGCTCCCAGGGCACGATCGCCGACAACCCCGACGAGGAGTGGCTGCGCAGCTACGAAATCAACGTGCTGGGCATCGTCCGCGTGACTCGGGCCGCCCTCGACGCCCTGCGCGACTCCGACCACGCGGCGATCGTCAACACGTGCTCGATCGCGGCGACCGCCGGGCTGCCGCAGCGCGCGTGTTACTCGGCCACGAAGGGCGCCGTGCTGGCGCTCACGAGAGCGATGGCGGCCGACCACGTGGGCGAAGGCATCCGCGTCAACTGCGTCAACCCCGGCACGGCCGACACACCGTGGGTCCAGCGACTGCTCGACCAGGCCGACGACCCGGCGGCCGAGCGGGCCGCGTTGAACGCCCGCCAGCCGATGGGCCGGCTCGTCAGCGCCGAGGAGGTGGCCGCCGCGATCTGTTATCTCGCCAGCCCACTGGCCGCGAGCACCACCGGAACCGACCTCGCGGTCGACGGTGGCATGGACGGCCTCCGCGTGCGCCAGGCACCAGCTCCCACGACGGCCGAGCCGGCGACTTCCCAGCGCAACGTTCCGGCCGGGCAACCGCAGCAGCGCCTGGCGCTGCACACCCGCCTACGTCCCGACGCGATCGCCACCTACGAGGCTGAGCACGAGGTCATCCCGGCCGATCTCGACGCGGCCCTCCGTGACGCCGGGGTCACGTCGTGGCGCATCTGGCGCGACGGGGTCGACCTCTTCCACGACGTCGAGTGCGACGACATCGTCCGCATGTGGTCGTTCCTGGATCGGCACCCGGCCAACATCCCGTGGCAACAACAGATCTCGCGCCTCCTCGATCTGAACGTCGACTACTCCACCGGGGACAGCGCCCTGCATCTGGTGTGGGAACTGCCGGCCGAGCCGGCGGAGTAGAGCGCCGTGAGCACGGCTGGCGACCTCCGCCGGCCCGTCAACGTCCCGCGGGTCGGGTTCGGCGCTGCCACACTGGGCAACCTCTACACGGCGATGACGGACGAGGTGGCCGACGCCACGGTGGACGCGGCATGGAATGCCGGCATCCGCTACTTCGACACCGCTCCGCACTACGGCCTCGGCCTCTCTGAGGAGCGCCTCGGCCGAGCGCTGCGGCGGCGGCCACGCGACGAATACGTGGTGTCGACAAAGGTCGGCCGGGTGCTCGACGACGGCCACGCACCGCAGTCCGACCTCGACTCGCTGTTCGCCGTCACGTCCAGTCGCCGGCGCCGGTGGGACTTCAGTGCCAACGGCGTCTACCGCTCGCTCGACGACAGCCTCACCCGACTCGGCCTTGAGCGCGTCGACGTCGCGCTCGTCCACGACCCCGACAGCCACGTGTCCCAGGCCATCACTGAGGCGATCCCCGCCCTGTGTCGCCTTCGCGAGCAAGGCGCGATCAACGCGGTCGGCGTCGGCGTGAATGACACCGACGCCGCGGTCAGGCTCGCCGCCGAGTGCGACATCGACGTCGTCCTCATCGCCGGGCGCTACACGCTCCTCGACCAGCAAGCGGCGGCGCGGTTGCTTCCGTTCTGCGCGCAGCGGGGGATCGCCGTCATCACCGCCGGCGTGTTCAACTCCGGACTCCTCGCCACCACCGCGCCGGCGCCCGGCGCGACGTTCGACTACGCGGCGGCGCCCGTGCCGGTCGTCGAGCGCACACGTGCGATCGCCGCCGTGTGCGCCGAACACGGGATCGAGCTCCCCGAGGCCGCGGTCCGCTTCGCGGGCGAGCACCCGGCCATCGCCTCCGTGCTCATCAGCGGCCGCACGCCCGCCGAGATCGAGGAGAACACGGGGCGGATCGCACGCGCCGACGCCCGCGGTGGCGAGGCCTGGGACGCCTTGTGGGCCGACCTCGTCCAACGCGGCCTCATCGATCGCTTGGTGGCGCGATGACTCACCCACACCGGGACACATCGGATGTCTCTGGGGCAATTCGGCCCATCGCTGCTCGTCGCCGCTGTGGATAGCGGTCGGCACCCGATCTTCTTGCAACAGACATCGGGTGTCTGAGCTATGCTCGTGTGACGCTCAGCGAAGGGGGAAGCGGGGGGCGACGTGGCGACGATCATCGGAGCTGACACATTCGACGTTCGGTTCCCGACCTCGGTGATGCTCGACGGATCGGACGCGATGAACCCGGACCCGGACTACTCGGCCGCGTACCTCGTGCTGCGCACCGATGTCGACGGTCTGGCCGGCCACTCCTTTGCGTTCACGATCGGGCGTGGCAACGAGGTCCAGCGGGTGGCGATCGACGCCTTCGCCGACGTCGTTCTCGGCCGTTCGGTCGACTCCGTGATCGCCAGTCCCGGTGAGTTGTGGTCGGCGACCGTCGGCGACTCGCAATTTCGCTGGCTGGGCCCGGAGAAGGGGGTCGTCCACATGGCGGCGGGCGCATTGCTCAACGCCGTGTGGGACCTGCGCGCTCGGGTTTCCGGTCGGCCGCTGTGGCTGCTCCTCGCCGAGATGGACCCGGCTGAGGTGGTCGAGGCAGTGCCCTTCGACCACATCGAGGATGCCATCACTCCCGGTGACGCGTTGGCGATTCTGCGTGAACGCGCCGCGACACGCGCCGACCGGATCGAAACGCTGTTGCGCGACGGATACCCGGCCTACACGACCACCCCGGGCTGGCTGGGTTACAGCGACGAGAAGATGACCAGGCTCGCCAAGCAGGTCGTTGCCGATGGCTTCCGCCAGATCAAGCTCAAGGTCGGTGCCGATCTCGATGATGACGTTCGACGCACCCGCCTTGCTCGGGAGGCGATCGGCGACGCGGTCGCCCTCGCCGTCGACGCCAACCAGGTGTGGGCAGCACACGAGGCCGGATCGTGGATCAACGCCCTCGAGCCGGCCCGCCTGGCATGGGTCGAGGAGCCCACTCACCCCGACGACGTGCTCGGGCACAAACGCATCCGCGCCGAGGTGCGGCCGATTCCGATCGCCACCGGCGAGCACTGCGCCAACCGGGTGATGTTCAAGCAGTTCCTGCAGGCCGACGCGATCGACGTCGTCCAGGTCGACGCCACGCGTGTGGGCGGTGTCAACGAGAACCTGGCGATCATGCTGCTCGCGGCAAAGTTCGACAGGCCGGTGTGCCCTCACGCTGGCGGGGTCGGGCTGTGCGAGCTCGTTCAGCACCTGGCGATGTTCGACTACATCGGAATCGCCGGCTCGATGGAGGGTCGCTCGATCGAATACGTCGACCATCTCCACGAGCACTTCGTCGACCCCGTGCGCATCGTCGACGGGCGCTATCGGGCACCGGCTCGCCCGGGGATGTCGGCGGAGATGGTCGCCGCCGATCGCCTCGCCTACAGCTATCCCGACGGCGTGAAGTGGAGAGGCACGAGTTGATGGCGGCGATTGAATTGGATCACGATAGAGAGTTTCTACAGCGACGGATACAACGGCAATAGGAAAGGAACATTCGTGAAGATGAAGAAATTCATGGCTCTTGCCAGTGGCCTGGTGCTAGTCGCCTCCGGCACGGGCAACCTGGCGACTGCCCAAAGTGGCGAATTTGACGGTGTCGAGGTGAACCTCGTGACGTTCACGGGTCCGCAAATCGCTGAACCGCTGCAACGGCGGGCACCGGAGTTCAACGAATTGACCGGTGCTCAGGTCAATGTAATAACCGTACCATTTGCCGACCTGTTTCAGAGCATTCTCACGGACCAAGTGACTGGCACAAACAGCTACGACGCGTTCGTGTTCGCGCCGCAGTGGATGGTCGACTACCTATCCGGAGGAGTCCTGGAAGACATCACCGACCGTGTCAACAACGACCCAGACTTGGAGTGGGACGATGTGGGTCAATTCTTCCGTGAGTTCAGCGCCACCTTCGAAGGAAGTACCTACACCATTCCTCTAGACGGGGACTTCCACATGGTCTATTACCGCACCGACGTACTCGAGGAGCTCGGTCTGGATCCACCGCAAACTTGGGATGACTATTTGGCAATCGCCGAAGCTGCCAACGGACAAGACATGAACGGCGATGGGTCAGGCGACTTCGGGTCGTGCATTTCCAAGGTGCGAGCGGGACAGGCGTACTGGTGGATCACGTCGATCGCCGCGCCCTTCATTCAGACTCAGGGCACGTCAGAAGGTGCGTTCTTCGATTCGGAGACGTTCGAGCCGCTGGTGAACAACCCCGGCTTCATCCGCGCGCTGGAGATCTACCAGGCGACCAACGAGTTCGGTCCGCCCGACGAGCAAAACCTTGACGTGGGGGGCACCCGTGCCCTGTGGCAGGCGGGTCGCTGTGCGCTGACGCTCGACTGGGGGGACATCGGGACGCTGGCGATCGATCCTGAAGCATCGATCGAGGCCGTTCAGACCGGCACCGGCGCGATCATCGCCCCCGGCTCGACCGAGGTGCTCGACCGCGAAACCAACGAACTGGTGCCGTGCGATGAACAGACCTGTCCCTACGCCACCGACGGTGTAAACCATGCGCCGTTCGCGTCGTTCGGTGGGTGGTCGGGCGGAATCAGCGCTGCGGCGTCCGACGAGGTCAAGGACGCCGCCTATGCATTCCTCTCCTACATGTCCCAACCGGCGCAGTCCAACGTCGACGTCACGATCGGTGCGTCGGGCTTCAATCCCTATCGCACTTCGCAGTTCGAGAACCTCCAGCCGTGGCTGGATGCCGGATTCACCGACGAAGGTGCGGCGAACTACCTCGGCGCCATTCAGGACAGCCTGAACAGCCCGAACATGGTGCTCGACCTGCGCATCCCGCAAAACGCCCGATACCAACAGGTGATCCTCGACACGGTGCTCAGCCAGTTCCTGGCGGGCGAGTTCACCCCAGAGGAAGCCGCCCAAGAGATCTTCGACCAATGGGAAGGGGTGACCGAGGAGCTGGGCCGCGAAGACCAACTTGCGGCGTACCTCGGCACGCTGGGCACGATCACCGGCGGCGACTAGTCACTTCTCAACGCAGGGGCTCTCGTTGCCCTGACGGACCCCGTTCCGTCAGGGCGGCGGCCCCGGTGGTCGAACCGTGATGCAACCGAGATCCGCCACACGAGACGCCAACGGCGCCGCGGCCACCGACGGTATCGATCCGGCTGGCCCTGACGCACTGACTCGTCCGCCGCGCCTGTCGGCGCGTCTCTCCGCATGGCTCGAGGCGTCCCCGCGGTACGTCTACCTCTTGCCGGCGATCGGGATCGTCCTGTTCCTCTCGATCTTCCCGCTCATCGTTTCGCTCTACCTCTCGTTGGCGAGCATTCGCCTTGTGCGAGGTGGGTTCGAAATTCGGTTTGTCGGACTCGACAACTACCGAAGGCTCTTTGTCGGAGATACGCAGCGGCACTTCCTCGGTCGATTCGGTGACTACAACCTGCTCACGTTGACCATCTTGACGTTCGTCCTCGCCGTGTTGATCTTCTTGATCGCGCGGTACATCGCGAACAACGGCTTCAAACTGTTCGGAACGTCGCTCCGAGTCCTCACCGCGATCATCGCCTTCGGCCTGATCTGGCTCGTCGTCATGACCTATTTGAGCGGCGGCCTACCGGGCACGCTCGTCGTGACGATGACGTTTGTCTTTGTCGGCGTCGTCGTTCAGTTCCTGCTCGGACTGGGCCTCGCCTTGCTCGTCACCCAGAACCTCCGTGGAAAGCGATTCTTTCGGGTCGTGTTCTTGCTGCCGATGATGATCACGCCCGTCGGCATTGGGTTCCTTTTTCGGATGATGACGGACACCTTGCAGGGGCCCATCGCACCGCTGTGGGTTGCCTTGGGGTTGGAAGAATTCTCATGGACGCAGACGGCCTTCGGAGCGCGTTCGGCGGTGATCATCGGCGACACCTGGCAGTGGACGCCATTCATCTTCATCGTTCTCCTGGCGGCCCTCGAAGGAGTACCGCGCGAGCCGATTGAAGCGGCGCTGGTGGATGGCGCGAACGAGTGGCAAGCGTTCCGATACGTGCTCGTGCCATATCTCATGCCTGTAAGCCTGACGGTGATCATGATCCGCATCATCGAGGGCTTCAAGATCATTGATATGCCGCAGGTCCTCACCCGCGGTGGTCCCGGAACAGCGACCGAGTCGGTGACGCTCCAGGCGTACAACTCGTGGCGAGCGCTCGATCTCGGCGGCTCGGCGGCGATGGCCTACATGTTGCTCTTCGTGGTGACGTTCTCTGCCGTCGTCTTTGTCAACTTCGTCCGCAAGCGCGTACTGGAGCATCCGTAGTGCGAAAATGGTTCACACCTTCAAGTCCACTCGGCCTTTCTCCGGCGCGGAAAGCCACCTCCTACTGCCTGTTGATCTTCTGGTCGGTCATCGTACTCTTCCCTTTTTACTGGCTGTTGACGACCGCCTTCAAGCTACCGATCGATGTGAGTAGCGGGCCAAAATATCTACCATTTGGCGACTTCCAGCCGTCGCTCAACGCGTGGGACGAGATGCGCGACTTCATCCCACGGCCTTACAGGAATACGGTGGTCGTCGGTGTCGTTAGTTCGCTTCTCGCCCTTTTCATCGGCTCGTTCGCGGCGTATGCGCTCCTACGCTTCAAGTACCGGCCGCGAATTGGAATGGTGGCGGTCTTCATTCTTTGCGGTTCCCTGGCGGTCGCTCTTGTCGTGATCGCCGGGGTGTACTGGTGGGCGGCCGTACTGATCGCCGGCGTCCTCTTTCTGGCTGCGTTGGCAACGATTGGTAAACGCTTCAAAGCGGCGTTGGCCAACGACGACATCGCCTTCTGGCTGATCGCCCAGCGGATGCTGCCACCGGTGGCGGTCATCCTGCCGATCTTCATGATGTTCCAGCAGCTCGGTCTGCTCGACACGCTGTGGGCGTTGATCACGGTCTATACCACGACGAGCCTCCCCCTCGTGGTCTGGTTCATCCGCGACTACTTCCTGTCGATCCCGATGGAGCTCGAGGAGAGCGCATTCATCGACGGGGCTTCCCGGCTGCAGGTTGTCCTGAGAATCGTTCTGCCACTGTCCGTCCCGGGTCTTGTCGCCACGTTCCTGATCGTTCTGACATTCGCCTGGAACGAGTTGATCTTCGCGATCTTCCTGACGCGCGGCGATTCGCAGACGATGCCGGTGCTCGTGGTGGCACAGAATGCAACGCGCGGCCCGCAATGGTGGAACATCTCGCTGCTCGTGCTGCTGATGGTTGCGCCGATCGTCATCGTGGCTGTGGTGCTGGAGCGCTACATCGCCAAAGGCATTTTGCTGGGGGCGGTGAAGGGCTGAGCCACCTGAACC
The DNA here is from genome assembly GCA_963786985.1 of Ilumatobacteraceae bacterium. Classification (GTDB taxonomy): domain Bacteria; phylum Actinomycetota; class Acidimicrobiia; order Acidimicrobiales; family Ilumatobacteraceae; genus Desertimonas. The sequence goes on along the minus strand of CAWBBL010000023.1, from coordinate 32 downwards.
ATGCGTTACTGTGCCGCCGTCGAACAGCCGAT
>CAWBBL010000022.1:0-12685 GCA_963786985.1 Ilumatobacteraceae bacterium | reverse complement strand
GTCGAGACGGCCGGTGGTGCGGCGCTGCAGCCAGCGCCGCACCCGATGCCGATCGAGCTCGAGCGTTGGCCCGCTTCGGCTCAGGGTGCCGTCGCACCGAACTGGCATTCGGCCGACTCGCGATCGCCTCTCCACGAGGGCGCGCGGCCGCCCTAATTCGGCGGTCGGCACTCGCCCATGGGCACGCCGGCGACGACGGGCGGGGCCGACCGAATGCGCCGGCAGGATCCTGCCGAAGCCGAGCCGAACACCGAATGTCGCAGTGCGGCGTTCGGTCGCTCACTGACGATGATCAGCGACGCACTCGCCAAGGCGCCGACCCGTAGGCGACGTTCGCGACGTCGCTCACGAACCGTCGATCTGGCGCGGGTCCGGCGCCGCCAGCAAGTTTCGGGCGGTGCGTGGTGCAGCAGTTCTGTGGCAGCATCCGACCGTGGTGGTCCGCAGCAGTCTTACACGCTGACACCAGACGCCGCCGACCAATCGCCACTGCGTCACGCCGCTGCCTACTCGTCACGCCGAGTGCTGACCAAACCCACGTGGCGGGCGGCGACATCGGCGCCATCGCGAGGTTGTTGACGATGACGTCGACGCCACCATTATCAGCGCTCCTCAGCTGTCAGCGCTCATCGGCCTCGCCCTCGCGAGACCATGCAGGTCCGTCAGGAAAGCGGTACTCGGCGACGGAGGCATCGAGGGGCATGGCCCCTCCTCCCGGTCCTGTAGGAGCGAGGTATCGTCCACCGCGCACGACGACAGGGTCGGTGAAGTGGTCGTGCAGTGATCGACATACTCGATCCACCGGTCGTCCGTCGTGGCACTTACGGCAACGAAGTCGAACATCGCCAAGTATTGAATCATCTCGCACAGACCCACCCCGCCGACGATGAGCTCACCCAACTCGACTCGCTGTTACATAGGATGTCTACGGCGGGGTCGCACGAAGAGCTAGTCGAGTACGACGAAGCCTTTCACCACGTCGTGGCCGAAGCAGCGGGTAACGCGACGCTCGCGTCGATGCTCAACGGGGTGTCCAGCAGGACCACTCGCGAACGGGTGTGGCGAGGAGTGATCGAGGCCGCGGCGACCGATCGGACGATCTCTGAGCACGCGGCGATCCTCGCCGCGTTGCACGCCCAAGACCCGCAATTGGCAGAAGCGGCCGCTCTGCTGCACGTGTCAACTACCGAGCGCTCGTCCGCCAGCCTGCTCGACTCAGGCGAACGCCAACCGATTCGCCGGTCGGGACGGCCTCGGACTGAGCATCTGCCCGTTCCCCGCGGGGGTCGGTTTGTGATCCAGGCCGGGGCGTTGCATTCACGAGAGCTCGGCGCTCGGTGCATGGCGGGCCTCGTTCGAGGGGGCAGCGAGCCGCAGGCCGGCGTCGCGCGGGCGCACGTGCGGACCGGCCGGGTCGGCCCAGGAGACAAGGTCATGCGGCGAGCGAATCGCGTCCTCGTCGATCTCGATGCCGAGTCCGGGCGCATCCCCGAGCCGAACACCGCCTTCCTCGATGGTCTGGTCGACCGTGATGCCGATCGGGGAGGTCAGGTCCTGCAATTCGCACACGAGGTGGTTCGGTACCGCGGTCGCGGCGTGGGCGAGGACGTTGCAGTGATATCCCACGGGGCTGATCGGGAGGTCGTGTCCGAGGGCGAGCGTGGCCACGCGCAGGAAATGGGTGATCCCCCACACACTGCCGGCCTGGACTACCCCCACCGCTCCGGCGTCGAGCAGCGGCCGGTACTGCTCGAGGCCGGTGAGATTCTCACCGGTGGCCACGGCAGCGCGCGCTGACCGGGCGACGGCGGCGTTACCACTGACGTCCCAGCGCCGTACCGGCTCCTCGACCCACGTGAGATCGATCTCATCCTCGATCCGACTGATCAATCGCACCGCCTGATGTCGTCCCCAGCTCTCGTTGACGTCGAGCATTAGCGCAGGTGAGCGGGTGTTCCTCGTCAGTACCTGGCGTACGGTGCGGAGCCTTGCGATGTCGCGCTCGGTGTCGAGCCCGCCCTTGATCTTCGCGCTCACGAACCCGCGATCGGCCCACGGCTCGTACACCGATGCCAGCGCGTCGTCGTCGACGGCGATCTCGAGGCCCGATGCGTACCCGGGCACGAACCGGTCCCGCGCCCCGAGCGTGCGCCACAACGGCTCGCCGGCGAGCTTGGCCTTGATGTCCCACAGCGCCATGTCGAGGGCACCGATCGCGCCGAAGGTCGCTCCGGCGTGGCCAGCCTTGAACACGTACGACAACATCCGGTCGTAGAGCGCCGTCACCGCTCTGGGATCCTCACCGTCGAGCGCCGGGAAGACCCTGGCGACGTCGGTGTGGGCACCGAGCCCGATGCCGGTGATCCCGCCGTCGGTGAGCACGAGGAGCACCGGTACCTCGGTGACGCCGGAGCGGATCGCCCCGTTCGCGTCGCCGACCGGCCGACCCCAACGGTGCGCAGTGGTGATGGTGCGGTAGCCGATGATCTTCATCGGAGCTGGCACGGCAAGAGGGCCACCAACTCATAATATGTCACATGACTACTGACCAGCAAGCGCCTGGTAGTCTCGATGCGCGCTGGGCGTCCTGGCTGCCCGCCGCCTGGCACTTGACACGGAGCCGTCGCGATGACCGAACAGAGCGTCCCGACCGACGAGGTGATCGAGACGGGGTATGTTGCCCGGCCGGCTCGCCACCGCCCGCCACTTTCGGTGGCGGTCATCGAGCAGCTGACTCACGACATCGTTACCGAGCGCTATCGTCCCGGGACCGCCTTGCCCTCGGCGGACAGTCTGTGCGACACGTTCCGGGTGAGCAGGACGGTGATCCGCGAGGCGATCACGAGTCTCGCGGGGAAGGGACTCGTCGCCGCCCGCCAGGGTTGGGGAACGATCGTGCTCGACCCGAGCCATTGGAGCCTGCTCGATCCGATGGTCCTCGACGCGCTGTTCCGGCGCGCCGACCGGCTGGAGTACCTTGACAACCTGATCGAGATCCGCACGACGCTCGAGTGTGCGATGGCCTGCAAGGCGGCTCGACGGATCACCCCCGAGACCGCCGCGATGCTGACACGCTCGTTCCAGCAGCTCGAGTCCCTGCTCGGACAGCCGGATGAGTACAACGTCAAGGACCTGGAGTTTCACGACGCCATCCACCGCATTGCGTGCGACAGGTTCGGCCGGGCGATCGTTGCGAGCATCCAGGGCAAGGCGCTCAGTTCGCCGATGTATACCGGCAAGCCGACGCGCGCCGAGGTCGTCAGAACCCATCGCGCTCATGCCCGCGTCTATGACGCCGTCATCGCGGGCGATGCCGATGAAGCGGCCAACGCGATGCGCGAGCACATCACCGAATCGTGGGCCAGGCGCCGCCCGCAAACGGGCGACGCGTAGCCGGCTCTCAGGTCGGAATCGGCGCATCAGCACGGATGAGCCGGCGCGCGCCGAGCTCGTCCCAGAGGGCCGCCGGTGGCGGGGTCTCCAGCAATTCGGCGTTGCGTGCCGCCTGCGCCGCCGAGCCGATGCCGACGACGACGCTGGCGACGGCGGGATGTGCGGCGGCGAAGTGGATCGCTGCCGCCGGCAAGGTCGAGTCGTGGACCTCGCACACGGCGGCGATCTCCCGAGCGCGCCGTACGAGCGCCGCCGGTGCCGGCCGATAGTCGTATCGAGCGTCGGGAATCGGATCCGAGTTGGCGAGCAGACCGGAGTTGAACACGCCCGCAGCGAGCACCGCCACACCCCGCTCCCGGGCGAGCCGAAGCAGGTCATCGAGAGCGCTCTGATCCGCAGTGTGTAGCGACCGGCGCACATCACCACGTCGATGTCGGTCTCGGCAACGAATCGGGCCGGCATCTCCGACTGGTTCATGCCGACACCGACGGCACCGATGACGCCCTCGTCGCGGAGCCGGCACAGCGTCGGCACCGCGTGGCGGCTCGCCTGATGCCAGCGATCATCCGGCTCGTGGACGAGCACGATGTCGATCGAACCGACACCGAGGCGGGTCAGGCTCTGATCGAGCGAGCGCACGACCGCGTCGGCGCTGAAGTCGACGACTCGAGTCAGGTCGGTATCGACTATGAAGCCGTCGTCACCCCGCGGCGGGCCGAGTCCCGACGGGACCAGGAGGCGACCCACCTTCGTCGACAGCACCGTCTCCGTCCGAGGTCGTGTCGCAAGCGCCTTACCGAGCCGCGCTTCCGACAGACCGAGCCCGTAGTGCGGGGCGGTGTCGAAGTAGCGGACCCCGCACTCCCACGCCGTGTCGATCGCGGCGACGGCTGCGTCGTCGGAGACCGAGGTGTAGAGGTTGCCAACGGGGGCTCCTCCAAACCCGAGCTCGGTCACCGTCACGCCCGGGCGCCGCGGCAGCGGGTGCCGCCTCACGGCCTCTCCGCGTCCATCGCACGATCCGAACCTCTCCCGGGTCGACGTAAACCGCTCGAGTTTGATTCATTCATCCACGCCTCCGAGGCGGTACACGTAGGCAGCAGTTCGGTGCTCGATCCAACGACGTTCGTCGGGGCTGAGGTTGGCTGCGACGCCGTCGACGAGCGAGAACCACTCGTCGCATGACGCGGTGAATGTGACCACCGGCCAGTCGCTTCCGATCATCGACCGCTGCGGTCCGAAGGCGTCGAGCCCATGTCGCAGCGCCGCGACGGCGTCGGAATCTTCTGGCCGGCTGCCATCCCCGCGCGTGAGGAGTCCCGAGAGCTTGCACCAGACGTTGTCGAGCCGAGCGAGCTTGTTCACCGCCGAGCGCCACGTCACCCGCGCGTCATGATCGTCGGGGCGCGGCGGTTTGCCGACGTGGTCCAGGACGAACCGCACCTCGGGCAGCGCCGCGGCCAGTTCGACCGCATCGTCCAGCGTCGGCCCGGACGCGCAGAGATCGAACGGCAGACCGCGCCGCCCGACTACTGCGACGCCGGCGCGGAACGACCCGTCACACGACGTGCGCGGAGGCATCGCCTCCAGGTTTCGCCGTATGCCGCACACGAGCGGTACCGCCTCGAGCAGGCTGTCGAGTTCGGCGGCGACGTCGCTGCTTCGCTCCAGCGGTAGCGACGCGACGATGCCGGCGACCGATGGCATCGACCTGGTGCGGCCCTGCGCGGCGAGCCACGCGGCCTCGGTCGCTCCTCCCGGCCGCGCACTCGCCTCGACGAGCACGACCGAGGAGACCGCCCGCGTCCCAGCGGGCGCGTAGTCCTCCAGGAGTCGCCGCTTCGGCAGGCCGGGGAACGCGTCGAGCCAGTCCAAGTCGAAGAGTGCGGTGTCCCAGCAGTGGACGTGCGAATCGATCATCGCCACCGTCCCATCGGCCGAGGTCCGCGCCAGCGCAGCGTCACCCCTTCGTGGCGCCGGCCGTGACGCCGGCGGCGATCTGGCGCTGGAAGAGGATGTAGATGACGACGACGGGAAACGCGGCGATCAACACGCCGGCGGCGAAGACCGGGATATTGGCCGAGTACTGGCCGCGCAGGGCCGACACCCCGATCATCAACGTGCGCTTCTGCTCCTCAGGCATCATCAGCAGCGAGACGAGCACGTCGTTCCAGACGAACAAGGCGTTGAGAATGCCGACCGAGAGCAGCGCCGGCTTGCCGATCGGCACGATGATCCGCCGGTACGTGTCCCACACCGACGCCCCGTCGATGGTCGCCGCCTCGGTGATGCTGCGCGGGATGCGCCGATAGAAGCTCGCCATCAGATACACGGTGAACGGCAGGAAGATCGACGTGTAGGCGAGGATCAACCCCCAGTACGTATTGACGAGGCTGATGTCGTGCATCATGCGCAGGAACGGCACCATGATCACCTGGAAGGGGATCATCAGCGCGCAGAGGCAGGCGAGGTATGCCGCCTTGCTCAGCTTGAACGACAGCTGCGCGAACGCGTAGCCGGCCAACGAGCCGAGCAGCAGCAGCACGGCGACGCTGCCGGTCGTGACGATCGTCGAGTTGATCATGTAGCGACTGAGATTGCTGCGCCGCCAGGCGTCGCCGAAGTTGGCCGTGTGGAACGTGTCGGCGAGGCCGAACTGGTCGAGGATGTAGGACCGCCTGTCCTTCAACGACACGTTGAGGACGAACACCATCGGAAAGATCGTGCCCGCGGCGATCAACGACATGACGAGGGCCGTCAACCAGCGCGGCGCCCGCTTGAACCGCTCGGTCAACGTGCGCCCGGGACGGGCCGGCATGACCGCGATCACGCTCATTGGCGCACCACCGCCGCGTGGATCTCCTTGAGGGCGAACGGGCGGTGCACCAGTTCGCGACAGGCACCGTAATGCTGGTTCGCTCGCTCGAAGACTCGCTCGCTCACTCGTCGACATCCTGCGAGAGGAGTCGGATCTGCACGACGGCGATGACCGCCATCAGCCCGAACAGCACCATGCTCGCCGCCGCCGCCAGCGCCGGCTGGTTGTCCCGACCCTGCTTCACCCAGATGTACAGCTCCGGCAGATACGTCGAATCGAACGGACCACCGGCGGTCATCACGAACAGCAGCCCGAACATCCCGGTGAGCATCCCGATCGTGGTCGTGACCACCACGAACTGGATCGTCGGCCGCAGCGACGGGATGATCACGTGGCGGATCGTCTGGGCCACGTTGGCGCCGTCGAGGGTGGATGCCTCGATCAGTTCGGCGTCGAGGGTCGAGAGACCGGCCAGGAAGATCGTCACGGCAAGCCCGAACGTCGACCAGAGCTGCACGCCGACCACGGTGAGCAATGCCGTGTCGGGGTTGCCGAGCCAGTCGTTGGTCGGGAGGTGCAGCGTCTCGAGGAGCGAATTGAACGGCCCGTCGGCGCTCAGCACGGTGTTGAACATCGTGCCGATGATCACCGGCGACAGCACGACGGGGAAGAAGTACACGGCCCGGTACACGCGGTGGCCGGGGATCTTGATGTGGATCAGGCTGGCCAGCAACAACGGCACGACGACGAACACGGGCAACACCAACAACAGCACGCCGACGTGCCTCAGCGACCCGATGAAGCGTTCGTCGTGCCACAGCTGGCGGAAGTTGTCGAGGCCGACCCACTCGCCGTCGCGATCGCCGTCCCCGGTGAGCGAGTACTGGGCACCCCGGATCAAAGGGTAGATCCGCAACGCCCCGATGATGAGCAGCGTCGGCAGGACGAGCACGTAGGGCATGACGCGGTCGAGGCGCAGCGGACGCCGCGCCTCGACCTTCGACGGTTTGGTTGTGGTGGCGCCGGGCACCTCGACAGGCGTGGCGGTGCCGACGCTCATCGCCGTCCTGTGCTCGATTTCGTCAGCCGCTCGTCGTCGCTGGCGCTGCCGCCGCCTCGTCTGCCTGTTGCATCTCGGCGAGGGCCTCGTCGACGGTCATCTCGCCGGCGGCGAGCTGCTGGCCGACGACGTGCAAGGCGTCGAGGCCGGCGGTGGTGAGCGCCGTGTGCGCGTTCGGACGGGCGTCTTCGAGCTCGCTGATCAGCGTCGTCGCCGCCTCGTTGTCGAGGCCGGACAGGTCCACGCTCGTGTCCGAGACGATGGCACCCGATTGCTCGAAGAAGGTCGTCATCACGTCGGTGTCCGCCATCGCCACGGCGAGCTCCGCCGCCAGCTCGGGATTGGGACTCCACGCCGTGACGGAGTATCCGATGCCACCCTCGGCAGAGAGGAACGGGGCATCGTTGCCGCCTTCGAATGCCAGCGGTGGCAGCAGGCCGAGGTCGTCGCCGAGGAACTCTCCGAAGTCCTTCCAGTGGGCGACGTCCGACATCAGCCCGATCACGTTGGCCGCCTCGCCGGCCTGGAACGGTGCGAAGGAGTCCATGAACATCGTGGTCGAGTTGAGGCCTTCGGGGAACCAGCCATTGGCGGTGCTGTCGGCCCAGGTCTGGAAGATCCGGCGCACGTTGTCCGATGTCCAGTCGCGGTCGCCGGCCAGCCATGCGTCGTACTCGTCGGACGTGAGCGACCCCGGCGCCATCGCCGTGAGCCAGAACTCCATCTGGATCCCCTCTCGGTTCCCGCCCGCGAAGCAGGTGATCTCTGCTGCGATGATCGCCTCGCACGCTGCCGCCAGTTCCTCCCATGTCGCGGGTGGCGCCTCCGGGTCGAGCCCGGCCTCGGCGTACAGCGCCTTGTTGTAGTAGATCGGGATGCCCTGGATCGTCAGCGGAACGCCGTAGGTCACGCCGTCGGCCTGGAACGCCTCCCACCCGGCAAGCCGATCGAGGGCGTCACCGGCGGCGTCAGACGCGAGGAAGTCGTCCAAAGGGACGAGTGCATCGACGCGGTCACGTAGCTGGGCGCCGCCGTTGAACATCAACAGGTCGGGTCCCTCGCCGCTCTGGATCGCGGTACCGATCAACGTGTAGTACTGATCGAACGGCTGGGCGACGAACTCGACGTCAACGCCCTCATGGTCGGCCTCGAATGCCTCCTCGGCGGCCGTGTAGTAGCCGGCGAACGCCTCGTCGCCGCTCTTGAAGTCCCACACCACCAACGAACCGCCGCCGCTCGCCGGCCGCTCGGCTGCCACCAAGCTCGACATGCCGGCAACGGCGGTGAGCACCATGATGACGCCAGCCGCGCCAAGCCTCATGTTCGTACGCTTCGCGCTCACTACGCCCCCCTTTGGCACCGATTGAGTGGCGGATCACTCGTGGCTCCGCCACGTAAACATATGACATGTGATAACTCACTTGTCAAGGCCAACCCCTCACGCTCGACTTGGCCCGGTGAACCTGAGGCGGACGGCGTTCACATCGACACCGGAACTCGCCAGCGCTGTCCTGACCGGAAACGCACGCCGAATGCCAATTCTGTTGCCGCAGACTTCGCGCGAGCGCGCCCATAGTCGGCGCTCGGCGCTCCCCAGCCCGACGCCCAACGGCGACGGCCGACGACCTTCACCAGACTTGCCACGTCACAGCTCACTGCGACCGAACATCGCGCCGGGACGTTGGGTCGCAGACCGGCAGGGACGTCAACGCCCTCGCGGAACCGCTGACGGTGACTCGCGTTCACTCCTGACGAGCGACTGGGGATTCTGGGCGCGATCGACGCCAGTCCCGGTCACCCGCGAGACGGCACACCGATCGAACGCAGGTTTCCCGGGGGAAACCTGCAAGTGTGCCTGAAACGGGAGAGGGCGCAGACCCGATCACATGAACCTGGCGGATCGGGTGACCCGATCCGGCGAAGCGGGTCCGCAACCACGACGGCCGAGCACCCGCGGCGGGGCCGACGAGTGACGTGAACCCGCGGCTAGGCCCGACCGACGTGCGGCGCGACAGGTGCTGCAACTTCCGCCGCCACCACCCCGGCATGACCACCTAGCCGGCGGCGTACCGAACCGCTTCCCAGACTTCGACGCTCGGGGCCCGAGACATCCGATCATGAGTGTCTACCAGGGATGATCGGGTGTCGTGCCGCCGCCACCCCAACTCAAACGACGCTGTCGGCGTGATGGGACATCGATGCAGCGACCGTTCCCGAGCGGGTTGCCAAAGACTCGACGACTGGCACCCGATCATGGCCGTCTACCAGGACTGATCGGGTGTCTCCACTGGCGACCAATTACGATCCGCCTCCCAACCGCGCTGCTCCATTCGCCCGACCACTCGAGACCCGGCGCCCGGTCCCGTCCGTTGCTCAAGTGGTGGCCGGCAGCCGCCCGGCCTTGTTGGCCCGGGCAGGGTGTCACGAGCTGCTGCGACGTCGACCACCCAAACCCCGGCGCCACGCGTACCGCCCTCTCCCCGGGTGCACACCCGCCGTAGTTGCAGACCCGCTCCGCCGGATCGGGTCACCCGATCTGCCAGGTTCCAGTGATCGGGTCTGCGCCCCTTTTCGGTCCAGGGACACTTGCAGGTTCCTCTTCGAGGAACCTCCGTACGACGGCGATCAGTCTGAGGACGACGACTCAGTTGCCTGGAGCCAGCGTCAACTGTTCGAACGACGAAACAGGGCGCTTCGCTAGCGAACGCGACGGACGACTGTGAGCCGAGGACTTTGCGGAGAGCCGGTCGCGGCCCGCCGTCGATTGTGCGCGGTCGGCACGCCTCGCGGTGACCCGCCGCGGCGGTCGCTCCCCCGTGCCGGCGACTCGATCGGAGATCGAGACAACACACGGCCATGCAAAACAAGCTCCAGGAGCGCCCAGCGGGGCACGCGCAGACGTTTCCCGGAGGCGGATCACTGGTAGGCCCGCCTGACCGCAACTCGCCACGTACTGGCCGGCCATCTCGTAGGCGAGCGTCCGCTGATTCGCAACAGCGCGGCGGCTTCTTCCACGGTGTACAGGAGCGGTTCGGCGCCGGGCTGGGCAGAGGACCACGTCCGACTGGCGCGGGAAGTCTGTTGGCCGTCAGGCGCGCCGAGCAACGGCACGGCCGTCAACGAGGTCGACTTGGACGGCGATCGACTCGGATTGTCTGCGCGCTCCATGCATTGTCAAAGGTCAGCGGGTTGACAAAGCGCGACACTTCCGCGATCGGCCCGGCGGCTACCGCCGGAACGGACGACCGCCACGTCCCTTTCCGAGAAGGCCAGAGTCGAGTGCATCACGGGCGAACCCCATGGGCGCCAGGTGCTGTGTTGACGTCGATTCCGAGATCGATGGACGTCATGAGAGCTCCGACGCGGCGCTCGCCACCGCGTCGTGAATCGCCTCGAAGCCCTCGCGTCGATCCTCCCAAGGGGCACTGCCGTGGACAATGGCCTTCGCTTCGGCGAGTGGGACGTGTAGGACCGCACGGGTGATCTTGATCGACTCGGCCGGTGTGAACCCGTCAGCTCGCAGCTGAGCGAGGACAGCGTTCCACTCGTCTCGGTCCGAAACCGATGCGCTCTTGCGTTGGATCTCGCTCGCCCGATCCCGCTTCACGCGACGGCCTTGGCGAGCGTCGTGGGATCGATCATGAAGCGTTCCGGGACGGTGACCACAATCGGTAAGGCGCCGTTGAGAAGCCGTTTGGCGTTGACGATAGTGAGGCCCACCAGCTCTCCGTCAGCGTTGAAACGCAGAGCGTGGCCCTCGGGGGACTCGTCGAAGTCGACTGCCCGAACAGGCTCGCCAACGTGCAAGTAGAGAGTGTCCGCACCCGAGTCGTAGCGGACACGGTCAAACGTCGTATGGCCAATCGTGATGTTCATGGCATGCGCCTCCGAGCGAACGCTGTCACAATCCAGCCTCGCTCACTGGACTCATAGCGTACGACAACCTTGAGCCACCGACTGGGCCCGACATCTGCTTGTAGAACCATGACTCACCCGCGGTTCGGCCAGCCACTCGCACGCCGGGCGCGCGGACTGTCTCGAGAATCTCGATCCGAGAACGTGTCAGCTCGGGATGGCCATCAACGATGTGCGCCCAGCGCTCCTCGGTGAGTTCGACCACACGACCGTCCGGATCGACGACGTTGGCGGCGACAGCATCGGACACCGCGACGGCCCACTACTCGAAGATCGACTGGGCGACGACGTTGGCGGCGTCGCGAGCGATCGCCGGGGTGACGTGAGAGTACAGATCCAGTGTGATGCCGACGGTGGCGTGGCCGAGCCGCTCGCTTACGACCTTCGGATGCATGCCCGCCTTCAACGCCAGCGTGGCGTAAGTGTGGCGTAGGTCGTGCAATCTGATCGGAGGCAGAGCAGACGCGAGGTTGAGCCGTCGGAACTCGCGCGTGAACCAGTCCGGATGGAGAAGCACGCCGACCTCGTCACGGAACACAAGATCGGTCGAGCTGTCCCAGACCGGACCGGCGATGAGCCGTTCCTCGCGTTGTTGCCGGCGGTGCACGCGTAGCACGTCGACCGTCTGTGGGTCGAGGTACACCGTGCGCCGGCTCCGCGACGTCTTCGTCGGGCCGATCACCGCCTCGCCGTTCACCGCGGTCAGGGTTTGCACGACGCTGAGCTGCGCAGCGTCGAGATCGAGATCGCGCCAGCGCAGTCCGAGGACCTCTCCTCTGCGCATGCCGGTCGTCGCGACGACCACGAGCGCCGAGTAAATCCGCTCACCGCGGATGGCGGTGAAGAACTCACGCAAGTCTTCCGACGACCATGTTGCGAACTCGCGCCTCGACGAGCTCGGGGGCCGGGCGGCGGCGGCAGCGTTGCGGTGGACGAGCCCGAGCCGCTCGGCGTCCGCCAGTGCCTTACGCAGGACGACATGGCTGTTGCGAACGGTCTTGGCCGACAACGCCTGACCGGCGTGTCCTCCCTCGCGCAACAGGTCGGCGTAGAAGCGCTCGATCTGCAACGGGGTCAGCGACTGCACCGGCACCTTGCCCAGCCAAGTGTTGATGCGGGCGATGGCCAGCTTGTAGCTGTGCACGGTCGTCGGCCGGAGGCGGTGGTGCTGGCTGACGAGCCAGTCGTCGAGATACTGACCCGTCGTAGTCGTCGATCTGCTCACGACGGATCCAGCGGCGACGGCGCTGAGCACCTCGCCAAGCGCCGCCTCGGCCGCCTTGCGCGTCCGGAAGCCTTGTTTGGCGAGTTGGCGTCGCCTTCCCGTGGATGGGTCGGGGCCGAGGTCGACTCGGTAGGACCACGCCCCGTCCTTGCGGCGCACCGACCCCCGAGCCATCCGCCGACCGTATCAATTCCTGTGCACGATCTGTGCACGGATCGCTTCGAGAATCCGACAGATCGGCCTGCAGAACCACGAAAAGACCAGCTAGATGGCG
>CAWBBL010000021.1:0-184441 GCA_963786985.1 Ilumatobacteraceae bacterium | reverse complement strand
TCGGCCCGGAGTCGTCGGGCAAGTCGACGCTGGCCATGCACGTCGTCGCCGAGGCGCAGCGCAACGGCGGCATCTGCGCCTACATCGACGCCGAGCACGCCATGGACCCGGTCTACGCCAAGGCGATCGGCGTCGACATCGACCAGCTGCTGATCTCCCAGCCCGACACCGGCGAGCAGGCGCTGAGATCGCCGACATGCTCGTGCGCTCCGGCGCGCTCGACGTCGTCGTCATCGACTCCGTCGCCGCGCTCACCCCCCGGGCCGAGATCGAGGGCGAGATGGGCGACACCCACGTCGGCCTGCAGGCCCGCCTGATGAGCCAGGCGCTGCGCAAGCTCACCGCCAACCTCAACAAGACCAAGACGATCATGATCTTCATCAACCAGCTCCGCGAGAAGATCGGAGTCATGTTCGGCTGCATGAGCTACGGCACGCGCGTCACGCTGGCCGACGGCACGCAGGAGAAGATCGGCAAGATCGTCAACCAGAAGCTGCCGGTCGAGGTGCTGTCGTACGACTTCGAGCGCGGCGAGCTCGTCGCCAAGCCGGTCACCAACTGGTTCGACAACGGCGTCGCCGAGCGGTTCCTGCAGTTCACCGTCGAGCGTGGCGGCGGCAACGGCCAGGCGCAGTTCGCCGCGACCGAGAACCACCTGATCTCGACGCCGGGCGGGTGGCGCCCGGCCGGCGAGCTGATCGTCGGCGACCGGGTGCTGCAGGCGGCGACCGAGCTGCTCAGCGACGTCCAGTGGCAGGTCCTGCTCGGCGGCCTGATGGGTGACGGCGCGCTGTCGCCCACCCGATCGGGCAACGGCGCTCGGTTCCGCTGGGGTCATGGCGCCAAGCAGGCCGCGTACGGCGACTGGAAGGCGTCGCTGTTCGCCAACGTCGACGTGAGCCGTTCGACCGAACGCCAAGGGTGCGGTGTTCCACGACGTGCAGCCGCTCCCGAGCTCGCCGAGCTGCGCGAAGCGGTCTACGTCGGCGGCAAGAAGGTGCTGAGCGACGACTACCTCAAGCAGCTCACGCCGCTGTCGCTCGCGGTCTGGTACATGGACGACGGCGGCGTTCACGCTGCGCTCGAAGGGACTGCAGGAGCGCACGGCGGGCGGCAGCGGCCGCGTCGAGATCTGCGTCGAGGCGATGTCGGCCGACACGCCGCGCTCGGCTCGCGCGCTACCTCGCCGACACGTGGGGCATCGACGTGCAGCTCATCGCCAGCGGGCAGCGCGGAAGGCGGTGCTGCAGTTCCCGACCGCCGAGACGGCGAAGTTCCAGGCGCTGATCGCTCCGTTCGTCCATCCGTCGATGGAGTACAAGCTGCTGCCGCGCTACCGCGGCCGGTTCGCCGTCGAGCCGGTGTTCGCCGCGCCGCGCCAGGTGCTCGACGCCGATGCGCGATCACGCAGATCGCCGTCAAGCCGCCGACGCGGAGCATGCACAAGTTCGACCTCGAGGTCGGCGGCACGCACAACTACTTCGTCGACGGCGTGATGGTCCACAACTCACCGGAGACCACCCCCGGTGGGCGGGCGCTGAAGTTCTACTCGTCGGTGCGGCTCGACATCCGCCGCATCGAGTCGCTCAAGGACGGCGCCGAGGTCGTCGGCAACCGCACCCGGGTCAAGGTGGTGAAGAACAAGGTTGCGCCGCCTTTCCGCCAGGCGGAGTTCGACATCATGTACGGCAAGGGCATCAGCCGTGAGGGTTCGCTGCTCGACATGGCGGTCGACATGGGCATCGTCAAGAAGTCCGGCGCCTGGTTCACCTACGAGGGCGAGCAGCTCGGCCAGGGCCGGGAGAACGCCAAGGCGTTCCTCACCGGCAACCCCGAGATCATGGTCGAGATCAGCGACAAGGTGCTGACGCCGGCCGGGCTGCGACCCGACAGCGCCGAGGAGGACGGCGGCCGCTACCCCCGCCGCCTTCACCCCTGCCGACGACGCCCCGATCGAGCTCGACTGACAAGGACGACCAGTTCGCGGGTAGGAAATCGTCAGGCCGATCGACGCTCAAGCGCCGGGCTTGAACACCATCAGCCAGAGGATCACGACGAGGCCGAGGTGGGTGATGCCGAGGCCGGCGGTGAGCATCGAGCGGGCGCGCTCGCTCCTGTCAGCGAGCGATGGGCGGATGAGGAACCAGCTGACGGCGACGAGGACGACCCAGAACAGGAGCGAGGCGACGATCCAGCCATCGGACATCTCGAACACCTCTCGGACAACCCGACCAGTCCCATGCCGAACACCCACACGAGCACGAGGGCCGGAAGGCTCAGCCGCAGGTGCCACTTGGCGACCTCGGCCCCGGCCCCGACGCGGAGCATCGATGGGTAGATGAACAGCGGACCGAAGGCGGCGATGACACTGAGGATGTGCAGCAGGCCGAGAGTTCGTAGCCGGTCGAGATGGGCAGGATGGCGAGCACGGCGCCGAACCTAGCGATGCACAGCCCGGCTCGTGCAACCGCCGCCGGTAGCCTCACCCGAGTGCAGGATCGGCTCGGCGCTACCTCGTGCGCACGTTCGGATGCCAGATGAACGAGCACGACTCCGAGCGCATCGCCGGCCTGCTGGAAGCCGACGGGATGGTCGCCGCCGCGTCGGAGGCCGACGCCGACGTCGTCGTGCTGAACACGTGCTGCATCCGCGAGAACGCCGACAACAAGCTGTACGGCAACCTCGGTCACCTCAAGACGTGGAAGGCGCAGCGCGACGGCCGCCAGATCGTCGTGTCCGGGTGCCTCGCCCAGAAGGACCGCGACGTCGTGCGCACGAGGGCGGGGCACGTCGACGTCGTGATGGGCACGCACAACGTCCACCGTGCCGCCGAGCTGCTCGACGAGGCCCGCCGCACCGGACCGGTCACCGAGATCCTCGAGGCGGCCGTCGTCGACGACCACGCCATGTTCCCCTCGGCGCTGCCGGCCCGCCGGACGACCTCGTACAACGCCTGGGTCACGATCCAGATCGGCTGCGACAACACGTGCGCGTTCTGCATCGTCCCCGCCGTGCGCGGTGAGGAGATCAGCCGCCCGTTCGCCGACATCGTCGCCGAGGTCGAAGTGCTCGCCGCCGACGGCGTCACCGAGGTGACGCTGCTCGGCCAGAACGTCAACAGCTACGGCCGCGACCTGCAGCTCGCGGCCCGCCGCGCCGGCGACGCCAGCGCCCCGCTGCGCCCGCTGTTCGCCGACCTCCTCGAAGCCGTCGGCGCCGTCGAGGGCATCCGCCGCATCCGCTTCACGTCGCCGCACCCCAAGGACATGCGCGCCGAGACGTTCGTCGCGATGGCCGGCACGCCGGCGGTCTGCGAGCAGTTGCACTATCCGCTGCAGTCCGGCTCCGACCGTGTGCTGGCCGCGATGCACCGTGGTTACAGCGCAGCGCGCTACCTCGACCGCCTCGCCGAAGCCCGCCGAGTCGTTCCCGACCTCGCCGTGTCGACCGACATCATCGTCGGGTTTCCGGGCGAGACCGACGACGACTTCGCGGCGACGCTCGAGGTGGCTGCCGAGGCACGCTTCGACGACGCCTTCACGTTCATCTTCTCGCCACGCCCGGGCACGGAGGCCGCCGAGATGGCCGACCGCTTCGTCGACCCGGCCGTGGCGGGGGAGCGTTTCGACCGCCTCCGCGTCGTCGTCGAGCGCAGCGCCCTGGCCGCCAATCAAGCGCGCATCGGCCGCACCGAAGAGGTCCTCGTCGAAGGACCGAGCAAGAAGAACCCGGCCGTGCTCGCCGGGCGGACGAGGCAGCACCGGCTCGTCCACTTCACGGCGGCGCACCAGTTGCGCCCGGGCTGCTATGCCGATGTCGAGATCACCGCCGCCGCACCCCACCACCTCACTGCCCGCTTCGTCGAACAGACCGCCGACGCTCGCCACCGCATCAGAATTCCGGTCGCCGCCGGTTGATGCGACCTCCCGTCGCCCTACTCGGACCGACGGCATCCGGCAAGTCCGACGTGGCGATGGCCGCCGCGGGTGCTGTGCCCGGCACGGAGATCGTGGCGGTCGATGCCATGCAGGTCTACCGGGGGATGGACATCGGCACGGCCAAGCCGACGGTCGCTGACCGCGCTGCCGTCGTCCACCATTGTCTCGATCTCGCCGACCCGAACGACGAGATGTCGGTCACCGAGTTTCGCCGGGCCTACGACGAGGCCCTGCTTGCGATCGCGTCCCGTGCCGGATGCCGCGCCCTGCTCGTCGCCGGTACTGGCCTGTATCTGACAGCAGCGGTCGACCGACTCGAGCTGCCCGGCGTGTGGCCGGACGTCCGAGCGACGATCGAGGCGGAGCCCGACACGGCCGTCCTCTACACCCGGCTGAAGACCTCGACGCCCCGGCCGCCGCCAAGATCGACGCTGCCAACCGCCGGCGAATCGTGCGGGCGCTGGAGGTGTCGATGGGCAGCGGTCAACCGTTCAGCTCGTTCGGCCCGGGTGTCGGGGCGTATCCGCCGACGGACGTCGCCCAGTACGGAATTCGCTGGCCTCGTGCGGCGCTCGCCGAACGAATCGAGCGACGTGTCGCGGCGATGATGACGAACGGCTTGCTCGATGAAGTCGCCCACCTCGCTGCCCACGGACTGTCACCGACGGCGCGACAGGCGCTCGGCTACAAGGAGCTGCTCGACCATCTCGACGGCCTGGCCACGCTCGACGAAGCGGTCGAGACGATCGTCACGAGGACCCGTCGGTTCGCCACCCGGCAGGAGCGGTGGTTCCGCCGCGACCCTCGCATACGCTGGATCGACATCGACCCAGCCGCCGCCGACCCGCTCGCCGAGGTGCGCGCCACCGTGGTCGACGCCCTCGCATGAACACGTTGCAGCTCGTCAAGTACCACGGCTTCGGCAACGACTTCCTCATCGGGTTCCACCTCGACGTGCCGCACGCCGACCGCGCTGCGCTTGGCGCGTCGCCTCTGCGACCGGCACCGGGGCGTCGGTGCCGACGGGCTGATCATCGGCGAGAGCGACCCGAACGCCAGCGCCCGAATGATCCTGTTCAATGCCGACGGCGGTCGGGCAGAGATCAGCGGCAACGGCCTGCGCTGCTTGGCTCACGCCCTCGCCCGGCGCCGCGGCGACGAAGGAGCGGTGACGATGATGATCGCCACTGACGCTGGTGTGCGTCGGGTCGAACTCGAGCCAACCGACGATCCAGCGACGATGTTCGCCACCGCGTCGATGGGCGAGGTGACGGACCTCGAAGCGCCATCGGGGTGGGCAGCCCTCGGCGCCGACCCGGCGCGGCCCGTCGCCCACCTCAGCGTCGGCAATCCCCACGCCGTCGTCGCCGTCGACGACCTCGATGCGGTCGACCTCGCCGCCCTCGGTGCGGCCGTGCCAAGCGTCAACCTCGAGATCGTCGCCGCCGGACCGGACTCCCACGCCATCACGATGCGGGTGCATGAACGCGGTGCCGGGATCACCGAGGCGTGTGGCAGCGGGGCGTGCGCGGCCGCAGTCGCTGCGTCGCGGTGGGGCCTGGCCGCGCCCCTCGACGGGAAACTCGTGGTCCACATGGATGGTGGACGTGCAAGCGTTGGAGTCCACAGCAACGGCGCCGGCGAGACGTTGGTGTCGCTCAGTGGTCCGACCACCTTTGTCGCAACGATCGAGTTCCCAATCCGATGACCAACACCCCGTACTCCGAAGCACTCGGCGCAACGCTCATCGAGCGGACGTTCCGGGAGCGCATCGTCCTTGTCGGCGTCGCCTTCCCGGAGGTCAGCGAGGAGCAGGCCGACGCCAGCCTCGACGAGCTCGCCGCGCTCGTCGACACCGCCGGCGCCGACGAGGCGGCTCGCCTGACCCAGCGCCGCGACGTGCCGGACCGCACATGGTTCGTCGGCAAGGGCAAGGCCGAGGAACTTCGGGAGCTGTGCCTCGCCGTCGACGCCGACACCGTCGTGTTCGACAACGAGCTGACTCCGGCCCAGCAGTACAACCTCGAGCGCCTCCTCGGTCGCACGGCGATCGACCGGACGGCCGTGATCCTCGACATCTTCGCCCAGAACGCCCACACCTTGGAAGGGCGCACGCAGGTCGAACTCGCCCTGTTGCGCTATCGCTTGCCGCGCTTCGTCGCGGCGCAGCAGCCAGGCTCGCCCAGCAGCGTGGCGGCGTCGGGATGCGCTTCGGTGGCGGCGAGACGAGGCTCGAGGTCGATCGGCGGCGCATCCTGCGGCGGATCAGCAAGCTTGATCGTGATCTCAAGGAGCTCGATCGCACACGCGACTTGCAGCGCAAGCAACGCCAGCGCAGCGGACTGGCGTCCGTCACGATCGTCGGGTACACCAACGCCGGGAAGTCGACGCTGCTCAACGCCCTCACCGACGCCGGGGTGCTCACGGAGAACCGCCTGTTCGCGACGCTCGACCCGACCACCCGGCGGCTCGCCCTTCCGGGCGGCGAGCCGGTGCTGCTCACCGACACGGTCGGCTTCGTCCGGCGGCTGCCCCACGGTCTCGTCGAGGCGTTCAAGAGCACGCTGGAGGTGGCCACCGACGCCGACTACCTGATCCACGTCGTCGACGCCAGCGCCGCGGACCCGCCCGGGCAGATCGACGCCGTACGGACGGTGCTGGCCGAGATCGGCGCCGAACGGGTGCCTGAGCTGATCGTGTTCAACAAGGCCGACCTGGCGCCACTGGCCGCCAAGCAGCTCGTTGCCGACCACCCGGGTTCGGTGGCGCTCAGCGCCGCGACCGGTGACGGGTCTCGACGACCTGCTGCGAAGTCCTCGCCGACCGCCTTCGTGCCCTCACCAGCGTTGTCGAATTGGCAGTGCCCTACGATCGCGGCGATGTGCTGGCGGCGATCCACCGCGAGGGCGAGGTCGTGTCGACGACGGAGGGCTCGGAGATGATGACGGTGCGCGCCCGTTTGTCTGGTCCGTCCGCCGGCCGGCTCAGCGAGTTCATCGTCGACGGTGGCGATGGTGACGACGCCGCCCACGGCTGATCGCCGTGGCTTCGTCCCACCTCCGTATCCCGTACGAGCGGCTCGACGGCCTCCTCGAGATCGCCGGCGCGCTACCCGGGTGGCGCCGTCGACTTGTCGATCGGCACGCCGATCGATCCGCCGCTGGACGCCGTCGTACGCGCCTTGTCGACATCGGGGAGCGAGCGTGGGTACCCGTCGAGCCCGGGCTCGGCTGACTTGCGCCGGGCGATCGTCGACTGGATCGGCAGGCGCTTCGACGTCACCGTCGAGGCCAGCCAGGTCGCCGCGTGCGTCGGCACCAAGGAGTTCGTCGGCACCTTGCCGCAGTGGTTGAAGCTGCGCCGACCGGACCGCGACACCGTCTTGTACCCGGAGATCGCCTATCCGACCTACGAGATGGGAGCGATCCTCGCCGGTTGCCGGGCAGTTGCCGTGCCGTTGTCGCCTGATGGTCGGCTGATGCTCGACGCTGTCGCCGACCAGGACGCCGAGCGGGCGCTGGCTCTGTGGGTCGAATTCGCCGGGCAATCCGACTGGCGCTTGCGACGATCTTGGCGCGTCGCGGCATGGGGCCGCGCCAGAGACGTACCGGTGTTCTCCGATGAGTGCTACGTCGAGTTCACCTGGGACGGCCCGCCTCGATCGATCCTCCAACACGGCACCGACGGGGTGGTCGCCGTGCACTCGCTGTCGAAGCGGTCCAACCTGGCTGGTGTTCGCGTCGGGTTCTACGCCGGGGACGCGGAAATCGTCGACTACCTGCAGCAGGTCCGCAAGCACGTCGGCATGATGGTGCCGGGTCCCGCCCAGGCGGCGGCAGTCGTCGCCCTCGACGATGACGATCACGTCGCCGCGCAGCGCGAGCGCTACCGACGACGCCTTCAGCGGATGGGTGAGATCTTGCGGAACTGGCGCGGTCTCGACGTGCGCGATCCGGAGGGGGCGTTCTACCTGTGGGTCGATGTCGGCGACGGTTGGGCGGTTGCCGAGCGCTTGGCCCGTGAGGGCGGGGCGGTGGTCAGTCCGGGTGAGTTCTACGGAACGGTGAGTGACGGCTTCGTGCGCGTGGCAGTCGTCCAGCCGGACGAACGCATCGAGCTCGTGGGCGGAGCGGCTCGGTGTGGCGTGACCAGCGGCGCTACAGCCGGCGGAGCACGGCAACGACCTTGCCGTACAACTGCACCTCGTCGGCCTCGAAGACCATCGGCTCGAGGATCGGGTTCGCCGGTGAGAGGATCACCGACGATCCATCGCTGCGATAGCGCTTGACGGTCGCCTCACCGCCTGGGATGCCGGCGACGACGATGTCGTCCGCGGCAGCGACGGCGACCTGCTCGGCGACCACGAAGTCGCCATCGAGGATCCCGGCACCGATCATCGACTCGCCACGCACGCGCAGCATGAACAAGTCGCCCTCGCCGATGAAGTCGGCGGGCAACGGGTACAGCTCCTCGACGTTCTCCTCGGCGAGCACGTCGGTGCCGGCGGCCACGTCGCCGACGAGTGGCACGTGGCGCACCGGCCGGCGCTCCATGATCGCCCCGGAGTTGGGATCCCAACGCACCTCGATGGCCCGCGGCTTGGTGGGGTCGCGACGCAGGTACCCGAGTGTCTGCAGCGTGCGCAGGTGGCTGTGGACCGTCGAGGGCGACGTCAACCCGACGGCTTCGCCGATCTCGCGTACCGACGGCGGATAGCCGCGGTCGCGGATCTGCTGCTCGATGAACATCAGCACCTGGCGCTGGCGGCGGGTGAGCTTCTGCGGAGCCATGACCACATCGTACAGGCGTTCGCAGCGCCCTGTCAAACATCTGTACGTCTGACGCCGGGTTGACAACGAACGGACGTTCTGCTTCACTGCGAACGATTGTTCCCGTACGGGTGTTCGCACACCCGAAGTTGACTCGAGATTGGAGGCCACCGTGATCGCCGTACTCGTCGAAGCGCTGCACGTTGGCGGCGATGGTCAGGCGTCGGAACGGGTGTTCACCGTCGTCGCGTTGGTGTTGTCGTCGTGGTGTGGGGTGTCGTTGTGGCGGTGGCAGCGCGACGAACGCCCGCCACGAGTCGAGCCATCGGGGAACCGGTCGGCGGCCTCGCGTCACGTACCCTTGCGCGGTGCACTGCCCGATGTGCCAGGCCGACGACACCAAGGTCGTCGATTCGCGCCTCGCCAGCGAGGGCGCGGCTGTACGTCGGCGACGCAGGTGCCCGTCGTGCGGCCATCGGTTCACCACCTTCGAGCGCGTTGACGAAGTGCCGCTGACGGTCGTCAAGTCGGATGGGAGAACCGAGCCGTTCGACCGAGCGAAGATCGTCAAGGGGGTCGAGGCGGCGACGAAGTCGCGAGGCATCAGTGCCAACCAAATCGACCAGATCGCCGAGTCCGTCGAGGACTCCGTTCGCCTCGCCGGCTCGGAGACCACGACCGCCAATATCGGCATCCTGGTACTGGATCAGCTCGGTGCCGTCGACGAGGTCGCCTACCTGCGTTTTGCCAGCGTCTACAAGAACTTCGACGCGGCCGCCGACTTCCACCGCGAGATCGAATTGCTCGGCAAGCTCAGTCAGGGCGCACCCAGCGAGTGAACAAGTAACCGTCGTCGTCGGCGAGGACGTGGACGAGGCGGAGTGTTCGCCGGAACTCATCGGCGCCGGCGACGATCCGGCTGCTGCCGCCTCCGACCAGCGCCGGAGCAAACGTCAGATCGAGCTCGTCGATGCATCCAGCGTCGAGCAGTGCGCCGTTGAGCCGAGGGCCTCCCTCGGCGAGCACGAACCCGGCTTCCGGGATGATGTCCGGAATCTGCCGCAATGCCCCGGCGACGTCGACGGTGCCGTGGCCGGCGCGTATCGACTCGATCGCCGGCGGAGTGGGGGAAGCGTCTTCTGGCACGACGAGGAACCCGCATCCGGACGTGAACAGCTCGGTGGCCGTGTCGACTCGTCCGCTGCTGCTCACCACGCCGATCCGTTGCTCAGGGCGCGCTGTCGGCCGGTAGCCCTCGGCGGCCGCGGTCGCCGCACCGACGAGGATGACGTCGGCGGCCGCCCGGAGGGCGCCGAAGACCGCCCGGTCGTTGGAGTTGCCGAGCCCGCCGCTCAGTCCGGCGAGGGCGGTCGAGCCGTCCAGGCTCGTGATCATGCTCAGCCCGACCCACGGGCGTCCATCCGCGGGTGGCCGGACGCTGCCGTAGAGCTGCCTGAGGTCGGCGGCGTCGGCGGGCTCGTCCGCCGGGAAGATGCGATACACGTCGCCGATCATGACAGCGAGGGCACAGCTCGAGCGACGAAACCCACACGGAATTCACAGGCTTGTCCCTCTATCAACCCACAGACCGCGCTGTCTACGCTCTCCGACGGAACCGACGGCGGTGCGACACCGCGGACAGCTGGTCGAACGTCAGGAACAGACGGGCGACATGGGGCTCCTGGGCTCTGAACCTGCGTGTCGCACCGCCCGTCGGAGCCCGTCCGGCCTGGTCCAGGTCGTCGCCGAAGGGCGGCGGTGGCGACGTGGGAAGCGACAACTACACTGATGTAGTTCGACGTCAGCGAAAGGAGTGCAGGCATGTCGCTTGCTCCAGATCCCCTGAGGATCGGACTTGGCCGGCTGTTCACGTCACAGGGCGTCGATCCCTACGACGAGGTGGTGTGGGAGCGGCGTGACGCGCGCATCACCAACGTCTCGGATGGTTCCGTGGCCTTCGAGCAGACCGACGTCGAGTTCCCCGCGACCTGGTCGCAGAATGCCACGAACATCGTCGCCCAGAAGTACTTCCGTGGCGCGCTCGGCGCTCCGGATCGGGAGTCGTCGCTTCGCCAGGTCGTCGACCGTGTGGTCGACACGATCACCAGATGGGGTCTCGAGGGCGGCTACTTCAGCGACGATGCCGAAGCCTCGGCGTTCTCCGACGAGTTGAAGTACATCCTCGTCACCCAGCGGGCGGCGTTCAACAGCCCGGTGTGGTTCAACATCGGCGTGCCCGGCGTCAAGCAGCAAGCGAGTGCGTGCTTCATCCTCGAGGTCGACGACACGATGGACTCGATCCTCAACTGGTACCGCGAGGAGGGCATCATCTTCAAGGGCGGCTCGGGTGCCGGCACCAACTTGTCGAAGATCCGCTCGAGCGCCGAGTTGCTCAACGGAGGCGGCACGGCATCCGGCCCGGTCAGTTTCATGCGCGGCGCCGACGCCTCGGCCGGGACGATCAAGTCTGGAGGCAAGACGCGCCGCGCCGCCAAGATGGTGATCCTCGATGCCGATCACCCCGACATCGAGGAGTTCATCTGGTGCAAGGCGCTCGAGGAGCGCAAGGCCCGAGTGCTCAGCGAAGCCGGATTCGACATGGACGTCGACGGCCGGGACTCGTTCTCGGTGCAATACCAGAACGCCAACAACTCGGTGCGCGTGACCGACGAGTTCATGCAGGCGGTCATCTCCGACGCCGATTGGGACCTCCCGGCAGTGACCACCGGCGAGGTCATTCGCACCGTCAAGGCGCGCGACCTGTGGCGCCAGATCGCCGAAGCCGCGTGGGAGTGCGCCGACCCCGGCATTCAATTCGACACGACGATCAACCGGTGGCATACAATTTCCAATTCGGGACGAATTAGTGCAAGTAATCCCTGTTCAGAGTATCTAAGCGTAAATAATAGCGCTTGTAATCTGGCCTCTATAAACTTGTTGCGGTTCCTCGACGACGACCGCTTCGACGTCGATGCCTTCCGGCACGCGGTGGAGATGGTCTTCACGGCCCAGGAGATCCTCGTCGGGCGGGCCGACTACCCGACCGAGAAGATCGCCGAGAACGCCCACGACTTCCGCCAGCTCGGCCTCGGCTACACCAACCTCGGTGCGTTGTTGATGGCCCTCGGGTTGCCCTACGACTCGATTGCCGGACGCGCCTGGGCGGCGGCGATCACGTCGCTGATGACCGGTCATGCGTACGCGACCTCCGCCCGCACGGCGGCCCGCATGGGCCCGTTTGCCGGATTCGCCGCCAACGAGGAGCACATGCTGCGCGTCCTACGGATGCACCGCGATGCCGCCGAGCGCATCGAGGGCGTCGATGCCGTGCCGACCTACGTGGTCCGCGCCGGCCAACAGGCGTGGGAGACCGCGGTCCGCGACGGTGAGGAGCACGGCGTGCGCAACTCGCAGGCCTCGGTCTTGGCGCCGACCGGCACGATCTCGTTCATGCTCGACTGTGACACGACCGGGGTCGAACCCGATCTCGGTCTCGTCAAGTCGAAGAAGCTCGTCGGCGGCGGGACGATGTCGATCGTCAACCAGACGGTTCCCCGGGCGCTTCGCCACCTCGGCTACGACGACTCTCAGCTCGCCGACATCGTCGCCTACATCGACACCCAGAAGTCGATCGTCGGCGCGCCGCACTTGGCCGCCGACCATCTCCCGGTGTTCGCCTGCTCGATGGGTGACAACACGATCCACTACGAGGGACATGTCCGCATGCTTGCTGCCGTGCAACCGTTCCTCAGTGGGGCGGTGAGCAAGACGACCAACATGCCCGAGGACGTGACGGTCGAGGAGGTCGAGCACCTCCACCAGTTGGCCTGGGAGCTGGGGCTCAAGTCGATCGCCATCTATCGCGACAACTGCAAGGTCGGCCAGCCGTTGTCGACGACGAAGAAGGTGGAGACGACCACCGTCATCGCCGAGACTGGCGCGACCCAGATCATCGAGCGCATCGTCGAGAAGGTCGTCCACCGCCCGGTGCGCGAGAAGCTGCCACGCAGCCGCACGGGCCGCACGTTCGAGTTCCGCGTCGCCGATTGCAAGGGCTTCGCGACCATCGGCGAGTATGACGACGGCCGCCCCGGCGAGGTCTTCCTCACCGTGTCCAAGCAGGGCTCGACGCTTGCCGGGATCATGGACGCCTTCGCCAAGTCGATCTCCTACGGCCTGCAGTACGGCGTCCCGTTGCGGGCGTTCGTCGAGGCCTTCACCAACATGCGCTTCGAGCCGGCCGGGATGACCGACGATCCGGAGATCCGCTTCGCCTCCTCGGTGATGGACTACCTGTTCCGCAAGTTGGCGATGGAGTACATGACCTACGACGAGCGCGCCGAACTGTCGATCTTCTCGGTCAGCGAGCGGATGCAGCCGACGTTGCCGGGGATGGAGGAGACGGTCGTCCAGACGAGCACCGGTTCCGAGATGGTCGCCGACCCGAAGACGTTGCCGTCGGCCGGCGACCTCGCCGATCAGCTCAGGGCTGGCGTCGCGACACCGGTGCCGCTCGACAACACGCCGGCGGCTGGGGTCATCCGCCAGTCCGACGCGCCGATGTGCATGCAGTGCGGCGTGGCGATGGTCCGCGCCGGCGCCTGTCATGCGTGCCCGAGTTGCGGGACGACGAGCGGCTGCAGCTAGGTCACTCCGTCATTCGAACGGCCAGGCCCGGCGAAGGCCTGGCGGCCGGCCGGGCTCGATGAACCACTCGGTGCCGAACACCTTGGCGAACATCTCCGAGGGCATGGCCAACATCGCTCCGGCGTCGCTCGTCTGACTGACATGGCAAGCAAGGGCGCGGCGCTTGACCTCGACGAGCTCGGAGACGTCGACGGCGTAATGGATCTCGATCTCCGGGGTGCCGAATGGGTTGCCGTCGTCGGCCGGACCGTCGGGATCCCACTGCTCACCACCGTCGGCGAGGGCGAACGATCGCATGTTGTCGCGACTGAACGTGGCCTCGAGGACACGCGTCGTGTCGGCGAGTGCCGCGGCGCGATGGCCGACTCGGTGCGCCTGGACGTGGTCCGGGTGGCCGTACCCGCCATGCCAGTCGTAGGTGACCAGGATGTCGGCGTGCTCGGCCTCGAGGAGCTTGACGAGTCTCGTCGCCGCGTCGTCGACGTCGGCCTGCCAGAACGAATCCGGATCGGCGTTCTGATCCCAGCCGGTCATCCCGGAGTCGCCGTAGCCGAGCCACAGGACGTGGGACACGCCGAGCACGGCGGCCGAGCACTCGGTCTCCCGCCGGCGCCGGTCGACGAGCGACTCGCCAAGGGCGAGATCGTCCGGGGCCTCGCCGTGGTCGCCGTTGGTTGCGACGACGAGCACCACCCGATGGCCCTCCTGCGACGCTCTGGCCATCGAGCCGCCCGTCAGCACCACCTCATCGTCGGGATGAGCGTGCAGGAACACGATCGTGACGGACTCGCTCATCGACACCGAGCTTGCCACCTGGGTGACCGATCAGCCAGCGCCGTTCCACCGGGCGCGGTGCGTAGCGTGGCGTCATGAGCCTCGACGCCGCCCTGCTCAACGCCGTCACCTGGAAGATCCCCAACGCCCTCGCGCTCGTCGGTTCCCGACATGGCGACGAGTGGAACGCGATGACCACCAGCTGGATCACTCAGGTGTCGATGGACCCGGTTCTCGTCGGCGTCGGCGTCGACAACACCGCAGTGACCCATCGACTGATCCGCCTCGGCGGCGCGTTCACGGTCAATCTGTGGTCGGCCGACGACACCAGGGTGTTCGTCAAGTTCTCCAAGCCGGCGGTGTTCGCCTCCGAGGGCGACACGACCACCCTCAACGACAGAGTGGTGACTCCGGCGCCGAGCGGGGCACCCGTGTTCGCCGAGGCGATCGCCTGGTTCGACTGCGAGGTCCGTCATGTCGTCGAATTGGGCACCCACACGTTCTTCGTCGGGGAGATCACCGCAGCGGCGATCAACGACGACGAGGCCCGGGCGGCGGCGATGAGCGACACGCGAATGAAGTACGGGGGCGTCAAGCGCCACTGAGCGCGAACAGCTGGCAGCTCCGCCGGAGGGTGGACGGAGCCGCCAGCCTACGCGGCACGCGGCGGCTCTGGCGGCCTCCGCCAGCCGCGGCGCGAGGGGTGCGCCTCGCGGGCGCGGCGCACCATCCGCCGCTCGGTGGCGGCCTCGATCAACTCCCGCTGGTGGTCCAGGGCGAGGACGGCGATCAGGTCGATGGAGTTCGGAAATGTCATGGATGTAACACTAAGCAAGCTTGTGGACAGAACGGGTCCGCAATCTGCGCGAAGATCCGTGACCATGGACACGCCGGCGCGCCTCCTGCGGCTGCTGGCGATGTTCACGACGAGAGCGAGCTGGAACGCCGACGAACTGGCCGACCGCCTCGAGATCACGACGCGGACCCTGCGCCGCGACGTCACGCGGCTGCGCGATCTCGGGTATCCGATCGCCAGCACGACGGGTCGCTACGGCGGTTACGAGCTTGGCGCCGGTGGGCGCCTGCCGCCGTTGCTGCTCGACGACGACGAGGCGATCGCCGTCTCGGTCGCCCTCCGGGATCTGTCGGTCGAGGCCGACCCGACGCTTGGTGAGGCCGCCCTGTCGGCATCCACGAAACTGCGCCAGGTGCTTCCAGAAGCGTTGCGCGATCGCGTGGACGCCCTCGGTGAGGTCGTCGTCGGTGTTCGCCAGGGACGCCCGCGTCGCTCGCCTGATGGCGACAGCCGCATCGAGATCCCCAACCTGATGGCCTTGGCGATGGGCTGCCGGCGCGCCGAGCGCCTACGGTTCGCCTACCGGGACGGTTCCGACCGGATGAGCGAACGACGTGTTGAACCGCACCGCCTCGTGTCACTGGGCCGACGCTGGTACCTCGTCGGCTTCGACCTCGACCGCGACGACTGGCGCACGTACCGGGTCGATCGGATCAGCGAACTGCTGTCGACGGGACACCGCAACACGCCGCGCGACACACCCGATGCCGGAGCGCTGGTGAGCGAGGGAGTCGCCGTCCGGGTGTTCGAGACGCGGACTCGCGTGCGTCTGCACACACCGTCGGATCACGCGGCGATGTTCGTCGGGCCCACCGTCGGCGTCGTCGAACCGTCGCCGCCGGGCGCCGACACCTGCATCGTGACGATCGGCGGGGATCCGGACTGGGTGGCTCGCTACCTCGCCGGACTGCCGGTCGACTTCGAGATTCTCGACCCGCCCGAGGTCCGCGACGAGCTGCGCGCCGTTGCCGAGCGTCTGCTGCGCAGCGCGACCTGAAACGCCGCCGGTGGTGGCCGGTCTACAGGGCGACTGTGTCGGCGTACACCAGGCGCGGCACGGGTACGGCCGGCACTCCCGGGACCGTCGGATCGGCGTCGAGCAGCTCGTGCTCCTCGACGACCACCCGCCAGGTCGACTCGCTCCCACCGGGTCGGCGCAGTCCCGGGTAGCCAGCGTCGTCCCCGGAGTCGGTTCCGGCATTCGACGGCAGGATCACCGACCCGGTCCAGGTTGCCCGGAAGGTGCCCACTTCCTCGACGCTCACGGCGAGCAGCAGCGAGCTGGTGAACGTCTCCCACTCCAGGTCACCCGCATCGGCCGACCGGTACTGGACGGTCGCCCGCACCGTTCGCGACTGCTGCAACCGAGCGGCGCGTACGGCAGCTTCGCCCATCGGGCTGTCGGCGCTCAGTTGTTCGCCGGCCAACCCCGGCGCCGAGCGCGGGTCCCACCGCAGCCAGTTGACCACCCCGGTCAACGTCACCTGCACGCGCTTCCGGTCGGGCCGGCTCACGGTGAGCGTCCGCGTCGGCAGCGGCTGCACCCAGCTCGTCAGGGCCACCGGCGAGAGCTCGCTGCCGGCGATCGAGTGCGGCTGGTAGCGGGCGACGGCAAGCCGCACGAACGGCCAGAGCGCCGGCGTCTCGTGCAGCGCGACGTCGACGAACCATCGCTTTGAGTCCGCGTCGAACTCGGGCTGATAGCCCAGGACCCGGACCGATGGATGACCCTTCACGTCGCGCAGCGGGATCGCCCCGGCGACGTCGACGGGATTGCCAGGGGCGTCGGTCCATCCCCGGTCGCGCCCGCCGTACACCTCGCCGTGGAGCGGCGGGCGGATGGCGATGCTCTCGGCGGCGGCCGTCTCCATGGCGTCGAGCACCAGCTGATCGAACGTGAGCAGTGGGGGCACGGTTGCCGTCGACGTCGCCCCGCCGTGTTGGGCGATCGGGTCGGCGCCCCAGAGGCTCGTCGCTCCGTCGGGAGCCTGCTGCGCCTTGGGCCGGCGCGTCCACAGCCCATTCGGGTCGGAGCCAGGCACCCACTCGTCGGTGTCGAACACCAGGACTCCGAGCAGCTCGCCGTCGCCGGACGAGAACCACGGCCGCGCCAGCCAGATGCGCACGCCCGAGCGGCGGACCTGCCGCCACGCGAACGGCTCGTCGGGCTCCGTCTCCGCCTCCCAGCGCAACAGCGGCACGGCGTCGAGCACGACGGGCGCAGCCGGACGGGCTGAAGAGGGTATGTCGAGCACGACCGGCTGGCCCTCGACGGTCTGCTCGGGGAGTTGCGACGGCTCGAAGTACTCGGCGTACCGCGTAGTCCCAGCCGGCACGTAGGTGACGCGCCGGTAGTGGGTGTCCTCGAACGTCTGCAGCATCTTGTGGAACCCCACCCCGCCGAGCGCCTGCGCGAGCGGCCCACTGGGCTGGAAGTCGAACAGGAACAGCACCCCGGTTCTTTGGCGCTCGCCGACGGGCGAGCGGACGACGACGTCTGACTTCGACACCTCCTGGGGCCCCGCCGCCGTCACGTCGTCGACCTTCTCCGTCCACGACGCGCGCACGACGACCATGTCCGTGCTCGACCCGTGCACGTCGACGAGGCCGGTGAACGCCGCCACCGAGCGGCCGGGCGGACGAAGGAAAAGGCTCATCGCCGAGAGCCGCGGGGGCCGGACCGGCGCCGGCACGGCGTGCACGAGGCGCACGTCGACCGAGGGAGTGAGCCACCACGTCCAGCCCGACGACGCCGCACGCATCAGTGCCGCGGCGGCGACGACCTCGTCGGTGGTGTAGCCGTCGGCGGGATCGACGACGCTCGCCAGGTGCGAGCGCCACAGCCCGAAGTAGT
This sequence comes from Ilumatobacteraceae bacterium, assembly GCA_963786985.1. GTDB lineage: Bacteria > Actinomycetota > Acidimicrobiia > Acidimicrobiales > Ilumatobacteraceae > Desertimonas. Next base: position 166,603 of record CAWBBL010000021.1, on the reverse strand, counting down.
CGAGTGAACTCTGGTCAACGGTGCTCGACATCGCCACCCGCACCTGCTCCCCCGGTGGCAGGGTCACGAAGACCTCGTGTCCTTCGACTCGGGCACGGAGCTCGCTTCCCGCCTCGACGACGAGACGCAACGGCTGTAGCTCGGGCCACGCGCCCGGATACGGCACGGTGACCGCTTGCAACGCACGCGCCTCCGGCAACAGGTGCGGCGCGCCCGCCTCGTAGAAGACCAGCGAGACACCCTGGGCGTACGGGTCTGGCAAATACGGCAGCCGCAGTGCTTCGGTGTCGTGGATGACGTACTGGCCCTCGCCGATCGGCCGGCCGCGATCGGCCGTGATCTCCGCCAGCGTCGCCCGGTGCTCCGAGCCAGTGTCCGCTCCTGGTCGGTCGACGAGGGCGATCCCGTGCTGCTCCCTGGGCGTGAGCGGATCGGTGGTGCTGGGAGCAAACTGGTCGAGCAGCGTGCCACGCTCCGCCAAGGCGACGGCGTAGAGACGCTGAATCTCGGCGGCGTCCCCGGTGCCGATGGCCTTGTCGAAGCGGCCGGCGTTCTCCGCCTCCAGTTGCGTCGCCTTGGGCGGCGCGACGTGCCGCTCGGACGTCGGCCGCGTGTCGGGACCGGTGTCGTCGGGAATGCCGCTGCGCACCACCAGAGCGGCGGGCTGCTCACCCGTGCCGAGCTCGTGGCGGGCGACGAGCGCCGGCGCTGGGACCGGCTCCCACCGCAGGTACGGGCGCGGAGTGGTGACGGTCACCCGCGCCGGTCGCCGCAGCTCGTCGGGGAGCAGGAGGTCGTCGTTGCGGGTGAGCAGGGCGAACTCGTCGGGGTCGATCCGTAGCTGCGGCCGCACGCGCAAGGTCTCGCGCGACTCGGCAAGGACGCGCGAGGCGGCGGCGACGTCGTCGAAGGCTCGCTGCGCCGCGGTCTCGACGGGCTGCTCGCCGGCCGCCTGGGCAACCAGACCGGCGAGCGTCGCGTCGATGCGCGCGTCGCCGGAGCGCAGCTCGTCGGGCAGCCGGACAACGGCGCGCTCCGGTGTCCGCAGGTGTTCGATCACGGCCTCGCGTCGCGCTGCGGCAACGCCCGCGAGATCGCGCTCGGTGTAACGCGATCGAAGCCGCTCGAGGTGCGTGCGGGCAGTCGTCACGGCGGGACCGTCGGGCGTGATCGGGCGCCGGCGACGGGGCGGCACCTGCGGCACCGAGTTGCCCGCCAAGTCCACCGCGAGGACCCGGAAGCTGTACGACGTCCCGTACCGCAACCGCGGCAACGACGACGGCTCGACCCGCACCGTCGTGTGCGCGCCCTCGATCGGATCGTCGGGCGGCGACTCGACGACCGCCTCGGTGGCGCCGTCCGGGCCCGGCGGCTCGACGTGCACGATCGTCAGTCCGGGCCGCGGGGCGGACAGGCTCCAGCCGTCCCAGCCGGCGACGACCTCGTGGAGGTAATAGCCCTTCGTCGGGCTCGCGGGCGGGCGGTTGAGCGCCGACAGCTGCAGGAACCCGATGTCCGGCTCGTCCTCCAACACGGACACGCGCGGGTTCCCTTCGCCGGTGACCGTCGCCAGGCGGCGGTGCAAGCTGTGCCACTCCTTGGTCCTGTCGTCCCACACCTCGACCCGGATCCCGCGCACGAGGTCGTCCAGCAGCAGCTCGCGCGTGCCGTCGTCAGCGGCCAGCTTCTCGGCCTCCTGGACCCGGCCGCGGAGCTGTGCCGCGCGGTCGCGGCGAGCGAGGGCGAATCCGGTCGAGCGCAGCGTGCCGGGTGCAGACGTCGCCGGGTCGCCGTTGGCCTCGCTGGCGTACTGGCGGACGAGGTTGCGCAGGTGCTGGTCGAGCTTGAGCCCTGACGCGTCCGGATCGACGTCGAGTACGACCCACTCGTCCTCGCCGAGCGGCAAGGCACCGCCGACCCAGGCGCTGCTCGACCTCGCCGCGAACACATCACCGTCGACGACGACAGCCGTCCGCCGCGGTGGCAGCACTTCGAGGTCGGCGGCGGGCGACGTGACCGTAATGCTCACCCAGTTCGCACCGGCGAGCGCCGCCCGGGCGCCGGCGGCGTCGACCCCGTCGAGCACGACGTCGATCGCCAGGCCGAGGCGGCGGAGCAGGGCCGGCGTCGCACCGAACGACCCGACCCTGGCGTGGAAGTCGTGCTCGGGACGGTCGGGCCGCGGCGTCGGCGGGGCGTCGGGGTTGGGCTCCTGGCGCGCCACCTGCTGCGGCTGCTCCGGGCGCTCGTAGTAGCGCCGCATGGCGTGGGCGTCGACGATCAATTGCAGCTGCGGGTCGGCAGAGAGGTCCTGCCCGACGAGTGCGTCGAGCCGGCGGGTGACCCGGTGGTCCGCCTCCGGGTCGTCGAGCAGCACCTGCACCGGCGACGGCTCGTCGGTGATCCGCGACTGGTACGGCGGCGGTGGCTCGATCTCCCCACCGTGACCCCGCTCGGGATCGGTCTCGTCGCGTTCGGTGAGCGGACCGATCGTCGTCAAGGCGTCCCTCATCCGCTGCTCCTGAACCTCGAGGGCGCGGCGCGGGCGGGCCGGCTCGCCCTCGAGCAGGCGCCGCAAGGGACCACCCTCGTCGAGGCCGGCGAACGTCTGGAGCAGCCCGCCGGCGACCGGATCGCCGGCGAGGCGGGGCCGCCGCGTCGGTGCCGCGGTCATGGCCGCGACGTGGAGATCGACGGCGTGGTCGCTCATCCGGCTCGCCGGGTTGGTGCGCCAGGTCTCGTCGGACAGCTTGGGCGTCGGGAAGGCGCCGGCCGGGATAGTCGGCGGCAGGACGGCGACCCAGGCGGCGGCGTCGGGTGCGGAGACCATGCGCAGAGGAAGCAGCGCGTTCGGGTCCAGCGAGGTCGTCAGGGACAGCGTGCAACCGGCCAGCGTCGTCACCCAGTCGGCAGCGGCGGGGAAGTTCGCCAGCGTCGCCTCGGCGGGGCCGTCGATCAGCTTGTGAGTCACGAAGACGGTGAGCTGGAACGGGGCGTCGTCGGCCAGCGAGTGCGGGAGGGCGGTCGCCAGGACGGTGGTGGGCATCGTGTCTCCTGCCTCAGGCCGCCGGCACCGGGGCGAAGGCCCCGCAGTACTCGACCCAGTCGGCGTTCATCCCCGTGACGGGGTCCGGGGGCATGACCTGGTACATGGTCGGGTCGCCCTTGGAGCCGGCGAGCTTGCGCTCGACGGAGATCTCCACGGACGCCGAGAAGAAGAGGATCTCGATCTCGACGACGAGCGAGGCGCGGCCGATGAGCTTGCCCGTCTCGAAGTGGTACGTCAGCGACAGCTCGAGCGTGATCGAGGCGCTGATCAGGCCGAGCACGTCGACCTCGCCGCGGATCCGGAAGTACGCCGTGAACAACCCCTTGTCGGCCTCGAGTCGGAGGTACACGCCGACCGAGATCGACACCGAACCCGACGCCACCCCGAGATCGACCGACAGGCAGGCGCACGCCTCGAGCCCCAGCTCCAGCAGCACCAGCCCCTTCGGCGACGCCCGCAGGCCGAGCCACCCGCCGCCGCCGATGCACATCACGGTGAGCCGGAACGGCGCTTCCTTGGAGCAGAAGTAGAAGCCCACCGTCATCGCGTCGCCGAGGAACGGCACGCGGGCGTCGGCGCCGAAGGCGATGTTCTCCAGACTGAACACGCCGATCGTCACGTTGGGCAGGGTGAGGTCGAACCCGGCGGTCACGCCCTCAGGGGCGATGTCGACATAGGGCGGGTCGGAGAAGCCGTCGAACGGGATCAGCTCGCGCAAGCGGTCGACGAACGACAGCGGTCCGAGGAATCCGAGGCCGCCGAACACGACGTCGACCTCGGGCTTGCCGGCCGATCCGGCGTGGAAGCCGACGCGCCGGAACATCAGCCGCATCAACGCGCCGCCGCCGTCGCCGATGAGGTTGAGGTCGAAGTCGACGATCTCGGCGACAATGTCGACCGCCGGCGGCGCGCTCGCCGAGGCCCTCACCTCGACGTCGATGTGCAGGGCGTGGTCATCCTTGGTCTTGAAGATGTTGGGGATGCCCGGCAGCCCCCACGACTTGATCAGCGGCCGCCACTGCAGCCGCGCCGTGACCTGTCCGCCCGCCGCGCCCTCCAACATCTGCGTCAGGCCGGCGGCGTCCTTGGCGAGGTCGGTGAGCGTCGTCAGCGCCTGTACCGGCTTCGCCAGGTCGGAGCGCACGGCGGCCGGAAGTCCGGGCACAGCGAGCGCGCCGAGCAGCGCCGGCAGCTTGCCCAGCAGTGTGGCGGCCGCGCCGTTGACGCCTCCGGCAGTACCGGGCAACCCGGGTAGCGCGGCGATCAAGGCGTCGAGGTGCGGCTCGAGGTCGGCGGCGCGGGCATCGAGCTCGTCCTTGGCGTGCTGGGCGACGGCCTTGGCGCCGTCGTGGGCCGCCTCGGCGATCTCCTTCGCGAGTCGCGCCTGCGCGTCGTCGATCGCTCCACGCAGACGCTGCGCCTCGGTGAGCAGTTTGGTGACAGGTTCCAGGGCGTCGGACACGAAGGCCGGCGCCTCGTCGAAGCCAGCGTCGTCGAGCAGCTCGAGGAGGCTGAACAGGCCGAACAACTTCGGCATCGCCCCCGAGAGGAACGAGGCCGGGTCGAACTTGCCGGCATCGAACGCCGTCGGCGCGTTGCCGCTCTCCCCGATCGCGCCGAGCGCGCGGGAGATGCCCTCGACGGACAGGTTGGGGGCGACGAAGCCACCGGAGCGGTCGGAGCCCTTGGTGAAGTCGACGGCCGCCGGCGGGCTCTTGAGGGCGAGGATCAGCTCACCGGCGTTGGGCGTGCCCGGCACCGGCTCAGCGTCGAGGGCGCGTGGCGGCAGCCCGTGGGCGAGGTACGGCTTGGCGTAGACGAGGTCGACAGCGGGCGCCTGCGGCGACAGATGTCGCATCGACGGCACGATGCCTCGCATCTCGGTGAGGAACGGCCGCGACGTCACGTTGTCGTGGTCGATCTCGCCGTCGAAGACAAGGTGGCTGACCTCGACCGACGTGTCACCGGCCTTCACCGGCTTGGCGACGGCGAGCGTCTGCCCGCGGCCCTGGATCTGCCGTACCGGGAAGTACGTCGGCGACGCCTTCTCCGGGCTCTGCAGGATCGCCTGGGAGCCGTGCTCGACGACCTGCACGAACACGAGCGGCGCCGCCCAGCTACGCGTCTCACCGCCGCGATCGAGGGTGGTGAGCGTGAACGGGAACGGGACGCCGTTGCGTGTGGGCACGAACGGCTGCTGGTCCTGCGGAGGCCTGTCGATGTCCGGCGTGACCAGCGGGCTGATCGTCACCTGCCCGAACGGGTCGTCGAGGTCGCCCGGATACGTTCGCGTGGGCTGGCGGACGATGATGAAGAACCGCTGCCACAAGTAGGCGACGGGCCGGTCACGGTGCTTGATCTCGCGCTCGGTGATCTTCAGCAGCAGGCAGCGGTGCCCGAAGGGGAACAGGATGCCCGGGTAGGCGACGCGCACGTATCCGTCGCGGCCCATGTACGCCTGGTGCTTGTAGTCGACGACGTTCGCCGGGAGCTCCCACGACTGCTTCCAGTCGAACCAGGCGCCGAGGCTGGAGAGTCGCAAAGCATTGACCTCGAGCGGTGTCTCGGCGTTGGCTGGGTCGCCGCCGTGGGTCTGGGCGACGATGGCGTCACGGTCGAACTTGTCGAGCGATTGGTCGAAGCCCTGCGGGGGAAGGTCGCTGTCGCGGTTCCACAGGGCGCGCACGATGCGCTGGTCGGCATCTTCGTCGTCGAACCCCGTGTCCGTCCTCACCGTCAGGCGGGTGCGCCACAGCTCGGCGCGGTCGGGAGGCCCGACGGGTTGCGATGAGTGCCGGAACGCGCCGCGGACGCTCGGCGACACGATCAGCCGGTACGGCGCTTCGATGGCCGTCTCGAGGTCGGCGGGGAGCTCGGGGCCGCGTTCCTCCACGGGTGGCTCCCCGGCCGCGGTCGCGTTCGGGGAGACGCGCAGGGGGAGATCGACGAGCGCCGCGAGCACCCCTTCCAGCGTGTAGGTGATGCGAGTGCCCTCGGCCACCGCGTAGACGAGTCGCGTCGGCCCGGCGGCGACGTGGCCGGACGGTCGAGTAGGAGGTGCCACCGGCGGTGGCGGAGCGCCCGCCTGCCAGACCTCCTCGCCGAGATGCTGGGGCGGGAAGTGGACGACGAGGGATGCCTCGGGACCGGCGACGAGCTCGGCACCGCCGTCAGTGGGTTCGATCGTGCAGCCGGGCGCTTCGAGGCGCAGATCGATCAGGTCCCGTGGACGCAGCAGGCGCACGTCGACCGGAGGCCGCTCGTCCCGGGGGTCCTCCTCGCGCTCGCCCATGCGGCACCCTCTCTACGCGCGCAGGCCCGCCCTGGGGTGCGCTTGGTGATCGCTGCGGCGAGCGATCATGTCATGCGGCTCGCGGTCGAGCCACGGATTAAGGGTTCAGCGCTCGGCTACGAGCGGGACCGCCGGCCCGTGAGGAAGGCGCGCTGGGGCCGATCCGATCAGTTGGAGACGCTCCAGGTGCCGTTGGAGCGGATCAGCGCTGAGAGATCGCCAGGGCCCTTCTTCTCGGCAGCGGCGGCGAGCTGGTTGCCGATCGCCGACGCGTACTCCTGACGCACGACCTGGCGGAAGATGCCGAACGGCGTGGGGGAGTGGTCGTCAGTGCTCAGTCGAGCGAGGGCAAAGGCGAGACTGGGGTCGGCGCGCTGGGCGTCGTGGCGCAGGATCGCGTCGAGGCCGACCTCGGCCACCTCCACGAGGCGCAGCTGCCCGTCCGCTCCCATCGTGACGCCGCGTTGGCGCTCGTCGCCGAACAGGATCGGCTCGCCATCGACGAGGTCGATCATCATCTCGTCGCGCACTGGCTTGCGAATGATGTCCTCGAACTGACCGTCGTTGAACACGTTGCAGTTCTGGAAGATCTCGACGAACGCCGCCCCGCGATGGTCGTGGGCGGCGCGGAAGACCTCCATCATGTGCTTGCGGTCGAGGTCGTGGGTGCGGGCAACGAAGCTGGCCTCGGCACCGAGGGCGACCGCCAGCGGGTTGAACGGCGGGTCGATGGAGCCCATCGGTGTCGACTTGGTGACCTTGCCGACTTCCGAGGTCGGTGAGTACTGACCCTTGGTGAGCCCGTAGATCCGGTTGTTGAACAGCAGGATCGTCAGGTTGACGTTGCGGCGCAGGGCGTGGATCAGATGGTTGCCACCGATCGACAGACCGTCGCCGTCACCGGTGATCACCCACACGTCGAGGTCCGGTCGGGCGATCGCAACGCCCGTGGCGATCGCCGGGGCGCGCCCGTGGATCGAGTGCATCCCGTACGTGTTCATGTAGTACGGGAAGCGGCTCGAACAGCCGATCCCCGAGATGAAGACGGTGTTCTCCGGGGCGACGCCGAGTTCGGGCATCAGCTGCTGGACGGCGAGGAGGATGCCGTAGTCGCCACACCCCGGGCACCACCGCACCTCCTGGTCGCTCGACCAGTCCTTCTTGCTCGTCAGTGGCACGGCTACATCAGTCATCGGTTCCCCCTCATCGGGCGAGCTCCTTCTGGATCGCTTCTTCGATCTCCCGGGCCGTGAACGGCAAGCCCTTGATCTTCGTCGCCGACTGCACGTCGACGAGGAAGTTGGCCCGCAGGATCCGCGCCAGCTGGCCGCTGTTCAGTTCGGGTACGAGGACCTTCGGATACCGCCGGACGATGTCGCCGACGTCGGACGGGAGCGGGTTGAGGTGCGTGAGGTGGATCCACGCCAGCTTGCGCCCGTCGCGGCGCCGCCGCTCGATCGCCGAGTCGACGGACGCCCACGTCGATCCCCAGCTGACGATCAGCAGGTCGGCATCGTCGACGTCACCGGCGATCGCCGTGGGCGGGATGTCGCGGGTGATGCCGGCAATCTTGGCGGCGCGCAGCTCGACCATCCGTTGGTGGTTCTCCGGGTCGTAGGAGATGTTGCCGCTGCCGTCCTGCTTCTCGATCCCGCCGATGCGGTGCATCAGGCCGGGCGTCCCCGGGATCGCCCACGGCCTTGCCAGTGTCTCGGGGTCGCGCAGGTACGGCCAGAACTCCTCGGCACCCTCCTCGTTGATGTGATTCTTCTCCGTGGCGAAGGGCACCGAGATGTCGGGGAGCGAGTCGATGTCGGGCAGTCGCCACGGTTCGGAACCGTTGGCGAGGAATCCGTCGGACAGCAGGATCACCGGCGTGCGGTACTTCACGGCGATGCGAATCGCCTCGATCGCTGCCGAGAAGCAGTCGACCGGGCTCGACGCGGCGATGACCGGAAGCGGTGCCTCGCTCGGGCGGCCGAACACCGCCATGTTCAGGTCGGCGGCCTCTGTCTTGGTGGGGAGACCGGTGGACGGGCCGCCGCGCTGGATGTCGACGATGAGCAGGGGCAGCTCCAAGGACACCGCCAAGCTGACGGTCTCGGACTTCAACGCCATGCCCGGACCACTCGTCGTCGTGACGCCGAGGTGCCCGGCGAACGCCGCCCCGAGGGCCATGCCGACGGCGGCGATCTCGTCTTCGGCCTGCACGGTGCGCACGCCGAACTGCTTGTGCTTGGACAGCTCGTGGAGGATGTCCGACGCCGGGGTGATCGGGTACGAGCCGAGCGTCACCGGGAGCTTGGCGAGCTGTCCCCCGGCCACGATTCCCCAGGCGAGCGCCGTGTTGCCGGTGACGCTGGTGTACTCGCCCTCCGGGAGGTGGGCCGGGCGGACCTCGAACCGATGCCCCACCGCCTCGGTGGTCTCACCGAAGTTGTAGCCGGCGACGAACGCCGCCCGGTTGGCGGCGGCGACCTGTTCATTGGACGCGAATCGCCGTTCGATCCACTCCAACGTTGGTTCGGTGGGGCGGGTGTACATCCACGACACCAGGCCGAGGGCGAAGAAGTTCTTCGACCGCTCGGCGTCGCGCGGCTTGACACCGAGGGGCACCGAGGCCTCCTTGGTGAGGCTGGTCATCGGCACCTTGATCACCCGGTAGCTGTCGAGGCTGCCGTCGTCCAGCGGGTTGGTGAACGTGTCGCCGGGGCCGTGATAGCCGGCCTTGAGCAGGTTGCGCTCCTCGAAGGCGTCCTCGTTGACGATCAGCGTGCCGCCGATCTCGAGGCGCCCGAGGTCGGCGCGCAGTGCCGCCGGATTCATCGCCACGAGCACGTTGGGCTCGTCGCCGGGGGTCGTGATCTGGTGGTCCGAGATGTGCACCTGGAAGCTCGACACGCCGTGCACGCTGCCGGCTGGGGCCCGAATCTCGGCCGGGAACTCCGGCAGGGTGGACAGGTCGTTGCCGTACTGGGCGGACACCGTCGTGAACCGGTCGCCGGTGAGCTGCATCCCGTCGCCAGAGTCGCCGGCGAACCGAACGACCACACGATCCAGGATTTGCGCGTCACCCACCCTCGACGTCTGGCCACCGGCCGGGGCGTGGGTTGTGTCAGTCATCTCGTCGGGCCAGCGTCGTTGCCGTCCCCCTCCTTGAACACACGGTAGCGGGGAGATGTCGCCGACCGAAGCTCAATGACCAGTTCATTGCGTTCCCCGGCCACGCATCTGTAGGCCGCCGCTCCACGTCGCCGTTCCGGCGCCACGTAGGCGGGGCTGGCGCCTCGGCGCTCGCATCCGTGAAGATGCTTGCCAGTATGCGGTTCGTCGAGTTGGCCACCGTCTCCGAGCACGTCGCGACGACCACCAAGCGCGGCGAGAAGACGTCGCTGCTCGCCGGCCTGCTCCGGGCGATGACCCCCGACGAGGCCGCCGTCACCGTGGGGCTGCTCACCGGCCAACCCCGCCAGGGCCGGATCGGCGTCGGTTGGTCGACGCTCGGCAAGCTCGACGAGGCCGACGCCGTCGAGGCCTCGCTCGACATCTTGGAGATCGATCGCTGGCTGAGTGACCTCGCCGCGCGAGTCGGGGCCGGGCTCGACGGCGCGCCGGCGCGACCTGCTTGCCGCGGTGTTCGCCCGGGCGACGGCGGTCGAGCAGCGCCTGTTGTGGGGGGTCTTCAGCGGAGAGCTGCGCCAGGGTGCCCTGGACGGCGTGATGGTCGAGGCCATCGCCCGCGGGGCGGGCGTTCCCGTCGACGAGGTCCGCCGCGCCCACATGTTCTCCGGGAACCTCGGAGCCACCGCCTTGCAAGCGTTCGCCGGTGGTGTCGACGAGTTGCGCACGACCACCCTCGTCCCGGGACGGGCCGTCGGGCCGATGCTCGCTTCGCCGGCGGAGAGCGTTGCCGAGGCGCTCGCCGAGACGGGCGTGGCATCGGTCGAGTGGAAGTTGGACGGCGCACGTGTCCAAGCGCACCGGCGTGGCGGTGACGTGCACCTGTTCACACGCAATCTCAATGAGATCACCGATCGTCTGCCGGGTGTCGTGGCGCTCGTCGCCGGCCTAGCCGGCGGGGATCTCGTCCTCGATGGTGAGGTCGCCGGGTTGACCGAGACGGGCGGACCACGACGGTTCCAGGACACGATGGGCGACTTCAGCGCCCAAGCCCACGCGGGTCGCGGGGCTGGGCTGGCGGCCTACTTCTTCGACGTCATCCACGCCGGCGGCGACGACCTGGTGGATCGACCGCTGGCGGCGCGCCGAGACGTGCTCGACGAGCTGGTTCCGGCGCCATTCCGCCTACCCTCGATCGTCACCGCTGACGCCGAAGCGGCTGCCGTGTTCATGGCCGACGCCGTGGCCCGCGGACTCGAAGGGGTGATGGTCAAGGATCTCTCGTCACCGTATGCGGCCGGCCGGCGCGGCGGCGTCGTGGCGCAAGGTCAAGCCGGTGCACACGTTCGATCTCGTCGTCCTCGCCGCCGAGTGGGGGCATGGCCGTCGCCACGGTTGGTTGTCGAACCTCCATCTCGGCGCCCGCTCCGACGACGGGTTCGTGATGGTCGGCAAGACGTTCAAGGGGATGACCGACGAGCTGTTGCGGTGGCAGACCGCCGAGCTGCAACAGATCGCCATCGCCACCGGCGAGGAGGAGTCACGTCATGTCGTCCACGTCCGGCCGGAACGGGTCGTCGAGGTGGCGATCGACGGCGTGCAGCGTTCGCCGCGCTATCCGGGCGGCGTGGCCCTGCGCTTCGCCAGGATCCGCCGCTACCGCCCCGACAAGTCAGCCGCCGACGCCGACCGCATCGAGACCCTGCAAGCCCTCCTCTAACCGTTCTGGGCGGCCTTCGGTCCGATTCTCGATCCGGGCGTCCTGCGGTCCGGATTTCGGCATGTTGGCCGCCCAGAACGGGGCTGGAGGCGCGGCGCTAGCGTCGGATCGCTATGGCCACGTTGCGCTTCGCGTTCGGAACGATGGGTTCCGGCAAGAGCACCGTGGCCCTCCAGATCCATCACAACCTCGCCAGCCGCGATCTCTACGGGCTGTTGCTCACGTCCCTCGACCGGGAGGGCCAGCAGGTGAGCAGTCGGCTCGGCGTCGCCGCCCCGGCGATCGACGTGTCGGACGGCGTCGATCTCTACGCCTTGGCGCTGGCCCACTGGCCGATCCACTACCTGGTGTGCGACGAGGCGCAGTTCTACGCTCCGGAGCAGTGCGAGCAGCTCGGCCGGGTCGTCGACGACCTGGAGGTCGACGTCTATGCCTTCGGGCTGATCACCGACTTCCGCGGCCGCTTGTTCGATGGCACCCGCCGGCTGCTGGAGCTCGCTGACGAGCGCAACCCGCTGCAGGTCGAGGCGCGCTGTTGGTGCGGCGCCCGGGCGACGCACAACGCCAGAGTGGTGAACGGCGACGTCGTGTTCGAGGGCGAGACGGTTGTCGTTGGGGACACCGAGGAGTTGACGACGCGGCCGTTGTTCGGCGACAGCGTGCGCTACGAGCTGTTGTGCCGTCGCCACTTTCGCCACGGCGACCTCGGCGACTGATCGTGCTCGCCGCCGGCTTCGAGGGCGTTGTTACCGCTGGGTAGGCTCGGACGCATGCCTGAAGCTGTCATCGTCGCCACCGCTCGCAGCCCGATCGGGCGAGCGAACAAGGGGTCCCTCGTCGACATCCGCCCGGACGACCTCACCGCCCAGATCGTGACGGCCGTGCTCGCCAAGGTGCCCGAGCTCGACCCCGCCACGGTCGAGGATCTGATCCTCGGCTGCGGCCAGCCCGCTGGTGAGTCCGGCTTCAACGTCGCCCGGGTGGCCGCCATCCTGTCCGGGCTCGAGGTCCCCGGCGTCACCGTCAACCGCTACTGCTCGTCGAGCCTGCAGACGATCCGCATGGCGGCCCACGCCATCAAGGCCGGCGAGGGCGACGTGTTCATCGCCGGTGGTGTCGAGACGGTCAGCCGCTTCAGCGCCGGGTTCGCCGACTCCGCCCCGAACCCCGTGTTCCAGCCGGCCGGGTTGCGCACCCTCGAACGGGCTGGGGGTGGGCAGCCGTCGTGGGCTCCGCCCGAGGGGCTGCCCGACGTGTACATCGCCATGGGCCAGACCGCCGAGAACGTCCGTGAGTTCGAGGGGGTGTCGCGAGCGGAGATGGACGAGTTCGCCAAGCGATCGCAGGACCTTGCCGTTGCCAACCAGGAGAACGGCTTCTTCGCCGACGAGATCAGCCCGGTCACGTTGCCGGACGGCACGGTGGTGGAGAAGGACGACGGCCCGCGTGCCGGGGTGACCCTGGAAGGCCTCGCCGCCCTCAAGCCGGTGTTCCGCCCCGACGGTGAGGTGACCGCCGGGAATGCGTGTCCGCTCAACGACGGGGCCGCAGCCGTGGTCGTGATGAGTGACACTCGAGCGAACGAGCTGGGTGTCACCCCGCTCGCCAGGATCGTCTCGTCGGGTGTCTCGGCGCTGAACCCTGAGATCATGGGTCTCGGGCCGATCGAGGCGAGCCGCCAGGCGCTGGCCAGGGCCGGCAAGACGATCGACGACATCGACCTCGTCGAGATCAACGAGGCCTTCGCCGCCCAGGTGATCCCGTCGGCCAAGCACCTCGGCATCGACCTCGACAAGCTGAACGTTCACGGCGGGGCGATCGCTCTCGGCCACCCGTTCGGGATGACCGGGGCGCGGATCATGACCACCCTGATCCACGGCCTCCAGGAGACTGGTGGCACGTTCGGCCTCGAGACGATGTGTGTCGGGGGCGGTCAGGGCATGGCGATGGTCATCGAACGCCTCAACTGAACCAAGAACTACCCCGGCCCTGTGGTCAGTTGTCGGTGAAGGCGACGGCGTGGACGCGGATCAGGCCGCCGTTGCGGCGCACCGCCAGGGCGCGCAACACGTAGCGCTCCCCGCCGCTCGTGAAGTGGGCGAGATTCCACGCCCCCGGCCCGTCGGCGCCGTCGCCGTTGAGGTGGATCATCCCGTCGACATCGAGGCCGGCGTCCTCCGCCTCGGCCTGCCACAGCGGGGCCAGCCCACGACGCAGCCCGGGATCGTCGAGCAATCCGTCGCCACCCTCGAGGCGCAGATCGAGCGACGTGACGGTGACCGGTTCGAGCTGATCGATACCGATCTCCTCGCCGCCGATCTCGCCATCGAACATCACGACCACCGGACCGGCGGCGTCGGCGACCGAGCGGACGAACCCGTAACGCACCAGCGGTAGCCCGTCCTCGGCCGTGAGTGACACACGCACCCGGTCGCCGAGGCTGTACATCATCCTGCGGCGGACCATTCCTCGACGACGGCGTCGCTCAACGTGCTCCACGCGGTGAGCGCATCCGGCCAGTCGTCGAAGCGCCGATCGGTCAGGGCGACGAGTCCGCATCCGGCAGCTGGATCCACCCACAGCATCGAACCAGCTGCGCCGAAGTGGCCGAACGTGGCCGGGGAGTTGGCAATGCCCGTCCAGTGTGGCGACTTCTCGCCGCGAATCTCGATGCCCAGTCCCCACGGGCATGGGTCGAACCTCCCCACCCCCGGAACGATACCGGTGAGGTCGGGGAACTGGATCGTGACGGCTTGCACAGCACCTTGTGCCGACAGCAGTCGCGGCCGCTGCAGCTCGCCGAGCAGTCGGATCAGATCGGCCGCCGAACCATGGAGCCCGCTTGCCGGCGAGCCGGCCAGGCGGGTCGACGTCATCCCGAGCGGGATCAGGACCGCCTCCGCGACGTACGTCGCGAACGGCAGGCCCGTGCGTCGCTCGACGGCGGCCGCGGCGAGTTCGATCCCGGAGTTGGAGTAGATCCGTCGGCGGCCCGGCTTGGCGATCGGCTCGGCACCGTTCGTCGGGTACCCACCGGCGTGGGCGAGGAGGTGACGAAGCGTGCACCCGGGCTGGCCGACGGGCTCGTCGAGCTCGACGGTTCCCTCCTCGACAGCGATCATCGCCGCCCAACCGGTCACGACCTTGGTGAGCGACGCCAGTCGGAACTGACGATCGAGTTCCCCGAACGTCACCGCCGGACGGCCGTCAGCACCGACGACGGCGGCGGCCGCGTGGGCGACCTCCCAGTGGGCGACGAGCTGCAGCGCCCGCATCGATCCGGCCGTCAGGCGTTGCGGCCGGTGATCAGCTCGGCGAGCCGGTACGCCAGGTCGAGGCTCTGGCGGGCGTTGAGGCGGGGGTCGCAGACCGTCTCGTAGCGATGGTCGAGATCAGCATCGGAGAGCTCGTCGGCACCACCGAGGCACTCCGTGACGTTGTCACCGGTGAGCTCGACGTGGATCCCGCCGGGCCAGACCCCTTGGTGGCGGCACGACGTGACGAATCCGGCGATCTCCCGCAGGATCTCGTCGAAGTGGCGGGTCTTGCGCCCGCTGGGGGCGACGTAGGTGTTGCCGTGCATCGGGTCGCAGGCCCACACCACGGGGTGGTCGGCATCGGTGACGGCCCGAATGATCAGCGGGAGGCGTTGCTCCACGTTGTCGGCACCCATGCGGCTGACCAGCGTCAACCGGCCCGGCTCGCGCTGCGGGTTCAGGGTGGCGCACAGCTCGACGACCTCGGACGGGTCGGTGGTCGGACCGATCTTGCATCCGAGCGGGTTGCCCACGCCACGGAGGAACTCGACGTGAGCACCGTCGGGCTGGTGGGTGCGCTCACCGATCCACAACATGTGCGCCGAGCAGTCGTACCAGTCGCCGGTGAGGCTGTCCTGGCGGGTGAGCGCTTCCTCGTAGCCGAGGATCAGCGCCTCATGGCTGGTGAACACGTCGACTTCGCGGAGGTTGTGGTTGCCCTCGGTGTCGATGCCGGCGGCGCCCATGAACCGCAACGCCCTGTCGATCTCCCCGGCGATGCGTTCGTAGCGTTGCCCTTGAGGGCTGGAGGCCACGAACTCCTGGTTCCAGGCGTGCACCCGGCTGAGGGCGGCGAATCCGCCCTTGGTGAACGCCCGCAGCAGGTTGAGGGTCGACGACGACTGGTGGTAGGCCTGCACGAGGCGGTTCGGATCGGGGACCCGTGACTCGGCGAACGGGCTCGGATCGTTGACGATGTGCCCGCGGAACGCCGGCAGGTCGACCTCTCCGATGCGCTCCATCGGGCTCGACCGAGGTTTGGCGAACTGACCGGCGATCCGCCCGACCTTGATCACCGGGACGCCCATCGAGTACGTCATCACGACCGCCATCTGCAGGATGACGCGCAACTTCTCGCGGATGTTGTCGGCGGAGAACTCCTCGAAGCTCTCGGCGCAGTCGCCGGCCTGGAGCAGGAACGCATTGCCGGCAGCAACCTCGGCGAGCGACGCCTTGAGCGAGCGGGCCTCGCCGGCGAACACCAACGGCGGGAATCCGGCGAGCGTCTTGAGGGCACCCAGCAACTGATCGCTGTCGGGCCAGTCGGGCTGCTGCCGGGCGGGCCGGTCCTGCCACGACGACGGCGTCCAGGCCAGGGTCATGCCGCGAGCCTACAAACCACGTCGTTGACGACGTGATCCAGTTGGTTGAGTGCGGCGTCGGCGACGGTCGGCGGAAAGAACGACACGGTGGTCGCTCCGGCGTTGGCGAGGGCCTGGACGTGGGCCGCGACGTCATCCGGCGTGCCGATCGCGCCGAGTTCGATCCACCACTCGTCGGGGGCGTCGGCGACCCCGTCGACACCGTCGCGGTCGATGAGGGCGACGAGCTCGTCGTGGAACGGCGCCGAACTGAGACCGAAGTTCAATCCGTGAGCGACGTTCTCGGCGATGAACGGGGCGATCGCCCGGCGCGCCGCCCGACGGTCGTCGTCGATCGAAACCGCCGTGTAGACGACCGCCTGGAATGGTCCCGTGGGCGCGGCGGTGGCCAGTGAGTCACGAACCGCGGTTGGCCCGGTGAACTCGGTGAGGATGACCCCGTCGGCACACTGACCGGCGGCGGCGAGCGACTTCGGGCGTCGAACACCGGCGAGTACGGGCGGCGGTGGCGACGGGGCGACGTCGAGTCGAACGTCGTGCAGCTCGACGTAGTCGCCGGTCATCGTGACCGTCTCTCCGGCGAGCAGGCCGCGCAACGCGGTGAGGACCTCGGTGAGCGCGCCGACGGGTGACTCGGGGCGGGCGCCGATCTGCTCCATCCACGCCCGCACCCCGTGACCGACACCGGCGGTGATGCGGCCGGGCGCCAAGCGAGCGAGGGTGGCCACCTCCATCGCGGTCGTCGACACGTTTCTGGTGACGGCCGGGAGGATCCCGATGCCCACGGCCAGCGTCTCACTGTGGGCGAGGGCAGTCGCCGCCAGGGTGATTCCCGCCGTGTAGAAGCAGTCCTCGATCACCCACAGCTCGTCCACGCCGCCGGCTTCGAGCCGGTTGGCGAACTCGACGACGAGTCCGGGTTCCAGCTCGCGGGGAAAGCAGACGCCGAGACGAGGGGAAGTGGTCACGCCGTCATCATCGCGTGACGGACACGTCTGGGCGGCGAACGGTCCGGTTTCGTGGCGTTTGGCCGCCCAGATCGAGTTCTGGACCGGAGGCCGCCCAGAACGGGCGGGTCAGACGGCGAGGATGCGCTCGGCGTCGTCGCGCAGGCCGGCGACGGCCCGAGACACGAGCCGGCGGGCGGCTTCGGCGGTGACGCCGAGGCTTTCGCCGACCTCGCGGAAGCTCTTGCGCTCACCGTCGAGCAGCCCGAAACGGGCCTCCACGGCGTAGCGGGCACGCCCGTCGAGGGTGCCGAGCAACTCGTCGAGCAGGTCGCCGTCGACCATCGACATCACGGCATCCTCGGGAGTGCCCTCGCCGTTGGCCATCAGGTCGCCGAGCGTCGCATCGCCGTCGTCGCCGACGGTCTTGTCGAGCGAGACCGGCGTGGTCAGGCGGTGCAGTTCGGCGTTGGCCTGGTCGAGCGTCTCACCGTCGCCGGAGGCCTGCCGCAGCGCGGCGCGCAGACTCGCCGAGCGGTCACCGGGGATCCGGATCAAGCTGGCCTTCTGGTCGAGCGCCCGACCAATCGCCTGGCGAATCCAGAACGTCGCATAGGTCGAGAACTTGAAGCCGCGCCGCCAGTCGAACTTGTCGACGGCATGCTCCAAGCCGAGGTTGCCCTCCTGGATCAGATCGAGCAGATCCATCCCCTGGGGCAGCGGATAGCGCCGGGCAATCGACACCACGAGACGCAGGTTGGAGCGGATGAAACGGTCCTTGGCGTCGGCAGCTGCGGCGACGGCGCTCTTCAACGCCACGCTGCGCTTGCCATTGGCCAGCTGCTCGGCGGCCTCGCGGCCGGCCTCGATGACGCGCGACAGCTCTCGCTCGTCCTCGGCAGTGAGCAGGGGAACCTTGCCGATGTCGTTCAAATACAGGCCGATGGAATCATTCATTGTGCAGTGGTCAACCGTTCGTTCGCTGTTTTCATTCCCACCTGCTGAGCAGGCAACACAGCCGATTTTGACGGCGAGGTTGGGGGGTGTGTCGGAGTTCGCGCTGGTAGTACCCCAGCGGAGAAATCGGGAAACCTCAGGATAACAAGGTTGTCAACTGCGTTCACGTCGGGTTCACCATCTGGCGGGCTCCGCGGTGACAACGGGTCCGAGTCGTACACTCGCGCCGTGCCGTCACCGGGCCCCCCCGCCGCTGCAACCGCTGGTCATGGCGCTGCGGCGGCGCGGATCGGCCTGTTCGGCGGCACCTTCGATCCTCCCCACGTCGGCCATCTCGTCACCGCCGTCAATGTCCGTCACGCCCTCCGTCTGGACACCGTGATCCTGATGGTTGCCAACATCCCCTGGCAGAAGCAGGGGGAGCGAGCGATCACCCCGGCCGTTGACCGCTTGGCGATGGTCGACGCAGCCGTCGCCGACGTCCCCGGCCTGTCTGCCGGGCGCCTCGAGATCGATGCCGGTGGGCCGAGCTACACCGCCGACACACTGGCGATGCTGGCCCGCCAGTTCGCCGGCGCCGAACTGTTCACGATCATCGGCGACGACGCCGCCGCCGGCCTGCACACCTGGGAGCGGTTCGAGGAGGTCATCGCCCAATCGTCGCTGGTGGTCGTCGATCGGCCGGGCGAGGCAGTCCAATTGGCCGATGACGTGCCCTGGATCCATGTCGAAGTCCCCCACCTGGAGGTGTCCAGCACCGACTTGCGGGCACGGTTCAACGACGGGCGCCCGCTCGACTACCTGCTCACCGACTCGGTACTCAACGTGATCGAGCGGCGCGGGTTGTACGCGATGGTCCCTGCGTAAATGACCATTCATTGCGTTCCCCGGCCACGCAGGCCGGTGCTGGCCGCTCACTCGCTGGCGCTCGCTCGCTCGCAGCTGGGCGCGGTGGTCTCCACGTGACCGTCTCGCGACACCGGCGGAGGATCACGACGACGCAGGCGATCATCGCCTCGGTCGTCGGTCTGGCGATTGCCGCCGGCGTCGGCGTCGCTGGTTACGTGGCGATCGCCAACACGACCGACGGAGAGGTCGTCGGGGGCGGCACGCCGGAGGTGATGTTCCCGGCGACACCGACGGCGACGCTGGCGGTGATCGACGACGACGGTGAACTCGCGTCGTTGGCCGTCGTCGCCGTACGGCCCGGCGACGACACCGACGCACGCAGTGGCGGATCGGTCGTTCCCGTACCGATCAGCGCCGACTCCTCGGGCGGTTTCGGAACCGAACGCACGCCGCTCGACGAGACGGTGGCGCTGTTCGGGCCGGAGTCCCTCGCCGAGGAAGTTCCGGTCCTCCTGGGAGTCGGGATCGATGAGCTGACCGTGCTCGACGAGGCTGAACTCGAGGAGCTGCTCGGCCCACTCGGGCCGATCGAGGTGGACCTCCCGGCGCCGGTGCGCGATGCCACCGGCCGGGAGATCGCCGGTGCCGGGCCGCAGACGCTGACGCCCAGCCGCGTCGCCGAGCTGTTGAGCGCGACGGACCCCACGACCACCGGGGCCGACCGCTACGCGATCGATGTCGCGGTCTGGGCGGCCGTCGCCGACGCCGTCGGGGACGGTGACGACGAAGCGCCGTCGAGCAGCGTTCCTGGCGACCGACGTCGGACTGGACATCGTGTCCCAGGTCCTCTCCGGACCGCTTTCGGTTCAACCCCTGCGGTCGTCGCCGATCGTCACCCTCGATCGAAATCCGCGTGGTGTCGACGCGGTCGCCCTCGATCGTCCGGAGGTGGTCGTGATCTTCGGGCACATCGCCCCGAGCAAGGTCGCTGCCCCGAACCCCGGCTACAACTTCCGCATCGTCAGCCGCTTCTCCGACCAGCAACTCGCCGACGACGTCTCGCGGCTCGACGTCGCCTACACCGCGACGGACGCCGTCCTCGGGATCAACGGAAACGTCGTGTCGGTGGACACCTCGTCCGGCGAGGCAGGCGTCGCCACGGTGATCGAAGTCGGCGACGAGAACCTGATCCAGGCGGCGAACACGCTGAGCGACGTGTTCGGCCCGGTCGAGGTGCGCGTCGCCGACCCGCGGATCGCCGGGGTCGACGTGATCGTCACTCTCGGTACCGATTATCTCGGCCGGCTCGACACCGCCGCGGCGACGGCGACGCTCCCCGCTGCGTCGACAGCTTCGACGGCCGCCGAGACCGCCCCGTCGACAGGGGATGGCGGATGACGGTCGACGCCGAATCGCTGGAGATCGCTGTCACGGCGGCCCGGCAGGCCGACGACAAGCAGGGCCGCAACATCGTCGTCCTCGACGTACGGAGCGTGCTCGGCATCATCGACTACTTCGTCGTCGTCGACGCCCCGAACCGCCGGCTGGTGCGCACGCTCGTCGACGAGGTCGAGGTCGGGGTCCGCGAGGTCAGCGGGCGATCGCCGTTGCGGGTCGAGGGTGAGCGCGAGCAGCAGTGGGTGCTCATCGATTACGGCGATGTCGTCGTCCATATCTTCCTCGACGAGGTGCGTCGCTTCTACGAGATCGAGCGTCTCTACCGCGATGTGCCGGCGATTGCGTGGGACAGCACGCAGCCCGAGCAGCCCTAGGTTAGGTTCGGTGCGCAGTTCGCTCGAGTCGCTGCTGGCCAGCCGCGCGGTGGTCCTCGCCGACGGGGCGACCGGGACGAACTACTTCGACATGGGCCTCGAATCCGGCGAGCCACCAGAGTTGTGGAACGTTGATCACCCCGAGAACGTCGAGCGCGTTGCATCGGAGATTCGTCGAAGCGGGTGCCGACGTCATCCTCACCAACACGTTCGGGTGCAACCGCAACCGGTTGAGCTTGCATCGCGCCGAGGACCGCGTGTTCGAGCTCGCCAAGACGGCGGCGGCGATCGCCCGGACGGTGGCCGACGAGGCGGACCGCCCGATCGTCGTTGCCGGATCGGTCGGTCCGACGGGGGAGTTGTTCGCTCCGCTCGGCGGGCTCACCCACGAGAGCGCGGTGGCGGCCTTCCGTGAGCAGATCGAGGGTCTCGTGGCAGGTGGCATCGATGTCGCGTGGATCGAGACGATGTCGGCTCCCGAAGAAGTGCGCGCCGCTGCCACCGCGGCGATCGAGGTCGGTGTGCCGTACACGGCGACGTGCTCGTTCGACACCGCCGGGCGCACGATGATGGGTCTGCCGCCGGGCGACCTCGGTCGTGTGTTCGAGGGCCTGACGATCGGGCCCGTGGCCTATGGCGCCAACTGTGGCGTGGGCGCGCCGGACATCCTCGTGTCGCTGTTGGACATGACCGCAGCTGATCCCGCGGCGGTGACGATCTGCAAGGGGAACTGCGGAGTCCCCCGCTTCGCGGGTACCGAGATCGTCTACACGGGTACCCCGCAGTTGATGGGCCGCTATGCGGCCCTGGCCGCCGCGGCCGGAGCTCGCGTCGTCGGCGGCTGCTGTGGGACGTCGCCGGAGCACCTGGCGGCGATGCGCGCGGCGATCGATCGGCACGATGCCGTCGACCGCCCGGACCGCGACGCGATCGTCGCCGGCGTCGGCCCGCTCACCAACACCCCGCCGCGAGAGATCGGCGAGCGCGGCGTCCGGGCTCGGTCCGGGCGCAGATCGTCGCGCCAGCCGTAAGGGCGTTGATCCGTCCCAGTCAGTAGGTCAGGCTCGGGTACCAGTCGGTGCCGCGGCCCTCGGGAACGGTGTCGAGAACCAGCCACAGCGGGTCGAACTGCACCGCGCCTCGCGGGTCCTGGCCCGGGTCGGCCATCTGATCGGTGATCTCGTCACCCCAGAAGTGCCGAACGACTCCGCCTCGCCGCGTGAACACGTTGTACGCCGGCAGGTCAGCGTCGTCGGGATGGACGTAGTCCCTCGTGTAGTCGCCCGACCGGTCGCTGAACACGGGCAGATCGACCCAGCCACGGGACCTCTTCGCGTCGACGAGGCGCTCGATGGGCGAGCGCGCGGTGAAGGCGATGGCGGCGCGCTGGTGGATGTCGTGGATCTTGTGGTCGAGGCCGCCCATCAGCGACGTGCACATCGGGCACGGCCCGTCGCGCTCGGGTCCGAACATGTAGCTGTAGATCACCAGCGTGTCGTGGTCGCCGAAGAGCTCGTTGAGCGTCACGTCGCGTCCATCCTCGGCGATGAAGCGGTAGTCCCGCGGAACCTCGCCGCCGGGGGGCAGCTGGCGGCGCAGGGCTGCCACTCGTTCGATGTGCCGGCGCAGTTCGATTTCCTCGACGAGCAGTTGCTGTCGAGCACTGCGGTACTCGGCTGACTCGTTGGGGTGGCGGATCGGGTTGGTCGCGGCCAGCTCGGCGGCGGGTTTCAGGGTCGTGGTCACGTGGTGAGAGACGATCCGTGCGGCCAGAACTCATCGGTGGCGGCGGACCACGGTGCAGACCGCCATCTGGGCGGCCAAACGGCAGGAATCCGGACCGGAGGCCGCCCAGTTCGAGAAATGGACCGGAGGCCGCCCAGAACGGGTCAGGCGAACTCGTCGGGCAGCTCGGCCTTGCGCCGATCGACGTAGTCCTGTAGCTCCTCGTCGATGGCCGGTTCGATCGGTGGAGGTTCGTAGTCGGCGAGGCGCTGCTTCCAGATCCGGTTGGCCCGCTGGGCGGCGTCGAGTGCGCCGTCCTCGGTCCACTGCTCGAAGCTCGAGTTGTCGGCAGTGGTGCTGCGATAGAAGGCGTGCTCGAAGTTGGCCAACGTGTGGGCGGCGCCGAGGAAGTGCTGACCGGGCGGGTTCTCCCGAATGGCTTCGAGGGCCTGACCGTTCTCGGACAGATCGACGCCCTTGACGAACACGGCCATCATCCCCAACTGATCCTCGTCGAGGATGAACTTCTCGTAGCCGATCGCCAGTCCACCCTCCAACCATCCGGCGGCGTGGAGCACGAAGTTGACCCCCGCCATCATCGTCGGCAGCAGCGTCGCCGCGCTCTCGTAGGCCGCCTGGGCGTCGGGCAGCTTGGACGCGCACAACGAGCCGCCGCTGCGGAACGGCAGGTTCAGGCGCCGGGCCAAGGCGGCGAGCGTGTACAGCACGAGTGCCGGCTCGGGAGTGCCGAACGTCGGTGCCCCGGTCTGCATCGACATCGAGCTGGCGAACGATCCGAGGACGACCGGAGCGCCAGGACGAACGAGTTGGGTGAAGGCGATCCCGGCCATCGCCTCGGCCAGCGTCTGGGCGGCGACACCGGCGACGGTCACCGGGGCCATCGCTCCGGCGAGGATGAACGGGGTGATGATCGTCGCCTGGTTGGCGGCGGCGTAGACCTCGGCGGCGGCGAGCATCGTGGCGTCCCACACGAGCGGGGAGGAAGCATTGATCAGACTGGTGAGCACGGTGCGGTCGGCGAGATCGCCACCGAAGGCGATGCGCGCCAGCTCCACGGAATCGGCGGCCCGTTCGCCGGCGGTCACCGAGCCCATGATCGCCTTGTCGCTGTAGCGCAGGTGGCTGTACACCATGTCGAGGTGGCGCTTGCTCACCGGGATGTCGACCGGTTCGCACACCGTCCCACCCGAGTGGTGGAGGTATGGCGACGAGTAGGTGAGCTTGACGAAGTTCTGGAAGTCGGCGAGCGTCGCATAGCGCCGGCCGTTGTCGAGGTCGTGGGCGAACGGCGACCCGTAATTGGGGGCGAAAACCGTCGCGTCGCCGCCGATCGTGACGTTGCGCGCCGGGTTCCTGGCGTGCTGCACATAGGAGGGGGGTGCGGTGGCGACGAGGGCACGGGCCAGGCCGCGCGGGAAGCGCACGCGTTCGCCGTCGGTGTCGCAGCCCGCGGCGCCGAAGCGCTCGACCGCCGACGGGTAGCCGCGAACGTCGATGCCGACCTCGGCAAGGATCGTCTCGGCGTTGGCCATGATCGTGTCGAGGCCCTCGTCGCTGACGATCTCGACCGGCTGCATCGTCCGCGTCAGGAAGGCGTCGGCATGGGTGGCTGCCGCGGCGCGCATCGCCTGGCGGCCGGCGCGGCCTCCGGAACGGCGGCCGTGTGGCTGATCCGTCATCTGCGACTCCTTGCAGTGCGGCGAGCCGTCGCTCGGCGAGGCGGCAGGGTGACCAGCGCGGCGAGGTGGTCGGAGGATGCCGAGGCATGGGGGATCGCCATCGCCGCCACGAACAACTCCTGGAAGCGCGGTTCCGTGGCCGTCTCGATCTTTTCGATGTCGCACACGGCGACCTCCATCTCGAGTCGGGCCGCTGCTGACAGCAGGGCCATGACCGCCCCGGCACCCGCGGCGTTGCCGACGGCTCGGACGCCGTCCAGCGGGCAATCGGGGACGAGTCCGAGGACCATCGCGCGCAGCGGGTCGACGTGTGCGCCGAACGCACCGGCCAGGCGAATGTCGGTGACCGGCGGATTGCCGGCGTGCTCGAGCAACAGGTCGACACCGGCCCGCAACGCCGCCTTGGCGAGTTGCACCGCCCTGACGTCGTTCTGGGTGACCGACAGCTCGACTCGGTCGTCGCGGTAGAACACGTAGCGGTAGGTCCGCCCGTCCGCCACGATCCGATCGGTTCGTGTCGCGCTCTCGCCGACGATCGTGCCGTCGGCGTCGAGGAGCCCGGCGAGGTACATCTCGGCGAGCAGGTCGATGATCCCCGAGCCGCACAGCCCGGTGACTCCGGTGTCGGCGATCGCCGGCTGGAAGCCGGGATCGTCGCTCCACGGGTCGACGCCGATCACCTTGACGTTGACGTCCAGCGACTGCGGGTCGATGCGCACCCCCTCCACCGCTCCGGCCGTCGCCCGCTGTCCACAACTGATCTGGGCGCCTTCGAACGCCGGGCCCGTCGGGCTCGATGCGGCGAACTGATGACGGTGGTCACCGAGGACGATCTCGGCATTGGTGCCGATGTCGACGACGAGCTGCATCGCCGCGCTGCGGTGCGGTCCCTCGGCGAGGACCATCGCCGCGGCGTCGGCCCCGACGTGGCCGGCGATGCACGGTCCCGCATACAGCGCAGCGAATGGCAGGTCCAGCCCGATGGCCGTCGCGGTACCCGTCACCGCGGCGCTCGTCGCCAACGTGAATGGAGCGCTGCCCAGGGGAGTGGGATCGATGCCGAGCACGAGGTGGTGCATGATCGGGTTGCCGACGATCACGACGTCGAGAATCCGATCGTGGCGGACGTCGGCGGCGGCGACCAGCTCGCCGATCAGTTCGTCGATCGCTTGGCGAACCGCCGCGGTGAGCTGCTGGTCGCCGCCCTCGTTCATCATCACGTAGGAGACCCGGCTCATCAGGTCCTCGCCGAAGCGGATCTGCGGGTTCATCCGTCCCCTGCTGGCGAGCACGTCACCACCGAACAGACCGCAGAGGTGGCCGGCAATGGTCGTCGAGCCGACGTCGATGGCCACTCCGAAGGCCTCGTCGACGTATCCCGGCCAGATCGCCACGATGCGTCCGTCGCGAATGGCCGCGGTCGCCGTGCCGCCGGCGATCGCCGCGTGGACGAACGGCAACACCTCGGCAGCCAGGGCGTCGACGACTTCGCCGTGCTGATCGGCGACGGCAGCGATCACGAGGTCTCCCGCCGACAGTCCTGAGCCGAGCGCCGCCGGAGCGACCTCGATGTAGCGCAACGCGAACAGGGGCTCGACCACGAGCTTGGGCAGGTCGAGGGCGCCGAGTTCCTTGCGCACGACCTGGCGGTGCACCTGGCTCGCCGCCGGTACGTCAATGACGGTGTCACCGTGGATCGCCGCCGCGCAACCGAGGCGGTGTCCGGCGCCCAGCGGACGTCCGCCGCGATAGTCACGCTCGAGGGCCGACCATCCGTCGAGCTCCTCGCCGGTGGTGGCGATGTTCCACTTGGCGAACACGCCGATCGACGGCACCACCTGGCATCGCCCGCAGATCCCCCGGCCGCCACAGACGCTGTCGAGGTCGACGCCGAGCTGACGGGCCGCGGCGAGCACGGTCGTGCCGTCGCCGACCTCGCCGGACAGTCCCGACGGCGTGAACACAACGCGGTGCTTCATCGCCGCCCTCGCCGGTTCCGAGGCCAATTGTGAGCAAGATGTTGCTCACAATTGGCTCCGAAGTGCCCGGGGGTCATTCGACGCCGCCGTTGTAGGCGAGCTTGCCGAGGCGTTCCTCGGGGTAGTCGGCGTCGAGGCGGGCGGCGATGTCCTGGGCGGCGGCGGCCGGGTCACCGTCACAGGGCGTGCTCACCCGCCGCCACTGGGCGACGTCCTCCTGGGCGGTGACGATGTGCGCCTTGCGCTTGGCGCGGTCGATCGCCCGCTGGAACTTCGGGTCGAGCACCACCTGGTGACGCTGGCGGCCGGACTGCCCGTTGACCTGGGCGGGAATGTCCCGCCACATGATGACGACGACCTCGTTGCGCTGGCGGGGCATCACACGACTCGGCGGGTGAGGCCGACGGCGACGGCGTCGGCGAACGGTGCGAGCCCGGTGTGCTCGTGGCCGAACTCGAGCCCGAGCCGTTCGGCCGCGTCGCGCGCCGCCTGAAGTACGGCGGGGTCATCGCGCTGCGACAGCAGCACGAGCCGGCGGTAGTTGCCGAAGTACACCGGAAGCAGTGACGGGTGCCGGTCGAGGCCGAGCCCTTGCCAGACGAGCACGTCGAAGTGCTTGGCCAGGAAATCGGTGAGGTAGAACGTGCCGGGCTCGGCCTCGTGGAGGGCGGCGAAGCGCTCAGCTCCGGCGAAGAACTCGTAGCAATGGGCACCAGGGAGCCGCTCGATCCCGGTCTGCTCGGCGAGGAACGCGTCGAGGGCCCCGCCCGTTCCACAATCGGCGTAGGCGATGAACACCTCGCGCCCGCTGCCGCCCTCGGCGAGCACCTCGCGTAGCGCCGGGACGATGCGCTCGGGGCGGTTGTGCAAGTTGGCCGGGAGGTAGCGCACCTCGATGTCGTCGAGACCCTGCCCACCGAGCACCGCCCGCAACTCGCTGACCAGCGCACCGCAGGCGACGATGAGCGGGCGACTTCCCTGGGGCGCCTCAACAGGACTCATCGCACGGACGGACCTGGTGGCTCGGCGGCGAGACGGGCCCGTCTCGCGCTCGACCAGCTGTTTGGCCGTTTCGGCAGCCACGGAGGCGTCGCGGCAGTACGCATCGGCGCCGACCGCCTTGCCGAACTCCTCGTTGAGCGGTGCCCCGCCGACGAGCACGATGTAGTCGTCGCGCATCCCCTTGCTGGCCAGCGTGTCGACGACGACCTTCATGTACGGCATCGTCGTCGTCAACAACGCCGACAGGCCGAGGATGTCCGGCTGATGCTCCTCGATGGCGGCGAGATACTTGTCGACATCGCTGTTGATCCCGATGTCGAAGACTTCGAATCCAGCGCCCTCGAGCATCATCGCCACGAGGTTCTTGCCGATGTCGTGGATGTCGCCCTTGACCGTGCCGATGACCACTTTGCCGATCGGTTCGGCGCCGGTCTCGGCGAGCAACGGGCGCAGGATCGCCATCCCGGCCTTCATCGCATTGGCGGCGAGGAGCACCTCCGGCACGAACAGGATGCCGTCGCGAAAGTCGATGCCGACGATACGCATGCCCTCGACCAGTGATTCGTCGAGGACTCGGTCGGCGCCCCAGCCGCGGTCGAGAAGGATCGTCGTGCCCTCGACGATCTCATCGGCGAGCCCGTCATACAGGTCATCATGCATCTGCTTGACGAGGTCGTCGTCCGACAGCAGTGCGAGGTCGATCTCCTGCTCGTCCGTCACGGCACGTAGCTTCTCACGATCCGGAACCCGCCCGCATCGTGGAACGCTGCGCCTGCGCGTCGTGGCGGTAGAACGGCACATCGAGTGGTGCCAGCGGTGTGTTGCCGAGGATCAAGTCGGCGGCCTTCTCGGCGATCATCATCACCGGGGCGTAGATGTTGCCGTTGGTGACGTAGGGCATCACCGAGGCATCCACGACACGCAGCCCGTCGATTCCGTGCACGCCCATCGTGTGCGGATCGACCACCGACTGCTCGCCGGTTCCCATCGCGCACGTGCACGACGGATGGAGGGCGGTTTCGGCATCGCGGGCGACCCAGTCGAGGACCTCCTCGTCGGTGCCGACGCCAGGACCGGGTGACACCTCACCGGCGTCGAAGGGGGCGAAGGCCGGCTGGTCGAGGATGCGGCGGGCGACGTGGATCGCCTCGACCCACTCGCGGCGGTCGTTCGGCGTCGACAGGTAGTTGAACCGCAACGCCGGCTTCACCTGGGCGTCGGGCGACGTGATGCGCACCGAGCCACGCACGTCCGAGTACATCGGACCGACGTGCACCTGGTAACCGTGCGCGGCCGGTGGCCGCGAGCCGTCGTAGCGCACGGCGATCGGCAGGAAGTGGAACATCAAGTTGGGGTAGGCGACGTCGTCGTTGCTGCGCACGAACCCGCCGCCCTCGAAGTGGTTCGTGGTTCCCGGTCCCCTGTGGAAGATCCACTGCAGCCCGATCCACGGTCGGTGGCGCCAGGCGAGCAGCGGGTTGAGCGACACCGGCTGGGTCGCCGCGTGCTGGACGTAGACCTCCAGGTGGTCCTGCAGGTTGGCACCGACTCCGGGGAGGCCGTGGACGACCGGGACGCCGACGCTGCGCAGATGGTCGGGGGTGCCGACGCCGGAGACCTGGAGCAACTGCGGCGAGTTGAACGCGCCGCCACACAGGATCACGTTGCCGGCGGCAACCGTACGCCGCTCGCCGCGCCACGTGCGGTAGTCGACACCGGTGGCCCGCCTCCCTGCGAAGCGCACCCCGGTCACGTTTGCCCGGGTCACGACGTGGAGGTTGCGACGGCTCGTCACGGGGTGCAGGTAGGCGCGTGCCGCGCTCAGCCGCCGGCCGCGGTGGAGGTTCTGATCGAAGCGGGCGAACCCCTCCTGGCGGTAGCCGTTGACGTCATCCGTCAACTGATAGCCGGCCTGCTGGACGGCTGCGAAGAACGCGCCGAACAGTGGGTTGGTCGCCTCACCGCGCTCGAGCACGAGTGGTCCGCCCTCCCCGCGGTACTCGTCGGCACCCGCCCGGCAGTCCTCCATCCGCTTGAAGTACGGCAAGCAGTGCGCGTAGTCCCAGTCCTCCATCCCGGGATCGGCGGCCCACCGTTCGTAGTCGAGGGGATTGCCGCGCTGGAAGATCATCCCGTTGATGCTCGACGACCCGCCGAGCACCTTGCCCCTGGTGTGGGCGACTCTCCGCCCGCCCATGTGGGGCTCCGGTTCGCTCTCGTACTTCCAGTCGTAGAAGCGGTTGCCACTGGGGAGCATCAGCGCCGCCGGCATGTGGATCAGCACGTCCCACCAGTAGTCGGGGCGACCCGCCTCGAGGACCAGCACCCGGGTTCCCGGATCGGCGCTCAGCCGGTTGGCCAGCACGGAACCTGCCGACCCACCGCCGACGATCACGAAGTCGTAGCTCGGCGACGTCATCGCGCCAGCCGGCGACTGAACTCGTGCGCGGCGTCGACCACCGTTGCGGCGATCTGCGCCGGGTCACCGTCTCCCGGGAACCGGTACGACGGCCCGTGCAGGTGCAACGCGGCGATGGCGTGGCCATCGGCGCCGAGCACCGGGGCGGCGACCGAGTTGATGTCGCTCGGCGAACTCCCCGTAGACCCACTCGTAGCCTCGGCGGCGGACCGCCGCGATGCGCCGCCGGAGCTTGGCCGGTGCGACCATCGTCCGCGGTGTCAGACGGGGCAGCGGTCCGGCGAGGATCCGCTCGCGATCCGCCTCCGGGGCATTGGCCAGGAGCACGAGCCCGGACGAGACGCAGTGTGGCGGGACACGTTCGCCAGTCCAGTCGCGTAGCTGGACCTCGCCGATCGCGCCCACCTGGGCGAGGTACAGCGTCGCGTCGTGGTCGAGCACCGCCAGCCCGGCATCCTCGCCACTGGAGGCCACGAGTGC
The DNA here is from genome assembly GCA_963786985.1 of Ilumatobacteraceae bacterium. Lineage (GTDB taxonomy): Bacteria > Actinomycetota > Acidimicrobiia > Acidimicrobiales > Ilumatobacteraceae > Desertimonas. The sequence continues at coordinate 136,953 of CAWBBL010000021.1, read as the reverse complement.
TGCGAGGATCGGCCGGGCGAGGGTGACGAGGTCGTTGTGCCGACCGGTGCCGTTGGCCAGGTCTCCGATCAGCGGCCCGATCCGAAACCCGTCGGCCGTTTGGACGACTGCCCCGAGGGCTTGCAGCGTCGACAACAGGCGCGACACCGTGCTCTTGGGGAGGTCGACGACGTCGGCGATCTGCGTCACGCCGGCTTCGGCGCCGGCGAGACACCGCAAGATGGCGACGGCCCGCTCGACCGACTGGACGTTGCTCATCCGGCTTCACGCGCCATCTGGGCGGCCGCAACCCCGGTTTTCGGACCGGAGGCCGCCCAGAATGATCAGCCCGACGTCGTGGCCGGAGCAGTCGCCGGCGTCGACGCGGCGGGCACCGACGGGGGCGGGTCGCCGGACAGCCACTCGGACCACACGGCCTCGTTGTCGGCGACCCACTGGGCGGCTACTTCGTCGGCCGGCTCTCCGTCGATCTCGACCGCCGGCAGCATCGACGACTGGTCCTCGTTGGTCAACGTGAACCAGGAGAGGAAGTTGCTCACCGCCGGGTCCTTGTCGGCGAGGTGCGCCCCGGCGATCTTCACGAGCACATCGGTCGGGTAGGCGCAGGCGATCTCCGCCGGGTCGGCGTAGCACTCGTCGGTGTACTCGGGCAGTTCGACGGGAACGAGGTCGTACTTCGCCGCGGCAGCAGTCGGCACCCACCAGTACATCAGGATCGGCTCCTCGGCGGCGACCGCCGAGTCGAGGGCGGCCACCGTTGCCGCTTCCGAACCGGAGAACACGACCTGCAGCGGCAGCCCGAGATTCTCGATGATCGCCTCGTCGTACTGTGAGTAGGACGGATCGGTTCCCAAGAAGCGCCCGAGGTCGCCGGTCTCGGCGCTGGCGAACTGGCTGGCCACCTCGGGGTCGAGGAAGCCCTCCCACGTCACGGTTTCGGGGAACTGCTCCTGGACGTAACGCGGCACGTACCAACCGATCTGGCCGATCGCGCCGAGTGGACCGAGCTGGACCACGGTGGCGTCGTCGAGGTACGCCTGCTCCTCGGCGGTGACGCCCGATGGCCACACCTCGAGGCAGGCGTCGAGGTCACCGGCGGCGAGGCCGGCGAACATCGTGTTCTCGTCGATCGCCGTGATCTCCACGGAGTTGCCGAGGTTCTCCTCGATGAGGATCTTGGCCACCTCGGCGTTGAGCGCCGATGCCGTCCACGGGTTCTGCACGAGCACGATGCCCGGCAGATCGCCGCCCTGCGGACGCCGGCCGATGCCCCGACCAGCGGTTGGTGAGCTTCGACCAGCTGCCAGAGTCCACGCCGGCACGGTGCCCACCGCACCCGCCGCGGCCGCCGCGGACACCATCTGCAGGAACCTTCTGCGCTCCATCGCATTCCTTCCCGGCAGCCCACCGTGGGCAGCCACGATGCCGCCAGTGTTTCACAGTGCGGGCTCGACCCGCCAGGCGGTACAGGGCGGCAGCGGTCGATTACGGTCGCGCTATGAGCCGGGCAGACGACACCTACACCAAGGTCCTCCTCGACGAGTCGGAGCTGCCGACGCAGTGGTACAACGTGATCGCCGACCTCCCGTCGCCTCCGCCTCCGCCACTGCACCCGGGCACCCACGAGCCGGTTGGTCCCGATGACTTGGCGCCCCTGTTCCCGATGGCGCTGATCGAGCAGGAGGTGACCAGCGAGCGCTACGTCGACATCCCCGGAGGCGTTCTCGACGTGTATCGCCTGTGGCGGCCGAGCCCGCTGTTCCGAGCCCGCCGTCTCGAGCACCTGCTCGACACACCGGCCAAGATCTTCTACAAGTACGAAGGTGTCAGCCCGGCCGGCTCGCACAAGCCGAACACGTCGGTGCCCCAGGCCTTCTACAACCACGCGGACGGCGTCCGCCGGCTGACCACCGAGACCGGGGCGGGGCAGTGGGGGAGCGCACTGGCCTTCGCGACGGCGCAGTACGGCATGGAGTGCGAGATCTGGCAGGTCGCTGCGTCGTACCGCACCAAGCCGTACCGCAAGACGATGATGGAGGTCTGGGGAGCGACGGTGCACTCGAGTCCGTCGGAGGTCACCGAGTACGGACGCGCCCTGCTCGCCGAGAACCCCGACCACCCCGGCAGCCTCGGCATCGCCATCTCCGAGGCGGTAGCGGTCGCCGCCGCCGACCCGGAGACGCGGTATGCCCTCGGCAGCGTGCTCAACCACGTGCTGCTGCACCAGACGGTGATCGGCGAGGAGGCCTTGCTCCAGCTCGCCAAGGTCGGCGAGACGCCCGACCTGCTCGTCGGGTGCACGGGTGGGGGATCCAACTTCGGCGGACTGGCTTTCCCGTTCCTGCGCGAGAAGCTGGCCGGGCGCATCGACCCCACGATCCGCTGTGTCGAGCCGGCGGCGTGTCCGAGCTTGACCAAGGGCGAGTACCGCTACGACTTCGGTGACACCGCCGGGATGACGCCGTTGCTGAAGATGCACACGCTTGGCCACGGGTTCATCCCCGAGCCGATCCACGCCGGCGGCCTGCGGTACCACGGAATGGCCCCGCTCGTGTCGCACATCTACGAGCAAGGCCTCGTCGAGGCCGTGGCGATCCCCCAGCGCGAGTGTTTCGCCGCCGCCCTCAGCTTCGCCCGTGCGGAGGGGATCATCCCGGCACCCGAGCCGACCCACGCCCTGGCGGCCGCCGTACGAGAGGCGATGGCGTGCAAGGAGTCCGGCGAGTCGAAGGTCATCCTCACTGCCCTCTGCGGTCATGGCCACCTCGACCTCGCCGCCTACGAGAACTATCTGTCCGGCGAAATGGTCGACTACGAACTGCCTGACGCGGCGATCGCCGCGGCCATGGCCGATGTTCCCGTGCTTGCCTGACGTTGAACGATCCTGCCGCCGACGTCGACCGGTACTGTTCGGTGATGGAGCGCGACACGGTGGTCGAGGTCTCCAACCTGTGGAAGGTGTTCGGGAGCGGAGACCATCGCACGGCTGTCCAGATGGCGTCGGCCGGGGCGTCACGACAGGAGATCCAAGCGATCACCGGCCTGACCGTGGCCGTGCGCGACATGTCCTTCGCCGTCGAGCGCGGCGAGACGTTCGTCGTGATGGGGTTGTCTGGCAGCGGCAAGTCGACGCTGATCCGCTGCCTGTCCCGACTCATCGAGCCGACGTCCGGAACCGTGACGATCGAGGGCGAGGACGTCACGGCGATGGACGGGCCGGCGCTGCGCGCGCTGCGCCGCACGAAGTTGTCCATGGTCTTCCAGCACTTCGGGCTGTTCCCTCATCGCCGGGTCATCGACAATGTCGCCTACGGCTTGGAAGTTCAGCGGATCCCCAAAGCGGCGCGGCGCGAACGTGCTGCGGCGGTGCTCGAGACCGTCGGCCTCGGTCCCTGGGCCAACCACTACCCGCAGCAGCTGTCGGGCGGGATGCAGCAGCGCGTCGGGTTGGCGCGGGCGTTGGTCCTCGATCCTGCTGTGTTGCTGTTCGACGAGCCGTTCTCCGCCCTCGACCCGTTGATCCGTCGGGACATGCAGGACGAGCTCTGCGCGATGCAGCTGCGCCGGCCGCGAACGATGGTGTTCATCACCCATGACTTCGACGAAGCCCTGCGTCTCGGCGACCGCATCGCGATCATGAAGGACGGCGTGCTCGACCAGGTCGGAACGCCTGAGGAGGTCGTCGCCGCTCCGGCGACGAGCTACGTGCGCGAGTTCACCACCCATGTACCGCAGGCCGAGGTGCTCACGGCGCGACGCGTGATGGGCGCCGTGCAGGACTGCACTCGGCGAACCGAGGCGTCGGCGACGATTGCCGAACTGATCCCGATGCTGCTCGTCGACCCGTCGCCGATCGCTGTGCACGACGACGATGGTGAACCCGTTGGCAGCGTCGGTCCGGCCGAGGTCGCCGCCCTCTTGTCGCGCGAGCGTCCGCACGTCGCGATGCCGTGAGCACGACGGTCATTGCTCCGCCGATCGGGCAGCGTCGGGATCTGTCACGCCTCGTTCCGATTGGTGTCCTGGTCGCCTTCGTCGCCAGTGCCTGGGCGCTCCGCGGTGTCGGCGGCTTCCCGGACAACTGGAACGTCAACCTCGCCGACCCGATCGACGAGTTCCACGCCTGGGTCCGCGACAACCAGCTCACGCATCCGGTGTTCCAGTACTTCTTCCAGCCAGTCAGCGACATCGTCGACTGGTCCCTGGAGACGCTCGCCGAGCAGCTGCAGACCTTGCCGTGGTACACCCTGTCGCTCGTCTCGCTGGTGTTGATCGGGCGCACCGGGCACTGGATCACGGCCATCGCCGTCGCCGTGACGATTGCCCTGCCCGGGATGTTCGGGCTCTGGCAGCCGACGATGGAGACCCTGGCCCTGATGCTCGTGGCCGTGGCCATCTCCGTGCTGATCGGCGTACCGCTCGGCGTCGCCGCCGGCCTCAGCCGTCGCTTCTACGCCTTCCTGCGCCCGGTGCTCGACGCCATGCAGACCGTGCCATCGACTGCATACCTCGTTCCCGCCGTGCTGTTCTTCGGCATCGGACCGGTGCCTGCGGCGATTGCCACCGTGGTGTACGCGATGGCCCCGGTTGTCAGGCTGACCGCCCTGGGGATCCGCCAGGTTCCGGTGGAGACTGTCGAGGCTGGGCACATGTTCGGTTCGACGCGTCACCAGCTGCTGATCAAGGTGCAGCTCCCGCAGGCCGTCCCGTCGATCATGACCGGGGTCAACCAGACGATCAACATGGCCCTCGGGATCATCGTCATCGCCGCGCTCGTCGGCGCCGGCGGACTCGGTCAGGAGGCGTTGGAGACACTCCGACTGCGCTCGCCGGGGCGCGGACTGGTCGTCGGTGTCGCCATCGTCGCCGTCGCCCTGATGCTCGATCGAGTCAGCCGTTCGTTCATCCATCGCCGGACGGGGACGGGCTGGCGCACCAGTAGCCGCGTCCCGTGGCTGGCTGTCGCCGCCGCGGTCATCGTGGCCGTGGTCGTCGGCCGCCAGGCCGGCTGGACAGGGTTTCCGGCCGACTGGGGCGTCACGTGGGCCGACCGGGTGAATGAGGCAGTCGCCTGGGTTCGGGACAACTGGCGGGGGCAGACGAAGTCGATCAACGAGTTCCTCGTGCGCGATGTGCACGTGCGCATCTCCTCGTGGCTCGAGCAGTCCGTCGCCTGGCCGGTGCTCGTCGCCGGCGCGGCCCTCGCCGGCTACGCCGTTCGTGGCTGGCGGCTGGCGTTGTTCTGCGGACTCGCAGTGACGGCGATCGGCCTCGTCGGGTTGTGGGACGCGGCCTTGGAGACGCTCGTGATGGTCTGCATGGCGGTCATCCTGGCGATGCTCATCGCCGTGCCGATCGGATTGTTCGCCGGCCTGCGGCCACGATTCGGGGCGGCGATCGGCCCGGTGCTCGACGCCTTCCAGACGATCCCGCCGTTGGTGTACGCCATCCCGTTCGTGACGATCTTCGACGTCGGCATCGTCCCCGGCGGGATCATCGCCTCGGTGATCTATGCCGTCCCACCGGGCATCCGCGTCACGGCCCTCGGGGTCCAGTCCGTCCCGGGCAGCACCGTCGAGGCGGCGACGACGTTCGGGGCGTCGCCCCGCCAACTGCTCTGGGGTGTGCGCGTGCCGCTCGCCCTGCCGACGATCATGCTCGCTGTCAACCAGGTGATCCTGATGGTCGTGGCGATGGTGATCATCGCCGGGCTGACCGGCGGTGGCGCCCTCGGCTACCTCATCGTCGACACGTTCACCCGCGTCGAGATCGGCCGCGGCGTCGAGGTCGCCCTCGCCCTGACGCTGATGGCGATGGTCCTCGACCGGCTCACCCAGGGCGTCGCCGAGCGCCTCCAGCCACCCCCGCCGACGCACTGAGCCCGGCCCCTCCCCCTCATCTGGGGAAGTTCCGTGTCAAACGGCCATCTGGGGAAGATTCGTGTCAGGCCCCGACACGAAACTTCCCCAGATGCCGACAGTCGCGCCTGGGTGGTGGATTGCAGCGTGTGTGCCAGAATCGGCCGCCAGTCAGGGAGCACAGGAGGTCGAGGTGTCAGAGGCGAGCAGGGCGCTGCCTGAGCGGGCGAAGTGCGTCGTCATCGGCGCCGGGATCGTCGGCAACTGCCTCGTCGGCCACCTCGCCCGGCTCGGTTGGACCGATCTCGTGCAGGTCGACAAGGGCCCCTTGCCGAACCCCGGCGGATCGACCGGCCACGCCTCCAACTTCATCTTCCCGACCGACCACAACAAGGAGATGGCCCTGCTGACGTTGGAGAGCCAGCGGCAGTACGTGGCGATGGACATGAACTCGACGTGTGGCGGCGTCGAGGTTGCCCGTACGGCGGAGCGGATGGAGGAGTTCAACCGGCGGATGACGTCGGCCACGGCGTGGGGCATCGACGCTCGGTTGTTGACGCCCGCCGAGGTCAAGGAGCTCGTTCCGTTTCTCGACGACAGTGTGGTGCTGGGCGGCTTCTACACGCCGAGCGTCTCGGTGGTCGACTCGCTCGCCAGCGGGACCCTGATGCGCGACGAGGCGGTCGCCAAGGGCGCCCTGCAGGTCTTCGCGACCACGGAGGTGCTCGACATCGAGGTCGAGCCGTCTGGCGACCGGCCGGCCGTGCGCGCCGTCGTCACCGACAAGGGTCGCATCGAGTGCGAGTACGTGGCGATCGCCTGCGGCGTGTGGAGCCCGCGCCTCGCGGCGATGGCCGGGGCGACGATCCCGTTGACTCCGGCGGTCCACCAGATGGCCGACGTCGGTCCGATCGACACCCTCGTGCAGACGAACAAGGAGGTCGCCTACCCCATCGTCCGCGACATGGACACGTTCTGCTACGAGCGGCAGTCGGCGGGATCGATGGAGGTCGGGTCGTACGCCCACCGGCCGATCTTCCACCACCCCGACGACATCCCCTCCAACGAGGAGTCAGCACTCAGTCCGACCGAGCTTCCGTTCACCGCCGATGACTTCGATCCACAGCTGGAGGGCGCTCTCGAGCTGATGGGCGAGATCCTCGAGACGGCGGAGATCCGCTACGCCATCAACGGGCTGCTCTCGCTGACCCCGGACGCCATGCCGGTGCTCGGAGAGACCGTCGAGGTCACCAACCTGTGGAGCGCGGCGGCGGTTTGGATCAAAGAGGGTCCCGCCATCGCTCAGCTCGTCGCCGAGTGGATGACGTACGGCTATCCGCACCTCTGTGACCCGCACGGCAGTGACATCAGCCGGTTCTACCCGCACGAGCGCACCGAGCATCACATCCTCGCCCGCTGCGCCGAGCACTACAACAAGACCTACGGCATCGTCCACCCGCGGGAGCAGTGGGGGAGCGAGCGGGGCATGCGGCGCAGTCCGTTCTACCCACGCGAGGAAGCCCTCGGCGCGGTGTTCTTCGACGCCCGCGGTTGGGAGCGCCCGCAGTGGTACGAGAGCAACGCCGCATTGTTCGACAAGTACCCGGCGGCCAACACGCCGCGGCCCCACGAGTGGGACGCCCGGTGGTGGTCGCCGATCACCAACGCCGAGCACCTGGCGATGCGCGACAGCGTCGGGATCGTCGATCTCACGGCGTTCAACGAGTTCGACATCGAGGGTCCGGGCGCGGTTGCCGGCCTGCAGCGCATCGTCGTCAACAACGTCGACGTGCCCGTCGGCAAGTCGATCTACACGCCGCTGCTGACCCCCGCCGGTGGCTTCCGCGGCGACCTCACGATTCAGCGGCTCGGCGACGAGCACTTCCGGGTCATCACCGGGGCGTTCGACGGCGGCCGGGACCAGTACTGGTTCCGCAAGCACCTGCCGGTGGACGGCTCGGTGACGTTCACCGATCGCTCGCAGTCGCTGTGCACGCTCGGGCTGTGGGGCCCCAATGCCGCATCCGTGTTGGCCAACGTGGTCACTCCGGAGCGACGCAAGGCGGGCGCCGTGGTCGACGTCTCACAGGCTGCCTTTCCATACGGCTCGGTGCGTGACCTGCTGATCGACGGGATCCCCTGCACGTTGTTCCGCATCTCCTACGTCGGGGAGAACGGTTGGGAGATCTACACGCGCATGGAGCACGGATTGCGCCTGTGGGACGCGATCACCGCGGCGGGCCAGCAGTACGACATCGTTCCCGTCGGCATCGGGGTGTACGCCGTCACCGGGCGGATCGAGAAGGGTTACCGGTTGATGGGCGCCGAGTTGGAGAGTGAGTACGACCCCGTCGAGGCCGGCCTCGCCCGACCCAAGGTCAAGTCGGCCGACTTCATCGGCAAGGAGGCCTACCTCGCCGCCCGCGCTCGGGCCGCGGCCGATGGTCCGGCGGCGACGTTGTGCACGCTGACGATGCTCGACCACACGTCGGCGGCGGGCACGCCGCGTTACCCGGTCGGTGGCAACGAGCCGATCTTGACGCTGGCCGGCGAGCGCATCGTCGACGCCAAGGGACGGGTGTCGCGAGTGACGACAGCAGGGGCAGCACCATCGCTCGACGCCTTCTTGTTGATGGCCTACCTGCCGCCGCAGCACGCCGTCGAGGGCACCGAGCTGCGGGTGATGTACATGAACGAGCTGTTCCCGGTCGTCGTGTCGCGAGTCGGCAGCAAGCCACTCTTCGACCCCGACGACACGCGCATGAAGAGCTGAGGCAAGGGCGCCTCGATGAATGTCCTCGTCTGTGTGAAGCGGGTGCCGGCGCCCGGCACGCGCATCAACGTCACCGCCGACGGCCTCGCCGTCGACACGTCGTTCCTCGGCTTCACCACCAGTCCGCACGAGGAATGCGCGGTCGAGGCGGCCGTGCAGCTCGTCGAGCAGCACGGCGGTCGGTCAACGGTGCTGACCGTCGGGCCGCCGGAGGCCGAGGAACAGCTGCGTTACGCCGCAAGCGTCGGCATCGACGAGGCGGTGCTGGTGAAGACGGACGGGTCGGATTGGGACCCGCAGCGCACCGCCACGGCCATCGTCGAGGCGATCGCGACGCTCGAGACGGCTGCGCCGTTCGACCTCGTCCTGTTCGGCAACGAGTCCGCCGACTCCGGGGGCTTCCAGGTCGGCATCCGCGTCGCCCGGGCCCTCGGCCGGCCCGTTGTCAACGGCGCGAAGGCGCTGTCGATGGCCGATGCCGTCGTGCGCGTCGAGCGGGAGACGGATGCTGGGCGGGTCGTGTTCGAGCTGCCGACGCCGGCGGTCGTCGGTGTCAAGGAGGGCATCAACCTGCCGCGGTACCCGACGATGAAAGGCCGTCTGGCCTCGAAGAAGGTGGCCGTGACGACGATCGAACCGGCCGCACCGAGTGGCGGGCAGCGGTTGGTGGCGCTGGAGTCGCCGCCGGAGCAGGCCAGCCACACGGTGGTCCTCGGCGAGGGCCCAGCCGCGGCCGGAGCGGTGGTCGACCTGCTCAGCGAGATCGGTGTGCTGCGTTGACAACGGATGCGCGCGAGTGAGCGCTAGCGAACGAGCGTCGATCAACGGCCTGCGTGGCCGGGGAACGCAATGAACGGTGTGCTGCGGTGAGCCGCGTGCTCGTGCTGATCGAGCACGATCGGGGAGACGTCGCCCCGGCTTCGTTCGAAGCGCTGACGTTCGCCCGCGCCCTCGGCGACGTCGTCGCGCTCACCATCGGTGCCGCTGCCGACGCGCTCGCGCCGCAGCTCGGCGCCTACGGCGCCTCCGAGGTCCACCAGGCGCATCACGAACTGCTCGATGACTTCAATCCCGAGGCGTGGGGCGACGTGCTCGCCGGGGCTGTGGGTTTCGTCGGCCCGGATGTGACGCTGGCGACGGGCACCGATGTCGGCAACGAAGTGCTCGCCCACGCAGCCGCCGTGCTCGACGTGCCGATGGTGGCCAACTGCCTCACCGTGGAATCGACGGCTCCGCTGCGCGTTCGCCGGGTGCGCTGGGGTGGATCGCTGATCGAGACCGCCGCGGCGGACGGAGGCGTCCATCTGCTCACCGTCGCCCACCACGCCGTCATGGCCGTTCCCGCTGAGGCGCCTGCTGCGGCAACGCCGCGACCGTTCGCTGCCGAGCTCGATCCCGGCGTCGTCCGCTGCGCCGTCGTCGAGCGGGTCGAGCGGGCCGCCGGGGTGACCCTGGCCACGGCACCGGTCGTCGTCGGTGGCGGACGAGGAGTCGGGTCGGCCGAGGGCTTCGCCGAGCTCGAGGAGCTCGCCGCCCTGCTCGGCGGTGTCGTCGGCTGCTCGCGGGTGGTGACCAACAACGGATGGCGCAAGCACACCGACCAGGTCGGCCAGACCGGCACGCGCATCGCTCCGGAGATCTACATCGCCTGCGGCATCTCCGGGGCGATCCAGCACTGGGTGGGGGCGATGTCCTCCAAGCGCATCCTGGCGATCAACACCGACCCGGCCGCCAACCTCGTCACCAAGGCGGACTACGCGGTGATCGGCGACCTCCACCAGGTCGTCCCGGCGATCACCGCCGAGATCCGCCGCCGGGCGGGCTGATGGACCGCGAATCGGGAAATGGATAGCCAGCCGCCCAGATCGAGATCGGACCGTTTGATCGGTCGGCGCCCCGCGGTATCGTCGAGGGCCGCACACGCGGGGCTGTAGCTCAGTTGGTAGAGCGCATCCATGGCATGGATGAGGCCAGGGGTTCAATTCCCCTCAGCTCCACCGTGACTCTGCCTCCGGCGGCCGTTCAGGCGCCACGGAGGCTTGTCCCGATGCGCACCATCACGGATCGCCGGAAGTCACCGTGGGCGTAATGTTCGGCCATGAACCCGAACCGTTCGCGCCGGAGGACCCCATGATCCGGATGCTGATCTCGATCGCGATGCACCTCGGTGCCAACTTCGTCGGGCTGCTGATTGCCGATCTTGTGCTCGACGACCTCAGCATTCAATGGGAGGTCTACCTCTTCGCCGTGGCGTTCTTCACGCTGGTCGAAGTGATCGCCGACCCGCTGATCACGAAGATGGCGATCACGAGCGTGCCGGCACTGCGCGGGGGCATCGCCCTCGTCACGACGTTGGTCGGCCTGATCTTGACCGACCTCATCTTCGACGGGTTCAGCATCACCGGTGCCTGGACCTGGGTCGCGGCGACCGTCATCGTGTGGCTCGGTGGGGTGCTGGCGGCCATCGTCCTGCCGTTGATCTTCCTCCGCAACGCCACCGACGGCGACGCCCGGAGGGCACCGGAAGGGCCGGCGGGCAACACCTGGGCCCCGTGAGACGTTCACAGCCAGCTCCGAGCTGAAGCGCAGCCGGCGCCAAGGCTCGGCTGGTTCGATCGTGGCCATGCAGAACTCGCCAACCAACCACCCCGATCGCCACGCCATCGATCGCCGCCGCGCCCTGCGGGTTCTGGGCGGGGCCGGGCTCGGCCTTGGTGTCGCCGGGCTGGCCGCCCGCCAGGTCAGCGCCGCGGGCCTGGCGGCGACCGGGAGCGGAGTGGACTCGACGATCCCGACGGTCACCGAGGAGATCCCCGACGAGACCGGTGGACCGTTCCCGGGCGACGGCACCAATGGAGTCAACGTGCTGACCGAGGAGGGGGTCGTCCGCCGCGACATCACGACCAGCTTCGGCTCGGCGAGCGGCGTCGCCGACGGTATCCCGCTGGAAGTCGTGCTCAACGTCCAAGACGTGGCCAACGGAGGCAACCCGCTGACCGGTGCCGCCGTCTACGTCTGGCACTGCGATGCCGCCGGCAACTACTCGATGTACTCGGAAGCAGCCGCCGCGGAGAACTACCTGCGCGGCGTTCAGGAGGTCGACGCCGACGGCAACGTCACGTTCACGACGATCTATCCGGGCTGCTACTCGGGCCGCTGGCCGCACATCCACTTCGAGGTCTACGAGAGTCTCGACGCGGCCAGCAACGGCGCCAACGCGATCAAGACGTCGCAGCTGGCCTTCCCTCAGGGTGTGTCGGAGAGCGTGTACGCCGACGACCGCTACCCGATGAGCACCGACAACCTGCAGCGGCTGTCGCTCGAGTCGGACATGGTCTTCGGCGAGGACAGCGCGGCCCTGCAGATGGCGATGATGTCCGGCGACAACGACGCCGGCTACACCGCCGTGCTAGCCGTCGGAGCGTGACACCACCTGGGCGGCTCGGTCACCACGCCACCTCGGAGCAGCCGGTGTGGTTGATCGGCTCGACCTGCAGCGTGGCGTGGCCGATCCGGTAGTGGGTGAGCAGTAGCTCCCGCGCCTCGTCGAGCACGCCGTGCGAGTCGCTGCCATCGGCGACGCGCAGGTGCGCCGATGCCACCTCCATGTCCGAGGTGAGCGTCCACACGTGCAGGTCGTGCACGTCGACGACCCCGTCGATCGCCGACAATTCGCCGGCGACGGCGTCGAGATCGAGTCCGGGCGGTGCCGCCTGCATGACGATGCGCAACGCCTGCCCCGCCAGGCGCCAGGCCCTCGGCAAGATCCACACGCCGATGGCGATGGCGATCGCCGGGTCGACCCACGACCACCCGGTCGCGGCGATGACGATCGCGCCGACGATTACGGCGACAGAGCCGACCGTGTCCGACAGCACCTCGAGATAGGCGCCCTCGACACTCAGCGACTCCTTGGAACCAGCCCGCAACAAGAAGAAGGCGATGAGGTTGGCGAGCAGACCGAGCACCGCCACCCCGAGCATCGTCGTGTGGTCGATGTCCGGCGAGTCTCCGAATCGGCCAACCGCCTCGAACATGACGTAGGCCGCAACCACGGCGAGCAGGACGGCGTTCGCCAGGGCGGCGAGGATTTCCAGGCGGTACAGCCCGAACGTCCGGTGGCGACGCTCGGTCCCCCGGGTCGCCAGCTGGATGGCGGCCAGGGCCATGCCGACGCCGATGACGTCGGTGACCATGTGTCCGGCGTCGGAGAGCAGGGCCAGCGAGTTGGACAGCAATCCGGCGACGACCTCGACGACCATGAATGCGGCGAGCAGCACGAACGCGGCGAGCAGCGGCCGCTTGTGGCGTTCACCGGCTCGGATCGAGGCGTGGCCGTGTGGCTCGTGCCGGCGATCGTCGTGGCCATCCACCGGTCCAGTTTGCCCCCGTTGGCCGGTCAACCTCCGCGGTCCGATGACGCGGCCTTCGTGGCCGGGGAACGCAGTGAACGGAGTCACGTCCCTCGGCGAATCGATCGTCGGTAGATTCGCAAACGATGGGGACCACACAGACGTCGTCCCGGCCCCCTCTCGACGACGTCCTCACTCCGGCGCACCGAGCCGAGCTGACCGGATTCTGCTATCGGATGCTGGGGTCGACGTTCGACGCCGACGATGCGGTGCAGGAGACACTCACCCGCGCCTGGAGGGCCTACGACCGCTTCGAGGGACGATCCGAGGTGCGTACCTGGCTCTATCGCATCGCCAGCAACGTGTGCTTCGACGCCCTGCGCGGACGCCAGCGCCGGGCCCTGCCGATGGAGATGACCGGGTCGACCCGGGCCTCCGAGGGGCTCATCGGAGTACCGCTCGCCGAGAGTGCGTTCGTCGAGCCGGTCCCCGGCAACCGTGTGTCGACGCATCCCAGCGACCCGGCCGAGGCGGTCGCCGAACGGGAGTCGATTCGTCTGGCGTTCGTTGCCGCCCTGCAGCACCTGCCTCCGCAGCAGCGCGCCGTGCTGATCCTGCGCGACGTGTTGAAGTGGCAGGCGAGCGAGGTGGCCGAACTGCTGGGCACAACCGTCGCCGGGGTCAACAGTGCGCTCCAGCGAGCACACGCGACGATGAACGCTCGACACCAATCCGAGCCGGCGAGCGCCGACCTGAGCGACGAGGCGCAGCGCGAGCTGCTCACCAAGTACGTCGACGCCTTCGAGCGCTACGACATCGAGGCGCTGACGACGCTCATCGCCGCCGATGCGACGCAGTCGATGCCGCCGTGGGCGATGTGGCTGGAGGGCCGTGACGAGGTGCTTGCCTGGTGGGTGGGCCCCGGCGCAGCGTGTCGCGGGTCCAAGCTGCTCGTCACCGAGGCCAATGGTTCGGTGGCCTTCGGGCAGTACAAGATCGACCCCGCCGGCGGTCACGCCCCGTGGGCGCTGCAGCTGATCCGCCTCGGGAGTAACGGCATCGCCGAGTTCACGTTCTACCTCGACGTGGCGCGCCTGTTCCCGCTGTTCGGTCTCCCCGATCACCTCGACTGATCATCGCTCGCACCGGCCGAGTGCCGCTAGCCGCGCTCACGCTCGGCGACGGGAATCGTCAGGCGAACGGTCGTCCCGCTTCCTGGCTCGCTCTCGATCTCCACGGCGCCACCATGGGCCGACACCGTGGCGTCGACGATTGCCAGTCCCAGGCCGGTGCCGCCGCGATGCCGCGATCGCGACGGGTCGGCGCGGAAGAACCGCTCGGTAACCCGCTCGGCGACCTCTGTCGTCATGCCTTGCCCGCGGTCCTCCACCGAGATCGTCGCGGTCGAGGCCTCGCGTTCGACGCGGATCGTCACCGGTACGGCGACGTCGGTGTGCACCAAGGCATTGCCGACGACGTTGGCGATCACCTGCCGAAGACGGTCCTCGTCGCCGTCGATGAAGATCGGCGAGGCCGGGACGTCGACGCTGATCGGCCGGCTCGGCGACGTCGCCCGCGCGTCGGCGGCGGCGTCCTCGGCCAGCGCCGTCAGGTCGACGTGACGGACGTCGAGGGGGCGCTGCTCGTCGAGCCGCGCCAACGCCAGCATGTCGTCGACGAGCCGGCCGATGCGGGCTGCTTCCTGTTCCGTACGACGCATCGCATCGTCGAGTGCTACTGGTTCGGCGAGGCCGCCGTGGCGGTACAGCTCGGCGTAGCCGCGGATCGTGGTCACGGGTGTGCGCAGCTCGTGGGACGCGTCGGCGACGAACCGACGCAATCGGCCTTCTGACTCCGTGCGCTCGTCGAGGGCTGTCGACAGGTTTCCGAGCATCGTGTTGAGGGCGACGGCCAAGTCGGCTGACTCGGTCCCCGGTGTCGACTCCGGCACACGCACCGCCAGGTCGCCGCCGGCGATGCGGGTCGCCGTGACGGTCATCTCCTTGATCGGGCGGATGCCCAGGTGGACGACCCACCAACTGACGAGGCCGAGCGCGGCGAGGATCGCCAATGACCCGACGACCTCGACGATGACCAGGCGGGAGACCGTTCGCTGAACGTCGTCGAGCGGGAGGGCGGTGATCGACGTGACGTCACCGACTCGACGGGCGAGCACGCGGTACGTACCCCCGCCGTCGACGGCGTCGACGGTGAGAGCGCGGCTGCCGGACGTCGGCAGATCCTCGCCGCCGAGCGCCGGCACCGCGCGGTCCTCACCGAAGCCGACGTTCGGTGCGAACACGGTGACGAGCTCGCCGTCCGCGTCGACGTAGCCCTGGAAGGCGTCGCTGCGGCGCTCCGGCCCCCCGGACGGCAACGGTCCGGGCGGCCCATCGCGGGCTTCGCCCGGCTCACCCAGCCACAGCTCGCGACCTCCACGGGAGTACGACGCGAGGCGTTCGTCGATCTGGTCGACGAGCTGGGCGCGCGTCGCCGACGTGACGATCGCCGCGACGACGACGAGCACGGCGGCGACGAATGCCATCCCGACGAGGAGTCGAGTGCGCAGGCTCATCGGTCGACGGCCTCACTGCACGCGCAGTGCATATCCCACGCCGCGCAGCGTGTGGATCAACTTGGGCTCGACATGGTCGACCTTGCGACGCAGGTAGCCGATGTAGGTCTCGACCACGCTGCCGTCGCCGCCGAAGTCGTAGTGCCACACGTGATCGAGGATCTGCGCCTTGGAGACCACCCGCCCCTGGTTGATCAGCAGGTAGCGAAGCAGGTTGTACTCGGTGGGCGACAGCGACACGTCCTCACCGGCCCGCCGCACCCGGTGAGCATCGTCGTCCAGCTCCAAGTCGGCGCATTGCAGCACGCTGGACGATCCCTGGTTGTCGGACGTGCGGCGCAGAACTGCCTGGGCCCGGGCGATCAACTCGTCGAGGCTGAACGGCTTCTGCAGATAGTCGTCGCCGCCCAGGGTGAGACCGCGGACCTTGTCCTCGGTGGAATCCCGGGCCGTGAGGAACAGCACGGGCGTGCGGTCGCCGTCGGTGCGCAGCCGGCGACACACCTCGAACCCGTCGAGGTCCGGCATCATCACATCGAGGAGCACGAGATCGGGGCGCTGCTTGGCGACCATGTCGAGCGCCTGCCGTCCGTTGGCGGCGGTCGTCACGGTGAAACCGTGGTGCTGCAGGGCGGCGGCGAGCATCGAGCGCAGGTTGTCCTCGTCGTCGACGATGAGCAGGTGCTGGCGGTTCACCAGGACGAGCATGGCAGCGGTTGCTGGGAGTTCGCTGTGAGTCGTCCAGGAGAAGTCCGTGCTCACGCTGGGCGGAGTCTCAGCTGATTCCCAGGATGGCCGGGCAGGATGACGCCCGTCCGTGAACCTCCCGACACCACAAGGAACCCCCCGTGAACACTCCGCCGACAGGAACCCCCAGCACGCCGCGGCACCGGAGACGCCTGCTCAAGTGGGGACTCAGCGCCGTTGTTGTCGTGCTCGTCGCCGCCGGCGCGTTCATCTGGTGGTTCTTCCGCGATGACGCGCCTGACGCCGTGAGCATCGGTGACGCCGTCGCCCAGGTCGAGAGTGCCGACACCGTGGCCGCCGAGGTGACGCCGACGGTGGTGTCTTCCACAGCAGCCACCGAGGCCACCGCGGCTGCTGGTACCAGCGGTGCCGCGGAGAGCGGCGTGACCGGGACGTGGTCGGTCGACACGTCGATCGGCGAGTTCAGCTACGAGGACTCGACGGGCACGTTCGTCGGGTTCCGGGTCGAAGAGGAGCTGACGGGAATCGGATCGACCACCGCCGTCGGTCGGACCCCCGAGGTCACCGGCACGCTGGTCATCGCCGGCACGACGGTCAGCGACGTGACGATCGAAGCGGACATGACCGCGATCACGACGAACGAGGGTCGCCGTGACGACAAGGTTCAGAGCGCCCTGGGAACCGACGAGTTCCCGGCCGCAACGTTCGTGCTCACCGAACCGATCGAGCTGGGCACCGCCGTCGAATCCGGTGAGTCGGTGAGCGTGCAAGCGACCGGCGAGTTGACGATCCACGGGGTGACAACTCCGGTGACGATTCCGCTCGACGCCCAGGTGGTCGGCGAAAACATCGTGGTCGTCGGTTCGCTCGACGTCGTGTTCGCCGACTACGGAGTCAGCGTGCCGAGTGCCCCCGTCGTGGTGTCGGCCGAGGACGAGGGTGTCATCGAGCTGCAGCTGTTCTTCAGCCAGGCGTGATCAGCTGGTCCGCCGCCGGGACCCGCCGACGCTCAGCGGCAGGGCGATCCACACGACCCCGAACAAGGTGATGGCACCGACGGCGACGACCGTCGCCTCCGTCGTCCCGAACACCAGGCGGGTGATGCACCACATCGCCGCGGTCAAGGCCACCGCCAGCAGGACGATGCCGACGACGGCGAGGCGGATGCTCCAGATCAGCCGGACCCGTCGGGCCGTGCGGTCGGCGACGCGGTGGAACACGGTCGGCGACAGCAGGCAGATCGTCGACGCCATCGCGCTCGTCAAGGCGAGGAGATAGGCGTTTCGACCAAGGTCGTCGAGCTCGGAGAAGCGCTGGGCGAACGGCGCGGTGAGCAAGAACGCCATCAGCACCTGGACTCCCGGCAACACCACGCGCAGCTCTTGGAGGAGCATCGCGTAACGACGACGCAGCTCGTCACGATCGGCGACGTCGTCGAGCTCCTGGGCCGGGCGTTCGCCCTCGGCGTCCTTGGCCTCGTCAACATCGCTGTCGCTCATCTCCCAGTTGTCTAGCCGGTCGGCGGGGACGTGCTTCGACGTGGCGACAGCCGTAGGGTGGATTCATGCCGGAGATCGAACGGTCAGAGGCGGAGTGGCGCGAGCAACTGACGCCGGAGCAGTACCACATCCTTCGCGAGGCGGGGACCGAAGCGCCGTGGAGTGGTGAGCACGTGCGCAGCCACGCCGACGGCACCTACCGCTGCGCAGCGTGTGGCGCCGAGCTGTTCGACTCGGCGACGAAGTTCGAGTCGCACAGCGGGTGGCCGAGCTTCTATGAGCCGAAGGTCGCCGACGCCGTCGAACTGATCGAGGACCGCGACCATGGCATGGTGCGCACCGAGGTGCGCTGCCGGCGCTGCGGGTCGCACCTCGGCCACGTGTTCCCCGACGGCCCCCAGCCGACCGGAGCGCGCTACTGCATGAACAGCCTGGCCCTCGACTTCGACGCCCAGCCGCCCGACTAGACCCGAGTGTTTCCGTCGACCCGAGTGCCAGCGGCGACAGGGTCCGGCTGGAAACACTCGGGTGGCCGCAAACACTCGGGCGGGCGACGGCGAAACGTCAGACGACGACGTTGACCATCCGGCCGGGGACGACGATCACCTTCTTGGCGTCGGCACCGTCCATCGCCGCCTGCACCTTGGGGTCGGCGAGGGCAGCTTGCTCGACGGCCGCCGTGTCGGCGTCGGCGGCGACGGTGATGTGGCTGCGGACCTTGCCGTTGACCTGCACCGGGTACTCGACCGTGTCCTCGACGAGTAGCGCCGGATCGGCGGTCGGCATCGGCTCGTAGGCGATCGTCGCGTCGTGCCCGAGCCGGCGCCAGAGCTCCTCGCCGACGTGGGGCACGAGCGGCGACGCCATCAACACCAGCGCCTCGGCGACGTCGCGAGGAGTCGCCGCGAGCTTGGTGACGTGGTTGTTGAGCTCGATCAGCTTGGCGATCGCCGTGTTGAAGCGCAGCGCCTCCATGTCGGCGCGCACGGCAGCGATGGTGCGGTGCAGCAGCTTGGTAGTGGCCTCGTCGGCGGGCGCGTCGACGACGTGCGGCTCCCCGGTCTGTTCGTCGATCACGTTGCGCCACAGCCGCTGCAGGAAGCGAAACATGCCGACGACATCGCGGGTCTCCCATGGCCGGGAGGCATCCAACGGACCCATCGCCATCAGGTGCAGACGGAGCGTGTCGGCGCCGTAGCCGTCGTAGATCTGCTCCGGCGACACGGAGTTCTTGAGGCTCTTGCCCATCTTGCCCCAGTGCCGGGTGACGGGACGGCCCTCGTAGCTCGGAGTGCCGGCGGCGTCGATGACGACGTCATCAGCCGGCACGTAGATGCCCCGCTCGTCCTCGTAGGCGGCGGCGAGCACGTAGCCCTGGTTGAACAGCCGGGCGAACGGCTCCGACGACGACAAGTAGCCGAGATCGAACAGGACCTTGTGCCAGAAGCGGGCGTACAGCAGATGGAGGACGGCGTGCTCGACGCCGCCGACGTACAGATCGACCCCACCGGGATGGTCGGGACGCAGGTCGGTGCGCGGGCCCATCCAGTAGCGCTCGGCGGCCGGATCGACGAACACGTCGTCGTTGTCCGGGTCGCAGTAGCGCAGCTCGTACCAGCACGATCCGGCCCACTGCGGCATCACGTTGGTGTCGCGGCGATAGGCCTGTTCGCCGTCACCCAGGTCGAGCGTCACCTCCACCCAGTCGGTGACCCGATCGAGTGGGCTCTCCGGCTCGGAGAACTCATCGTCGGGATCGAACGAGCGCGGCGAGAACTGATCGGTGTCGGGCAGCGTCAGCGGCAACATCTCGTCGGGCAAGACGTGGGGATCACCGGCGGCGTCGTAGACGACCGGGATCGGCTCGCCCCAATAGCGCTGCCTGGCGAACAGCCAGTCACGCAGCTTGTAGGTGATCGTCGCCTCGCCGAAGCCGCGGGACTCCAGCCACTCGTTGACCGCGGCGACCCCATCGGCGACCGAGGCGAGGTCGTCGAGCGACAGCTCGCGGGTCGACGAGTTGACGTACGGGGCATCGCCGACGAACGCCTCGGGCCAGTAGCGGGTGTCCAGCGTCGGCTTGATGAGATGGGCGGCGAACCACTCGTCGGGGGGCCGCTGGATCGCCCGGATGTCGAGTCCGTAGGCGCTGGCGAACTCGAAGTCGCGCTGATCGCCGCACGGCACGGCCATGATCGCTCCCGTGCCGTACCCCATCAGCACGTAGTCGGCGATCCAGATCGGGATGTCCTCGCCGGTCGCCGGGTTGGTGGCGTACGAACCGGTGAACACTCCGCTCTTCGCCCGGTCTTCGTCGAGGCGCTCGCTCTCCTGCTCGGCGGCCACTTCCTTGCGGTAGGCGACCACCTCCATGGCCTGCTCGCCGATCGTCAGGTCCGGCACCAACGGATGGTCGGGTGCGAGGACCATGAACGTGGCCCCGAACAGGGTGTCGGGTCGCGTCGTGAACACCGAGATCGGACCGGCGGGCGAGTCGAAGTCGATGCGCGCTCCAGTCGACCGTCCGATCCAGTTGCGCTGCATCGTCTTCAGGGCGTCGGTCCAGTCGAGCCGGTCGAGGTCGTCGATCAGTCGGTCGGCATACGCCGTGATGCGCATCATCCACTGGCGCATCGTGCGCTTGAACACGGGGAAGTTGCCACGATCACTGCGACCGTCGGCGGTGACTTCCTCATTGGCGACGACTGTGCCCAGCCCCGGGCACCAGTTGACCGGCGCTTCGGCGACGTAGGCCAGGCGCTGCGGGTCGATGATCGCGGCGCGTTCGGCCGCCGTCAGCGACGACCAGGCCCGCCCACCAGGCGTCGGCCGGGTGCCTCCCTCGTACTCGGCAACGAGCTCGGCGATCGGCCGCGCTCGGCCGGCGTCACCATCGGCGGACGTGGCGTCGGGGTCGTACCACGCGTCGAAGATGCGGGCGAAGATCCACTGCGTCCACTTGTAGTACCGGGGGTCGGTCGTCTCGACGGAGCGTCGCACGTCGTGGCTCATCCCCAGCCGGCGCAGCTGCTTGCGGTAGTTGACGACGTTCGACGCCGTCGTGACGGCCGGGTGCTGTCCGGTCTGCACGGCAAACTGCTCGGCGGGCAGGCCGAAGGCGTCGAAGCCCATGGTGTACAGCACGTGGCGACCGGCCATCCGCTGATACCGGGCGAACACGTCGGTGCCGATGAATCCGAGCGGATGGCCGACGTGCAAGCCGTAGTCCGACGGGTACGGGAACATGTCGAGGATGAACAGCTTCTCGCCGGCGGCTTCCACGGCGGTGGGATCGGCGAGCGAGCCGGCGGGGTTGGGCGTCTCGAAGACGTGCTCGGCATCCCACTGGTCCTGCCAGCGAAGTTCGAGGTCGGCCGCCAGGGTCGCGTTGTAGCGGAACGGCGGAGCCTCTCCGGTCTCCGGTGACGAAGGCTCTGAACTGGTGGTTTCCGTCGACATATGAGCGACTCATGCTAGTGGTCGTCTTCCCCGACCCCGAGGGTGAGTACCGTCATCGCCATGACGTCCTTCCCGCCGTCATCGTCGGCGACGGCCGACCGGCTCACGCTCGCCGCCGACTCGGGACACGGGGTCACGTTCGTCGGATCGTCGGTCGCCCCCGACGGACCGGTCACGATCTCGTGGCGGCAGATCCACGACGAAGCGTGCGCAGTGGCGGCGGCCCTCCAGTCGCAGGGTTTGATCCCAGGGGACCACGTCGCCGTGCTCGGGCCGACGAGCCGGGCGCTGGTCACCGCCGTCCGGGCGTGCTGGCTTGCCGGGCTGACCTCGATGGTTCTTCCCTTGCCGATGCGCATGGGATCGCTCGACGAGTTCGTCGCCTCGACCCGGGCGCGCATCCGCCATGGCGACGCCAAGCTGCTGCTCATCGACGACCTCTTCGCCGGCGTGTACGAGCCGGCTCCGGGAGACCCGCCGACTGCGCCGTTGTCCAGCATGTTGCCTGGTGCGCCGAACGTGCCGACTGCCGACGCGTGGGAGATGCCTCCGGCGGATCCCGAACGGCTCGTCATCCTCCAGTACACGAGTGGTTCGACGAGCGAGCCGAAGGGCGTGATGATCCCCGATCGCGTCCTGTCGGCGAACATCGATGCGATCGCCGAGGCGGCCGAGCTCGGAGAGGAGGTGATGGTGTCGTGGCTGCCCCTGTATCACGACATGGGCCTCGTCGGGTTCCTGGCCATCCCGATGACCACCGGGGTCGACCTCGTCCTCGCTGCGCCGCAGGACTTCCTCGCCCATCCGGCGAACTGGATGCAGTGGATCTCCGACTGGCGCGGCACGGCCACCGCCGGGCCGAACTTCTCGTGGGTCTTGGCGACCCGGGCGCTGCGGCGATCCGCTGGCCTCGACCTGTCGTCGTTGACCCTCGCCCTGTCGGGCGCTGAGCCCGTCGACCCCGACGCGATGGACGCCTTCGTCGCCGCCGCCGAGCCGCACGGATTCCGGCCCGGGGCGGTGTTCCCGGCGTTCGGGATGGCCGAGGTGGCGATCGCCGGGACGTTCCCACCGCGCGGGCGGGGGATGGAGTGCGACACCGTCGATCGCGTCGTGCTCGAGCGCGACCGCGTCGCCAAGCCCGTCGTCGTCGACGATCCCGACGAGTTCGCCGTCAGCGCTCGGCGCCTGCCGTTGCTCGGCCGGGCGGTTCCCGGCCTGGAGATCCGCGTCGTCGACCCGGACACCTTCGAGGAGCGTCCGGAGCGTCATGTCGGGGAACTGGTCATCCGCGGAACGTCGGTGACGTCCGGCTACTACCGCCGGGCCGACGCCACCGCCGCACTGTTCCACGACGATTGGTTGCGGACGGGTGATCTGGCCTACCAACTCGACGGCGAGCTGGTGCTGTGCGGGCGGATCAAGGACGTGATCATCGTCGGCGGGCGCAACGTCTTCCCGGAGGACATCGAGCGTGCCGTCGCCGCCGTGGACGGCGTGCGCGCCGGCAACGTGATCGCCATCGGCGTCGACGGCTACAAGGGCAAGGAGAGCGTCGTCGTCGTCGCCGAGGTGCGCGTCGCCGGCGCCGAGCTCGATCCATTGCGCGCCCGAGTGCATCATCGCACGCTGGAGGTGTGTGGGATCCCGCCACGCGACGTCATGCTCGTGCGCCCCGGCACGCTGCCCAAGACGTCGTCCGGCAAGCTGCAGCGGACGAAGTGCAAGGAGCAGTATCTCGACGACGACTTGCAGCTCGCCTGAGGCCACGGTGATGCGCGCGTTTGCCTCCCCGAAACACCGTCTCCACGATCCCGAGCAGGAGCTCGAGTCGTCGGCGTTCCAGGCCCCGTTCGAGAACCCGCAGCGCGCCGAACTGATTCGTGCGGCACTGGTCGACCACGGGGGTTTCGAGGTCGTCGAACCGGTGGAGTGGGGGACCGCGCCGATCGAGGCCGTGCACGATCCCGGCCTCGTGCGCTTTCTGCACTCGGCGTGGGAGGAGTATCAGCGTCAAGTCGGCCCGATCCATGACGTGGTCCCTGACGTGTTCGCGATGCCCGGTCTGCGGGCCGGGATGGGCGACGGACCCGGCGAGCCGTCGCAGGTGTCGGCGCGGCTCGGCTGGTGGTGCTACGAGACGACGACACCGATCACCGCGGGTACCTTCGAAGCGGCGCGCTCAGCGGTCGACGTCGCCTTGTCAGCCACCACCGCGGTGCTCGACGGTGAGCCGGTGGCCTACGGGCTGTGCCGCCCGCCCGGCCATCACGCCGCGATGTCTCTGTACGGCGGCTACTGCTTCTTCAACAACGCGGCGATCGCCGCCAACCACGTGGCGTCGACGACGGGGTCGCGCGTCGCGGTTCTCGACGTCGACTACCACCACGGCAACGGCACCCAGCAGATCTTCTACGAGCGCGACGACATTGCGTTCGTGTCGTTGCACGGCGACCCGTGCCGCGCCTATCCGTACCACACCGGCTACCGCGACGAGATCGGCGCCGGGCGCGGCAGGGGTTCGACGACCAACCTCCCGTTGGCGGCGGGAACCGACGATGCCGCCTATCTCGCCGCGCTCGACGAAGCGCTCGACGCAGTCGACCAGTTCGACCCATCCGTCGTCGTCGTGTCGCTGGGACTCGACACGTTCGGTGGTGACCCGATCTGCGACCTGGCGCTGACGACCGACGGGTTCCACCAGTGCGGTGCGGCGGTGGCCGCCCGCCACCGCCCGCTCGTCGTGCTCCAAGAAGGCGGTTACGCCGGCGACGCTCTCGGCGCCAACGCCGTTGCCTGGCTCACCGGCGCGGCACCGTCGCCTTGACCAACACGGTCAGATGGCTTGGAGCCCGGCGATGACGGCGGACCAGCGCGCCGGATCGGTGCGGTAGGGGATCGACAAGGAGATCCGCGTGACGGCGTCGCCGAAGCGATCCGTCAGTCGGGCGGGGAGGTCTTCGGGTTCGGCGACCACGGCGAAGGCGCCGAGCATCTCGTCGTCGACGAGCTCACCCATCCGTGCCCACTCGCCGGCCTTGGACAGGCGGTTGAACTCGTCCTGGAGCCCGCCCCAGCCATGCAGGTCGAGCACCGCGCGATAGGCCGGGGTCGAGCCGTAGAACGCCATCTGCTGACGCGTCGCCCGATCGGCGAGGGCGACCTCGGCGTCGTTGCTCCCGGTGACGACGAAGCTCGGCCCGCTGATCTCGAACCCGTCGAGATCCTTGCCGCACCGCGCCCTGCCCTGCTGCAACGCCGGCAGCGTCACCTCACGCAGGTATCGCTCGGTGGTGAACGGGTGGCAGATGAACCCGTCGGCCACCTCGCCGGCGACTGCGGTCATCGCCGGCCCGACGCCGGCCAAGAAGATGCGCGGCACGCCGACGGACTCGACGACGCTGCGGTCCGGAGTGAAGAACGGAGTCATCAGCGTGTGCGTGTAGAACTCGCCGCGGAACTGCAGTGGTGCTCCGGTCAGCCAGGTGTCCCAGATCGCCCGGATCGCCAAGATCAGCTCGCGCATCCGCGCCGCCGGATGGCCCCATGGCATCGAGAAACGCTTGGTGATGTGCGGCTTGATCTGTGATCCCAGGCCGAGGATGAACCGCCCGCCGGACATCGCCTGAAGATCCCATGCGGTGCTCGCCAGCGTCATCGGGTTGCGGGCGAAGGCCACGGCGATCGCCGTTCCGAGCTCCAGCGACGAGGAGTGCTCGGCGGCGAGCACCAGGGGAAGGAACGGATCGTTGGCGCCTTCGATGCTCCAGCCGGCGGAATAGCCGATGCCCTCGAGCTCATGGGCCAGTTCGCCCGTCGCCCCGAGCGGCCCACCGAGCATGGCGTCGACCTTCACGAGACGGACTGTACGCGGGCCCGCCGGAACCACCCCTGATCGACGTGGTCGCGACGGGTACCCTGACGTCTCAGTCGCTGGATAGTTCAGGTGACAACTGTCAAGACTGTGAGCGAACGACCCGATCACGGAGGACCATGGCCCGGCGCTCGTCGGCGAAACGAACACGGCTGATCGGCGAGCTGATGGTTCAGGCCCGGCGCACCGGGTCGCTCGGGGCGTTGCACAGCCGTGCCGCGGCGCCACTCGCCGGCGTCAACGCCACCGACTGGGAGTGTCTCGACGTGCTCGATCTGGATCGGCCCGCTCACCGCCGGCGAGCTGGCCAGGCACGTCGGGATCACGTCCGGGGCCGTCACGGGGGCGATCGACAGGCTCGAAGCGCTCGGACTCGTCTATCGCGATGACGATCCCAGCGATCGGCGCAAGGTCATCGTTCGTCTCGCCGCCCATGCGACGATCGGCACACAGCCCGACAGCCACCGGCTGATCGAGAGCTTCGATGCCTTGGAAGCCGATGTCGGCGAGATCAACGACCGGTTCGACGACGACCAGCTCGAAGCGATCCTCGACTGGCTGACCGAGAGCAACGACGCGCTCGAGCGATCGATCGGCCGCATGCGCAGCGCGGCGAGCGGCCGCGACTAGCCCTTCTGCTCCCTCAGGAAGCGCTCGACCTCGGCGGCGAGCTCGTCGCCGGACCGCAACTCCAGCCCTTCGTCATCCTCGGGCGACGGCGGTTCATCGTTGTCGTAGACCCGTTCGAGCCTGGCGACCATCTCACGATGCTCGTCGTTGCCATCGACGAGCTGGTCGAGGCGTTCACGCTGGAGGACCATCTCGCGACGCAACTCGCGAGCCGGGACGGCGATCCCCGTGACCAGTTCCAGGGCGTCGAGAAGGGCCACGGACGCCGCCGGATAACTCATCGCCGCGACGTAGTGCGGCACCTGAGCCCACAGCCCCACGGCTGGGATACCGGCCTCATGCATCGCCTGTTCGAGGGCGGCAACGACGCCGGCCGGCACGTCGACGGAGTTCGCCCGGAAGCCGAGCTGGGCGATCAGGTCGCGCGACGGTGACGTCGACGACACGACCGGCGGCCGGGTGTGTGGCATCGCAAACGGATAGGCACCGAGGGCGGTCATCGACTGGATCCCGAAGCGCTTGGCGAGCGACACCACGGTCGTCGCGAACCGGTGCCAGGCCATGTCCGGCTCCGGGCCACTGAGCAACAGGACGTCTCGTCCGTCACCGTCGCGGCCGAGGAGTAGCTCGGGCGAGGACCAGACCAACCTCGTGCTCACCCCGCTGCGCACTTCGAGGATCGGGCGGCGAGCGCGGTAGTCGATGTACAGGTCGTCGTCGAACTGGACGAACGGCCGGGCGTCGCACTCCGCCTCGAGGGCACTCATCGCTGCCGCCGCCGCGCCGCTGGCGTCGATCCACCCGTTGAGCATGACGACGAGCCGGGGTGCCACGAGCTCGGGAACGTCGGTGACGAAGCGGTGGTCGCTCATCGAGCTTCGCCCCCTGACGTCACGTTCCTGAGGGTAGCGAGAAGCCCGGTCGACACCGCCGGGACGCGCTTCGTCATCGCCCCTCTACCCTGGTGGCATGGCACTCGATGTCACCGACACGACGTTCCAAGCGGACGTCATCGACAAATCGTCCACTGTCCCCGTCGTGGTCGACCTGTGGGCGCCGTGGTGCGGCCCGTGCCGCACGCTCGGGCCGATGCTCGAGAAGGCGATCGATGCGACCGAAGGTCAAGTCGTCCTCGCCAAGGTCAACGTCGACGAGAACCCGCAGATCTCGGCGCAATTCCAGGTCCAGTCGATCCCCGCCGTCTACGCCCTGCGCGACGGAAGGATCGTCGACGGGTTCGTCGGCGCGGTTCCCGAACGAGACGTCGAACGGTTCGTCCAGACGTTGCTCCCGACCGAAGCGCAGACGACGTTGGCCGCACTCATCGGTGCAGGCGACGAACAGAGCCTGCGCCGGGCGATCGAGCTCGATCCCGGCAACGAGGACGCGGTCATCGCCCTGGCCGAGTTGCTCGTGGCCCAGCAGCAGTTCGACGAGGCCCTCGCCCTGCTCGAACGGATCCCCGAGAGCGAGCGCACGAGACCGATCGCGGCCGCCGCCCGGTTGGGCGAACCGCCGGCCGGCGAGGCGCCGAGCGACGAGTACGACGGGAAGCTGGCCGCCTTGCTCCCGCTCGTGCGTTCCGACGACGAGGCTCGGCAGCAGTACGTCGACATCCTCGAAGTGATGGGCACCGACGACCCGCGGACGGCGGAGTACCGCAAGCAGCTGAGCCGCGAGCTGTTCTAGCGCTCTGGCGCTAGCGTCGACGCCACCGACATCCCTCCCTGGCACCGTCCGCCGCCCCTGGCGGCGAAGCGTCGAGGAGGCAGTCCGTGGCCGCCGACCCCCACCACGACATCGATGGCGACGCGTCCGACGCGGCTCGCCCGATCGCGGTCCAGCGAGCGCTGACCGCCCAGATCGTTCCCTGGCTGCGATTCTTCGGGCCCGGGCGACTACTCGGCGCCGCCGGAATCACCCTCGTGCTCGCCGGAGTCGCCTGGTGGATGCTCCGCGCACCCACCGTCCCGACCGAGTCCCGTCTGCCGTTGGCACAACGCGCGGCGGCCGAGGCTGGCGTCAGCAGTGCGCCGGGCGAGACGCCGGCGACACTGCCCGCGCCGACGACGTCAGTCGCCGCATTCGTGGTCCATGTCACCGGGGCAGTCCGCGCCCCAGGTGTCTATGCGTTGCAACCTGGCGAGCGGGTCGCCGACGCCATCGCCACCGCCGGCGGGGCGCTGGCCGGCGCTGACGCCGATGTCCTCAACCTTGCCGCGCCACTCGCCGACGGCGATCGCATCGCCGTGCCAACACGTAGTGCGACCTCGGCGTCGGGAGGTCAGCCTGGGCACCTGCACGCCGGTACCGCCGCCAATGCCGGCGCTCCAGCTGTCATCGACCTGAACACTGCCGATGCCGCGGCGTTGGAGTCGCTCCCCGGAATCGGCCCGGCGACCGCCGCGGCGATCATCGACCACCGCGACGAGCACGGGCCATTCGCCTCGATCGACGATCTCGAGGAGGTGCGGGGCATCGGCCCGGCGAAGGTCGAGGCACTCCGCGACCACGTCCGGGTATGAGCCGGCCGTTACAGCAGTTGGCGGCCGAGGATCAGGCTCGAGCCGGCCAGCGCGGCGAGGGCGCCGATCCACACGCCGAAGGCCAGCCAGCGGTACGCCCGCCAGAAGTCGGACCATGTCGCCACGGGATTGCGGGTGGCGAGACGCGACGCGACCACGCCGACGGCGATCCACAGGGCCACCGAGATGGCGATGCCGACTGGATACATCGAGGTACTGGCGAATGGAACGCCGATGGCCAGCAGTCCTGGCGCCGCGCAGACCCCGAGGATCAAGGCAGTCCATCCGCTCGCCCGGCCGTCGAGGAAGTTGAGCACGAGGAGGGCGACGGCCCCGAGAACGGCGGGCACGGCAAGGGCCACCAGCGGGCCGAGCCGGCGAATCCTCGTGCGGTACCACTGGGGACCCTCGTACACGGGATCGGTCGTGAGTGACTGGGGCTCGGACACCTGCTCCGGGGTAGCGACCAGCACGTCGACAGAGTCTACGTGCCCCAGACGGCGAGATGAGGATGGTCGGCGGCGCTGGTTCGCCCAGGGCGAGCCGGCCGTCGCTGTTCTCGTCGCCGTCGTCGTGTCGCTCGTCGCGTGGCGTCGTTCGATGGTCGAGGGTTTGATCCTCGTCGGGGCCACGTGGGCTGTGACCCGCCGTTGGCGGACAGGGTTCGGTGTCGCCGTGCTGGTCCTGCTCATCGGCGGGCGATCGGCGGCCGCCCACGAAGGGGTGGTCGCCGATCAGCTCGGTCGATTCGTGGGGTGGGCGTCGGTGTCCGCCGATCCGGACCCGGCCTTCGGGGCCACGCGGGTGATCCTGGAGATCGGGGACGAGCGCTTCGAGCTGTGGGTACGCGGCAGGGCAGCGCGTCTGCGTGTCGACACCTGGCGACAGGGCGATCGAGTCTGGGTCGAGGGCACCCGTCGCCCGCTCGAAGCACGGCGGGCCAGCCGGGTCGCCTGGCAGCACGTCGTCGGGCGGTTCGACGGCGACGTGCTCGGTGACCGTGTCGACGGCCGTCGATTCGATGTCGCATCCAACCGCGTGCGGGCACTGATCGCTGCGGGGACCTCGTCACTCGCCGTCGACGACGCCGCCCTCGCTCGCGGCCTGATCATCGGTGACGACTCCGACCAGCCCGAGGAGATGACGGCACGGTTCCGGCTGAGCGGGCTGTCGCACCTCACGGCGGTCTCCGGACAGAACGTGGCACTGGCGTTGTCGATCGTCACCCCGTTGCTGCACCGGGCGCGCCCGGCGTTGCGGCTCGTGGCGACGCTCGGCGTGATCGGCTGGTTCGTCGTGCTGACTCGTGCTGAGCCGTCCGTCCTCCGGGCTGGGATGATGGCTGCCCTGGCGGCGGTCGCCTTCGCCCTCGGCAACGAGCGTGAGCCGCCACGGCTGCTCGCCGTCGCCGTCGTCGTCCTGCTGTTCGTCGACCCGCTGCTCGTGCGTTCGGTCGGATTCTGGCTGTCGGTGGGAGCGACGGCCGGGGTCACGATGGTCGGCCCGCCGCTGCATCGCCGGCTGTCGCCGCTCGGACCGTTGGCGACACCGGTGGCGATGTCGGTGGCGGCGCAAGCCGGCGTGCTCGTGCCGAGCGTTCTCGTGTTCGGACGGTTCAGCGTGATCGGCATCGTCGCCAACCTCGTCGCCGTGCCGGTCGCCGGGCTCGTGATGCTGTATGGGCTCCCGGCCAGCCTGATCGCTGGCGCGGTTCCCCCTGTTCGCTCCGTGGTGATGTTCCCGGTCGGCCTCGGAGTCCGGTGGGTCGACGGGGTGGCCGCAGTGGGGTCCGTCATCGAGCAGCGTCCGCCGTGGAACGTGGTGGTCGCCATCGGTGTCGTCGCCGGGCTGGCCTACGTGTTTCGGGCGGCTGGCGACATGAACGTGGTGAGGAACGGCGACAATGACCGCCGTGAGCGTGCACGTCCTCACCGGCGATGACGAGTCGATCCTGCGGGCAGCCGTCAACGCGCTCGTCCAGACGCTGATCGGTGACGGCGATCGAGCGTTGATGGTCGACGAGTTCGATGCCGAGGACTACACCCTCGGGGCCGTTGTCGATGCGGCCTACACCGCCCCGTTCCTGACGGAACGCCGAGTCGTCATCGCTCGGGCGGCTGGTCGGTTCACCTCCGACGAACTAGCGGTGCTCGTCGGCTACCTCTCCGATCCGCTGCCGTCCACCGATCTGGTGATCGAGTGGGGGAGCCAGCGGCGGACCAAGCGCCTCGACGATGCGCTGCGGACGGCCGGGGCGCAGATCGTCTCGACCACGCCTCCCAATCGAGCCCGGGACCGGGGGGCGTGGGTCCAGGACGCTGCCAAGGCGTCGGGGGTCCGCCTCAGTCCGGCGGCCGTCGAGCGAATCGTCGGCCATCTCGGCGAGAACGTCGGCGCCCTCGATGGCGTGCTGCGGACGCTGTCGGCGACGTTCGGCGGTGGCGAGACCCTGGGACCGGACGACGTCGACCCGTTTCTCGGTGACGCCGGGGGAGTGCCGCCGTGGGACCTCACCGATGCCGTCGACAGCGGACGAACCGGCAAAGCGCTCGAGCTGGTCGGCCGGATGCTCGGCGCTGGCGAGCGCCATCCGCTGCAGGTGATGGCGATCCTCCAGGGCCACTACGGCAAGCTGGCGACGCTCGACGGACGTGATGTCCGCTCCGAGGTCGACGCTGCGGCGGCTCTTGGCATCAAGCCCGGCTACCCGGCGCGCAAGGCGTTGGACCAGTCCCGCCGCCTCGGTGGGACGTCGATCCGCCGGGCGATCGACCTGCTCGCCGCCGCGGACCTCGACCTCCGCGGCCGCCGCGACCTCGACAGCGAGCTCGTCATCGAGATCCTCGTCGCCCGCCTCTCGCGCCTCCCCCGCTCCTGACCCGAGTGTTTGCGGCGACCGGAGTGTTGGCGGCAGGGCGTGTCGACCGGAAACACTCCGACGGCCGGCCCCGTGGGATCGAGCGGTAGCACGGGTAGCCTCTTCCAGCCGATCCGCAGCGGATGAACAGGACGAAGACGTGGCCAACATCAAGAGCCAGAAGAAGCGCAACCTCACCAACGCCAAGCGCGCCGAGCGCAACAAGGCGGTCAAGAGCGAGCTGAAGACGCGCGTCAAGTCCGCCACGCAGTCGGCCGGCACCGAGTCCAGCGCCGAAGACGTGCGGCTGGCGATCAAGCGCCTCGACAAGGCCGCCGCCAAGGGTGTGATCCACCCGAATCAGGCTGCTCGCCGCAAGAGCCGCCTGATGCGCACCGTCAACAGCGCCGGCTGATCGAGCCGTGGCGGGCATGAACCGCGCCAACATTCGCAACTTCTCGATCATCGCCCACATCGACCACGGCAAGTCGACCCTGTCCGACCGCATCCTGGAACTGACCGGCGCCGTCGAGGCGCGCGACATGCGCGAGCAGTACCTCGACTCGATGGATCTGGAGCGTGAGCGGGGGATCACGATCAAGGCGCAGAACGTGCGCGTCGAATGGAACGGCTACACGTTCCACCTCATCGACACCCCCGGCCACGTCGACTTCGGCTACGAGGTGAGCCGATCGCTCGCCGCATGTGAGGGGGTGGTGCTGGTCGTCGACGCCGCCCAGGGAATCGAGGCCCAGACGCTGGCCAACTGCTACCTCGCTCTGGAGCACGACCTGGCGATCGTTGCCGCTCTCAACAAGATCGATCTTCCCGCCGCCGATCCTGATCGCTTCGCCGCCGAGATCGAGAACGTGCTCGGCATCGCCGCTGACGAGATCGTGCGCATCTCGGCGAAGACGGGTGAGGGCGTCCCCGAGCTGCTCGATGCGATCGTCGCCACGATCCCGCCGCCGAACGGAGATCCCGACGCCGCCCTCCAGGCGCTGATCTTCGACAGCCAGTTCGACCAGTACCGCGGCGTCGTGTCCAGCGTACGCGTCGTCAACGGCACGTTGACGTCGGGCGGCCGCCTGCGCTTCATGCAGGCCGGCGCCCTGCACGACCCGATCGAGATCGGCGTCACGACGCCCCGTCCCCACACCGGTCGTCGAGCTCGGTCCCGGCGAGGTCGGCTACCTCATCGCCGGGATCAAGGACGTCGGCGAAGCTCGATCCGGTGAGACGGTCACCACCGCCGTTCGCGGCGCCACGGAGGCGCTACCTGGGTACCGCGATCCCAAGCCGATGGTCTTCTCCGGGCTGTTCCCGGTCGACGGCGACGACTTCGAGGACCTGCGCGACTCGCTCGAGAAGCTCAAGCTCAACGACGCCTCGATCACCTACACCCCCGAGTCGTCGGGCGCCCTCGGGTTCGGCTTCCGCTGTGGGTTCCTCGGGTTGCTGCACATGGAGATCGTCAAGGAACGGCTGGAACGCGAGTTCGGCCTGGCGCTGATCGCCACGGCACCCAGCGTCGAGTACCGGGTCCAGCGCACCGACGGCGCGGTCGTCGAGGTCGACAACCCCGCCGAGCTGCCCGATCCCCAGCGCATCGCGCACATCGAGGAGCCGTACTTCAAGGTCTCGCTGATCTCTCCGAAGGAGTACACGGGGACACTCATGGAGCTGTGCCAGCAGCGGCGGGGAGAGCTCGACAAGCTCGAGTACCTGTCGCCCGAGCGCGTCGAGTTGCACTACCTGATGCCGCTCGCCGAAGTCGTCGTCGACTTCTTCGACCAGCTGAAGAGCCGCAGCCAGGGCTACGCGAGCCTTGACTACGAGCCGGCCGGCTACCGCCAGTCACCGCTGGTCAAGGTCGACCTGTTGTTGAACAACGTGCCGGCCGACGCCTTTGCGACGATCGTCCATCGCGACAAGGCGTTCGACTACGGGCGGCGGATGACCGAGAAGCTCAAGGAGCTGATCCCGCGTCAGTTGTTCGACGTCCCGATCCAGGCCGCCATCGGCGGGCGGATCATCGCTCGCGAGACCGTTCGGGCGAAGCGCAAGGATGTCCTCGCCAAGTGCTATGGCGGCGACATCACCCGCAAGCGCAAGTTGCTCGAGAAGCAGAAGGAAGGCAAGAAGAAGATGAAGTCGATCGGGCGGGTCGAGGTTCCCGGCGACGTGTTCATCAACGCCTTGAAGCTCGACGACTGACGGCGTGCGCCACGCTCGTCACCGACCGATGGGTGTTCTCCTGACCGTTCCGTCATTGCTGCGAAACACTGACCGTTCCGTCATGAAAACACCATCGGTGGGCTGGGCTGGGCCGCCGCCTGATCCTCGACTACTTGTCCTCGACGACGTCGGGAACAACGTCGGTGCCCGTGCCGTAGTCGATCAACTTGTCGCGGTAGACGGTGTGCGGGTGGTACCCACTCTCGCCCGGATTGGCCCGGTTGAGCCACTCGATCCAGACTCGCGGCCCGTCGATCCGCATGTAGGCCGGTGTTTCACGGTCGATGGACATCGACCAGCCGATCACCGTGTCGTCGAGCTGGGACTCGTAGTCCTCCAGCAGCGGCCCGGCCAACCCGGGGGCGGCGTCGGCCACCCAGTCAGCGATGACCGCGCGGACGAGGTCCTGCTGGTCGGCGGTGAGCTGGGTGTACGGGAGTCCTTCCGGCTCCGGATACCCGGTGTCGATCTGCGGACCCATGACCAGATCGCCGACGAACCCGCTCAGCTCGGCGGCGGCGAGCTGCTCGTCGTCCAGCGACTCGAACAGTTCGAAGGTGTGGTTCGTGTCGCTCGCCATCGGCTCGACCGCGGTGCCGTCGACGTCGAAAACGACCGGCTGCACGCCCTGGAAATATGGCGACACGCTCAAGATGTCGCCGCCGAGGCTGATGTGGATGGCGAGGTGGTGGCCGCCGAACTGCAGCGTCCACGGCTCGTCCGTAGAGGGCTCGCCGTAGAAGGCGAGGTAGTACTCGTCGATGTTGCCTGGAATCAGTAGGTCCTCGGCAGCCATCGCGCCTTGCACGTACTCGTAGCCCCCGGCCGACAGCACGCTGGCGAGCACCGCCATGGCCGCGTCCTTCTGGTCCGCGTCGAGATCTCCGAAGCGGGCTCCTTGGCGCCCATCGAACTCGCTCTGCTCGAAGTTCGACCAGCTGGCGCTCTTGCCATCGAGATCGGTGAACTCGAAGATCGCGGCGGCGCGTTGCTCATCGCTCAACAGCGCGAGGAACTCGTCCGCCGCCGTCGCCGCCGAGGCCACGGTGTCGGCATCGGCCGCGGAGTCGCCAGCCGCAGAACCAGCATCGGCGGCCGCCGGGCTCAGGCCGAGGGCCACGGTGCTGACGGCGAACGAAGCGGATGACTTCTGCACGTTGCGGAAGCTGGTACCTCGACAGAAGCCCGATCGTGGCGGGACGAGCCGCGCCTTGACGAGCACGCACGGCAGCGGCGGTCGGAACCACTCCGCCGCCGGTCCGGCGGCACCGGCGGTGCCCAGCGGGGCGAGTAGGGACGTTCCGGTGATCAATACGGCAATCGCCGCCCCGATCATCGCTGGTGTCCTGTTCATCGTGGTCTCCTTCCGGGGTCGCGGCCCGACGTGGTCCGTCGTCCACATCCTGCGCCACGCCGGTATCACGTTGTCTCTCGTCGCGGTATCGCGCCGGTTTCGCGCCCGTTGACAGGGGCGGACGATGAGCGGACAATCGCCTGGTGGGCATCGACGTGCTCGGTGCACTCCATGTCGGCGGATCGACCCCCTCGCTGCAACGGCGAGACCAGGTCGTTCTGTGTGCCCTGGCGCTGCACCCCGGTGACGTGCTGAGTGCCGACCGGTTGGCCGATGCGTTGTGGGGCGACGAGCCGCCGCGATCGTGGTCGAAGGTTGTCCAGGGCTGCGTGTTGCGCATCCGTCGGGCACTCGGCCCGTCGTCGATCGAGACGACGACGGCCGGGTATCGGCTGACCCTGGCCGATGACGAGATCGACAGCCGTCGCTTCGAGGAGTTCGTCGACCGCGGTGTGGCGCTCGTGGCGACCGGCGAATTTGATCGGGCAACCGTCGTGTTCAGTCGGGCTCTCGACCTCTGGCGCGGCCCGCCGTTCGAGGTCCTCGACAGCTGGTCGCCCGGGCGCATCGAGGCCGCCCGCCTCGACGAGCTGCGACGGTCGACGGAGGAACGCCTCCTCGATGCCCGGTTGGCCTCTGGAGAGCATCGCGACGTGGCGGCGATCGCCGAGGCCCGGGTCGCCGAGGAGCCGCTGCGCGAGCACCGCTGGGCGACGTTGGCCGTCGCCCAGTACCGCTGCGGCCGGCAGGCCGACGCCTTGCGCTCGCTGCGCCGGGCCCGCCAGACGCTCGTCGAGGAACTCGGCATCGAGCCGGGAACGGAGATTGTCGCCCTCGAGCGAGCGATCCTCGAGCAGGACGAGGCCCTTCTCGCGACGCCGGAACCCCCGGCGATCGCCGAGCACTGCCCGTACAAGGGATTGGCTCCCTACGACATCGACGACGCCGAAGCCTTCTTCGGGCGGACCGACGACGTCGTGGCGTGCGTCGAGCGTCTGCGGTCCAGCCCGTTACTGGTCATCACCGGTCCGTCGGGTTGCGGCAAGTCGTCGATCGCCCGCGCCGGTCTGGTGCCGGCACTCACGCGGGCCGGCCACTCGGTTGTCGTGTTCGTGCCAGGGCCCGATGCGGAGGCGGCGATGGCTCAGGCGCTGGCGTCGTGTGAGGTCTCACCGGTGCTCATCGTCGACCAATTCGAGGAGGTGTTCATCCTCAC
Organism: Ilumatobacteraceae bacterium; assembly: GCA_963786985.1. GTDB lineage: Bacteria > Actinomycetota > Acidimicrobiia > Acidimicrobiales > Ilumatobacteraceae > Desertimonas. The sequence goes on along the minus strand of CAWBBL010000021.1, from coordinate 101,035 downwards.
CGACACGTCCACCGACGCGGCGCGGTCGTTCTGCGCTCGGCTGGCTGCCTATGCAATCGACGTCGCTCCGGTGGTGCTGACCGTGCGCGCCGATCGCGTCTCCGACCTCGGGGTCGACGTCGACTTCGCCAGGCTGGCCGAGCGCGGTCTGCATCTCGTCACGCCGCTGGCCGGCGAGGGGCTGCGCCAGGCGATCGAGGGCCCGTCCGCCCAGGTCGGGTTGCGCATCGAGCCCGGTCTCGTCGACCTGCTCGTGCGCGACTGCGAGGGAGAGCCCGGAGCGCTTCCACTGCTGTCGCACGCCCTCGCCGAGACCTGGCAGCGCCGCGACGGGCGCGTGCTCACGGTCGAGGGGTACCGGGCCACCGGTGAGATCCGCGGTGCCGTCGCTCGGTCGGCGGATCGGCTGTACGTGAGTCTGCCGGCGGAGCAGCGAGCGAAGCTGCGCTCGTTGCTGCTGCGCCTCGTCTCGTCCTCGGTGGACGGAGAACCTGTCCGGTCACGCGTTTCCACACGGACGCTCGGCGGTGACATCGAGCGGGAGCGGGTCCTCGGACTCCTGGTTCGTGCTCGACTCGTCACGGCGGAGGAGGACAGCGTCGAGCTGGCCCACGAGGCGCTGGCCCGGGCGTGGCCGCGTCTGCGCTCATGGCTCGACGAGGATGCCGCCGGGCAGCGGATCCTCCGCCACCTCTCCGCGACGGCCGAGGGCTGGGAATCGCTCGGTCGGCCGGGCACGGAGCTGTACAGCGGCGCCCGACTGGAAGCCACGCTGGAGTGGCAGTCGGCGGCGTTCCCCGACCTGACCGAACTGGAGCAGGCATTCCTGGATGCGTCGATCGCCGAGGCCACGGCGGCGCGGGAGCGCCAAGCCGATGAGCAACGAACCCATACCCGCCAGCGCCGCCGGCTCCGCCGGGCGCTGGCCGCCGTCGCCATCCTGGTCGTCGTGTCGACGGCCGGAGTGGTCACCGCCTACCGCCAACGCCAAGCGACCCAACAGGAGCGTCGTGACGGCGCGGTCGGCGCGCTGGTGAGCCGGTCCGAGCTGCTCCGTGCCGGCCAGGGTGACGTCGCCGCCCTCCTCGCCGTCGAGGCGCATCGGATCGCCCCCAGCGCGATCACCGAGTCGGCGCTGTTCGGTGTCTTCACCGGCGGGACGATGCCGCCCCGAACCCGGCAGACCGACGTAAACGTCTCGTTCGGCGGGGCGGCCGCCTTCCTGCCGAACAGCGACATCGTGGCGATCGACGACCGACGGGGACTCGTCCACCTCGTCGATACCGCCGCCGGTTCGGACACCGAGCTTGCCGCGATCGACGAGCGGAACGGGTTCACCGAGCTGGCGGTGTCCGCCGACGGGCGGTACCTGGCTGGGCTGTGGCGCCCGCAGGTGCAGCAGAACCACAGCATCCTGACGGTCTGGGACCTACAGACGAATCAGCAACGATTCGAACCGGTGCACATCGACCACGTCTCGAGGTCCGTGGCCATCAGCGACGACGGCTCACAGGTGGTCGTCGCCGGCGGCCCGCTCGGCCCGACCCAGGTGCGCGACGGGGTGTCGGGTGTTCTGCAACTGGAGCTCGACCCGCTGCCCGTCGCGTCCGCGTGGGGTGACTCGGCGGATACGGAGAGCGTGCTCTTCGCCCCGGATGGGCGCCTCGCCGTCGTGTCGCGGACCGGCGTGATTCGCCTCATCGACGTCGCCACCGGGGCCGAACTTCAGCGCCTCGAAGGACGCCCGGAGGTTGTCGGGGAGTCCGCCTCGTTCAGTCAGGACGGCTCGGTACTCGTCACCGTCGGGTCCTCCGGGTTCGTCGGGTGGGATGTCGACGGGGCCGAGATGCTGTCGCCGGTGCACGATCGCGATCGTGGTTGCCGGATGAGCGTCTATGCCGAGTTCATCGACGCCGTGCTGTGCCCGACCGTCGCCGGTCCGGTGATCGCCTACGACCTCGAGAGCGGCAATGAATTCCGACAGTTCGATGCACCACCGGCCGAAGACTGCGCCATCGCGGTGAGTCCCGAGGGAACGAAGTTCGTCAAGGTGACGTCATGTGCCGAGGGCGCCGCGCGGCTCCTGGAGTGGCGCCTCGATGGTGCCGGGCCGGTCAGCCATCTCGCCTACCGCACGTCGTCACCGCACTACGTCGAGCAGTACGGCTTCGGGGGTGACTCTTCGTCGCTCGTCGTCTGGATCGGAACCGCCGACGATCAGACGATCGTCCTCGATCCGGCGAGCGGTCGGGTGATCGACCGGTTCGCCGACGAGTACCGGCTGCTGCAGACCGACGACCCGAACGTGGCGATCGCCGTCCTCGCCGACGGGTCGGTCGTCCAATTCGATATTGCCCGGCACGTCGAGGTGGGTCCGCGTATCGACTTCGGATTCGACACCGAGAACGTGTGGGTGCGTGACGGCCATGTCGTGGCCGTCGGACACGACGAGGACGGCGCGGCTCGGCTGCAGGGCGTGGACTTCGAGCGCGGCGAACTCGTGGCACCGGCGATCGACAGTGGTGGGGAGTTCGATATCGGCTGGTACGACATGACGCCGGACGCGCTCTACATGGTCGTCAACCGTGCGGGGCGAGACCGGATCGAGCGCCGCGACATCGCCACCGGTGATCTGTTGCAAGCCTCGACGGAGGGCTACGTGGACTTCGACCTACGCGCCGGTGTCCTCGTCGCGAGGACCGTGGATAGGCGCATCGTCGAGCTCGATGCGCAGTCGCTGGACCCGATCGGGGCGCCGTTTCCCGATCGAGTCGAGGTCGACGGCTCGATGTGGCTGAGCGACGATGCCACGCGCCTGCTGGTGACCGAAGGGCGACTTGTCACCACGATGCGGATCTACGACGTGGCCACCCGCACGCTGCTCGGTGACCCGATCGTTCACGAGAGCAGGCAGGACCAAGGTTGGGCGATGATCCGTCCAGACGGGCTCGAGGTGGCGGTGGACACCATCGACGGAATTGTCGTGTGGGATCTCGACCCGGCGCACTGGGTCGCGGCCGTGTGCCAGTCCGTCGGCCGCAACCTCACCCGCGGCGAGTGGGACGAGTTCGTCGGCGAATTCGCGGCCTACCGAAGCACTTGTCCGGAGTTCCCGCCAGGCTGAGGTGCGGCGCCATTTGGCGCTCTCCACGAATGAGTGCCAGCGGACGGAGCCGCGTCGATAACCTGCGTCAGCACGATGTTGGACGAGCGCAAGACGGCGATTCTCAGTGCAGTGGTGCAGGAGTACATCTCCACCGCCCTGCCGGTGGGTTCGACCCACATCGCCGACGCGCCCGGAATCAGCGTGTCGCCGGCGACGGTGCGCAACGAGATGGCTGTGTTGGAGCAAGAGGGCTATCTCGTCCAGCCGCACACGTCAGCCGGCCGGATCCCGACGGACAAGGGCTATCGCTTCTTCGTCGACCACCTGGCCGTCCCCGGCCTGCTCGACCAGCACACCACAGCGACGGTCGGTGACTTCTTCGCCTCGGCCCACGGGCGTCTCGAAGAGATGCTCCACAGCACGTCCGACCTGCTCGCCCGGCTGACGAACTACGCCGCCGTCGTGGTCGGGCCGAAAGCCGAAGCCGTGGCGGTTCGCACCGTGCAGATCGTCAGCCTCTCGCCGACGGCGGCGACGGTCGTTGCCGTGCTGGGCAACGGGGCAGTCGAGAGTGAGACGATCGAGATCTCGGCGAGTGTCACCGAGGACCAGGTCGCGGCCGCCGGGCGCTTGCTCAACGCCCACTGCTCCGGGCGGCCACTCTCGTGGCACACGCTGCCGAGCAGCGGCGAGCACGCGGTCGACGCGATCTGTGCGTTGGCCCTCGGCGCACTCGTCGCCGGATCGGCGAGCGAGCACGTGTACATGGGCGGCACGTCGGCGATGGTGTCGGCGTTCGATGCCGTCGACATCGTGCGCGACGTCCTGCGCACCTTGGAGCAACAGTTCGTCATCGTCACTCTCGTGTCGGACATCCTCAACCGCGGCATGTCCGTGGCGATCGGTGTGGAACACGGCGTGCAGCCGTTGTCGGCGTGTTCGGTGGTCGTCGCCCCCGTCGTCGTCGACGGTGAGCATCGCGGCTCGGTCGGCGTGCTCGGCCCGACCCGGATGAACTACCCACAGGCGCTGGCCACGGTCGAGGTCGTCAGCGAGCGACTCGGGCAACGGTTCGAGGCCGCCGAGGCAGGCGCCAATGGCTGACTTCTACGAACTGCTCGGCGTGCCGCGGACAGCCAGCGCCGACGACCTCAAGCGGGCGTACCGCCGCAAGGCGCGTGAGCTGCACCCCGACACGAACCCCGACGCCGCGGCCACCGAGGAGTTCAAGTCGGTGTCTCGGGCGTACGAGGTGCTCTCCGACCCGGAGCAACGGGCCCGCTACGACCGCTTCGGCGAGGCCGGCGTGTCGAGCGCGGCCGGCAACGGGGCATCGTTCGAGGACATCTTCTCCGGTGGCGTCGGGGACCTGTTCAGCTCGCTGTTCGGCGGCGGCTTCGCAGGAGGCTCCCGACGGGGGCCGGCCGGCCCACCACGCGGGCAGGACATGGAGGCCGTCGCCACGATCTCGTTCGAGCAGGCGGTGTTCGGTGCGACGGTTCCGGTCACCGTGCGCCTGCCGCAGCGCTGTCCCGACTGCGACGGCAGCGGTGCAGGTAGCGGGACGCAGCCGGTGACATGTGTCGAATGCGGTGGCAGCGGCCAGGTCCAGCGCGTCCGCCAGAGCCTCCTCGGGCAGATGGTCACGACGTCACCGTGCTCTCGGTGCGGCGGCCTCGGACAGGTCATCGTCACGCCGTGTCCGACCTGCCGGGGCGAGGGCCGGATCACCGCCGAGCACACGTATCAGGTCGACGTCCCCGCCGGAGTCGACAGTGGGTCGACGCTGCGCTTGACCGGTCGCGGCGCCGCCGGACCGCGCGGGGGCGCTTCTGGCGACCTGTACGTCCATCTGCGCGTGCAGCCCCACGAGCGTTACCTGCGCGACGGTGACGACCTCGTCACCGTCATCGCGGTCTCGATCGCCCAGGCGGCGCTCGGCACGACGGTCAAGCTGCCGACGCTCGACGGCGACGAGGAGATCGCCGTGCCCGCTGGTGCCCAGCCGGGCAAGGAGTTCGTGCTGCGCCAACGCGGCGTTCCCCGGCTCCAGGGCCGCGGGCGCGGGGACTTGCGCGTCGAACTCGTCGTCGAAGTGCCGACCAAGTTGTCCGACCAGGAGGCCGAGCTGCTCCGTCAGCTCGCCGAGCTGCGCGGCGAAACCGTCGGCTCCGAGGACAAGGGCCTGTTCTCGCGCATCAAGTCGGCGTTCCAGTAGGTGCTCGAACCTGTTCTCTGATGCGAGCGAGCGAGCGCCAGCGAGCGAGCGCCAAACATCGGCCTGCGTGGCCGGGGAACGCAATGATTGAGGCACTCCGCCGCTCCGCCGCCCACGTGCTCGTCGCCGACATCGACGATCCGCAGCTCGACACAGAGGCCCGGCACCACCTTGCGCGAGTGCTGCGCCTGCGTCGCGGCCAGCCGGTGACCGTCACGGACGGAGCTGGACATTGGAGGTCCACGGCGTTCACCGGCGACGGTGTCTCGGTGGCCGGCGAGGTGGAGACGGTGGAGCGTCCTGACCCGGTGCTGACGATCGCTGTCGCCCCGCCGAAGGGCGATCGCATGGAGTGGCTCGTCGCCAAGTGCACCGAGGTCGGGATCGATCGGATCGTCCTGCTGGAGGCCGAGCACTCGGTCGTCCGCTGGACCGGTGAGCGACTCGAGCGGCAGCTGACACGGCTGCGACGCATCGCCGCCGAGGCCTCGATGCAGTCGCGTCGGGTGTGGTTTCCGGAGGTCACCGGCCCGCAACCGGCTCTCGAGGTGTTGCCCGAGGTCGCCGTCTCCGAACCCGGTGGCCGGCCGGTGCAGCGGTCGGACACGGGGATCGCCGTTGGCCCGGAAGGCGGTTGGTCGCCCAAGGAACTGGAGGTGGCGGCCTCGACGGTTGCCCTCGGCGGCAACGTGCTGCGCGTCGAGACGGCGGCGATCGCCGCGGCGGTGCTGATGGTGAGCGCCCGGCGATGACCGTCCCGCTCGGCGTGTACATCCACGTCCCGTTCTGCAGCTCGCGGTGCGACTACTGCGCGTTCGCCACATGGACCGACCGGCACCATCTGATCGGCGACTACCTCGCCGCCGTGCGGCGGGACGTCGCCGAGACGTTCGCCAGCGAGGCCCGGCCCGTGGAGACGGTGTTCGTCGGAGGTGGCACGCCGTCGCTGGTTCCGCCGGATCAGTTGGTCGCCGCGCTCGGCGAGCTGCCGCTGGTCGCCGGCGCCGAGGTGACCGTCGAATGCAACCCCGACGACGTCTCGGACGAGCTGTTGACCGTCTTCGCCACAGGTGGGGTCACGAGGATCAGCCTCGGCGTGCAGTCGATGGTCCCGCGGATCCTCGCCCTGTTGGGTCGCCAGCACGACCCGGACAACGTGATCCGCGCCGTGGAGTCGATCCGCCGGATCGGCTTCGCGTCGTTCAACCTCGACCTGATCTACGGCACGGCGACCGAGCGGCTGGGCGAGTGGCGGGCGACGCTGGAAGGCGCCATCGCCCTCGACCCGCCGCACATCTCCGCCTACGGCCTGACCGTCGAGCCCGGTACGCCGCTCGCCGCCGACCCGGCTCGGTACCCCGACGACGACATGCAGGCCGAGGAGTACGAGCTCGCCGACGAACTGCTGACCGCCGCCGGATTGGTGAACTACGAGGTGTCCAACTGGGCGCGACCGGGCCATGAGTGTCGGCACAACCTGCTCTATTGGCGCCAGCACGACTACCTCGGCTTCGGTTGCGCGGCGCACTCCCACGTGGCCGGGCGGCGGTGGTGGAACGTGCGCACGCCGGAGCGCTACGTCGCCGCCGTCGCGGCCGGTCAGCCGACGGAGGCCGCCGGCGAGACGTTGGATGCCGAAACCCGCCGTCTCGAGGCGTTGCAACTGTCGCTGCGCACGACAGACGGCGTGCCGCTCGATGCACTCGACGGTGCGAGCCTCGAGGGTCTCGTCGAGCCACGCGGGGACCGTTGGGTGCTGACCAGACCCGGCCGGCTGCTCGCCAACGAGGTAGCGGTCCGCCTGCGCTGATCACCTGGTAGCTTGGCGCGCCGCGAGGGCGCGTAGCTCAGTTGGTTAGAGCGCCACCATGACACGGTGGAGGTCCCGGGTTCGAGTCCCGTCGTGCCCACAACCGTCCCGCGGGCAACGCGCCGACTCGGCTGGTCGTCGAGCCGCGATTGTAGCGTTCGCGGCTCGTGCGTACCTGGCGGTGGATACCCGTGCTGGTCGTGCTCACCGTGGTTTCGTCGCTCGAGCGGACCGCAGTGGTCGCCGCCACCGGCACCGAGCCACCGCTCGGCCCGATCGTGTACACCGGCGAGATGGGCGACGACGTTCCCGACGCGCGCTACGCCGTCTCGGTGCAGGCGGGACAGTCGATCGGCGTGACTGCGACGGCGACCTCAGGCGACCTCGATCCGTACCTCATCCTGGAAGACCCCGACGGTGCAGTCGTCGCCGAGAACGACGACCGCGACGCCACGACGTTCGACTCCTACCTCGTCCACACCGCCTCGGCCGCCGGTGAGTACGTCGTGATCGTCTCCAACATTGGTGGAACGGCGGGCGCCTACTCGGTCACCATCGAGGTCGGTAGCTCCGTCGCGCCCAACGTTGCGACGGCCACGCTGGAGTACGTCGGTGCGATGAGCGACGAGGTGCCGGAGGCGCGGTACCCGTTCACGCTGGAGGCAGGTCAGGCGGTGCGGATCACGGTAGAAGCGACAAGCGGTGACCTCGACCCGATCATCGGCATCGAGGACGCGCAGGGTGAGACGGTCGCGCTCAACGACGATGGGGATATCGGCGACCTCAACTCCGATCTCGCATACATCAGCCCGGCAACCGCGGCGTACACGCTGGTCGTCGGCAACATCTCGCCGACCTCGGGCGAGTATCGCGTCACGATGTCCGCCATCGACCCTGCCGAGGCCGCGACCGTGGGCAGGGTCAGCCTGAGCGGTCCGGCGCTCGCCAACGACACCACGCACTTCCGTATCCACTACACGATCGAGGGCGAGGACGCGACGACGCTCGAGTTCGCCGCGCTGGTCGGCACGACGATGGAGGAGGTGCTGCAGATCGAGACCGGCGGCCTCGGGTGGCCGTTGCCGCCGCAGGACGGAACGATGGGCGGCGATGCCAGGTTCGACGTCTATCTCGCCGACCTGATCACCGACGACGACGCCGCCGAACTCGGGCACGCCCAGCCGGAGCTACCGACGCGTGACAACCCGAACACCGCGGCCGTCGACGAGGCCGCGCCGAGCCACATCGTCCTTGACAACGACTTCAGTCAGAGCGAGATCGACCCCGGCGACGACGGGGTCGCCCTGATGCATGCCACCGCGGCACACGAGTTCCACCACGCCATCGAGTACGGATACGACCCTGACGAGCCGATGGAGTGGTACAGCGAGGCCACAGCGACCTGGATGGAGACCGTCACCTATCCGGACTTCCAGGCCGCCACTGGCTACGTCGAGACGCTCTTCGACTACCCCGAGCTCTGCCTCGGCGTGCAAGGTGACGGCGACCCGACGGAAGGCGACCAGAAGTACGGCGAGTGGCTGTTCCTCCAGTCGCTCGTCGATGCCCACGACCCGCAGCTGGTGACCCACCTGTGGAGCCAGATCGGTGTCGCCGACGACTGGGTCCCTCTCGACAACGTGCTCACCGTGTATGGCGACACTCGGGTGGACGCCGTGCGGCGCTTCCGGCTGCAGAACCTTGTTCGCGACTACTCGTGGACGCCAGCGTTCGGCGCCTGGACGGTCTGGCGGGACAAGACGATCGATAGCGCCGGGCAGTGGACCCACGACGGCGACGGGGTTCAGCAGCTCGGCGCCAACTACTACGGCCTCAACGTCCTCCCGGGCGCCTATCAATTCTCCGCCGACGATCCGGCGCTAGAGCTCTGGCTCGTGGGGATCGACGGCCCGACCGCATCGGTGTTCTCCGCTCTCGGCAACCGCGTGGTCAATGTCAGCGGCTTCGATTTTGCCTACCTGATGGTCTTCAACCCAGCTGCGGACTACGACGTCGAGGCTTGCCAGTACACGTCATACGCGCTGACCGTGACCCGCGTCGGCGACGCGACCACGCCAGTCACCGCCGACTTCACGCTCGACGCGACCCAGTTCGCCGCACTCTCCTAGTTTGACGACTCCGTGTTTGTCGGAACCGGCTCGGCGACGATCGGCTCCACCGGGAGGACGACGGCGAGCGGGGCGGTGGCGCCGCGGGGGAACACCAGGAACCGCAACTCGCCACCGGGGTCGGCATTGGGGAAGTCGAGGGCGACGGTCGTCGGCACTCGTGCCGAGCCGTCGACGGCACCGATGCTTGTCTCCCGATCGACGGGCGTGAGGTTGCCGTCGGAGTCGACGTACACCGCGTTGGACAGTTCGAACGTCGCGTCGGCGTTGGACGAGACCTCGACATAGATGCGCAGGGCGTCGCCGGCGGTCACCGACCGGTAGGCGGCGCGGATGGCTGCCGTCGCTGGGTCGACGGTCACGGGGTCGCCCGGTCGGCCGAGTCGGGGAGCGATCTCGTTGCCATCGACTGCGAAGTCGGCGAGCCGGCCGTCGATGACCTCCATATCGGTGACGTCGACGCAGGCGCCCTCCGTCAGGCACACCACGACGCCGTCCGCTGCCAGGTACACGTGCGACGGCTCGACCTCACCCCCGAAAGCGGCGATCGTCTCGGCGAAGGCCGCCTGGTAGAGGGCGTAGGCCTCGGCGGGCGATCCCGGGGCAGTCTGCTCCTCCAGGGTGAGCACCTCGCTGGCATCGCCGGAGAACATCGCGTCGAAGTAGGCGAGTGGGTCGAACTCGACCGTCGACGTCGCCTCGTCGGCGGAGGGATCGGGTTGCGGCGCGGCCGGGTCCGTCGCGGCGCCGGGCTGGGCGAGGATCTCGAACTCGACGACGTCGCCGGGCGACAGCGTGGTGCGGGCGATGAACGGACCACCCGCTGTGGTCATCGCGTAACACGTGAAGGTCAGATCGGTGTCCGAGTCCGGTGACGTCGAACAGGCCGGATCGACCAACGTGTATCCGGCGCGCTCGGCGAGGTCGGTGAACTGCTCGATCGGCGCGGCACTTCCGTCGTCCTCCGGAGGCACCGTCGCGGTCGTCGCGCCCGCGCCGACAAGGGTGGTGCCGGCGACCACGGCGACGCCGACCGCGGCGCGATTGAACGAACGCATCGAGACCTCCTGCGGAAACAACGCAGTCATTCTGGCCCGGATCGACGCCGTGTACGTAGCACCGGGGTCCTGCGGCAGACCCAGGACCCCGGTGCTTCAGAACAATCGACGTGCCGACCGTCGGACAGGTTCCCCCGAACTCAGCGCGGCTCCCGCGGCAGGCCGAGCACCCGTTCGCCGAGAATGTTGCGCATCACGTTCGACGTCCCGCCCATGATCGTGTAGCCGGGTGCGTAGACAAGCCCCTGCACGACGTCGTCCCACAACGTCGCCGCTGGTCCGAGGACCCGGGCCACGAAATCGGCGACGCGCTGCTCATGTTCGGTGCAGAAGCACTTGGTGGCCGCCGAGAAGCCGGCCGGCGCCTGGCCGAGGGCTTCGCGGATGACGAGAATCCGTCCGATCCGATAGCCGGACTCCAACGTGGCGATCTCCTGGCGCACGAGGGCGTCGTGGCGATCGGCGCGCTGGCGGGCGAGCACGTACAGCGCCTGGTTCGACACGAGCCGGTCGATGCCGCCGCGCTCGTGTTCGAGCTGGCGCATCGTCTGCTTGAACGCGTTCCCTTCGACCCCGACGAGGTTGTGGTGCGGCACGCGGACGTCGGTGAAGAACACCTCGCAGAAGTGCCGATTGGTCGTCATGTCCTGGATCGGGCGGACCTCGATGCCGGCAGTATCCATCGGGACGATGATCTCGCTGATCCCCTGGTGGGGCGGTCCCTCGCTGGAGGTGCGGCAGATCAGATAGCAGTAGTCGGCGACGGCCGCGAAACTCGTCCAGATCTTCTGACCGTTGATCACCCACTCGCCGCCGTCCGCCCGCGCTGTCGTGCGCAGCGATGCGAGGTCGCTGCCGGCTTCCGGTTCTGACATCCCGATCGACCACGTGGTCTCGCCGCGCAGGATGCCCGGCAAGAACTCGTCGCGTTGATCCTGACGCCCGAAGGCGATCAGCGATGGGCCCATCTGCCGGTCGGCGAACCACATCGCAGCGATCGGCGCTCCGGCGGCGATCAGCTCCTCGCCGATGATCAGCCGGTCGATCGCCGGACGGCCACCACCGCCGTGCTCGGTCGGCCAGGTCAGCCCGATCCATCGGCGGGCGGCGAGCTCGGCGGCGACGTCCTTGGAGTAGCCGTTGATCCACGAGTCGTTGTGCCGCCCGAACCGCGCGACGGCGTCGGCCGCGAACTCCCGCGCTTCTTTGCGCAACGCCTCCTGCTCAGCGGTCCAGGCGAAGTCCACGGTGCGAGGCTACGACGGTTTCAGCACCCGTAGAAGATCCAGGTCACGACCCCTCCGTCGATGCGAATCCACGCCTGCTGATCAGTGCGCCCGGCGATCGCATCGACCGCCTCGGGGGAGTGGTGGGTACCTTCGATGCACTGCCCATCGGGTCCGACCTGTCCGGTGATGATTGCCGCCAGCCCGGACGGCATCGTCCGCACCTGGGTGCTGTTGTTGACGACGAGATAGTCCGGCTCGTTGTTGACGATGTCGATGACGGTCCCTTCGGCCAGCACCGCTTGGGCGGTGTCGCCGTAGAAGATGCACAGGACGTCGATGCCGAGCGTGTTGTTGGCGGGGTCGTACCCGGTGACGAATCCGGCCCACAACCCGTCGGGGATCACGGGGCCGAGCTGACCGCTCGCCCCGCACCCGCTGCCCCGTGACGGCTCGCTGCCCAGTTGGGGAACGTTCCAGAACGGCCCGTACGGCCACACCGACCCGACGCCGTCGCTGTAGTCCGGGTAGGCAGGCGGCAGGTTGGCCGGTTGCGGCGCCCCGGACATGGCAGGGAAGCCGCATCCCCAGAGAATCCAGGTGACCTGACCTCCGTCGATGCGGACCCACGCCTGCCGTGCCGGTTCGGGGTTGTGCACGCCGGCGGCGCCTTCGACGCACTCCCCATTGACCGGCGCGCTGTCGCGCAGGACGATTCCCGGCGCGGCCGGGGCCGTGCGCACCCGGGTGTTGTTGTTGACGACGAGATAGTCGGGCTCGTTGTTGACGATCGTCGCCGTGCCCTCGCTGATGACGTGCTGGGCCGAGGCGCCGAAGAAGATGCACAACAGGTCGATGCCGATGGTCGGGGTCGTCTCGTTGGTCACGTAGCCGGCCCACAGGCCGTCAGGGATCACGTCACCGACCTGGCCCTGACTGCCACAGCCGGTTCCCCGCACCGGTTCGCTGCCCAGTTGCGGAACGTTCCAGAACGGCCCGTACGGCCAGATCGGCACGTTCGGATCGACGACGGCAGGGGGCGGGGAGACGCCGCCGACGGAGGCGCTCTCGGCCTCTTCGTGGCACCGGACGAAGCATCCGACGGGCCCGGTCGCCGAAGGCGGCGGGTACTCGGTGGCGAGCAGTTCGAGGCTGCTCACAATGGCGTCGAGGGTCGGCTCGTCGTCGGCGGTCTGGTAGGCCAGGCTCACCGTCACGGTGAATTGCTGGGTGGCGTCACCGACCACGAGGTCCTGGTACAGCAGGCCGCCCTCGCATCCCGTGAACCACGTGCGCTGACCGCTGAACTGGCCCTGCGCATACGGCTGCGATGCCGATTGGCACCACACGATGTCCGGGGTCGTGGCATCGGCGCGGAACGGCTCGACCCACACGCTCAGCTGGGGGAACGCATCGTTGCCCAGGGGGCGACTGGCGTAGATGATGGGGTTGACGGTTCGGTCAGGCGCCACGGCCGGCGCCGTGGTGATGTTGCCCCAATCGGAAGGCACGGAGATGGCGATCGTGCCCGTGTCGTCGACGATCCGTTGGAAGCCAGCAGGGGGCGACGACACAGATGGTGCCGCGGCAGCGGTGACGCCCGTGACGGCGACAGCCGCCAGACTGGCGATCGAGGCCAACAGAGCTGTTGTGGGTCTCATGTTGTGGCACCTTCTGTCGTGCGATGGTCGAGCGGATAGCCTCGCACAAGTTCAATACAAGTGAGGAGCCGCGACGCCAATGGCCAAGATCAAGGTGCACAACCCAGTCGTCGAGATGGACGGCGACGAGATGACACGGATCATCTGGGCGTTCATCAAAGACCAGCTGATCCTGCCGTACCTCGACGTCGACCTGAAGTACTACGACCTGTCGATCGAGAGCCGTGACGCCACCGACGACCAGATCACGATCGACGCGGCCAACGCCACGAAGCAGTACGGCGTTGCGGTGAAGTGCGCCACGATCACTCCCGACGAAGCGCGCGTCGAGGAGTTCGGGTTGAAGAAGATGTGGCGTTCACCGAACGGCACGATCCGCAACATCCTCGGCGGTGTCGTGTTCCGCGAGCCGATCATCATCTCCAACATCCCCCGCCTCGTCCCCGGCTGGACGAAGCCGATCGTCATCGGCCGTCACGCCCACGCCGACCAGTACAAGGCGACCGACTTCAAGGTGCCCGGGGCCGGAACGTTGACGCTCACGTACACGCCGGCCGACGGCGGTGAGCCGATGCAGTTCGAGGTCGCCGAGTACCCCGACGGCGGCGGCATCGCGATGGGGATGTACAACTACGCCGAGTCGATCCGCGACTTCGCCAGGGCGTCGTTGCGCTACGGCCTCAACCGCAACTACCCCGTCTACCTGTCGACGAAGAACACGATCCTCAAGGCCTACGACGGGATGTTCAAGGACCTCTTCCAGGAGGTCTTCGACGACGAGTTCACCGACGAGTTCGCCGCCGCCGGGCTGACCTACGAGCATCGTCTGATCGACGACATGGTCGCCCAGGTCATGAAATGGGAGGGCGGTTACGTCTGGGCGTGCAAGAACTACGACGGCGATGTGCAGTCCGACACGGTGGCTCAGGGCTTCGGCTCGCTCGGGCTGATGACGTCCGTGCTGATGACGCCGGACGGCAAGACCGTCGAGGCCGAGGCCGCCCACGGCACCGTGACCCGCCACTTCCGCGAGCACCAGAAGGGCAACCCGACGTCGACCAACCCGATCGCCTCGATCTTCGCGTGGACCGGCGGACTGAAGCACCGCGGCAAGCTCGACGGCACGCCGGAGGTCACCGAGTTCGCCGAGACCCTCGAGCGAGTGTGCGTCGAGGCGGTGGAAGGCGGCGAGATGACCAAGGACCTCGCTCTGCTCGTGGCCAAGGACGCCCCGTTCCTCAACACGGAGGACTTCCTCGCCGCGATCGACCGCCGCCTGCAAGCCCAGATGTCCTGATCCGAAGTCCGCGGCCAATTGTGAGCAGGATCTTGCTCACAATTGGCCGTGGAACGAGTCGCGCCCAGATGCCGAGTTACTTGAGCGAGCCGCTGACGTCGACGCCTTTCATGAAGAAGCGCTGGCCGAAGCAGAACACGAGGATTGGGATCGCCATGGCGATGATCGCCCCCGCTTGAATGAGGTTCGCCGCCGACTGGTACAACCCGATGAATCCGTACAGCCCGACGGAGATCGGGTACTTGTCGAGGTCCCCGGCGAGGTAGACGAGCGGCTCGAAGAAGTCGTTCCAGGCGAAGAAGAAGTGGAACAGGGCGACGGCGACGATCGCCGCCCTGGCCTGCGGGACGATGATCGTCATCAGGATGCGCAGGGGTCCGGCGCCGTCGATCGTGGCGGCCTCATCGAGCTCGCGGGGGATCGTCATGAAGAACTGGCGGAGCAGGAACACGTTGAAGGCGTTGGCGAAGAAGTGCGGGACGATCAGCGGCAGCCACGTGCCGATCCAACCGAGGCGCTGATACACGGCGTAGGTCGGAACGATCGTGACGAAGCGGGGCAGGATGATGGCGGCGATCAGCGACGCCATGATCAGCTTCTCGAACGGGACGTTGAAGCGCGACAGTCCGTAGGCGACGAGCACGGACGAGATGAGCGTCCCGGCCATGCCGAGCCCGGCGATGACGCCGGTGTTGAACAGCAACTTGGGAAGGTCGAGGATCCGGGACACGGTCGAGAAGTTGTCCCAGTGAACGTCGAGAGTGGTCGCCGGCTCGAGCGTGCGCCAGCGGCCCTCCCAGTCGATGAGGACGTCGGGTTCCTCCGGATCGACGAATCCACTGGCCTCGCGGCCCTTGTCGACGAGGGCCAGCTCGCGAGTCCCGTCGTCGAACGGGACGATCATGATCGGGTACTCCTCGCCGTCGATCGTTGCCGTTTCCGGCGACATCGGCAGGATCGGCTGGCGGGGGTCGGAAATCTGCTCAGGACTCTTGAGCCCCGTGATGAACCCATAGGCGAGGGGGAGGAGGTAGGCCACGACGAAGATGATTGCGAACAGCGTGACGGTGGCCTTGGTGAGGTAGCGCCGCGTCGGCCGGTCCAGGTCCTTGTAGCCGCCTCGTGCTTGCCGCCACCGCCTCCGGCTCGCCGGGACCTCGGCCTCGACCGGTGGGACCATGAGCGCCATCTCAGCGCTTCCTCTCATATTGGTAGTGGACCCAGTAGCGGGACGACCAGAACACGAGTGCGGTCAGCGTCATGATGACGATGAACATCGCCCACGCCAGCGTCGACCCGTATCCGCCGTCGTAGATCGTGAAGGTCTCGCGAAAGAAGTACATCGTGTAGAACAGCGACGCGCCGTCTGGTGCGCCATTTCCATCGGTCAACACGTAGGGGACGATGAAGTACTGGCCAAGGACGACGAGCGCGATCACGAGGTTGTAGAACGTGACCGGCGAGATCATCGGCCACGTCACATGGCGGAATACCTTCCAGGCGTTGGCGCCGTCGATGCGCGCTGCCTCATAGAGGTCGACCGGCACGCTGCGCAGCGACGCCATGTAGATGATCATCGCGTTGCCGATGCCCCACAGGGCGATGATCCCCAGCGAAGGGATGACCCAGGTGGTGTCGTTCATCCAGTCCGGCGGGTCGAGGCCGAACGCTCGCAGGATGCGGTTGAGCCATCCGGTCGTGTCGTTGAAGAAGCCCTGCCACACGAACGACGCGGCCACGAACGGCACGATCGCCGGTAGGTAGAACAGAACGCGGAACACCGGCGATCCCCAGAGGTGCCGCGACGTCAAGAGGTAGGCGATCCCGAGCGGTACGAGCATCGTCATGGGCAGGAAGATCACCGCGAAGCGCAGTGTCACGAGTGCCGAGTGACGCACCTCGGGGTCCTCGAAGACCCGGCGCCAGTTGTCGAGACCGATGAACTTCGTGTCGATGTCGTCCTGGTCGACGAGCTCGTAGTTGGTGAACGAGAACACAAACGACGCGACGAGGGGGATGAGGTAGAAGACGCTGAGCCCGATCAACCACGGGGAGACGAACAGCAGGCCAGTGCGTCGGCGGCGCCGCTCCCCGAGAGAGCGTCGACGGTGGCGCAACCGACCCGGCCGAGAGGTCTCCCGGCCGGGTCGGTCGGCGACGATTGCGTCGACCGGATCAGTGATCAACGCCATCGCATCGCACCTGTATCGGTCGGGACTCAGCCCGACGTCGTTGCCGGCTCCGTCCCGGCAGGTTCGCTACCCGTGGGCTCGGTGCCCGGAACGGTCGGGGCCGGGGCGCCGGCGAACACCGGATCGAGCGCAAGGCGCAATTCCTCGGCGGCCGCTGGCACGTCCATGGGCAGCTCCGTGGTGAGGCGGTCCTCCCACGTGTCGATCACGATCTCTGCCTCGAAGAAGTTCGGCATGTTCGACTCGTGGCTCGGGACGTCCGGCCGCTCCAACCCGGCAAGGGCGGCGTCCCAGTTGACCCCTTGCGGGAACAGCTCGTCGAGACCTGCGAAGAACGGCTCACGCAGGTCCTCGCGGGCGGGGAGCGCACCGTAGGTGTCGAGGAGCACGGGCGCAGCGTCGTCGAGCAGGTAGGTCAGCGCCTCGAAGGCTGCCTCGGGATTCTCGGTCGACGACAGGATGCGGAACGTGTCGGCGTGCAGCTTCGACGTCGCCTCACCGTTGTACTCCGGCATCACGGCGAGGTCCCAGAACTCCCTGCCGACGCCGTTCTCGTCGCGCACGCAGCACGTGTACCACAGATGGGTGTTGGCCATCGCCACGTTGCCCGTGTTGAAGGCGTTGAGCGCCCCGAGCACGTCGGATTCCATCTCCGACTGGTTCGGCGCCGCCCCGGCGGTGATCAGGTCGTTGTACCACTGCCACGCCTCGATCCAGTGCTCGGGAATCTGCGCCGTGCCGTCCTCGGCGACGAACGATCCAGGTCCGAAGAATGTGCCAATGGAGCGGGCGTCGTCGTTGAACTGCTGGTGGAAGCCCCACTGCACGATGTTGTCACGGTCGAAGTCCGGACTCGTCGCGTCGTTGCCGTTGGCGTCGACCGTCAACAGCATCGCCAGCTCGGCGACCTTGTCCATGTCCCACGGGTCACCGTCGGCGTACGGCTCGCCGTACGCCGCCGGTGGGTAGTCGAGGCCGGCCTCGTCGAAGAGGTCCTTGTTGTAGTAGATGGCCGACGGGAACACGCCGAACGGCAGCGCGGTGAGCGCTCCGTCCTCCTCCCGCCAGAAGTCGACCTGCGCCTCGTCGTATCCCGAGAGGTCGAACCCCGTCGATTCGACGAGCGGCTCGAGGTCGAGGAACTGGCCGGCGAACGAGTTCGAGCCGCGGATACCGACCGGGCCGATGATGTCGGGTGCGTCGCCTGCCGCGATCTGGGTGGCCAGCGTCTCATAGGCGACCTCGTTGTCGACGAGCTCGACCTGCAGTTCGATGGCGTCCTGACTGGCGTTGAATTCCTCGGCGACCGTCTCCTGGGCGGTGATCTGCTCGGGCTCTGTGCCGGTGCCGAGGCCGACGAACCAGCGAACCGTTACCGGCTCGCCGGACTGCGGGCTTGCGGCCCCGACGCGCGCCGCCGACCGCCGAGACGACCGCTGCGGCGGCGAGCACCCCGGTTGATCAGTCGTCGGGAGCGCCTCGTACCTCCGGGCGCCGACGAATATCTCGATAGCTTCACGATGTTGCTCTCCTGTTCTCACCACTGGACGTGGAGCCTGCGACAGGGGTGCGAGCGGTCGTGTCCTCTCGTACCCCGCGTGTCTGGTTGTGTTTCGCGACGTCGGAGCCGACGCCGGCGACTGGACGGGTCGATTGACGAATGACGAGCGGTCCGCTGACCGTCGTGGTCGTCGCGCCATTGTTGGCGTCGCCCGTGACGAGGTTGATCAACAAGTCGACCGCCGAGGCGCCGATCGCGGCGACGTCCTGGCCGACGGTGGAGAGCGGTGGCGTGGTGCCGCTGGCGATCGGCAGGTCGTCGAAGCCGATCACGGCGATGTCGTCGGGGACCCGCAGACCGGCGGCGGCAATCGCGTGCAGGGCACCAGCAGCCATCAGGTCGTTGCACGCGAACACCGAGTCGGGCCGGTGGGCGAGCAGCCGACGCATCGCCTCGTAGCCCGAGCTGATCGAGAAGTCACCACGTTCGACGAGGCGGGTGTCGACCTCGATCCCGTTGCGGTACAGCGCTCGCTCGTAGCCGACCTGGCGGTCGCGTCCGTCGATGCGGTCGGCCGGGCCGAGGATGATGGCGATCCGGCGTCCGCCGCCGGCGACGAGGTGGTCGACTGCGGCGGCCGCGCTGGCTTCGTTCGTGAGTTCGATGTGCGGCACGTCGGTTCGCGAGGGATGGCGCCCGACGAGCACGCACGGATGTGGACCGTCGAGGAGGTCTTCGACCCACGGTGACCCGAGCGCCACCCCCGACACGATCACGCCGTCGACGAAACCCGTACGGAAACCGTCACGCAGCGACTGGTTCGGCTCGGTGGCCGCCATCCACAGCATCAGTCCGTGCCCGGACGCGGTCGCCGCATCGGCCACCGCCTCGAGCAAGTGCGCCTCGTACGGTGCGCTGATCAGGTGACCGCCGGGCAGGACGAGGCCGAGGACTCCGGCGCGTCCCGAGGCCAGCGAGCGGGCTGCGCTGTTGGGCCGATAGCCGAGTTGATCGGCGATCATCCGGACTCGGGTGCGCACATCGGCACTGACCCGCGCGTGGCCGTTCAGCGCGCGCGATGCGGTGGCCCGCGACACACCGCTCATGCGGGCGACATCTTCGAGGGTGACCGGCCGCGACCGGCCACCAGCGTCGTCCCCAGACACAACAGCGAACTCCCCCCGATTCTCCGAACCCCCGGCACACCACGTTTGCAGTGGAAGCGCTCTCACCGTACGATTCGAGACGGCCGCTGTCAAGTGGTCGCCGAGATTGCGCAGCTCTAACTGGGGGAATGACGATGACGAGCGGTGAGATGTCGAATGGCTCGCTGACCGACGAGCGAGTCAGTGCAAGCGCTTCCACGGCACCGGTGCGGACCGCATCGCGGCACTTCCCGGACACGTTCGTGTGGGGGGCCGCAACGTCTTCGTTCCAGATCGAAGGGGGTCGTGCGGGACGTGGCGAGAGCATCTGGGACCGCTTCTGCACGATCCCGGGGGCGATCATCGACGGCAGCAACGGCGATGTCGCGTGCGGCCACCACGAGCATGCCGCTGGCGACGTGCAACTGATGACCGGACTCGGCATCGGCGCCTACCGGTTCTCGATCTCCTGGCCGCGCGTCATGCCGCTGGGGCGCGGCGACGTTTCAACGGCGGGGCTCGACTTCTACGACCGGCTCGTCGATCAGTTGCTCGCCGCCGGCATCGACCCGTACGTCACGTTGTATCACTGGGACCTGCCCCAGGCGTTGGAGGACGAGGGCGGGTGGCCAGAGCGGGCGACCGCGTACCACTTCGCCGAGTACGCCGACGTCGTCGCCACCGCTCTCGGCGATCGCGTCAAGCACTGGGCCACGCTCAACGAGCCGTACTGTTCGAGCCACTTCGGGTACGTCACCGGGTTCATGGCCCCCGGCCGCACGTCGGTCGCCGACGGCTTCGCTGCCGCTCACCACCTGTTGCTCGGTCATGGCTTGGCCGTGGAGCGCCTGCGCTCCCGTGTGCCCGACGCCGAGGTCGGGGTCGTCTTGAACTTCAACCCGATGCATCCGGCCAGCGACGACCCTGCCGACGTCGCCGCGGCGGCTGCCAAGGACGCTCTGCACAACCGCTGGTATGCCGAGCCGATCGCCGGACTCGGCTACCCGATCGACGCCACCGGCGCGGATCGGTGGTCCGCCGCCGAGCTCCGCGAGGGTGACCTCGAGGTGATCGCCGCGCCGCTCGACGTGCTCGGGGTCAACTACTACAGCCGATCGTTCGTCAATGCCGCCGACGAACGGATCGCGGCGCGCGGCCCGGTGACCGGGATGGGCTGGGAGATCTACCCCGAAGGTCTCGCCGAGACCGTGCGTTGGCTCCACGAGCGTTGCCGCTTCCCTCGCTACCTGATCACGGAGAACGGGGCGGCGATGAACGACCATCCCGATGCCAACGGATTCGTCGACGACCAGGACAGGATCGACTACCTCCGCGACCACCTCGCCGTCGTCCACGACCTCATCGCCGAGGGACTCCCGGTGGCGGGCTACTTCGCGTGGAGTCTGATGGACAACTTCGAGTGGGCGTACGGCTACACCGAGCGGTTCGGGCTGATCCGGGTCGAGTACGACACGCTCGAGCGCATCCCCAAGGCCAGCGCCAACTGGTACGCCGACGTCGTCCGGGCGAACGCGTTGGGCTGAGATCGGCGCGCGCTAGGCGACGCCGTTGAGCGTGTCGACGACCTCGAACACGTCGCCGATCGCCACATAGTTCACGGCGACGAAGTTGGGCAGCTGCCGCTCGCCCGCGCACTGCTCGGCGCGGGGGAGCAGGACGTCGGTGGTGTTGACCAATTGGGCGTCGGTGACCAGCGAGCGGAAGCCGGAGAGCCAGTGGTTCAACAACAGCAACGGCGCGTCGTCGGGGCCGCGGTTGGCGTCGCAGTTGAACGACTCGACGGTCGGGAACGTGTACGGGGTGTCCTGGGTGAGCTGGAAGCCATTGACGAGCCACGGCGCCGCCTCGCCTCCGTCGCCCTCCTCGAGCATCACGACAAGGCGCTTGCCGGCCTGGGTCATCTCGCCGAGCGTGGGCCACGGCTCGCCGGCGACCGGTTGATACACCATGTCCAACAGCCCGGCTGCCTCGACATCGGCGGCGATCAGCGCGGCGTCGACATGGTCCTCGATGAACAACGTGACGACGTCGTCGGGGTTGGCCGCCATCCAGCCACGCAGCTGGACGAGCGTCTCGAGGAACGGAGTCGACCCGGTTTCGCACAGACCGTGGCACATGAACCGTGCCTCGGTCCCCGTGGCCGCGCCGGCGACCGAGTCGGCGATCCGTTGAGCGGCTGCGACGACCTCCGGTCCGAGCTCCTCCTCGGCGATGGCGAGTGCCTCGTCGTAGCTTCCCGGCGCCGTGCGCACCACCGTGCCGGCAGGTATCCCTGACCACACGTCCACGAGCAACGCCCGCACGCCTTGGTCGAGCTGGACCGGAATCGAGTCGGCCTGCTCGGCGAGGAACCAACCCGGCTCGGTGGCCACCGACATGGCATTGTGCGATGCGACGTAGGCGACCTCGTCGAAACGGCGATCGCACAGCTCGGCGTGGCCATTGCAGACGGTGCCGGTGGCGCCGGTCGCCGTCTCGACGGCGTCGACATCGCGCCCCGGGCGGGCCAGCCACACCACGCCGGCGACGATGACCAGGCCGGCGAGCGCGGCCACGGCAATTGTTGCGGGTCGCCGACGGGCACGTTCTGGGTCGGCCTGCGCCGCGCGGGCCGGTCGGGAAGCGGCGGCGACACGGCCGAACTCGGTGACCGCGAACAGCAGGGCGATGACACCGGCGGCGACGATCAGTGGCTCGAGCAGACCCAGCGGGTCGGCGATCGCGGCGATGCCCACGATCACCGCGACCACGGCCCGCACCACGACGCCGAGCGCGCCTTGCGGCCGGAGCACCGCCCGGCGGATGCCGGCAGCCCGGGCCGCGATGGCCGCCGGGGCGTCGGAGTCGGAGGCCATCGTCACCGCCAACCCGAACACCGCCAGGAGGGCGACACCCCACCACAGCGGCCGGACCATGATGCCCCACGACGCCTGGGCGACCGCCCCACCGAGCGTGTCGGTGTCGAGCCGGCGGACGATGAACCCGCCGATGACGAGCACGGCGCCGAGCACCGCGGCCGCCCACGTCAACGAGCGTCCCACGGAGCCCGCCGCCCGCCACCGGGGTCGGGAGAGGGCGATCGCCACCGCGAAGCAGATCACGGCGAGCACCGGGAGCAGCCACGCCAGGACGCCGACGGCCCGGGCGATGGCGATCGTCGTGTCAGCGAACGCCTGGTCGCCGATCGACGCCAAGGTCACCGACACATCCGTCGACACGGGGGCGCGCTCCGGGGCGACGACTGCGAGGGCACCGGTGACCGCCGCTCCGGCGTCGGCGAGGCGCAGGGCGATCGAGTCGGACTCGCCTTCGGTGAGAATCCGATGGGTCGCCTCGACGGCGGTGCGCGTCGGCCCGGACAGCAGGTCGCCGCCGGCGACTCGTGTCGCCACCGATTCGACGAGCGGCCGGATCGCCACGAGGTTTGGGTTCTGGCGCACCAGCTGGTCGGAGATGGCCGTGCCGAGTTCCGCGGCGACGTCGTCGTCGCGGCGGATCTCGTCGACGTGGTCGGCGAACGTCGGGCCGTCGAGGACGTGTCGATTGAGGTGGCCGGCGAGCAAACCGAGGGCGGCGAGGATCGCGCCGAGGATGATCAGCACCCGCGCCAAGACGGGCACCCGAGTGTCAGCGGTCGGCACGTCGCGCTGTAGACACTCGGGTGGCCGCAAACACTCGGGTGTGGCGAGTTAGCGGTCGCCGAGCTTGACGTAGTCGCGTTCGTCCGGGCCGATGTACCACTGGCGCGGGCGGGCGATCTTCTGGTCCGGATCGTTGAGCAACTCGTCCCAGTGGGCGAGCCATCCGACCATCCGGCCGAGGGCGAACAGCACGGTGAACATCTCGATCGGGAAGCCCATCGCCTGGTAGATCAGCCCGGAGTAGAAGTCGACGTTCGGATACAGCTTGCGGTCGGTGAAGTAGCTGTCGCTCAGGGCTACTTCTTCGAGCTTGAGGGCGATGTCGAGCAGCGGGTTCTTGCCGGTGATCTCGAACACTTCGTACGCCGTCTGCTTGACGATTCGCGCCCGCGGGTCGTAGTTCTTGTAGACCCGGTGGCCGAACCCCATCAGCCGGCCCTTGCCCTCCTTGACGTCGGCGATGAAGGCGTCGACATTGTCCAGCGAGCCGATCTCGGTGAGCATCCGGATCGCGGCTTCGTTGGCGCCACCATGACTCGGGCCGTACAGCGCGGCGGCGGCGGCCGAAGCCGCCGAATAGGGGTCAGCCTGACTCGACGCGACCACGCGCATCGCCGTCGTGCCGCAGTTCTGCTCGTGGTCGGCGTGGAGGATGAACAGGATGTCCATCGCTCGTTCGAGCACGGGATGGACCTCGTACTCGCCGATCTTCCACATCATGTTGAGGAAGTTGGCCGGGTAGGACAGCGAGTTGTCGGGGAGGATGAACGGCAGCCCGGCGGAGAAGCGGTAGCACATCGCCGCCAGGGTCGGGGCCTTGGCGGTCAGCCGCAGGATCTGCTTGTGGCGCGATGCCGGATCGTTGATCTCCTTGGACTCGGTGTAGAAGGTGCCCAGGGCGGCCAGCGCCGACACGAACATGCCCATCGGGTGGGCGTCGTAGTGGAACCCGTCGACGAACCGCTTGCGCATGTTCTCGTGGATGAACGTGTGGTGGGTGATCTCGTGGGTCCACGTCGTCAGCTGCTCCTCGTTGGGGAGCTCGCCGTACAGCAGGAGGTAGGCAACTTCGAGGTAGCTCGCATGTTCGGCGAGCTGTTCGATGGGGTAGCCGCGATAGCGCAGGATCCCGGCGTCTCCGTCGAGATAGGTGATCTGGGACTTGCAGGAGGCCGTCGACAGGAACGCCGGGTCGTAGACGAACAGATCTTTGTCGAGGTCACGGAACGCAGACGACGGGATGATCCCGTCGACGATCGGGACTGTCACCGTCTTGCCGGTGCGGTCGTCGGTGATCGTGATGGTGTCGGGCACGTGCTTCCCTCTCGCTTCACGTTGTCAGGGGCTTCCTCCCCAGACGCAGAGTACTGCGGGCGCGAGCGATGCGACCCAGCCAGGCGACCTAGCTGTTCAACACGGCTCGTTGCCGTGTTTGCGAGGCTGCAACAGCTCGCGCTTGTCGGCGAGCCCGTCGAACGCCGCGGCGACAGCCATCCGGGTCTCGGCAGGGTCGATGACGGCGTCGACGTACCCGCGTTCGGCGGCGATGTACGGGTTGAGCAGCCGTTGGGCGTAGTCCGCCTCGAAGGCGGCGCGCTCTTCTGGCGTCGCCCGTCGGCGCAGGATCGCGGCGGCCTGCCCGGCGCCCATCACGGCGAGCTCGGCGGACGGCCACGCCAGGCACACGTCGTTGCCCATCCGTTTGGAGTCCATCACGATGTACGCCCCGCCATAGCTCTTGCGCAGGATCACGCACACGCGCGGCACCGTCGCTCGGGCGTAGGCGAACACGAGCTGGGCCCCGTGGCGAATCATGCCCCGCCATTCGAGGTCCTTGCCGGGATAGAAGCCCGGTGTGTCGACGAGGGTCAGGATGCCGATGTTCAAGGCGTCGCAGAACGAGACGAATCGTGCCGCCTTCTGCGATGCGGCGATGTCGAGCGTTCCGGCGAGGGCCAGTGGTTGGTTGGCGACCAGGCCGATCGGCCGCCCGCCGATCGTCGCCAGGGCGGTCACGACATTGGGGGCCCAACGCGCGCGGAGCTCGAGCAGGCTTCCGTCGTCGACGATGAGGGAGGCGACAGCACGGACGTCATAGCTGCCGGAGGCGGCGGTCGGCAGGAGCCCGCGCAGCGCCGGGCACTCTCGGTCGATCGGGTCACTGCACTCCCAGAGACCGGGCTCCTCGTCAGCGCTCGACGGGAGATAGCCGAGCAGCTCGACCGCCGCCGCTTCCGCCGCCGCCCGGTCGGCGACGACGAGGCTGGCGACGCCCATGTGCCGATCGAGGTGGGCAGCACCACCCAGCTCGTCGGTGGAGATCTGCACCCCGGTGAACTCGGCAACCATCACCGGGCCGTTGACGAAGGCGTAGCTGTCAGCGGTCATCACGACGAGATCGGCGATGCCGAGCAGCAGCGCCGGCCCGGAGACGGCCGGACCGTCCACCACCAGAATCGTCGGCACGACTCCGGAACAGTCGACAAGGGCCTTGGCCACGCGACCCCAACCCTCCAACGAGGCGATGCCCTCGGAGATGTCGGCACCGGTCGAACTGAGCACGACGACGAGGGGCGTCCCTTCGTCACGAGCCACGGTGGCGGCGTGCGCGAGGTTGGCCGATGCCTGGGCGGACATCGGTGAGGTCGCCTGCCCTGCCGACGGATCGTCGCCGAGTTGCACCCAGATGACGCGGCGATCGCCGTCAGGGCCGCCGACCGTGCGCACCTCGATGTGCGCCGAGTCGGCAGCCCGGCTGCGCAAGGAGAGCGCGGCGAGCGTCACGCCGGTCGACCGTACTGCGGCTAGCGCGTCGAGCGCAGGAGCGGGAAGGCATCCGAACCGAGGCGGACGCCGGCCTGCTCCAGGGCCCGGGCGGGAAGTGCCTCGCGCAGCACGTCGAACAGGGCCTTCGTCGCTCCGGTCGGGCCGGGTCGGCGATGAGACGTGAGCGCGACCACCCGCGGCGGTAGCTCGGGGACATGCACCACGGCGAAGTTGCCGGAACGATGGGGGACCGCGGTCGCCGGGACGATCGCCGCGCCGTGGCCGTCGACGGCGAGGGTCGCGAGCAGGCGGACACCGTCGACCTCGGCCTCGGCCTCGAGCTGGGCGCCGACGGAGAGCGCGGCGCGGTCGAGCACCCGGCGCAGGGCCGACCCGGGTGGCGGGAGCAGGAGGCGGTGACCGGCCAACTCGGCGAGGTGGATCGACGAGCGGTCGGCGAGCGGATGGCCGGTGCTGGCGAGCAGCAGGAGGTCTTCGGCGAACAGCGGTTCGATGTTCAACTCCGGCTCGTCGATCGGCAGGTGCACGATGGCCCCGTCGTAGAGCCCCGACAGCAGGGCGGGGATGAGCACCGACGTGCTCCCTTCGGCGACGATCACGCGCACGTGCGGGTGGCGTGCCGACATCTCCGACAGGAGCCGGGGGAGCAGCCAGCGAGCGGTCGTGCCGAGCATGCCGAGACGTACGTCGCCGACCACGTCGCCGTCGCGTTGGGCCAGCTCAGTGGCGATCTCGTCGACCTCGCGCAGCACTCGGCGGGCGCGTTCGACGACCCGCAGCCCGTCGTCGGTCAGCCCACCGCGGGTGCGGTCGACGAGTTCGGTGCCGAGCTCTTTCTCCAACCGGGCAACGTGGCTCGACACGTTCGACTGCACCGTGAACAGGGCGCGGGCAGCGGCCGAGAAGGTGCCGTGGTCGGCGATCGCCACGAGGGCGGCGAGTTGACGGACGTCCACCCAGGCACCCTAACCCACCCATCTCTCCGAGCGATGGTCGGCATCGTTATGTTCTTCTTGCCAGATCGATGGCTTGTGCGTATACTCACAAACACATAGTCGAAGCGATACACCCCCCATGTACCGCTCGATTGGGCCCACCAATCGATCCCCCATCGATCGGGTCCAGGTTGAGAGACCCTGCTTCCCCCAGCAGGGTCTTTCCCGTTTTCAGCGTTTCGCCGTCGCAAGCAGAGCTTGCTCGGCGAGCTCGTTGCAGGGTGGAAGGCCGAGCAGAGCCTCGGCCCTCCACCCGACGAAGCATCTCTACCGTCACTGTGCTCCCGGGTTTACCGGGGTGATCGCCTCACCACTGCCTGCGGCTGGGCGGGGCGTGGGTACAGTCCGTTTGTGGTTGGCGCGGCGTTTTTCGACTTGGACCGCACGCTGCTGGCCGGGGCGTCGGGGTCGGTGTACTCGGACGCCATGCGCGACTCGGGGTTCGTCGGGCGGTCGATCCCCGGCGAGAAGTTGCTCTACACCGTGTTCAACACGATCGGCGAGACGTTGCCGTCGATGGCCCTGGCCCGCCAAGCCGCCACGTTCGCTCGGGGACGGGCCCGCGACGCGATGCGCGCGGCCGGTGATGCTGCGGCGGGGACGCTGGCCGGGCACATCCAACCATTCGCCTGGCCGCTGATCAACGAGCACCGCGCAGCCGGTCGCCAGGTGGTGATCGCCACGACGACCCCGTACGACCTCGTCAAGCCGCTCGCCGACTGGCTCGGCTTCGACGACGTCATCGCCACCCGCTACGGCGTCAACGCCGACGGGACGTTCGACGGCTCGATCGTCGGGCCGTTCGTCTGGGCCCGCGGAAAGCTCGTCGCCGTGCGCCAATGGGCCGCGGCCGCCGGCGTCGATCTGCGCGAGAGCTTCGCCTACTCCGACAGTGTGTTCGACACACCGCTGTTGTCGGCGGTCGGTCATCCGGTCGTCGTCAACCCGGACCCCAGCATGGTCGTGATGGCAACGTTGCGCCGCTGGCCGGTCCGCCACTTCGACGTGTCGCCTGGGGTGTTCAAGATCCCCGTGCTCGGCATCGAACTCCAGCGGATCGCTCAGCAGTTCGCCAGACCGCAGCTGATGCCCTACGCGCGGTTCGACATCGACGGCGTCGACAACATCCCCGGCGACGGCCCGGCGATCCTGGCGATGAATCACCGCAGTTATTTCGACGCCGGGGCGGTGTCGATCGCCATCGCCCGCAGTGGCCGGGTGGTGCGCTTCCTCGGCAAGAAGGAGGTGTTCGACGCCCCGGTAGTCGGGCAACTCGCCGCAGCGATGGGCGGCATCCGGGTCGAGCGGGCGAGCGGCTCCAACGAGCCGTTGCAGGCTGCCGCGGCGGCGCTCGAGGCCGGTGAGCTCGTGGCGATGGCCCCGCAGGGCACGATCCCCCGGGGCCCGGCGTTCTTCGACCCCGCGCTCAAAGGGCGCTGGGGCGCCGCCCGGCTGCACCAACTCACGCAGGCCCCGATCATCCCGATCGGCGTGTGGGGGTCCGAGAAGGTCTGGCCCCGATCGAGCCGGCTCCCCAACGTCCTCAACCTCACCGACCCGCCGACCGTGCGAATCCGCGTCGGCCGGCCCGTGGCCGGGCTCAAGGGCAAGTCGCTGAACGCCGACACCGAGCGGATCATGAAGGCGATCGTCAAGCAATTGCCGGCAGAGGCGCGGCAGCGGCGGACGCCGACCCCTGACGAACTGATGGCGACGTACCCGCCCGGCCACGACGGCGAACCGACCTCCGAACGCGACCGTCGTCCCGGCACGGACTGACCCCGCCCTCGTTCCGGGGAAGATCCGTGTCAGCGTCTGACACGGATCTTCCCCACAAGCGCGAATGACACGGATCTTCCCCAGATGGGGGAGCGCGGTCAGAGGTTGCGGACGTAGGCTCGGCGGTCGGAGACCCGCGAGCGCACGATGTTCAGCGCCGAGCCGGCCTTGAACCACTCGACCTGTTCGTCGCTGAACGTGTGAGTCGCCTCGAAGTCGACGGTCTCGCCGTCCGGGCGCACGATCTGGCAGCGCACCGGCTGACCCGGCACCGGGGGGAGGCCGAGCACGCTGATCCGATCGTCCTCACCGATCTCGTCGTAGGTCGCCGGGTCGGCGAACGTCAGCGGCACAAGCCCCTGCTTCTTGAGGTTCGTTTCGTGGATCCTGGCGAAGCTGCGGGCGAAGATCACGACACCGCCACGGAACCGTGGCTCCATCGCGGCGTGTTCCCGTGACGAGCCCTCGCCATAGTTGCGGTCGCCGATGGCACACCAGCGCACCCCCTCGGTCCCGTAGCGCTTGGCGATGTCGGGAAACGAGCGGGTCTCGCCATCGAGTTGGTCCTTGCCCTCGCCCGTCGCACCACCGAAGGCGTTGACGACGCCGAGGAACAGGTTGCCCGAGATGTTCTCCAGATGGCCGCGGTACTTGAGCCACGGTCCGGCTGCCGAGATGTGATCGGTGGTGCACTTGCCCTGGGCCTTCATCAGCACCGGCAAGGAGACGTAGTCCTCGCCGTCCCAGGCCGGGAACGGCTCGAGCAATTGCAGGCGGTCGCTCGTCGGGCTGACGACGACCTCGACCGTCGATCCGTCGTCCGGTGGCGGTGTGAACGTGTCGACACCCGGGTCGTAGCCCTGCGCTGGCAGCACCTCGCCGACCGGCGGGTCGAGGAGCACGTCGCTGCCATCGGCAGCGGTCAACGTGTCGCTGGTCGGGTCGAAGTCGAGCCGCCCGGCGAGCGCCAAGGCCATCACCGTGTCCGGGGAGGTGACAAAGCTGAGTGTCTTCGCCGACCCGTCGTTGCGCTTCGGGAAATTGCGGTTGTACGAGTTGACGATCGTGTTCGGCCGCCCGGTGATGCTGTCGGGCCGCGACCACTGGCCGATGCACGGGCCGCACGCGTTGGCGAGCACCGTGGCCCCGACTGCTTCCAGGTCGGCGAGCAGGCCGTCGCGTTCGATCGTCGCCCGGATCTGCTCGGAACCTGGGGTGACGAGCAGTTCGGTCTTCGCCTGCAAGCCCTTTGCTGCCGCCTGTCGGGCGATCGATGCGGCGCGCGTGATGTCCTCGTACGAGGAGTTCGTGCACGACCCGATCAACGCCGCCGAGATCTCCAGCGGCCAGTCGTTCTCGGCGGCTGCCGCGCCGACGGCGGCGCCGACACGATGGGCTCGGTCGGGGGAGTGCGGGCCGTTGATCATCGGCGTGAGCTCGTCGAGGTCGATCTCGACGAGTTGGTCGTACAACGCTCCATCGTCCGGACGGAGGTCATCGGCGACCGCGTCGGCGGCATCGGCGATCGCCTCGCGACCCGTCGCCTTCAGGTAGGCGGCCATGTTCGGGTCGTACGGGAACAACGACGTGGTGGCACCGATCTCGGCCCCCATGTTGCAGATCGTCCCCTTGCCGGTCGCCGAGATCGAGTCGGCACCCGGGCCGTGGTACTCGATGATCGCCCCCGTCCCGCCCTCCACGGTGAGGATCCGGGCGACTTCGAGGATGACGTCTTTGGGGCTCGACCACCCCGACAACGAGCCGGTGAGGCGGACGCCGATGACCTTCGGCCAGCGGACGTTGAACGGGAACCCGGTCATCACGTCGACGGCGTCGGCGCCCCCGACGCCGATGGCGACCATTCCGAGACCGCCGGCGTTGGGGGTGTGCGAGTCGGTGCCGATCATCATCCCGCCGGGGAAGGCGTAGTTCTCCAGGACGACCTGGTGGATGATCCCGCTGCCCGGGCCCCAGAAGCCGATGCCGTAGCGCGCCGACACGGTGCGCAGGAACTCGTACACCTCGGCGTTCGTGTCGATCGCCACGCCGAGATCGATCGACGCTCCGACCTTGGCCTGGATCAGGTGGTCGCAGTGGACCGTCGACGGCGCGGCAACCTCGGGCAAGCCGGCGGTCATGAACTGCAAGAGGGCCATCTGGGCGGTGGCGTCCTGCATGGCGACCCGGTCCGGTCGAAAGTCGGCGTAGCTCTCGCCGCGTTCGAGCTCCTGGCCCGCCGGGTCGACGAGGTGGTTGACGAGGATCTTCTCGGTCAGGGTGAGCGGCCGCCCGAGGCGCTGACGTCCGAGGGCGACACGTTCGGCCACCGTGGCGTAGACGCTCTCGACGAGCTCGATGGGGGTGGAGGCGCTGACGCTGCTCATGGAGGTCCTCCTCGGGAAACGGGCTTGCAATTCGTGCTGACATATACAACTCTAATACAAGTGCGTGAGTCGCTCCAACCTCGATTCGGCGACGCGAAGGCCGATCGATGAGGCGGATCCGCTATCGGGAGATCGCCGACACGCTCCGTCAACGGGTGCGCACGGCACCAGCCGGCTCGCTGTTGCCGAGCGAGGCCGAGCTGTCCGCTGAGTTCGGCGCCAGCCGGGTGACGATCCGTCGAGCACTCGACGTGCTGCGTGACGACGGACTCGTCGCCGCCCGCCAGGGGTTCGGGTGGTTCGTGGCGGCCGAGCCGGTACGTCAGCATCTCGGCCAACTGGGCACGATCGAAGCCCAGCTCGATGGCAGTGGCATCGCCAACGAGCGGCGCGTCGTCGAGTTCGCCTTCGGCGACCCGCCCGGACGCGTTCGCCAGCTGCTCGGTGTCGACTCCGTGCTCCGCGTCAAGCGGATCAACCTCGCCGACGGCGAGCCGTTCGCCGTCGTCACGGTGTGGTGTCCCGCCGAGTTGGGCCAGCACCTGTCGCGGGCCGACGTCGAGCAGCACCCGTTCTACGAGTTGCTCGACGTGCGGCTCCGTGGGGCGACGCAGACGATCGGTGCCGACGGCGCGTCGGCGGACGAGGCCCGGCTGTTGCACGTGCCGATCGGCGCGCCGCTGTTGAAGTGCCAGCGGGTCACGACGGACGAGTCGGGCACCCCGGTGCTGGTGAGCGAGCACCTCTTTCCGGCGCATCGCACCGAGTTCGTCGTCGACCTGCCCGGCGCGGCGCCGTCGTCACTGCCCAGCGGGCTGCGCCTCGTGGACTAGAGCGTCGCAAGCTTGAGATCAGCGATGTGGACCGAAGGCCGCCCAGATCGACTCGTCACCAGGCGTCGCGGTGGAGGACGTCGGCCAACGGCTGGCGCTTGGCCGGCCGGAAGTCGGTGCCGATCGTGTGGGCGACCGGGAGCAGGGCGCCCTGGGTGACCTTGTCGAACGGAATGCCGAGGAGTTCGGCGACACGCTGCTCGCCGTCGCCGATGAGGTGGATCGTCGTCCACGCCGAGCCGAGGGCCCGTTCCCGGAGGGCGAGCATCAGGCTCCACACGGCTGGGAGCAGCGAACCCCACGCGCCCGCCGTCATCGCCGCGGGGGCGTCCTCCAGTCGGGCCCACATGCACGGGATGACGAGCAACGGGGCACGGTGCATGTTGTCGGCGAGATACTGCGCCGAATCAGCGACCTTCTCGAGGCGCTGCCCCCGCGTGTCGCTCTCGTCGTAGTCGGGTCGTGGAAGGGAGCGGTAGATCGCGAAGTTCGCGCTGTAGATCTCGCCGATCGCCCGGCGCTTGGCCTCGTCCGTGACCACCACCCAGTGCCAACCCTGCCGGTTGCCGCCGGTCGGCGCTTGCAACGCGATCTCCAGGGCCTCCTCGACGTCCGGCCACTCGACGGGACGATCGAAGTCGAGCCGCTTCCGCACGGATCGGGTCGTGGTCAACAGTTCGTCGGCGCTCAGATTGAGATGCATCCACTGAGTGTCGCACCGGGCCACGGACCGCTCACTACCGTCGGGCGGGTGCTGTTCCCGAACCGGATGCACGCCGGACTGCGCGACGGCTCGATCACCGTGACGTTCCGCCACTGGACGCGCCCGCAGGCCAAGGTCGGAGGGCGCTACCGCACCGGTGGAGGCGACCTCGTCGTCGAGTCGATCGAGCCCGTGCAGTCCGGAGCGATCACCGACGACGACGCTCGTCGGGCCGGGGCTCCCGACGCCGCCGCATTGCGTCGAGAAATGCGTTGGGGTGACGACGTCGCGGTGCTGCGAATCGCCTTCCATCGCGAAGCACCGACCGTGCCTGTTCCACCGTCACTCGACGACGACGAGATCGATCGCCGCCTCAACCGCCTCGATGCGGCGAGCCCGAACGGGGCGTGGACCCGGGCAACGCTCGACCTCATCGCCTGCCGTCCGGCCGTCCGGGCGGGCGACCTGGCCGAACAGCTCGGCCGTGAGCGACTCCTGTTCAAGGCCGACGTGCGCAAGCTCAAACGGCTCGGCCTCACGGAGAGTCTCGACGTCGGCTACCGCCTGTCGAAAAGGGGTCGCGCCTACCTCGATCGTCGTTGACCGAGAGCGACCAGCGACAATGGTCCGATGAGTGATCGCGTCGTCATCGAGAACACCAACGGCGTCGCCCAGGTCTGGCTCAACCGTCCGGACAAGCGCAACGCCCTCGACGGGGAGATGTTCCAGGCGATCGCCGATGCCGGCGAACAGCTCAAGTCCGACGCCGAGCTGCGGGCAGTGGTCATCGCCGGCCGCGGCAAGTCGTTCTGTGCCGGCCTCGATCTGGCGATGTTCGAGCGGCTCGATCGGGCCACCGAGGCCGCGAGTCCAGGGACCATCCAACCGAGCGGCCAAACTCATCTCGGACAGCAGGTGGCGTGGGTCTGGCAGGAGCTACCCGTCCCCGTGATCGCCGCGGTCCACGGGCACGCCCTCGGCGGCGGGCTGCAGATCGCCCTCGGGGCCGACATCCGCATCGTCCATCCCGACACCAAGTTGTCCGTCCGCGAAGTCCACTGGGGCCTGGTCCCCGACATGACCGGCACGTTCTTCCTGTCCAGGCTCGTTCGCCCCGATGTCGCCAAGGAGTTGACGTTCACGGCCCGGATCATCGATGGCCGCGAGGCTGTGGCCCTCGGCCTGGCGACGCGGCTCAGCGAGGACCCCGTCGCCGACGCGATGACCCTGGCCACCGACATTGCGACGCGCAGTCCCGACGCCGTCCGCGGGGCGAAGCGCCTGTTCAACCGACTGGCCAACGGCGGTGCCGCCGAACAGTTCGCCGAGGAGCGCGACGAGATCACGGCCATTGTTGGGACGCCGAACCAGGTCGAGGCCGTGGTGGCGAGCGTCGAGAACCGCCCAGCTCGGTTCGCCATCCGGCGATGACTCACCAGCCACTGATCACGCCGGCGGATCTGATGGTGCAGCTGGGCAGTGCCCTCGGCGTCATCCTTCTCGACGTCCGCTGGCGGTTGGGCGCCGACGATCCACGCGGCGAGTATGCCGCTGCGCACATTCCCGGGGCGCGCTACGTGGACCTGGAGGGTGATCTGTCGGGTCCGCCCGACGAGCAGGCCGGCCGGCATCCGTTGCCGTCGATGGAGCAGTTCACAAGGACGGCGGCCCGGTGGGGGGTGCGGCCGAGCTCGCCGGTCGTCGTCTACGACGACAACGGGGGCATGAGCGCGGCGCGGGCGTGGTGGCTGCTGCGCTGGATCGGGCACGAGCCGGTCCAGGTGCTCGACGGAGGACTCGGCGCGTGGCTCGCCGCCGGCGGACCGGTCACTGCCGACGCGCAGACCTGGGAGCCAGCGCCCCCCGCCGAGGTCCACCGGCGCTCGTCGATGCCGACCGTCGATGCCGACGAGATCGTCGACGGACGGGTTGACGTCCTCCTCGACGCTCGGGCAACGGCACGCTTTCGTGGCGACGAGGAGCCGATTGATCGAGTTGCCGGACACATTCCCGGCGCGCTGAGCGCGCCGACGACCGACAACCTGCAAGCGGATGGCCGCTTCCGCGGCGCCGACGAGCTGCGCGCCCGGTTCGCCAGCCTCGGTGTGCAGCCGGGACGGCGAGTCGCCGTGTACTGCGGGAGCGGTGTGACCGCCGCCCACGAGATCCTCGCCCTGGAGCTGGCCGGGATGACCGCCGAGTTGTTCGCGCCGTCGTGGTCGGGATGGATCGCCGACCGCCAACGTCCGGTAGCGACCGGCGAGTGACCTCGACGGCTATCGCCCGCCCGGTACGCTCGCTGCTCGTGTCATCGACGAGCCGCCTCGGAGATGCGCACCGGACGCTGCGCGAGATCGTCGCCGACGAGATCCGGGCGATGATCAGGAACGGGCAGCTCGAGCCTGGCGAACGGCTGCTCGAGGATCGTCTCGCCGAACAGCTCGGTGTGTCCCGCAACCCCGTGCGCGAAGCAATCCGGGCGCTCGAGAACACCGGGCTCGTCGAAGTGGTGCCGCGCCGCGGTGCCTACGTGGCGAGCCTCGACCCCGACGGTGCCGTCGAGTTGCTCGAACTACGAAGCGTGCTCGAGGCCTTCGCCGCCCAACTCGCCGCCCAGCGACGCACACCAGAACAACTGGCCGAGATCCGTCACTGGTTCGAGGCGGGCCGCGACGCCACCGCTGTCGACGACGTGGTGCACGCCGCCCACGCCCACCGGCAGTTCCACCTGGCGATCGAACGGGCGGCGGACAACAGCTATCTCGGCCCGGCCGTCGAGCCGTTGCGTGCGCGAACCGAGTTGGTGTTCTCGCTGCTCGTCGACCGCCGCGGGCTGATCGGCTGGGAGGAGCACGTCGACATCCTCACAGCGATCGAGGCCGGCGACGCCGAGGCCGCTCAGCGAGCGACTCGCCGGCACATGAGCTCAGTGCTCAACGACCTGCGCGCCGAGCGCGAACGGGACGCCAATCGCGGCGACTGCCCGTTGAGTCGCGTCGCCGTCGTCGGTGGCGGGATCGCCGGCCTCTCGGCGGCGTGGGCGCTGGCCGACAACCACGATGTCGTTGTCGTCGAAGCGGAGCTGGACCTCGGCACGCATGCCACGGGGCGTTCGGCCGCGACGCTGTCGCAGACGTCGGGCCTTCGTCCGGTCTGTGCGCTGGCGCGGGCCAGTCGTCCGTTCTTCGAGGACCCGCCGGAGGGCTTCGCCGAGCATGCCCTGGCCAAGCGACTCGGCTTCTTGTGGGTTGGTCGCGACGGTGACGAGCGAGCGTTGGACGACATCGCTGCCGTCGCGGCGAGCGGCGTCGCCCCGAGCGCCAGGCGCGTCGATCCGGCGGAGGTCGGGGCGCTCGTCCCGGCGATGCGTCGGGCGGCCATCGCCGCCGGCGGAGTCTGGGAGCCAGACGCCCTCAAGCTCGATGTCGCCGCCCTGCTCGCGGCGTTCGCCAGTGGCGCCCGCGGTCGCGGCGTGGACATCCGCCGCGACCGCGCGGCGATGTCACTCGTTGACACCGGCGACCGCTGGGTGCTGACGTGCGTCGACCGTGAGACCGCGACGACGACGCTCGACGTCGACATCGTCGTCAACGCCGCCGGCGCGTGGGGCGACGTCGTCGCCAAACGTGCTGGAGTCGTCCCCCTCGGATTGCGCCCGCTGCGCCGCACGGCGTGCGTCGTGCCGGTCTCGACGGACCTGGCGCGGTGGCCGTTGGTGATGGACGTCGCCGGCCGGTACTACTTCGAGCCGGAGACCGGCGGGTTGCTGTTGTCGCCGGCCGACGAGACACCGAGCGAGCCGGTCGACGCCACCGCCGAGATGGAAGACGTCGCCTGGGCCGTGGAGATGCTCAACGAGGCAACGACGCTCGACGTGCGCCACGTCCGCGCGTCCTGGGCAGGGTTGCGCACGTTCGCCCCCGATCGGCTGCCGGTGGTCGGTTGGGACCCGGACGCGCCGCGCTTTTGCTGGTTGGTCGGTCAAGGTGGTGCGGGGATCAAGACGTCGCCGGCCCTCGCCACCGCCGTCGCCACGATCGTCGGAGGCGCGCCGTGGCCCGTCGAGCTGGTCGCCCTCGGGGTGGCCGCTCGGGACTTGGCGCCGCAGCGCTTCAGATGAGCGCGCCGACCACCAAGGCCACGGCGGTCAGCGCCGACAAGGCGAGCACGCCGGCGCGCGTCCAACCGCGGTCGAGGTA
This sequence comes from Ilumatobacteraceae bacterium, assembly GCA_963786985.1. Lineage (GTDB taxonomy): Bacteria > Actinomycetota > Acidimicrobiia > Acidimicrobiales > Ilumatobacteraceae > Desertimonas. Next base: position 64,350 of record CAWBBL010000021.1, on the reverse strand, counting down.
CGGCGCCAGCAGACGGCTGAGCGTGACGCCGACGAGCAGGCCGGGGAGCAGGAGGAGGCCATCGACGACCTGGCGTTTGCCGACTTCACCGCTCACGGTGAGCACGAGCAGGGCCAGCGAAGCGCCGAACACGAAGAACCCGGCGAGCGTCGAGCGCAACTTGGCCGCCTCCTCACGTTGGTAGACGAGGGCCATCGGCGGGCCGCCGACCGAGGTGAACGTGCCCATCACTCCGGACATCATCCCCGCGCCGACGAGTGTCGATGTGGTCGGCCGGACGTGCCAACCCGTCAGGCTGATGGCGACGGCGACGAGCACCAGCACGCCAAGGGTGATCGCCATCGCGTCGTGGTCGAGGCGGGTCACGGCGTAGGCACCGGCGAGGGTTCCGAGCACCCGGCCGACGAGTGCCCAGCGGATCCCCAACCAGTCGAGGGCGCCGCGCTCGTCCCAGGCGACGATCAGCGCAACGGTGAGGCCGAGCAGCAGCACGGCGCCGGGAACGAGTTGCTCGTCGACGAGGGCGAGCACCGGGGCGGCGAGCATGCCGAAACCGAATCCGACGCTGCCCTGGGCGATGGCGCCGATGATCACGGCGGCGACGGCGATGAGGTACTCAATCGCAGTCACTCGGCTGCGGGTTCCGCGTCGCGACGCAAGCCCCACGCCATGCGGGCCGCGACGATCAGCAGCAACGTGGCAAACAGGACGTTGGAGACATCGTCGCTCATCCGGTCGGCGAGGGTCCCGCCGATCGCCGCCGTCACGATGCCGGCGGCCCCGATCACCGCGGCGGCGCGCAGGTCGGTGTTGTCGTTGGCCCGATTGCGCCACGTGCCCATCACCGCGGCGGCGATGATCACCGCCGCCGACGTGCCCTTGGCGACGACCGGTTCGATGCCGAACAGGAGGATCATCGCCGGCACCATGATGATGCCGCCGCCGACGCCGAGCAGGCCGGCGAGCACGCCCGTGACCACCCCGAGCACGACGAGGGCGAGTACCGAGCCGGCGCTCAGGTCACCGCGCCCGTCGGCGTCCGCAGCGAGGAACAGGCGCAGCGCCGAGGCGACGAGGACCACGATGAAGATGATCGCCAGCGTGCGCTGGGGAAGGACGTGGAGCAGGCGCGTGCCGACGACGGCTCCGCCGACGGCACCGATCGCCAGCCACACGGCGACGTTCCAGTCGACGTTGCCGTGGGCCGCGTAGCTGATGAGCGAGGCCACCGAGATCGGGACGACCGCGGCCAGCGACGTGCCGTGGGCGAGGCGTTGGGTCATGTGGACGGTGAGGACCAGTCCGGGCACGATGAGGATCCCGCCGCCGACTCCGAACAACCCGGCCAAGAAGCCGGCCAGCAGCCCGACGACGGCGACCGGCAGCAGCCGGCCGGTCGCCGCCCCGGCGCGGTCGACAGTGGTCGTGCTGACGTTGCTCATCGGACGAAGCAGGCGGCCCAGTGGCCGGGCGCCTTCTGCTCGAACGGTGGGGTCTCGTGGCGGCAGACCTCCTGGACGAGCGGGCAGCGGGTCTGGAAGCGACACCCCGGTGGCGGGTCGATGGGGTTGGGGATCTCGCCCTGCAGGACGATCCGTTGCCGCGCCCGTTGCAACGGCGGATCGGGGATCGGCACGCTCGACAGGAGCGCTTCGGTGTACGGGTGGAGCGGCGACTCGTACACCGCGTCGGAGTCGGCGAGCTCGACCAGCTTGCCGGCGTAGAGGATGGCGATGCGGTGGGAGATGTGGCGCACGACCGACAGGTCGTGGGCGATGAACAGGTAGGCGATGCCCAGCTCACGCTGGAGGTCCTGGAGGAGGTTGACGATCTGCGCGCGCACCGAGACGTCGAGCGCCGAGACCGGTTCGTCGGCGACGATGAACTCCGGCCTGAGGGCCAGCGCCCGGGCGATGCCGATGCGCTGGCGTTGGCCACCCGAGAAGGCGTGCGGGTGGCGATCGGCGGTGTCGGCGGGGAGACCGCACCGTTCGAGCAGGGCGACGACGTCGTCGCGGGCGGCGGTTGCCGACTTCGCCAGGCCGTGGACGACCAGCGGCTCGGCGACGAGTTGGAGCACGGACATCCGTGGGTTCAGCGAGGCGTAGGGATCCTGGAAGACGAGCTGCATGCGCCGGCGCAGGCGGCGCAGCTCCTCGCCCTTCGTGGCGGTGACGTCCTCGCCACGGAAGATGATCCGGCCCGCCGACGGATTGATGCGCCGGAGCACGGTGCGCCCGACAGTGGTCTTGCCCGAGCCGGACTCGCCGACGAGGCCGAGCGTCTCGCCGTGGTGCACCGTGAACGACACGTCGTCCACGGCGTGGACCCACTTCACCTGCTGACCCCAGAAGCCGCCGCGCCCGACGGGGAACCGCACCGAGATGCCGTCGGCCTCGATCACCCGCTCCTCGGTGGGGATCGGTCTGCCGAGCGTCGGTGCCAGCGCTTCGTTCGTCACTGCAACGCTCCGTTGCGAGCGACGAGGCGCCAGCCGAGGAGCGGCCAGGAGCGGCCTGCGTGGCCGGGGAACGCATTGAACGTCATCGCGACCTCGACCTCGACCACGTCGACGTCGGCGGCCAGCTCGGCTGCACGGAAGCAGGCGACGAGGCGATCGTCGCTGCCGGTGAGACCTTCGAGCACCGGCTGTTCCTTGCGGCATCGGGTCACGGCGTGCTCGCAACGCGCGGCGTAGGCGCAGCCCACCGGCGGCCGGCGTAGGTCGGGCGGCGCGCCGTGGATGGCGACGAGGCGATCGAGTACCACGTCCACTCGCGGCGTCGACCGCAACAAGCCGACCGAGTACGGATGGGCGGGAGTGGCGTAGAGGTCGGCGGCCGAGGCGTCTTCGACGATCTTGCCGGCGTACATCACGGCGACGCGGTCGCACACCCCGGCGACGACGCCGAGGTCGTGGGTGATCAGCAGCACGGCGACGTCGAGGCGCTGCTGCAGGTCGGCGAGAAGGTCGAGGATCTGCGCCTGGATCGTCACATCGAGGGCCGTCGTCGGCTCGTCGGCGACGAGCAGCTCCGGTTCGCACGCCAAGGCCATGGCGATGAGCACGCGTTGGCGCATCCCGCCGGACATCTCGAACGGGTACTGCTTGACGCGTTGGGTCGGGTTGGCGATACCCACCATGTCGAGCAGCTCGACGGCGCGGGCCCAGGCCTCTTTGCGGCTCGACTTGCGATGACGGCGGAGGATCTCGACCATCTGGCTGCCGATCGAGAACACCGGGTCGAGCGACGTCATCGGATCCTGGAAGATCATCGCGATCTCGCGCCCGCGGACCCGTTCGATCGTGGTCGCGGCATTGCCGTGGACGAGCGACTCGCCCTTCCAGCGCACATCGCCGCCGACGATGCGACCCGGCAGTTCGATCATGCCGAGCAAGGCCTGGGCCGTGACGCTCTTGCCGGAGCCCGACTCGCCGACGAGGCCGAGGGTTTCGCCCTTGCCGATCGTGAAGCTGACGTCGCGGACGGCGTGCACCGTGCCCCGGCGGGTCACGAAGTCGACCTGCAGGTGGTCGACCTCGAGGGCCGGCGTCATCGCACCACCATCATGCTTCTCCCGTGAGGGCAGTCGCCGAGGCGGCCGACGACACCGACCCGGCGGCGTAGCGCTTCTCCCGCTCGATCGGGTCGAGGGCGACGCGGAGCCAGGACGCGAGGAAGTTGACGGCGAGGACGATGAGCGTGATGGCGACGCCAGGGATGATCGCCAGACGGGGGAGTGAGAAGAATGCGTCGCGCCCGCTGTTGGCCATCACGCCGAGGGAGACCTCGGGGAACTGCAGCCCGAGGCCGAGGAACGACAGCGTCGCCTCGGCGAGGATGATCCGGGCGAATTCGAGGACGGCCAGGGTGAGCAGCGCCGACGTGAGGTTCGGGAGAATGTGCCGGAACATGACCCGCCGTCCTTTGCAGCCGATCATCTCGGCCGCCTCCACGTACGGCCGTTCCTTCGCCGACAGGACGATGCCCCGCGCCATCCGGGCGTAGACCATCCATCCGTTGAACGCCAGCACGAAGATCAGCGAGCTCTTGCTCGGTCCGAGCACGGCGATCATGATCAGGGCGATCAGCAGCCCCGGGAACGCCACTTGGATGTCGACCCAGCGCATCAGGTAACGGTCCGTTCGCCCGCCGCGATAGCCGGCGATGAGGCCGAGGACGATGCCGAACGTGCCGGACAGGAACACGACGGCGAAACCGATCAGCATCGTCGTGCGCGTTCCGTACATCAGCCGGGACAGCACGTCGTACCCCTGCGTGTCGGTGCCGAGCACGTGCGCCCACGTGCCGCCGTCCCACACCGGCGGGATGTTCGACGTCGATGGGTTGCCCTCGACGGGGCCATAGGGCGCCAGCCACGGGGCGCCGAAGGCGGCGATCGTGACGATGATGAGGAACGCCGCCGACAACATGCCGGGCTTGTCGGCCCGCAGCTCGGTGAACAGGCCACCCTTCGCAGCGTGGATCTCGTAGGGGCGACCTTCGTACGCCTCTTCCTCGGTGAGCGCGTCTTCGACCTCGTGAAGTTGCGCGGAGTATTCGTCGGTCGAGGTCATGGAACCCTCGCAACGAGTGCGAGCGAGCGAGCGCCAGCGAGTGAGCGGCCAGCCACGGCCTGCGTGGCCGGGGAACGCAATGAACGTCTCATGTCAACTGCACCCGCGGGTCGATGAATTTGTAGGTGACGTCAATCGCGATGTTGACGAACACGACCATCACGGCGACGACGAACACGATCGTCTGGATCAGGTAGAAGTCACGCTGGTTGATGGCGAGGATCGCCAGGGAACCGAGACCGGGCCAGTCGAAGACTGCCTCGACGACCAGCGTGAACCCGGCCAAGGCGCGGATCACCTCCCACCCGAACAGCGTGACGAAGGGGATCGCCGCGTTGCGCAGGGCGTGCACGCCGACGATCCGCGTGCGGCTGACTCCTTTGGCCTTGGCCGCCTTGACGTATTGGCTGTTCAGTTCGTCGATCATCGCCGAGCGCACGACCATCGTCAGCCGGCCGATCGCCGGCAGCGCCAGAGTGATCGCCGGGAAGATCAGGTGGGTCCATGGCCCGTCGCCGAACTGGACGAGGCTGAACTTCACGCTCGTGATCAGCAGGATCACCTGACCGATGAAGAACTGCGGGCTGGCCAGACCGATCAGGCTGAAGGTGACGAGCGACTTGTCGAGCAGGTGTCCAGGACGCAGGGCGCAGATCGCGCCGAGAGGGATCGAGACGAAGAAGGCGATGCTCATCCCGGCGATCACCAGCTGCAACGTCTTGGGGAGGAAGCGCATCACGATGTCGAGCGCTGCTTCGTTGCGGAAGTAGGTGGAGTCGCCGAAGTCGAGGCGCACCGCGTCGGAGGCGAACGACCCGAACTGGGTGAAGATCGACCGGTCGAATCCGAGACTGGCGCGCAGCTCGTCGCGCTGCTCCTGGGAGGCCGACAACGGCAGGATGAAGTTGACCGGGTCGCCGATCAGGCGCGTGACGACGAACACGAGCACGCTGACACCGAGGATCACGAAGGCCCCCTGGGCCAGCCGTGCGGCCAAGTACCTCCCCACTCAACGTCCTCTCACTCGGCGGACCGATGGATGTTCAGGTGACCGTTGCGTCATGTGAACACCCATCGGTTGGCCCGCCTTGATGTCTACTCGACCACCGACATCTCGACGACCAGCAGCTTGGCGTCGACCCGCGGTGTCCAGCGGAGGTTCTCGGACATGCCGTAGATGTCCTCGTTGTTGACGAGCCAGACGAAGTACACCTGGTCGTAGGCGATCTGCAGGGCTTCCTCGTAGGTCGTCTGGCGGACCTCGGGGTCGAGCTCGGAACGACCGGCGGCGATCAGCGCGGCCATCTCCTCGTCGCTGTTCGACGAGCCGATGCCGCCGGCCTCGTAGTACGTCGACAGCTGGCGGTCAGGATCGAGCAGGTCGTTGGAGCTCGACACGTAGATCGCATCGGCCCGGTTCTCGCGGTCGAACAACACGTCCAGGTAGGCGCCGAACTCGAGGATCTCGAGCTGGACGTCGAGACCGACGGCCGTCCAGTAGCCGGCGATCGCCTCGAGCAGCTCGCGGTCGCGCAGCCAACGCCCCGACTCACCGATCAGCTGGATCGACTCGCCAGCGACACCAGCCTCCTCGAGCAGGCGCTGAGCCTCCTCCGGGTCGTAGCCGATCGGCTCGAGGGCGTCGTTGTAGCCGAGGATCGACGGCGACAGCAGCTGACCGGCGTCGACCGTGGCGTACCCGCCGAACGTGTTCTCGGCGATGGCGTCCTTGTCGACCGCCAGGTTGAGGGCCCGACGGACGTTCGCGTCGGCGGTGATCCCCTCGTCAGCATCGAGGAGGAGGATCGGGTGCTCCTGCCCCGGGCGGGATGCGAAGGCCGGCGCCTGTTCGACGTCGGACGGCGCGAGGTTGGTGATCAGGTCGTAGCGCTCCGACTTCAGGCCGGCGAGGCGGGTCGCCGCGTCGTCCGAGAACTCGTACGTGACCTGGCCGATCGTGCCGCCGTCGCCCCAGTACTCCTCGTTGGCGACGATCACGATGTCGACGCCCTGGTTGCGGCTCTCGAAGCGGTACGGCCCGGTGCCGATCGGCTCGTCGGACATGTCCGGTGACTCCTCGGCACTGGCCGGGATCTGCTTGAGCCAGTACATGCGCGCCGGCAGCACGCCATCGGCGCCGTCCGTCATGATCCGCACCGTGTAGTCGTCGACTGCTTCGGCGCCGACGAGCGTGGCATAGAAGCCGTCGTTGTCGGTCTCGCCGCGCTCGACGAGTCCGACCATCCGATTGATCGTGGCGACGACCGACGCGGCGTTGAACGGCTCGCCGTTGTGGAACGTGATGCCCTCGTTGAGCGTGAACTCCCAGGTCGTGTCGTCGACCTGTGTCGGCAAGGCAGACGCCAGGCCGGGTGCCAGCTCGCCGTCCGGCGTGCGGGTGAGCAGCGTCTCGTAGATGTTGTCGTTGATCGCCCGCTCGCCGCCGTCGTCGACGAGGTGCGGGTCGAGGCTGGTTGGTTCCGAGCCCAAGGCGATGGTGATCTCGGCGCCGTCCACTGGCGTGGCCGGCCGAGCCTGGGACGCTGGTTCGGGCCCCCCGGCCAGCGCACTGGTCCCCCCGGCCACGACGCCGAGCGCCACGACCGAGACCAACAAAGTCCTCCACTGTGAGCGCATTGAGCTCTCCCCTCCATGATGTCTCGAGCGCGCGCCATGGCGGTGCCCGCCGCGTTTCCCCAGGTCGCACCGTCGGGGGGCTTCCCAACGGCGTGTGAATACTGTATACAGTGAACACCATGGCGCGTCAATGGCCAGCTGCCGCGACGACCGAACTGGTCGCCACGACGGTCGGAGCACGACATGTCCCACTCAGTCATGCGGTGGTCGACGAGCTCCGTTCCGCGATCATCGGCGGTGACTACGCCCAAGGCGAACGGCTCGTCGAGGAGGAGGTGGCGGCGCGCTTCGACGTGTCGCGGAACCCGATCCGCGAAGCGTTGCGAACGTTGTCGACCGAGGGCTTCGTCGTCATCGAGCCGCGACGCGGCGCGCGTGTCGCCTCGATCGACGGGGCCGCGGCGAGCGAATTGTTCGAGCTGCGCGCTCCGCTGGAGGGACTCGTGACGGGGCTCGCGGCGCAACGACGCACGTCGGCGCACCTTGCCACGCTCAACGATCTCGTCGCTGCCGGGCGCACAGCCGCCGCCGAGCGACGGCTGCACGAGTTGCCGGCGTTGAACACGGAGTTCCACGATGCCCTCGCCGTGGCCGCCGGCAACGAGTTGCTGCGCAGCACGCTCAGTCGGCTCTCCGACATCATCCGGTGGATCTACGCCACCCGGATCAGCCGGCGCTCGACGAAATCGTGGGAGGAGCACGCGGCGATGGTCGCCGCCGTGGCCGCCGGCGACGTGAAGCTGGCACGGCACCGCGGCGAGGAGCACATCGCTGCCGCCGCCGCTGCGTATCAGTCTCTGTGAGCTACCGGCCGCCTTCGGCATTCAGGCCGGGTGGGCCATCTCCGACGCCTGCGTCTCGGTCAGCTCCATGTCGTGCACGTCCTTGGCGTGAGCCTGCGCTTCGCCGATCACTGCGCCGAGGTCCGCCGCCCGCAACACGGTGCCGCACGGGCATTCGATCACCTGCTCCATTGGAACCCCTCCTCACGTGGTGTTCGACCGAGCGTAGGACCGGCGGGTTGGTGAAAGATTGGAGGGGAATGGGGATCCGGATACATCTGTGCGGTCGCATCGCCCTGGTCGGTGCCGATTGCACGATCGACGAGCGCGAGCTGCCTGGGCGACAGGGCCGGCTGGCGCTGGCCGTACTGTGCCTGGACCGCCGTCGGCCCATCTCGGTTGGTCGTTTGATCGACTCACTGTGGGACGAGAACCCACCCCCCGACGCGGACGGCGCATTGGCGTCCATCGTCAGCAAGTTGCGGGTGATCCTGCGGCGTGCCGGAGCTCCCGGACCGGACGTCATCACTGCCGGGTCCGGGTGCTACCAGCTGCGACTGCCCGCGGCGAGCACCGTCGACCTGGAGAGCGCCCGCAACGCGATCGACCAAGCCGAGGGCGCTCGTCGGCGTGGCGACGAGGGCCTGGCGTGGGCCAATGCCACGGTGGCGGTGTCGATCGCTCGCCGGGGGTTCCTGGTGGGAGAGTCGGCGGCGTGGGTTCTTGCTGTTCAGCGCGAGCTTGCCCGCATGACCCGTCGTGGCTACGACTGCCTCGCGTGGGTCTGGACGATCCGTGGCGACGGTGTGCTCGCCACGGCGATGGCCGAACATGCCGTCGACGTCGAGCCGCTCCACGAGCCGGCGTGGCGGGCGCTGATGGCGACCCAGGCGCAGTTCGGCAGCCGCGCCGACGCCGTGCGGACCTACTGGCGCTGCCGAGAGGTCTTGCGCCACGAGCTCGGCGTGTCGCCGGACGCCGAGACCCTCCGGCTCTACGACCAATTGCTGGCGGGCTGACGCGCCGCGGCCCAGAGCTTCAGAACCCGCGGGTCGCCCCGCCGTCGACGCGGATCGTCGTCCCGGTGATGAACGAGGCCCGTGCCGAGCACAGGAACGTCACGACGTCGGCGAGCTCCCGTGCCGTGCCCAACCTCCCGAGGGGGATCTCGGCGAGGCGTTCGCCCCGCACGTGGTCGGGCGTCGTGCCGTCGGCGCGGGCCTTGGCCGTCTCGAAGCGGTTGAGCGCCGGTGTGTCGAACTGCCCGGTGGCGATGACGTTGACGAGCACATCGGGAGCCAACTCGACGGCCAGCGAGTGCGCAGCCGCGGCGACGCCGCTGCGCATCACCGACGACAGTGCCAGGTCGGGAGACGCTTCGAGCACACTGCGCGCTGTGAGGAACACGAGTCGCCCGTGACCACCGTCGGCGAGGTGAGCCGCCGCGGCGCGCGCCACGTCGAGCGCTGGACGCAACATCGAATGGAACGCCGCCTCGGTGTCATCGAGTGTCGTGGTGCGGATCCCGCCAGGCGTGCCGCCACCGGTATTGACGATGCACACGTCGAGGCCCCCGAGCGCCGCGACCGCTTCGGCGACGAGCCTGGCCGGGTCGCCAGGGATCGTCAGGTCGCCAACCAACGCCGCGGTGGCACCAACTGCCTGGCGCGCTTCCTCGGCACGCTCGAGGTCGCGGCTGACGACGGCGACAGAAGCGCCTTCTTCGGCGAGCGCCGCGGCGATGGCCCGGCCGAGCCCGGACGACGAACCGAGGACGAGGGCGCGGGCGCCGTCGAGACCCAGATCCATCAGTTGCCCAGCCACACCGTGCGGCTGACGGTGTAGAAGTCCATCACCGTCGGCCCGAGCTGCTCGCGGTGGGTTGCCGTCCCCGACTGTTTGACACCACCGAACGGAGCGTTGAACGCCGCGCCGACGGTCGGCCGGTTGACACGCACCATGCCGGCCTGGATCTCGGCGGCGAAGTGCTGGGCGGCAGCCAGCGAACGGGTGCAGATCGCCGCCGACAGCCCGTAGTCGACGTCGTTGGCTGCGGCGATCGCCTCGTCGAGCGAAGCGACCCGTTCGAAGCCGATCACCGGTCCGAATACCTCGTCGCGGGCCATCGCCGTACCGGCCTTGACGTCGGCGAGCACGGTCGGGGCATAGAACCATCCGTTGGCCAGGTCGCCGTCGGTGAGACGACTGCCGCCTGCGACAACGTCGGCTCCGTCGGTGCGCGCCGTCGTCAGGGCGGCGTCCATCGCCGTCACCGCCCGCTCGTCGATCAGCGGTCCCATCGTCACGCCGTCCGCGTCACCAGGCCCGACCACATGGCGCCCGGCGCGGGCGATCACGGCGTCGAGCAGCTCGTCGTGCACCGCGTCCTCGACCAGGACCCGTCCGGCACCGGTGCACGCCTGCCCGCTGAGCGAGAACGAGGAGCGGGCGACCACGTCGGCGGCGGCCTCGAGGTCGGCGTCGGCGAGCACGACGATCGGATTCTTGCCGCCGAGCTCGAGCTGCAGGCGTTGGCCGAGCCGGGACGCGTCGTGGATCTCGCGGCCGACAGCCGTCGAGCCGGTGAACGTCACCGCGGCGACGTCGCCGTGGGCGACGAGGTACGCACCGGCAGCGAAGCCGTGCACGACGTTCAGCACCCCACCGGGGAGACCGGCGTCGACGAACGCCGCGGCGAGGCGTTCGCCCATCAACGGGGTCATCGGCGAGGGCTTGAAGACAACGGCGTTGCCGGCGGCGAGCGCCGGGCCGATCTTGCGGCTGGCCAGGTTGAGCGGAAAGTTCCACGGTGTGATGACGGCGACCACGCCGACTGGGTCGAGCAGCGAGTAGACGAGTGGTGTGTCGTCGCTCGGGAACGTCGCCCCGGTCAGCCGGTAGGCCTCCCCGGCGTAGAGCTCGAGGTTCTTCGGGGTGCGCGAGGCCTCGTTGCGTGCGTCGGCGAGGGGCTTGCCCTCCTCAGCCACCATCTCGACGGCGATGTCGGCGGCCCGCTCGGCGAGCAGTTTGGCAGCCCGGCTGAGCACCTCGGCGCGTTGTGTCGGTGTCGTCCGCCGCCACCGGGCGAGCCCGTCGACCGCGGTCCGCACGGCCGCGTCGACATCGGCGGCGGTCGACTCCGGGGCGGTCGACACCACCTGGCGGATGTCCGCCGGGTTGCGCCGCTCGAACACCGCGCCGTCGGACGCCGAGGTTCGGTCGTTGCCGATCAGATTGAGCACTTCCCGTGTCATCGGGAAGCCGACCTCGGGTGCGAGCGAGCGAGCGCCAGCGAGCGAGTGACCATCAACGGCCTCCGTGGCCGGGGAACGGGGTATCCGTCTACGTGGCCGGGGAACGGATTCACGTCGGTGGCGTCCAGTCGTCCCACTTGGTGAAGTCCGGCGTCTTGCCGAGATGCTCGAGAACTGCAGTGATCCCGGCCTGACAGCAGGCGATGTCCTCCTTGGTGTGTCCGCCACTGACCCCGATGCCGCCGACAACCTCGCCGTCGATCTCGATCGGCCAGCCGCCGACGAAGATGGAGAAGCGGCCCTGGTGCATGTTCATGATGCCGAAGGCCTCCTGGCCGGGCTGGGCGTTGGTGTAGGTGTGCGTCGGACGGCGGTGGCAGGCGGCGGTGAACGCCTTGTTGATGGCGATCTCGACGCTCGTCGGCTTGCCGTTGTCGGGTCGCTTGACAGCGATCGGCCATCCGGCGGCGTCGCACACGCACACCACGGAGCCGACGCCGAGCTCGACAGCCTTGGCGAGCGCGGCATCGATCGCCAGCTCGGCCTCCTCCAGTGACAGTCGGTGGGTCGTGATCATCGGTCGGCCTCCTGGATCGTTTGTTGGCGGTAGCGCTCGTAGGCCAGGGCGCAGACGGCGACGTCTTGGAGTGCCACGCCCTGCGTCTCGAACAGTACGGGTGCGTCGACCGATCGCCGAACGACGACGTTGCCGGCGGCAATGGCGTGGAGCTCGATGGCGTCGGCCCAGTCGAAGCAGTGCACCGCGGCGGCTCGAAGGAGGTCGCCGCACTCGGTCCGCGACCCGGTCACGTCGTCGCACACCACCGCCGAGCAGCGCCCGACGAGCTCCGGTTCGATCTCGGCGCGGTCGTACTTCGTCGCCCCAACGGCGCAGATCAGGGCGTCATCGGCGACTGCCGCGGCCGGGAACAGTGGGTCGCGTGCCGACGTCACCGTGACGACGACCTGGGCGCCATCAACGGCAGTCCCGGCATCGCCGCTCGTGGAGGTGGTGACCCCGTCGGACTGAACACGGGTGGCGAGGGCGTCAGCGGCTGTCGGCGTCCGCCCACAGATGCGCAGCTCACTCAACTGGGGGAGCGTGCGCAGCAGCATCTCGATGTGCGGCCACGCCTGATGGCCGGTGCCGACGATCGTCGCCACCGTGGCGTCCGGCGCGGCGAGGTGGCGGATCGCCAACGAAGAGGCGGCCGCCGTGCGCAACAGCGTGACGGCATCGCCGTCGAGGGTGGCGAGGAGCTCGCCCTCGATGTCGAACAGGGCGTTGAGGAACGTGAACCGGCCGGCGTAGGTGGCGTACAACTTGCCGCCGCAGTACGGCGGAACGACGGCGGCCATGGCCGATGCCATGCCGCCACCGGAGCCGGCGGCGCGCACGCGTTGGGTGGTCGCGGCCACGCCGCGTCCCCATGCGGCGAAGGCGTCGTCGACGGCGCGCTCGGCGGAGACGGGGTCGACGAGCCAGTCGACGGTGCGATCGTCGAGGTGCAACACGAATTGCATACAGTATCCGAGATGCCGGCGAGCGAGCGCACCTCCACCGCGCGGCCGCGTTGGGGTGCCTTCGGCCTCGTGTGTCTGGCCTATCTGGGTGTCACCGTCGGCGAGCAGGCGCTCTCCCCGGTGATGCCGGAGGTCGCCGCCGAGTTCGGGGTGACCGAGGGACAGTCCGGGATCGCCTTCGGCCTGCTGGCGCTGTCGATCGCCGCCGCCAACCTCGTCGGCGGTGCCGTGGTCGGGCGCTTCGGCCCCCGAGCCCTGATGCTCGCCGGGCTCGCGGCGACCACGGCGGGCAGTGTCGTGGCGGCCGCCGCGTCAGGTTTCGGCCTCGTCGTCGCCGCCCAAGTCCTTCTCGGCGCCGGCGCCGGGCTGTATTTCCCGGCCGGTTTGCAAGCGGTGCCTGCGGTGTCGGGTCCGGGCCGCCGCGGGTTCGCCATGGGCCTCTACGGCGTGGCGTTCTCAGTCGGGCTGACGATCGCTGCCGTGCTCGGGGCCATCGGCGCGGCGAGCAGCTGGCGCATCGCCTTCTGGTCCGCTGCCGGACTCGCCGCGGCCGCGTTCGTGGCGACGTGGGCGGTGCGCCTGGGTCCGCCCACGGGAGCGCCGGTGTCCCTGCGCTTCCCGGCCAAGGCGGTCGTCGGACTGCCCACCGTGATCGGCGCCGTCGGGGCCGTCTGTCAATACGGGGCGATCCCGTTCCTCACGACGTTCGCCGTCGTCGAATGGGGCCTGCGGGCTGGGCAGGCCGCCGCGTTGCTGGCCGTCGGACGGGTCCTCTCGATCCTGGCCAAGGTGCTGTCCGGTGCCAGCAGCGATCGGCGTGGCCCGACCGCCAGCGCCCAGACCACTGCCCTCGTCGTCGGGCTCACCGGAATCGCCTGGGTGACGTTGCCGGCCGGTTGGCCGGCGTACGCCTGTGCCGCCGTGTTTGCCGGCGCCGTCAGCTCGTTCTTCCCGATCGCCAACATGGTCGCCGTCGACTACTTCGGCGCCAACGGCCCGGCACTCGGGGCCTACCGATCGGCGCAGATCGGCATCGGGGCGGCCGCCGGGTGGTTGATCGGGCGCATCGGCGAGACCGTCGGTCTGCGCTCGACGCTTTTCGTCGCCGTCGCCTCGCCGCTGCTGCTCGTCGTCGTCCTCCACCGACGGCCGAGGCCCGCCACCCACTAGACACCGAGGGCCGCGCCGACGGTGCGTGGGTCGGCGGCGCCGACGATCGCCTCGCCGGCCACGGGGGCGGCGATCACCTGTTGGGCGCACGGCAACCCCCATCGCCCGACGTGTACTGCCCGCGGCGCGACGCCGACGAGGGTGGCGGCATCAGGATCATCGAACCCGGCCTCGATGCGCACACCGTCGTCGGTCGGCAACCACTCCCAGCGCGGCGCCGTCACAAGGACTCCCGGTGCCGTCTCGCCGTCGATGATCCCCTGCAGCAGCTGGGCGTTCCAGACCACCTGGTTGTCGCCACCTGGCGTACCGCCGAGGAAGCTCGGCCCGCCGTCGGCGGTGGTCATCCAGGCGTGGAGCGTGGTCGCCGGGCGGCGACCGGGGCTCGGGAAGTTGGGATGGTCGGGCTCTGGTGTGAAGCCGCGCCCGGCGCGGTTGGCGAGAACGAGGTCATAGTCGCCGACGACGAGGCCGCTGCCGTAGCGCGGGTACGAGTTCGAGTGGACGACGACGACGGCGTTGCCAGCACCGTCTGCGGCGCTGACGATCGACGTGCCGGAGGGATCCGCCAGGGCGTCACGGTGGTCGGCGATCGCCCCGAGCACCCGCCGGTACTGCGTCGCCGGCGCGTCGCCGGGTGCTGCCGAGCCGATGACGGCGAGCAGCGTCGGGCCGTGGGTCGGCGCCGGTGTGGCCCACACGGAACGGTGTCCGGCCCGCACCTCGGCGCACGTCATCCACTCGGCTCGCGCGGCGGTCTGCAGATCGGAGCGCTCGAGGACCCCTCCATGCCGCTGCACCGTGGCGACGATGGCTTCGCCGATCGGCCCCTCGAGGAACCGGTCGCCGAGCTCGACGAAGCTCTGCAGCGCCGCCGCCAATCCGGGTAGGTGCACGAGTGCCCCTACGTCGATCGGCTCGCCGGCGGGCAAGTACACGGTGCCGTCGGGATTCCATCGGCGGAGCAAGTCGACGCTGGCCAGGGTGAGGCGATGATTGACCGCCGCCCACGGGAAGCCGTCCGTCGCCAGACCGATCGCTGGCGCAGCGAGACGATCGAGCGGCAACCGTCCGGCTTCGGCGAGCGCGAGGTAGCCGGCTGGTGCCGCCGGCGGTCCGACCGACGCCGGTCCGGTGTCGCTCCACAAACCGGCACGGGCAACGTCGGCGAGACCGCGGGGCGCGCCACCGATGGCGAGCAACGCTTCGGGGCGCGACGCTCCGGCGCGGCGGACGATGGCCACGAGGTCGCCACCGAGGCCACACTTCGACGGCAACAGCACCGTCTCGGCGAGCGCCGCCGTCACCGCCGCGTCGAAGGCATTGCCGCCGTCCCGTAACGCTGCTGCCCCGGCTTGGGCGGCGAGTGGTGCGGCGGCGCACACCACACCACGGGCACCGCGCCCCGTGCACTGCTCAGCCATCACCGCGACGACGGAGTCACTGCGCACGTGTCGCTACCGATGCGCGCCAACGAGCGCTCGCCGGTGAGCGGTCATGGGCGGCCTGCGTGGCCGGGGGACGCCATTGGCGGAACGAGCGAGAAGTGGGTGTGGACGCCCAGCCACGGGTCGCCCGGGGACTCGCGCCGCAGCACCACGGTGGCCCGGCCGGGGCGGGAGAAGGTGGAGCCATCGTCCGCGGTCCCGATCGAATCCCAGGGCACGACGGCAACTGCCTGGCAGCCGTCCGGCGAGGCGATCACGACCAGCTCGTCGACGCGGAAGGTGAACCCGTCGATCCGCGGCCAGACGTTTCGCCATTGCTGCTCCTCGAGCTCGTCGAGGCCGTGGACGACCCCGGCGTGGGTCCCGAAGGACACGACGTCGGGAGAGAAGCGCCGCCGGGCCGTTGTCATGTCGACGCCGGCGACCTCGGCGCCCCATGCGGCGATCCAGTCGCTCACCGTCGATTGGATCGACTCAGCGTCGGGAAGGTCTTGCATCCTGGTCGAGAAAGTATACAGTATACGATGATGGCGAATGGCCGCCGTCGAGCCGTGGCACCTGGCGAAAGGTAGACGAACGATGACCGAGCTGCTCTCCAAGGATGACTTCCGCACGGCGTTGGAGGACGCCATCAAGGGGCGCGAGGCGAAGAACGCCTCGTTCAGCCTGGCGTGGGCGAACGGCGAGTTGAAGCGCGAGCACTTCGCTCGCTGGGCCGAGAACCACTACCACTACGTCGGCCCGTTCGCCGACTACCTGAGCTACATCTACGCCAACACCCCCGATCACGCCACCGACGCCAAGGACTTCCTCCTCCAGAACATGTACGAGGAAGAGCTCTCCGACGTCCGCCACACCGACTTGCTGATCCGCTTCGCCGAGGCGTGCGGCACGACTCGCGAACGGGTGACCGACCCGCGCAACATGAACGCGGTGACGCGCGGCCTGCAGGGCTGGTGCTACGCCACGGCGATGCGCGAGCACTTCGCCGTCGCCACCGCCGCCCTCGTCGTCGGCCTCGAGTCGCAGGTTCCGGCGATCTATCGCAAGCAGTACCCGCCGTTGCTCGAGAAGTACGGGTTCTCCGAAGACGACACCGAGTTCTTCGACCTGCACATCACGTCCGACGAAGTCCACGGGGAGCGGGGCTACCAGATCGTCCTCGACTACGCCGACACCCCCGAGCTGCAGCAGCGGTCGCTCGACCTCGTTCGGGCTGGAGCCGAGATGCGGTTCTCGTACACCAAGGCGCTCTATGACACCTACGTCGCGGCCGACCTCGGGCCCGCCGGGCCCAAGGACAGTGCCGACCCCGACTTGCTCAGCCTCGGCACGGGCTGATGCCCACGATTCGCTTCGTCACCAGCAACTCGGCAGTCGACTTTCCCGAAGGCGACGATGTCAACCTGCTGCGCGTCGCGATCCGCAACGACTGCAACGTTCCGTACAAGTGCGCCAGCGGTAACTGTGGCACCGATCGCGTCCTCGTCGTCGAGGGCGCCGAGAACCTCAGCCCACCACGCAAGCGGGAGCGCGAGCGCCTCGGCGACCTGCTCGACCAGGGCTACCGGCTGTGCTGCCAGACGTACGCGATGGGTGACGTGAGCGTCACGTGGGATCCCGACCAGAAGGCACTCGACGACCGTTGGGTCGACAAGTCGCTGCCGTCGAAGGCCGACGAGGCACTCAAGCGAAGGTGGCTGTCGGCGCCCGACACGGCCGGCGCCGAGCGGGTCCTGGAGACCGAGGCGGACTAGCACCGTGAGCGATCCAGAGGCGACCACCGATGCGAGCGACCGGAGCGCTAGCGGAGGGAGCGGCCAAGCGCGGCCTGCGTGGCCGGGGAACGCTTCAAATGGCTCGATGTTGGGGACGTCGCCGAGGTCGTCAAGCGCAAGAAGTTCGTCGTCGGTCCGGACGAGCGGCCGATCGTCGTGATCACCCACGACAACTGCGTCTACGCGATGGACAACGTCTGCATCCACAAGCAGCGCGAGCTGGCCAAGGGCGTGATCCTCGGCGACCGGATCGTCTGCCCGGGGCATCAGTGGTCGTTCCAACTGAGCACCGGCTGGGAAGCCAAGATGGAGCAGTACCAGCCGGCCTACCCGGTGCGGATCAACGACGACGGCCGCGTCGAAGTCGATGTCGCCAATCCCAGCGTTCCCCGACCAACCGACGCCGAGCCCGACACCGTCCGCTAGCGAACCGAAGGGTGCCAACATGACGGTTCCGTCACATTGGCACCCTTTGGTTGGGGGAAGCGGTCGGGCGCGAGGTTGATCCTCTAGACTGTCGATTCACCGTTCGGGCCAATGTCGTCCCGGGCACCACCCAAGCCGGCCGTTCGACTTTCGTGGACGAGGACGACAACCAGATGCCCCAACCCCTTGGCCGGACTCCCGAGCCTCATGGTCTCTACGATCCCCGATTCGAGCACGACTCGTGCGGTGTGTCCTTCGTCGCCCATTTGCAGGGCGTCGTCAGCCGCCAGCTCGTCGACACCGCCCTGACGGCGTTGACCAACCTCGACCATCGCGGGGCGACGGGGGCCGAGCCCGATACGGGTGATGGCGCAGGGATCCTCGTCCAAGTGCCCGACCGCTTCCTCCGTGGGGAGCTCGGCGATGTGCTGCCACCGGCCGGGCAGTACGCGGTCGGGCTGGCGTTCCTACCAGTCGAGACGCTCGCCGCCGAGAAGGCCCAGGCGGCGATCGAGGGCATCGTCGACGACGAAGGCCTGCGTGTCGTCGCGTGGCGTGACGTGCCGGTCCAACCCGACTGCCTCGGCGTGACGGCCAGGGCCGTGATGCCGCAGTTCCGCCAGCTCGTCGTGAGCGACGCCACTGACCCGGGCGGCGCCGCCGGGATCGAGCTCGACCGCCGGACGTTCATCGTGCGCAAGCGCATCGAACACGAGCTCGACGACGACATCGCCACGTACCTGCCCTCGTTGTCGGCGCGCACGCTCGTCTACAAGGGGATGCTCACGACCCCGCAACTCGCCGAGTTCTTCCCCGATCTCACCGACGAGCGTTTCGAGAGCGCGCTGGCCCTCGTGCACAGCAGGTTTTCGACGAACACGTTCCCGTCGTGGCCGCTCGCCCACCCGTATCGGTTCATCGCCCACAACGGCGAGATCAACACGGTGCAGGGCAACGAGAACTGGATGCGCGCCCGCGAGGCGATGCTCGCCAGCCCGCACCTGCCCAGCCTCGAGCGGGCGTTCCCGATCTGCACTCCGGGCGCCTCGGACACCGCCCGCTTCGACGAGGCGCTCGAGCTGCTGCACCTCGGAGGGCGTCCGCTGCACCACGCGATGCTGATGATGATTCCCGAAGCGTGGGAGAACAACGGCGAGATGGACCCGGCGCAACGGGCGTTCTACCGCTTCCACGCGTCGGTGATGGAGCCGTGGGACGGCCCGGCGAGCGTCGCATTCACGGACGGCACGATGATCGGCGCAGTCCTCGACCGCAACGGTCTGCGCCCGAGCCGCTACTGGGTGACCGACGACGACCTGGTGGTCATGGCGTCCGAGGTCGGGGTCATCGACATCGACCCGGCCAAGGTGGTGCTCAAGGGCCGCCTCCAGCCCGGGCGCATGTTCCTCATCGACACGGCCGCCGGGCGAATCGTCGACGACGCCGAGATCAAGGCGGCGCTGGCTGCCGAGAACCCCTACCAGGAGTGGCTCGACGACGGCCTCGTCGAGTTCGCCGACCTCCCGGCCCGTGAGCACGTCGTGTTCAGTCACGACAGTGTGCTGCGCCGCCAGCAGCTGTTCGGCTACACCCACGAGGAGCTCAAGATCATCGTCGCCCCGATGGCGGCGAAGGGCGGCGAGCCGCTCGGGTCGATGGGTACCGACACGCCGATCGCCGTGCTGTCGGAGCGCCCGCGACTGCTCTTCGACTACTTCAGCCAACTGTTCGCCCAGGTCACCAACCCGCCACTGGACGCCATCCGCGAGGAGGTCGTCACGTCGGTGTCGTCGACGGTCGGTCCCGAGGCCAACCTGCTGGCGCCCGGTCCAGAGAGCTGCCGCCAGCTCGCGCTGCCGTACCCGATCATCGACAACGACGAGTTGGCCAAGATCCTCCACGCCAACTCCGACGGATCGTTTCCCGGTCTGCAGGCGAAGGAGATCCGCGGGCTGTACCGGGTGGCCGGTGGCGGGCTGGCCCTCGAGCGGGCCCTCAACGCGATCTGCACGGAAGTCTCCGCGGCGATCGAGGATGGCGCCCGCGTCATCGTCCTGTCCGATCGCAACAGCGACGCCGTCGAGGCGCCGATCCCGTCACTCCTGCTGACGGCAGCGGTTCATCACCACCTCGTGCGCACCAAGCAGCGAACCCAGGCGGGCCTCGTCGTCGAGTGTGGTGACGCCCGTGAGGTGCATCACATGGCGTTGCTGATCGGCTACGGAGCGGGGGCGATCAACCCGTACCTCGCCTTCGAGTCGATCGAGGATCTCATCGCCCAGGGTTTCCACGGGCTCGGCGCGTTCGACCCCTCCAAGGCCCTGCGCAACTACATCAAGGCGTGCGGCAAGGGCGTTCTCAAGGTGATGTCGAAGATGGGCGTGTCGACGGTCGCCAGCTACACCGGCGCCCAGATCTTCGAGGCGGTCGGTCTCGGCAGCGAGCTCGTCGACCGCTACTTCACCGGCACGGTCAGCCGGCTCGGCGGCATCGGGGTCGACGAGATCGCCGCCGAAGTCGCCGCCCGCCACGGCACCGCCCACCCCACCCGGCCGGAGGAGCGGGCGCACCGCAAGCTCGAGCTCGGCGGTGAGTACCAGTGGCGGCGGGAAGGCGAGCACCACCTGTTCAATCCGACGACGGTGTTCAAGCTGCAGCACGCCACGCGGGCCAGGCGGTTCGACATCTTCCGGGAGTACAGCCGGGCGGTCGACGACCAGAGCAAACGGCTGGCAACGCTGCGCGGGTTGTTCGAGCTCAAGGTCGGGGACCGCCAAGCGGTCCCCCTCGAACACGTCGAGTCGGAGGCGGCGATCATGCGCCGGTTCTCGACGGGGGCGATGAGCTACGGATCGATCTCGGCGGAGGCCCACGAGACACTCGCCATCGCCATGAACCGCATCGGCGGCAAGTCGAACACCGGCGAAGGCGGCGAGGATCCCGAGCGGCTGCACGACCCGGAGCGGCGCTCGGCGGTCAAACAGGTCGCCTCCGGTCGCTTCGGGGTGACGGCCGAGTACCTCACCAACGCCGACGACCTGCAGATCAAGATGGCCCAGGGGGCCAAGCCGGGGGAGGGCGGCCAGCTGCCGGGGCACAAGGTGTACCCGTGGATCGCCAAGACCCGTTACTCCACGCCCGGGGTCGGGCTGATCAGCCCGCCTCCGCACCACGACATCTACTCGATCGAGGACCTCAAGCAGCTGATCCACGATCTCAAGAACTCCAACCCGTCAGCCCGGGTCCACGTCAAGCTCGTCGCCGAGATGGGTGTCGGGACCGTCGCCGCCGGGGTGTCCAAAGCCAAAGCCGATGTCGTGCTGATCTCCGGCCACGACGGTGGCACGGGGGCCAGTCCGCTGACGTCACTGAAGCACGCCGGCGGGCCGTGGGAGCTCGGTCTCGCCGAGACGCAGCAGACGCTGCTACTCAACGGGCTGCGCGACCGCATCGTCGTGCAGACCGACGGGCAGTTGAAGACCGGCCGCGACGTGGTCATCGCCGCGCTGCTGGGTGCCGAGGAGTTCGGCTTCGCGACGGCACCGCTCGTCGTGTCCGGCTGCGTGATGATGCGGGTGTGCCACCTCGACACCTGTCCGGTGGGCATCGCCACCCAGAACCCCGAGCTGCGCAAGCGGTTCGCCGGCCGTCCTGAGTTCGTCGAGACGTTCTTCGAGTTCATCGCCACCGAGGTGCGTGAGCTGATGGCCGAGCTCGGTTTCCGCTCGATGGCCGAGATGATCGGTCACGTCGAGGTGCTCGAGACGCGGGCGGCGATCGACCATTGGAAGGCCAGCGGACTCGATCTCACGCCGATTCTGGCCGCGCCGCGCAACCCGTATGGGCAGTCCCTGCACAACACCAAGGGACAGGACCACGGACTCGACAAGGCGCTCGATGTCGAGCTCATCCGGCGGGCCCACGACGCCATCGTCGATCGACTGCCAGTCGCCATCGACCTGCCGATCCGCAACGTCAATCGCAGCGTCGGGACGATGCTCGGGCACGAGATCACCAAGCGATGGAAGGGCGCCGGGCTGCCCGACGGGACGATCGACATCCACTTCACCGGCTCGGCGGGGCAGAGCTTCGGCGCCTTCGTTCCCGCCGGTGTCACGATGCGTCTCGTCGGTGACGCCAACGACTACCTCGCCAAGGGGTTGTCCGGCGGGCGGATCATCGTCCGCCCCGACCCGGCAGCGCGCTTCGTCGCCGAGGAACAGGTCGTCGCCGGCAACGTCATCGCCTACGGGGCGACCGGCGGCGAGGTGTTCCTGCGCGGTGTCGTCGGTGAGCGATTCTGCGTGCGCAACTCCGGCGCCCTGGCGGTCGTCGAGGGGATCGGCGACCACGGCTGCGAGTACATGACCGGCGGCCGCGTGGTCGTGCTCGGGCCGACCGGCCGCAACTTCGGTGCCGGGATGTCCGGCGGGATCGCCTACGTGTGGGACCCCGGCGGGCTGTTCCCGTCGCGGGTCAACACCGAGATGATCGCCTTGGAGGAGATCGCCGGCGACGGCGACGCGTTGCGCGACATCGTCGCCCGCCACCACGCCTTCACCGACTCGGCCGTGGCCGAGCGCCTGCTCGCCCGCTGGGACGACGCCGTGACCGAGTTCGTCAAGGTGATGCCCAACGACTACAAGCGGGTCGTCACGGTGATGCGTGACGCCGAAGCCGAAGGACTCGGCGAAACCGAGGTCCTCCAGCGGGTGATGGAGGCCTCCCATGGGTGAGGTCACCGGGTTCCTGCAGTGGGACCGTCGCACGCCGGCCCGGCGGCCGGTGCCGGTCCGGTTGCGCGACTGGCGGGAGGTCTACGAGAAGTTTCCGGCTGACGCCGTCCGCCAGCAGGCCGGGCGCTGCATGGATTGCGGGATCCCGTTCTGCAACAACGGCTGTCCACTCGGCAACCTGATCCCCGATTGGAACGACCTCGTCTACCGCGACCACTGGCGCGACGCCATCGATCGTCTGCACGCCACGAACAACTTCCCCGAGTTCACCGGACGGCTGTGCCCGGCCCCCTGCGAGGCGGCCTGCGTGCTGGGGATCAACGCCGATCCGGTGACGATCAAGCAGGTCGAGGTGGAGATCGTCGACCGGGCGTGGGACGAGGGCTGGGTGACCCCCCAGATCCCCTCGACGCGTACCGGCAAGCGGGTGTCGGTGATCGGCAGCGGTCCGGCGGGACTGGCCGCCGCCCAGCAGCTGACCCGCGCCGGCCACGACGTCGTCGTCCTCGAGCGCGCCGACCGGATCGGCGGATTGCTGCGCTACGGGATCCCCGAGTTCAAGATGGAGAAGCGCCATCTCGACCGCCGGTTGGCGCAGATGGAGGCGGAAGGCACCGAGTTCCGCACCGGCGCGGCGGTCGGCGACAACATCGACATCGACGTGTTGTTGGCGACGAGCGACGCCGTCGTGCTCGCCTGTGGCGCGACGGCGTGGCGTGACCTGCCGGTCCCCGGTCGCCAGCTCGCCGGCATCTACCAGGCGATGGAGTATCTCCCGCCCTCGAACCGGGTGCAGCAGGGCGACCTCGAGGAGTCGCCGATCTCGGCCGCCGGCAAGCACGTCGTGATCATCGGTGGCGGCGACACCGGGGCCGATTGCCTCGGAACAGCGCACCGGCAGGGCGCCGCCTCGATCACCCAGCTGGAGATCCTCGCCCGCCCGCCGGACGAGCGCGGTGCCGACAACCCGTGGCCGCAGTGGAGCCTGATCTACCGGGTGTCGTCCGCCCACGAGGAAGGTGGTGAGCGGATCTTCAGCGTCAACACCGAGCGGTTCGTCGATGACGACCGCGGCAACGTGCGGGCTCTCGTGCTCCACGAGGTCGAGCTGCGCGACGGCCGCTTCGTCAAGATCGAGGGCACCGAACGCGAGCTCGCCGCCGACCTCGTGCTGTTGGCGATGGGGTTCGTCGGTCCGGAGCACGGATCGTGGCTCGACCTGCTCGGCGTCGAGTTCGACGGCCGCGGCAACGTTTCCCGTGACGACTCGTACATGACGTCCGTGCCGGGCGTGTTCGTCGCCGGCGACATGGGTCGCGGCCAGAGCTTGATCGTCTGGGCGATCGCCGAAGGGCGCTCGTGTGCTGCTGCCGTGGACGAGTATCTCGTCGGCGAGACGTCGCTGCCGCTGCCCATCGAGCCGACCGCCCGTCAATTGATCTGATCGTTAGATTTCTGGGTCATCGTCCTTCGGAAGCCATCTCTGTCGCGCCTCGCCGGGTTCGCCACGCTCGGCGCGACCCTGCTCGTCGTCACCGTGCTCTCGGCGTGCGACGGCGACGGTGACGACGCCACCGCCCAGACGACGATCGCCATCCGTCCGACGGCATACGTGACGTTGCCCGTGGTCACGACGACGCGTCCGAACACCACGACGGGCGGGCAGCCTGGCGCCGCAGATCGACAAGCGAGCGGCGAGGGTGAGGTCTACGAGGTGCAGCCCGGCGACGCCCTGCTGTTGATCGCCAATCGCTACGACATCACGGTCGACGAGTTGGCCGACTTCAACGAGTGGGAGGACGGGGCGTTCCACCGGATCTTCCCGGGCGACGAGGTGCGCATCCCCGAATTCGCCGAGGCGCCCGAGGACGAGGAGGTCACGGACGAGCGGCCCGACGACGGGTTGGGCACGATGCCCGGCCCTGGTGGCGGGCCACTGTGCCCGGACGGCTCGGAGCGCGACCTCTACGAGATCGTCAGCGGTGACTTCATCAGCCGGGTAGCCGACAAGAACGACCTGTCGATCGAGGAGCTGGAAGCGGTGAACGCCGAGAACCCGGCGTATCAGTCGTTCGCCCCGGGACAGGAACTGTGGCTGCCATGCGAAGGCGAGGAGCTGGGGACGTGCCGAGCTCGGCGGATGACGTCATTGCGTTCCCGGGCCACGCAGGCCCCGGTATGGCCGCTTCCTCGCTGGCGCTCGGTCGCTCGCATCAGATGACCGGTTCGAGCGTCTGTGACAACTAGCTTACGGAGATGGCCGTACCGTCGCTGAAGCGCTCGCTCGCGGCCGCGTCGCTCGGAATGTCGCTCCTGCTCACCGGGCTGCTCAGCGCCTGCGGCGACGATGGTGGTTCGGCCGAGCCAACGGTCATCATCCAGCCGTCGACGTTCTCCACGATCGTGTCGACGACGGCGCCGGCAGCCGCTGCGCCGGCCTCCGGCGGGGCGACGGGCGCAACCGTCGCCGGTACCCAGGTGTACGAGGTGCAGAGCGGCGACTTCCTGTCGGGCATCGCCGCCGACTACGGCGTCCCACCGGAGTCGATCGCCAACTTCAACCAGTGGGAGGACGGCATCGAGCACGTCATCCAGCCGGGCCAGCAGATCAACATCCCGCCCGGCGCCGACGTGCCGTCCGCCGACGACGAGGAGGATTCCGGCGACGACGAGGATTCCGGTGACGACCCCGACTCCACCGAGGAAGACGAGGAGACGCAGGAAGAGGTCGATCCCGACGATCCGCCCAACTGCCCAAACGGTGACCCTCAGGGCACCTACACGATCGAAGCCGGCGACATCCCGGCAGCCGTTGCCGAGAGCCTCGACGTGACGGTCGATCAGCTCAACGAGGCCAACTCGAATACACCGGGGTACGGCGCGTTCATCGTTGGTGCAGAGATCCTCGTGCCGTGCGGCGACGAGGACGAGTGATGCGCTGAGCGCGCCGGCGGAACCGTCGCCGGTTTGCCGCCGTCACAACGGTCATGAACCTGACCGTTGCACCAGGCCGTCGCCTGACCTCGATGATCGGCGTCGGGATGCTGGCCGCCCTGGCCGTCACCGTTACCGGCACGGCGACACCGGGCAGTTCTGTCCGATGCCGCGGGGGCCGTCCCGTCGCCGATCTCCGATCTCGACGTCACCCAGGCCGGGATCGGCGTGCTGGCCTTTGGTTTCCGCAACCTCGAGGTCGACCCGATCACCGAGCCGTGCCCGGTGCTCCGCCAGGATCAGGTCGGCTGGTACTTCGCGCAGCAGGGCTTCACGGCCAACTTCACGGGATTCGGCGTCGACGTCTACTACGAGGACGAGGTCGGTGAGGGATATCCGGGCGTCGACTGTCTCTCGCAGATCGAAGATGCCGTCGATCCCGATCCGGCAGCGCCGCACTACCCGGGGATCGGCGCCGCCTACCTCCCGGATGGGACCACCTTCCGGGACTTCCTGAGCGGATTCGAGGATCAGACGATCCTCACGCCGAGCGTCCCGGGAGTCGCTGGGGAGATCGGCGGCGTGTGCATCCGGGGCTTCTGTTACCTCCACTGGCACCGCGGATCGCTGGTTGTCAGCCTGCTCGTCGCCGGTGGTTCCGGTGACATCACCCGGGAGAAGTCGGAGGCGATGCTGACGGCGATGGTCCCGGACGTGGTCGCCAACCTCAAGGCCTCGATGGACACGGGTGCACCGGTCCCCAGCTCACTGCCGACGCCGTCGGTTCCCGCCCCGACCAAGACGATTCCTGGTTGAGCGGTCAGCCGAGGTCTGGCCAGCGTCGCCGGGCCGGCGTGCGCCAGCCGGCGATGCCCCGCCGGCGACGATCAGCGAGCGCCCATCTCCTCCGCCAGCCGGTGTATGCCGGTCCCATCAACGTCGGAGTCGCGCCGGCCGCGGCGCGCCGACGAGCCGACCAGAAATCCGAGGTCGATTCGTCGGCCAGGGTGGCGACGGCGGCGGCGATCCGGTCGTTGAACCGCCTGGTCGACTCTTCCGGTCGGCGCCGCAACGGGTTGCCGAACGTCACCCGGGTGCGACCGGGTTTGGGGACGCTGGTGCCCTTGCCCATGATCGAATCGGTCCCGTCGATGTACACCGGCACGACGGGTGCGCCGGTCCGTCCAGCGAGATAGGCCGCGCCACCTCGGAAGCTCTGCCCCCAGCCGTCCGGCGAGCGCCCACCCTCGGGATAGATGACCAGACTCCAACCTTCGTCGATCAGCCCGGCCATCAGATCTGCCGATCTGCGGTTGGTGACCTCGCGGTCGACCGGTATGGCGTTGAGGGCCAACGCCGCCATGGTTGCCTTCCAGCGCTTGTCGAAGAAGTAGTCGGCGGCGGCGGCGGTGACGAGGTGGCGCCGCCACGCTCCCGGGACGGCCCGCACCATGAGGGCGGTGTCGAGGTGGCTGTGGTGGTTGGGGGCGAAGATCACCGGGGTCGGACGGGCATCATCGTCGCCGCCGAGGAGATCGGCGAGGCGGTCGTGGCCGTTGATCTCGGGGTCGGCGACCGCGTCGATCAGCAGGCGCTGGGGGCCGGCGACGATCAGGTTGCGGGCTGCCTTGGCGGTCGGTGAGCGAGCCCACGCCGTGTCGTAGTCGGCGCCCAGCGACGGCGGCTCGACGGGCACCTCGACGCCTCGCGGCACGGTCGGCCGGCGATACGGGAAGCCGGTGTTGCGCAGCGGCGCCGTGGCTGTGGCCAGCACCTGCTCGGCCGTCCCGGCCATCCGTGACGCCGACCGCAGCCACCGCGATGAGCGATGAGGGCCCTACGGCTGTCACTGCTCATTGGACGTCGGCGATCATCAGCGGCGGGGTGTGCAGGTGGGTGATCGTGGCGGAGCGGCCGACCACATCGCTGGCCATCTCGAGTGCGTCGTTGAGCGTCGACGCCGACGTGAACCCGAGGCGGCCGACGGCCTTGTCGTCGCCACCGACGATGATCACCCGGCCGCAGTGGCGCATCCCGTGGGCCCCCCAGTACCACATGTAGAACGGGTGCACGCCGTGGTAGGCGTAGGACGTGCGGTAGAGGTGGCGGTACCAGTCGTCGTAGGCGTAGCGCTCCTCCCACGTCTTGGACATCTCGTGCGGGTCGGTGGTGTCGGCGAGGACCTGCTCGTAGAAGTCGATGTAGCTCGGATGGTGCACCGGGTTGAAGTCGGGCAGCGTCGGGTGGGTCATGATCACCACGCCGCCCTCGCGCACGAGTGGCTTGTTGCGGTAGAGGTTGAAGAAGTAGCCGAGCCCGGTGCACATCACGAGGATCGGATTCATGATCGAGTGCACGTTGTACGGACAGATGTAGGGGATCCCCATCGTCAAGATGTCGGTCTGACCGTGCACCTCGACGAGCTGCTGACGGTGCACGTTGGCGACGGTGACGTCGTGGACCGCCTCGACGTCACCGCACTGGACACTCGTCATCTGGTGCGGGGCCTCGATCGAGTGGAAGATCTTGCGGGCCGCCTTGACCGGCAGCTTGCCCAACGACGTCGCCGTCCCGACGTACAGCGCCCGATCGGCCGCCGACCATTCCCACTCGCGCTTGGAGAGGAACTCGAACGGCTTCGGGAAGGTGTCCGTGTTCAGCGTCGTCTCGATCTGGAAGACCTTGATCCCGGCGTCGCGCAGCACCCGGCCCATCCGCCACGTCGAATGATGGATCTCGCTGTGCCGGTGGTCCATGAAGCTGCGGCTGGCCTCCATCGTCGTCGGGTTGTGGTGGTGACGTAGCGAGCGATACGAGGCGAGGCCGATCGCCGTCGACTTCCAGCCGCCGTCCATCGCCACGAGGTTGATGTTGACGTACACGACGAGGTCGGACTCCGCCGCCCGCTTGCTGATCTCGACCTCCTCGCCGTGGTCGGTGGTGCCGATGAAGCTGACCGCGTCGGGATCCTCGGCGTCGAACTGGTACAGCGCCCCGATCGGCTCGAACGCGTCGTACACCCGATCGCCGACGGCATGGCGCAACTCGGCCTCGGTCATCCGGCGATGCAGGGCGAGGGCGGCGATGAGGTGGACGTCGTCGACTCCCGCTTCGGCGGCGAGGTCGAGGACCGCCTCGATGACTCGCTGACGCACGTCCGGCCGGCGCATCTTCGGCAACGGCAGGCTGACGTCGTCGAAGGCGATCGTCAGCTTCATCCCCGGAAACAGCAGCGCCCGGAGCGGCTCGGCGTCGATCGGGTTGTCGAGGGCGTGGCGGATCGCCGCATCGATGTCGTCGATCGCCGGCAGCGGCTCCGGGGCGTAGATCACCCGACTGCGGTCCGCGGGCAGCTTCTCCAGCGAGAACCCCTCACCGCGCCAGAACAGCGTCGGGGGGGTCGAGCGGTCGACGTCGAGCACGAATCCTGGACGGGGCATCAGTCAAGCCTTCTCTCGGAGGTCGAACGCGACCTTGATCGCGCCGCGGCGTCCGGCGTTGGCGGCATGGGCGATGGCGTCGACATGGTCGGCGAGGCGGTACGTCGCCGACAGCCATCGTTCGGCCTCGATGGCCGCGGCGGTGTCGGCGGCGAGATCGAACGTCGTCGCCGCCGTGCCGTCGGGGAGCTGTTCGGTGCCGTACGTGTAGGCGCCGACGAGTTCGGTCTCGCGATGCCACAGCCCGGTGAGATCGAGGGTCACCTCGGCGGGCATCCCCATCAGCACCGTGCGCCCGCGCGGTCTGGTGATCCGCAGGGCGGTGGCGATCGAATCGGTCGAGCCGACGGCGTCGACCACCGCGTGGGCACCGCCGGACACCGCCTCGCCGATCATCCGGCACCCGTCGTGGCGGCGCACCGCCCGGGTCAACTCGGCTGCGGGGACGACGTCGTGGGCACCGAGCCGTCGCGCCTCGCGCTGCTGGTGCGGATAGCGGGCGCCGACGACGACGGTGGCGTCGGGGACGTAGCGGACGAGTCCGGCGATCGCCGCCAAGCCCATCGTGCCGGCCCCCAGCACGACGACGAGCGGTGGGTCCGCGGCGCGCACGGACTCACCACGCGCCGCGAGCAGGGCGGCGTGGATGCCGCCGGCGAGCGGCTCGATGAGCACGGCGCGCTCGTCGGGTACGTCACCGAGTCGATGGAGCTGACTGTCGTGGGCGACGAACTCGGGAGCCCAGCCGCCACCGGTTGACGAGCAGAACCCGGTCTGGATGCCGGGTTCCAGATCACCGGCGATGAGGTGGCCGTAGTCGTCGCCGTCCCCGGGTGCGGCACCTTCGAACGGAACGGCGAAACCCCGCGCCGCGTGGCCGAGCACCGGCTCGATGGCGACGCGGGTCCCGTCGGCGAGCTCCCCGACGACCTCGTGTCCTGGCACGAACGGAAACGACACGACGTCGTCGAAGTACATCGAGGCATGACCCTCGATCATCGACAGGTCGGACCCGCAGATCCCCGACAGCCGGGTGCGGACACGATGCCACCCGTCGCCGGGCAGCTCGGGGGGATCGACGGTGCGGTACTCCAGCGGGGCAACTCGCGCCGCAGTCGACGCCCCGATCGCCGAAGCGATACGGGCGAGCCCGAGCCGGGGCACCGACCTGTGCATCTCCAGGGCCTTCATCGGAACACCCGCCGGCGTTCGCGTTCGGCCAACACCGGGGCCATCGGGAACGGGCGTCCACCGGCGCCCGACGCCTTCGACCAGTGCTCGACGAGCCAGCCGCGCTTGCGGGCGATCGCCGCCAGCCTGGTCTCCGGGTTGACGGCGACCGGAAATCCGACGGCCTCGAGCATTGGCAGGTCGCTCGACGAGTCGGCATAGGCGACTGCCTCGGCGAGGTCGAGTCCCTCGGCGGCCGCGTAGTCCGCCATCACCTGGGCGCGCGCCTCCCCGGTTGGCGGCACGGCGGTCATCTCGCCGGAGTACGTACCATCTGGCTTGACGGTCATCTCGGCGGCGATGATCTCGTCGAACAGCGGACGCAGGCAGTCGACGGCGAAGTCGAGGGCTCCGGTGATCAACAACGTGCGATGGCCGAGCGCACGGTGCTCCCGGACCCGGCGGATCCCGGCGGGGAAGCTCTTCGTGAGGATGACGTCGCTGAGCAACTCTCGAGCCTCCTCGGCGATCTGGTCGACCGGAGCGTTCTCGTAGCGACGATAGAAGTGGCGGAGGAAGTCGGTGCGGTCGCTGCGGTCGAGCTTGAGCAGGCGTGGTGCCTCGGCCGCCGTGCGCAGCACATAGCGCAGGCGCTCGTGGTTGTCGAGTCGGCGGGTCGCCAGGAACGTGTAGCTCTCGACGACGTTGGAGGCGATCAACGTGTTCTCCAAGTCGAACGCGGCGAGGTGGCGATCAGGTGACAGGACCTGGCGCCGCAGTCGCGCCGGGCGGTCGGTCGTCGTCTTCCCGGGGCCGGTCTTGACCCTGGCGTGCTTGACGATCGACGGCAGGTGGATGTCGCGGATGTAGCGGATCCAGTCGACGCTGCGCGGGTCGAAGTTGAACGCCTCGCGATCGTCGGAGTCGAGGCTCTCCCACATCTCCAGCAGGTTGCCGACCTGGTAGATCGCCTCGCACTCGGTGTACAGGCCGTACAGCTCGACGTACTCGAGCGCCCGCTCGACCTCCTGGCGTTTGCTCTCCAGCTTGGCCGACAGCTCGGCCTGCTTGCCGCGCAGGGGCAGGGCATGGAGCAGGCGCTCGCCGCGGGAGATCACCGTCTTCGCCCGGCTGAGCTGGCCCTGCACCCGGCCGCGACCCGGGAATCGCCATTCGGGGACGACGATCGGCTGGCCGGCGGAGTCGTACAGCGGGTGCTCGACGAACCACCCGCTGACGTTGTCGACGAGCGTCCGGTACTTCAGTGGGTTGATCCCGCCGGATGCCACCTGGCTGATCGGTGGGGCCTCGTCGGGGCCGAGGGCGGCGACGGTGATGATCGCGGCGACGACGAGATCCACCGGAATGACATCGACCGTGCCCTCGGGAACACCGGGGAATTCACGGAGCAGCCCGCGACCGTACGACAGGATCACGGGCTCGGCCATGCGGAAGCCGCGGATCCATCCGGGCCGGGGTTCGGCCCACGCCGACTCGATGATCGACGGTCTGACGATGCTCACCGGCACGCTGCCGCGTGAATCGATGAGCGCCTGCTCGCCGAGTGCCTTGGTGAAGGCGTAGGCGTCGGGCCAGCCGACACTGGCCGCTCTCGCCCGCCCCGCCTCGACGAGCTGATCGCGTACCCACCGCTCGCGGAGTCGCTCGGTCTTGGCGGCCAACGCCGGAGCCCCGGCCGCTCCGAGCTCGCGGCGGGCGTCGGCCCGCAAGCGCGCCAGGCGGTCCGGCCGCCGGCTGGCGGCCTCGCTGTCGTTGCGCAGGCGCCGGGCCGCCGTGACCTCGTCGCGCCAGCTCAACCCGAGGTCGAAGGGGCCCTCGGAGACGAGCTCCTCGGGAGCGTTGCCGCGGCGGTTGCCGGCGACGTAGCACGTCGATACGGCCACCAGATGTGGTGTCACGCCGAGGTCGCCGAGCAGCGCGGCGATGCGGGTCGGCCCGAGCAGGTTGATCTCGACGGCAGCGTCCAGTGGCGAGTCGAACGAGACCGTCGCCGCCGAGTGGATGATCACGTCACACGAGGCCAGCGCCTGCTGATCATCGGGCGAGAGTCCGAGACCGTCACGTCCGACATCGCCGCGGATCGTCGTGATCCGCTCGTCGGCCATCCGCCGGAAGCCGTCACGGCCGAGCTGCTCACGAAGCCGATCGAACGCGTCGTTCTTCAGCAGCTCACGCTCGACGCGCTGCGCCGCCGTCGTCCGCTTGCCGTCGCGAACGAGGAGCACCAGCCGGCAGTCCGGAACGCAGCGCAGCAGGCGCTCGACGAGCGCCGTGCCGACGAAGCCGGTGGAACCAGTGATGGCGATGCGTTTGCCGGCGAGCGACTCGGCGATCACGGTCCACAGGTCTAGCACGCTTCTCTACCATTTGGTAGACAAGGTTCCGGTGGACACCGTCACCTCGACCCGGTCGCGGATCCTCGAAGCAGCCGTCGAGCTGTTCGGGGCTCGTGGCGTCGACGCCGTGTCGCTCGATGAGATCGCCGTCGCCGTCGGCGTGCGCAAGCAGACGGTGCTGTACTGGTTCGCCAACAAGGACGAGCTCGTCGACGCCGTCTTCGCCGAGGCCTTGGCGCAACTGAGCGTGGCGATCGAGGCGGCGGTGCGGGCGGCGCCCGACGAACCCCTCGACCGTGTCGACTCGATCGTCAGCGCCGTGTTCCGGGCTGCCGTGCGCACACCGGCGTTGCTCGGATTGCTGCGCGAGTTGAACAGACTCCCAGGAGCCCGCGCCGAGGAGCTGCGCCGCCGGCTGCAGCCGCTCGTCGATCGGGCGATCGTCTACCTCGGCGCCGAGATGGAGGCCGGACGTCTGCGTCGCGGCGACCCACGACTCGTCGCCGTGCTCGCTTCGGCGACGGTCACGGGCATCGCCACCGACCCCGAAGCGCTGCGCGCCGTCGGCTGGACGCCCGACGTCGTCGCCCTCAGGCACCTCCGCGACGAGCTGCGCGCCTTCCTGCGCGCCGCCTTGGCACCGTGAGGTTTGCGTCAGCCGGACGACTCGCAGTTGGTCGGCTGACACCTACGGGATTCAGGCCGGTTCGTTGCCCGGCTTCCACTTGATGCTGCAGCCGACGCTCGGGCGCTGGTCGGCGCTGAGCGCCTCGCCGGCCACCACGGCGGCGACTGCTGCGCCGAGTTCGTCGCCGGTGAGCGGCACGTTGTTGCCGGGCGTCGATCCGTCGAAGCGTCCGCGATAGACGAGCGTGCCGGCATCGTCGAACAAGAAGAAGTCAGGCGTACACACCGCCCCGTAGGCGCGCGCCGCCGTCTGATCGGCGTCGACGAGGTACGGAAAGCCCCACCCCCAGGCGGCCGCCCGTTCGACCATCCGCGCGGGGCTGTCCTCGGGATACTGCTCGGCGTCGTTGCTGTTGATCGCCGCGACGCCGACTCCCTGGTCGATCCACTGCTGCGCGCTGGCGGCGAAGTCGGTGGCGATGTGCTTGACGTACGGGCAGTGGTTGCAGACGAAGGCGATCAGCGTGCCGCGCTCCCCGGCGAGGCTGCCCAGGCTGCGGTCCGTTCCACCGGCATCGGGCAGCGTGAAGTCGGGTGCGGACGACCCGAGTGGAAGTGTCGGCGATTCGGTCGTAGCCATCGACGCGACGGTACCCGGCCTCAATGCTTCGTGTTGTGCCGGCGCCGTGCCTTTCGTTCGACGGCCAGGTCGACGAGGCGATCGATGAGCGCTGAATAGGACACGCCGGCGGCCTGCCACAGCTTCGGGAACATCGAGATCGGCGTGAACCCAGGAATCGTGTTGGCCTCGTTGCACAGGAAGCCGCGCCGGCCCTCTTCGAAGAAGAAGTCGACGCGGGCCAGCCCGTCGCAACGCAACACCTTGAACACCTCGACGGCCAGCGATCGCACTCGCTCGGTGTCGTCAGTGGACAGCGGCGCGGGCACGAGCAGCTGGGCGCCGTCGGTGACGTACTTGTCCTCGTAGCTGTAGAACTCCTCGCCGGGGATGATCTCGCCAGGGCCCGAGGCCACGGGGTCGATGCCACCGAGCACGGCCACCTCGATCTCCCGTCCGCTGACGGCTTCCTCGACCACGACCCATTCGTCGTACGTCAGGGCATGGTCGATGGCGTCACGTAGCTCCTCGACCTCGTGGGCCTTGCTGACACCCACCGACGACCCCATGTTCGACGGTTTGACGAAACACGGCAGGCCGAGGTCCGCTGCCAACTCGCTCGGTAGACCGGGCGAGACGTCGGGCTCGCGCACCGCGTGGTACCGGGCCTGCGGGATGCCGTTGGCGGCGAGCACCTGCTTGGCCATCGCCTTGTCCATCGCCAGTGCCGAGGACAACACGCCGGATCCGACGTAGGCGACGTCAGCGAGCTCCAACATGCCCTGCACGGTCCCGTCCTCACCCATCGGGCCATGGAGCAACGGCATCACGACCGTGACCTCGTCGAACCCAGCTGCGCCGGCGTCGTTGGCGATGACGTCGGCGACGGTCACCGAGGGTCCGGTCGTGTCCAGCCGGTCGGGGAGCGCGCCGGGCCCCGCGGCGAGGGCGGCCTGGGCGGCCTCGCCGAGCGCCCACTCGCCGTTGGTCGAGATGCCGATCGGCGTCACCCGGTAGCGCGCTGGATCGATCGCCGCCAGCACGTGGGCCGCCGTCACGCAGCTGACCTCGTGTTCAGCCGACTGGCCGCCGTAGAGGACCACCAGGTGGATGCGGCTCACGAGGGCCAACGGTACTGTCACGGGTCCGCTGCGCCGCGGACGCCTCCGATACCGTTCGGCCAGTGAGGTTCCGTGCGTCCGACGTCGCCGCGGCGACGGGCGGAACGCTGGTCGGCCCCGACAGCGAGCTGACCGGAGCCTCGTTCGACACCCGGACGATTCGCCCCGGCGAGCTGTTCGTGCCCCTCGTCGCCGAGCGCGACGGCCATGACTTCATCGCCGCCGCCGCCGCCGCCGGAGCGGGCGCGACCTTGACGTCGCAAGTCGCGGGCTCCAGCGCTGAGACGGGAATTGCGGCGATCGAGGTCGCCGACACGGCCGCGGCGCTGATCGACGTGGCCACCTGGGCGGCGCGGCCGAATCGGCGCCACCATCGTCGGGATCACCGGCAGCGTCGGCAAGACGTCGACGAAGGATCTCGCCGCTGCGGCGATCGCCGCGGGCCGCCGCGTGGCGGCCAATCAACGCAGTTACAACAACGAGCAGGGCCTGCCGGTCACCGTGCTCGGGGCCGCCGACGACACCGAGGTGCTCGTGTTGGAGATGGGGATGCGCGGCTTCGGAGAGATCGCCCGGCTGTGTGCGATCGCTCCGCCGACGGTCGGCATCGTCACCGCCGTCGCCGATGCCCACACCGCCCGCCTCGGGGGCATCGAGGGAGTGGCCCGGGCCAAGGCCGAGCTGGTGATCGCGCTGCCGCCGTCCGGCGTCGCAATTCTCAATGCTGACGACGAGCGTGTGCGCACGATGGCCACACTGACCGCGGCGCGCTCGATCACGTATGGCGAGTCGGCCGGTGCCGACGTCCTGGCCGACGGGGTGGCCCTCGACGAGCTGGCCCGTCCGTCGTTCCGCCTGCACACGCCGTGGGGTGCTGCCGACGTTCGGCTGCGAGTCAGTGGACGGCACATGGTCGCCAACGCGGCTGCGGCGATCACCGCCGCCGGGGCTCTCGGCGTCGACGTCGGCGCCGCCGCAGCAGCAGTCGCCGGCGCCGAGCTGTCCGCCAGTCGGATGGCGGTCCACCAACTGGCTTCCGGGGCCGTGGTGATCGACGACGCTTACAACGCCAACCCGACGTCGATGGCGGCCGCCTTCGCTGCCCTGGCCGCCTTGCCGGCGCGTCGGCGGATCGCCATTGTCGGGGTGATGGCCGAGATCGACGAACCGGGTCCCGCCCATCAGGAGATCGCCGATCGCGCTGCGGAGCACGGGATCGAGCTCGTCGCGGTCGGCACGGATCTTTACGGGATTCCGCCGACCGGCGACCCCGTCGCCGCCGCCGGTCGTCTCGAATCGGGCACCGCCGTGCTCGTCAAGGCCAGTCGCGTCGCCGGCCTCGAACGAGTGGCTGCCGCGCTCATCGGCGCGCCGAAGCCCGATGAGCCCCTCGTCGGTGACCAGCTACCGTGACGCCGTGACGACCGAACCTGCGCCACCCAGCGAGTTGACGATGGCGACATTGGCCAAGCTCGCCGCCGATCGTTACGGCGACACGACGGCGGCGCGGTTCCGCGTTGACGAAGCGTGGCACCAATTGACGTTCAACGAACTGTGGGAACGCGTTCGTGACCTCGCACTCGGGCTCATCGAGCTCGGGGTCGGTGTGGGCGACCGCGTTGCGATCCTCGCCAACACCCGTCTCGAGTTCACCGTGGCGGATCTCGCGGCGAGCACCGCCGGGGCGATCGTCGTTCCGGTGTACTCCTCGAACTCGCCCGATGAGTGCGCGTGGGTGCTCGGCGACTCGGGGTCCAAGGTGGTCGTGTGCGAGAACGCCGCCCAGGTCGCCAAGGTCGACCTCGTACGCCCGGCCCTGCCGGCGCTGGAGCACGTCGTCGTCATCGACGGGACGGCCGATGGCGCGCAGACATTCGGAGAGGTCACCGCGCTCGGTCGCGGTCGCGATGCCGCCGAACTCGACTCGCGAGCGAGCCAGGTGGCGGCAGATGACGCCTGCCTGATCATCTACACGTCGGGGACCACGGGCCGTCCCAAGGGTGTCGTGCTGACGAACCGTGGATTCGCCGCAGCTCGGCGCACGGGTGTCGAGGTCAACCTGTTCGGAGCCGGCGACCTTCGTGTACCTGTACCTACCGCTTGCTCACGTGTTCGCCCAGCTCGTCCAGGCGATGGCCTTCGAGATCGGCGCGCCGATCGCCTACTGGAGCGGTGACGCCACGAAGATCGTCGCCGAGCTGGGTGAGCTGCAGCCCGACGTGTTGCCGTCGGTGCCGCGCATCTTCGAGAAGGTGTACGCATCGGCGATGGCGATGATCCCGCCCGGCGGTGAGGCGGACGTTGCCGCGGCGATCGAGCTCGGCAACCGCGTCCGCGACGCCAGACTCGCCGGCGACGAGGTGTCGGCGCAAGACGCCGCCGAGTTCGAGCGCGTCGACGCCGAGCTGTTCCCACTCGTTCGCGGGATCTTCGGCGGCCGGATCAGCCTGGCGATCTCCGGCGCAGCCCCGATCGCCCCGGAGATCCTGCGCTTCTTCTACGCATGTGGGGTCCCGGTGATGGAGGGGTGGGGGATGACCGAGACGACGGCCCTGGGAACCGTGAACCTCCCCGAGGCCCACCGCTTCGGCACCATCGGGCGACCGACCGGGGCAGTCGACATCCGCATCGCCGACGACGGCGAGATCGAGATCGCCGGCGATTTCCTGCTGCGCGAGTACTGGAACAACCCGCCGGCGACGGCCGCCGCGTTCACCGCTGACGGCTACCTCAAGACCGGAGACCTCGGCTCGATCGACGAGGACGGTTACGTGTCGATCACCGGCCGCAAGAAGGACATCATCATCACGGCGGGCGGCAAGAACCTCACGCCGGCCAACCTCGAGGGCGACCTGCGTCGATCACGATGGGTCTCGCAAGTCGTGATGTTCGGCGATCGCAAGCCCTATCCGGTGGCGATCGTCACCCTCGACGCCGAGACCGTGGTGCCGTGGGCCGAGGCCAACGGACATCCGTCCGATCTCGCGGCGCTCGCCGCCAACGAGGAGTTGCTGGCAATGATCCAGGCCGAGCTCGATGCGGCCAACGCCAACTACGCCAACGTCGCCCAGATCAAGCGGTTCAAGGTGCTCGATCGCGACTTCACGGTCGATTCGGGTGAGCTCACGCCCTCGCTCAAGCTCAAGCGCAACGTCGTGTACACCAACCTCGCCGAGGACTTCGAGCGCTTGTACACCTGAGTCTCGGGTAGGCCGACAACGTTGCAACCCTGTTGCAGATCGCTGAAGCGCCACCGAAGAACGGCCCCGGCGATCTAGGGTCGCGATCTGTCCCAGCCACGGTTCCGGGGGAGGAGACTCGATGAGCAAGTTCGCGGCGACTCGGCGACGCGCCCTGTGGACTGCCGCGGCACTCGCCGTCACGGTCGTGGCGGCATCACAAGTGGCGGTCGCCCAGCAGGTCGGACCGACGAACGTGTTCGACGTGTCGCAGTCACTGGCGATCGAGGCGGCGCGGGCCCGGTTGGGGTTGTTCGTCCAGGAGAACCCCGAAGCGGTGGACGGCAGCGTCGTCGCCGAGCAACCCGAGTGCCCACTGATCTCCATCGAGTCGTTCAATGGTCTCTCCGGGGTCGTCGCCGCCGAGCGCAGCGCCGACCTGCGTCTGCAACTCGATCCGTGGGTCGGCCGGACGACGTCGGATCCCGAGCTGCGCCCGGACTCCGCAGCGGCCGGCGAGGTCGAGGGCATCCCGATCGTGCGCTGCGACACGACTCGCCCCGTTGATGGGCTGACGACTCGTCCGGCGATGTTCGCCATGAGCCTCACTGATGGGGTGACGTTTGGCGACGTGATCCGCCTCTACTCGCTCGAGGGAATCGTCGCCGCCCAACCGGCAGAAATTGGCGGCCAACAGGTGGGGTCGTGCTTCGGCACGGACGACACGGCGACGTGTGTCGTGCTGTGGAGCTCGCGCAGCCTCGTCATCGGGCTCACCCTGGAAGGGCCGCCGAGCGCGGTGAACAACGCCACCGCTGGCTCACTGCTGAGCGCCGCGGTCCCGACGGTGGTCGAAACTCTGGCGGTCGTCACCCAACCGGCACCGACGTGTTCGCTCGACGCCCTCGCCGCCGACACCGGGGTCACGCTGCTCGATGAGCCGCTGTGCGCCGATGGGTGGGCGTTCGGCACGACGGTCGAGTGCCCGCCGCCGACCACGACGACGTCGTCGACGACGACGACGACAGTCGGCGATTCCAGGTTTGCCAATGGGTGGCGAGCGCCGGGGGTGTTCGGGATCGAGAACTGCGAGGTGCTCGACGTGTTCCACGTCGAGCCGGACGGATGGGTGTACGACGGGTCCTTCGACACCTCGTGCACCGAGACGTTGGCCCGCCTGGGGATGACGGTGGTGACCGCCAGCGAGGTCGCCCCCGAGCCGTGCGACGAGGACGATCCGTCGTTGTCCACGGGATCGATTCGTCCCGATCAGGAGGGCACGCGAGTCGCCGCCCTGCAGGTTGCCCTCGTCAACCTCGGCTACGTGCTGCCGGTGGACGGCCGCTTCGGCCCGTTGACCGAGGCCGCGGTGGTCGACTTCCAGGTACGTAACGGAATCGATCCGATCGGTACGGCCGGTCCCCAGACCAGGGCGACGCTGGGCATCTGACGATGGTCGAGATTGGTCGCCTGACTCGATGGCGGGGCGCTGTGTCGATGACGGCGGCGATGGTCGTGATCGGTGCCGTGGGGTGGGTCGCCGCTCGTCCGGCGACCGCCCAGGCGCCCTTCGACATCGACCAGGCGCGTGCCGAGCTGGCGGACTACATCGCCGCCAACCCGCCGCTGCCGGCTGGTTCGGACGTGCCGGCGGACGGGCCCCCGTGTCCGTTGGCGACGCCGGAGCAGGTCGTCGCCGCCGCCGGGAGCCTGCCGGTCTCGGTGGAGCCGTGGTACTCGTACACGGCGATCGACTCGCAGCTGCAGTCCGATGTGGGTGATCGAGTGGCCGTGGTGCGCTGCGTGGCGGCGACACCGGCGCCCGACGACGTGGGGGTCAGTCTGTTCGCCCTCGACATCGACCCGTACGACGAGGTCGGTTTGGATTTCGACCGCGTCGCTCGGCGCTTCGGAGCGGGACAGCCGGCGTGGGTCGAGTTGCCCCAGATCGGCGGCGACTTCGTCGGCGTGTGCCGGCCGTCGGAACCGTCGCGACAAGCGTGCCTCGTGCTGTGGCACCGCGACGGCCTGGTGATCGGGGCCGAGTTCACGTTGCCGGCGACGATCTCCGGGGCGGACTTCGACAACATCACGATCGACCTCGTCACGTCGGTTGTCGGCACGCTGATCCAAGGGCTGCCGACCACGACCACGACGACGTCGACCACCTCCACCTCGTCGACCTCCACGACCTCGACGACCTCGACGACCTCGACGACCTCGACGACCTCGACGACGACGCCCGACACGACCGAGCCGGAAACGACCGAGCCGGCGACGACCGAGCCGGCGACCACCGAACCGGCGACGACCGAGCCCGAAACAACCGAGTCGACGACCACGTCCACCACGACGACATCGACCACCACGACGTTGCCGCCGACGACGACGACCTCCTCGACGACGACGACATCGACCACTACGACGTTGCCGCCGACGACGACCTCCTCGACGACGACGACATCGACCACTACGACGTTGCCGCCGACGACGACCTCCTCGACGACGACGACATCGACCACTACGACGTTGCCGCCGACGACGACCTCCTCGACGACGACGACCGACCACCACGACGTTGCCGCCGACGACGACCCTGCCACCGACCACGACACCAACGACGACCTCGTCGACGACGACGACTTCGACGACGACGACGCTGCCGCCGACGACCACGACGATCCCACTCGCCCCGTTGTGGGAGTTCATCGACGGTGAGCCAGACCTCACCGAGTTCGCCGACGCCGTCACCGATGCGGGCCTGGTGGCCCTGTTCGACGGCAGCGCTCCACCGGCCGACGTCCTCGCCGAGGTCCTTGCCGAGCCACTCCCGCAGCCAGTGATCGACCTGCTCGACGCTGAGGGCGTCACAGTGCTCGCACCGACGAATGCGGCGATCGAAGCCTTGCCGACGTGGAACGAGATCACCGCTGACCCTGAAGCACTACAGCACTTCGTCCTCGCTCACGTGATTGCCGGCCAGCTCGAGGAGGAGGAGATCTTCGCTGCTGAGGAGGTGACGAGCCTCAGCGGTGACGTCCTGCTCATCGATCCGGCGACGCAGACGATCAACGGCGCGCACCTGGTCGTCATCGGCCAGCTCTCCACGAACGGCATCGCCCACACCGTCGATGCCGTCGTGGTCGTACCGCCCGCGGCACCGCCGACGACCGAGGCGACCACGACGGTCGCAGACGCCCCAGCGCCGCCGCCGGCGACGGAACCCCCGTCCGAACCCGCCCCCCCGCCTCCATCACCCCCCGCCACCGGACCCTGACCCCACCCCACCCGAGTGTTTCCGGTCAACCGAGTGTCTCCGGTCGATAGGTCCGTCAGGAAACACTCGGGTGGTCCGACAGGCGCCGGCGTCGAGCGTGATACAGCGTCGCCAGCTCGGCAGCCAATCGATCGACGTCGTCCATGTCTGCTTCGCTGACTGGCTCGACCTGCCAGTCGACCAAGTGGAGACTGCGATATCTACGCGCGTCGCCGGCGTGACCTTCGAGCGATCGGTGCTCGGGATGGATGTCGAGCTCGACGCCCCACCTGGCGGCGGCAACGCCAAGGTCGATGTGCACGACAACCCCGCCGGCACCACGCACCACCCGTGCCTGACGTTCGACGGGCACACCGCGCTTGCGCAACGCCTCGGCGAGGACGACCTCGGGATGAGACTGCGCCGGAATCTCCCCGCCGAGACGCTCCAACGTCTCCCGAAAGCGCTTGCTGCCGTCGCGACCTGGATGACACAACTGGTTGCCGATGGCCAGAAGCTCGTGGATCGAAACGCGCTTCATCTCCAGTAGTTGTTGAACAACCGACAGGTGGTCGAGCGGACGCAGGTCGGCGGCGAGATCGAACGCCAATCTGGCCGGTCGGGCGATGGAGATTCCGTCGTCGCGCACGAATCGATGGGCGGCCGGCAGCTTCGTGGTCTGGCGAAAGTGCACCCCCGGTTCCTCCGGCAGGTGCAGCCCGTGGCGGACCGCGTAGTGCAGCGACGACGTGCGCGGCATCCGCCGCACACCTGACAGCGCTCCGGCGGTCGGACCGGTCACAAAACCGGTGGGATGGGCCGCGCTCATCACGGCGCAGCGCTGTTCGAGCGTTGCGGTGGTGGCGCGCAGGACGTAGACGCCCTTGTGGACGTCTTTGAGCACGCCGCACCTGACGAGTAGCGAGGTCGTCGACTTGCCAACTCCGCAGCTCCGTAGCCGGGCGGCGGAGAT
The DNA here is from genome assembly GCA_963786985.1 of Ilumatobacteraceae bacterium. Classification (GTDB taxonomy): domain Bacteria; phylum Actinomycetota; class Acidimicrobiia; order Acidimicrobiales; family Ilumatobacteraceae; genus Desertimonas. Next base: position 22,340 of record CAWBBL010000021.1, on the reverse strand, counting down.
CACGCCGTGGTGATCGGCCAGCCACTTCGTGGCGGCCGGTGAGAGCTCGTTCATCTGTTCCCCTTCGGCGGTATGGCCGTCGGGGGACGCCGGGTGACTGTCGACCCTAGAGATGGGGTGTCAGTCCAGCCGAGTGTTTCCGGCGGGACCTTTCGCCCGGCAACACTCGGGTGGCCGGAAACACTCGGGTGGGGTTAGGGGTGGGCGGCGTCGAAGGCGGTGAGGGGGTCGAGGAAGTCGACGCCGAGGAACTCGGCGACGGGCTGGTTGGTGACGGCCCCGGCGACGGTGTTGACCCCGAGGGCCATCGCCGGGTCGCGCCGGGCGGCCGCCGCCGGACCGTGCACGGCGACTTCATGGAGATAGGGGAGCGTGGCGTTGGTCAACGCGTAGGTGCTCGTGTGCGGCACGGCCCCTGGCATGTTGCCGACGGCATAGTGGATCACCCCGTGTGCCTCGTACACCGGATCGTCGTGCGTCGTCTCGCGGATCGTCTCGATGCAGCCGCCCTGGTCGACAGCGACGTCGACGATCACGGCTTCAGGCTTCATCCCGGCAACCATCACCTCGTCGACGACAACGGGCGCCCGTCCGCCGGCGACGAGGACGGCGCCGATCAACAGGTCGGCATCGGCCACGCTGCGCTCGATCGCGCCGCGGTTGGAGGCCAGGGTCATGATCCGACCCCGGTGGATCTGATCGACCCATCGCAGACGATCGAGGTTCTTGTCGATGAGCACGACCTCGGCTTCCATACCGGCGGCGATCCACGCCGCGTTCCAACCGACGTTGCCGGCGCCGAGGACGACGACCTTGGCCGGCCGAACCCCCGGGGCGCCGCCCATCAGCACGCCGCGCCCGCCGTTGTGCCGTTCGAGGAAGTGGGCGCCCATCTGCGGAGCGAGGCGCCCGGCGACCTCGCTCATCGGGGCCAGCAGGGGCAGCGCGCCGTTGGCGAGCTGCACCGTCTCATAGGCCAGCGAGGTCGTCTTCGCCGCGATCAATGCCTTGGCGACCTCCGGGTAGGCGGCGAGATGGAGGTAGGTGAACAGCGTGAGGTCCTCACGCAGGAACTCGAACTCTTCGGCCTTGGGCTCCTTGACCTTGACGACCATCTGCTGGGCCCACGCTTCAGCGGCGCCGGGCACGATCGTCGCCCCGGCGCCGACGTAGTCGCTGTCGCTGATCGACGCCCCGGCGCCGGCGCCGGTCTCGACGAACACGTCGATCCCACTGCGCTCCAGCTCACGAACACCGTCAGGCGTCATCGCCACCCGGTGCTCGGCCGTCTTGACCTCCTTGGGCACGCCCACGGTCCTGATCGCAGCACTGGAATCAGCCATAGCGGCAGCGTACGCCTCGTGGATGCGCCGGGTTGGCGGAGAGTGCTAGACCTCCGGTCCATGAAGGCGTTCTCCAACTTCGTCAACGGCAAACCCGTCGAGGCGTCCGACGGTCAGACCCTTGACGTCGTCAATCCGGTGACCGGCGAACCGTATGCCACCGCACCGTTGTCCGGCCCGCCCGACGTCGACGCGGCGATGGCCGCGGCAGCCGAGGCGTTCCCGGAGTGGCGCGACACGACACCGGCGCAACGCTCGCTCGCCTTGTTCCGCATCGCCGACGCCATCGAGTCGCGGGCCGACGAGCTGATCGCCGTGGAGGTCGAGAACACCGGCAAGCCGGTCGCCCTCACGGCGTCGGAGGAGATGCCTCCGATGATCGATCAGATTCGTTTCTTCGCGGCCGCGGCGCGCCACCTCGAGGGCAAGAGCGCCGGCGAGTACATGTCGAACATGACATCGTGGGTCCGTCGCGAGCCAGTCGGCGTGTGCGCCCAGGTCGCTCCGTGGAACTACCCCCTGATGATGGCCGTGTGGAAGTTCGCTCCGGCGATCGCCGCCGGCAACACGGTGGTCCTCAAGCCGAGCGACACGACCCCGGCGAGCACGACACTGCTCGCCGAGATCGTCGCCGAACACGTCCCGCCCGGCGTGCTCAACGTGATCTGCGGTGATCGCGACACGGGCCGGGCCATGGTGGCCCACGACGTGCCGGCGATGGTTTCGGTGACCGGCTCGGTGCGCGCCGGCAAGGAGGTCGCGATCAGCGCGGCAGCCGATCTCAAGCGGGTGCACCTCGAGCTCGGTGGCAAGGCTCCCGTCGTGGTGTTCGACGACGCCGACATCGCCGCAGCCGCCGAGGCGATTGCCATCGCCGGCTACTTCAACGCCGGCCAGGACTGCACCGCGGCGACGCGGGTCATCGCCGCGCCCGGTGCCTATGCCGACTTCGTCGACGCGGTCGCCGAGCAGGCCAGGGGAACGAAGACCGGGCTCCCCGACGACGAGGACGTGCTCTATGGCCCGCTCAACAACCCGACGCAACTGGAGCGGGTCGGCGGTTTCCTGGAGCGCGTGCCTGATCACGCCCGGGTGCTCACCGGAGGTCATCGCCAGGGTGACACCGGGTTCTTCTTCGAGCCCACGGTGGTCGCCGATCTGCGCCAGGACGACGACATGATCCAGAACGAGATCTTCGGCCCGGTCATCACGGTGCAGCAGTTCAGCGATGAGGACGAAGCGGTGGCCTGGGCCAACGGCGTCGAGTTCGGGCTGGCCTCGAGTGTGTGGACGAAGGACTTCGGGCGGGCGATGCGCATGTCCAAGCGGCTCGACTTCGGATGTGTGTGGATCAACACGCACATCCCGATCGTCGCCGAGATGCCCCACGGCGGCTTCAAGCACTCCGGCTACGGCAAGGACTTGTCGATGTACGGCTTCGAGGACTACACGCGGATCAAGCACGTAATGGCCAACCTGGAGAGTTGAGATCTACGATCACGCTCAGGGGAGGGCTGCGTGGCTGACGGCGGCACGCCGACAACAGGATCCGACGAGGTCATCGTCCTCGACAACGTGCGCAAGCAGTTCGGCTCGTTCGTCGCCGTTCAGGGTGCCAACCTGAGCATTGCCCGCGGCGAGTTCTTCGCCATGCTCGGTCCGTCCGGCTGCGGCAAGACGACAACGCTGAAGATGATCGCCGGCTTCGAGCTGCCGACGTCCGGCCGTGTTCTCCTCGAAGGCGCCGACGTGAGTCGGGTCCCTCCGTACAAGCGCAACGTCAACACGGTGTTCCAGCAATACGCCCTGTTCCCGCACATGACCGTCGCCGACAACGTCGCGTTCGGACCGCGTTCCAAGCGGGTGAGCCGCGGCGAGTGCGATCGGCGGGTCGCCGAGATGCTCGACGTCGTCCGTCTCGGCGGGTACGCCGAACGCAAGCCGATGCAACTGTCGGGAGGGCAGCAACAGCGCGTCGCCCTCGCCCGCGCCCTCGTCAACTACCCCAGCGCCCTGCTCCTCGACGAGCCCCTGGCCGCCCTCGATCTCAAGCTCCGCGAGGCCATGCAGCTGGAGCTCAAGCGGATCCAGCGCGAGGTCGGGATCACGTTCGTGTTCGTGACCCACGACCAAGGCGAAGCCCTCACCTTGAGCGACCGCATCGCCGTGATGAGCGAAGGGGTCGTCGAGCAGATCGGGACGCCCGAGGAGATCTACAACAGCCCGGCGTCGCTGTTCGTCGCCGGGTTCATCGGCTCGGCCAACCTGCTGCCCGGTACGGCCACCGGCGACGACGCCGACGACGTTGTCGTCGAGCTCGAGTGCGGCCCGACGGTTCGCGCGACGCCGGGTCGGCACCCGGCCAAGGGCGACCCCGTCTCGGTAATGATTCGACCGGAGCGCCTGCAGGTCTCCGTCGACGCCGGATCGGACGGACGTACCATCGAGGGGGTAATCCGCGAGATGATCTTCCAGGGCGCGTCCGCGAGACTGCAGCTGGAGCTGGCTGACGGCACCGAGATTGTCACGTACGTCGATCCGGACGACAACCTTCCGTTCCTGCGCCCGGGCACGTCCGTGTACGCGACGTGGAACGCGGGCGCCGCCTTCCTCCTCGCCGGCTGGCCAGCGCAGGCGGGCGCCAGCGACTCGGATGTCGACCAGATCGAAGCACACCTCTGAAAGGAACCACTCATGACTCATCGCCAGCGCACCGTCCCACTGATGACTCGGCGGCAACTGCTCGCCCGTGCCGGCCTGATCGGCGCCGCGGGCATTGCCCTCCCGGGGTTGCTCGGTCCTCGCGCGTCTGCGGCTCGGCGTGTCGCATCCGGCGACGGCGGCGAGCTGTACTTCGAGAACTGGCCGGAGTACATCGATCCGACCGAGGACGGCGTCGTCGGCACCGTCGACCGCTTCGTCGAGGCGACCGGCATCGACATGACCTACACCGAGGCGATCAATGACAACGAGGAGTACTTCGCGTTGATCCAACCGGTGCTCGGACGCGGCGAGACGATCGATCCCGACATCATCACGCTGACGGGGTGGATGGCCGGTCGGCTGACGACGCTTGGGTGGTTGGACGAGCTCCCGTTCGACGACATCCCCAACGCCGTCAACCTGCGCGACGACCTCGTCAACCCGCCGTGGGACCCGGAGGGGCGCTTCTCGCTCCCCTGGCAGACGGGGCTGACGGGGATCGCCTACAACCTCGGTGCCACTGGCCGCGAGCTGACGTCGACCAACGACCTGTTCGATCCCGAGTTCAACGGGCGCATCGGGATGCTCACGGAGATGGAGGACACCATCGGACTGATCCTGCTCTCCCTCGGCGTCGACATCCGCGCGATCACCAGCTTCGCCGAGGCCGAGGAGGCGTTCGCCATGGTGGAGCAGGCCAAGGCCGACGGCCAGATCCGCGCCTTCACCGGCAACGACTACCTCGCCGATCTGGCGTCCGGCAACTTCGCCGCCTGCATGGGCTGGTCCGGCGACGTCGCCCAGCTCTCCATCGAGAACCCGGACATCCGCTTCATCGTCCCGGAGGAGGGTGGCGTCAGCTGGGCCGACACGATGCTCATGCCCAAGGGCGCGGAGCATCGCGCCGAAGCGGCACGGTGGATGGACTTCGTCTACGACCCGGTGGAGGCGGCGCAGATCACCGCCTGGGTGCAGTTCGTCTCGCCGGTCAAGGGGGTCCAGGAGGAGGTCGCCAAGGTCGACCCGGACCTGGCCGAGAACCGGTTGATCTTCCCGGACGAGGAGATGCTGTCCAACATCCACCCGTTCGCCAACCTCGACGAGGAGACCCGAGCACAGTTCGACGAGGCGTTCGCCGCCGTCGTCGGCGCATAACAGCCCCGCCACGTCGACGACCGCGGTGCGCCGGTGACCACGACCACGACCACGGCCGATCCCGAGCAGCATCTCCGGCCGCGCTCGGGCCGTTACGACCGGATCGGGCTGGGCGCGCTGGTGCTGGCCGGCGCGCTTCTGGTCGCCCTCGGGGCACGACTGGTGCACGGACCACTCGCGGTGATCGCTGCCGCCCTCTTGTTCGTCACCATTGCCGGCTTCGTCGTCGTTGCCATCACTGGCGGTCCGGAGGCCCGCCGCCGACTCGCGCCGTACGGCTTGATGCAGCCGGGGATCTTCTGGCTGGCGCTGTTCTACCTAGCGCCACTGTTCACCCTCCTCCGTACGTCGCTGTCGACACTTCCGAGCCGCTTCGCCGTCGAAGCCGAGTTCGACTGGAACTTCGGGAACTACGTCGACGCTCTCACCGACTTCGGCGCGCAGTTCCAGCGTGGCTTCCTCTATGCCGCGGCGGCGAGCGTGCTGTGCCTCATCATCGGCTATCCGCTGGCGTACGTCATTGCCTTCCGGGGCGGGCGGTGGAAGAACCTGCTGCTCGGTCTGGTTGTCGTCCCGTTCTTCACGTCGTACCTGATCCGCACCATCGCGTGGCAGTCGCTGCTCGCCGACAGCGGGCCGATCATCGACGTGCTCCAATGGCTGCACCTGACGGGCGTGTTGGAGACGCTCGGCGTCATGGAGGACGGGCGGCTGCTCGACACCAGAGCGGCAGTCATCGGTGGACTGACCTACAACTTCCTCCCGTTCATGGTGTTGCCGATCTACGTCAGCTTGGAGAAGATTGACGTCGGTCTCGTGGACGCCGCCAAAGACCTCTACTCGTCGTCGACGCGGGCGTTCCGCAAGGTCGTCCTGCCGCTGTCGCTGCCCGGCGTGTTCGCCGGGACGCTGCTCACGTACATCCCGGCGGCGGGCGACTTCATCAACGCCGAGTACCTCGGCAACCCGAACACGACGATGATCGGCAACTCGATCCAGAACCAGTTCCTCGTCCAGAACAACTATCCGTTGGCCGCGGCGATGTCGTTCGTCTTGATGGCGGTGATCACCATCGCCACGCTGATCTACAGCAAGTTCCTGGGGACGGAGGAGATCGCATGAGCGGCCCCGCCAAGGTCGCCCGCTGGGGACTCAACTTCTACGCCGCTCTCGGGGTGATCTATCTGTTCCTGCCCATGGCATGGATCGTGTTGTTCTCGTTCAACGAGCCGGCGGGTCGCTTCAACCTCGTGTGGCAGGGATTCACCCTCGACAACTGGCGCGACCCGTTCAGCGAACAGGGGCTCACTGACGCCTTTGTCGAAAGCCTCAAGATCGCCGCCATCTCGACGGCGATCGCCACCGTCATCGGCTCGATGATCGCCATCGCCCTCGCCCGCTACCGGTTCCGCGGCTCCGAGGGACTCAACGTCTTCCTCGTCCTGCCGCTCACCACACCCGAGATCGTGCTCGGCTCGTCGCTGGCGACGTTGTTCCTCGACGCCGACATCACGCGCGGTTTCACCACGGTGATCATCGCTCACGTGATGTTCCAGGTCAGCTTCGTCGCCCTGACCGTGCGGGCCCGGGTGCGCGGTTTCGACTGGACGTTGGAGCAGGCCGCCCAGGACCTCGGCGCGTCGCCCATGCGGACGTTCTGGAAGGTCACCTTCCCACTGATCCTTCCCGGCATCCTCGCCGCAGCGTTGCTGTCGTTCGCCTTGTCGATCGACGACTTCATCATCACGCTCTTCAACGCCGGCGCACTGAGCACGTTCCCGCTGTACATCTACGGCAGTTTCCGCGTGCAGTTCCCGCCGCAGGCCAACGTCCTGGCTACCGTCATCCTCATCGTCAGCGTCGTGCTGATGATGGTCGGCGTGCTGCGATCGGCGCGCCGCGAAGCGCTCCGCTGATGCGTCTACCGAGGCCGGCGGTCGCTGTTGGCCATTACTCTCAGAGGTCTCATGTCACCGCCTGATGCACCCCGAATAGCAGTCGCTCCCGAGAGCGCCCCGAGTTGGGTTTCCGAAGCAGTCCACGAGGGCGGCGGGTACGTCGTATCGCTCGCTGAGGCGGAGGGCGTCATCTGGAGCGATCCGCGGGACGCCGCCGGCCTGGAGTCGGCGCTCGGTCAGGCGGCGCGGGCCCGTTGGGTGCAGTTGCCGTTCGCCGGCATCGAGAACTTCGTCCATCTCGTCGACGATGAACGGATCTGGGCGTGCGGCAAGGGCGTGTACGCCGAGCCGGTCGCCGAGTTGGCGCTGACTCTCGGCCTCGCCGGACTCCGTGGGCTGGCGACGTACAGCCGGGCCCAGTCATGGGAGCCTCCGCAAGGCCGCAACCTGCTCGGTGGTCGGGTCACGATCCTCGGCGGAGGTGGGATCACCACGTCGCTGGTCCGCCTGCTGCAGCCGTTCAACTGTCACATCACGGTGGTTCGTCGGCGCGCCGAGGATCTGCCGGGCGTCGACGACGTGCTCGACGCCGACCGCTATGCCGACGCCCTGCCGGGAGCCGACCTCGTCGTCGTCGCCCTCGCGCTCACGCCAGACACGGAAGGTCTGATCGCCGCCGACGAGCTGGCCCTGATGGAGGACCACGCCTGGCTGGTCAACGTCGCCCGCGGCAGACACGTCGTCACTGACGACCTCGTCGCCGCCCTCGGTGAAGGTGTCATCGGTGGCGCCGGACTCGACGTCACCCATCCCGAACCGCTGCCACCGGGCCATCCGCTGTGGACGATGCCCAACTGCATCATCACCCCGCACGTCGGCAACACCCCGGACATGGCGATCCCGCTGCTGTCGGAGCGGATCACCACCAACGTTCGTCGGTATGCCGACGACGAAGAGCTCATCGGCCTCGTCGACATCGAAGCCGGCTACTAGCCACGTAGCGTCGGATCATCACCCACTACGAGGTCCTCGGGGTCGCCACGACGGCATCGACCGAGGAGATCCGCAGCGCCTATCGGCAACTCGCCCGCGTCCACCACCCCGACCGCGACTCGGCGGGTAGCGCCACGATGGCCGCGCTCAACGAGGCATATCGAGTGCTCCGCCACCCCGGGCGCCGCGCCGCCTACGACGCCGAGCTGGCGGCGCACGCCGAGCGTCGCGCCCCCTCCCGCCGCACCGCGTATCCGCCAGCCAAGGCACCGCTCGTGCGCGTCGACGAGCGCGGACCGGCCCGCTATCCATGGCGATTCGTCGTCGGCGGCGCCGCCGTCGGCGGCGCACTGGTCCTCGCCGCGACTGCCCTGACCAAACCGAGCGAACCGGCACCACCGGACAACGTGCTCGAGCCGGGCTCGTGCGTGGCGATCGAAGCGAACGACGATGCCCGCGAGGTCATCTGCGCGGACACCTCCGACGACCTCGTCGTCAGCGAGGTCGTGCCACTCGACGGGGGAGTGTGCCCGGTCGGGCTGTCGGCCTACCGCGACCGCCAAGGCATGGGCTACGCATGCGTCCAGCGCCGCGGGGCGGTGACAACGTGAACGGCGCGCTGATAACGTGCGGAGTCCCCTCTGGGGCGCGTAGCTCAGTTGGTTAGAGCGCCACGTTCACACCGTGGAGGTCATGGGTTCGAGTCCCGTCGTGCCCACCATCGCGAGGCATCTACCCAGGTAGATTGATCTCGGACAGCTCCATTACATAGCAGGCCGAGGGTCATCGGATTCCGACGACCTTCACAGTCAAGGAGCGTGTAGTGGACGTATTCGAGGCGGATCTCGCGGCCTACCGCGAATGGTGGCTGTTCGGAGGCGACAAACCACGTCGTCAGAGCACGTGCGATGAGTACATCCGTCACATCCGCCACTGGTGGGAGTGGACGACGAACAACCTGCCGGCCCAGCCGACGACCCCCACACTTCGAGGTGTCAACCACTACATCCGTGTGCTGCGCCAGCGCAACGAACACGCCGTGGTCGGATTCGTCCGGGCGATCAAGAGTTGGAGCAAGTGGCTGGTCGAGGATGGCTCGGTCACGGAGGATCCCTTGGCCACGTTGAAGTTCGTCAAGTCGCCCACGCCTCAGCGCACGCCGGTGGCCGAGCTCGAGGACATCGAGGCTCAGCTCGCGACCTGCTCGGGTGACTCACTCGAGGACGTGCGCGACCGGGCGATGATCCTCGTCTTGCGGGACACGGGAATGCGCCGGGGTGAGTTGTCGCTGATGACGTGGGACCGCGTCGACTTCAAGGAGGCGACAATCTTCCTGCCGAACGACTCGGTGAAGAATGCCAGGGGAAGGACGGTCGGCATCGAGCCGGACACCGTCCGCGCAATCCACAAGTACCGGCGACGCCTCTTCGAGTGGGAACTGACCAACAAGCGCTATCCCAGCGATCGTGTCTGGATCGGTCGGCTCGGCGAGATGACCTCGAACGGCATCGGTCAGATGTTCGAGCGTCGCTCGAAGGCCGCAGGCGTCGACGCGCCAGCCCACAGTTACCGGCACGGCTACGCGATCCGGTACCTGCGAAACGGCGGCAGCGAGACCTACCTGAACAAGACCGCCGGATGGAACACGAACGAGATGATCAAGCGCTACACAGCAGCCAAGGCTGAGACCGAGGCCCTCGCAGCGCAACGTGCTTTCAACGCCTCGCAGATGATGACCCCGCGAGGCTGCAGCGGCGTTCTGGGGCTCGTCGTCCGCCCGCGAGGCTCCGAGGGGGCCTGCATGACCGTCGGAGTTCTTGACGTCGTCGTCGTCATTCGAGCACGAACGCAGGACGTAAGCCGCGTGAAGACTGGACCTCGTCCGGCGCCCTGGTCGGGGTGACCCGAATGTCCGTCTGCGAGTCGAACGGTCGGGCCGCTACGCCGACGAGGTGAATGGGAGCGACATGGCCCGCCGCTACGGCGACGCCATGCGCGCCGAGGTGTTCCCCTCCCCGCAGCCGCCGCAGCGGTCGACCCCGTACAACGACGGCACGGTCCCGCACACCGACCCGACCGCCCAGCCGTCGACTACATCAACATCGCCTTCGTGCTTGTCCACGTCACCGGCGTGCGCCGCCAGTTCGCGGTCCGTGGTGACCGTGATCACCTCACGGCGGGCCGCGGCGGCGGCGCGGATCGCGTCGTTCCCGCGGGCGCATAGACAACCTCGACGCCGCCCACAACAGCCTCGTCGATCTCGCCCGGGATCTACCTCGACGCGGGGTCGCAGGCGGTCTCCAGCCATCACAAGGGGAACACCCGTCGCCCGCACTCCTTCCCGTGAAGCGGCATGTTCGCGTCTCACCCGTCGCACACCAGCCGCTCGGCCGAGACCCATCGCGGTTGCGGCATCGATCACCGATATCAGCTTTGCGTCGTGGCGGTCGCCGAATCGGGACCATGCGGATCGGTGCAGGCGCCCACCGCTCGGCCCATGTTCCTCCCGTCAGTCGGCAGCGGCGGGCTCTCAAAGTCGGTTGAGGTCCCTGTCGTCCGCAGCCCGAGGACACCTAAGGGCTGGACGGCGCCGGGTCGCCGGTTCGTCCGAAGGCCCGCTTCCGAGCGGACCACAGACATTTTCACATCTCGACGGTCTACGTGACCGGACGAGCGCTCAACAAGCCATCGCCGGGGCGCTGGTAGCGCAGCCCCCGGCATGGGCGACACAAGGGAGGTTGTGCCGATATGAGCCTAGCTATCGAGCCCCTGCGACCGCAGTTCCGCGAAGGCGCTGACGAGGCCGAGGATGCCGCTCGGTCGGAACGCCGAGCGGACGGTGCGCCGAAGAGAGTCTTGCCACGGGCTCCGCCCTCGTCAACGCCGATGACGCCAGCCACGTCGTGGTCTCCGGACGGCCCCACGTCTTCGTCGACGTTCCAGAGCCAGCCGACAATGCGGTGACCACCGAGGCGGCCGTGCCGTCGGAGGCGGAGTCGCATCGTTCCTTGGCTGGGTGCACGGTCGGGCCATCAGGTGCCGGAGGCGGGGAGCCCGTGTCGTCGTCTCGGTCAAGCAGCCGCCGGGGTCACCCCGAAGATCCTACGTGTCGTATCGCCTCGTAGACGAGCTCGACCAGGCCGGCGACTACACGATGAGTAGTCCAACCGGCGGCTTGAACGTGTACATCCGGGTGCACTTGGTCAGTCGTGAGATCGCCCGCTACGACGCGGCACCCGCGACGACACCCGCTGGATCACGCACTTCGCGGCCGATGTCGATGTTGCCGGCCCGGGCCACGCCGAGATCGACGGCCGCCCCCGACCACCCACGTTTGACTCCGCCGTCGAGCTGGTCGACGCCACGTTGCCACCGTCGGCGATCATCTCCTCGGGCGGCGGCCTGTATCCGTCTGGCGGCTCGCCGAACCGTTCGAGGTCCACAGCGACGCCGACCGGTACCGGGTCCGACAGCTCGGCCGCCGCCTCGACGCCGCGCTGAACGGGCACGGCTGGTTTGTCGACGCGACGGTGCTCGACCTCGCTCGGGTGATCCGCCCGCCCGGCGTCAACAACCACAAGCCCGGCCGCGACGTCCGCCCCGTCACCGTCCGGCGCGAGCCCACCTCGCCGGCGCCGGCGACTACCAGCCTCGACGACCTCGAGCGGCCGCTTGCCCGAGCTGCCGCCGCCACCGCCACGCAAGCCACGTCGCCGTCGAACACGACCGGTCGACGGCACTCCGTGGGACGTTTTCGCCCGCAGCTACACGATCGACGACGTCCTCGCCGCCGACCCGCGCATCAGTGGGAGCCGGGTCGACGATCAGGGCGGCATGCCGGCGTGGCGCCGACGGGCTCCGAGCTGCGACTACTCGATCAAGCAGCGCACGAGCGGTGTGTCATCGTCTGGTCGGCGACCGTCGCCGCCGAGCTCGGGATCGAGCCCGGCAAGGGGCTTGACCTCTGGGGTTTCGCCTGCAGACTCGCCGGCCGCGACCACGACCGAAGCAGCCAGGTGGGTGCAGCGATGAGCCAGCCTCGACGAGATGATCGACGCCGCCGCGCGAGTCACTAGCACGCACCGGCAGTTGGCATCGCCTGGAGGCGAACAGCGACGACCGCCCGGGCACCTCATCGACACCCGCAATGTTCGGATACTGCCGCCGCCTTCGAAGCCCGATGGAGGTCGCCCGCCATCTTGTCGCTGAGTGCCACACCTGGGTGGACGACCGCACCTTGACGCTTCGCTACTGGCGCGGCGGATGGTGGCAGTGGCAATTGAGTCACTGGATCGAGGTCGAGCGTGACGCGATCGAAAGCCGGGCCTATCTCTTCACCGAGCACGCGATGTTCGTCACTCAAGGCGAGAACGGCGAAGAGCAAACGGCGCCCGTGGAACCCCAACCGGAGCAAGATCGCCGATCTTCTCAAGGCACTGGCGGCGGTTTGCTTCCAGCCCGAGACCGTCCAACAACCAACCTGGATTGATCGCCCCGACGCCCCCGCCGGTGTGATTGTCGCCTGCGCCAACGGACTGCTGCACGTCGACAGCCGCACCCTGCTACCGCACGACCCGGGATTCTTCAACCTCGACCGCCGTGCCCTTCACCTACGAACCCGAGGCGGTCGAGCCGAGGCTCTGGACGCGATTCCTCGGCGAACTATGGCCCGACGACGCCGAGTCGATCCCGCGCTGCAGGAATTCTTTGGCTACGTCATCTCCGGGCGCCTGGACCTACACAAGATCATGTTGATGGTGGGCCCGACCCGCGGCGGCAAGGGCGTCATCGCCCGCATCCTCGGGCGCCCTGGTCGGACACGGCAACGTCGCAGGGACCGACCAGTGTCGAGCCTCGGCAACGATTTCGGCTCGCAACCACTAATCGGCAAACCGCTCGCAATCATCTCCGACCGCGCCTCAATGGACACGCACGTCCCACCTCCTCGAACGGCTGCTGGCGATCTCGGGCGAGGACACGATCACCGTCAACATAAAGCACCGCACCGCAATGGAACGGCAAGCTGCCCTGCCGCTTCCTGATCATCTCCAACGAGCTGCCGCAATTCGGTGACGCCGCTGAGGCGATCGTCGGTCGCTTCGTTGTGCTGGTGCTCACCCGCTCATGGCGCGGTAGGATCCCGCACTTGAGACTGCACTGCGTGCCGAGCTCACAGAGATCCTCTCCTGGGCACTCGCCGGTCTCGATCGGCTTCGAGAGCAAGGTCGCTTCACCCAGCCAGCGATCGACCGCGGCGGCAGTCATCGAGCTCAGCGACCTCGCTTCGCCGGTTGCGGCGTTCGTCCGCGAGTGCTGCGTCCGCGGGCTAGGCGAGGAGGTTGCAGCGCCGAGCGTTGTACGAAGCGTGGACACTTTAAGGGCCGAAGCGAACGGCCACAGCCGGGCACAGCACAACGCTTTGGCCGCAATCTCCGGGCGGTAATCCCCAACCTTCACACCGTTCAACCGCGCGCCGACGATCGTCGCATGCGTGTCTATCAAGGAGTTGGCCTCGGTTGGGCGCACGCGCCGGTCCCGTTCCTATGCGTTCCTGAGCCCGCCCGGGCCGGTCGATGGCTCGCATGAAGGTTCAAGACCAGTGGAACCACCGTAGCCGTCGTTCGATGCGGCGCGTTTGTCCACGTTGCGGGCTCTGCGTGCGCAGGTGGTCGTGAGCTCGGCTCAGAGGCATCACGATGACGAGGCACCACTGACGACGAGATTCATCGAGCTGGGCTGCCGCCACTGCTGAACGATTGTCCGGCTACCCAGTTGAGAGAGAGCACCCGCGAACCAGTCGGGTGCCCTGTTCCTACGCGTGCCATGCCGCCGAGGTGAGCCCTTGGCACGCGTGGGAACGCTGCAACGGCATTGTTGTTGAGGTCTCGTGCCGGAGCAGGCGCCGTCGGCGCGTCGTGGTCGGAAGGAAGACGATGTGGTTGACGCCGACTTCACCCCGCGGACGGGGGGCCGGTTGGCGGTCTGAAGGCGGCCTGCCGCATTGTCCGGGAAAAGGGCTCGGCGGTTGGGTCCCGAAGAGTCGATCAGTGCCCGCTCCTCGTGACTGATCCTGTCCCCTCGCTCGGAGTTACACGAAGAGTTGATGGAACACGACGAACCACGTGCGAAGTTCTCGGACGACGACCCCGTACTCCTCACCAGGTCTGAGGCGGGCCTCGTGGCCCACGACGACCGATCGACACATCCGATCTCTCATTGAAAGCGGACTACTCCCGGCGGTGAAGCTCGGTGGAAAGGGCCGGTTCCACGCTGACGATCTGGAGGCGTACCGTCCACGAGCTGCCGCGCGCGGCGCCCCACGAAGGGTGAAAAGAAAGTGACGAGCGGGCACGGATGACGCAACCTCGAAACGCCAGCTTGGCCGGTGTGCAGCACGGCGACCGCCGGTACCCGTTGACTTCGCGCGTTCAATGCCACGTCTGTCGTTCCCGGCTGCGGCGACGGATCGAACGCGGACTGATCGACGGTCTGTCGCCGTCTTTGGTCTATGCCCGGCTCCCTGCCAACGATCGGCCGAGTGTTCAGTCGATCTCGCGGCATCTTCGCCGCGGGCACCTTCCGGTCGACGCCGTGGCTGTGGCGCGACGCCGGGAGATCCGGGCGAGGCAGCGCTGGGAGGATCTCGGACGAGACGCCACCATCTTCGCCGCCAGCGAAGCCGAAGTGAGCCAGTGGGTCATGGAGATCGTCCTCTCGCGGATCTTCAGCGGCGAGCTGCGCCTCACTGTGCGTGACACGTTCGCGCCGCCGATCTGCTGCACCGTTGGGACGACCTTGCCATGGTCCGTGAGCGGGAGGCCGAAAGCGAGCGGCTGCGGACCGAACTCCTGCTCGGCGACATCGTCCGAGTCTTCGACTTGATCGCTGAGACCGCCGGGCCTGACGTCCGCAACGAGGTGTTCGCCAAGGCATCCCACGACAGCCGGACATCGTCGACGTTGATGGCCCGGGAGTTCGACCCACTCCGTGAGGCCTGTGCTGCCGTAGCCCCTCATCACGAGGAAGCCCCTGGCGACGAGCTGCGCCAGGACCCGGCTTCCGAGATGCTTCCATCTTCGGACGAGATCCAGCTACGGCCGGAAGGCCATCCTCGGACCGCCGCAGCACGCTGTCCGATTGGTGCCGCGGCGTGAACGAGGACTACGTGAAGGCCTTCGGTGCCGCGGCTCGTCTTTTTCGCCGGGAGACCCCCCACGGGACCTCGAAGGTCGACGATGTGGCTTCCGTGTGATGACGCGTGACGGCGATGAACGAGAGCAGACCGTCGACAATCGTGATTCACCGAACGGCTGGGCCGAGCGGCAGCGTGCACGCACGCCATCACCTCACCCCGTCGCCCACGGCAACAGACCGGCCTCGAACACGCCCGCCACGGGCATCCCTTGTCCTCGATCCCGTCTCGCGGCAGATCGTCGCCATCGTTGCTTGTTCGCCGCTTTCGATCGTCGGCGCCGCCACACACCGACGCGAGGTGCGCCGACACCTCCGCCGTCGAAGGGAACCCCACCGACCCACAACCCTGATCCCCACGAGGAGAAGACACCGTGAACACACCGATCCAACGCTTCGTCGCCAACTGGCTGAAGACGCACGACTACCCGCTCGACTACGAGTTGGACTCCAGTGGCGGCGGGATGATCAGGATGAATGCCAAGAGCGAACTGATCGACGACCTCTACGCCACCGGCGACAGCCAGGTGTTCCGCTCGGCACTGGAGCGAGCTGTCAGCTCGAGACTTGATCACAACGCCGACGGCTTGGATTGTCCCACCGACGACCTCGAGGAAGTGTTGTGCCTGTGGGTCACCGCACGATTACCGGCTCCGAAAGAGCACCTCGTCGAAGAACTGTTCCATTCGATCTTCACGCTGCGGACCGCCAATGGGGCGTTGTCACGCTCGGCGTTGTCTACCGGCTTGTTGTACACGATCCTCGACTACGACGACGAGCACGTGTCGATACAAGCGGCGTTCGCCGACCTCAAGGCTGAAGGGCTGATCTACGAAACGGGCGAGTACCGCCACGGCCGTCCCGTGATGATGCTCACCCCCAAGGGCGTGACGGAACCCGAACGGTTACGCGATACGTCAGGTGATGAGTTCGACGACGAAGAGCACATCGCCAGGGTGGAGACTTCGCCGCCGCTGCTGGCGAGGTCTGCGCAGGTCTCGGCCTTGCCGAGAGCGAGTTCGTCTTCTACGTGTGGAGCGCTTTCCAGATGCTCGAGGATGAGCGACGCAACGATGCGAGGGTCATGTTGACCACGCCGGCGATCGCCGGAGCGCGCCACCGAGCTGATGCGTGAGGGCGTGCTACGAACCGACCCGGGCGAGCCCGAGTTGCAGGTGAGCGACGAGGGGATCGAATTCGTCATGGAACGGCTGTGGACCGCCGGTTGGGTGGACACGAGACTCGTCGGCGACGGCGACGAGTCGTGGTGCTGACAGCCCGGAGTCATTTGAATCATGGACGCCAACCTCGGACCTCCGCCTGCCGAGGGAGGCTGCTTTCCGCGTTCGTGAATTGCTACTGCGTCGAGGTGCCGGCGGCGGTGCCCGGCTTGGAGCTCGACTAGCGCCGCGTCAGGCAACGTTCGCCCTGTCCGCCAACGGCACTTCGAGGGCGCGGTCGTCGACTCACCGGCGCGTGTTCGAGGACGCAGCGCGTTTCCAGACGGTGCGCATGGGCGTGCCGTGGATGATCGTCTCGAGGCGGAACGGCCCGGCCGTCTTCGACCGGCGCTTCGACGATGCCGCGACGGCGGCCGAGACGCTTGTTCGCGGCCGCGTGTGCGGATGCTCGTGCGAACTCGCCAGACGTCGGCGACTGGCGCACTTCGATGCGCATTGTTCCTGACCGCCACGGGGAATCTGCCACCGAGCGCACCGCATCGCTCGGTGGAGCAACTGATGCATTTCCGGCAGGGCTATTGTCGTCCAGCTGCCCGGTGCCTGGCACAGGGTGACCGCTCGCCATCGCCGGCTACACCAGGGTGCTTGCTGGTGCTGCGGACCTTCTTCCCGAGTTCCGACGGAAGCGATGATTGTCCGGCGGCTAGTTCTTTATCTGACACCCAGCCCGGGCCACTCTCCGGTATTAGAGGCGATCCTGAATGGGTACGGGTCTCGGCTACTCGTAACGCCTAATGGTCCACCTGACCGATCAGAGCAAGATCCCCTTGGCTGAGCCCGCCGCCAGCCCAGCTCCTGTGCATGAGGGGAACGAAGAGATCCACCGCCGCGAAACCGCCGATGGGTTCGGCCTCACCCGTTCCGTCGGCGTTCGCGACCACCCAATCGCCGCAAGCGTA
Organism: Ilumatobacteraceae bacterium; assembly: GCA_963786985.1. Lineage (GTDB taxonomy): Bacteria > Actinomycetota > Acidimicrobiia > Acidimicrobiales > Ilumatobacteraceae > Desertimonas. The sequence continues at coordinate 4,917 of CAWBBL010000021.1, read as the reverse complement.
GTAGCCGACCTGCGTTCCGTTGGGGGCCCAGACCGGGAGTGCATCGCCTGTAATAACCTCGCCGACACCCATATTGCAGCCGTTTGAGTCGAAGATCTTGATCGGGTTCGAGCCGTCCGGCGAAACCGTCCAGACCTCCGAGTCAAAAAGACCCGTCTGCGGTTGTCCGGTCCGAACAACAGAGAGCATGTAGAGGATCCGGTCCCCCTGCGGTGACCACTCGGTTTGGCAGCAGGCGTCCTCGCCCTGGAGTACAGGATGAAGATCGGAACCATCGGCGTTCATAACTTGTATCCGGTATCGGCCCTGGTCGTGAACCAAAATCTGTGAGCCGTCCGGCGACCAGGCGATCTCGATGATGTCGTCGAACGAGTCCGACAACAGCGACCGTTTTCCCCCATCCACCTCGACCTGGTACACGGAGCCTCCGTCGGAGTAGGCGATCCGGGTGCCGTCGGGTGACCACTCCAATTCGGTCAGCTGTCCAACCACTGTTCCGAGAGATGTCTGACTGCCATCCAATGGGTCGACGACGAACAGCTCGTCCATCTCCCCGTCGACCCGCGCATAGGCGAGCCGAGCGCCCACGGGCGACCACGTCCAGAGCTCCTCGAAGTGGCTGTCGGACTGCGGTAGCGACGTCGGCTGTGCGTCGCATGGCGTCGTCAGCTGTCGCGGGTCACCGAGTGCGCTCTCGACCCAGACTCCGATCGTCTCCACGCAGGGACCAAGAGCCGCGCCATCGAGGTTGGTAGATGAGACGCTGAACGCCACCCAGCGACCGTCGGCTGACCACTCGGCGGCCCTGACGAAATTGCTACAACGTGCGGCATCCGCGCAGTCGACAATCCCGTCGGTCGCCACGAGCTTGCGGACTTCGCCCGTTTCCGGGTCCTGGGCAGCCAGGTCCCACCCTGCGCCAGCTCCCAGTGACTGAAACACGATGACCTCTCCGCCTCTGCGGAGTTCCGCCGTGTCAGGCGGGGTTGCCGGTGGATCCGTTGCCGGCACCGTCTCGTCCACCGATGGTTCCGTTGCCGGCACCAACTCGGCGGCAAGTCTTGCCACTTCGTCTGCTGACAGGGGTCCGTCGTACAGCCTGATCCCGGCCACGGCGCCACCCGAGTACTCGGTCCTCGTGGTCAAGTCATCGCGGAAGAACAACAGGGTGTCGTTGGCATCGACCACAGCGAGCTCGTCAGTGTCGTCCAAGGAGAACTGCTGCCTGGCACCGTTGACATCGCCCGCAACCGTGCCGGCCGCGTCCCGGGTGAGCACGACATGGACGTAGGAATCGGCCTGTATCGGCGATCCCACTGCCAGCGCAATGGGAAAGAAGTCCAAGCGACCATTTAAGGAAGTACAGACCGCAATCCTCCGAGCCCTGGTTGAAGTCGAGGATCTTCCGCCAGCCGTCGACGTGATTGAATCGGAACAGCAGCTCGATCGTGTACTCACGCCTATCGATGACTCCGGCGGTCGGAGCGAGCGACAGCCCACTGAAGGAATCGAAAGTCAGTACTGGACGCGCCTGACCGAGCACCGTGTCGTCGGCGTACCCGGTTGCGCCGTACCCGACCGCGGTGAGGTCGGAACAGCACCAACCGAGCTCGCCAACGAGCGCTCGAACCCGAAGTCGGCCGTGAGCGTCGCCCCGCTCGGCGCCGGCGCCTGGGAGTCGGCCGGCACGTCCGCCAACGGCGACTCTCCCGACACCTCCGAGCACTCGTTGGGAGCTGTCGATGACGTGACCGGCGGGGATGGCGACGACCCGGCGCCGGGCGACTCGGGATCGCTCGGATCGGTCGTGGCGTTGGCGCTGTACCCGGCCGCCATCACCACGGTGCAGGCCAACACCGCGGCCGTCAATCGCTTCAACGTCATCATGACTCCCCTCGTCCGCCCACACAGCGACACGTTGGACCCACTCGTCTGGGCTCCCCTCCGGTGCTCGCCAGGACCGTGTCCGCTGACGTCCCACACTCACCGACCCGGGCACCGGACCGCGCCTTCCTGTTCGGTGTCGACGATCCCGACCGCATTCGCCACCGACCTCGGATCAGTCGCCGGGCTGTGACCCGGTGGTCGCTGGCGTCTCGCTCGCCTCGGGCGGGTCGATGCGGACGGATTGCACGATCGATTCGATCTCATCGAGGTCGGCTTGCGGGAGGTCCGGCTAGTAGGCCACGTCGAGTTCGAGTCGGGTGCCGTCGACGTCCAGGATGTAGACGTCGTCACGCTGGCCCGGGCCCTGCTGATTGCGGACGTTGTTACCTGCTGGATTGTTCGAGGTCCTGAACTGGCCGTCGTCGCAGTCGGCAAAGCCGTTCGAGTCCTCCTCCATGTCGTCGGGGACGCTCATCGTCACCAACTTGCCGGCGAAGCCGTCGAGTTCGACGTCGCTCACCGTCGCATCCGCATCGGTTGCTGCTCGAGGGCGGCGGCCAGGTCATCGACCGTCGGTCCGACCTCCTCGAGCGTGCCCTGCCACTGGCACGGATCGGCGTACACGTGCGTGATATCCCACATCATGATGTAGATCTCACGGCCGTCCATCTCGGCGAGCAATGCAGTGTTGTCTGCACCTACGCTCCACCCCTCGGGCACGGTGAACGTCAGCTCCCCCGGAAAGTCGGCGGTTGGCCCGAGGACATACACGGAGCGGATGCGCATCGACTGCACGATCGACTCCAGCTCGCCCATCGGCTGCGGCAGGTCCGGGAAGTAGGCGACGTTCACCACCACCCGCGTTCCGTTGACATCCAGGATGTAGACGTCGTCACGCTGGCCCGGGCCCTGCTGATAGCGGACGTTGTTACCTGCTGGTTGTTCCAGGTCCTGAACTGGCCCTCGTCGCAGTCGGCAAAGCCGTCCGAGAGTCCTCCTCCATGTCGTCGGGGACGCTCATCGTCACCAACTTGCCGGCGAAGCCGTCGACTTCGACGTCGCTCACCGTCGCATCCCGCATCGGTTGCTGCGCGAGGGCGGCGGCCAGATCATCGACCGTCGGTCCGACCTCCTCGAGCGTGCCCTCCCACTGGCACGGATCGGAATAGACGTGCGTGACATCCCAAACCGACATCCACGCGTTGTTGGTGGTGTCCATCTCGGTGCTGACATGAAAGTTGTCGCCGTCCCATCCCGGAGGCAGGCTGAGGGTCACCTCCACCGAATCGAGATCGGTGAGCACGTGCTCGGTGAGTTGCACGGGCGGCGCAGCGGCGGCGGCCACCGTTTGGTTCGGCGCATCGGCTGGCGTGCCGTCCCGCGTCACCGCCACGGCGATCCCCGCTACCGATGCGGCGGCGAGAATTCCTGCGGCGAACAGGTGCACACCGTTGCGCGGCGGACGCGACTTGGTTGTGTTCTCGGCATCGACGGTGACGAACACCTCGCCGGCGGACGAGCCGTGGCCAGAGCCCATCGGTCGCTGGTCGTCGGCAACCGTCTTGGCGACCTTGTGCAACGCAACCCGGACGGTGTCGCCCAGCTCCCGTTCCAGTTCGTCGAGATCATCGAATCCGTTGTTCATGGCAGAATCCTCTTCAAATGGCTTAGGGCCCGCCGAAGATCGGAACGGACGGTGTTCTCTGGGCGTCCCAACACGACAGCGATGTCGACCAGGCTGAGGTCCTCGTAGAAGCGCAGCACGATGACCGCCCGCTGCGCCGTCGGCAGGGCGTTGACGAAGGACCAGACGACGTCGACGTGGGGTTCGTCGACGTTGGCGTCGCCGGCCACCGGTGCTGCCGGTCGGAACGACCTGCGGTGGACGTCATGGGCTCGGTTGGCAACCGCACGCCGCAGATAGGTGGGCGGGTCGTCGATCGAGGACCATCGGTTTGCTGCCGTCGCAAACACCGACTGGACGATGTCGTCAGCATCGTCGCGGTCGCCGACCAACAGGAAGGCGAGACGTGTCAGCGCAGTTTGTGACGAGCGATAGACCTCTTCGAGAGGTCGCGGCTGGCTTGACACGTTGCTCACACCATCTCAGTCGCACACCTCACCGAAATCGTTGCACCCTGTCGTGAAATATCTCGCAACGACGAGCGACGCCCAATCTCAAGACGACTGCACGCCAACGCCCGTCGCCGGCGTCGCCAGGCGCCGCGCCGCGCCGACGTCACGAATCGGCGTTGACGTGCCGAGTAGACGCGCGCCGTAGCGCGAAACGATGTCCAAGAACGTCACGCCGATACGGCTCAGCTCGACCAACTCACGCGTGTCCTCCAAGTCCCGATGAGCGACGCTCGCGTCAGCAAGCGGTCTCGAACGTCGCGCTCGGGACGCCACACCGAACGGTCGTTGGCCTCCCAGCCAGACGAGTGCTCGGGCTGTGCCGAATGCCCCGTTGTTCTTGTCGCTTAGACCGGTGGTTACGCCAACCAACGTCGTTGCGCCCGTAGTCAGCCTCTTGGCATCACTTCCTGAAAGTTGCACCTATCGGCAGATCGGAGCGCCTGTACCAGCACATTGGGGTAGGGCACGGTTCATCCACGGCACGTTCTGGATCGGTTGACACTCCGATCTCGTGCAGGCTTGCGGTATGACTCGGCTCGATCGGGGTGCTGTCGTCGCGGCCGTGATCGCCGCGAGTCTGGGCGCGGCGAGCGCGGCGGTGAGCGCGTACTGGGCGCTTGGTGGTACGGCGTTGATCGACACCGTCGGTGGCGAGATCGAGCGCTGGGGTCGGGAGCGGTCGGCTGGTGTCGTCGCCGCGCTGTGGGTGATCACCCTCGCGAAACTCGTCGGAGGTGTCGCGCCGCTCGTGCTCGTGGGAGTGGGCGCGGGCCGGCTTCCGGCGTGGACGAGAGCCCGGCCGATGCGGGCGCTCGGATGGATCGTGGCGATCGGGCTTATCGTCTACGGGGGTGTGCTCACTGTCGCCGGGCTGCTGGTCGAGGCGGGTGTGAT
>CAWBBL010000020.1:0-324507 GCA_963786985.1 Ilumatobacteraceae bacterium | reverse complement strand
ATTGGACCGTCATGGCCACGGCAGTGCGGGAGACCTGAGATGGCGTCGATCACCACCTGGACGCGGCTGGAGACCCGTCAGCGCACCGACGACCTCGACGTCAGCCTCGCCGCCCGAGTTCACGACCCGCTGTGGTTGCTCGCTCGGCAGTGGCAGCTCGGAGAACTGCGCGGCCACGACGCCGGGACCCCGGTCGGTGTCGTCGTCCGGGCGAGCAGCGGACGGCTCGATCGCTATCTCGTCGGCGGCGTCGACGATCGCGCAGCGGCGCGCAGCCGGCCGTACGACGACGGCGTCGTGCCGCTAGAGGCGCGTGGTCGAGGCCGAGCCGCTGAGCACTGCCAACGCGCCCCGACTGGCCGTCGAGTCGGGGGCGCAGTTCCTGCGCATGCTCGCGGCCGCCGACCTCGGCGGCCACCGGCGGGCGTTCGTCGACGCCTTCGCGGCGACGTCCGACGCACCGGCCGCCGAGATCGATCCAGCCGGGGCCCGGTTCCATCAGCTCGTCGCCCGTCGAGTGCCCAACGGCCTCGCGCTGCGTGATGCATTCGGCGGCGATACCGACGATCCGGTGTTGCCGACGGGAATCGACGTCGGCGCTGATGGACCTGCAGTACTTGCGGTCGCCCGGCGCTGGCTGGGTTGGATGGCGCCCTTCGTGCACACCGCGCCCGACGAGGACTCCTGGGTGGCGGAGCGACTGGAGCACTCCTTCGCCGTCGCCGCGGTCGTCGATGACGGCGAGCGCGTCCTCGCCGCCGAGGAGTACTCCGCCGGTCGCCTCGACTGGCACGACTTCGACATCGCGGCCGCGGCCACCCTCGGCGCCACGTCGCCGTCTGAGGCGATCGTGCGTACCGTGCTCCCGGCGCCGGTCACGTTCCCCGGAATGCCGGCCCCACGATTTTGGGCCTTCGAGGACGCCCGCATCGACCTCGGCGCCGTCGGCGCCGGCGCCGACAACGTCGCCCGCATGCTGCTCGTCGGGTTCGCCGTCGACTACGGCAACGACTGGTTCGTCGTGCCCGTCGAGTTGCCCGTTGGGTCGCTCACGCGGATCACGGCATTGGAGGTGTCGGACACGTTCGGCGTCACCACCGAGGTGCGCTCGGCGACCGAGGTCGACGGACCGGCTGCCGCGTGGCGAATGTTCGGACTCTCGAGTGACGGCGGTGCCCCGGTGCCATTGCTGTTCCTCCCGCCAGTGCTCTCCAGCTCACTCGAAGCAGCTGCCCGCGAGCGTGTGGCGTTCGCCCGCGACGAGTTCGCCAATCTCGTCTGGGCGATCGAGGAGCTCGTCGAATCACCGACCGGAGCGCCCCGGCGTCGCGACGAGGAACCGCAACCACCGAGCCGCACGAGCGTGGTCGGCGACGGTGTGTTGCGCTACGAGGTCGCTACGGCGACGGCGCCGGCACTGGCACCCGCTGGTGACGGTCACCGACGAGTCGGGCGCCGCGACGTTGGAGCAGAGGGCGATCCATCCGGCGCTCGGCACGATGCTCGGAGCCCCCGAGCCGCTGCGCCTCCGCGAGGAGGAGCTTCCCGGCGAAGGGCTCGGGGTCGAGCGCACGTTCCAGCTCGCCCGCTGGCTGGGCGGGCGCACGGCCGTGTGGTCGGCACGCCGGCGCACCGGCGGCAGCGGGCCGGTGTCGAGCGGCCTGCGCTTCGACGACGTCCACCGCCCCTGAGCGAACTCCCCACTCCCGAACCCCCTCCCCGATCTGGGGAAGATCCGTGTCATCACCTCATTCGGGGAAGATCCGTGTCAGCGTCTGATTCACAACTTCCCCAGATGGTCGAGAGGATCCGCTAAGCAGGAGGAGATGAACGAGACCGCCGCTCAACAACGCCCGGTCGACGAGGTGCTCGGCGCCGCGCAGGCCGCGTTCGACGAGCGTGCCCTGCACCCTCCGGCGCGGCGCAGCGCCCTACTGCGCGCCAGCGCCGAGGCCCTCGAAGCCGTCGGCGACGAGCTCATCGCCACCGCCGCCGAGGAGACCGCGCTCACCGAGGAGCGGCTGGGCGGCGAGCTCACCCGCACCACGGGACAACTTCGTCTGTTCGCCGACGAGGTCGACGAAGGCAGCTGGATCGAGTCCCGGGTGGACACCGACACCGCCGATGTACGGACCATGAACGTGCCGCTCGGACCGGTCGTCGTGTTCGCCGCGAGCAACTTCCCGTTCGCCTTCTCGGTCCCGGGGGGAGACACGGCATCAGCGCTCGCCGCCGGCTGCCCAGTGGTCGTCAAGGCCCACCCCGCGCACCCGCGCACGAGCGAACTGGCCGCCGCGGCGTTGCAGACGGCGGTGGAACGGTGTGCACTGCCGGCCGGCGTGGTGCAGGTCGTCTTCGGCGACATCGACATGGGCATCGCCCTCGTCGAGCACCCGGCGACGGCAGCGGTCGCCTTCACCGGGTCGCTGGCCGGGGGTCGGGCCGTCTTCGACAGAGCCGCCGCTCGGCCGCAGCCGATCCCCGTCTATGCCGAGATGGGCAGCGTCAACCCGGTGTTCGTGTTGCCCGGCGCGCTGCGCGCCCGGGGCGACGAGATCGCCAGCGGACTGGCCAAGTCGGTCACCATCGGAGTCGGGCAGTTCTGCACGAACCCTGGCGTGGTCGTCGGCCTCGACGTCGACGAGTTCGCCGGCGCGCTGGCCACCCAGCTCGGCGATGTCCCGCCGAGGACGATGTTGTACCCGGGCATCGGGGAGCGCTACGCCGCCGCCGTCGGCGACCTCGCCAACACCGCCGGTGTCGCGCTGCTCACCGGCGAGCCGACCGCTGGCACGCCCGTGTGTGCGCAGACGACCGCGGCCGTGTTCGTGGCCAACGACGATCTCGCCGGCGAGGTCTTCGGCCCGAGCACCTTGGTGGTCTCCTGCGCCGACCCGGCCGAGATGCTGGACATCGCCCGCCACCTGCCCGGACAGCTCACCGCCACGATTCATGGCGAGATCGAGGACCCCGGCGACGTCGAGTTGGCGGGACGCCTCGTCGATGCGCTCACCGACAAGGTCGGGCGGATCGTCTGGAACGGCTTCCCGACCGGCGTCGCCGTGACTCACGCGATGCAGCACGGCGGCCCCTACCCGGCGAGCACCGACTCACGAACGACGTCCGTGGGACCGGCGGCGATGCGCAGATTCCTGCGACCCGGTCAGCTTCCAGGGTCTGCCGGCAGGCCTGCTGCCCGAACCGCTCCAGGACGAGAACCCGTCGGGCCGGCTGCGGCGGCTCGACGGCGAGTGGTCGCGGGAGTCGCTCCGCCGCTGACCGGACGACGCCAGCGGGTCAGCGGCGGCGCGCCGCCGGCGCCGCTGACGTGTTCGACCGCGACTGCCACCACTTCCAACCGGCGGTGATGATCACCGCGCCGATGAACGAGCCGATCAGGCCGCTCGGGCGCACGCTCAAGCCGTCGCCGGCGATGAGGCTGAACAGCAGTCCGCCGACGAACGATCCGACGAGGCCGGCAACGAGAGCGAGCGACCAGTCGATGCCGGGGCCGTCACGCCCCGTCACCCACTGGGCGACAGCGCCAATCATCATTCCGAACGAGATCAGGGCAAGGATCAACACGGGGCGCACTCTACGCACCGGGCGGCGCGGAAACCGAGTGGCGCACCGCAATCTCGACCGCGCGAACGGCGATCGACGCCGGAGTGCTGGGCGTCCGGTCGCCGGCGAGGTCGTCCGCCGCGCCCTGCACGATGTCCTGCAGGCGCCGGTCGTCGTCCGTCGGGTACGTGAATCGCCAGCGCCGGACCCGAGCGGCGAGGGCCTCGTTGTCCGGGTCGACGGCGACGCCGGCGGCGGCGAACACGCGACAGTCGTAGGCGCGGCACGTCCGTGGGCGATGCTCGTAGATCGAACAACCGTCGGCGGTCAACATCGGACAGCAACCGCGGTCGTCGTAGCCGAGGACGACGTGGCCGGCCGGCCGACCCGGAGCGGGGAACTGCAACTCAGCGGGAATGTGGGCGAGTGTGTCCGTCTCATCGGGGCCGATGTGGACGAACTGGCTCGACGAGCAACACGCCGTGCAACCGTCGCACGGCACATCGGACTGGCCCTCGCCGTCCAACGCCGTCCGGAACGCGGCAACCCACGCGGCGAAGTCCCCCGCCGGGAGTTCGTCGTCGGCCCGCACCGGGGGAACGCTACGCCCCCTGCCGCGCCGGGTCGCCGGTGGCCGGCGCCGAGGTCTCATCCGCCGCAAACCTCGGTGCCGGCCACGTTGCCCGTCAGGAGCATGGGGGTCGGGATCGAACGTACGGGGGTGGTCTGAGGGAAGTCTGAATGTCCTGGTGACCTGCGGTGTCACGCCGACCGGCTAGAGGATCACGACGACCCCGGCGGTGGTGAGCACGGCGAAGGCGGTGACCAACAACCCGAAGGTCCCGGTCGGCGCCATCGCCACCGAATCGCCGGTGATGATGCCGCGTCGCCGCCGCGTCGCAGTCAGCGCGGCGAGCGCCAGACCGAGCGCCGCGAGGCCGACGGCGACACCACGCTCGAACCCGGAGTCGGCGGTACGGGCGATGAGCGCGGCGACGGCGGCGCTGAGCAACAGCGTCCTCGTCCACGCCAGCACCGTTCGCTCGGCCTGGAGACCAGCGGACGAATTCATCCCGCGGCGATCAGCACGAACGAGACGACGGCGATCAACCCGAAGGCGGCGGCGACCACCGGGACCAAACGCGCCGCTGGAAGATCGTCGCCGCGGCGGATCGCTCGTTGCACCGCCACCCAGCGCAGGTACCCGCCGACGACCAGCACCACACTGCAGCCGACCGCCAGCAACGCCAGCGCCGTCGTGGCCTTGGCGACGTCGAACGGGTCGACGAGCTGGCGCACGGCAACCCCGCCGGCGAGCAGTCCGAGTGCCGTGCGCACCCAGGCCAGGAACGTCCGCTCGTTGGCCAGCGTGAACCGATAGTCCGGCTCCTCGCCGTCGTCGGCCGCGACCCACCACCGGGATCGATCTGGCGATTCGTCGATCAATCCATTGTGACGTTCCCGACGGTGCTGCTGGGTGATCCCGGGCGTCCCGGCGTGGGCAGTAACTGGGCGGCGCCACCTCGCCGGGAGCATTACGGTTTCCGTGCCCGGCTCGACTGGCACCGCTCCGGAGGTGACGACATGCCCCCAGCCCGTTCCGCGTCAAGCGCGGCGATCGCACCGGCGCGGTTCTCCCTGACCATCGACGGCGTCGAGATTGCCGCGTTCTCGGCGCTCGTCGGCATCCTCAGCGAGGAACCGGACGATGCCATCGGAGCATTGCTGAAGAAGTTGCCGGGGAAGCGCACCCCGCCCACCGTCACCCTGCGGCGGGGCTTCACCGCTGATCTGCAAGTGGCCACGTGGCACGACTCGGTCGTCAACGCTCGCGCCGGCGACGCCAAGCGCAACGCCACCCTGGAGATGTACGACGCGTCCGGCAAGCCTGTCGCCCGTTATCACTTGGAGAACGCCTGGCCATCGAAGGTCGAAATCAGCGCGCTGCAGGCCGGTTCCGGCGAGGTGCTGATGGAGACCGTCACGCTGGCCTGTGACCGCCTGCAGCGCGTGGGCGTGTGACCTCGATCGACACCGCGGCGCGTGGCGAGGCGGCTCTCGACGCCGGCAGGTGGGCCGAAGCCCGGGCATGCTTCGAGGCGTCGATCGGCGAAGGCGACACCGCGTCGGCTCGTCTCGGCTTGGCGCGGGCGCTGTGGTGGTTGGGCGAGAACCAGGCGAGCGTCGATCAGAGCACCGTCGCCTACGGGCTGTTCCGCAACTCGGCAGATGCCGTCGGTGCAGTCGACTGCGCGCTGTGGCTGGCGATCACGTACAAGGCCAACTTCGACAACTTTGCCGCGGCCAACGGGTGGATCGCCCGCGCCGAGCGGCTGCTCGAGTCCGTCGAGCCAGGCCCGCCACACGCCTGGGCCTGGCTCACTCGGGCGTATCGGATGACCGACCTCGACGCCGCCGCGGCGCTGACCGAGCGGGCCCTCGACCTCGCCCGTCACGTTGGCGACGTCAACCTCGAGCTCGTGGCCGCGTCCCAGCTCGGGCTGATCAGCGTCGGCCAAGGCGAAACGGAACGGGGGTTCGCGCTGATCGACGAGTCGATGGCCGCGGCCCTCGGCGGCGAACCATCCGATCTCCAGACCGTCGTGTACACGTGCTGCGACATGCTCACGGCCTGCGCGTTGGCGGGCGACACCGAGCGGGCCGCCCAATGGTGTCGGGTCGCCGACCGCTTCGTCGAGGCCTACGGCTGCCCGTTCCTGTACGCCGAATGCCGCATCCACTACGGCAGCGTGCTGATCAGCGCCGGCCGCTGGGACGACGCCGAACGCGAGCTCAGCGTCGGCGTGCGGATGACCGCTGACACGTGCCCCAGCCTGCACCGCAAGGCACTGCAGCCGGCTCGCCGATCTCCGCGTCCGCCAGGGACGTCTCGAGGACGCCGCCACACTGCTCGACGAGATCGGCGGGAGCACCGAGGCGGCGGCAGACGTCACCTTGTCGGCCGCGGCGTTACTCCTCGCCCGTGGCGACGGAGCCGCGGCGAGTCGCTTGCTCGAGCATCGGTGGCGGGTCATCGAACAACAACGGGTCGTTCTGGCGACAGCACTGGACCTGCTTGTCGACGCCCAGTTGGCCGTCGGAGACCTGCCTGCGGCCGCTGAATCGATGACCCGCCTCACCGAAGTCGCGGGCGACCGAGACGACCGCCTCGCCGCCGTGTCGCTCGCCGCTCGAGGTCGGGTCGCCGACGCTTCCGGCGACAAGGAGTCGGCGGTCGCCTGCCTCGAGGACGCGGCCCGCCGCTTCAACGACCTCGCCGCGCCGTTCGAGGCGGCCCGTGCCCACTTCGCGCTCGCCAACGTCCATGGCGGCAGTCAGCCACGGCTCGCAATCCGCCACGCCGACCGAGCACTCGACGGGTTCGTGCGGCTCGGCGCGGCTCGCGACGCCGATCGGGTCGCTGCCTTCCTGCGCGTCCTGGGCGTGGCCACACGACCCGGCCGGAAGGGGATCGACGTGCTCACTTCCCGCGAACAGGAAGTGCTGGCACTGCTCAGCCACGGCTTGTCCAACGAAGAGATCGCCGCCCGGCTGTTCGTCAGCCGCAAGACGGCCGCCCACCACGTCAGCCGCATCCTGAGCAAGCTCAACCTGCGCAACCGCGCTGCGGCAGCGGCCTTCGCCGCTGGTTCCATGGCCGGCGCCGGCAGGCCATGACCTGAATCCGAACGATCAGTGGGTCATTTGACCGATGCTCGATCGGTCGGGCGGTGCGCACCATCGCCGTATGACATCCACTGCCGGTCCCACCGAGTCGTTCCAGATCCCGATCGAGGCCGCCGAACGCTACGAGGCGGCGTTCGTTCCCGGCTTCTTCGCCCAGTGGGCGCCGATCCTGTGCGAGGTCGCCGGAGTGGCCGAGGGTCACGACGTGCTCGACGTCGCCTGTGGTACGGGCATCGTCGCCCGCACCGCCGCCGACCTCGTCGGTCCGCCAGGCACGGTCGTCGGTCTCGATCTCAACGAGGCGATGCTCACCGTCGCCGGCCGCGTTCGACCCGACATCGAGTGGCGGCAGGGCGACGCGATGAGGCTGCCATTCGCCGATCGGGCGTTCGACACCGTGCTCTGCCAGATGGCCCTGATGTTCTTCGCCGACCGCCCGAGGGCACTCGGCGAGATGGCGCGGGTCGTGTCGCCCGGCGGCACGGTGGCAGTCGTCGTCCCCAGCGCCCTCGACGCCCAGGTGATGTTCAAGCCGTTCGTCGAGCTTGCTGGCCGGATCGCCGGCCCAGAGGCGATCTCGCTGCTCACGGCGTACTTCGTGTGTGGGGATCTCGGTGAGCTGACCAATCTGTTCGAGTCCGCCGGGCTGCGCATCGGTGTGCGCCGCTCCGTCGTCGGCTCGTACCGTGCGCCGTCCGTCGACGCGGCCGTGACGACCGAGGTCGAGAGCACCCCGCTCGTCGAACGGATCAGCGCGACGACGTACCGCCAGCTGCGCGACGAAGCCGTGGACGTGCTACAGCCGTTCACCCAACCCGATGGCAGCCTCGTCGCTCCGTTCGAGTGTCTCGTGATCGCGGCGACTCGGAACTGAGGCGGCGCGACGCAAGGCGGCCCACTGCAGGAGGAGGACGGTCTTGCCGTCGACGATCTCGCCGCGCTCGACCATCTCCAGAGCATCGTCGAGCGTCAGCTCGAGAACCTCGATGTCCTCTCCTTCATGGATCAGGCCACCGCCAGATGACACCCGCTGATCGTGCGCGTAGGTGGCGGCGAAGAACGTCACCCGTTCGGTGACCGATCCAGGGCTCATGAACAGTTCGAAGAGCCGCTCGACCTCGCCGACGCGCACGCCGCTCTCCTCTTCGGCCTCTCGACGCACGGCGGTCTCGGCGTCGTCGCCATCGAGGAGCCCGGCGGCGGCCTCGATCAGCATCCCGTCACGATGTCCGTTGAGGAAGATCGGCAAGCGGAACTGCCGGGTGAGCAGGACCGTTCCCGCCGCCGGGTCGTGGAGCAGGATGACGACGCCGTTGCCCCGGTCGTAGGCCTCGCGCACCTCGCGAGTCCGGGTCCCATCACGATGCAGATAGTCGAACGTTGCTTTGCGCAGGACGTACCAGTGGTCGGACAACACCTCGATGTCGAGGTTCTGCACTCGTTCGTTGACGCCCACCACGATGCCGTGTCCACCACGCATGGCCGTTCATTCTGGTCGCCAAGTCACCCGGGGAGCGGAATCGACGACGTCGACGACGTCGACGATGTGGACGACGTCGAGGACGTCGACGACGTCGAGGACGTCGAGGACGTCGAGGACGTCGAGGAGGTGGACGACGTCGGCGACGTCGTGGTCGACGACGGATCCGGCTCCGTTGTCGTCGTCGTCGACGGTTCCGGCTCCGTTGTCGTCGGTCGTGGTCGTCGACGGTTCCGGCTCAGTCGTCGTCGGTTCCGGCTCGGTCGTCGTCGGTTCCGGCTCGGTCGTCGTCGGTTCCGGCTCGGTCGTCGTCGGTTCCGGCTCGGTCGTCGTCGGTTCCGGCTCGGTCGTCGTCGGTTCCGGCTCGGTCGTCGTCGGTTCCGGCTCGGTCGTCGTCGACTCCGTCGTCGTGGTCGGCTCCGTCGTCTCCGGCTCCGTCGTCTCCGGTTCGGTGGTCTCCGGCTCCGTCGTGTCGGGCTCCGTCGTCGCCGGTTCGGTCAGCGGAGGCTCGGCCCGGCGTGGTTCACTCGTCGTCGTCGTGCCTGGCTCGGTCGTCGGCTCCGGCTCGGTCGTCGTCGGCGGTTCCGTCGCCACTGACTCGACGGTGGTCTCGGGGCCTTCCGTCGTCGGCGGCTCGGTGGTGACCGTCGTCGTCTCCGGGCGCGGCCGGATCGGGAGTGCGACACCCGGCGACGGAAACGGCGACGTCGTCACGGACGCCGTCGTCACGGCCAGTGTCGTGGTCGGGGCCAGTGTCGTCGACACCTGCGGCACCGTCGTGGCGATGCCCGGCAGGACCACCGGCAGGCGATCGTCGCTGTCGGTGCTGTCCGCCCCGCCACCCGTGAACATCATCACGGTGAAGACGCCGAGCACGACCACACATGCTCCGGCAGTGGCGGCGCGGATCGCCCCGGGCTGCTGCCACCAGAGCCCGGGCGGCGACTCGTATTCCGGTTCGAACAGCCACTCGTCGTCGGCGGGGCGCCAGTCGTCGTCCATCATGACCGACCTTGGTTCGATGGACGGCCGCGCCGATCAGCGCCGGAGTGTCCGGGCGTGGGACGGCGGTCTCCACGTCGACACCATCCCTCGGCCGGCGAGGAGATCACCAAGGCGTCCACGGCGGCTACCAGCGTTGCAGGTGAGCGCCGCCCGCGCCACGCGGGGAGCGCCCAATCTCGACCCTCACCGCCAACCGATGGGTGTTCTGGGGACGGAACGGTCCCCTAGACACCCATCGGTTGGGGATCAGCGGATGGGCGTGGCCTTGAAGACCGGGATCAGCCGGTCGGTCTTGGCCTGGTACTCGCGATACGGCGGGTAGGCGGCGACGGCCCGCTCCCACCACGCCTCCCGTTCCGCGCCGTCGAGCTCGGTGACCTCGACGGCGAAGGGCTCAGGGCCGTCCTGAATCGTGACCGCCCGCGGATCGGCCTTGAGGTTGTGGTACCACACGGGGTGAGCCGGCCGGCCACCGTACGAGGCGACGAGGGCGTACTCGCCGTCATGTTCGACGCGCATCAGCGGCGTCTTGCGGATCAGCCCGGACTTGTTCCCGCGGGTGGTGACGACGATCACCGGCAGCCCGGTGTCGCGCAGCGTGTTGGCTTCCTGGCCGCCCGAGCGCTCGTAGGCCGCGACCTGCTCGCGCACCCAACCGGTCGGACTCGGTTCGTACTCACCATCGACGGTCATGGGCGCACCGTACTCAGCGGCGACCGGCGTTGGCGATGACGTCGGCCAGGATCTGCACGCCTGCTTCGATCGCCGGCGGGTCGAGACCGCCATAGCCGAGGAGAATCTCCGCCGGTGCCCCGGGTGTTCTCGCAACGCGGTGGCCGCCGAGCGGGTAGATGCGGATCCCGGCAGCACCGGCAGCCTCTTCGAGCGCCGCTTCGTCCGGCCCCGGCGGAAGCGTGACGAGGACGTGCAGTCCGGCGGCGATCCCGCTGATCGTGGCGTCGGGCAGCCACCGGGCGAGGGCGGCGACGAGCGTGTCGCGGCGCTCCCGGTAGATCCGGCGCATCCGCCGCAGATGACGATCGAGGTCACCGTTGACGAGGAATTCAGCGAACGTCGCCTGCACCGGGGCGGACGTCGCGTGGTCGGTCAGCATGCGACTGGCGGCGATCGGGGCGACGAGCGGCGACGGCAGCACGAGCCACCCCAGGCGCAGTCCGGGAGCGAGGCTCTTCGACAGCGTTCCGCAGTAGATCACCCGATCCGGAGCGAGACCTTGCATCGCCCCGACCGGGTGCCGGTCGTAGCGGTACTCGGCGTCGTAGTCGTCCTCGATCACGTAGCCGTCGACGTCGCGCGCCCAGGCGATGATCGCGCGGCGGCGCGGCGGCGCCAACACGGCCCCGGTGGGGTACTGGTGGGCGGGTGTTACGAGGACTGCCCTGGCCGCCGACTGCCGCAACTGGTCGACGATGAGGCCGTCGCCATCGACCGGCACCGGGTGATAGCTGGCGCCGAGCCAGGTCAGCTCGGCACGCGGCGCGTCGTGGCCGGGATCCTCGACCGCGATCGGCGTGTGCCCGGTGTCGACCAATTGGCGGGCCACGAGGCTGAGCCCGTGCGCGAAGCCGTTGCAGATCACCACCTGGTCGGAGTCGGCGACGACGCCGCGGACCCGACCGAGGTACTCGGCGACGGCGATCCGCAGCTGCCGCAGACCGCATGGATTGATGTATCCGAAGTAGCGATCGGGAAGCGTCTGCAGGGCCGTGCGCGTGGCCCGTAACCATGCCGCTCTCGGGAAGGTCGACAGCTCGGGCACACTCGGCCGAAAGTCGATGACTGCCGGTGCCGGTCGCGCCGCCCGGGCGACAGCGCGGTCGGTGCCGATCGGTGCCGAGTTGACCACCGTGCCGGCGCCCTGGCGGGCGACGAGGTAGCCCTCGGCGAGCAATTGGTCATAGGCCCCGACGACGACGCCGCGAGTGACACCGAGGTCGGACGCCAGGGCACGCGTCGATGGCAGCGGCGTGCCCGGTGCGAGCCGACCGGCGCTGATCGCATCGCGCAGCCCACCTTCGATCTGGGCGCGCAGGCCGCGCCGCCGTGATCGATCGATCTCGATCAGCAGGTCTGGAGAAGTGGTACTCATCGGCGATCCCGAATTGGACCTTACCAGGAGACCACTGCTGTTCTACGCTGGAGTCATGTTCAATGCCTACTGCCCCGGGCACGGCGGCCGAGTGCACCTCGGACCGGACTCGATCGTTGCCTTCGGCAACGCCGGCAGCGGCATGCTCGTGCGCTGGACGTGCTCGTGCGGCACGTTCGGATCGGCGCCGTTCGAGGACGTCACACGTCACCGCCGCTCACTGCCGCGCTCGCCGTTCGGTTCCGCCACCTGAGCTAAATCGCCCCCCGCCGAACCACGGCGAGCGCGGCACACTGGTCGGATGGCCGACGACCCCGCTCCCCGACATCGGCACGTCCACGACGATGTCGACTGGGCGAAGATGGCCGACGCGCTGACGGCGTGGGACGATCTCGACACTGACCGCAACCGGGTGATCGTCGAGTGGCTCGGTGTGCAACCCGGACACGTCGCCGTCGACGTCGGTTCCGGGGCGGGCGGCATGGCTGCGGCACTCGCCGACGCGGTAGGCACCGCCGGTACGGTCGTCCTCGCCGACGGCAGCGCCGAGTTGCTCGCCCTGGCGCGTCGACGCGCCAGCCGGCCCGGTCACCACCTCCTCACGCTCCACGCCGACCTCGAACATCGGCCGCTCGAGCGCGCTGCTCGACCGGACGCCCGTCGACCTCGTTCATGCCAGTGCCGTCGTCCATCACCTCGACGACGAGGTGGCGGCGCTCACCGACCTCGCCGCGGTGGTCCGTCCAGGTGGCCGGGTCGCCATCGGCGAAGGCGGACTCGAGTACCGGTTCCTCCCCGACGATTGCGGGATCGGAGAGCCGGGCCTCGAGCAGCGCCTCGCAACGGACAAGGTCGCCTGGTTCTGGCGCGAGGTCCGCCCGGCGGATGCCACGGTACGCACCGGCTGGGGATGGAATGTGCTGCTCGCCGAGGCCGGGCTCGTCCAAGTGTCGACGCGCTCGTTTCTCCTCGACCTGCCACCTCCGCTGACCGACGCCACCCGCCTTGTCGTGCGCGGCGTGTTCGAACGCCAGCTCGCCGGAGCTGACGAGCGCCTCGACGACGTCGACCGGGCGACGCTTCGCCAGCTCCTCGACGACGGCGATCCACGCGGGTTGATGCGGCGCCCCGACGTGTTCGTTCTCGGCGTACGAACGGTCCATGTCGGCACCGTCCCCGTTTGAACGTCGGCCGCGGGCGCTCGACCCATCAGCCGAGCCGGGTCAGCCGAGGCCGGGCGTGCTGGCGTAGGCCGACAAGGCCGGCTGGCCGCCGAGATGGGCGTAGAGGACCCGCGATCCGGACGGGATCTCCCCGGATCGGATCATCCCGATCAGCCCTGCCATCGACTTTCCTTCGTAGACGGGGTCGGTGAGCATGCCCTCGGTCCGGGCAGCAAGGTGAATGGCCTCGATTGTCGACTCGTCAGGGATTCCGTACACCGGGCCGGCGTAGCCGTCGACGACCGTGATCTCCTCGGCGAGTAGGGAACGCCCGACGCCGATTCGTTGCGCCGTGTCGTTGGCGATGCGTGTCACCTGCGCGATGGTCTGGTCAATTGTCTTGGAGGCATCGATGCCGAGGACGCGGCGCTGGTCGGTGGCGTCGAGGGCGAAGCCGGCGATCATCCCGGCGTGCGTCGATCCGGTGACCGTGCAGACGACGATGTGGTCGAAGAACACGGCGCGCTCGGCTTCTTGGGTGGCGACCTCCCTCGCCCAGTTGGCGAAGCCAAGGCCGCCCAACGGATGATCCGAAGCTCCGGCGGGGATCGGGTAGGGCTTACCGCCTGCCGCTTCGACGGACTCCAACGCCCTTCGCCAACTGTCCCGCACCCCGATGTCGAAACCGGCGTCGTCGGTGCGGATATCGCCTCCCATGATGCGTGTCAGTTGCAGGTTGCCGACGCGCTCGTAGTTCTCGTCCGTCGACTCCACCCACCGCTCTTGCACGGTCACCGCACCCAGTCCGAGGTGGCGGGCGACGCCGGTCACCTGGCGGGTGTGGTTGGACTGCACACCGCCGATCGACACGAGCGTGTCACAGCCTTGGGCGATGGCGTCGGCGGCGAGGTACTCGAGTTTGCGGACCTTGTTGCCGCCAAAGGCGATTCCCGAATTGCAGTCCTCACGCTTTGCCCAGATCTCCACGCGCCCACCAAGGGCGGCGGTGAGCCGAGGCAACGGATGGATCGGTGAGGGTCCGAACAGCAACGGGACCCGGTCGTAGTCGTCGAGGGTCATCGCCGCATCGTGCCACGACCCGACCCGCGCTCAGGGGCGGCTACGTTCGACCCGCAGAATGACCGACCAGTCATTACCCGAGCACGTCGCTGTCAACCGCGCCCACTGGGACGACGACGCGCCGAACTGGGTCGCCCCTGGCGAGCGCAACTGGCGCGCCGAGCCGAAGTGGGGGATGTGGGACGTTCCCCTTCCAGGCCTGCTGCCCGACGACATGACCGGTGTGCGGGCGATCGAGTTGGGGTGCGGCACGGCGTACGTGTCGGCGTGGATGGCCAGGCGCGGCGCAACGGTCGTCGGCATCGACAACTCCGAACGCCAGCTGGCGACCGCACGGCGCCTCGCCACAGAACACGGCGTCGACCTGACGCTGATCCACGGCAATGCCGAAACCGTCCCCTACCCCGACGGTTCGTTCGACTTCGCCATCTCCGAGTACGGGGCGGCGATCTGGTGCGATCCCTACGTCTGGATTCCCGAAGCACACCGGGTGCTGCGCGACGGGGGGACGCTTGCCTTTCTCGGCACGTCGACGTTGGCCACGCTGTGCTCGCCGCTCGATGGCTCGCTACCGATCACCACCAACCTCGAGCGCGACTACTTCACGATCCACCGAATCGACTGGCGCACCGCAGCCGACGATCCGGGCGGCATCGAGTTCAACCTGCCACTGTCGGGCTGGCTCCGACTGTTCCGTGAGACAGGTTTCGACGTGGTCGAGTTCTTCGAGATCCAGGCACCCGAGCCGGCGCCCGACAACGCCCAGGAGATGCGCTTCTACGCGACCGCCGAGTGGTCGCATCGCTTTCCGAGCGAACAAGCGTGGATCCTGCGCAAGCGGTGACGCGGTCACGTCGCCGGCGTTCCCCCGGCAATCGGTCGGGCCGGTAGATTTCCGCAGACGCCAGGCATCCGTCGTCCGATCTGCCAGTTGATGGAGGGCCATGGCTGCCGATCGCCGAGGTTCAAGTCGTGAGCGAGAGCAACAACGGTCAGTGGTCTGGGCCGCCGGTGGTTCCGCCAGTCGGCAACGATGACAACAAGCCGACCGAGGTCGACTGGGGCTACGAGGAACCGGCCGGAATGTGGTGGAACGAGTCGCGTTCGATCATCTGGGTCGCCGGCGCGGCAACGTTTGTTGTCATCGCCATCCTCGTGCTCGTGCTGACGACGGGCGGCGACTCGGAGGGAACGGATAACACGTTGCTGCCGCCGAATCCGGCGCCGAGCTCTACGCCGCCGGCGACGCCACCAGGAACCGAGGACGTCGCCCTGACGATCGCCACGGCGCCCACGACATCGGCGCCAACGCCGCTGGAGATCGATGCGTTGTTGGCCGCCAGCACGTCGCCGAGCGTCGCTCGGTCGGTGCCGGACACCGCCCCGGCCACCGAACCGCCGACGAGCCCACCCGACACCACCACCGTCGTCGCGACCAGCGAGGCGGTGGAGACGACGGCGTTCGACGACGAGTCAGACGACCCGCCACGCGTGGGGGGGCCGCCACCGTTCGTGACGTTCCCCACTCGGGAGCCACCGAATTCATCGGCGCCGGACACGTCGGAGCCCGAGTCGTCGCTCGCCCGACGCTCACACGTCACTTCCCGACACGTCGATGCCCGACACGACCGATCCGGACACCTTCCTCCCGGACACGACGGAGCCAGACACCACGCCACCCGACACGACGGAGCCAGACACCACGCCACCCGACACCACGGAGCCAGACACCACGCCACCCGACACCACGGAGCCAGACACCACGCCACCCGACACGACGCCGCCCGAGCCCTCGACGACGAGCTCGCCGACGTCGACCACCACGACGGTCCCCGCGGCGTCGACCACGGTTGCATCGACCGTCCCACCAACGACGGCCACCGCACCACCCACCACTTCGACCACGCTTCCCCCGACGACCACGACGACCACCACCACGTCCCCGACCACCACCCTCCCGCCGACGACACTCCCGCCGACGACCACGTCCCGCCAACCACCACGACCACACCATCGACCACCACCACCGCACCACCGACCACCACCACCGCACCACCGACCACCACCACCGCACCACCGACCACCACCACACTCCCGCCAACCACCACACCACCATCGCCGACGACGACCACTCAGCCGCCGCCCACGACACACCACACTCCCGCCAACCACCACCCACCGTCGACCAGCCACCACCACGCCGCCGACGACCACCACCACACCACGACCACCACCACACCGCCGCCACCACCACCACACTCCCGCCGACCACCACCACACTCCCGCCGACCACCACCACGACGACGCCCGGGGCGACAACGACCACGACCCCCGCAGCGACGACCACCACGACCCCCGGAGCGACGACGTCGACGACCTCGACCACGTCGACGACGACAACAACCACACCGGGGTCGCCGAGCCCGCTAGCGGTGCTCAGTGCGCTCCGCGCCGAGCGGTCCGGGTCGGGACCGACGACACCATCGGCGGCGTCACTCGTTGGCGGCGTCGGATTCGCCGGCTTCCATTACCTCGTCGCTGTCTAGACGGTCACTGCGCCAGCCGCGCCAGCCGGGGTCACCCGGGTCGACGACCTCACCGACCTACCATCGGCTGGCGTGACGTCGCCGACGAGCACGCTGCCAACTGACCGGGGTCTGCATCACGCTCGCGTCGATCGCGTCATCGCGTTGGGCATCACCGGCTGCTTCGCGCTCGTCGTCATCGCCGCACTCCTCGGTCTGCTCGGTGTCAAGAGCGCGACCACGTCGATGACGATGGCCGACGGCACGGAGGTGGAGATCCACTACGCACGGATCACCCGCCCCGGCCTCGCCTCGCCGTGGGCCGTCACCGTGCATCGGCCGGGAGGATTTGACGGGCCGATCACGGTCCGCTCGACGAGCGCCTACTTCGATCTCTTCGACGAGAACGGCCTCGATCCAGACGCCGCGGCCGCGACCCAGGACGGCGAGATGGTCATCTGGGAGTTCGACCCGCCGCCGGGTGAGACGTTCCGGCTCAGCTTGGACGCGCGCATCGAGCCCAGTGTGCAGTGGGGCCGCGACGCCACGACGGAGGTCGAGGTCGATGGTGACGTGGCGACGTTGACGTATCGAACGTGGGTCTTGCCCTGATGGAACTCGTCCTGCGCACCATCGTCGTGTACGTCCTGCTCTGGGCAGTGGTCCGCGGCACCGGCAAACGCGAGCTCGCCGAGCTCGGGCCGTTCGACCTCGTGCTGTTGATCGTCCTCGGCGACGTAGTCCAGCAGGCCATCACCCAGGAGGACATGTCGATCACCGGGGGCTTCATCGTGCTGGCGACGATGGGACTGCTGGTCGTCGCCATCGCCGAGTTGATCCGCCGATCGGCGCGAGCCCGCCGGATCATCGAGGGCAGTCCGACCACCGTTGTGCGCCGCGGGGCCGTACAGGACGAGGCGATGCTCATCGAGCGACTGCCGATGGCCGATCTGCTCGAAGCGGCGCGAGCCAAGGGCATCGACGACCTCGCCACGGTGCGCTACGCGATTCTCGAGCCGAACGGGCGTTTCTCGTTCATCACCGACGACGCCGCGACGACCGACGATGACGACGACGACACGAGCCACCTCCGCTGATCCGTCAATCGGTTGAAATCGGTCAGCGCCCGGCGCCGACCTGCAGTGCGGCGATGTGGGTCCACACCGCAGCCACGATCTCCAGCGTGCCCATCCGCTCGGCGACACCGTGCGTCATCGTCGAGATCATCAGTTCGTTGGCGCCCGTCCGTTCAGCGAGTGTCGCCAGCCGTTCGGCGACGACGGCTTCGTCACCGACGATGCGGTTCGACGGCATCGCCGTCGCCGCAGCCAGGTCGGGATGCCGGGCCGCATCGTCCGGCGACAACAGCTGCATCCGTCGCCCGGTCCGCAGGGACAACATGGCGAGGCGCGCTGGGCCGGCAAGGTACTCGGCCCGATCGACCGACTCGGCGCCGAGGACGCCGACCGTCACGATCAGGTACGGCTCGTCGAGCGCCGCCGATGGTCGGAACGATTGGCGGTAGATGGCCGCGGCGTCGAAGGTGCTGATTGCCGTGCCGACGTCGAAGTGGTGGGCGAACGCGTAGCGCAGACCGAGCAGACCGGCCAGCTGCGCGGAGAACTCGCTCGACCCGAGCAGGACGACCTCCGGCGTCGATGACAATGCTGGGGTCGCCGTGAAGCGGTCCCACGCGCCGTGGTCCCGGCGCCGGTCGCCGAGTAAGCCCAGCAAGTCGATCAACTCGTTCGGGAAGTCCTCGGCGCCGAGGCCGGCTGGACTGCGCCGCAGCGCAGCCGCCGTGGCCGGGTCGGTGCCTGGCGCCCGCCCGATGCCGAGATCGATCCGTCCGGGGTGCAGCGACTCGAGGAGGGCGAACTGCTCGGCGACGACGAGTGCCGGGTGGTTGGGGAGCATCACTCCGCCCGAGCCGATACGGATCCGCGACGTCGACGCCGCGAGGTGGGCCATCAACACGGCAGGTGACGTGCTGGCGATCGTCGGGAAGTTGTGATGCTCGGCGACCCAGAACCGCTCGAACCCGAGTTCGTCGGCGCGCCGCGCCAGAGCGGTCGTGTCGGCGAGGGCGCTCGCCGAATCGGCCCCATCGGCCACCACGGCGAGATCGAGGACGGAACGCCGGATCGACGGGCGGCGCGGTGACTCGTTGAGGTGATCGATGTGCTCGGCGTCGAGGCTTGACTCGGTCATTGTGTTGTTCAACACTCGGTACGCCGGCAGCCATTCCCAACACCATGCGGTGCGGATCGCCCACGTTCGGCAGAATCATCCGGAACTGTTCGAACGACCTGACGGAGGAGAAACGCAATGGCAGATCACGACTCGTCGATCGCGGCCGGGGCCGGAACGATCGATGTCGGCGGCGACCTCACCGTCGGCCGTCTCGGCTTCGGCGCGATGCGGATCACCGGCCGGGGAATCTGGGGCGACCCGCCCGATCACGACGAAGCGCTGGCCGTGTTGCGGCGAGTCGTCGAGCTCGGCGTCGACTTCATCGACACCGCCGACTCGTACGGACCGCACGTCAGTGAGCAATTGATCGCCGAGGCGCTGCACCCGTATCCGGAGAACCTGGTGATTGCCACCAAGGGTGGTCTCGAACGCCCGGGACCGGGACGGTGGACGCCCAACGGGCGGCCCGACTACCTCCGCAAGGCGTGCGAGGACAGCCTTCGGCGGCTGCGACTCGAACAGATCCCGCTGCACCAGTTCCACCGGCCCGACCCCCAGGTTCCCCTCGAGGACTCCATCGGCACGCTCGTCGAGCTCCGGGACGAGGGCAAGGTCCGCCACATCGGACTGTCCAACGTCACCGAGGAGCAGCTCCGGCGCGCCCAGCAGTTGACGCCGATCGCGTCGATCCAGAACCGCTACAACCTCACCGACCGTGGCTCGGAGTCGCTCGTCGACCTGTGCGAACAGGAACACATCGCGTTCATCCCGTGGGCCCCGATCCAGGGGCTCGAGGACGTCGACCTGGCGGGCGAGATCGCCGCCCGGCACAACGCCACGGACCGGCAGGTCGCCCTCGCCTGGCTGCTGGCCCGCTCGCCGGCGATGCTCGTCATCCCGGGCACCGCGTCGCGACAGCATCTCGATGACAACGTCGCTGCTGCCGGTCTGCAGTTGAGTGCCGAAGAGGTCGCCGAGCTCACCGCCGTCGGGGCCTGACCGGACTAGGTCGGGAGCTGACCGAACCAGTCGCGGTGTGGAGCGAAGAGGTGTCGGTCGGCCAGATAGTTGAGCGTCCGGCGGGCCAATCCAAAGCGCCCGGCCACGTCGGCGATCACCTCCATCGAGGCCGTCGGGACGCTGGCAGTACGCGTCGCCAACTGATACCAGCGCTGGCCGAGCCGTTCGAGCAGCTCGACAGCCCCGGTCGAGCCGGGCTCGAAGCGATCAGGACCGATCCCGCTGAGCCGCAAGAGTCGGCCCTCATCGTGAGGTCGCAACCCACGCATCTCCGTGTGGTCCGGAAACACACCGGTGAGGAACAGGGCGAGGTCCCCGAGCCGGCGATAGACCCCGGGGCGCTCGTCGTCGGGCACGACCTCGAGCAGCGATGCCAGCCGCAGCGGATCGAGCTCACTGAACCGGCGTCGTCGCCACCCTCGGCGGGTGTGCACCCATACCGCCCCGCTGGCCACCCTCGTGTACGACGCCAGCAGCTCGGTGACGAACAGACGGTTGGCCGGCGATCCGAGGAACTCGCGGAGGACGCCACCACTGAACACCGGCAGGCGCCGTTGCGGCCCGACCCACTCGTCGACGTGGTCGACATGCTGCAGTTCGCTCCAGCCGCGATGGACGATGACGGCGAACACCAAGAACGGGGACGCGGCGAGCCCGATCGTGTCCGTTGGCCCACCGAACACAGACTCGAATGCGGCCGGATGGACCAACACCTTGGCCAGCGCGCCGGCATCAGTGCGAACCTCGTCGGGCGTGACACCCGCCAGCGGGGCAACCCGCCGGATCACGCCCCAGTCGTCATCGCTGAGGTGATCGGACCAGATACCCAATTCTGCTACGTGTTCACCGCGTTCGAAGTGGCACACGGGCGCGGGGCGACTTCACCACGGTGGTTCATCGGGGTGATCACGGCCAGGCTTCTTGGTGTGTCCGAGCACCGTTTCGGTGCTCAGACACACCAGGTTCGTTCGGTGACGGCGGATCGGTAGCTTGCGGCGCAATGTCGGCGGAACCACCAATTGTCATCGAGAATCGCAAGACGCTCACCTACCTGCTGTGCGAGGCAGCGGAGCTCGAGCACGGGTTGATGTGCGAGTACCTCTACGCCGCCTTCAGCCTGAAGACCGAGCCCGACGAGACACTCCGGGCCGAGCACCTCGCGACCGTGGAACGGTGGCGTTCGGTGATCCTCGGCGTCGCCGCCCAGGAGATGCTGCACTGGACCCTCGTCAACAACCTGCTGTCCGCCGTGGGGTCGGCGCCGTACGTCGCCCGGCCGCACATGCCTCATCAGGCGAAGGGCTACCCAGCCGGGGTGCAACTGGCCCTCGTGCCCTTCGGCGAGCGGGCCCTGCGCCATTTCCTGTTCCTCGAGCGTCCTGAGGGCCTCGAGCTTCGGGATGCCGACGGCTTCGACCCCGCCGGACCGGCCCTGCCGATCATGGCGGCCACCGACATCGTCCCGTTCGGACAGGAGTTCCACACGGTCGGGCACCTGTACCGGTCGATCCAGGCCGGCATTCGCAACCTGGCCGACAAGCTCGGCGAGGAGCAGCTGTTCATCGGCCCACGAGAAGCCCAGGCGAGCAGCGCGTCGTTCGGCTGGCCGCAGCTCGTGCCGATCGTCGACACGGCAACAGCCTCCCAGGCGATCGACGACATCGTCGAGCAGGGCGAGGGAGCACGCGGCGACTGGAGCGAGTCCCACTACGGCCGCTTTCTCGGCGTACTCGACGAGTTCCTGTCGATCATCGCCGACGACCCGACGTTCGAGCCCGCCCATCCGGTCGTCGGCGCCGGCGTCCGCCCGGTCGACGGCGTGGTGCCGGACGTCGTCATCACCGACCCGCCGACCGCCGCCGTCTCCGACCTGTTCAACGTCACGTACGACCTGATCCTGCAGATCGTCGCCCGCTTCATGTCCAGCGTCGACGAGGACGACGAGCAACTCGACATCCTGGCCGACGCCGCGGTGACCCTGATGTTCGCCGTGATCAAGCCGCTCGGCCTGCTGCTGGCCACGCTCCCCGTCGGGCCCGAGCATCCGGGCGTCACCGCCGGCGCCAACTTCCAGCTCTTCTACCAGAAGAGCTTCCTGCTCCCGTATCGCCGGGCGACGTGGATCCGGTTCACCGAACGCCTCGACGAGGCGGCCCAGTTCGCCGACGGGATCGGCGGCGACGGCAACATCCGCCTCGTGCTGGGCGAGGTCGGCAAGACCCTCCACCGGCTCGCCACACGAATGGCCTCACGGATCGACTGACCTTCCAGGGGGCACCCGATCGAGGAGCCGATCGCCGGCGTCGATAATCTTTCGTTGGTGGCGGATGTGGCGGCGATCGACGACGCAATTGCCGCGCTCGAAGCACAGCGGGCCCTGCTCGGTGACGCCGTCGTCGACACGGCCATCGAACCGCTGCTCGCCCGACGCGCGGAGATGGCCGCGCGGGCAATCGCCGAACAACGCAAGCTCGTCACGGTGCTGTTCTCCGACCTCGTCGACTTCACCGTGCTGTCGCAGCGCCTCGACCCCGAGGACGTGCGCACGCTCGTCGACGCCTACTTCCAGCGCTCCCACCAACTGATCGCGGCCAACGGCGGCGTCGTGGAGAAGTTCATCGGCGACGCCGTGATGGCCGTGTTCGGCCTGCACCGGGCCGAGGAGGAGGACCCCCATCGGGCGGTTCGCACCGCCCTCGAGATGCAAGCGTCGCTCGAAGCGATCAACGCCGAGGTCGCATCGGCGCACGACGTCACGCTGGAGATGCGCATCGGCGTCGACACCGGCTTGGTCGTTGTCAGCACGCTGGGCGACCAGCCGGGCCAGGAGTTCGTGGTGATGGGCGACATCGTCAATCGAGCCGCCCGCCTGCAGAGCACCGCACCCCGGGGCGGCGTGCTGATCTCCTCGGACACGTATCGCCACGTTCGCGGCTCGTTCGACGTCGAACCGATGCTCGGGCTGCAGCTCAAGGGGATCGCCCAACCGGTTGACGGCTACCTCGTGCAGAGCGAGCGGGGGCGTGGGTTCCGCCTCGACGACGCGCGTGGTGTCGAAGGTGTCGAAACGGCCACGATCGGGCGGGAGATCGAACTGCGCCGGTTGCAGAACCGCTTCCACGAGGTCGAAGAGGAACGCCAGTGGCAGATGGTCACCGTCGTCGGGGACGCCGGCGTCGGCAAGTCACGCCTGTTGTCCGACTTCGGCCGATGGCTCGACGACCTCCCCGAAGCAGTGTGGTGGTTCGGAGGACGGGCGGCCCACTCCGGTCCGCGCATTCCCTACGCCCTGCTCCACGACCTCTTCGCCACCCGCTTCGACATCCACGACAGTGACGGTCCGGCGGACGTACGGAACAAGTGGGAGCGCGGTGTCGAGAAGGCGCTCGGCGCGAGCGAAGACGCCGTCGACAAGGCTCACGTGATCGCCCTGTGGCTGGGCTTCGAGATCGGCGAGAGCCGCAGTCTCGACGCCGTCGGTGACGATCCACTGAGCCTCAGCGGCCGGGCGACGGCCGCGCTCGCCGAATACTTCCGGCGGCTGGCCGAGCAGGCGCCGGTCGTGCTGCTGCTCGAGGACCTGCACTGGGCAGACGAGGCGACGCTCTCGCTGATCAATGCCGCCGACGCGGTGCTGCGCGACAGCCAAGTCCTTGTCGTCGCGACCACCCGTCCGACGCTGCTCGAACGCCACCCACACTGGGGTGAAGGCCTCGACTTCCACCATCGGATCACGCTCAAGTCGCTGTCCCGGCGGGAGACGAGGCACTTGCTCGAGGAGATCCTCAAGCGCGCCGACCACATCCCCGTCGAGCTCAGCGATCTCGTGGTGATGGCCTCCGAGGGCAACCCGTTCTACGTCGAGGAACTCGTCAACTGGTTCCTCGAGGCCGGCGTGATCTCGAGGGAAGGCGAACGGTGGCACGTCCTCGAGGATCGCCTCGACCAGGCCAAGGTCCCGGCCACGCTACGCAGCGTCCTGCAGGCGCGCCTCGATGGCTTGTCGACCGCCGAACGACTGGCACTCCAGCGGGCTTCGGTGATCGGTCGCGTGTTCTGGGACGACGCCGTCGACTCGCTCGGCGCCGAGGGCGAAGCCACGTTGGCCCAGCCGGATGTTCCGACCGGCGATGCCCTCGATCTGCTGCGCCGTCGTGAGGTGGTCTACCAGCGCGAGAAGTCAGCGTTCGACAACAGCCGGGAGTTCCTGTTCAAGCACGCCCTGCTGCGCGACGTGGCCTACGAGGGGACGCTGCGCCGGCACCGCCGCATCTACCACCAGCTGGCGGCGCGGTGGTACGAGCGGATGGCCGAGCTCTCCGGGCGCATCGACGAGCACGCCGCGGTCATCGCCGATCACCATTCCAGCGGTGGCGACCGAGACGCGGCGGCCCACTGGTACCTGGTGGCCGGGCAGCAGGCCGCTTCCGTGCACGGGGTCGTCGACGCCCTGCGTCTGCTCGGCCAGGGACTCGAGTTGGCGCCCGAGTCGGCGACGGCGCTGCGCTTCGACCTGCTGCTGACCCGTGAGTCGGTGCTCGACCGGATCGGTGACCGGCCCGCCCAGGCGGCCGATCTGGCAGCCCTCGACGCCATCGAAGCCTCGCTCTCCGAGATCGACCCGGCACGCTGCATCCGGCTGCTCCTGACGCGCTGCCGATGGGCCTTCCACCACAGCGAGTACGAAGCGCAACAAGGATTCGCCCGAGAGGCGATCGACATCGCCCAGTCGGCGAACCGCGACGATCTGGAGCCCGAGGCCCGCTTGTGGCTGGGCAAGGGACTGACGTGGGAGGGCCGCCACGACGCAGCGCGCGAAGCGCTCGACATCGCCCTCCAAGGCGCCCGCCCGCGGGGGCAACGTCGGGTGATCAGCGAATCGCTGCGCTACCTCGCGATCGTCGCCAGCAACGTCAGCGACTTTCCGCGGGCAAGGACGCTGCTCGCTGAGGCCCTCACGATGCACACCGAGGACAACGACGACGAGGGTGCCAGCATGGTCCTCGTTCAGCTGGCGACGGTGCTCTACAACGAGGGCCACTTCGCCGACGCCCGGGCGCAACTGGAGCGCGTGTTGCCGATCGTGATGTCGTCGAACCACCGCTATCGCGAGGCCGTCGTCGTCAGCAACCTGGCGGCGATCGTCGTCCAGCAAGGCGAGCTCGGTTACGGCCGTCGTCTGGTGATCCGCGGTCTCGAGCTGTGCATCGATCTCGAAGATCTCGAGGGCATCGCCACGGCCCACAACATCGCCGGCGAAATCCAGCGACGCGTCGGTGACCTGCAAGGTGCCGAAGCGTCGTTGCGTAAGGCGCTGGAGACGACGATCCAGCAGGGTTTCGAGGTCGTCACGAGCGACTCGCTGTTGAGCTTGGCATTGATCGACTCGGTGCGGGGCCACCACGACGACGCGTTGGCGCACATCGACGAGGCGGTCAACCAAGCCCGTCAGGCAGACTCGACGATGGCCGTCGCCCGGGCGCTGGTCGGCCGGGGCTACGTCCAGCTGGCCGCTGGACAGGCCGACACCGCCACCGAATCGCTGCGCGCCGGGCTCGACGGAGCCCGCACCCTGGGCTTGGAGTACCTCGTCGTCGAAGCGGAGGCCGCCCTGGGACGCGCCGCGGTGATGCGCGGCGACCGCGACGAGGCACGGCAGTTCGCCGAGCGGGTCCTGGCGATGCTGGGTCGCCCGGTTCTGCTCGGCGCGATCCAGCCCTCCGAGATCTACCGGTCGTGCTGGCAGGTCCTCGTCGACTGCGCTGACCACCGGGCAGCCGACGCCGCCGAGGCGGCCCACGTCTACGTGGAGACCTCCGCCGCCCTGATCGACGACGAGGAGCTGCGCACGTCGTTCCTGACACGAGTACCGGCAAACGTCGAGCTGGCCCGCTAGACGGTCGGCGCCTCGCCACCTGATTACCGGCTCGGGACGCCGGGTAGCGCTCGGGTAACGGTTGTGGTCGACCGTAGGTTCGTGAAACGAAACGACATTGTCGGTGTGGACCAGCTCGTCCCGGTGCTCGGCGGGCGGATGGTGTGTTATGTGAACTTGGACAACGCGGCGACGACACCGCCGCTGCGTGCGGTGGTCGACGCCGTCGGGCAGTTCTTGCCGTTCGCCGCCAGCGTGCATCGCGGAACCGGATACAAGTCGCGCCTCAGCACGGCGGCGTTCGAGGACGCCCGGGAGGCCGTCGGGCACTTCGTCGGTGCCGACCAGGAGCGTGACGTCGTCGTGTTCACCAAGAACACCACCGAGGCGATCAACCAGCTCGCCAGGACACTCGCCCTGGCGGACGACGCCGTCGTACTGACCACCATGCTCGAGCACCACTCCAACCTGCTGCCGTGGAGGCATCGAGCGACCACCGTGTGCATCCGGGCGCGACTCGACGGTTCGTTGGACGAGGACGATCTCGACGCCCAGCTCGCCCGCTACGGCAACCGAGTTGCCCTGTTGGCCGTCACCGGAGCGTCGAACGTGACCGGCGTGGTCCCCCCGATTCACCGCCTCGCCGGGAAGGTCCACGCCGTCGGCGGAGCGATCCTCGTCGACGCCGCCCAGTTGGCCGGGCACCGACCGATCGACATGTTGGCCCACGACGACCCCGGCCATCTCGACGTCATCGCCGTCTCGGCGCACAAGCTGTATGCCCCCTACGGGTCGGGGGCGCTGGTCGGCGATCGCCAGCTGCTCGACGTCGATCCGGAACCTCGTGGCGGCGGAACAGTGCGCGCCGTCACGCGCACCGACGTCGTGTGGGCCGACCTGCCGGACCGCGCCGAAGCCGGCAGCCCCAATCTGCTCGGCGCCATCGCCTTCGCCGCGGCGACGCGCCGGCTCAGCGCGGTCGGACTGAGCACGATCGCCGACCACGAACAGCAGTTGGCGACGTATGCGAGAACACGTCTCGCCGAGCTACCCGACGTGAAGGTGTTCGGCGCTTCACGTGCCGAGTTGGGTGTGATCTCGTTCACGGTGGCCCGATCGGACCCACGGCTGGTGGCCGCGGTGCTCGGCTACGAGCACGGCATCGGTGTGCGCAGTGGATGCTTCTGCGCCCAGCCATATGTCCATCATCTGCTCGGCCTCGACGGCGACGCCGTCGAGCGATGGGTCGGTGAAGCCCGGCGGGGTGACTTGCGGGCAGCTCCCGGGCTCGTGCGGATCAGCCTCGGGTGCTACAACGACCGCGGCGATGTCGACCGGGCTGTCGAGGCGCTCCGCTGCGTCGTGACCGGCGACATCGGCGGCACCTACCGACAGCAGCTGGACGGATCGTTCGTCCCGATCGAATGGGACCGAGACAGTTCGGCGACGGCGGCGCCGACCGCCAAGCGTGGCGCGACGTCGGCGCGGCACCGTCGGAGGAGCGACTGGCACGTCGCCGCGCCAGGACGGTTCATCCCGACCTGGCGATCACCGCCGTAGACACCTGCGGCGGCGAACATCGTCACCGCCTTCTGTGCGTGTTCGGCGCCACCGGCGCGACCGTGCTCGGCCATCGGTCGCCCACCGGCCGGCAGCGCCGACGGGTCAGCCGTCGTCCCCGCCGCCTGAGCCGCTGTTGTCGTCGCCACCCGCACCCAGTCGTCGCCGCCCCCGCCCGGACCGCTGTTGTCGTCCCCACCGTCGTCGTCACCGCCGTTGTCGTCACCATCGGGCGCTGTGTTGCCCGGTGTGCTGTTCCCAGGCGCGCTGTTCCCTGGAGCGCTGTTGCCCGGGGCGCTGTTGTCCGGAGCACTGTTCCCGGGCCCGCTGTTGCCGGGCGCGGTGTCCGGAACGCTGCCCGACGGGGCGGTGCCGACTTCCAGTTGCGGAACGATCGCCCCGTCGACGAGCGCTGCAGCGAAGCGCACCTGCCCCGTGGACGACTCCAGCCGGACTTCGAACTGGGTCATGTTCGGCTGGTCGAGGCGCAGCGTGAACCAGCCCGGATGGGGAGTGAACGTGACGATCCGCAAGACCCCTCCAGCCGAGTCGACGACCACCGTGGCGGCGTCGCCGGCGACGTAGGAGAACTGCGTCGTCGTGCCGGGTACGGGGGTCACCGCCGCTGTCACGGGAACGGAACTCGCCGCCGAACCCGCGCCAGGCGTGGTCGTCGGTGTCGAGCTCGACGACGCCGACGCTGACACGGGAGGGCTGCCGAGGCCCTGGCTACCGATCGTGATGCCGGCCGCAGTCACGAGTACGGCGCCGGCCGAGAGGGTCCTGACGATTCGTGTTCTCATGGGGTCGACCGTACAAAGGTCCCGTCCAACGGGCGGCCGGATGCCGTCCAAGAATCATCCAAGATCAGAATGGGGTGATGGACGCGACTCGCATCGACCAGTGGCTGTGGGCAGTACGCGTGTTCAAGTCCCGCTCGCTCTCCGCGGCGGCGTGCAAGGGCGGGCACGTGAAGGTCAACGGCGCCACCGCCAAGTCGGCCCGTCCGGTTCGTGTCGGCGATCGTGTCGAGGTGCGCGACGCCGACCGCCACCGGGTTCTCGAGGTCGTCCGGCTGATCGACCACCGAGTAGCGGCACCGCTCGCCGCCGAGTGCTTCGTCGACCACAGCCCACCGCCACCACCCCGCGAGCTCGTCGCCCCACCGCTGTTCCGCCGCGATCGAGGCACGGGCCGGCCGACGAAGAAGGACCGGCGGAGCATCGACCGCCTGCGCAACCGCTGAGCGATCTGACCCCCGCGCCCGGGCCGGCTAGATCGAGACGCTGATCGGGAACGTGCCGACCCATACCGCCGTGCCGAGGAACACCAGACTGCCGACGACCAGGAGCACCTTGCGCAGTACCGGACTTTGCAGTTTGGTGCTCATCCCGGCGAAGAACAGAGCAACCGCGAACATCACGACGCCGAGCACGTAGTTGGCTGACCGTTGGATGTTCAGTCGGACGGTTGCGGACATCACCTCGGCTTCGGCGTCGAGGCGCTCGGCGTCCGTGCGCGCCTGCAGCTGGTACTCCTCCTCCATCGCGAATGGCGTGGGGGGCGCCTCGGCACTGGTCAGCGGTTCGGTCGCCAACCAGGCGTCGAACGCGGGACGGAACTCGGGCCGGAACCGCGCGTTGTAGAACTCGGCGAGCTCGGTGTCACCGGCGGCATCGGCGTTGACCCACTGGAAGAACATGGCGATGTCGACCTGGGTCTGGCCTTGGGCGAGTCCTTGGGCCCGAGCGGCATCGATGCGCAGGGCATTGACCCGCCCAGCAGCCTTGGCCTGCTCTCCGTTCCATCGGTTCGCTTGATAGCTGCTCCATGCCGTGGCGACGGCGGCCAGCGCCAGCAACACCGTGGCGACAACCTCCACCCAACTCGGCCCGGATGCCTCGGCCGCGGCCGTCGCGCCGGCTGGCTCTGTCACACCGGTTGTCCAGACTCGTCGCAGGGGATCGCCACGTCGGCGCCGATCACGTCGAGCTGCTGGTCGATGAGCAGCAGGGTCCGTTCCATGGCTGCCGGTTGCAGACCGCCCACGCCGGATTGCACGGGATCGTCGAAGAAGTTGAGCAGCAGCAGCATGGCGGTGATGACCGCGACGACGCTGCCCATGAACAGTGGTGGAACCCACGCTCGCTCGCTGCTGTCGGCCATCCCGAGCAGGAACACGAGGATGATCCCGGCGATGAAGAACAGCACGATCCACAGCGGGAGCGGCATGATCCCGGCGGCTCCGTGAATGCGGTCCTGTCGGGCGACCTCGCGAGTCTCGGTCTGATCGAGCCACTTGCCGTACGCCGCCTCTTCGACAGGCGTTTCCAGATCAACACCTTGCAGCGTCTCGAACATCGCCGGGCCCCACAGGTTGATGTCCTCCCCGAGGGAGTCGTCCTCCATCCGGTCCCACTCCTCGCCAATGACGAACCGGGCGTAGCAGACGAGCTGGCCGGTGAGCTCGTCGCCGGCCCCGTCCGGCAGGCGCTGGGCGGTCTGGATCTGCTGAGCGACGGTCAACGCCTCGGTCTCCGCTCCCGACCGCGACGCGTCGTAGCTCTCGAACGCCAAGAAGATGAGGAACCCGAGCAGTACGGAGAACCCGGTGGCCAGCACACCGAAGACGCCGGACGCCCGGTCACTGTCGGCGTAGTAGCCGCCTTCCGGCGCCCGGCGCCCCACCAGCAGCATCATGGTGACGGCGAGCGCCGTCACCACCACGACGATCAGGGCACCCCAGAACAGGTTCATGTCCGTGCCGTGGTCGTTGGGCCAGCCGGATACCGAGGCCGGTCGATCACGCCAGCAACTTGGCCTTCTGCTGCTCGAACTCGGCGTCGGTGATCACGCCCTGGGCCTTCAGGTTGGCGAGCTTGGACAGCTCTTCGGCGGTACCCCCACCAGACCCGGCCGCATCCTGGACGTACGAACGGAAGGCGGCCTGTTGGGCCGTGGCCCGTTCGAGGTCCCGATCGGCCATCGAATGCCCGCGGGCGATGACGTAGATGAACACGCCGAGGAACGGCACCAGGATCACGAAGATCATCCACAGCCCCTTGCCCCAGCCGCCCATGTCGCTGCTGCGGAAGATGTCGGCGATCACCCGGAACAGGATCACGATCCAGGCGATCCACAAGAACAGCCACAGCATCGTCCAGAACAGGCCGAGAATCGGATAGTCGTAACTGAGCACGGTCATCTCCTCTACGTGGTTCGGCGACAGCCCAACGGTCGTGGCCGGTAACCGTACGCATCACGACCACGCGTTGGCGTCATCCTCGGCGGGTGGTCGGCGGTCGCCCATCGGACCGCCCGCATCGCGGAGTTCGCTCGCGCCGCTCGAGGTCGATCTGGCGCCGAGCACCCGACCGACCACCGCCGGGGGCCAGACTGTTGAGCGTCGAGTAACCCGGGAGGAACGACATGCCCGATACGGGAGGAATCATGAGGGAAGCGATCGAGGAGGCGGTCGGGCTGTCGTCGAAGAAGTGGGCGCTCGTCGTCGTGGCGCTCATCGTCGGAGCGATCGGAGCGATGTGGCTATCGAGCCGGCCGGGCCGCACCGATCCGGCAATCGCCGTGGCCAGCTCGCCGAGGCGAGGCCGGCGCTTCCCGGTCCTCGGTTCATCACCCCGTCGCGAGTGACGATCGACTCCCCGTTCTGGGCGGCCTGCGGTCCATTACCCGTTCTGGGCGGCCGGCGGTCCGATTTCCGCCCGTTTGGCCGCCCAGTTACCTGGTTGGCGACGCCGACGAGTCGGTCGGCGGTTCGGGTGCGTTGACCAGACTGGCGAACCAGTGCTCGGTCGTTGACACGTGCAGCAGGGCAGCCGCCTCGGCCAATTGCGGATCGTGGGCGCGCAACGCGGCGAGAATCGCCGTGTGCTCGGAGATCGTGCGATCGATGGCCCCCGCTTCGATCACGCCCCGCCACACGCGCCCGCGGGTGGTTCGGCTGGACACCCCGTTGAGCATCGACGCCAGCGTCGCATTGCCGGAGGCGGCCGCCACGACCTGGTGGAACGCCTCGTCGTGTTCGATCTTCTCCTCGTGAGACGCTGCCGTAGACATCCTATGTAAGAGCGCGTCGAGTTCGGCGAGCTCCTCGTCGGTGATCCGAGTGGCGGCGAACCTGGTCGCCGCCGGCTCGAGAATGCGGCGGACCTGCACGAGCTCCAGGGTGAAGTCGTCGAGCAGCAAGTCAGCCGCAGCTCCGATGCCGGCGAGCAGCAGCTCGGGTCGCAAGCTCGTCACGAACGTCCCGTCCCCGCGGCGAATCTCCAGCACACGAGCACTGACCAGGGCACGAACGGCTTCGCGCATCGTGTTGCGGCCGGTGCCCAGCGACTCCGCCAACTCGGCTTCAGGAGGGAGTCGTTCGCCAGGCGACAGGCTGCCCGAGGCGATCAGCTCACGAACCTGCTCAATCGCAGCCTCGGTCAATGAGGCAGGCATCGTTGGTCACCTCTCTCCACCCGTATCGGATCGGGGTCTAGACATGGGATGTCTCAGTGCGTATGGTACAGCTGTCGTCGACCGTCGACGACATCGGTGGAGTCGCACTCGGGGAGGTGACCGATGAGCACGTTGGCGAACCTCGGACACCCGACGGGCGCCGACGTCATCGCCTCAGCGGGCGACGATCACTTGTCGGCGGCCGATTCTGTCGACGGCGATCCAGACGAGGACGTGCGCCGGCGGGGCCGCTACCGGCTGCTCCGGGGCGCCCTCACCGTGATCCGGCTCGGTCCCGTGCTCATTCTCGCCGGCCTCGCCCTCGCCATGACGCTCCTGTCGCCGGTGTTCCTGACCACCGGCAACGTCGGCAACATCCTGTCGCAGACGGCGGCAATCGCCTTGCTGGCGATCGGCCAGCTGCTCGTCATCATCACCAGAGGCATCGACTTGTCCGTCGGCTCGACGCTGGCACTCGCCTCGGTGCTCGGCGCCCTCGCCTTCCGCAACGGCAGCGGCGCCGTGGTGGTCATCATCGTCATGCTCGCGACGGGGGCGGCGGTGGGCTTCGTCAACGGCGCCGGCTACGTGTGGGGCCGGCTGCCGCACCCGTTCATCATCACGCTGGCGACGTTGAGCATCGCCCGCGGTCTGGCGCTCCAGTTCGCCGACGGCCAGCCGGTCCGCGGCGTTCCGCAGATCGTCCAGACGATCGGCGGCGGGTCGGTCGGCTGGCTGCCCTACTCGGCGTTCCTCGTCGCCGGCATTGCCACGGTGACCGCCGTTGCGATGTCCCGCCTCGTGTTCGGCCGCTGGGTCTACGCCATGGGCGGCAACGCCGAAGCCGCCCGCCGGACGGGCATCCCGGTCCGTTCCCTGCTCATCTCGGTGTACGTCCTGTGTGGGCTGCTGGCTGGTGTCGCAGCGGTCGTCACGTCGGGCCGGTTGAACGCCGGCTCGCCGACGGCGGGCTCGCTCGCTGAGCTCGATTCGATCGCCGCCGTGATCATCGGTGGAGCCAGCTTCCTCGGCGGACGCGGCAACGTCGGCAACGCCCTCGTCGGTGCGCTGATGATCGGCGTGATCCGCAACGGGATGAACCTGCTCAACGTCGATGCGTTCCTGCAGCCGATCGTCATCGGCGTCGTCATCGTGCTGGCGGTGGAGTCCGACGTGCTACGTGCTCGGCTCGAAGACCGCTTCCGCGTGCTCCAGGCGGCCCACGCGTGAGCGTCGCCCTCTCGGTCCGCGGAGCGACGAAGCGCTTCGGCGCCGTACTGGCTCTCGACTCGGTGGACGTCGAAGTGCACTACGGCGAGGTCCTCGCCCTGCTCGGGGACAACGGTGCCGGCAAGTCGACGCTGATCAAGTGCATCACCGGCGTCCATCGGCTGGACGAGGGGGAGATCGAGATCGATGGCCGACCCGCCCACATCACCTCGCCGGCGGCGGCGCGGGCCGACGGGATCGAGACCGTGTACCAGGACCTCGCCTTGTTCGACAATCTGACGCCGGCGGCGAACTTCTACGCCGGCCGCGAAGACGCCGTTCCGCGATGGCTGCCGCGGCCGCTACGTGTGCTTCGTCGCCGAGCGATGACCGACGCCACCGTCGACGTCCTCGACCGCCTACAAGTGTCGCTGCCTGCACGTTCAGCCGTCGTCGGCTTGATGTCGGGGGGTCAGCGTCAGGCCATCGCCGTTGCCCGGGCCGCCGCGTTTGCGTCGAAGGTCGTGATCCTCGACGAGCCGACGGCGGCTCTCGGCGTGCGCGAATCGCGCCGGGTTCTCGACTTGATCACCCGCTTGCGCGCCGAGGATCGCGCCGTCATCGTCATCTCTCATGCCCTCGATCACGTGACCGAGGTGGCCGACCGCGCCATCGTGATGCGGCGCGGCCGCAAGGTGGGCGAGGAGGTTCCGAGCCCCGAGAGCCAACAGAGGATCGTCGCCATGATCGTCGGCA
This sequence comes from Ilumatobacteraceae bacterium, assembly GCA_963786985.1. GTDB lineage: Bacteria > Actinomycetota > Acidimicrobiia > Acidimicrobiales > Ilumatobacteraceae > Desertimonas. The sequence continues at coordinate 290,819 of CAWBBL010000020.1, read as the reverse complement.
CCGCGGCGTAGTCCTCCACATTTCGAAACCACACAGGCACGCGCCGTGAGTTCGGCGCGGGCAAGAACCGGCGGCGACGCCGCCAGACAACAAGGGGGAACCCAGGATGAAGAGAATCACTCGGCTGGCACCGCTGCTGCTGTGCCTCGGCCTCGGGGCGACAGTCACCGGGTCCGACATCGTCGGGGCCACGACGCCGCCCGACTCCGGCCCATCCGGTGACACCGCGCCGGCCGGGTCCGTGAAGATCGGGTTCATCACGAAATTTCCGGTCGACTTCTACGACACGATGGTCGATGCCGCGGAGACATGGAACGAAGCGCATCCCGAGGTCGAGCTGATCTTCGCCCAGGGGGCGAGCGGCACCGACGACGAGGGCGTGATCAACGCCATCGAGTCGATGGTCACCCAAGAGGTCCAAGCGATCGTCGTGACGCCGACGAGCCCGAACGTCCAAGACGCCTTGCAAGAGGCCGTCGACGCGGGGATCTTCGTGGTCCTCGTCGACAACGACATCCCGGGTTGGGAAGGGGCGACGTCGCTCGTGGCGACCGACAACCTCGCCGGCGGCGTACTCGCCGGCGAGTTCCTCGCCGAGCAGCTCGAGCCCGGCGACACCATCGCCGTCCTCGAGGGCGTCGCCGGCGCACCGTCATTGGAGGACCGGGTCACCGGTTTCGAGGAGGGCCTCGGGGAGGACTTCGAGATCGTCGCCTCGCTGCCGACCGACTGTGACCAGACCAAGGGCTTGGACGCGGCGCAGGACATCCTGACGGCCAACCCCGACGTCACGGCGATCTACGGAGCGTGCGGCCCGCCGATCATCGGGGCCCTCGAAGCGATCGAGAGTGCGGACAAGGACATCCTCGTGGTCGGCTTCGATGCCGGCCCCGACGAGGTCGCGGCGATCGTCGCTGGAGACCAACTCGCGTCGGTCGCCCAGTTCCCCGCCCGGATGGGAGAGTTCGGTGCGCAGGCCGCCCTCGACGCGATCAACGGCGAAACGGTCGAGCCGCTGATCGACACGGGCACCGAGATCGTCACCGCCGACAACGCCGACGAGTTCGGCGGCTGAGCCGTCGACCGAGCTGTGGTGGGCGCCGCCCGACGTCTGCGGCGCCCACCACGAACCATCGAGAACGAGCCATGAGCCGCATCAGCGCCGTCGACGTCATCGACGTCAGGTTCCCGACCTCACGCGAGCTGGACGGGTCCGACGCGATGAACCCGGAACCGGATTACTCGGCCGCCTACGTGGCGTTGCGTGTCGACGATGCCGACGTGGCCGGTTACTCGTTGCTGTTCACGACGGGACGCGGCAACGACGTCGCCTGCGCGGCCGTGCGCGCCCTCGAGCGCTACGTCGTCGGCCGCGACGTGGCGGACGTCGTCTCCGACGTCGGCGCCCTGGCGAGGGAGTTGATCTGGGACGGCCAACTGCGCTGGCTCGGTCCGGAGAAGGGCGTCATGCACATGGCCATCGGCGCCGTCGTCAACGCCGCGTGGGACCTGCGCTGCCGTCTCGACGGCCAGCCACTGTGGCGGCTGCTCGCCTCGCTCTCACCACAGGAGGTCGTCGACCAGGTCGACTTCACCTACATCGACGACGCCCTCACCGCGAGCGAAGCACTCGACCTTCTGGAAGCCAAGGCGGCGGGGCGCGACGGACGCATCGCCGCCCTGCAGGCCGACGGCCTTCCGGCCTACACGACGTCGGCGGGATGGCTCGGCTACGACGACGACAAGGTGGCCCGGCTGACCCGCCAATCCGTCGCGGACGGGTTCACGATGCTCAAGATGAAGGTCGGCGCCGACGTCGAGTCGGACATCCGCCGGTTGGCGATCGCCCGCCACGCGGCGGGCGAGCGGGCGCGCATCGCCGTCGACGCCAACCAGCGATGGGGCATCGGTCAGGCGATCGAGTGGATGGCGAAACTGGCGGAGTTCGACCTCTATTGGATCGAGGAGCCGACGTCGCCCGATGACGTGCTCGGCCACCTCGCCATCCGTCGAGCAGTGCGCCCGGTACGGGTGGCCACCGGTGAGCATGTCCAGAACCGGATCATCTTCAAGCAGCTGCTCCAAGCCGAGGCGATCGATGTCGTCCAGATCGATGCCTGCCGGGTAGGCGGCGTGAACGAGAACCTCGCCATCCTGCTGCTCGCCGCCAAGTTCGGGGTGCCGGTGTGCCCGCATGCGGGAGGCGTCGGGCTGTGCGAGATGGTGCAGCACCTGGCGATGTTCGACTTCGTCGCCGTGAGCGGCACGACGGACGACCGGTGGATCGAGTATGTCGATCACCTCCACGAGCATTTCACCGACCCCGTCGTGGTGCGCGGCGGGCGCTACCTCGCGCCCACCGGTCCCGGAGGAGGCGCCCGTCTGCTCGACGACTCCGTCGCTGCGTTCCGCTTCCCCGACGGCCCGGCCTGGACCGACGGCAATGAGTGAGCGAGTCTTCGAGCGAGCGAATCAGAATTACGGCGCTCATAGCTCGCTGGTGCACCGCCCGTCGCCCCCGGACGATCAACCGCATGGCCATGGTGCACCAGTGAGCGCTGACGACTTCGCCGGCCTGCGGGTCTTGGTCACCGGGGGTTCGTCGGGCATCGGCCACGCCGTCGCGTCGGCGGCTCTCGGCCGCGGCGCCGCGGTGGTAGTGCTCGACCTCGATCCCGCGGGCGCGCCGGCCGGCGCCTTGGCCCTCCGGGCCGACGTCGCCGACGACGCTTCGGTCGCGGAAGCAGTCGAGCAGGCCGCCACGTCGATGCACGGCATCGACGTGCTCGTCAACAACGCCGGCATCGGAGCCCAGGGCACGATCGAGGCAAACTCACTCGACGAGTGGCGCCACGTCTTCGACGTCAACGTGCTCGGAATCGTGCGGGTGATGCGTTCGGCGCTCGTCCATCTGCGTCGGTCTCCGGACGCCGCAGTCGTCAACATGTGCTCGATCGCGGCGACGGCTGGCCTTCCCGAGCGGGCGGTGTACAGCGCCTCCAAGGGCGCCGTATTGTCGCTGACATTGGCGATGGCCGCCGACCACGTCGGCGAAGGCATCCGAGTCAACTGCGTGAACCCGGGAACCGTCGACACGCCGTGGCTCGGCCGCCTGCTCGATCAGGCCGCAGATCCCGACACCGAGCGGGCTGCCTTGGAGGCCCGTCAACCGACGGGACGTCTGGTGACCGCCGCGGAGGTGGCTGCGGCCGTCCTGTATCTCGGTGGGCCCGCTGCTGGTTCGACGACCGGCACGGCGCTCGCCGTCGACGGTGGGATGTCGGGGCTCCGCCTCCGCCACGCTCCCACCGACCATGAGGAGGCGACAGGAGGATTTCCGACTTGAATCACGAATCAACTTATGACAACGTTGTCATCAACGGCGACAACGTTGTCAACTACCACGTAACGCCCAACCTGGGGGAATCATGAACAAGCGACGCACCACCCGAACCATCCTTGCCGTCAGCCTGGTCTGCGCGGCAACTGCCTGGGGCGCGCACAGCTCCTCGGCAACGACCGTGCCGGGCACCGAACCGGCCGGCACCGAACCGGCCGGCACCGAACCGCCAGGCACCGATGCCGGCGCCTCCGGGTCGACCGAGCCTGGCGCCAGCCAGCAGGTCGCCGGCACCTCGGGGGACACGTGCACCTACGAGCAGTACGCCGGCGGCGTCGAACAGGTGGACCTGGCCAGCGCCACGATCGGCTTTGCCCAGTCCGAGCGGGAAGCGAACCCGTTCCGCATCGCCGAGACGCAGTCGATCCGTGACGAAGCCGAGGCCCGGGGCATCGACCTCATCGTCACCAACGCCGAATCCGACCTCAACAAGGAGATCTCCGACATCCAGGGCATGGTCGACCAGGGAGTCGACGCCCTGATCATCTCCCCGTTGAACAGCGAGGGCCTCGACCCGGCGCTCGACTACGCCAAGGAGAACGGCGTGCCGATCATGACCATCGACCGGCTGCTGACCACCAAGACGGCTTGCGAGGACTACATCGGCTGGATCGGGTCGGACTTCGTGGAGCAGGGCCGCCGGGCTGCCGACGCGATGGTCCGGGAGACCGGTGGCGAAGGGCGCCTCGCCGTGCTGCTCGGCGCCGCCGGCGTGAACGTGACGACGGACCGCAACAACGGCTTCATGGAGCGGCTCGAGGAGCTCGACACCGAGATCGAGGTCGTCGCCGAGCAGGCGGCCAACTACGAGCGGGCGATGGGTCAGACCGTCACCGAGCAGTTGATTGCCAACGATCCGGACATCACGGCGATCTACGCCCACAACGACGAGATGGCCCTCGGTGCGGTCGCTGCCTTGCAAGCCGCCGGATACTCGCCGGGGGACGTCAAGATCATCACCATCGACGGCACCCAGGGAGCGGTGCAGGGCATCATCGACGGATGGATCTCCGGTGTCATCGAGTCCAACCCGCGGTTCGGTCCGCTCGCCTTCCAGGCGCTCGAGGACTTCTACAGCGGCGCCGGTGTGCCCGAGGTGACGATCATCGCCGACAAGGAGTACACCGTCGACAACGCCGAGGCCGAGCTGGAAAACGCCTACTAGTCGTTGGCGTCGAGGGCGGCGGGCGATGCTCGCCGCCCTTCGCGCGACGCTTCTGTGGTGAGTGAACGACAGGTGATGGAGCCACTACTCACGGCAGTCGGAGTCTCCAAGCGCTTCGCCGGGGTGACGGCGCTCGATCAGGTCGCCTTGAACCTGCACCCCGGCGAAGTGCATGCCCTGGTCGGGGAGAACGGCGCCGGCAAGTCGACGCTGATCAAGGTGCTCACCGGGGTCTACAGCCCCGACGAGGGCGAGATCAGCTACCTGGGCGAGAGCATCTCGCTGTCGTCGCCGCGCGCCGCCTGGGACCTCGGCATCAGCACGACGTTTCAAGAGATCACGCTCGTGCCGATGATGTCGGTCGCCCGCAACCTGTACTTGGGCAACGAACCACGGTCGAGGTGGAAGTTGCTCGATGTCGGCGAGATGAACCGCAATGCCTCGGCGTTGTTGCGGCGGTATGGGATCGACGTCGACGTACGTCGGCCCGTGAACTCGTTCGGGGCCGGCGTCCAGCAGATGATCGCCATCGTGCGGGCCGTGTCGACCGACGCCCGCGTCGTGATCCTCGATGAGCCGACGTCTTCGCTCGAGCCACGTGAGGTGGCCCAGGTGTTCGGGATGATCAGACGGCTGCGCAGCGCCGGCGTGGCCTTGCTGTTCGTCAGCCACAACCTCGATGAGGTCTTCGAGATCTCCGATCGCATCACGATCCTGCGCGATGGTCGGCGCGCCAGGACCAGCCTGATCACCGACACGACCAAGCTGGACGTGATCGCCACGATGCTCGGGCGGGATGTTGCCGAGGTTCGCGCCGAAGGGCTCACCAGCTTCACGCGCGATCAGCGGGTCCTCGATGAGGTGCTCCTCAACGCCGAGGGCCTCACCCGACGACACCAGCTGCTCGACGTTTCGTTGTCGGTGCGGGCTGGGGAAGTGCTCGGCTTGGCCGGCTTGCTGGGCTCGGGACGCTCGGAGACTGTGAAGGCGATCTTCGGGACGCAACGCCTCGACCGCGGCAGCGTGCGGGTCGGCGGGCGACGGGTGCGGACCGGTTCACCCCGCTCGTCGCTGGCCGCCGGGACGGCGCTACTTCCCGAGGACCGCAAGGCGGAAGGGATCATCCCGACGATGTCCGTGCGCGACAACATCGTGTTGATGGCCCTGCCGCGCGTGAGCCGCTGGGGCTTCATCTCCCGCGGCCGGGTCGACCGACTGGTCGCCGAGTACATCGCCCGGCTCGGGATCAAGACCTCCGGCGCCCGTCAGAACATCTCGCATCTCTCGGGTGGCAACCAGCAGAAGACGTTGATCGCTCGCATGCTGTGCGTCGAACCGCAGGTTCTGCTCCTCGACGAGCCGACCCGTGGAATCGACATCGGTGCCAAGGCGGAAGTGCAGTCGATCATCCAGCAACTCGCCGATCAGGGACGGGGGATCGTGCTCATCTCGTCGGAACTGGAGGACGTCGTCGAGGGTTCGATCCGGGTGGTTGTGCTGAATCGCGGCACGGTGGTTGGCGAACTCGGTCGCGGCGAGATCGACGAGCACACGATCATGGAGCTGATGGGCTCGGCCCCCGAGACCGAGGAGGCCGACGCATGACGGTTCACTGCGTTCCCCGGCCACGCAGGCCGTCGCTGGCCACTCCTCGGCTGGCGCCTCGTCGCTCGCACGTGCACAGGGTGCTCCAGTGACCGCGACCGTCGCCGCCGTCGCCGGACACTGGCGCTCGCAGATCAGCCTGCGGACGCACGGCGTGTACGCCGCACTCGGTGTCGTGATCGCCTTCAATCTGCTGTTCACGCCGAACTTCGCGACGTTGAACAACGTCCGGCTGCAACTCGTCCAAGTGACGCCCGTCGTGATCGTCGCCCTCGGCATGGCGATCGTCGTGGCCACCGCCGGCATCGATCTCTCCGTGGGGGCGACGATGGCGCTCGCGGCAGCGACCCTCGCAGCGACCCTCGACCACGGGCCGACGATCGCCATCGTGGCCGCGCTGCTCGCCGGGATGCTCGCCGGAACGTTCAACGGCGTGCTGGTCGGGGTCGTGGGGGTCCAACCGATCGTCGCCACGCTCGGGTTGTTCATCGCCGGGCGCGGCCTCGCGCTGATGATCGCCGACGGCCGCCTGACGGAGATCTTCGATCCGGCGATCCGCGCATTCGGCACGAAGCAACTGATTGGCGGTCTCCAGCCGGGAGTGCTCATCGCCTTGGGACTGACGGCGATCGTCGGGATCCTCGTCCGGTTCACCGTCTTCGGAAAGCGTCTGGTCGCGATCGGCGGCAGTCCCGACGCCGCCCAGACGGCGGGCCTCCCGGTTCGGCGGACGCTCATTGTCGTCTACGTACTCTCGGGGCTGTTCGCCGCGGTCGCCGGCGTGCTGGCCACGGCGCGATCGGGGGCCTCTGATCCTTCGTTCGTCGGATTGCTGATCGAGCTCAGTGCGATCACGGCGGTCGTCGTCGGCGGCACGCCGCTGTCCGGCGGCGAGATCCGCGTCCTTGGCACGGTTGCCGGGGCCGTCCTGATGCAGCTGATCTTCGCCACGCTGATCCGCCATGATCTCTCCGACGCCGACGCCCGGATGGTGCAGGCGTTCATCATCGTGGCGGCTGTGTACATCCAGCGGGACCGACTGCGATGACCGCCCACATCGTCGCCCCGGGACCGGGCGAGCAGCCGCTCAGCGACATCTCGGCACACAAGTCGTTCGCCTCCCTGTCGTCACTCGTCCGGCGATCGGCTGCCGGGGTCGTGCTCGTCGCCGTCGTCGTCTTCGGCGTGATCGTCTTCGGGACGCAGTTCGCCAACCCGGGCAATTTCGCCAATCTGGCGGTCGCTTCGTCGTTCCTGGCGATCATCTCCATCGGGATGACGTTCGTCATCCTCAGCGGAGGCATCGACCTCTCGGTGGGTTCGATGTACGCCCTCGCCGCCGTGCTCGCCGCCTACAGCTCGCGGTGGGGCTCACTGGCCGGCATCGTCGTGCCGATCGTGACGTGCGGTGCCATCGGGCTGGTGCAGGGAACACTGATCGGCAAGTTGCGGATGCCGGCGTTCATCGTCACCCTCGCCGGCCTGTTGTTCTGTCGCGGGTTGGCGTTCAAGGTCTCCGACGACGGCAACACGACGCACCTCATCGATCGGGGACGGTGGATGACGAACCTCGGCCAAGAGCGGGTGCTGGGGGTCGGCGCTCCGGTGTGGATCGCCTTGGCCCTGTTCGGTGTCGGTCTCGTGGTGCTCAATCGGACACGGCTCGGCCAAGCCGTCTACGCCATCGGCGGATCGGAGGATGCCGCGCGGTTGATGGGACTACCCGTGGCGCGAGTCAAGATCGTCCTGTACACGATGACCGGTCTGCTCAGCGGGCTGGCCGGGATGCTCGTGGCCGCCAGGTCGTCGTCTGGGTTGTCGACGATCGGCAGTGGCCTCGAGCTCGAAGCGATCGCCGCAGTGGTGATCGGCGGAACGTTGCTCAGTGGTGGAGCGGGAGGCCTGACCGGGACGATGATCGGGGTGTTGCTGCTCGGCGTCATCCAGAACCTGATCAACCAGGTCGGCACCCTGCGATCGTTCCACCAGCAGGTCGTCAGCGGCGTCTTCCTCATCGTGGTCGTGACGGCACAGACGATCATCGGCCGAAAGGAGCAATCGTGAGCACAGAGCGCCTGCGCGTGGCCGTCGTCGGCACCGGTGAATGGTGGGGTCGCGAGCACGCCCGGGTCTTCTCGCAACGGCCCGACGTCGAGCTGTGCGCGATCGTCGGGCGGTCGAGCGACAAGACGACGCGGCGCGCCGACGAATTCGCCACCACGCCGTACGTCGACCTCGACGACATGCTCGAAACGGAACATCCCGATCTCGTCTCGCTGTGCCTGCCCAACGAGGGTCACTTCGCCACGACGTTGCGGGTCATCCGAGCGGGGTTCCCGCTGCTCGTCGAAAAGCCCCTCGTGTTCGATCTCCAAGAAGCCGACCAGCTGCTCCAGGAAGCCGAGGATCGGCAGCTGTTCTTCGCCATCAACTTCAACCACCGCTATGCCCGCCCGGTGCAGCTGGCTCGCGAGGCGATCGCGTCAGGAGCGCTGGGCACCGTCTCGTTCGCGACGTGGCGGTTCGGTGGCGAAGTCGGGACCAGCACGCACCCCCACGCCAATTTGATCGAGACGCAGTGCCATGGCTTCGACATGCTCGAGCACCTCTGCGGCCCGATCACCGCGGTCAGCGCCCACTGCGCCGACCCAGCGGGTCGCGGATACACCACGATGGCCGTGGCGTTGACGTTCTCGTCCGGTGCCGTCGGTTCGCTGATCGGTTCCTACGACTCGTCGTACGCCTACCCCGAGACGCACTACATCGAGGTCAACGGATCATCCGGTCGGGTGCAGATCGTCGACACCGTCAAGCGCTTCACCCGTTCGACACCGGGCAGTGAGCTGCGCGAGGTGTGGGAGGCCGGGTACTTCAACGATCGTGACCGCGACTTCGACCACATGTTCGAGCTGCACCTCGACGAGCTGCTCGCCGCCCTGCGCAGCTCCGCCGAGCCACCGATCCACGCCCGTGCCGGACGCCGCGCCCTGCACCTCGCCCAGGCGTGCATCCAGTCGTTCAACGAAGCCCGCCAGATCACCGTTGCCTGACCCGGACCCGTTGGGCGACGGGTCATGATCGTCGGCGGCGGTCGATCTACGCTCGGTCACCACGATGGAGACGATCCGATGACTGCGACGCTGCACCGCGACTACGGCCTCCTGGGTCCGGAAGGAGCCGTCGCCGACGGCGAGGGACTGGTCGGCGCGGTGTGGTACAAGGCACCGGTCCCCCGCGCCAGGATGAAGCAGCTGATGCAGCGCTCCAACGGACCGGCGATCCGCGACACCCTGCTGTGGTTCGCCCTCCTCGCCGTGTTCGGCGGGGTCGGGGCGTGGGCGTTCGTCGCCGGAAACCTCGTGTGGATCCCACTGCTCGCCGTGTATGGCGTGCTGTACGGGTCGGTCTCCGACTCGCGGTGGCACGAAGCCGGCCACCGGACGGCGTTCAAGACCCCGTGGATGAACGACGTGGTGTACCAGATCGCCTGCTTCATGATCATGCGCAGCCCGACGGTGTGGCGGTGGAGCCACACCCGTCACCACACCGACACGCTGATCGTCGGACGCGACCCGGAGATCCTCGCCATGCGCCCGCCGGCCATCGGGCGGATCGCCCTCAACTTCTTCGGTCTCGTCGACGTCCCCCGGGCGATGTGGCAGATGGTCGTCCACGCGTCCGGCCGACTCACTGACGAAGAGCAGACGTACGTCCCGGCGCCGGAGAGGCGGCGGGTCCACCGCGAAGCGCGAGTGTGGATCGTGATCTACGCCGTCGTGATCATCCTTGCGGCGGTGACGTGGAGCATCCTGCCGCTGTTGCTCGTCGGTGGCCCGCGCCTGTACGGCGCCTGGCTCCATCTGGTGTTCGGACTCACCCAGCACGCCGGTCTCGCCGAGGATGTCCTCGACCATCGACTCGACGCCCGCACGATCTACATGAACCCGGTCTTCCGGTTCCTGTACTGGAACATGAACTACCACGTCGAACACCACATGTTCCCGCTCGTGCCATTCCACTCACTGGCTGACCTGCACGACGAGATCAAGGACGTGTGTCCCCCGGCTTACCCCAGCACGATCGCGGCCTTCCGCGAGATCATCCCGGCCCTCGCCCGCCAGCGCCGTGACCCGACCTACTTCGTCCGTCGGCCAGTGCCTGACATCACCGAGGCCTGAACGTCCGATGCCCAACTGGATCGCCGCCTGCGCCGCCGACGAGGTGGACCCCGAGGACGTCGTCGGCTTCGAGCACGAGGGCGCGGCGTACGCCGTCTACCGCTCCCCTGACGACCTGTACTTCGCCACGGCCGGCCACTGCACCCACGAGGACGAGTTGCTCTGCGACGGCCTGGTGACCGGCTCGACCATCGAGTGCCCCAAGCACAACGGGCGCTTCGACTACCGCACCGGCGGGGCCAAGGGTGCGCCGGTGATCGTCGACCTACGGACCTATCCGACGAAGGTCGAGGACGGCACCGTCTACGTCGACGTCAGTTGAGGCACGACGAGTAGGTTCCGGTCGTGGACACCCATGCCCCGGGGTCGCAACTCGACGACACCGCGGTCGCGTCGTTCCTCGCCCGTTTCGACGACCGAGTTCAACAGCTCGCCCGAGCCGCCCTCGGCGCGCTCCGTGCGGTGCTGCCCGACGGCATCGAGTCAGCGGAGGGCGGGGAGATCGGCATCGGCTATGCGGCCGGCTACAAGGGCCTCGTGTTCACGGTCAGTCCCCAATCGACGTACGTGAACGTGGGAATCGCCGGCGGCGCGAGCCTCGACGATCCGGCCGGCCTGCTCGACGGCACCGGCAAGGTGCACCGCCACCTGAAGATCCGCCGCGCCGACGAGCTCGACGACGAGCGGGTCCAGGCGCTGCTGCGCCAGGCTGTCGCCGCTCGGCGCCCGCGCTGACGCGCGTACGATCACGCGGTCACGGCGACCGCACTGTTGTGCCAAGGAGCACCTCATGCCCGACTTCATCCCGATCGACGAGTTCGTGAGCGACGAGTGGTATCCCGGCTTCCCGTCGTCGGAGGCTGGCGCCCCATGGATCGCCGAAGGGCTGTCGACGTTCCAGCCGGGCGACGAGCAGCGCTTCTGGCTGCTCGATTTCCACTACCCGCGCGGCATGGTCCCGCTCGGCTACATCTTCCCGGAGGACGGCATCTGCTGGGGGACCCAACTGGCCGCCGAGATGCTCCCGCTGCCACCGAGCCGCGGACTGGCCGCCCGGATGGCGGGTCCGCACATCTACAGCGGACAGGTCGACGTCACGTCGCCGTGGGAGCTGCAATCGCGTGCCGCGCGGATCTCCCGCAACCTTCCCGGCTTCCTCGAGCAGTTCCCGAAGATCTGGGCCGACCGGGTCGTCGAACTGGAACGGGGTCTGGCCCACTTCGAGGACGACGAGCACGCCCTCGAATCGCCGGCCGAGATCGGCGCCTACTTCGCCGACGCCCAGGCCTTCTTCAAGCGGGCGTGGGAGATCCACTTCGAGATGATGTACCCGCTGCTCGCCGCGTACGTCGGGTTCTACGGGCTGTGCCAGCAGCTCGGCCTCGACCCCAGCGAGATCTCCCGGTTCCTCCAGGGCGAGGACTCCAAGATCATGGAGGTCGATCGACAGCTCTGGGAGCTGACTGCGGCTGCCCGGCGGGCCGGTCTCGGCGAGCTGTTCGAGGAGACGCCGGCCGAGGACCTGCTCACCGCCATCACGGCCAGCACCGATCAGCACAGCACGGGTTGGCTGCAGTCCTTCGACGACTTCCTGGCGACCCACGGCAACCGCACCGAAGGGATCGCCGACGTCGTCTTGCCGTCGTGGCGGGAGGACAGCACGTCCCCGCTCGGGACGATCAAGACCTTCCTGCAGAAGCCCGACGACCACGACTTCGCCGTCGCTCGCGAGCAGTCGGTCGCCGAGCGCAACGAGGCCATCGAGAGCGCCCGCCGCAAGCTGGCGGGCGACGAACGGAAACAGTTCGACGAGGCCCTCGCCGGCTGCACCGCCGCCAACTTCGCGTGGTGGAACGAGGAGCACAACTACTACATCGACCTGCGCGCCCACCTCCCGTTGCGCCGGGCGGCGCTGGCCCTGGCCGCTGCCGGAGGGAGCAGCGACCCGACCGACGGGTTGTTCCTGTTCCGCCCGGAGTTCACGTCGGTGACCCGCGGCGAACGGACGTGGTCGTCGTTCGCCGGGGTGATCTCGGAACGCCGGGACTTCTACGACGAGTGGGTCGCCCGGCGGCCCGATCTGCCCAAGGTGCTCGGCACGATTCCTGACGACATCGACGACCCCGTGCTGCGCGGGATCTTCGGGATGGGCCACGACTTCTTCGAGACGATCCGCGGCGGTACCACGAACGAGGAGCTCTCCGGCGTCGGGGCGTCCGGCGGCGTCGTGCGTGGACGCGCTCGGGTGCTCCACGGTGCCGACGAATTGCACCGCATCGAGCCTGGCGAGATCCTCGTCTGCGAGGCGACGTCGCCGAACTGGACCCCGGCGTTCGCCAAGATCGCGGCGTGCGTGTGCGACAGCGGGGGGATGCTCACCCACGCGGCGATCGTCGCTCGTGAATACCGCGTGCCGGCGGTCGTCGGTACGGCGGTGGCGACGAACGTCATCGCCACGGGTGATCTGATCGAGGTCGACGGCACGACCGGCGTCGTCCGCGTCGTGGAGCGAGCCACCAGGTAGCGATGCGCGCCGCCGTGCTGTGGGCGCCCGGCGAGGCGTTGAAGATCGAGGAGGTGGCGACGACGGAGCTCGGTGACGACGAAGTGCGGGTGACCACCCGGGCAGTCGGGCTGTGCCACACCGACCTCCATGTCATCGACGGGTCACTCACCCGACCGACGCCGATCGTGCTCGGCCACGAAGCGTCAGGTGTCGTCGCCGACGTCGGTCGCAACGTCGACGGCATCGCCGTCGGAGACCACGTCGTCGTCTGTCTCGTGGTCCATTGCGGGGCCTGCCGGTGGTGCCGGCGCGGCCACTTCGCCCTGTGCGCCAACCGGGCGGCGGCGATGCGGCCGGACGACGCACCGAGCCGCCTGATGTGCGGCGGCAGAACGCTCCATCAGTTCACCAATGTCGGGGCGTTGGCCGAGGAGATGGTGGTCCACCGCAGCTCCGTCGTCGTCGTGCCCGAAACGATCCCCCTCGAAGTGGCGGCACTGCTCGGCTGCGCGGTGGTCACCGGGTTCGGCTCCGTGGAGGGTGTCGCTCGGGTGCAGGCCGGTGAGGCGGTGGTCGTCATCGGGTGCGGCGGCGTGGGGCTGAACATCGTGCAGGCCGCCCACGCCGCCGGAGCGGCCCAGGTGATCGCCGTCGACCTCGATGCGCAGCGCCGAAGGCGCGCCGTCGAGGAGTTCGGCGCCACCGAGGCGCTCGACGGCGCGGTTGGCGCCCGGGTCGGCGAGATCGTGCTCGACATGACGGGGGGCGGCGCCGATCACGTCTTCGACGCCGTCGGCCTGATCGACACGACAACGCTGGCGCTCGAGCTGACCGCCCCAGGAGGAGCCGCCTACGCTGTCGGGATCTATCCAGAAGGGGCGACCGTGCCGGTCGCCGTGGCCCACCTCCACGCCGCCAAGCGAATCGTCGGCATCCGCATGGGCGATGTCGACCCGGCCAGACACATCCCGCGACTCGTCGAGCGCTATCTCGACGGCAGCCTGCTGCTCGATCAGCTGATCACCGACCGGGTCGGCCTGGACGATGTCAACGAAGCGTTCGCCGCGCTGCGCGCCGCCGACGGAACGCGCACGGTCGTCACGTTCCCGACGCCGGGCCGTGGGGCGCCGTGAAGGCGAACACCTACCACCAGGCTCCCGATGGACCGATCGCCGCGCCGCGAGGTTGCCCCGTCGAGGCGCAGTGGTCGCCGCTGAACGAGGACTATCTCGACGATCCTTACCCGATCGCCGCGCGGCTGCGCGACGAGCATCCGGTGTTCTTCGCCGAACAGCTCGGCCACCTCGTGCTGACCCGGATGGAGGACATCGAGGCGGTCTTCACGAACCCCGACGTGTTCGCCTCGACCAACGTGCAGGACCCGCTGTTCCCGCTGGCGCCGGAGGCCGCGGCGATCCTCGCCGCCGAGACCTTCGACCCGATCGCCGTGATGTCGAACCGTCCCGAGCCCGACCACGGGCGGATCCGCGTCTACACCAGGCAAGGCTTCAGCCACCGTCGACTCAAGGCCCTCGAAGAGCACGTCCGAGCACGGGCCACCGCGATGATCGAGTCGATGCGCGCTTCCGAGTCACCCGCTGACTACGTTGCCGCGCTGGCCTTCCCACTACCGGCGGAGATCGTCTTCCGGCTGATCGGGTTCCCACCCGAAGACGACGTGATGATCAAGTCGTGGTGCGTGAACCGCAAGGCGTTCTCGTGGGGGCAGCCGAGCGCCGAGCAGCAGGTCGCCATCGCCCGCGGCATGGTCGATTACTGGCACTACTGCCGGGAGTTCGTCGCGGCGCGGCGAGACGAACGGGCCGACGACTTCTGCTCCGAGTTGCTCGACGCCCACGACGCCGACCCCGACCCGGACAACGGCACGGGAATCAGCTACCACGAAGTCGAATCGGTGGTCTACGGGATCAGCTTCGCCGGTCACGACCCGGTGACCGCCCTGCTGTGCAACACGCTGCGCTGCCTGCTGCCACGCCGCGATCAGTGGGACGCCCTCATCGCCGATCCGACGCTCGCCGCCAATGCCGTCGAGGAGACGCTGCGGTTCGAGTCGAGCCAGGTGGCCTGGCGGCGGATCGCCACCCGAGACACATGGATCGGGGACACCGAGGTTCCCGCCGGAACACGGATCTTCCTCAACTTCGCGGCAGCCAATCACCAGCCGGATGTGTTCACCGACCCCGACGTCTTCGACATCAACCGCCAGCGGGCGAACCGGCACATCAGCTTCGGCAAGGGCATCCACTTCTGCCTCGGTGCCGGGTTGGCGCGCATCGAGGCCCGGATCGTTCTCGAAGTGCTCGCCGATCGCGTCCCGTCGCTACGCCTCGTCGACGGTCAGCGCCTGACGTTCTTCCCGAACATCACGTTCCGCGGCCCCGACGAGCTGCTCGTCGAGTGGGACGGCTGAACGCCGCTCGAAAGTGGCGGTGCGCCAGCGGCGCCCCACGGCGCGCATCGGGCTCGAACGCGACGAAGTCCCGACAACTCGCGCTCACTTCGGCCCGCGTGGTCGGGACTTCCCCTCCGTCACGGACCCAGGCCTAGATCCAGCTGGCCCGGGTCGGCGGCATCGCACTCTCCCCGGCTGCCGTCGGCACGACGCCGAGCACCTGGTGGATGTTGATCCCGCCGTCGGTGAACCCGACTGCCGAGCCGGCCATGTACAGGCGCCAGATCCGGGCGTGGGCGATGTCCGAGGCGGCGATGGCGGCGTCCCAGTTGGCCTCCAGGTTGGCCACCCAGGCGCGCAGCGTCTTGGCGTAGTGCTCGCGGAGTGACTCCACGTCGCGGATCTCGAAGCCGGCCCGCTCCATCGCCAGCACGGTGGTGCCGACGTCGAGCAGCTCGCCGTCGGGGAACACGTAGCGCCCGACGAACGAGTGCCGGGCGAGCTTCGAGCCACCAACCGAGGAGATCGCGTGGTTGAGCAGCCGGCCGGTCGGCACGAGCGCAGCGCGCAGGATGCCGAAGTACTCGTCGATCCGTTTGGCTCCGACGTGCTCGGCCATCCCGATCGAGCTGACCGCGTCGAAGCGCTCGTCGCCGAGCTCGCGGTAGTCCTGCAGCCTGATCTCCACTTTGTCGCCGACGCCGGCCTCGCCGACCCGCTTCCTGGCCAGTTCGGCCTGCTCCCGGCTGATCGTGATGCCGACTGCCTCCACTCCATAGCGCGACGCCGCGTGGATGGCCATCGATCCCCATCCGCAACCGACATCGAGCAGCCGCATGCCCTCGCGTTGGTCGAGGCCCAGCTTGCGGGCGACGAGGTCGTGCTTGGCCGCTTGGGCGTCGTCGAGCGACATGCCGTCGTCGACGAAGCGGGCGCAGGAGTACGTCATCGAATCGCCGAGGACGAGCCGGTAGAAGTCGTTGCCGACGTCGTAGTGGTGGCTGATCGCCCGCGAGTCGCGGCGTAGCGAGTGGCGGCGACCCTTCAGCCGCGCCTCCTGCGGTGGCGGCGGCAGCGGCCGCCCGAGCACTCCGGCGCGCTGCGCCGCGGCGATCGCTTCGATCACTGCTCTGCTCCGGAAGCGCAGATCCTCGGCCGTGGCGTCGCGGAGCGCCTCGACCATGGCGATGAAATCGCCCTCGGCGTCGAGGTCGCCGGCGACGTACGCCCGACCGATGCCGAGCTGGTTGGGCATCCACAGCAATCGGCGGATGGCGTCGGGCGAGTTGACCCGCAGCGTCCCTGGTGACCCGCCGCGCCCCGGCGGACCCTCACTGTCGACAACACTGCCGTCCCAGAATTCGATACGTACCGGGGGTGTGCTCCCGAGCAACGCCCGCAGCAGCGGGGCGATGCGTTCGGCGACGGACCCCGACTCGACGTCTGTAGCCATGCCTCCGTTGTAGCGCATCTGCCCGGCCGCTTCTAGCAACAGAGGTCACGTTCGCTCACGAACGGGCGTGGGTACGGCGCAACACCAGCTTGGTGGGATAGACCTCGTGGCCGCCTGCGCCGGAGTCGGCGATGCGCGCGACCAGTACTGCCGCGGCGCGCCTCGCCATCTCATGCAAGGGGTTGTGCACCGTGGTCAATCCGAATGCCGGCCATGAGGCCATGTTGAGGTCATCGAACCCCACCACTGCGAGTTCGTCGGGAACAGCCACGCTGCGTTCGATGGCGCGATTGAGCACGCCAACGGCGATGAAGTCGTTGGCGCAGAAGACGGCCGTTGGGGGGTCGTCGGTCGCCAGCAGGGCGTCGAGGCCGTCGCGCCCACTCTCGTGGTCGAACTCGCGACGGAACACCCGCCTCGTCGGCAGCGCCAAGCCAGCGTCGGCGAGGGCCGCGCGAAATCCGGCCTCACGATCGCGGGCAGTGCTCGTGTCCTCAGGCCCGACGATGGCGCCGATCTTCGTGTGCCCGAGCCCGATGAGCAATTCGGCTGCGGCACGACTGCCTCCGACGTTGTCGGCCGTCACACTCGGAGCGTCGACGAGCCCGCCAATCCGATTGAGGAACACGAACGGGAGCTCGCGCGCCGACAACTGCGACGGAAGTGGCGACGTCAGCCGCGTGGTCATCAACAGTGCGCCATCGACCGAGCGGTCGAGCAACCGCTCGGCGAGGGCGCCGTCGCCTCGCTCAGCGAGCAACACCATGCGGTAGCCATGATCGAGCAGCTCGTCGTGGATCGGTCCCAGCAGCAGCTGGTACAGCGCATTCTCGAGTTCGACCACCGAGCGCGATGCGCCGTGTCGCCCGCGTCGACAAGCCACGACCGAGCTCGCTGCGCACGTAACCGAGCGCCTGCGCTGCTTCGCGAACGCGGCGCCTCGTGTCCTCGGTGACGCGGGCGTCGTCGCGCAAAGCTCGCGACACCGTCGCCTGGGAGACGCCGGCCAGCCTGGCGACGTCGTGACTGGTGACGCTGGCGGCGCTCACGGCTCAACAGGGTATACGCATGACGGAAGCTCTCCCGGTGATCTAGACACCTGTAGAGATGCGAACTTGCGGGGGATACATACGTATGTCATGATAGGTGCGATCGCGACGATGTCGCCGACACGACCGAACGCCGGCTACACCATGACCCCCGCCACCCAACCCACCGTCACCGCTGCCGAGCTCGAGCGCCGGACGATCCGTCGCGCCGATCTGGTTCCCGCCGAGAACGCCTTCATCGACTGCCGCACCCCGGGCTCGGAGAAGAAGCTCAACTACGCCATCATCGGTTCCGGCGTTTCCGAGACGGACCAATTCATCAACCTCGACGAACCACACGGGTTCCAGCTCGGCGGAGCGTCGATGCCTCCTGGTGTCAACAACTCGTTGCACTTGCACTTCACCGCGGAGGTATTCATCGTCGTCGCTGGAACGTACACGTTCCGGTGGGGGCGCCGCGAGGTCGAGGGCGAGTACGTCGGTGGTGCCGGAGACATCCTGTCGATCCCGACGTGGATCTTCCGTGGCTTCAGCAATGTCAACGGCGACGGAAAACTTCATCTTCACCGTCCTCGGACGTGACGAGACCGGCGGGCTGATCTGGCATCCGGAGGTGTTGCGCCAAGCCGAAGGGCACGGGCTGCACCTGACGGTCGCCAACACGTTGATCGACGAGGTCGCCGGCGACGTGCTCACCGACGACGTTGAGCTGGTTACACCGCTGGCCGACGAGCACCTCGACGATCTGCGTTCGTACTCGCCGGAGGAGATGCGCGACCGCGTCACCACCGACGCCGACCGCCAGTTCGTCGACGACGCCCTGCTCTGCACCGCTGCGCCAGGGGGGCGGGCGCGCGTGGCGCTGGTGATCGGCTACGGCATGACCGAGCGTCGCGGCCACGAACCGCGGCTGCACGACCCCCACGGGTTCGCCGTCGCGGTGGTGCGCGCCGCAGCCGGCGAGGGGCTGCTGCGCCATCGCCACGGCGAGTCGCAGGTGCTCATCGTGCGTACCGGGCAGTGGGAGGTCACCCTCAACGAGCACGAGCCGCGCCAGGTCCGCCTCGACGTCCACGACACGCTGTCGGTGCCGCCGGGAGCATGGCGCTCGATCGTCAACGTGTCCGACGAGCCGGACGCCGAGATCATCGTGATCAACGGTGGAGACGGTCGGACCCGCCTGGAGTGGGCGGGCGACGTCGTCGCCGAGGCGCAGACAGCGGACGTCGGCATCGACGCCAACGGCTATCTCGCACCGATGGTCGCTGATCCGACACAGCATGACCCCAGCCTGATGCGTCCAAATCGCGTCGCCGAGCTGTTGGCCGGCACCAGCGTAGTCGCCGCCGGCTCGCCATCGGCTCGACGTCGACGGCGATGGGGCGAGCGTCGAGGGCGCGCCGGCGACCGCGCTCCGGCTCAGGGATCGTGGAGCGCCCCGGCGACGCGGTAGAGCTCGGGACGGCGGTCACCGAAGGCGTCGTTGTGCTCGGCGAGGTGCTTGTTCCGCGACCTGGCGAGGTCGACATCGGCGCTGGCGACACCCTCGCCGGGACCGGCCGCGGCGACCGGCCAGCCATCGGCGGCGACGATCGTCGAGCCCTCGGTCCAGCGCTGTCCCCGCTCGATGCCGGCACGGTCACAGCAGGCGATCGCGACGCGGTTGACCCGGGCCGCCGCCATGGCGATGACGACCTCGGGCGGTCGTTCGCCGGCGGGGCGATCCACGAGCGGCCAGTTCGTCGGCACCGCGATCAGCTCGGCACCGGCGAGGGCGAGGAGGCGGGTGACCTCGGGAAACTCGAGGTCGTAGCAGATCGCCACCCCGATGTTGCCGACCGTCGTCTCGACGACGGGCGGCGGCTCGTCCCCGGCGACGAACCACTCGTGCTCGTGATCCCAGAGGTGCGTCTTGCGGTACACGGCCAGCACGCCGCCGCCGTCGACGACGGCTGCGCTGTTGAACACCGCTCCGTCGGCGGACCGCTCGGCGAACCCGCCGACGACCACCGCCCCGGCCGGACGTACGGCATCGGCCCAGGCGGCGAACAGCGCATCGTCGGGCGACCTCGCGGCGTCGGCGACCTCCGCATCGTTGGCGAAGACGTAACCGGCCGTGGCCAGCTCGGGCAGCACGATGACCGTCGCGCCCGCATCGACCCCCGCCCGGACGGCGGACACGGTGAGCTCGACGTTGTGGCTCGGCTCCCCGACCCGTGGAGCAATCTGCCGGCACGTCACGATCGTCACGGCGTCATCTCACCTGTGGGCGTGGGCGAGTGGACTCCGGTCACGAGATCAACGGCTCGGGCTCGTCCTTGAGGATCTGGGCGAGCACGTCGAACTCGTTGAACAGCATCCAGTCCTCGACGACGCGGCCGCCCTGGATGTACAGCTGCTGCAACGCCCACAGGTGTACGCGGCGCCCGGTGGGTTCGCCGTACAGCGACCACCCGCGGTGGGTGCCGAGTGCCGTCCAGCGCACCGAGACGCGGTAGCCGTCGTCGCTCGTTACCCATCCAGTAGACCTCGTCGACGTGCACGCCGAGGTCGGGGAACGTCGACAGCAGGCTGCGGGCCATCGCCTTGACGTCGCTGCGCCCGTAGCCGCTGCGGTTCGTCGTGCCGTACCAGCGCACGTTCTGGGCGTAGGCCCGGTCGACAGCGCTGAGGTCGCGGCGGTTGTACGTGTCGTGCAGCAACGCGCGGACGAAGTGATCGACGTCGAAGCCGGTGCCCCGCCGGGCGGGGTAGCGCTCGGGCTTCTGCCCTCCCTTGAGCCGCTCGACCTCGCCGAGCTCGCGTTCGGTGAGCGGGCGCAGGGCGCCAGAGTTGCCGTGAGCCCGCGCCGCCGCGGCGACGTCGATGCCGAGCTGGGCGAGCTGGGCGGCGAGGTTGTAGAGCACCCACTCCTCGAAGATCTCGTTGTCGCCGATGACGCAGTTGGCGATGACCCAGGAGTTGACCTTGCGCCCCGTCGGCGGGCCCCAGCGCCAGTGGCCCGTGTGGTGGCCGATGTTCAGGGCGCGGTGCGACGTGACGAAGCCTTGCTGGTCGTCGCCCGCCCAGATCACCTCGTCGGCGTAGTGGCGCATGTCGGGGAAGGCGCTGATCCGCTGGATCGTGCCCGACACCATCTGCTCGACGCCGTGGCGCGGGCCGCCGTCGTCGTAGACCCGGCAACTCGGCGCGTACGTGTCGTAGATGTAGCCGATGTCCTGGTCTTCCCAGATGCGGTGGGTGATGCGGACGATGTAGTCGACGATGTCGACGTAGGTGTCCTCGAAGCCGCGCATCGACTGGCGCCGGGGCCCGCGCTCGACCCCCGGCTTCCACGCCCCGTTGCCGACCTCGAAGGCGATCGAGAAGTCGGGAGGCATCACTCGTTCGACCGCCCCGCCGGCGACGCGCGCCGCCTTGCCCGGGACGTAGGGGGCGGCACCGTTCGGTGCCACCCCCTGCGTCAACGCCTCGGCCGAGGTCCCTGCCGCACGGACCTCGAGCTCACCGGCGTCAGGCATCAACCGCACTCCAACTTGTAGATGAACTGCTGCACCTCCGGAGTCTCCCAGTTCTCCGGGGTGGCGAACACGAAGTCCGTCGGCTGGTCGCGCGGGACCTCCAGGCCGTTCTCCAGGGCGACGGCCGTGTCGACGCCGCGGACGCCCGCACCGTACGGGTACTGCACGACGAGGCCGGTGATGGCGCCGTCGTCGAGCGCCTGGAGGATCGGCTCGGACACGTCGTAGCCGACGATGCGCACGTCGTCGGGTGTCATGCCCGCCTCGCGCAGGCCGGTGACGGCGCCCTCGGTGTTGTTCGTGGCCATCGTGTACACGCCGACGAGGTTGTCGTTCGACGACGCCGTCGTCGACACGATCGTCGCCGCCTGGGCCTGCTCGTTGTTGGTGTACTGCGTGCCGAGGTAGTTGAACGCCGGGTACTTCGCCAGCTCGTCGGTGAACCCTTGCTCACGCTGCTCGCCGATCGGTGAGCCGGCGTTGTTGCTCAGCCCGAGGACGTCGCCGCCGACGTCCTCGCCGACCGCCTCGACGAGTGAGCGGGCGGCCAGCGCACCGCCGACGAGGTTGTCGGACTGGATGTTCGTGGCCAGGATCTCCGGGTCGGAGAGATCGCCGTCGATGCCGATGAGGTTGATCCCGGCGTCCTTGGCCTCGAGGAGCGGCGGGATCATCGCGTCCGGATCGGTGAGGGAGATGAGGATGGCGTCGGGGTCCTCGCCGATCAGTGCGCTGACGATCCCCGACTGCAGGGCGACGTCGAAGGTCGGGGCGCCCTGGTACGTGAAGTCGATGCCCAGCTCCTCGGCCCGGTTCTCGGCTCCGCACGCCACGGTGTTGTAGAACGGGTTGCCCGTGAGGCCCGGCACGTAGACGATCGACATGTCCTCGGGCACCTCGCCGATGTCGAAGGGTGTCTCGAGAGGGTTCGCGGTACCGCCCGTGGTGCCATCGGTCGGGGCAGCCGTGTCGCCGGTGGTCGCCGCCGTGGTGTCGTCGGATGGGACCGTGGTGCCGGCCCACGGCAGTGCTGGCGATGCCCAGGGCACCAGTGGAGACAAGGCCCAGCGCAAGCAGCGGACCTCGGGATCGAACGGACATGGTGGTTCCTCCTGTACTGACGTTGACTGGTGGGTGGTGGATGGGTGCGGCTCGGCGGGCGATCACGCCCGGTCGCGGCGACCACGCTTGAGCTGGTCGAGGTAGACCGCGGCCACGAGCACGGCGCCGATGACGATCTGCTGGGCGAACGGCTGGAAGTTCATGACGACGAAACCGTTGGTCAAGGTGGCCGGGATGAGGATCCCGATCGACGTGCCGAGCACCGTCCCGAGACCGCCGAAGATGCTCGTGCCGCCGAGCACCACACCGGTGATCACCTGCAGGGCATCCTGCGAGTGGCCGGAGATGGTGGTCGTCGAGAAGCGGGTCAACGAGACCATTCCGGCGAGCCCGGCGAGCGCCCCGTTGAGGGCGTACAGCTTGATCACGTGCCGGTTGACGTTGATGCCGGCGCGCCGCGCCGACTCGATGTTCGAGCCGATGAGATAGGTGTGCCGCCCGAAGCGGGTGAGGGCGAGGATCAGGCCGAAGACGATCGTCACGCCGATGGCGAGCCACACCAGCCAGCTGAGCCCGAACGGGCGGTAGCGGGTGATGGTGAACATCGTCGTGGGGATGGTGCGCACGTCCTCGCCGTTCGTCCACAGCTGCGCCGCACCGAGCGCCGCGCCGAGCGTGCCGAGCGTGGTGATCAGCGGCGGGACCCTGAGCTTGGCGATGCAGAAGCCGTTGAGCAGCCCCCACGCCAGCCCGGCGACGAGGCACACGACGAGCCCGCCGGCGACCGTCCACCAGGTGTCCGGCCGGCCGTCCATGAACTTGGAGGCGGCCACCCCGGAGAACACGAGCACCGAGCCGATGGAGATGTCGAACCCGCCGCCGACCATCACGAACGTCATACCGACGGCCATGATCTGCAGCATCGCCACGTCGAGGGTGATGTTGCGGACGTTGGCGATGGTGGGGAACGAGTCGGGGCGCAGGATCGAGAAGACGATGATCAGGGCGAGCAGGACGCAACCCATGTAGAACGGCGACGTCGAGATCATCCGCTGCCACGCCGGACGGCGCGGTGGGAGCGTTGCCGCCGCTGCCGGGTCGACACCCGTACTGACGATGGTGCCGGCATCGCTGACGGTGGGAACCGTCCCGACTCCGAGCTGGCTCATGACGGCTCCTCCTCGGCGGCGAGCTGTCCAGCAGCGACGGCGACGAGCTCCAGGGCACCGGTCATCGCTCCGACGAGCTGCTCGACCGTCGCATCATGGCCGTAGATGGCGACGCGCTTGCCGAGGCGCAGCACCTGGATGCGGTCGGCGACCTCGAGCACCTCGGGCATGTTGTGGCTGATCAGCACGACGGCGACGCCCTCGTCGGCGACTCGGCGCACCAGTTCGAGCACCTTGCCGGTCTGGCGCACGCCGAGTGCGGCGGTCGGCTCGTCCATGAAGATGACCTTCTTCGCCCACATCACGGAGCGGCAGATCGCCACGCTCTGCTTCTGCCCGCCGGAGAGCGCACCGACAGCGGCGTCGAGGTCCTTGACGTCGGTGCCCATCGAGCGGAACGCCTCGCCCGCCTGCTGGCGCATCGCCTTCTTGTCGAGGACGCCGAGCCTGCCGAGCAGACCGGGCTCGCAGGAGCTCTCGTCCGGCGAACGTGTTCTCCGCCGGACCGAGCTCGGGGGCGAGGGCGAGGTCCTGGTACACGGTCTCGATGCCGACGTCGCGGGCGTGCGTCGGCGACGACAGCGAGATCGGCTGCCCGTCGAGACTGATCGTGCCACGGTCGAGGCTGAGCGCACCGGACAGGATCTTGATCAACGTGCTCTTGCCGGCACCGTTGTCGCCGATCAGCGCCGTCACCTGACCGGCCTCGGCCTCGAAGTCGACGTCGCGGAGGACCTCGACGTGACCGAAGCTCTTGCAGATCCCTCTGGCCTCGAGTATCGGCGGTCATTGCCGCTGACCCCGCAGATCGATATGTTCCATCGTGCTCCCCCAGAGCTCCGGGCCGCCGCCGGGACGACGGCCGATGTGGTGTCAGGTTGACGCGTACCGTTCGAGGCGCAGCGTCGCCGTTGCTCGGTGCGCCTCCATCCCCTCGTAGGCCGAGATGGCGTCGACCGCCTCGGCCAGCAGCGGCGTCGCCGCCCGCTCGACGCGCTGGTAGGTGAGCGGCTTGAGGAATCGGGCGACCGAGAGCCCGGCGGAGTGGCGGGCGCCACCGGCCGTCGGGAGCACGTGGTTGGTGCCCGCCATGCCCTTGTCGGAGTAGGCGACAGTGCTCCACGGACCGACGAAGATCGACCCGTAGTTGCGCAGCGTGGCGATGTAGAAGTCGTCGTCGGCCGTGTTGATCTCGAGGTGCTCGGGGGCCAGGTCGTCCATCAGCGCAGCGGCGGTCTCCTTGTCGGCGGCCCACGTGACCGACCCGTGGTCGCGCCACGCCGGTCCGGCGATCGCCGCCGTGGCCAGTCCGACGAGTTGCCGTTCGACCTCGTCGATGACCTTCCGCCCGAACGACTCCGACGTCGTCACCAGAGCGGCGGGTGAGTCGGGGCCGTGCTCGGCCTGGCCGAGCAGATCGGCGGCCACGATTTCGGGGTCGGCGGTCTCGTCGGCGATCACCGCGACTTCGACGGCCCGGCCAGCAGGTCGATCGACACGCTGCCGTAGAGCTGACGCTTGGCCTCGGTGACGTAGGCGTTGCCGGCGCCGACGAGCATGTCGACCGGAGCGTCACCGAGCAGCCCGAAAGCCATCGCGGCGAGCGCCTGGACACCGCCGAGGACGAAGACGCGGTCGGCGCCGGAGAGGTAGGCCGAGTACAGCACCGCAGGGTCGGGGCGCCCGTCGGGCTGTGGTGGCGTGCACGCCAGCACCGTCGGCACGCCGGCCGCCTTGGCGACCCCCACGGTCATGAACGCGCTGGCGAGGATCGGGAAGCGGCCGGCCGGCAGGTACGCGCCGACGCGCTGCACCGGGATGTAGCGGTGGCCGGCGCGAACTCCCGGGGCGAGTTCGGTCTCGAAGTCGCTGAGGTGGTTGCGCGACTCGGTGGCGAACTTCTGCGTTCGTTCGGCGCCGAGCTCGAGGGCGGCGCGCAGCGCCGGATCGAGCGCATCGCCGCTGGCCGCGATCGTCGCTCCGTCGAGCTCGACATCGCCCCCCGTCCAGTGATCGAGTTCGGCGGCGAAGCGGAGCACGGCGTCGAGTCCGCCGGCGCTGATCTCCTGGAGCATCTCCGTCACTCGGGCGATCACCGCCGGATCACGCTGCGCCGGGGGGCCTTGGAGCTGTGGCGCCTTGAGCACGCCGGAAGGCCCCGGACTGTTCCGCCAGACAGCGCGCCGAGAACTGCATGACGAGGGATCGTAGTGCATGCGTATTCCTTCGGTCAACCCTCGCTATTGCGCAGGTCGTTAGGGTCGCTGAACGGTGAGTGCGCATACGCCGAACAGTGGGCGCCGGGACCACCAGGCGCCTCCGAGTCAGCTCGATTCGAGCCAGTCGCGCAGGGCGTCGGCGACGGCGGCGGGATGGTCGAGCGGTGACATGTGCCCGGCGCCGACGATCGTCACGTGCACCGCCCCGGGGATCGCCGCGGCGAGCTCGGCCTGGATCTCCGGCGGACACACGGTGTCCGCCGAGCCGCTGAGCACGAGTGTCGGCACGGCGATGTCGCCGACGTGCGTACGGGCATCGGGTCGCGATGCCTGCACCGACAGCTGACGGAGCAGTCCCTCCCCGCCCACGTCGCCGGCGATCTCGATCCACCGGGTCACCAGCTCAGGTCGCCCGGCCCCCGGGTCTCCGACGTTGGTCGTCGCCTGGTCGGCGACCACCTCGGCGAACGCACCGCCCTCGGTGCGCGCCCGCAGTTCGGCCCAGGCCTGGAGCTGCGGCGTCGGATGGTGGGCGGGCGCTGCTGTTGAGCAGGGCGAGGCGGGTGACACGGTGGGGAGCGCGGCGATACACCTCGAGGGCGACGATGCCGCCCAGCGAATGACCGGCGAGGGCGAAGCGCGGTGGAGCCGCGGCGAGCACACTCTCGGCCGCATCGGTCACGGACTCGTCGAGATCGATGCGCAGGGGCCGGCAACTGATCGTGTCGGCGAGGTCGGAGACGACGTCGGCGAACACCCGGGCGCTGCCGAGCATGCCGGGCAGCAAGACGAGCGGGGCCGGCGGCGCGGCGGCCGCCTTGGCGAAGTCGTCGAGGATCTTGGCCAGGACCGCAGCGACGTCCAGCGCCTGCGGCTTCCCACTCTGGGCAGCCCCGTCGACGTCGACGGTGATCTGGAGTGGAGCGGCGCCCGGAGTGATCACCACCTCGGCGCCGAGGCTGGCGAGGCGTTCGGGCGACGACGTCGGCGACGGCCACCACCCCGAGCCCGGCCGCCTTGGCCGCGGCGGCCAGCCGGGCGATGGTGATCTCGTCGGCGGGACCGTCGACCAGATCGACGGCGACGAAGTCGAGCCCGGCCCGCGCCGCGGCGACCACGAGGTCGTCGCCAGGAAGCCGCACGATGATGCCGCGCAGCGGTTCGCTCGCCGACCACCGCGCGGCAAACGTCACCGGGCGACCATTCCGGCCGAGAGGTCGATGTCGGCGGCGTGCAGGCCGCGGCATCTGCAACATGGCGACGACGGCCTGGCCGACCTCCTCGCTCTCGACGAGGCGGTGCAGCAGCGCCCGCGAGACGAACGCCTCCGTCGCCGCTTCGACCGTGACACCGAGGCGCTCCGCCTCGAGGCGGAAGTTGCGGTCCATGCGCGGCCCGCGCACGGGTCCCGGCGACAGGCTGTTGACGGTGATGCCGAGCGGGCCGACTTCGGCGGCAAGCGTCGTCGTCAGCCCGAGCACGGCCATCTTCGACGCGCAGTAGGGAGTGCGCCCGGCAAGCGGGCGTTTGCCGCTGACCGAGGCGACGTTGATGACGTCGCCGGTGCCCCGTTCGATCATCTGGGGGAGGAACGCACGACACATCAGGTACACGCCGCGCACGTTGACGGCGAAGACCTCGTCCCAGTCGGCGGGTTGCACGTCGACGAGCGGAGCGACGGGCCCGGCGACGCCGGCGTTGTTGACGAGGATCGAGATCGCCTCGTCGGCGAGGTCGGCGCCGAGCGCGCCGACACTGGTCGAGTCGGACACATCGACCGTTGCCGTGCGGACCTCGCCGCCGGCTGCGGACGCCAACGCGGCGGTCTGGGCGAGGGTCGACTCGGATCGACCGGTGGCGACGACGCGTGCGCCGGCCGCGGCCAATGCCAGGGTGATCGACCGGCCGAGGCCGTTGCCACCGCCGGTGACGAGCGCCGTACGCCCGGCGAGCGGTGCTGTCGGTTCAGCCACTCGCGGCGACCGGGCCGAAGTCGTGCTGCGACCACGGCAGGTCGTGGCCGGCGAACTTCGCCGCCCGCACATCGCCCGAGCGGGCGTGGCCCTCGAACAGCTCGACCCGTGAGGCGCGCCCGCAGAGCTCGCCGAGGGCTGCACTCGCATCGCGGTCGGTGACCTCCTGGTAGGTGACCGTCTTGAGGTACTTGCCAACCCACAGCCCGCCGGTGTACCGCGCTGCGCCACGCGTCGGCAGGACGTGGTTGGTGCCGATCACCTTGTCGCCGTACGACACGCAGGTGCCCTCGCCGAGGAACAGGGCGCCGTAGTCACGCATCGCGTCGAGGGCCCGACGGGGGGCGTTGGTCAGCACCTCGACGTGCTCGGAGGCGAACCCGTCGGCCACGGCGAAGGCTTCGTCGAGGTCGTCGACGACGAGCACCTGACCGTGATCGCGCCAGGCCGGTCCGGCCATGTCATTGGTCGGCAAGCCCGGGAGGATGTCGTCGACGTGGGCCATCGCCTCGCGGGCAACACGCTCGCTCGTCGTCACCAACACCGCCGGCGAGTCGGGACCGTGCTCAGCCTGGCTGAGCAGATCGACGGCTACGACGAACGGGTCGGCGTCGTCATCAGCGATGACGAGGATCTCCGTCGGACCGGCGAACAGGTCGATGCCCACCTCACCGAACAGCTGCCGCTTGGCCTCGGCCACATAGGCGTTGCCCGGCCCGGCGAGGAGGTTGACGCGGGCGATCGTTTCGGTGCCGAGGGCCATGGCGACGACCGCCTGAACGCCGCCGAGGAGGTAGATCTCGTCGGCGCCCGCCAGGTGCATGGCGGCAATCGTCGCCGCCGGCACCTCGCCGCGGATCGGCGGTGTGCACGCGGCGACCCGCTGGACTCCGGCCACCTTCGCCGTGACGATGGTCATGTGCGCCGAGGCGGTGAGCGGGTACCGACCGCCGGGCACGTAGGCGCCAGCGGAGGCGATGGGCACGTGCTTCTGGCCGAGCAGCACGCCCGGCTGCATCTCGACCTCGATGTCCGTCAGGCTCGCCCGTTGGGCCTCGGCGAAGCGCCGCACGTTGGCCTGCACGGTGCGGATGTCGTCGAGGACCTCGCCCGGCACGTCGGCGACGATGCGCCCGATCTCGTCGGCGTCGAGGCGGAACGATGCGGGTGACCAGCGGTCGAAGCGCTCGGAGTACTCCCGGACGGCGGCGTCACCGCGCTGGCGGATGTCGGCGATGATCGCTTGCACGGTGGTCGCCACCTCCGTGCGATCGGCGAGGGCGGACGTCGCCGGCGCAGGAGCCTTGAGGTGGCTGATCATGCGGGTCTCCAACTGCGTAGTGGGCGAAGACGCCACTGTATACGTATGTATCGCCCTCGGTCAACGGTGCCCTGGACGACGATTCGCACGCCGACGTCTAGCCGGCGCGCGCTACGGACGACTTGGCGTTGCGTTCCGAGGCCGTCGATCGACAGTTCGATGACCTCGCCATCGGCGAGGTAGCGCGGCGGTTGGCGGCCCATCCCGACCCCAGCAGGCGTCCCCGTGTTGATCAGATCGCCCGGTTCGAGGACGAGGAACTGGCTGAGGTACCACACGATGTGGTTGACGCCGAAGATCATCTCGGCGGTCGTCGAATCCTGCATCCGCTCGCCGTTGACGTCGAGGCGCATCGCCAGGTTGCCGACGTCGCCGGCTTCGTCCGGCGTCACGAGCCACGGGCCGAGCGGGTTGAACGTGGCGAACGACTTGCCCTTGACCCACTGCCCGCCGCGGTCCTTCTGGAAGTGCCGTTCCGAGACGTCGTTGGCGATCGCGAATCCGGCGATGCAGGAGCTCGCCGCCGCTTCGTCGGCGAGGTACTGGGCACGGGTGCCGATCACCACGGCCAGCTCGACCTCCCAATCGGTGTGCGTGCTGCCGGGCGGCAGCAGCACGTCGTCGTTCGGTCCGACCACGGACGACGGCGACTTGTTGAACACCACCGGTTCGGTCGGCCGTTGGGCGCCGGTCTCCGCGGCGTGGTCGGCGTAGTTGAGGCCGATCCCGAGCACCTGGTAGGGCTTGCCGATCGGTGCGCCGATGCGCTGGCCGTCGAGATCGACCGGCGTCAACGAGGACTCGGCGGCGAGCACGGACCGCAGCTCATCGATGCCCCCACCGGCGAAGAAGCGCTGGTCGAAGTCCCCGACGAGGTCCCCGACGTCCACGACGACACCGTCGGCGGTGAATGCCGCCGGCCGCTCCTGGCCGGCTGGTCCGATTCGCATCAATTTCACGGCCCAGAGTCTGGCCGAAACGCCACGGACGCGACGTATCACGGGGTCGGTTGCCGGCTCCTGTATCAACACAGGAGGGTCCGATGGTCGACACACACGGCGGAGAGCTCGGCATCGAACCCCCGGTCCTGCCCGCCGGCCGGGAAGTCGAGCTTCCCGGTCGCGGCCGGACCTTCGTCCGCCAGCTGGCCGGGCCCCCGGGCGCCCCGACGGTCGTGCTGCTGCACGGCTGGACGGCGACGGCCGACCTCAACTGGGTCTCGTGCTACCGCGACCTCGCGAGGCAGTTCAACGTCGTCGCCCTCGATCACCGCGGCCACGGTCGCGGCCTGCGGTCGAACGAGCCGTTCCGCCTCGCCGACTGCGCCGACGATGTCGCCGCGCTCGTCGACGAACTCGGTGTCGGACCGGTGACCGTGGTCGGCTACTCGATGGGCGGGCCGATCGCCCAGCTGCTCTGGCGCCGCCACCGCGACGTCGTGGCCGGTCTCGTGCTGTGCGCGACGAGTTGCACGTTCGGTGGTACGCCGCGTGAGACGATCCTGTTCCGCGTCGCCGACGGCACGGCGGCCATCGTCGGACATGTGCCGCTCGCTCCGCTCACCAAGGCGGCGGTCGGCGCGGTCGGGCGCTGGCGAGCGCTCCGCGGCAAGCCGTGGTGGGGCTTCGCCGAAGTTGCCCGCCATGACTGGGCGCAAGTCGTCGAAGCCGGCCGGGAGCTCGGCCGCTTCGACTCTCGACCGTGGATCGACGAGGTCGATGTGCCGACCGCCATCGTCGTCACCGACCTCGACGACGTCGTTCCCGTCCACCGCCAACTCGACCTCTCGCGCCGCCTTGCCGATGCCAGCGTGCATCGGGTCGCCGGCGGCCACGCGGTGTGCACGCTCGATCCGGGTGGCTTCCTCCCCGCCCTGCTCGATGCCTGCCACTCCGTCACGCGGCAGCCACTCCCCACTGCCGCGTGACGGACACTCGCCACCCGCCCCACAGCGCCGTCAGGGGAACGTTGCGTCGGGAACTGCGTACTCGATCGGGGCACGTCCGGAGAGTGCGAAGCCGGCGACATCGTCCGTCGCCACGATCGAGTCGCCGGCAGTTCCGTATGGACTGCCGTAGCTGATCGTTTGTGACGTCAACGTCCCGTCGCTGTCCAGATAGACGTGCTCGGGGATGATCGAGACGTCGCCATCGCCATCGCCGTCGGCGGCGAGTGTGAACGTCTGGATGCGGGCCCGCCGCCGGCCGTCGGCGTTCTCCTCGAAGATCACCTGATAGGCGCGGTGGGTCTGGTTGTCCATCGCCGCGGCCATCACGGCGCCTTGGGCGGTCGTGATGATCAACGCCGCGGCGCCCTCGGCGATTGCCGGCGGGGAGCTGTCAGCGGGATCTGGTGCACCGGCCGCCGGTGGCGCTACGCCTGTCGCGGCAATCACCGGGGCACCGGTGAGATGCGGCGGACCACCGTCGAGGCCCGGTTCGATGTAGACCAGCGCGCTGTTCGGGGGCCGCGGGACGACGAGACCGGTCGACCCGGCAAAGAACCCGGCGAGCTGATCGGCGGTCGACGGGACGGCCTGGAAGCGCTCGACGCCTGTGGCCACGCCGACGACCTCCCACCCAGGGTCGGTTCCACCGAGCGTGGCGACGCTCGGCTCGCCGCCGACGGTGGGGCAGAGGTCGGCGGTGTACACGTCGCCCTCATCGGTTTCGATCCGCGGAACGACGATCGGGTAGCTGGCGCCGAGGTGGTCGGTGATGAATCCGCCGCCGGCATAGGTTCCGCCGGGGAGGGCGACGCACGACACGCCGTACACGGCGTCGTGCCACGACCCGCTGGGGCTGGTGGTACTGATCGACGTCGCCAGGGTGAACTCTCCCTCGTCGAGAAAGAACCTGCCGCTGGAGTCCGTGGCGTGGGTGGTCAATTGGGCGATGAAGTCGTCGATCGACGGCCCGAAGATGGAGTTCCATTGGCTCATCGACTGGTTCGTCAACAGGGCGTGCAGCGTCGAACCGAGCGTGTGCTCGAGGTCGCCGGCGATCGTGTGGGCGACGGACACGGCGTCGTCACAGAGGCTGTCCGTGGTTGACAGGGTGGCCAGCTCATCAGCGGCAACCTTGGTGTGCTCGGCCAGGGCGGCCACCGCCAGCGGGTTGTAGAAGAGCACTCCGGGCACACGTCCTCCTTGGTGGTCGAGCGGTTGGCCGTTCAACCTCCCTGGGCGTCTCGTCGGCGCCACGACGGAAGTGGCGAAGAGTCGGCGGTCAGGTGGGCGGCGGCTCGGCGGAACTGGCCTCGGCGGCCAGCGACGCGGCCAACTCGTCGACGAAGTGCGACAGCACGAGTAGATCGTGGGTCTCCCCGGAGGCGCTGCGTACATGGCGGCGCAAGCGGCCCTCCTGCTCGAAGCCGAGCTTGATGAACATCTCGTAGAGCCGGTCCTGGCCGGCGAGGATGTCGACGACCAGCTTGACGACGCCGAGCTCGAGCGCCTCGACGACCGCCCGCTGGGCGAGCAACCGGCCGATGCCACGGTGGCGGTACTCCGGGGCGATGACGAGACGCAGCTCGCCGACGTGGCTGCTCCCACCGATCCCCTTGAGCACCGCCGCGTACCCGGCGACGTCGCCGTCGACGAGGGCGATCAACCGGTGCCGATCGGCAACGGCGACCCACCCGGCGATCACCGCTGGGTCGGCGACGTCCTCCTTGAAGAACGTCCGGTCGCCCTCGGGCACGTTGGCGAAGAACTCCGTCAGCGCGTCGACATCATCGGGCACCAGCGACCGCACCTCGACGTCGGTGCGCGGCCGCGACGTCGTCGAGCCTCCACCCACGCGGGCGACTGTACTGCGCGGGGACGCAGCGTCAGGTTGTCGTCGAGTAGGTGACGGAGATGTCCACGGTGAGGTCGAGCTGCCCAGGTGAGATCGACGGACCGACATCCTCGGCGACGGCCGTCGCCGGCGCGGCGCGGTAGAGGAGAGGTGGCGTTGCCGAGCCCTCGATGATGCTCACCACGTCACCGAGCGTCAGCCCCGCGGCGGCGGCGTACTGCTCGGCCTTCGTGCGGGCGGAGTCGACGGCGTCGATACGAGCCTGCTCGAGCACCGACTCCGGGTCGGCGAACGAGAACGTCACCCCACCGATCGTGAATCCGGGGCCAGCCGCCTGCTGGGCGGCGTCGATCGTCGGCCCGACCGCGGCGATGTCGCGCACCGTGACGTTGACGCTGAGCGAAGCCTGGTAGCCGTTGACTTCGCCGCGGTCGTCGGTCGTCGTCCACAGGTTGAGGCCGGACGTCTGGATGTCCTCTTCGGCGATCCCGGCGGCGACGAGCGCTTCGGTCAACGCGGCCGACGAGGCATTGACCTGATCCATCGCTTCGGCGCCGGTGGCCGCGTTGGCTTGCACCCCGAGGGTGATCACGGCGGTGTCCGGATCGACGGTCACCGTGCCGGTTCCGCTCACCGTGATCGTGCCGTCTTGGCCGACAGCCGGGGCGGCCGGCTCGGAGGTCGGCGGTGCGGTTGCGGCGACCGGTTGCCAAGCACCGGCGCAGGCGACGGCGGCGATCGCCGCGCCGGCGGCGGCGGTCCAGATCGTGGTCTTCCAGTTCAGTTTCATCATTTCTCCTCGAGGTCGCGGACGGTGCGAGTGGGCCTTGGACGCATCAGACAATGGCGTGGTTCCCATCATTGACCAGAATGGCGCGGTGGGATTCCCGATCGAGTTACCGATCAAGCCGATGTTGGCGAAGCTGTCACGGACGATTCCCGAGGGCGACGGGTGGCTGTTCGAGCCGAAGTGGGACGGGTTCCGCTGCATCGTGAGCCGCCACGGTGACGACATCGAGTTGACCAGCCGCAGCGAACGACCGTTCACCCGGTACTTCCCGGAGTTGCTCCCGGTGCTCGCCGCAGCACTCCCCGACCACGTCGTCGTCGATGGCGAGATCGTCATCCCGGACTCCGGTGGCAGCGGGCTCGACTTCGACGCCCTGTTGCAACGGATCCACCCGGCGGTGTCGCGGATCAACCGGCTCGCCGCCGAGACGCCGACCGTCTTCGTCGCCTTCGACCTCCTCGCCCTCGGTGACGAGTCGTGGCTCGGCCGGCCGTTCAGCGAGCGCCGAACCAAGCTGATCGACGTCGTCCAGACCGGTCCGAGCGTGTTCATCACGCCGGCGAGCGAGGACGCCGCAGTGGCCAACGAGTGGTTCACGACGTTCGAAGGCGCCGGACTCGACGGCGTCGTCGCCAAGCGGCTCGACGACGAGTACCAGCCGGACAAGCGGGCCTTGATCAAGGTCAAGCACCAGCGCACGGCGGACTGTGCGCTGGCCGGATACCGCATCCACAAGGACGGCGAAGGCGTCGGCTCGATGCTCCTGGGACTGTTCGACGACGACGGGGTGATGCACCACGTCGGTGTCGCGGCCGCGTTCACCGTCAAGCAACGCAAGGAACTGCTCGCCGAACTGGCCCCGCTGACCGAGAACGCCCTCGACGGGCATCCGTGGGCGGAGTGGGCCGAGTTCGCCACGACGACCAGGCAGCCCGTGGGTTCGGAGGCTGGGCCGCGTAGTTCTGGGGTCGATCCACAGTTCGGCACGGCGGCGGCTCCAGCCGCTTCGCCGGCCGCAGGAGATGCGTCCCAGCGGCGGCCGGGCGCGACCAGTCGCTGGAACGCCGGCAAGGACCTGTCCTGGGTGCCGGTGCGCGTCGAACGAGTCGTCGAGGTGACGTTCGGGCAGTTGGAGAACGGTCGCTTCCGCCACGGCGTCACGTTCGTGCGCTGGCGCCCCGACCGCGAGCCGCAGAGTTGCCGCTACGACCAGCTCGACGTGGCCGCACCGGTCGACTTCCGCGAGTTCATGGATGCCGGCAACTGGGGAAGAACCGTGTCAGACGTCGCGACGGATCTTCCCCACAACGGCGAATGACCGCGATCTTCCCCAGAAGGTGAGCTACCCCTCCGTGGTTTCGATCACCGGCGCGGTGGTGCTCGTCGAGGTCGAGGGGGCCAGATCGGGTACGTCGGGTGAGGCTGGGTCGGGGACGTTGCCGTCCTCGTCGGCGATCCCGACGTTGGCGTTGATCCCCGTGACCGTGCCCTGCGGCGTCACGGCCGACACCTGAATCCGCCAGGTCCCGGCGACGTCGAGGGGAATGACCCCGACCTCGGAGCGGGCCACGCCGACGCCGGTCAAGGGGATCCCTTGGGTGATGATCGGCGTGCCCGACGCCCCGGTTGGCGGGAAGAACGTCACGAGCAGTTCGGAGAGACCGGTTGGCGGAGCATTGACGACGACCTCGAGTTCGTTGAGTCCGACGCGGCCCGGACTCATCAGCACTTCGACGTCGAAGTCGAGGGCCTGATCCTGGAAGCGCTCCTCGATGTCGAAGTCGCCGCTGTCCGGCTCCTTGCCGGGGGTCAGGGCCATCAGCCAGCCGGAGAGGCCGATGACCAGCAAGCCGATCGCCGCCTCCGTGCCGAACACCCGACGCAGACGGTCGGCGTTGCGCGTGTTCAACTCGTTGGCCCGGGTGAGCCGGGCGTTGGCGACCTGGCGGGCCGTCATCCCGACGAACACCATCGCCGCCACGGCCACGGTCTTGAGCAGCACCACCCGGCCGTGGCTGGAGCTGAACAGCTCGCCGCCATCGAGCCGGTACAGCTGGATCAACCCGCTGAACAAGGTGATCACGATCGCCGGGTTGGAGATCCGGCTGAACCCGCGCACGGCGTGCACGAGGTCCTCGTCACCCGGCCCGGCGAGCACGACCCGGGCCAGCAGGACGGCGCCACCGATCCAGACGGCCATCGCCAGCACGTGGAGGATCGAGGCGACCACGCCGAGAAACGCCAGGTTGCCGCCGGTGCGCGAGAGGCCAAGGGTCACCACGGCGAGCGCCGGAATGCCCAGTGCCAGCATGTTGGTGGTCGGGTCGATCACCCGCTCGGGCTTCAACACCACCCATCCGCTGGCGATCACCAGGACGACGCGCAGCACGGCGAATCGGCCGGGCCATCCGGCATCGAAGAGATCGAACCAATTCGCCGGGTTGAGCCCGCTGCTGAACGACTCCCCCTTCACCGCCGCCGACAGCCCGGCGACGTAGATCAACGTGCCGACCAGGCCGACGATCCACATCGACCGCAGGAATCGCAGGGCGAGGACGTACTCGGGCCCCTCGGGCCATGCCGCGACGATGAGCACGAGCGACCCGAACACGATGGCGATCCCCGTGATCGACAGCACCCGGCCGAGCCAGATGGGGGCGCTCGACACCGAGCCGGCGTCGAGCACGTCGTCGCTGTCCCCATCGGCGTCGCTCACCGCCGTCGTCGTCGCGCCGGCCACCGTCGTCGTGGTCGCGCCTGTCGCGGCCGCGGCGGCCGACTCGCTCACCGTGAAGGAGAACTCGTCGCGATCGGTCGAACCGTCGTCGTTGGACAGCACCCACGTCACGTTGCACTCGCCGGCCGGGAGGGCTTGCAGGAGGTTGACGGTGAGCGTCACCCCGTCGGCCCCGAGTTCCGGGGCGGAGATCGAGCTGAACGGGTTGCCCTCGCAGACGACCTGAACGTCGCGCTCGTCGGGGACTTCGTTCTCGAACGTCAGCACGATCGCCGTCGGCTGGGTCGTCACCTCCGAGCCGTCAGCGGGGCTCGTCGAGACGATCGCGTTCTGGGCGTGCGCTGGCCCGTCGGGGGTGAACAGGGCCAAACCACCGATTCCGACGACGATCGCCGCCCGGATGGCGCGGCGAGTCATCGTCCGACGAACAGGGGTTCCCCACGGCAGTAGCGACACTGGCGCCCAACGTAGTCAGACTGCAACGTGGCGCACGGGCATGCCACGCTGGCGCGACGCGTCCGGCCTGGCCCTGACAGCCAGCACGTAGGCTCGACTCGTGGCCACGCCATCGCTGTACCGCCGCTACCGCCCTCGACGATTCGCCGAGATCAAGGGGCAGGATCACGTCGTGCGGGCGCTACGCGACGCGGTGGCCGGCGGTCGCGAAGGTCAGGCGTACCTGTTCTCCGGTCCCCGCGGCACCGGAAAGACGACGACGGCGCGGATTCTCGCCAAGGTCCTCAACTGCGAGCGTCCGATCGACGGCGAACCGTGCTGCGAGTGCGCGTCGTGCCTCGACGTCGAGCGCGGCGTCAGCTACGACGTGCACGAGCTCGACGCCGCCAGCAACAACGGTGTCGAGGCGATGCGCGATCTCATCGAGAAGGCCAACCTCGGCACACCCGGGCGGCACAAGGTGTACATCCTCGACGAGGTGCACATGCTCTCCAAGCCGGCCGAGGCGACACTGTTGAAGACGCTCGAGGAACCGCCCGGGCACGTGGTGTTCGTGCTCGCCACCACCGACCCGCAGAAGGTCTCCGACACGATCCGCAGCCGCACCCAGCACCTCCGCTTCCACCTGCTGCCCCCCGACGTGCTCGCCGAGCACGTGCGCTGGGTGGCTGGCGACGCTGGGCTGGTGGTGTCCGAGGAAGCGCTCGACGCCGCCGTCACCCAGGGTGCCGGTTCGGCCCGCGACGCCTTGTCGGCCCTCGAGTTGATCGCCAACGCCGGCGGAACGTTCGGCGAGCAGCTGACGTTCGACGAGTTCGTCGAGGCGCTGATCGATCACGACCCGGGCCGGGCGCTGACGGCGATGGCGGCCCTTGTCAACGCTGGTCACGACCCGCGCACGATTGCCGAGGGGTTGGTGAAGCACCTGCGCAACGGGTTCCTGTGCCTGATGGCCCCGGAGCTCGTCCAGCTGCCCTCCGACGCAGCCGACGCCCTCGCCGCCCAGGCGGTACGTCTCGGTCCGGCCGCCCTCGTCGGGGCCATCGAGCGGCTCGGCGAGATGCTCGTCGAGCTGCGCCACTCGCCCGACCCGCGGGTGCTCATCGAGGTCGCCCTCGTCCAGCTGTGCCGCCAGCGGGTGAGCACCGACGAACTCGAAACTCTCGCCGGTCGCGTCGCCAAGCTCGAGCGCGCTGCAGCGGCTCCCGCGGCGACGCCGTCACCGGTCGACCCGGCCACCGGGCGGGCCAAGCTCGGCGGGCGCGCCCAGCAACCGGTGAGTGCGACAGCCCCGGAGCCGCCGGCATCGGTGGCCGCCGGCGAACCGCAGCCGGCCGTGCAGCCAGCCGTGCAACCAGCGGCGGCGCCAGCAGACGAGATCGACCTGCGCGGCAGGTGGAACGACACGGTTCGGCCAAACTTGCGCGGCCTCACCCGGGCGCTGTTCGCGCCCGTCGAGATCGTCGCCGCCGATGGCGATGTCGTCATCCTGTCGGCGCCCAACGCCACCCACCAGGCGAAGTGCGAGCAACAGGTCGCCGACGTCGAACGGGCGCTGGGCGAGGCGGCCGGCCGCCCGATCAAGGTGCGCTGGGAGTCGGCGACCGGCGCCGACACCACGCCGGTCGTCAACCAGCCGGCGAGCGAAGCGGTGGAGGAGCACCACGAACCCGACGACTCCCAGCCGGTGCTCAGCGGCGGGCCGTCAGTGCTCGAACGACTTTCCGAGGCGTTCCCCGGGGCGACGCTCGTCGGCGAGGACGACTGAGCGATGGCCAGCGCCTACTCCCCACCGGTGCAGACCCTGATCGACGAGCTCGGCCGGCTTCCCGGGATCGGTCCACGGTCGGCGCAACGCATCGCCTTCCACCTCTTGAAGATCCCCGCCGACGACGTCGGGCGGCTCGCCGCGGCGATCAGCGACGCCAAGGCCAAGGTGCGCTTCTGCACGCGCTGCTTCAACGTCACCGATTCCGAGCTGTGCCAGTTCTGCAGCGACGACCGACGTGACAGCCGGGTCGTGTGCGTGGTCGAGGAGTCGCGCGACATCGTCGCCGTCGAGCGCACTGGCGAGTTCAACGGTCGCTACCACGTGCTGCTCGGAGCGATGAGCCCGCTCGAAGGCATCGGTCCCGAGCAGCTGAAGATCCGCGAGTTGCTGGCGCGCATCGAACCCGAGGGGATCGCCGAGATCATCCTGTGCACCAACCCGAACACCGAGGGTGAGGTCACCGCGATGTACCTCGCCCGCCAGCTACGCCCCCTCGGCCTGCGCGTCACCCGCCTCGCCAGCGGCCTGCCCGTCGGCGGGGACCTCGAGTACGCCGACGAGTTGACCCTCGGCCGAGCCCTCGAAGGCCGCCGCGAGCTCACCGACGGCGACGGTTCCTGACCCCACCCGTTCTGGGCGGCCTTCGGTCCATTTTCCGATCCGGGCGGCCTCCGGTCCGGTTTCGGCGTGTTTGGCCGCCCAGATTGGGTGCGCCTGGCTAGCCGGCGTTCTCCCAGAGGCCGACGAGGTTGCCCTCGGAGTCGTTGATGTAGGCGGCGAAGCCCATCTCGCCGACCGGCTGCTTGTCCTGGACCTTCGTCCCACCGCTCGCCTCGACCTTGCCGAGCGCCTCCTCGATGCTGTCGACGTTGATCGTCAGCATCGGCACGTTCAGCGTGTCCTCGCGCTGGAACATGCCGCCGTTGATGAATCCCGGCTCGCTGGGCATGCCGTCGTCACCGGTCGGCCCGGTGACGGCCATCGTGTACTGCATCTCCGGCATCTCTTGGGTCGTCCAGCCGAAGACGTCGGCATAGAACGAGCGGGCCCGATCACCGTCGTCGAACGGGATCTCGAAGTGCACGATCCGACCATTCATCAATGACCTCCGGGGGTTGTCAGTGCGCCAACAGCTCCTTGCGCAAGGCGACGAGCTTAGGCGCCGGTTCCCCATCGCTCCAGGGGTCGGCGTTGATCACCCGTTCGTAGGACTCCCACTCCACACGCACCGCCGACAGATCCCCGGCCGCGGCGTGGGCGCGCATCCGCAGGGCGATCAGTGCCTCCTGGC
This sequence comes from Ilumatobacteraceae bacterium, assembly GCA_963786985.1. Taxonomy (GTDB): domain Bacteria; phylum Actinomycetota; class Acidimicrobiia; order Acidimicrobiales; family Ilumatobacteraceae; genus Desertimonas. The sequence continues at coordinate 250,940 of CAWBBL010000020.1, read as the reverse complement.
CGGCGATCACCTGGAGGCCACGACCCGTCGCCCAGAACACCTCGTCGATGTCCCCGGCGGCCAGCGCCAGCTTGCCGTATTCGGCGGTCACGTTGGTGGCGAGGAGCACGAGATTCGACGTGATCCCCTCGGCATCCGGCCACAGATAGCTCGTGCCGGTGAATGGCAGTTCCTCGACGAGTTCGACGGCCGGCCGCAGCAGCGACATCGCCTCGGCGCCGCCGACCGTTCGGGCCAGCTCGAAGCGAGCACGGACGACGTCGGCGTCGGCGATCACCTCGTCGTGCAGCGACAACGCGTCGGTCATCGTCCGACGCAACCACTCGTCGCCATCGGGCGGTGGGACGTGGCGGGCCATGGTCCGGCGGGCCTCGGAGACCACGTTGGCGAACGTCGCGTCGCGGACGTCGAGGTCCCACAGTGCTGTGCGGGCAGCCGATCGGCTCGCCCGCGATCGATGGGTGACCAGCCAGGTGACCAGCTCGAGCGTCTTGGAGCGTTCGAACTTGGCCGGTCGGTGGTCACGATCGACCACCTCGACACTGCCGAGCAGACGAACCATCAACGACCAGGGTGGATCGGCGTAGTCGATGACTGCCGTGTCTCGCCGATCCGTGACGACCATCGCCGCCGGAAGGTCGACGTCGTGACCGTTGTGGCCGTTGCGCTCGGCACCCATCACGACGGGGTCGAACTCGCCGGCTGGTTGGCTCACGTCGATCACCAGCTCGTGGACGTTCGCCGTCACGTCGTCGACGACCGGTTCGTAGATCGCCTCGACGAGCTGTTCGAGCTCGTCGATCGTGGCCCGATCGACGCCGAGCGGCTGCACCCGCATGCCGAGAGGGTCGAGCACCCACGCTCCGTCAACGGCGCGCAGCGACCACGGCGCCTCGATCACCGGGGCACCGACGACGATCGCCAGCCCACCTCTCGTCGAGATCGGCTGGACCACGGCGGCGGTGACGTCGGCAGCCTCGGTCGTGGCGACAACGACGACCGCCGGCTCCCACATCTCGCCGCTCGTGTGATGGGCGCGCAGCGAGAACGTCGATCGGGTGGTCGGTGTCGTGTGGCCGATCAGCGTGGCCGCCAGCTCGATCGCCTCGTCCACGGTCGGAACCACGTGAGCGTGACGGTGGCCGAGGAACGCCTCCTCGTCGACTCCGACGCCCACGAGGTGGGCGACCTCGGCGAACTCGGAGCTCGCCAGGCCGACGGCGATGGCCCGCACGACGTCGTCAGCGAGCTGTGGATCGGCCTCGACGGCGAGCAGACCTGTGGCCTCGAGGTCGACGAGGACGTCCCACCCAGCGTCATCGACACCAATCTGGGTCAGGGCGATGCAGGGCGCCCCGACCATCCTCGCCTGGGGCGCGAGGTCGTCGACCGGCACGGTGCCGGGCATCGTCCAGCAACTGCCGGCCCCTCGCCACGGTTCGGTGAGCACGGCGGATCCCGTGAGGGTGATCTCCACGGACCCGTCGGATGCACACCTGACGACGACGATCCGCTGCTCACCGTCCGCCAACTCTGCGGCGGCGGCGCGCAGGGCGATGTCGACGCGGAGCAGCCGTTCGCCGGCGCCGAGACGGCGCAACTGGCGTTCCGTCGCGACGAGGTCGGGACTCGGGAGCGGGATGCGGGCAGGTGGTTCGGCCGCCCGCAGCCGAGCGCGCCGACGAGCTGCCAGCAGCGCAATGATGCCCGTGGCCACCAGGGCAGCCTGACCGAGTCCGACCGGTGACAACGGCGAACCTCGGTTGGTACCTGGACGAGCGTCGGTCGGCGGTGGTGGGGCGGGCGGGGGCGGAATCGTCGACGACGTGGGTGGCGGCAACGCCGTTGTCGGCGGGCTCGTCGGCGACGGTGGCAACTCGTCGATGGCGAGGGCATCGACGTCGTTCGTCGCACCGGTGGCCGGCACGGTTGGACTCGATGGTTGCGCGGCGGTTGGGTCCGGCGCGCCGATGTGGACCACATCGCCCGGGTGGATCATCCGGCGGTCCCCGTAGCCGAGCCGCGGGCTGTTGACCTCGATCAACTCGTTGGTCAGGGCGAGCACCGCAACCGGGGCCGCGTCGTCCCCGAGTGCTTGTTCGGCGATCTCCCAGTAGGAGTCCCCGGCGACAACCGCGTGCGACGGGGCGTCCGGATCCTCGCCATCCGCCGCCGGCCGGGTCCCTGCGGCGACGATCTCGACGACATCGCCGGGATGGAGCATCGCCGGGTGGGCGTAGCCGAGTCGCGGGGCGTTGAACGTCATCAGAGCCTGGGTGAACTCCCACACGTCGTGCTCGGTCGACTCGTCCGACAGGAAGCGCTCGGCGATCCCCCAATACGAATCCCCGTCCACCACCTCGTACTCGTCGACGACCGTGAGGTGATCCCGACTTGTCCAGGGCGACGCGGCGACGGCGGGCGGCTGGCGTTCGCGGCGGCCGGTGATCGCCATGGAGCGGACACCGGGTGTCGCATCGGGCGGCAGGCGCAGATCCGAGCCGGCGCCGAGCTTCCAGGGAGCACTCCAGATCTCGCCGCCGGGACCGACCGGTTGCTCCTTGTTGAGCTCCCACAACTCCGGCCAACGACCGGCGTCGCCGAGGAGGCGCTGGGCGAAGGTCTCGATCGACTCGCCGCGCTGGACCCGACCGAAACCTGGGGCCACGGCAGGCTCGGCAACAACCGAATCGGGCGTGATCGAACTGATCGTGAACGGGCGCGGTGACGCCAACGTTGCCGCCGACACGAAGTTCGGGGCCAGCGACGAGATGGCCGTGAGGCCGGCGGCGATCCACTGCCCGAGGCCACTGAACATCGCGAACTGCGGTACCCACGAGCGCAGCGTGCTGCCCCGCGCCTCGAAGATCGAGGCGAGCACGGACAGCACCATCGCCAGCCACAACGCCCACCCGACGGCGAGCAGAACGCGTAGGGCCATTGGGGCGACCTCGGTCGGTGTCAGCCGGCGCTCGAAGTAGGCCCTGATCTCCTCCGTCGATCCGATCGCCGGCAACGGCTGAGAGGCGTCGAGTCCAGCTCGTGAGCAGACGACCAGCAGCGCCGGCACACCGACGACCACCACGATGAACACGGTCAGCGCCGTCCAGAACCGCCGCCACGCGCCGGCCGGCAGCCTGGCCTTGCGGTCGGTCGCCCGTCGAGTCGCCATTACTGAACCCTCCCTCCACCTATCCCTGGGCGCAGCCCGAGCGGCCAACGGGAAATGAACGAACCGCGCCGGGTCATCGATCCGTCCGCTTCACGAGGCGCCGTCTCGTTCGGCGGTGGCCGTCGCCGACTTGGACACGGTTCGGCCACCCATCAGCGGAAACCAAGGGTTCACGGACGCCGTGACCACAACGGTCACCTGGCTGCCAGACACCGTGACCAACTGCAACGAGCCGCCGGCGTGGGACACGAACGCACCGGCTGCGGCAGCCGCGGTCGCGTGGGCTTGGGCAGGGTTGGCGCTCACCGTGCCATCGCGGAGCAGGTCGCCGTCGAGGGCATTGGCACCGGCCCGGGCTGCCTCCATGGCGATCGAGGAACATTCCCGGTCGGCGGCGAGGATGCGGGCCGAGTCGACGAGGATCCCGACTCCGGCGAGCAGCAGGACCGAGAACAACACGATGAAGGCGGCGAGGTACCCGGCGCCCCGGTCGTCCTCGCGAAGTCGCTGCAGCGCGCCGCCCACCCGCTCAACCCCCGTACAACACGAACTGGTCGATCGTCGCCCGAGCCGACGCCGAGAGCGAACGCGACGGAGCCCCCAGCTCGGCGACGCCCTCGGCGCGGCACGTCACCGAGACCGTGACGACACCACCCGCCGCCCACTCCGTCGCCGACACGACGACGCCCGGCCCACCGGCGCACGCGGTACCTGATCCGGTGAGCGTGCGGCTCGCCGCCGACGCTGCTGCCGCGTGAGCCGAACCCGCGTCGCGCTCCATCGATGCGGCCCGGGCCGCGACGGCTGCGGCATGGGTGACTTCCTCGCGGGCGGTTCCCTGACGACCGGCGTAGAAGAACAACAGCACAGCACCGAACGCCAGGGGCACGATGACGACGAGGGCCGCGACGTCTGCCGCGCCGCGGCGATCACCGCGCAGGCGGCGACCGAGGCGGCAGGGCGGAGACGTCACGGACGATCCAATCCCTCAGTTGGCGTCACCGATGTGGCGCTGACGGTGACGGTCATCCCCGCCAGCAGACCGGGCGATCGGCCGGACACGACCACCGTCGTGAGCTCGGCACCGCGGGAGATCTCCACGGAGATGCTGTCGATTCCGGCCGCCGCCAGTTGCTCGACGGCGACGCTGCGCGCCGCACCGACCGACGACCCGTGGAGCGCGACGGCTTGCGAGGCGCGATCCGCGGCGGCCGTCGCCACCTGGCGGTCGAGCTGCCACATCGCGCCGTTGACGAACATGAACACGACTGCGGCGAACAACGGAAACAGGACGACGGCCGCGGCGACGCCGCGCTCGTCGGTCACGGTGTGGGGATGCTGTTGGCGCCGTCCTGCATCTTCTGCCAGATGATCGTGGCGACGATCCCGGCACCGACGACCGCCGCGCCGATGAGCACGATGTGCTCGGCGGTCACGGCTCCACGGTCGTCGCCACGGCTTCGATCGAGCAGGCTGCCGAACAGCGCTTGCAGGTACACCTGGGTCAATTGGTACAGGCTCATTGGGTGCTCCTTGTCCGGGTGTCCGTTGGTCGGTGGTGGATGGTCGGTTGCCTCAACCCCCGAAGCTGAGATTGGTGAGCATCGGGTAGATGAGAAAGATCACGAATCCGAGCCCCATCAGGACGAGGGGGCCGAACAGCGCCTGCGACTGCTTGCGCGCTCTCGTTTCCGCCTCGGCGAGAGCGGATTGGCGCAGCGCGCGGGCCTTCGCGGTGAGGCTCTGGCGCACCGCCGCTCCCGACTCACCGGCGAGTGACCCGGCGGCGGCCACTTCGCGCAATTCGGCGATGCGCAGCCGGCGTCCGACATCGTCGAGTGAGTTCCACACCGGTTCACCGGCGAGGCGGGCGTGCCAGACGGCGCGGCGCAGCTCGGCGAACGCCGGTCCCTGTCCGGCGTGGGCGGCGAGGTCCATCGCCGACTCGGGGCCCTCCTGCGCGGCGAGCAGGAGCACGAGGACATCGAGGTACGCACCCAGCGCGTGGCGGAAGTCTGTGCGCGCCTGTGCCGCTTCGGCGCGCAGCACGAGGCGGGGCAGGAACCAACCGACGGCGCCACCGAACAACACTCCCCAGATCGGAACGACCACCGGCAAGCGGCTGCCGGCGAGCGCCGCGAGCGCCCAGAGCGCCGGCCCCAGCGTGGCGCCGAAGATCGTGGTGACGACGACAGACCCGGCGTAGACCTCGAGCGGGCGACCGACGAGCTCGAGGTCGGCAGCCGTCTGTTCGTCGGCGAGTGAGCCGGCCTTCAACCGGTTGACCAACCAGCGACCGATCGACAGCGACAACGACGGACGGTACCCATCGGCGGAGACGAATGCCGGCCTGCCGCGACCGTCGGCGTCGAGCTCGTCGAGGGCGATGCTCAGCCGGCGCGGCGGTGGCCAGACAGCTGACGCCGCCAACCACAAACCGCCGGCGAACACGCACGCCAAGGCGACCACGAGGAGCATCAGCGGTCCGCACTGACCGACAAGAACCGGGCGGGTCGCTCGAACCGGGTCAACTTGCTCATCCACCTCCCACCGATGGCGAAACAGGTGACGACGAGTCCGAAGACGAGCTGGCCGGATGCGTCGTCGTAGGCATCGAGGAACTCCGAGTCGCGACCGAAGATGAGCACACCAGCGATCGCCACGGCACTGAAGGCGATGATGAAGCGCGCCTCGCTGCGCTGGCCGGCCCGGTCGGCTTCGACGCGCAGGCGCATCGCCACCCGATCGCGGATCGTGCTGGCCAGCTCGGCGAGCAGCTCGCTGGTGCGCGACGAACGCGACATCGCCAACAACAACACCGAGGCGACGAGATCTCCGGACGGGTCGTCGAGCTCGGCGGCGAACTCGCGGATCGCGCTGTCCGGACTTTGCCGGGAGAGCCGCGTAGCCAGGCGCGCGACCTCCGGACGGATCGGCTCGGGGCACGTCCGCACCGTCGCCACGATCGTGCCGACGATGCCGTGCTCGGCGGTCAGCAGATCGCGCAGCTGCTCGCACCACGAGGCCAGCGCGGTGATGCGCTCCTGTTCGACCTGCGGACTGATGCGCCGCTCGCTGACGCCACGGGCCAACGTGTACCCGCCGTAACCACCGGCCAGGGCGGCGACGAGCCAGCCGGTGAGGAGGAATGCCAACAAGGCACCGACGATCGCCGCGACGAGCGGACGTACGAGGCGACTCCACTCGGTCGGCCCCGTCACTCGGGCCGGCGGGGCGGGCGACCACGCCGTGACGCCGATGAGCACGGCGAGACCCGCGAGCGCACCGGTCAGACCGACGAGTATCGCCACGTCAGCGCAGCTCCCCATGCGTCGAGGGCACCGGCACCCAACCGCCGACGCTCCAGTCCCAGCCCGCCCGGGCGAGTCGCTGGCGGCGCGGCGACGAGAGCGCATGACGGGGCGCGAGGTTCCCCGCGCCGTCGAGCCCCCAAAGCTCCGTCGTGCTGACCCGCCCGTCGTCGAGGCCGGTGACCTCGACGATGGACGTGCAATAGCGGCGCAGCCGGCCAGAGCGTGACTCGTCGCCGGCGAGATGGACGATGATCGGCGCCGCTTCAGCGAGGCCGTAGTTGATCGCCTCCACCGGCACCGGGGGATGTGAGGCGAGGCCGTACTGCTCGAAGCGGCGCACCGCCCCACGTGCCGAACGGGCATGGATCGTGCATCCCGAGCCGCGGGTCGAGCCGGAGAACACATCGAGTACCGGGCCGACCTCGTCGCCGAGAATCTCGCCGACGATGACCCTCGTCGGGTTGAGCCGTCGCGTCGCCCGGCGGATGAGGTCGCTGACGGTCTGTTCGCCCTCGCCCTCCGTCGACGGCGGCCGCGAGTACAACGCCACGGTGTTCGGCAGGCGGTCACCCTGATGGAGGCCGAGCTCGGTGATGAACGCCTCGACGGTGACGACACGCTGGTGGGCGTCGATGGCGTCGAAGCAGACCGCGCGCAGGAACGTCGTCTTGCCGGCGTTGTGATCACCGGCGACGATCAGGTTCTCGCCGGCCCGGAAGGCCGCGACGATGAACTCGCCCGCCGCCGCCGGGAGCACGCCGAGCTCCACGAGGTCGCTCATCGAGACGGCGAGATAGCGGTGCCGGCGGATCGAGAGCAGCGGCTCGGTGGCCACGCCGTTGCCGGCGTCGCCGCCGAACACGGCGAACAGCCGGCTGCCGTCGGGAAGCTGCAGATCGAGTTGCGGATGGCGGGCGTCGAACTCGACTTCGTTGGCTCCGAGCTGCCGAGCGGCCCGGCGAATCAGGTCGATCAACTCCTCCTGGTCTGCCGCAACCGGTGTCCACCGCACGCGCTCGCCTCCGACGAACGTCACGAACACTTTGACCGGCCCGTTGACGTCGATGTTCTCGACATCTTCGTTGCCCCAGAGGGCATCCAACTCGCCGAGCCCGTAGACATGCGCCATCACGGCGTCGAGCACCGCTTGGTGGGCGTGGTCGGACAGCGGCCGCAGTCCGCCACGGACACGCGCCTCGTTGAACCCGGCCAGCTCGCGGTGGATCTCGGTGACCGAGGCGACCTTCTCGGCGTCCCCCGACATCCGCCCGCCGACGTCCGAGGCCTCCTGGACCTTGCGGGCAACGCGCTTGCCAACGGTGTCGGCGATGACGCGCACCAGCGGCCGAAGCTGGTCGATCGGCAACTCTCCGACGGTCGGATCGATCGGCTGGCGCGGCGGAGCAAGCGTCATGAGGCGCACCCGGAACCGTGCGAGCGAGCGAGCGCCAGCGAGCGAGCGGCCAGGTGCGGCCTCCGTGGCCGGGGATCGGGACCACGCGTCATGAGGCGGCCTCGGCGACGGCCCACAGTTGGTCCGGTCGGTGGTCCCGTCCGTAGATCGCCTCGACAACCCGTTCGCCGAGAGTCGCCGCCGCCTTGGCGAGCGGACTGCGCGATGCCCGCTTGCCCAGCGTCCATCCGCCGGCGACGAGGGCCGCACCGGCGGCGTCCTCCGGGATGGCGCCGAACAGCTCGGCCCCGAGCGCCCCGGCGATCTCCGTCGATCGGTATGGAGCGCCGCCGATGAGCACCACACCGACCTGCCGGCACGAGGTGCGCAGCACTCCGAGCGCTTCGATCGCCCGGTCGACACGCGGCACCGTCGCCGCCGCCGACACCGCCGACTGGCGGACCAGCAACAGCGTCAGCTGAGCCGCCACGGCGAACGGCGGCGCGTCGAGTCCCACCCGTCCGCAGTCGGCGACCGTCACGACATCGGGCGCCGTCGCCAACAGGGCGGCGAACTCCCTCGTGGCCTCGCCCACCGCCGTATGGGCCTGCGTCGCACGAGCGGGAGCCGCCAACAGACGAAGCCCCGACGGCAGTTGTTGGGTGTTGTCGGCGATCGCCGCCCACGATCGGTCGCCGGCGGACACCGCGGTCGACCACCCCGGCGACGCCGACAGCTGGGCCCAGCCGGCGACATCGCCGCCCGACGGGTCGCACTCGGCGAGGAGCGTCGGATAGCCGTCGGGAAGCATCGCGGCCAGGGCGACGGCGGTCGTCGTGGCGCCAGCCGACCCGGTGGCCGCACAGACGGCGACGATCGTCATCCCGGCGGTCCTGTCGTCGTCGTCACGGCGAGGTTCGTCACGTTCTGGGCAGGTACCGCCGCGGTCGACGGCGGCGCTGCCGGCTCGGCGGCACCGGCAGTCGGCCGAGCACTCGATGCCTCGACCTGCGTGCTCGGGAACGGAGCCGAGCCGTCGAGCACACCGACACTCACGGCCGCGGCCTCGCCAACCACGCCGACGTACGGCGGTGGCACCTCCACCCCGAGGGCGACCATCCCCTGGCCGGCATCGGCGGAACCGACGACCTCGCCGAGGTTGCGCGGCACGGCGGCGACGACCGCCTCGACGAGGACGGGTGGCGGGCGCTGGCCGCCGGGAGTCGGCGGAGTCACGACGAGGACGACGCGGGACTGCTCGCGGAGACCGACAGGAACGAGGCCGACAGGCACGACGACCGACATCAACACCCGGTCCGGGTCGACGAGCGGTTTCGCTTGCACGCTGTCGGCGACCAGCAGCGAGCCGGAGAGCAGCCGGACTCTGGCGTACTGGCCGACGATCGTGTTGCGCTGCGACGCCGGGACCGTCGGGATGCCGTCGTCCGACGAGATCGCCACGACTTCGAGGTCGTCAGCGCCGATCTGCTCGCCGGCGAGCACGTCGCGAGCAACGGCGAGAACGTCGGTGCGGTTACCGATCCTGGTGTAGATGGCGAGCGCGGCGACCACCGACGCGACGACGACCAGGGCGCCGACGACGGCACGCATCGGCCGTTGCGGACGCATCCGCAGGCCGGGCTTCGAGGCCAGCGCCGCAGCGGGCGACCCGGGTGGCGGCCCGGTCGCTCCGGTGCGGCCGGCTCGCGGCGACACGGTCGGGGCGACGGACGGGTTCGTCAACCTCGTCCCCTTGGCCTCCTGAAAGGTCTTCATCGGCTCACCGTGACTCCGGCGTACCAGCTCCCGAACAGCTCCGGCTCGGCGAGTGCCGCGACGACCGCCACGACGTAGCCAGTGGCGAGAAACGGTCCGAGGCGAATCTCCCGCCGGTGGCGGGCGGCGGCCGCGACGATGGCGCCGCCGAAGGCGGCCATCGGGATGACGCTCGCCGCCGCTGGAGCGAGAAAGCCGACCGTCGCCCCGAGCACAGCGAGCAACTTCCAGTCGCCGCCCCCGATCAGTCGCGGGGCCACGAGCCACACCATGAACACCGCCGGGGCGCCACCGAGCACGACGCCGACCAGAACGTCGAAGGCCAGCGGGCCCATCATCCGGTTGTCGAGCGTGGCCACGAAGCCCCACGCGCCAGCGACGACGATGAGTGCGGTGAGCACGAGGTTGTTCGGGATCCGCCCGGTACGTGCGTCCTCGATCGCTGCTGCCAGGGCGAGGCCGCCGACGAACGCCAGGGGCAGCGCAACGGCCGCAGCGGTGATCCACCAGCCAACTGATGCCGCGCTGAGGGCCACGACGGCGCACAGCAACCCGACACTCACATCGCCGATTCCGAACGGCAGATGCACGGTCGTCGGCGCCACGTCTCGCTTGGCAGTAGACACGTTCGTGGTGTGCTGTGTTTGCCGTCCCCCCGAACGGCTGGGCGGAGAATAGCAGCGCTCGGCCGGCCCGATTTCGGGGCGATCTGTCCGGCTCGCTGACGTGTCTCCCACGCCAAACCTGGGCGTCGGAGCAGCGCCCGACAGGAAGGAGCGGAGGAAGAATTCGTCCTCGGCCGGCGCCCCGTAGGATCCCGCCGATGGTCCCCGTGCCGGTGGTCCGACTCGATCCCCAACTCCCCTTGCCGACCTACGCCCATCCCGGCGACGCCGGGCTCGACCTCCACGCCAGGGAAGGCGCCGTCGTCAAGGCCGGGGGCGGACGGACGATCGTGCCGACGGGTATCGCCCTGGCGATTCCGCCGGGCTACGCCGGCTTCGTGGTGCCGCGCAGCGGTCTGGCGTTGCGCCACGGCATCTCCCTCGTCAACACGCCGGGAGTCATCGACGCCGCCTACCGCGGCGAGCTGAAGTGCGTGGTGCTGAACACCGATCCGACCGCCGATTACGAGATCAGCCGTGGTGACCGCATCGCCCAACTCGTCATCCAGCGTGTCGAGGAGGTCCAGTGGATCGAGGTCGACGAGCTCGAGGGCCTCGACCGCGGCGGCGGCTTCGGCCACTCGGGCCGCTGATGCGGCCGCTTCTGGGGAAGTTTCCGATCAGACCCTGACACGATTTGCCCCCAGATCGGTGAATGACACGGATCTTCCCCAGATGGAGGGTTACGGGTCGAGCCAGGGGTCGCGGGTGAAGTCGGTGGGGTCGACGTCGAGGTCCCACATCAGGCGCTCGAAGGCCTCCCAGCCCTCGGACTCGACGAAGTCGGCCTCGATGTCGTAGATCGGGATCAGCCACCAGAACACGACTCGACCGGTCTCGCCGTCGAACGGGTTGAACCCGGCCGGCTGGTACAGCGGACGGCCGACGTAGAGGGCATCCATCGGCGAGATCTCGCCGAGCTGTTCGACGGCGAGGTACGTGTCGCCGAGCTCGGGGACGGCGTCGGCGTCGATCGGCAACAGGCCGGCGTGGTGGAGGACCGGCGGGATCGTCCCGGCGGTGAGCCCGACCGGGGCGATCATCAGCAACTCGATGCGGTCGCCGTGCTCGCCGAGCTCGTAGTCGCTGAGCCCGAGCGTCGAGAAGACCTCCGTCCCGCCGGGTGCGATGCCGGCGTAGTGGACGATGTGGAACGGCAGCTCGTTGCCGTCAGGGTCGGTGTCCCAGCTACCGGCGATCTCCCCGAGATGGCCCTGGAGATGCTCGAGCAGGCCGTCGAGCATCGACGATCAGCCGGCGGACCAGTCCGGCCGCCGGCCGGCCGCGGCGAGGAGGTCCGATTGTGGGTCGCCACCGCCAGCGGCCCGCGGCCCGACGACGGCCGCGGCGCGGTACAGCTCCTCGCGGTCGGCGAACCACGTACCAACTTCGTCGACCAGTTCGGGGTCGAGGGTGCGGTCCTGGCCGGTCGCCGCGGCCAGGTCCCACCCGTGGATCAGATGATCGGCGCAGAGCTGCCGGACGTACTCGGCGGGGTCTTCGTCGCCGTACGACAGGTGCACGGTGTCCAGGCCGGCGAGCAGCTCGTCGATCGCGGCGCTCGCGTCCGTCGCCGCGTCGTGACCCACTGCCTGCGGATCGTCACCGAGCAGGTCGCCGTCGAAGCGGTCGCCGACCTCGGCGATCGTCATGCCTTGGAGCAACGGCCGCGTCCAGCGGTCCTCCCCGACGACGTGGTTGACGAGCGCCCGAACGTCCCACTCCGTGCACGGCGTCGGCAAGTCCCACTGATCGGCCGCCACCCCGTCGAGGTAGCGCTCCCACGACTCCACGGTCCGCCGGTGCAACGTGTTCAGGTCCATCGCCACCTCCTCGGTCGAGCGGGCCAACCTAGCCGGGAGCTACCGGCCGGCCGGTCGACTATCTGGGCGGCCGGACGCCCCGATTCCGGACCGCTCGCCGCCCAGGTCGGCAAATGGACCGCAGGCCGCCCAGAACGGCTGGGGTACGGTCGCCGCGGGTGCTCAGACGGACGCTCGACGACACGTTTGCCGAGGCGATCCGGCGGGACATCACGACCGTCACGACCGCCCGGCTGTGCGCCAACGCCCTGTTCCGGTACATCGGGCCGTTCCTCGCCGTGGTCGCCGACGGTCTCGACGTCTCCGTCGCCGAACTCGGCATCGCCCTCACCGTCGCCCAGGTCTGCGGGTTCGCCGCCCCGGCGATCGGGCGGCTCGTCGATCACCTGCCCCGGCGCCGCTCCATCGCCATCGGACTCGCCGGATGCGCGATCGGCGGTCTGGTCGTCGCCGTGTGCAGCGGCATCATCTGGTTCACCGTCGGGCTGATGACGATCAGCACGTTCAACATCGTCCTCGTCGTCGGCACGGGGACGTGGATCGCCGATCACGTGCCGTTCGCCCAGCGCAGCCGCGTCGTCGGGCTCAACGAGATGTCGTGGGCCTTGGGCCTGCTCGTCGGCGTCAGCGCGATGGGCCTCGTCACCGCGGCGACGTCGTGGCGCTGGGCCTACGCGTCCGCAGCAGTCGTCGCTGGAGCCGTCGTCGTGGTGCTGCTCACCCGGCTCGACGACGACGCGACCCCGTCCAATGCCCGCACCCCGCCGACGACCGCTGGCGGAGACACGGCGTCGGTGTGGTCGCGGGTCCCGTCGACCGGCTGGCTGGCGATTGTCGGGGTGATCGCCCTGACTGCGGCCAGCGAATCACTCTTCGTGACGTTCGGGCCGTGGTTGCAAGACGAGTTCGACGTCAGCGATGCCGTTCTGGCGGGGACGACGTTCGCCCTCGGCGCCGTCGAGCTGGCGGCATCGGGACTGTCGATGACGCGCACCGATCGATGGGGCAAGGAACGCAGCGTGATCGGGGGCAGCACGGTGATGGTCGGTGCCGCGCTGGCGTTCCTGACGATGAACGAATGGGCAGTGCCCGGGATGATCCTCGTCATCGTGTTCATCGGGGCCTTCGAATTCTCGATCGTCAGCCTGATCCCGATCGGCGCCGAGCTGGTACCCGGGCTCCCCGGGCGCGGCCTCGGCCTGCTGATGGCGGCGGCCACCCTCGGGCGAGCGATCACGACGATCCCGACGACGTGGCTCTTCGACCACGTCGGGATCACCGCCAGCGCGACACTGGCGGCGACGTGGGCGGCAATCGCCGTGGGTGCCGTGACGATGCGCCACCGGCGGGTCGGCGCGGTCGACGCCGGGGCGTTCGCTCAGCCGCGATAGCCGTTGGTGATCGGCAGGCGACGGTCGCGACCGAACGCCTTCGTCGTCACCCGCACCCCGGGCGGGCACTGCCGGCGCTTGTACTCGGCCAGGTCGACGAGACGGGTCACCCGGCGCACGACGTCGGGGTCGTGTCCCGCTTCGATGATCTCGGCGGCGGTGCGATCGACCTCGACATACAGCTCGAGGATCGGGTCGAGCACCTCATAGGGCGGAAGGCTCTGGTCGTCGCGCTGATCGGGACGCAACTCGGCGGACGGCGGCTTGCTGATCACGCTCTCCGGCACGACCTCCCGCCCGGCGCGCTCGTTGACGTAACGGCACAGGTCGTAGACCCTCGTCTTGAGGACGTCCTTGATCACGGCGAAGCCGCCGACCGAGTCGCCATAGATCGTGAAGTAGCCGACGGCCATCTCGCTCTTGTTGCCGGTCGTCAGGACCATCCACCCGAACTCGTTGGACAGGGCCATCAGCACCTGGCCGCGGCAGCGGCTCTGGAGGTTCTCGTACGTCAGCCCCGGGGTGCGGTCGGCGAAGCTCTCGGCGAGCATCTCCAGATAGGCCGTGAACGCCGGCTCGATCGAGACCGTGCGGAAGTCGAGGCCGAGGTTGGCAGCCAGCTTGGCGGCATCGGACTTGGAGTGGTCCGACGAGTAGCGCGACGGCATCGACACGCCGTGGACGTGGTCGGCGCCGAGGGCGTCGGCGGCAATGACGGCGACCAGCGTCGAGTCGATCCCCCCGGACAGACCGATGACGACATCGGTGAACCCGTTCTTGGCGCAGTAGTCGCGGGTCCCGAGCACGAGGGCGTGGTACAGCTCGTCGACCGGCGCGAGCAGTTCGGTCACCGTGTTGTCGAGGCGCTCGGTCTGCTCGACGGGCTCGGTGGACACGAGCACCGTCGGCAGCGATCGTTGCGACGTCCGCCCGCGGGGATCGAGGAGACGTTGGCGGTAGGTGGCGATGATCGGAACGTCGACGATCACGAGGTCCTCGACGAACTGCTTGCCGCGGTCGAGGAGGTTGCCCTCGGCATCGAACACCAGCGAGCAACCGTCGAAGACGAGCTCGTCCTGGCCGCCGACCTGGTTGACGTACACGAGCGCCGAATGGCTGTCTGCTGCCCTGGTGGCGAGCATTCGCTCGCGGTAGGCGGCCTTGCCGCGATGGTACGGCGAGGCATTGATGTTGACCGCCAGTTCGGCGCCGCCGTCGGCCTGCACGGCGAGCGGACCGTCGGGGCTCCAGATGTCCTCGCAGATGCTGATGCCGACGTTGACGCCGCCGATCACGTACAACTCCAGCGGGTCGGTCTCGCTGCCCGGGGTGAAGTAGCGGGCCTCGTCGAACACCGCATAGTTCGGCAACAGGCGTTTGCGGTAGGTGCCGAGGACCCGCCCATCGGCACAGACGGCGGCGGCGTTGAACAGGTCGAAGTCTTCGTCGACGTAGCCGAACACGGCGACGCAGCGCCCGGTGTGCCCGGCCAGCGCGGGCCAACGCGTCCTCGTTGTCGGCCACGAAGCCCGGCTTGAGGACGAGATCCTCGGGTGGGTAGCCGGTGACACTCAGCTCGGGGAAGGCGGCGATGTCGCAGCCGGCCTCCTCGGCCAGGTCGTAGGCCCGGAGGATCTTGGCGACGTTGCCGTCGAGATCGCCCACCGTCACGTTGAGCTGGGCCAGCGCCACGCGCAACACGGTCACGTCACTGACGCTAACGGCCGCAGGAACGGAGGATGGCGACGGGGCCGGCTCGGGGATCGGTGACGGGCACACGGTCGGCGAGGTCGCGGGCCGCGTCCACCGATTCGAGCAGGACGGCGGCCACCGCCGGCTCGCCGTCGACGAGGTCGACGGCCACCACGGCGGCCGACATGACCGTGCCGTCGGCGAGATCGTCGATGGCGTGCTCGATCGCGCCGATCACTGCATCGACGCCGCCGACGAGCGTGTACGTCGGCCCGTGCACGTCGAGGGCCTTGGCGATCGCCCCGGTCGGGCTGTTGGCCAGGGTCCACGGGAACAGGCGGGGGTTGGCGAACGGCAACCCGGTCTCGCCGGCAGCCCGCCAGAACTCGATCGACTCGTCACGGCCGGCGTTGGAGGTCGCCACGTACAGGCCGTCGACGTGCCAGCCACGACCGCCGAGATCGTCCGCCGCCCAGCTGGCCAGGTCGGTCACGCCGCGCCGATCAGCAGCGCCGAGTTGAGCCCACCGAAGGCGTACCCGCAGTTCATCGCCCAGCGCATCTCCGGCGCCGGACGCGGCTCGACGACGACGTCGATCGGCAACGTGTCGTCGACGTCCTCGACGCCGACATTCGGCGGGATCACGCCACGCTCCAACGCGATCACCGTCAGCGCCGCCTCGATCGCCGTCGCCGCGCCCATGCAGTGGCCGAGTGCTCCCTTCAACGAGGAGACCGCCGGCCGGCGGGCGCCGAACGTCGTCGCCACGGCCGCCGCCTCGGCAGCATCGGACGGAGGTGTGCCCGTCCCATGGGCGTTGACCCACCTGATGTCGTCCGCCGCCACCCGACCGGTGCGCATCGCCATCCTCATCGCCATGGCGATTCCCGACCCGTCGGGCCGCGGCGCCGTCGGGTGGTGGGCGTCACCGCTCAGCCCGAGCCCACCGATCACCGCCCGCACCGTGGCGCCGCGGCGCCGTGCCGCTGACTCGCGCTCGAGTACGAACATCGCCGCCCCTTCGCCGAGCTGCATTCCCCGGCGGTTGCGGTCGAACGGCCGGCACCGCTCGTTGGACATCGCCCGCACCCTGGCGAATCCGAGCATGGCGATGCGCGAGAACGGATCGGCACCACCGGCGACGGCGCAGTCGATGCGACCGCTCCCGATCGCCCGGGCGGCACTGCCGATGGCGTAGTTGCCGGCAGCACATGCGGTGCCATACGACCGCCGCGGGCCCCGTGACCCGAGCTCGATGGCAAGGTGATCGGCAAACGTGTTCACCGAGGCGTCGTCGAGGTCGGCGTCGACGACGCCTTCAGCCACCTGCTCGAACGCCGCTGACTCCCCCATCGTCGAGCCGACGAACACACCGGCGCCGGCGAGATCATCGGTCGCCAATCCGCCATCGGCGATCGCCGTTCGCGCCGCCCGCAGCGCCAGCGCCCGGCCCCGCCGGTGCGGTGCCGAGCCGAGCGTGCCGCCGTCGTCGACCCGATTGGCAACGCTGATCGGGAACCCGGCGTCGACGAGATCCGGCCATTCCCGGGCGGCGTACGCACCATCGAGGATGCGATCGAAGACCGTTCCGGCGTCGTCACCGAGCGGGGTGACCACACCGATCCCTGTGACGACGATCCGTTCGGTCATCCGTGGACGAGTACGTACTCGGCGATGCGGTCGAGCGTGCTCAGCTGCTGCCAATCCTCGTCGGGCACCGACACGCGGTAGACCTCCTCGACGCGGGCCACGAACTCGACGACGTCGAGTGAGTCGAGTCCGAGGTCGGTCATCAACAGCGCGGCACTGTCGACGTCTGGCGGGAGCGAGTCCTTGACCTTGCGGATCTCGCCGCGCAGCACCTCGAGCACGTCACTCGTCGACATCACGGTCACGCGGTCAGCTCCTCGCCCGTCCAGATCACGTCATCAGTGAGCGCCCGCGCCGCCTGCCGCGCCCCGGGGGCGTCGAGCAATGGCGCCACCGGGTCGCCGATCAGTCGGTAGCACCGCCCGAGCGGCAGATCGGGCTCGGCGGCGGCGAGCAACTGCCCGGACGTCTGCGCCCCGCCCACCAAGGCATCGACGAGCCGCAACGACCAGCGGGCGTTGGCGACGTGGCGGGTCGCCGATACGGCGCCGATCGCCGCCGCGGCCGAGCCCTGGGCGACGATCGACTCGCCGAACGACAGGCCGGTGCGGTACCGGCTGAGCGTCTGGCAGGCCAGCGACACGACCACCGAACTGGCCTCGGCCGCGCCGGCGAAGTGATGCGCCCGGATTCCGGCGTACCCGGCCCAACCCCGCGGTCGGCCATGACCGACGTACAGCGCGACCGCCAGTCCCATTGTCAATCCGTGGACGACGTCGTCACGGACGATCTCGTCGGCGGGCCACCAGAACACGGCGTCGGCGGCGTACTCCTGCTCGTCGAGCAGTCGGCGAATGCGCCCGGCGAGGTCGAGATAGCGCGGGCTGCGCTGGGCGAGCAACGCCACGCTGGTCGAGACGGCCGGTTCACCAATCGCCCGCAGGTGGACCGTGGCGGCGGCCAAGGCGAACCGCTCGACCGACCCTCCGGCGACTGGCACGAGCCCGACCGGCACGCGTCGACCATCGTCGGCGGCGACTGCCGGCCACGGCACCACCGTCCGCGGCGCGCGGCTGCGCGGGTACGTGAGCAGCACGGCGTCGACGTCGCCGGCGAGCTCGGCGACTTCGTCCGGCGGGGGTGGCGACGTGGCGATCACCGCCACCTCGCGGATCCCCCGCCGGGCGTACACCCGCCGCAGCGGTTCCAACGCCTCGAGATCGCCGGCCGTGCCGACGACGGCAACGGTCGGCGCCGTGCCCTCAGGCCGCTTGGACGAACTCGACATACTTCTCCCACGGCTCCCAGTCGGACTCCGCCTGGCCGAGCAGCTCTTTGCGCACGAAGTAGTGCATCAGGATCTGGCCCTGCTGCTCGCGGTTGAACGACTCGAAGTCGCCATCGGCGGCGAGCAGCTCGGCTTGACCGCCCTCGCCGATCGCATCACCGCCGTTGATCAACTCCGTCGTGCCGGCGTAGTCGATCGGTACGTCGACCCCCGTTGCACTCTCGTCGTAGCCGTAGTTGTACCCGGACCCGAGGACCTGGGCGTGGATCGCCTCGGACATGTAGAACGGCCCGGTGAACTCGGCCTGCCAGACGTGGGTCAGCTCGTGGATCATCGTGTGCCGCTCGATCCCCTCGTCGACATCGAAGTTGACGAGGTTGTTGCTGACGAACGCTCGCGACTCGGGATTCTGGGTGACGAAGTCCTGGACTCCGAACACGATGTCGTTGGCCAGGCTCTCGGCGGCGAAGAAGATCTTCGAGTAGTCGAGCGTGTCGGCGAACACGGTCCTGGCGTCGGCGATCTCCTCGGGCTTCATCGGCCGATAGCTGGCCAGCAGCCGGAAGAGGATCGACACGACCGTGCCGAACGCCCCGCCGAGCACCTCCAGCGCCGCCTCGAGGATGCTGGCGATCGCCGCCCCGATCTCCTTGTACGTCTGCACCGCCCGCTCGAGCACGTCCTCGCCGAGATCGGCCGCTTCGCTGATGATGTCGCCCATCGCCTCGCCGAGCGCGTCCATCGCCTTGAGCAGGTTCTCGAACGCCTGGTCGGGATGCAGCATCGTGTCGATGAGCAGCTGACCGATCGTCACCCCGGCCTCGAGCAGCGACTTGACGACCTCGGTCATCGTCTCCAGCGCCCGACCGGCCGCCCACGTGATGAAGTCGGCGACGGCCGCGCCGGCGCGCAGGGCGCCCTTGATCACGTCGCCGATCGCCGGCAGCACGTCCTTCTCGATGTAGCTGAGGACGTAGCCGATCGAGTTGCCGACGCGGATCGTCGCCTCGCCGAGCAGCTCGAGCGCCTCGGTGCCGACGAGGATCGCCCAGTCGATCACCTCACTGATTGCCGCCCCGACCTCCTCGATCGCCACGAGGATGCGGTCGAACACGTCGCCGACCTGCTCGGCGGCCCAGTCGAGGATCTCGTCGACGCCCTTCTTGACGAAGCGCACGGCGAGCACGGCCTCCCGCCACAGGTCCGAGGCCAGCGCCTCGCCGCGGTCGAGCAGCCACTCGAACACGTCGCCGACCGGACCGAGCGCCTGGAGGATGCCGTTGACGACCTTGCGGAACACGAAGTACGTGCTGGCGACCACCGTTTCGAGCATCTCGACGACGGCGACGCCGGCCTCGATGGCCGCCTCGATGAACCGGGCCGCGGTCTTGTAGGTGAACTCGAGCACGGCGAAGGTCAGTTCGGCGACCGTGCGGCCGAGCTCGATCGCTGCGGCGATGACTTCCTTGAGCGTGTTCAACGCCACCGACACGATGCCCTTCATGACATCGAGCAGGCTCTTGCCGAGGGCGAACAGCGTCTCGACGATCTTGCTCACGCCGTTGACGATGTTCTGGGCGGCAGCGACGACGAGATCGGCGATCGTGCGCCCGGCGTCGATGACGGCCTGGACGACGACCTTGGCGACGTCGATCGCCGCTGTCGCGACATAGCTGACGAAGTCGACGATCGACTCGCCGATCTTCGCCGCGGCGTTGGCGACGGACCGCAGCAAGTCGGCGCCGGCGTTGACGACGCTGTTGAAGATCGCGGCCAGCGAGTTGCCGAGGTTGCGCAACGATTCGACGACCTGTTGCATCAGGCTGCCCGGCCGGGTGACGAGGGTGACGAGGATCTCGCCGATCGCCCGCCCGAGCTCGATCATCGCCCGCACCGTGTTCTGCACCAGCGTGAGGCCGAAGCGGGCGGCTTGTTCGAGGATGTTGCCGATCGTCTTGCCGATGGCGATCAACGCCTCGACGCCCTTGCGGACGATCTCGAACGTCTTGGTGGCCAGGAACTGGAGGAACTCACCGAGCTGCCGGCCGAGCTGGTCGATCGCCCGGAGGATCATGATGCACGCGTCGAGGGCCATGTCGAGGGCGGCGGCGAGGATGTCGAACATCGCCGTGCCGATCCGCTCGAGGCCCTCGACGATCAGCCGGGCGACCTCGTAGCCGGCCTTGACGACCTCGACGAGCAGCTCGCCAACCGTCTGGAACGCCGCCTTGAGGGCCGTGGCCAGATGGGCGATGGCGTCGGCGGTCCAGTTGACGATGTCCCGCAGGGCGTTGACGAACGCCTCGCCGACCTGGCTGATCGCGTCGACGACGGCATTGACGGCATCGACGATGGCGTCGGCGATGTCCTCGATGATGTCGATGACGGCTTCGTCATCGGGTCCGTCGACCGGCGGCGTGATGCGGGCCTTGTCGATCTCCTCGCCGACATCGCGAAGCCAGAACAGGACGTCGCGCATGCCCGCCTTGTCGTCCTTGCCGTCTGGCTTGGTGACGAGGTCGTGCATGATCACGCGTGCCTGGGCACGGGGCAGCTGGCTGATGGCGTGGACGACACCGCGGCCCTGACCCTCGAGGCGATAGGCCTTGATCAGGGCGCGGCGCTCGTCCTCGGCGAAGCGCGCCGTCCGCTGGAACAGCTCGCGCTGGTCGGCGAGGTCGAGGTTCTTGGCGTAGGCCCGGCCGAGGTTGACGGCCTTCGTCGGGCTCACCGCGAACGTGTCCTTCAACGCACCGGCCAGCTCGATCGGGCGGTACTCGATCTGGCGGAGTTGCGACTCGAGCTCGAAGCGATTCTTCAACGGAGTCGCGATGGCGACCTCGGCGATCCGGTTCATGGTTGCCCCCGGGGTGTAAGGGAGTTGTGAGGGCGCGCAAACTACTGAGGCCCACGGCTCGGCGTCGGAGAATTAGCCGGGCGCCTCGAGTCGCCAGAACGCCAGCCCGCTCCGTTTACACAGCGTTCACAATGGAGCAACGGATCGGCAACGCTGGGCGCCCAGGATGAGGGCGGTGCACGCACCGCGCCAAGGGTGCCCGGCAGGCACATGAGACAAGAGAAGGAACACGTGGTCTACAAGGCTGAATACATCTGGATCGACGGCACCGAGCCAACCGCCAAGCTGCGCTCGAAGACGAAGATCCTGCCCGACGGCGCCGAGCTGCCGATCTGGGGCTTCGACGGGTCGAGCACCAATCAGGCCACCGGCGACAAGAGCGACTGCGTGCTCAAGCCCGTGTTCCACTGTCCCGATCCGCTCCGCGGCGGACACAACGTGCTCGTGATGTGCGAGGTGTGGGGGGCCAACGACAAGCCGCACCCGACGAACACTCGGGCCGCCCTCGTCAAGACGGCCAAGAAGTACGCCGGCCACGAGCCGCTGTTCGGCATCGAGCAGGAGTACACGTTCATGAAGGACGGCCGCCCGTACGGCTTCCCGATCGGCGGCTTCCCGGCGCCGCAGGGCGGCTACTACTGCGGTGTCGGCTCGGACGAGATCTTCGGGCGCGAGATCGTCGAGGAGCACCTCGACAACTGCATCGAAGCGGGGCTCTCCTACAGCGGGCTCAACGCCGAGGTGATGATCGGCCAGTGGGAGTTCCAGATCGGCCCGCTGCCGCCGCTCGACGTCGCCGACCAGTTGTGGATCGCCCGGTGGTTGCTGTACCGCACCGCCGAGGACTTCGACGTCGCCGCCACCCTCGACCCCAAGCCGATGAAGGGCGACTGGAACGGCGCTGGGGCGCACACCAACTTCTCGACCCGCGAGATGCGTGAGGAAGGCGGCTACGACGCGATCGTCAAGGCCTGCAAGGCGCTGGAGAAGAACTGGGAGGTGCACGTCAAGAACTACGGCCATGGCATCGAGGACCGCCTCACCGGCCATCACGAGACGGCGCCGTGGAACAAGTTCAGCTACGGGGTGTCCGACCGCGGCGCGTCGATCCGCATCCCGTTGCAGGTGTACCGCGATGGCAAGGGCTACCTCGAGGACCGCCGCCCGAATGCCAACGTCGACCCCTACGTCGTCGCCCGCCTGCTCACCGAAACGGTGTGCTCGGCCATCGAGAAGGGCTAGATCGTCGAGCGTGATGAGCGATGACGGGCGTATGAACTGTCATCGCTCATCGCGTGGACCGGGCCGAACGCTGCGAGACTTGAACCAATGAGCGAGATCCAGGACCAGCAGCGTGAGTACATCATGCGCGGCGTGGAGGAGCGCGGTGTGCGGCTCGTGCGCCTGTGGTTCACCGACATCCTCGGCAACCTCAAGAGCTTTGCGATCTCGCCGGCCGAACTGGAGAACGCCCTCGACGACGGGATGACGTTCGATGGCTCATCGATCGAGGGCTTCTCGCGGATCCAGGAAGCCGACGTGCTGGCCGTCCCCGATCCGAACACGTTCGAGTTGCTGCCCTTCGGCGACACCAAGACCCCCGAGGCGCGGATCTTCTGCGACATCCACAACCTCGATGGCACACCGTTCGGCGGCGACTGCCGCCACGTGCTCAAGCGCCACGTGCAGGCGGCCCACAAGGAGGGGCTGATCTTCTACGTCGCCCCGGACATCGAGTTCTTCTACCTCGCCTCGCCGCAGAAGGGCGTCCCGCCCCAGCCGCTCGACGACGCCAGCTTCTTCGACCTGACCACCAACGACGTCACCGGGACGCTGCGCAAGCAGACGATCCGCACGCTCGAGGCGCTGGGCATCCCGGTCGAGTACAGCTTCCACGAGGACGCTCCGAGCCAGCAGGAGATCGACCTGCGGCACACCGATGCCCTGACGATGGCCGACAGCGTGATGACGTTCCGCCTCGTGGTCCGCGAGGTTGCCGCGTCACAGGGGGTCCACGCCACGTTCATGCCCAAGCCGTTGCAAGGAGTGCAGGGCTCGGGGATGCACACGCACATGTCGCTGTTCCGCGGCGACAGCAACGTCTTCTACGACGAGGACGACGCGTACAACCTGTCGGCGACGGCCAAGGCGTTCATGGCCGGGCTGCTGCGCCATGCGTCGGAGATCACGGCGATCACCAACCAGACGATCAACAGCTACAAGCGCCTGGTTCCCGGCTTCGAGGCGCCGATCCACGTTTCGTGGGCGCGCAACAACCGCAGCGGACTGATCCGTGTGCCGATCGCCAAGCGTGGCAACCCCACGGCAACGCGCGTCGAGTACCGCTCCCCGGACCCGGCGTGCAACCCCTACCTCGCCTTCGCCCTGATGCTCGCCGCCGGGATGCGCGGGGTCGCCGAGGGCTACGAGCTACCGGCCGAGGCCGACGCCAACCTCTTCGAGATCGAAGACGACGTGCTCGCCAAGCTCGACATCGGCCGCCTACCGCAGTCGCTCGCCGAGGCGTTGCACGCCATGGAGACGTCCGAGCTCGTCCACGAGGCGCTCGGCGACCACATCTTCGAATGGTTCCTACGCAACAAGTGGCGCGAATGGCAGGCCTACAAGACCCACGTCTCGGACTTCGAGATCCAGCGCTACCTGACGGCGCTGTAGGTGACGAGGTCGTGAGGAGCCGCCCGTGAGCATGTCCGGCGAACCACTGCCGACGGACCTGCTCGCCGTCTACGCCACGACCGTCTCCCCCGAACTGGCGCGCACGCTCGATCTCGGCGGCTACCGCTGGAAGGCCGTGAGCAGCGCCGCCGAGGCGGCCGAGCACGAGCCGACCGCGGGATGGGCCGGGGTCATCGTCGATGCCTCGGACGACTCGGCGTCGGCGTGGGCGTTCATCCGGGCGCTGCGCAAGAACGGCGCCGGCGGACCGCCGGCGCACCTGTTGATCCTCATCGGCGGCGCGCAGATCGCCGACCTCGACCTCCGCGACGAGCTGTTCGACGACTTCTGCCTGCTGCCATTCCATCCCGCCGAGTTGGAAGCCCGGATCCGCCATCTGTTGTGGCGCACCGGAGCGGCTCCGGCCCCCGACGTCGTCGAGTACCGCGAGCTCCAGCTCAACGTCGCCACGTACCAGGCGACGATCGGTGGGCACCATCTCGACCTCACCTACATGGAGTACGAGCTGCTCAAGTTCCTCGCCCAGAACCCCGGCAAGGTGTTCACCCGCGAGGTGCTGCTCAACCGGGTGTGGGGCTACGAGTACTACGGCGGGGCCCGCACGGTCGACGTCCACGTCCGCCGGCTGCGCGCCAAGCTCGGCGAGGAGCACGCCTACATGATCGAGACCGTGCGCTCGGTCGGGTACCGCTTCGGCCAGACCCGCTGGTCCAGCTGACCTCCGGCCGCACCACCGCCCGGTGGCTACCAGACTGACGCGATGGGATACGTCGATGTCGGGCCGATGCGGATGTTCTACGACGAGCAGGGCCCGGCCGACGCGCCGGTTCTCGTGCTGCTCCACGGAGGGATGGGGATCGCCGCCGATGCCGTGTACGGCTGGGCGGGATTGGCGGCCTCGTTCGCCGAACACTTCCACCTCGTGCTCGTCGATCATCGCGGTCACGGGCGAACCACCAACCCGGCAGGGTGGCAGACGTTCTCCCAGCTGGGCGACGACCTCAATGCCCTGATCGAACACCTCGCTCGCGGTCCCGTGCACCTCGCCGGCATCAGCGACGGCGGTGTCATGGCGCTCGACCAGGCGCTGCGGCGGCCGGCCACCGTGCGCTCCCTCGTGCTCATCGGGACGAACTACTGCGTCGACGAGAGCACACTCGGCGAGGTGAACTCGATCGACGCCGATGTCATCGAGGGCAACTACCCAGACCTCGCCGCCAAGTTCGCCCGCGACCACGACGATGGCAAGCACCCCGGATTCTGGAAGGAGCTGATCGCCCAGATCGTCGACAACAACCGGCTCAACCCGTCATGGACGCTGGCCGACCTGCGGCAAGTCCGCAGCCCCACGCTGCTGATCGCCGGGGAGAACGACCCGTTCGCCAACACCGAGCAGATGGTCGTGATGAAGTCGGAGATCCCCGACGCGGAGTGGTTGATCGTCAATCACTCCGGGCACGCCGTGCACTCAGAACGCCCGGAGATCGTCGGGCCGCAGATCGTCGACTTCCTGCTGCGCCACACGTGAGCGGCGCGGGGCGCTGAGCGCGAGGTTGATCGCCGCGCCGATGGCGACTCCGAGGGCGGCACCACAAATCACGTCGAGCGGGTTGTGGGCGCCCACGTAGACCCTGGCGAACATCACGAACACGACGACCAGACCGAGGGCGATCCGGCCCCGCGGCGGGACATACGGCGCCACGACGGTGGCAACCGCGGCGACGAGAATGGCGTGTCCGGAGACGAAGCTCTCACCGCTGACGCTCACGTCGCCACGTGTTTCGATATCCATGCCGATCGATGAACCCGGTCGCTCACGCGTGACGACCGCCTTGACGACGCGCTCGGAAACGAGCTTGGCGACGCCAGCGATCACAATGGCAACGGCGAGCCAGTACTGGCGCACGCTGACGGCGAGAACTGCGACGATCGGAACGATGACGAGTGCGCCAAGCAGGTTCCCCGGCCACACGATCGGGTAGAGCCAGTCCGGAAGCCCGTTGATGCCATGGAACACGCTCTCCTCCCACCCGGGGACATTGCCACCATCGGCCACCAGCGCGCCCGCCACGAGGATGACGAGACCGACAGCGATGACGATCAGCAAGTCGCGGCGCTGCACGTTGTGACGATAGGCCGGTCATTCACCCGCCACGGGCCTTGGGGCGGTCCGCACGATGGACGGTGACGATTGCGTAGTGTGCGAAGCGCAGACCGGAGCGCCGTCGCCCCGGTTGCTGGAGGGAGTGGACGTGGCGAGGAGACGTCCGGCGATCGTCGCAGGCGCCGCACTGCTCACGCTCGCAGCGTGCGGGCACGAGGCTCGGCGCGCCGCGCCGGCTGACGTCCTCGCCGACGACACGATCACCGTCGGCTCGTTCGACTTCCCTGAAAGCGTGCTGCTCGCCGAGCTGTACAGCCAGGCACTCGAGGACCGCGGGTTCGGTGTGCAGCGGGCATTCGGGCTCGGTCCTCGCGAGTTCGTCGGCCCGGCGCTCCACGCCGGACTGATTGAGTTCGTGCCCGACTACGGCGGGACGGCGGTGGCGTTCTTCAGCGCCGGTGCCATCGCACCCGACTCCGACCCGGCGTCGAACCACCGTGCACTCGAGGGTGTCGTCGCCGGAAGCACCATCACCGCCCTCGATGCGGCGCCGGCGGAGAACGTCAACACGTTCGTCGTCAGCGAGGACACGGCTCGCCGGTACGGCCTGACCACACTCAGTGATCTGGCGCCTGTCGCGTCCGAGCTCGTCCTCGGCGGTCCGGCAGAATGCGCCACGCGCCAGCTCTGCCAGGTCGGGCTCCGTGAGGTGTACGGGTTGCAGTTCGCCGACTTCGTTGCCCTCGAGGCCGGCGGGCCGGTCACCCACCAAGCGCTCAGCAACGGCGACGTCGATGTCGCCCTCTTGTTCAGCACCGATCCGGAGCTCGTCGACTATGTCGCGCTGACGGATGACCGACATCTCCAGCCC
This sequence comes from Ilumatobacteraceae bacterium, assembly GCA_963786985.1. Classification (GTDB taxonomy): domain Bacteria; phylum Actinomycetota; class Acidimicrobiia; order Acidimicrobiales; family Ilumatobacteraceae; genus Desertimonas. Next base: position 224,307 of record CAWBBL010000020.1, on the reverse strand, counting down.
GCCGAGAACATCACCCCGCTGGTGAATGCGGCGATCGTCGAACGGTGGGGTGCCGATGTCATCAGCGCCATCGACGCGGTCTCCCACGAATTGGACACCGGCGCGCTCCGCCAGCTCAACACGCTCGATGCGGCGACGCCAGGCGTCGACGATGTCGCGGCGATCGCAACGGCGTGGCTGCAGACCAAGGGGCTCGCATGACGACGAGCGAGCGACCGGCGGTCAGGACAGAGATCCACGGCCACGGGGCAGTCACCTACGTTCCGCCGTCTGCACGGTGGGGACGGCGGCGGCGGCGGCCAACCGGTGCCCCGCCACCACTCCCGAGAACGATCGGGACGACGGGAAAGGTGTGGCTCGCCTGCTCGGTCGTGTTGTTCGCGTGGATGTTCGTCACCGTGCACTCGGCGTGGGCCCGGCGGGTCACCGATCGGGTGGACGCCTCCATCTCGCGCGCCTTCGCTCGCGCCCGCACCGACTGGCTGAGTGACATCCTGCGAGCGGTCGATCGAGCGGCAACAGGATGGACGATGTCAATCGTGGCAATTGGCCTCGTCGTCGCCATGATCCTGTTCCGCCGCTGGCGCCATCTGTTCACCTACCTGGCGAGCTCATGGGTACTCCAGATCATCGGAGTCTGGCTGATCGGGATCTACGCGCGACCCCGGCCCTACGACATCACCCAGATCGGGCGTTGGGAGGGCTACTCGCTGCCGTCGGCGACGGCAGCAATTGTCAGCTTCACGGCCGTGGCGGTGATCTATGCCCTCGTGGTGCCGGGGCGGGCGCGAACGATCGCCAAGTTCGTCGGCGTCGCTGTCGTCGCCCTGGTCGTGTTCGCCCGCCTGTACCTCGGCGTCGACCATCCGTTCGACGACCTCACCGCCGTGGCGATCGGCGTCGTCATCCCACTTCTGGCGTTCCGCTTCTTCACGCCGAACGAGTTCTTCCCCGTCGCCTACCGTCGCGGCAAGACGGCCCACCTCGACGTGACAGGGCCCCGCGGGGCGGCGATCCGCCAGGCAGTGCAAGACCAGCTCGGGCTCACTGTCGTCGACAGCAAGCCCGTCGGGCTGGCTGGATCCGGAGGCTCCACACCGCTGCGGCTGCAGATCGCCGGTGATCCCGACACGTACCTGTTCGGGAAGCTCTATGCGATGAACCACGTGCGCGCCGACCGCTGGTACAAGCTGGGCCGGACGATCCTCTACGGCAACCTGGAGGACGAGCGGTCGTTCAAGTCAGTGCGCCAGCTGATCCAGCACGAGGACTACGCGATGCGCCTGTTCGGCGACGCCGGCCTGCCCACGGCGCGGTCGGTGGGCATCGTCGAGCTGACCCCCGACCGCGAGTACCTGCTCGTCACCGAGTTCTTCGACGGTGCCACCGAGATCGGCGACGCCGAGGTCGACGACCAGATCATCGACGAAGGGCTGGCCCTCCTGCGTCAGCTGTGGAACGCCGGGATCGCCCATCGAGACATCAAGCCCGCCAACCTCCTCGTCAAGGACGGCCACCTCTATCTCATCGACGTCGCCTTCGCTCAGGTCCGCCCGTCCCCGTGGCGGGAGGCCGTCGACCTCGCCAACATGATGCTCGTGCTCGCCGTCCGCACCGACCCCGAACGCGTCTATCAGCGAGCCCTCACCTACTTCACCCCGGACGAGATCGCCGAGGCTTTCGCCGCCGCCCGCGGTATCGCCAGCCCGACGCAGCTGCGGACAATGCTCAAGAAGGACGGCCGCAACCTCGTCGCCCAGTTCCGTCGGCTCGCACCTCAGCGTCAACCGATCTCTCTGCAACGCTGGGGTGTGCGCCGAATCGCCCTCGCGCTCGCCCTGCTCGCCGGCCTGTTCCTGTTCGCCCAGAACGTGTACGCCATGTTCACCCCGGCGGAACTGCCGCTCAACGACCCGCAGCGGCCAGGACGGAATCAGGCCGAGCCGACGTGCGGCACCAACGACGTGATGATGCTGATGGCCCAGTCGGTGCCCACGGCACCGTCGATCCCGTGCATCTCCTCGTTCCCTGCCGGCTGGGAGGTCGGCCAGGTGATCGTCGAACGGGGACACAGCCACTTCGTGCTGCAGGCGTCCGATCAGCGCGTCGAAGTCACGTTGACGCAGGCGTGTGAGGTCGGAACGGCTGTCGAAGTGCCCAGCGAGGAGCTCGGCGCCCGGCGGTTCGAGGCGCCGACGGAGCTGCCCCCCGACGTGCGGGCGACGCGGACGTACCTGTTCGAGCAGGGGTGTGTCACGTTCGACTTCGACCTCGAGGACACGGCCAGCGCGTCGCTCCTCGTCGAGCTCGACAGCGCGCTCTCGTTCCAGCCGCGCGACGAGCTCGTCGACCTCGTCGAGCGTCGAACCGGGCTCAGTCTCTGCGGAGTCGAAGCACCACCGTGTGTGGGCGAGACGTGATGACGTCGCCGCTCCCCTGTCGGCGGTCGACCACCCGTCGCCGCGAGACCGGTGGTCGATGATGGGCGTGCTGCGATACCCCGGCCTCGCGGTGCTCGCCGTGGTCACGACGATCCTGTCGCTGCGCTTGCTGGGCGGCCGGCGTGGCTGGGTCACCGGCCTCGTCGCCGCGGTGATCGGCTGGGGCGCTGCGGTTCTCGTCGCCCTCGGGATCAACGACTGGGAGTGGGGCGCGGACGGCCTGGCCGTCCACCTCGTGGCGATCGGCATCCCGGCGACGATGGCCGCGGCGGTCATCCTCGACCTCCTCGCCCGGCCGGGGACGTTGGCGTTCGGTGAGCGCGCCGGTCTCGTCGTCACCCCCCGCCCGATGCGGGCGATCCGCCGCCGCATCTCCGTGCTGCGTCGCTACCGCGAGCTCGTCCGCCTCTGCCGCCAGCAGGGGTTCGGGCCGTTCCTGTCCACCGCCGATCGGGCCGAGCGCACCGTCGACCCCCCCGGGGTGCGCCTGCGGCGCGTGCTCGAACAAGCCGGCGGTGTGTACATCAAGCTCGGTCAGATCGCCGCCACACGCGTCGACCTGCTACCACCCGACGTCTGCAGAGACCTCGCCGACCTGCAGAACCGCGTTCCTGCCGAGTCCCAGGAGCGCATCGCCCAGGTCCTCGAGGCGGAGCTGGGCACGGCCGTCGACGAGGTCTTCGCCGAGTTCGACTGGCAACCCCTCGCCGCCGCCTCGATCGGCCAAACGTACAAGGCCCGTCTGCAGTCGGGCGAGTCGGTAGTGGTCAAGGTGCAGCGCCCGGACATCGAGGCGATGATGGAGCGCGATCTCGCCGCCCTCTCCCTCCTCGCCAACATGGCCCAGCGGCGCACCCCGTTCGGTCAGGGCCTCCGCTCGGGAGAACTGCTCGCCCAGTTTGCCAAGGGCCTGCTCACCGAACTCGACTTCCGTCACGAAGCGGACGCCATGCGCGAGATGGCCGCCCTGATGCGCGAACACTCGACGGTGCGGATCCCGGCCGTGTACGGAGACCTCTCGACGAGGCGGGTGCTCGTCCAGGAGCGTTTCGAAGGAGTCACCGTCTCCGACATCGGTCGGTTGCCGGAGACCACCGTGGACCGTCAGGCCCTCGCCGACGTTCTGTTGCGCGCCACCCTCGACCAGATCATCCGCATCGGCGTGTTCCACGCCGATCCTCACCCGGGCAACGTGTTCGTCCTCGCCGGGGGCGGGCTCGGTCTGATCGACTTCGGCGCGGTCGGACGGCTGGACCCGATCGAGCAGGCTGCCATCGTCGACATCATGATCGCCCTCGCCCGGCGCGACGTCAGCCTGCTCCGCGACGGCGTCGAACGGGTCGCCCAGTTCAGTGGCACGACGTCGCCCGACGAGCTGGAGCGCGCCATCGCTCGGCTGTTGGCCGACCACGTGCGGCCCGGCGCGTCGGTCGATCCTGCCGTCTTCGAGGAGCTGGTCGCCACGCTCTCCCGCTTCGGCATGCGCCTACCCACCGACGTCGTGTTGCTCTCGCGAGCGCTCGTCACGGTCGACGGCACACTGCGCGCCCTGGTCCCCGACCTGGCGCTCGTCGCTGCGGCGATGGAGCTCGTCGACCGCAAAGAGGATCGACCCGTGGTCGACCGCAGGGAGCTGGTGCGCGACGAGCTCCTGGCAATGCTCCCCCACCTCCGCCGCTTGCCCGAGCGGGTCGACCGCATCCTCACCCTGACCGGACGCGGCGAGCTGCGCGTGCGCAGCATCCTCGACGAGGACGGCGGGCGGATTGTGCGCACGCTGGCCAACCGCCTCCTGCTCATCTTCGCCGGGACGGCGTTCCTCGCCACGTCCGCCTGGCTGCTCGCCTCGACGGACGAAGGGCCCCAGATCGCCGGGCAGACCGGGCTGTTCGAGGCGTTCGGCTACGGCGGCCTGCTCCTCGGCGCCGTGCTCGTCCTGAGGGTGGTTGCCGCCGTCGCCAGGGACGGTACGACATGACGCTCGAACGGTCACCGCTGGACGCCGCGGCCGCGCGCGCCCGAGGCGGCGTCGGTGGATCGCCGATTCGATGAGGGCCCTCCCGGCGAGCGCTATTACCGCCACCCCGGCGACGTGATCCGCCTCGTCGTCTGGGGAGCGGCGACGACCGCCCTCCTGTTGTTCGTGGAGTTGGCCGAGGAGACCAATGGCGGGTTGCGCGAGGACCTCGCCGATGTCGTCGACCTGATCCCCGTCACCGTCCGCCAACTCGCCGTCACCATCGCCCAAGTTGCGGCCATCCTCGTCCCGTCGTTGGTCATCGCCGCGCTGGTCACCCAGCAGCGCTGGCGACGGCTGCTCCAACTCACCGCCGCCGCGGCGCTCGGCTTCGGCGCCTTCGTCCTCCTCGACCGCGCCGTCGGCATCCCCGGCAGCGTCGCCGAAGCGCTGGACGACGACTTCTGGCTGATCCCGGCGCGGTTCCCGTCGCCGGGTGTGCTCGCCGCGGCGGCGGCGGCCGGTGCGGTCGGCAAGCCGTGGCTGGCGCGAACGTGGCGCCGCAGCGTTGACCGCTATCTCCTGCTCGTCGCCGTCACGATCCTCGTCGCCGGGAGCGCCGGACTCGCCGAGGTGCTGCTGGCGGTGTCCGTGGGCACGTTCGTCGGTGCCGTCGTGCTTGTCATTCTCGGCGCTCCGAACCGCCGGCCGACACCGCGCGCCGTCGCCGGTGCCCTCGAGCAGGCCGGGCTGTCGGTGACGGCCCTGACCCTCGAGCGGGCGACCGGCGGGCGGTCGCAGCTCTACCGTGCCGTGCTCCAGGACGGCACGTCCGCCTTCGTCAAGGTGTACGCCCGGGACAGCCGGGACGCCGACCTGCTGTACCGCGGCTACCGCGGCCTGCTTCTCCGCGATCCCGGCGACGATTGGCTGGGTGGCTCGTTGGAACGGACGGTGGAACACGAAGGTCTGCTCCTCCTCCTGGCGAAACGTGCCGGCGTACGGTGCCCGGACCTGCGCGCCCTGGTCGGCCTCCCCGATGGGTCGATGGTCCTCGCCATGGACGTCGTCGACGGCGGCCAACTCGACACGTTGAGCGGAGCGGCCCTCAGCCCGGAGCTTCTCGATGCGGTCTGGGCCGAGGCCCGCGCCCTCCATGCCGCCGGGATCGCCCACCGGGCGCTGCGCGCGGCGAACGTCGTCGTCGGTGACGACGGTCCGGTGATCGTCGATTTCGGGAGCGCCGCCGCGGCAGCGGAACCACGGTGGCAGGCGTTCGACCGCGCCGAGCTCGCCGTCTCGCTGGCCACGCTCGCCGGGCCCGAGGCGGCCACGGCATCGGCCGCGCGGATGCTGGACAGCGCGGATCTGGCCGCCGCCAGTCCGTTCGTCCAACCCCTGGCGTTGACCGCGGCGACGCGCCGCAAGGCCTCGAAGTCGCTGCTCAAAGCCGTTCGTGACGAGATCGGACTGGCGACCGGGGTCGAGCCGGAGCCGCTCGAGCGGCTCATCCGGGTGCGTCCCCGCACGCTCCTGATGATCGCCACGCTGACTGGAGCCTTTTACTTCCTGCTGCCCCAGCTCGCCAACGTCGATGACAGCATCGATGCGATCCGCTCGGCCAACTGGGGCTGGCTCGCCGCGTGCGTCGTGATGTCGGGCGTGACGTACGTGGCGGCCGGTGTCGGCTTGACCGGAGGTGTTTCGCGGCGGCTGCCGTTGGTGCCGACCGTCCTCGCCCAGTTGGCCTCGTCGTTCGTCAACCGCGTGACCCCGGCGAACGTCGGTGGCATGGCGCTCAACGTGCGCTACCTGCAGAAGGCCGGCGTGCCGTCGGCTGAGGCGGTCACGGGCATCGGCCTCAATGTGGTCGCCGGAGGCATCGTGCACATCGTCCTGCTGTTCGTGTTCTTCGCCTGGGCGGGACGCAGTGGCGGCGGCTTCGCCATGCCAAGTAGCAGCAAGCTGCTCGTCGTCATCGCCGTGGTGCTGGCGCTGCTCGGAATCGCCATGGCGACGCGGCGTGGTCGCCGCCTGGTCTCCGCACACGTCGTCCCTGCGGTCAAGCAATCGTTGGTGAGCGTGGCCGCACTGAGCCGCTCGCCGCGCCGGCTGCTCGCCCTCCTCGGCGGCTCGACGGCCGTCACGCTGGCCTACATCGTCGCCCTCACGTGCGCCGCCAACGCCTTCGACGCCGGGGTCAGCCTCGCCGAGGTCGGCGCGGTGTACCTCGGGGCGTCACTCCTCGCCGCCGCCGCGCCCACACCGGGAGGACTCGGGGCGATGGAGGCCGCCCTCGTCGCCGGGTTCACGGCGATCGGCATGGACGGCGCCGTCGCCGTGGCCACGGTTCTTGGTTACCGGCTGGCGACGTACTGGCTGCCGATCCTGCCCGGTTGGGTCAGTCTGCGGTTCATCGAGAAACGCAACTACATCTGACGGATCGGACGCGACGCCTCTCGAACGGCTAGCCGAGCCAGTTCTCGATCTCGGTGAGGACGAGGTCGGCGAACTCCTCGGTGCCTTGGTCACTGGGGTGGATGCCGTCGCTGAGCATCCCGTCGCGCTGGGCGATCGACGACCACCGCCCGATCGTCGCCGTGCCGCGGTCGGTGAGCGTCTCGAGCAATGCGGCGTTGAACGTCGCCGAGGCGTCCGGGGTGTTCTCCAGGTAGGTGTTGATCCACACCAGCGGCTGATCCTCGGGCAGCATCCCGACCAACTCGTCGATCTGGCCGGCGTACTCGGCGATCGTCGTGTATTTGCCGATGTCGTTCGTGCCGAGGGCGACGACCACGAGGTCGGGATCGCCCTCGGCGAGGACCTCGGCGAGAACGTCGGTGCCCGCCGCCGGCTGGCGGCCGACGGTGATCCGCCGGCCGACCTCGCCGAGAACGGTGACGTCGACGTCCAGCTCCTCGGCGGCGGCTTCGATCTGCGGCGCCGACGCAACGGTGATCGAGTCACCGATCACGACGACGTCGCGGCCCGTGTCGCGGTCCGACGACGGGCTGAGGTCGATCGCCGGACGACCGTCTGGCACGGTGCCCCCGAACAACGGCACGGTGCCGCCGGTCGTCTCGGCGGCGTCGTCGCCGCCGCAACCGACGACGCCGATCACGGCAAGCAGCACGGCGCCGCGCGACAGTGCCCGGCGGGCGAAGGACAACACGGCCACCAAGTCTGCCGGGAACCCGGCGCGGAGTCAGGCCAGGCGCTGCATCGCCGCGGCGACCCGGCGGTGGTCGGCGAGGCGCTCTTCGACTGCCGGATTGACGAGGTGGCCGTCTTGGACCACCACGGCGCCGCCAACCACGGTGTGCCGCGCCGTCACCGGGCCGCAGCGCAGCCAGGCCTCGACGGGGTCGGCGATGGCCCCGGCGAAGGCCGGGCCGCTGAGCGGCCACACGGCGACGTCGGCCATCGCCCCGTTGCGCAGCTCGCCGAGCTCACCGCGGCGCCCGAGACACGCGGCACCGCCGCGGGTCGCCAATTCCAAGGCCAGCCGCGCCGTCCCCGCGGCGGCGCCGTCGCGGAGCTTGGCGAGGAGCATCGCCTGGCGAGCTTCCAGCCACAGGCTCGCCGAGTCGGCTGAAGACGAACCGTCGACCCCCAGCCCGACGCTCACGCCGGCGGTGCGCAGGGCGACGATCGGGGCGATCCCGGACGACAGCATCAAGTTGCTCGATGGGCAGTGGGCGACACCGACCTGGGCGGCGCCGAGGCGTTCGACCTCGGCCGGATCCGGCATCACGCAGTGGGCCAGCCAGGTGCGGTCGGACAACCAGCCAGTGCGATCGAGGTAGTCGGTCGGCCGGACGCCGAAGCGCGCCAACGAATAGGCGTCGTCTTCGGCGTTCTCGGCGAAGTGCGTGTGCAGGCGGACGTCGACACGCTCGGCCAACTCGGCCGAACGGACCATCAACGATTCAGTCACGGTGAACGGCGAGCACGGGGCCAGGGCGATTCGGATCATCGCCCCGAACGACCGGTCGTGGTGGCGGGAGACGGCCTCCTCGCAGGCGACGAGGATCTCGTCGTCGTCGGCGACGACGTCGTCGGGAGGCAGGCCGCCATCCTTTTCCGACAACGACATCGACCCGCGGGTCGGGTGGAAGCGCATCCCGAGCTCGCGCGCGGCCTCGATCTCGGCAGCGAGCAGATCACCGGCGCGGCGGGGATGGAGATACAGATGGTCGCTCGACGTCGTGCAGCCGGAGAGTGCCAGCTCGGCGAGCCCGACCCAGGCCGACAGGTACGCCGCCTCGGTGTCGAGCGCCGCCCACAACGGATAGAGCGACTGCAGCCAGCCGAACAAGGACTTGTCAGTCATCGGCGGGTAGGCGCGGGTGAGGTTCTGGAACAGGTGGTGATGGGTGTTGACGAGGCCCGGTGTGACGAGACAGTCGGTGGCATCGAGCACCCGCCGGGCTCCTGGCGGCGGACCACCGCCGAGGGCGGCGACGGTGCCGCCGTTGATCGCCACCCACCCGCCTTCCAGTTCGCGGCGCTCGTCATCCATCGTGGCGACGAGCCGTCCGCCGGCGATCACAAGGTCGTGCATCGCCACAGTCTCGCAATTCCGTCGATCAGCGGCCGTCCGTCTGCCATGCTCCCGCACGCGCCAAGCACCTGTCGGCGTCTGGAGGACGACCATGGAGCACGCCTGCGTCAACCCGTACTGCTCGTGCGCCGAGTGCGATTGCGAGCCACCCTGCTCGTGCGGTCTGGCGCTCGTCGGGCACAGCACCGAGGAGGTCTGGGACGCCGGTACCGGCGAGTTGCGATACACGGTCACGTCGCGGTACCGCCACGAGCCCGGGCGTCGTCGCGGACACGGCGAGTACGACGTCGATGACGACGACGGTCACGACCACGGTGATCACGGTGGCGGGGGCACGATCAGCGACGGCTCGTCGAACACGGTGACGCTCGGCGCCGTGCAGATCGGCGAGCCGGCGGAGTTGCTCGTCGAGTCACTCGCCGACGACAGCCGCAGGGCAGCCGTTCTCGCCGGCTACCAGGAGACGACCGGAGCTGCCGCACATTCTCACGAGCACGCTTCGGTGAGAACCGCCGAACACAATGGGCATTCGATCGAGATCCGCACGACCTACGACGTACGCATCGACGGCGAGCCGCTGGAGGCGCACCTCGGCGTCGGTAACGACGGCAACGTCCACTATCACGGCCTGCCGAACTACACGGAGGCCTCGGCGATCGACCTGATGCGCCGCGTGATCGATGCGTTCCCCGATGACTACCCGCCAGACGACGGGCACGACGACCACGACCGGGAGGAGTGATGGCCGCCACCCGTCGAGACATCACCACCAACCAGGTTGACGCCGACAGGTTCGTCGAGGCCACCCTCGCCCTGAAGGCCGAGGCGAGCGGCCTGCGCGCCAGTGATCTCGGCATCGGACCAGGGCCACTGGTGGCCGATCGGGACCTGTCGACGTGGGACCTGTTCATCGTGTGGCACGTCTGGGCCATGCAGCAGATCTCGGCGGACGGTCGCCGCAACGCCGCCCACATGGGCCCGGTGTTCCTGCCGTGGCACCGCTGGTACCTCCTCGTGCTCGAGGTGCAGATGCGCCGTGTCCTCGGCGTCGGGCCCGACGACTTCGGGCTGCCCTACTGGGACTGGGCGGCAGACGGCACGAACCTCACCCCGAGCCGGCAGCGGACGGCGGCCGCCGTGTGGTCCGTCGTCGGCGGCAATGGACGATCGAGCGACCGGCAGGTCACCAGCGGGCCGTTCACCGCCGGTCAGTTCGACGTGCGCATCGAGCAGGCCCCCGGCGGGCAACTGCGGGCCACCAATCGCGGTCTGCGACGCAACTTCGGCGCGGCCACCAGTCGGCTGCCCCGGCAGACCGAGGTCGATGCCGCGTTCGACGACGACACCTATGACCAATCGGGCTGGGACACGTCGGCGATTTCGTTCCGCAACCGCCTCGAAGGGTGGGTACCGAGCGGACCGGCGATGCACAACCGGGTTCACGTGTGGGTGGGCGGCGACATGAGCCCGGGGTCCTCACCGAACGACCCGGTGTTCTTCCTCAACCACTGCTTCGTCGACAGGCTGTGGGACACGTGGCAGCAGGCGTCGGCCGGACACACCTACGCCCCGGCCGGGCAGTCCGTCACCAGCGACCCGCTGTTCCGTCACCGCCTGGGAGACCCCGTGTACTCGATCCTCACCCGCAACCAACCGCAGATCGCCGCCCTCCAGGACGTCAGCGCGCTGTACGTGTATCAGTGAACCGTCAGGCGACTGGTGACGTGCCGAGCCGCCGGCCGACGAGTGACTCGACCATCCCGACGAGGCCGTAGGCGAACACCGACGCGGCGACGATGATCGTCGAGCCCGACCAGACCAGGGAAAACCGCGACGATGCCGTCGCCCGCAGCATGAGGCTGCCGAGACCCCTGCCGGTCGCCAGCCACTCCGCCAACAAGGCGCCGCTGAGCGCGGCGGGGAGGGCGATCTTGCAGGCCGCGAACAGCGATGGCAACGCAAAGGGCAGACGCACGCCGACGAGCTCGCGAACGGCTGACCCCCCGTAGGCGACGATCAGGTCGCAGGCCTGTCCGGGTGCCTCGCGCATCGCTGTCGTCAGGGCGACGAACGTGGGGAAGAACGTGACGAGTCCGACGATCACGGTCACGGCCATCAAATCGCGGCCGAAGATCAGGGCGATCAGCGGAGTCATGGCGATGATCGGGATCGAACGCATCGCCACGGCGCTCGGTGTGACCACCCAGTTGACCGCCGACCACGCCACCGATGCCGCCGACACGACGACGGCGGCGGCGAGTCCGATGGCGAAGCCGACGGCAGTGTCGACGACCGTCGTGCCGAACGCCGACCACAGGTTGCTGCGATCATCGCTCGTCGTCGTGAGGAACGTCCAGACATCGGCGGGCGACTTGGCGAAGTACGGGTTGAGGTCGTAGGCCCGGAGCAACCCCCACCACCCAACGATGAGCAGGCCGGCGGACACGGCGATCGACAGCGCTGACGACGCCACGCTGGCTCGCCCACTCGCCAGTTGGAGGACGGCCAACGGTCGTTCGCCGGCTGCCCACGGCAGCAGGAGCCTGGAGAGGAGGCCCATCGCCGCGTACACGACCCCGACGGTCAGCCCCATGACCGCCGCCAGCCCCCAGGTGCGGGCCACGTCGAAGCTCGACTGCGACTGGATCATCGCCACGCCGAGCCCACGACGACCGCCGAGATACTCGCCGACGATCGCCCCGAGCAGCGCCGCCGGCGCGGCGATCCGCAGTCCGGCGAACAGCGCCGGTAGGGACGCGGGGACGCGGACGGCGACGAATGACCGCAGTCGGCCGCCGCCGGCGGCGCTGACGACGTCGATGCTCGCCGGGTCGGCGCTGCGCAGACCGACGACGCAGCAGACCATCGTCGTGTAGAAGCAGGCGAGGGCGGCCAGGACGATCTTGGCCGCGCTACCCGGGGCGACGATCTGGAGGATCGGCCCGAGGGCCAGCAGCGGCAGGCAGTAGACCGCGACACCGATCCGCTCGAGCACGGTCGACAGCGGTCGTACGAGGACGACGAGCGCCGCGACGACGATCGCCGCGACGTTGCCGAGCACGTAGCCCCACGCCGCCTCGACCAGGGTGGTGCGCAGATGCGGGACATAGAACGATCGGTCGTTCCACATCTGGCGGACGACCTCCGGTACGGTCGGTGTGACGCGGGGCGCCCACCATGTCGCCAGGGCCGTCCATCCGGCGACCACCAAGCCGGCAGCGACGACGGCTCCGGCAAGACGTGGGCGCAGGGCGACGAGCGGAACGGTCATGGTCGCGGCGCGTTCACTCCGGTGCCGAACAGCAGCGTCGTCAACTCGTCGCACGTGGCGTGGAACTCCGGACTGCGCAGGACGTCGGGAGTCCGCGGTCGCTCCAACCCGACGCCGACGGTCGCCATCACGTGCCCGGGCCGCGGCGACATCACCGCGACCCGGTCGGCGAGGAACACTGCTTCGGCGATCGAGTGGGTGACCAGCAGCGTGGTGATCGAGCGCTCCGACCAGATCCGCTGCAGCTCGACGTTGAGGCGCTGGCGGGTCATCTCGTCGAGGGCGCCGAACGGTTCGTCGAGCAACAGCACCTCTGGGTCGGTGACCAGCGAGCGAGCAATCGCCGCCCGCTGTCGCATCCCCCCGGACAGTTGCGCCGGGCGTGCCCGCTCGAACCCGGTGAGTCCGACGAGGTCGATCAGCGCGGCAACGTCGCTCGTTCGGGCTCGCTCGCCGACGACTTCGAGCGGGAGTCGGACGTTGCGCTCGACCGTCCGCCAGGGCAGCAGGGCGGCGTCCTGGAAGGCGATGCCGAGCCGGCCGGCGCGGCGCAGCACCGACGGCTCGGCTCCGTGCACGGCGACATGACCGCTTGTCGGTTGGTCGAGGTCCGACGAGGATTCGCAGCACCGTCGACTTGCCACATCCCGACGGACCGAGCAGGGCGACGAACTCTCCGCGGGCGGTCGAGAGGTCGAACTCGTCCACGGCGACGACCGTGCGGCCACGGAGGACGAACTCCTTGCGCAGGCCGGAGATGTGCAGACCGTCGACACCGTTCGCGTCAACCGCCTTCATTCGTCCGCCGGCAGGCCGAGTTGGGCGAGCAGCTCGGTGCGCCATCGACGCTCTCGCGACTCCAGTTCCGGCGTCGACGCGGGCACCTTCGATGAGGAAGTGCTCGATGCCGCGGCCGAGCTGCTGACCCCGCAGGGTGTGCATGTCGAGGGCGTGATCAGGGACCTCAGGCCGCCCGCCACTGTCGAGCTCGGCGCGCGACGACGTTGGCGAGCTCGTCGTTCGATCGGTCCTTGGCCGATTCGGCAAGGACGCGAACGGCATGGATCGTGAACAAGGACCGGTCGTGGGACTGTCGCGTCGAACCGCTGCCGGGCGGTGTCCAGGGCGACGATCACGGCGATCGCTTGCGGGTTGCCGAAGCCGACGTCCTCGACGGCGATGACGTGGAGGCGATCCCAGAGGTAGGTGTCGAGCTCCGGGCTCGTCGCCGACAGGTCGAGCGCGCACAGCACGGCGTTGCGCACCTCGCCGCGGCGGATCGACTTCTGCAGCGTCGAGATCACCTCGTCGGCCGGCAGTCCCGTGGACGTCGTCACCGACGCCCACGGGTCCGCTGGATTCGCCACCAGATCTCTACAGCTCTTCGAGCAGCTCGTTGGTGAACAGCGACTCGTCGACCTCGATGTCCACGGACTGCATCGTCTCGACATTGGCGGCGATGCCCTCGTCGGTCATCCAGAACAACCCCTGCTCGGCGATCTCGTCGGTCTGGATCAGCGGGACGAACGCTTCGAGCGTTGCGGTCTGGTTGTCGAGGTCGAGGTCGAGGTCGGCGCCGTACTCGTCGACCACGATCTGGGCGGCGGCCGCCGGATCGGCGATCGCTCCTCCCAGCCGCGACGGGTGGCCCGCAGGAAGCGCACGACCGTGTCCCTCGCCGCTTCGTCGGCGAGGGTGTCCTCGGTGACGAAGAAGGCATCGGCATAGAGGTTGTACCCGTAGTCGGCGAGCAGCCAGGTCACCGTCTCGATGCCCTCCGCGTCAAGGGCGATCGGCTGGTTGACCAGGAACGACGCGAAGGCGTCGACTTCGCCGGCGACGAGCGGGGCGGGGTCGAACTGCACGGGGACGATCGTCACCTGCGACGCATCGACGCCCGCCTTGATGAAGAACGCCTGGTAGATCGCATCGCCGGTCTGCTGCAGCCCGAGACGCTTGCCCTCCAGACTCTTCGCGTCAGGCACCGGGTTGGAGGCGAGCGACATCACCGCCGACGGGTTCTGTTGCAACGTGACGCCGACGATCTTGAGTCCGGCGCCCTCGGCGTTGGCGAGGGCGATCGTGTCGGCCGACGAGAGGCCGATCAGCGCCGCCCCGGACACGACGGTCGGCTCGAGGATCGCCCCTGGCCCACCCGGCGTGAGCGTCGGGTTGAGGCCCTCGTCGGCGTAGAAGCCCTTGTTGGCGGCGACGAACTCGCCGGCGTTCTCGACGGTGGCGAGCCAGCCGAGCTGGACGTTGAGGTCGGTCAGCGCCGCCGGTTCGGTCGTCCCCGACGCTGACGACGCGAGCGGCACCGAGTGCGCTGGCGATCGACGGCCCGACGATCAGACCGGCACCTCCGAGTGCCGACATCCGCAGCAGCCGCCGCCGGTCGATGGGTGCAGAACGGTTCATGGTTCCTTCCTTTCGTTGAGAGCTAGCTCGTCCTCGACGTCGCGACGTGAGGGAAATGACCGCTGGGTCCCGGCGGCGCGGACCGCGAGCGAGCCGGCGACGCAACCAAGTCGAACGGCGTCGACGGGATCAAGTCCGGCGGCGATGCCGGTGGCGAACGCGCCCACGAAGGCATCGCCGGCACCGGTCGTGTCGATGACGGTGGGAGCCACCGGGGCGCTGACCGACGACGTCAGCGAGCGGTCGCTGACGATTGCCCCCTCGGCACCGAGGGTGACGATGAGGCCGTGGGAACGGTCGGCCGCCTCGGCGGCCAACTCCTCGAGGTGGGGTGCCCGGCCGAACAACAGCTCGTACTCGCTCTCGTTGGGGATCAGCCAGTCGGTGGCGGCGAGCAGGCGGTCGTCGATCGTCGCCGCTGGTGCCGGGTTGAGAATGGTGACAGCCCCGCGCCGGCGAGCGAGACGGAACGCCTCGGTAGTGGCGGACTGTGGGGTCTCCAACTGGGCGAGCACGACCGCGATGTCGTCACGTTCGCCGAGGCGGCCGGCCACGGCCGCGGCATCGAGCGAACCGTTTGCACCAGGGGCGATGAGGATCCGGTTGGCGCCGCGGCGGTCGACCCAGATCGGGGCCACGCCGGTGGCCGACCCGGAGACCGCCGAGACGCCCGAGGCGTCGATCCCGTGCGTCTCGAGGTTGTCGACGGTCGCCCGGCCGAGATCATCGTCGCCGACGCATCCGACGAGCGCCACCGGAGCCCCGAGACGCGCCGCCATCACGGCCTGGTTCGCACCCTTGCCGCCGAAGCCCTGTTCGGAGCAGTCGGCGACGAGCGTCTCGCCTTCCTCGGGGACCCGCTCGCAGTAGGTGATCTGGTCGATCATCATCGAGCCGACGACCACGATCGGTCCGATCTCCGCGGGTCCGGGCAGGCGCACCATGATCAGGAAGCGTCCCACTTCGTCGTCGACGCCCGACGCACCAGCCGGGTGTCCAGGCGCACGGTGCGGCCGGGTCCGGTGACGTCGCCCGACAGGCGGGCGAGCAGCATGCGCATGGCGACGGCACCCTGGTTCTCCATGTCGCGGTCGATGACCGAGAGCGGCGGATCGAGGAGATCGGCGAGGAGGTGATCGTCGAACCCGACGACCGATACTGCCCGCGGCACCGCCAGCCCGAGGTCGCGTAACGCCCGGAGCAGCCCGATGCACATCAGATTGTTGGCGGCGAACGCCGCCGTCGGCGGGTCGGCGCCGGCGAACAACCGCATCGCGGCCTGGTAGCCGCCGTGCTCCTTGAAGTCGGCGACCTCGACGGCGACCTCGACACCGGCCGCCTCGCACTCGGCGACGAAACTGCGCATGACGCTCGGCGCCGGGGGTCGTGTCGAGTGGACCGGAGACAAAGCCGATGCGCAGGTGCCCGTCGTCGATCAGCAGCCGGGCGGCGGCGGCCGCTCCGCCGGCGTTGTCGATCAGCACGGCATCGGCGTCGCCGGGGTCCGGCAGCGTGCGGTCGACGAGGACGATCGGCACACCGAGGTCGGCGAGCGACTCCGACGTCTCGGCGTCGTCGCGGGCTGGTGCCAGGAGCAAGCCGTCCACTCGGCCGCGGATCGTCGACAAGACGGCGTGCTCGCGGTCGGAACTCTCGTCGGTGTTGCACAGCACGAGCTGGTAGTCGGTGCCCTGGGCCACCGACTCGGCACCCTTGACCACGCCGGCGAAGAACGGGTTGGTGACGTCGGGGACGACGAGCCCGATCGTGTCGGTACGCCCCGACTTCAGCGAGCGAGCCAACGCCGATGGCCGGTAGTCGAGATCGCGCATCGCCGCGGCGATCGCCGCAGCGCCGTTGACGTGCTGGCCCTTCAGGTGACGCGACACGCTCGATGTCGACACGCCGGCCTGTTTGGCGACGTCGCCGATGGTCGTGCGAGATGGCCTGAAATCGATACCTGCAATCGTTGCCACCCAGCCGGCACGTCGTCAAGTCGTCGGGTCGGGAGTTCGTCAGGCCAGGGTGGCGATGATCTCGGCGAGGTCGTCGGGCGTCGTCTCGGGGTTGACGATGCACCAGCGCAACACCGTCTCGCCCTGCCACGTCGTCGGGGTGACGAACGACTCGCCACGGCGCAGTTGCTCGTCGCTCCACGCCTGGTAGTCGGCGGCCATCCAGCCCGGCCGGCGGAACAGGACGATCGACAGCTCCGGCTCGAGGATCAGCTCGAGGTGCTCGGCGTCGTCGACGAGGCGAGCCCCAGCCCGGGCGGTCCGCAGGGTCGTCTCCACGGCCGCCGTGTAGGCGTCGGTGCCGTACGTCGCCAGGCTGAACCAGAACGGCAGTCCGCGGGCCCGCCGCGTGAGGTGGTGGGCGTAGTCCGAGGTGTTCCAGCCGGCGGCGGCGCTGGCGTGGTCGTGATCGTCGTGGAGCACGTCGAGGTACTCGGCGTGCTGGGTGTGGGCGTGGCGGGCGATCTCCGGATCGCGGTAGACGAGGGCACACGAGTCGAATGGGGCGAACAGCCACTTGTGGGGATCGACGATGAAGCTGTCGGCTCGCTCGACGCCGGCGAACAAGTCCCGCACGCTCGGAGCCGCCAGGCCGGCGCCGCCGTACGCCCCGTCGACGTGGAACCACGTGCCGAGGCGATCGGCCGCCGCGGCCGCCGCGACGAGATCGTCGACCACCCCGGCGTTCGTCGTCCCCGACGTGGCGACGACGGCAAACACCCGAGCCCGGTCCTCGTCGGCGAGGCCGGAGATCGTCGCGTCGAGCGCCTCGGCGGTCAGCCGGCCGCGGGCGTCGGCCGCGGCCAGTTCGATGTCGGCGTCCATCGCCCTGGCAGCCTGGGCCACGGAGGAGTGGGCCCCGGTACAGCCGATGATCAGACCACGCGTGCGCTCGTACTTTCCGCCAGCGTCAACCCGCCACTTCCAGCGCGCCGCCAGTAGCGCCGACAGGTTGCCGGCGGTGCCGCCGCTGACGAAGACACCGCCGGCCTCGGCGGGCAGGCCGGCGAGGTCGGCGATCCAGCGCAGCGCCTCGTTCTCGGCGAACACGGCGCCCGCCCCTTCGACCCACGAGCCGGCATAGATGCTCGACGCCCCGACGACGAGGTCGAAGAGGATCGACGCCTCGGTCGGCGCCGCCGGCACGAACGACAGATGGCGCGGATGGTCGGTGGAGATGCACGCCGGGGCGAGCACGTCGCTGAAGATGCGCAACGCTTCCAGGCCGCCGACGCCTGTCGGCGTGACCGTGCGGCCGACCATTGCCCGTAGTTCATCCGGGGTGCGCGGATGGTCGAGCGGCGGCGGCTTCATCCGCACACGATCCACGGAGTAGCGCACGATCGCCTGGGTGAGCACCTCGCTGACGCCGTCGTGGCGGTGCATCACGACAAGCGGTTCATCAGTCGTCGAGCTCGAGCAGCTCGCTCCCCTCGTAGCGGGCATCGGCGTCGCGCCCGAGGAGCAGCCCGACGACCGCCGACAGCACACCGCCGCTCATCAGCACGATCACCGGGATCAACAGCAGAGCGATGACGATGGCGATGGCACCCGGCACGATGGCGAGACTAGCTGGATGGCCGGCGCCCGGGCCGCGGCACGCGCCGCCGCGTCCACCAACGATCTGGGCGTCCACAGTCTCGAACTCGTGACTCTCGACGCCCGGATCGAGACACGGCCCTAGCCCTGCTCGCCGATGTCCTCGTACCAGAGTTCGGGGTTCTCGGCGATGAACTCCGCCATCATCGTCACGCACTCGTCGTTGTCGAGGACGACGACCTCGACACCGCGGGACCGCAGGTAGTCCTCGCCGCCGTAGAACGTGCGGTTCTCACCGATGACGACCCGGGGGATGCCGTACATCAGGATCGCCCCGGTGCACATGTCGCACGGCGACAGCGTCGTCACCATCGTCGCCCGGGCGTACACGCTCGCCCGAAGTCGACCGGCGTTCTCCAAACAGTCGGTCTCACCGTGTTTGATCACGCTGCCTTCCTGCACCCGCTTGTTGCGCCCGACGGCGAGGACCTCGCCGTCGACGATCAACGCCGCGCCGATCGGGACACCCCCTTCGGCGCGGCCATCACGGGCCTCGGCGATGGCCAGGTCGAGGTGGTCGGAGTCGGTGCTCATCACTGCATTGTCACACGCGCCGATATGGCCGGAGGTAGGCGCCGGGGTAGCGGATGCCCCGTCCCCAGATCACCAGGGCGGCGATCACGACGAGGTAGGGCACGGCGATCAACAGCTCGTTGGGCACGTCGGCGAACTCCGGGGTGATCGCCAGTTGCAGCTGGAGTGCGTCGGTGGCGCCGAACAGGAGCGCCCCAGCGATCGTCGGCCACACCGCCCACCGGCCGAAGATGACGAGGGCGATACACACCCAGCCACGCCCGCTGACGATGTCGATGGTGAAGCTCCCGAGCGTCGCGAGGGTGAGGAACGAACCGCCGAGAGCCATCAGCACACCGCCGCAGATCAGGGCGACGTAGCGGGTCGACGCCACCGAGATCCCGGCGACGTCAGCGGCCTCCGGGTTCTCGCCGACGGCCCGGATGCGCATGCCCGCCCCCGTCGAGCGCAGGACCCACCACACCAGGGGGGCGATCATGCCGAACACGACGTACGTCGGCGGGTACTGCGCAAGGATCTCGACGTCCTCGAACAGCCGACTGAACTTCGGGGCTCGCGACAGCGTGCCGGTGTTGTAGAGCAGGCGGTTCGTGTAGTCGGAGGCGGCGACGAGCCCAAGGGTGACGCCAATGCCGGCGACGTGCTGGTTGACACCAATCGTCACCGTGAGCAGCCCCATCAGCGCCCCGGCGGCGGCGCCGACGACGATGGCGGCAACGATCCCGAGCCACAGCGATCCGGACTTCTCGGCGGCGAGGAACCCGCCGAACGCCCCGGCGTACATCGTCCCTTCGATGCCGAGGTTCAACACCCCAGTGCGCTCTCCGAGGATCGCCCCGAGGGCGCCGAACGCCAGCGGAGTCGCGATCGTGAACATCGCCGTGATGACGGCGAGCCAGGAGATACTCACGGCGGAACTCCCGACGCTGCGGACGCAGTCGGCGGGGAGTTCGGGGGGCGAAGGCTGCTACCGGAGCCTCCCGTCGCTCGGAAGAACCTCCGTTCCGAACGAAACACGACCTTGAAGTTGCGCAGCGTCAGCGCGGACACGACGGTGAGTAGCAAGACGGCGGTGACGATGTCGCCCATCTGCTGGGGGATCTGCAGCACCAGCGAAGCGTTCTGCGCCCCGACGGCGATATCCCCGAGGAGCAGGCCGACGAGGAGTACCCCGCCGGCGGTGAGCGCGCCGAGTGAGGCGACGACGATTCCGGTGTAGCCGTAGCCAGCGGCGATCGAGCCGGTCAGCTGGTGTTGCACGCCGAGCACCTGGCATGCCCCGGCGAGCCCGGCGATCGCCCCGGAGACCAGTGCCGCGGTCCACTGCAGCCGGGACACGTGGATCCCGCTGAACCGGGCGGCGGCCGGGGCCTGCCCAGCGGCCTTGATGCGCAGGCCGATCGGCGTCAGCGACATGACCACCGCCGTGGCGGCGATGGCCACGAGTCCGATCAACAAACCGGCATGGACTCGTTCGCTGCCGAAGATCGTCGGCAGCGAATAGCCAGGACCGAACGTCTCGGAGTCCGGGAAGCCGCTCTCGGGATGGCGCCACGGCCCATTGAGCAGACCCTGCAGCAACAGCAGGGCAACCGGGTTGAGCAGCAGCGTCGTCACCACTTCATCGATGCCCGCGGCGCGTTTGAGCCAGGCCGGCAACAACGCCCACAGCAGGCCGGCGAGGGCGCCGGCGGAGAGCGCCAGGGGAAGGGCGATCCAGGCATCGAGGTCCGCGGCATACAGCCCGGGAACGGTCGCTCCGATGGCCCCGGCGAGGAACTGTCCCTCGGCACCGATGTTGTAGTAGCCGGCGCGGAAGGCGATGGCCACGGCGAGCCCGGTGAGCAGCAACGGCGAGGCCGCCAGGAGCACCTCTTGGATGCTGTTCCACGACGTGAGTGGCGTGACGAGGTAGCGCCAGTACGCCGCCGCCGGGCTGGCGCCACCGGCCCGAATCGGGATCGCCGTGATGAGGAACGTGGCGACGACGGCGAGCGCCACGGCGATCGGTGCTCGCCACCGCGAGGAGCCGCCCCGCAGCACCAGGTTCGTCATTCTGCGTTCCCCGGCCACGCAGGCCGCTGTTGGCCGCTCCCTCCGCTAGCGCTCCGGTCGCTCGCACGTGTGGAGGTGCCGTCATGGCCGGTCATCAGCAACCCGATGGCGCGCGGCGTGGCTTCGGCGCGCGGCAGCTCGCCGATGATCTGCCCGCCGAACAGGACGACGACACGATCCGCGAGAGCGAGCAGTTCGTCGAGGTCCTCGGAGATCAGCAGGACCCCGCCGCCGGCGTCACGCACCCGGCGCAGCTGTTCGTGGACGTAGGCGTAGGCACCGACGTCGAGACCGCGAGTCGGTTGGGCGGCGACGAGCGCTCGAGGATCTCGGGAGAGTGCCCTGGCGAGCAGCACCTTCTGCAGGTTGCCGCCGGAGAGCCCGCCGACGGTGTCGTGGGGCTGGGCGCGGATGTCGAAGTCGGCGATCAGTCGGCGGGCGTGCCGACGAACGCGACTGCGTTGTGTGAATCCGTAGCGCCGGAAGCGGTCAAGGTCCTCGAGCACGAGGTTCTGCTCGACGGTCAATCCGGGGATGACGCTGCCCCGACGATCCTCGGTGATCCGCCCCAGCCCAGCCCGGATGCGCCCGACCGGATCGGCGGCTGTGACGTCGACGCCATCGACGATGATGGCTCCGGAGGTCGGCACGGCGGTGGCGCACAGCACGTCGACGAGTTCGGTCTGACCGTTGCCGCTGACCCCGGCGACGCCGACGATCTCGCCGGCCGCGACGACGATCGACACGTCGTCGAGGCGGCGCACCCCGTCCCGCTCGAGCGTGACCTGGCGAATCTCCAACACCGATCCGGCAGCCACCGGCGCAGCCGCGGGCGGCGGCGGAACCGGTCCTTCGATCACGACTCCCACCGCCGGGGCGACGTCGACGTCGTCGGCATCGACGTGGCCAATCATCAGATCGGCGAGGTGTCCTGGGTCGAGCCCGCCGATCGGTTGTGTCGCGGCGACCCGCCCGCGTCGCAGCACGGTGACGCGATCGGCGATGGCGACGACCTCGCGCAGCTTGTGGGAGATGAACACGATGCCGATGCCCTCGGAGCGCAGGCGTCGGATGGTGGCGAACAAGGCCTCGACGTCGAGCGGTGTCAGGACTGCCGTCGGCTCGTCGAGGATCAGGACGCGGCAGTCGTGGTGCAGGGCCTTGAGGATCTCGACACGCTGGCGTTCACCAACCGACAGTTGCTCGACACGCGCGTCGGGATCGACGTGGAGACCGAGCCGCGCCGCCGTGTCCTGGACGCTGACGCGGGCCGCCCGGCGATCGACGGCACCGAGGCCGACGGCCGCGAGCATCACGTTCTCCGTCACCGTCATCGGTCCGACGAGCGAGAACTCCTGGGTCACCACCCCGATGCCGACGGCCATCGCTTCCTTCGGCGACGTGATCCGCGTGGCCACGCCGCCGACGCGCAGCTCGCCGCTGTCGGGTTGGCTGAGTCCGTAGACGATGCGGGTCAGCGTCGTCTTGCCGGCGCCGTTCTCGCCGAGCAGGGCGTGAACCTCGCCGCCATGGATCGCCAGGTTGATGTCGTCGTTGGCGACGAGGTCGCCGAAGCGTTTGGTGATCCCGACCGCCTCGACGAGCGGCGTCAGGTTCCCGTCGGCCACCTACTGCGTGACGTCGATCGAACCCTCGGGGGCTTCTTCGTCGATCGGTGTCTCGAAGTCGCCGGCGAGGATCTCCGCCTGGCGCTCCTCGACCAGCGCGATGAGATCCTCGGGAACCTCGACGACGATGTCGGCATTGATCGGGGCGATCGAGCTGCCGCCGTTGATCATGAACGAGTACTGGGCGAGGTTCTGGGCCTCATAGGACCCGTCCGACACCTCCGCGACGAGCGCCTCGACCGTCGGTTGCATGTTCCACACGAGCGACGTGACGACATTGTCGGGCGCCAGCTCCTGCTGGTCGACCATCATCCCGATGACCGGCAGGTCGTTCTCGTCGGCGATCTCGATGACGCCGGCCCGCTCGGCGAACAGGACGTCGGCACCCTGGGCGATCTGCGCCTCGGCGGCCTGGGCTGCCGTCGCCGGGTCGAAGAACGAGTTGATGAACGACACGTTGACCGTGGCGTCGGCGTTCGTCTCACCGACGCCCATGACGAAGGCGTTGACGATGCGATTGACCTCGGGGATCGGCATCGCCGCGACGACGCCGATCGTGCCCGACTCGGTGAGCCCGCCGGCGAGCATGCCGGCGAGGTAGCCGGGGTCCTGCAACCAGTTGTCGAACACGCTGAAGTTGGGCGCCTGCTCCTCGAACCCGGAGCCGAAGGCAAAGGCCGTGTCCGGATAGTCAGCGGCGACGGCGCGCACCGCTTCCTCGGCGGCGAAGGCGTCGCCGATGATGATGTCCGGGTCGTCAGTCTCGATGATGTCGCGCAGGCCGCGCTCCATCTCATCGGACGTGCCCAGCCCGTCCACCCACTTGTACTCGATCGAGCCGCCCTCGGCGACGGCCTCGATCGCCGCGTGGATCGCTCCGTCCCACGGCTCCTCCAACGGCGTGGCGAACACGCCGTACACCAGCAGCGGCTCCTCGGCGCTGGGTATCGTCGTCGCCTGGGCGACCGGGCCGCTCGCCATCGCTGCGAGGGCGATGGCCGCCGCCGTCGCCCTCATCGTCCGCCTTCCGAATCTGCTCACGTTCGACCTCCCCAGTCTCTGTGTCAGCGTGCACGCCGTCTGTGATCGCCCATGCTGACACAGAACGGTGCCGTGTGCTCAGGCCAACGCGGCGCACTCGTCGTGCCGGAAGCACCGCACGATGTGGTCGTTGACCAGCCCACATGACTGCATCAGGGCGTAACAGATGGTCGGGCCGACGAAGCGGAACCCCCGGCGCTTGAGGTCCTTGCTCATCGCCGCCGCCCGCTCGTCGAAGGCCGGGACCTCGGTGGACTCGTCGAACCGGTTCTGGACCGGACGATCTCCGACAAAGCTCCACAAGTGGGCGGTGGGATCGTCGAGTTCCATCCACGCTCGAGCGTTGTCGACGGCCGCCGAGATCTTCGCCCGATTGCGCACGATCCCCGGATCGGCAAGGCAACGGGCGATGTCGGTGTCGGTGAAGGAAGCGACGGCGATCGGATCGAAGCCGGCGAAGGCGGCCCGGTAGCCCTCGCGCTTGTTGAGGATCGTCGTCCAGGACAGCCCCGCCTGGGCACCTTCGAGGATCAGGAACTCGAACAGCACGCGCGGGTCCCGCTTCGGCACACCCCATTCGTCGTCGTGATAGGCGGTGTTCGGCGGTGCCGCCGCCCACCAGCAGCGAGAGACGGTGGCCATCCCGTTCAGGCCGGCTTGTACGCCCAGGCCTCGACCTCGACGTCCATCCCGCCGGGGAGCGCCGACACCTCGACGGTCGAGCGGGCCGGCCGGTGGTCGCCGAACGCGGCGGCATAGGCGTCGTTGAACTCGCCGAACGTGCCCATGTCGGTGAGGAAGCACAACGTCTTGACGACGTCGGACAACTGGGCGCCGGCGTCAGCGAGGCGGTCGGACAGGTTGCGCATCGTCTGCTCCGTCTGGGCGGTCACCCCACCCTCGACAACGGCGCCGTCGAGCATCCCACCCTGGCCGGACACGATGATGAAGTCCCCGGCGCGGACGAACGGCGAGTAGGGACCGAGCGGCTTGTTCATGCCGCCGAGATTAGGACGAAGTCAGCTGAAGCTTTGGCCGCAGCCACAGGTGCGGCTGGCGTTCGGGTTGGTGATCGCAAACCCGCTCTGGTCGAGGCCGTCCTTGTAGTCCAGCGTCGCGCCCTCCAGCAGCTGCGCCGATTGCGAGTCGACGACGACCTTGACCGTGTCGCCGAACGTCGCCTGCTCGTCGTCGACGGCGAAGTCGCCATCGAAGAACATCTCGTAGGAGAAACCACTGCACCCACCTGGACGAACGGCAACACGCAGGGCGAGATCGTCGGCGCCCTCTGACGCCAGCAGTTCTCTGACCTTGCCGGCTGCTGCATCGGTCAACGTGATCACGGTTCGTCCTCCTTGGAGACTTCGTGCACCGACAGTCTACCGACGTCGCTTCGGGATGCATCTGCCACCGACCCAGGCGCACGACCCCACCGATCTTTGGTCGCTGTGATGACGTTGGCGTCCGGAAATCGACCAATGAACCGCAGGCCGCCCAGAACGGGTCAGTGGCTGGTCAGTTCCACTTGGCAGGGCGTGCGGTGGACGATCGAGCAGAACTCGGCGACCTCCGCGTCACCCATCGTCTCGACGAAGCCGGCCACGAGGCCATGGTGCAGCCCGCAGACGAGGTCGGGATGGCTCTCGGCGAACGCCGCGAACGGGCAGTTGGCGAACGCCACGACGGCGTTGTCCGGGGTGTCGCTCTCGGCGACGACGGGGTCGAATCCGAGGCGGTCGAGGTCGTCGACGAGCGCTTCGAGGGCCGACGGATAGGCGGCATATCCGGCCGCCCGGCCGGCCCCTTCGGTCTCGCCGACGGCGAAGGCGTCGGCGGCGCTGGCCTGCAGCCGCTCGGCCATGTTCAGCACCATCTTGGCGAGAACAGGCACCGTCGGCGGCTCGAGACCGAGGGAGGGGGCCTCGGCGGCGAGCGAGAAGCGGTGCTGTGGACGTCCCACTTCACCGCGGCCGTCGGTCGTCACGTCGATCAGACCTGCCTCGCGCATCCGATCGAGGTGCGGACGCACGGTGTTGTTGTGCAGACCCAGGGCTTCGGCGATCTCTGCCGTGCGCAGTGGGCGGGCCGACCGGGCGAGCTCGAGGTAGATCGCGTAGCGGGTGTTGTCGCCGAGTGCCTTGAGCACGTCGCGCGACGGCACGCGGTCGGTGCCCGACGGTGCCGTGTCGTTGGCCACGGACACGAGATTACACGGCGAACGCCGTTAAAATGCTCGTGATGGCCCCGACGACGACCGCTGCGTTGCCGAGTCGCGACGAGGTGCTCGGCGTCCTCCGAACCGTCGTCGACCCCGAGCTCGGCGCCGACATCGTCACCCTCGGCATGGTCCCGGCGGTCGACGTGGGCGACGACGGCGTCGTCACCGTGACGATCAAGTTGACGATCGGTGGCTGTCCGATGCGCGCCGACATCAAACGAGAGGTGGAGACCCGCCTTGGCGTCCATCCCGGGATCACCGACGTGCGTATCGCCTGGGGCGAGATGACCCCGGAGGAGCGCAGCGACGTGATGCTCAAGGCGCGATGGAACGCCCGTCAACACGCCGGCGACACCCAGGTGCCGGCGACGACGCGCGTCCTGGCCATCGCCAGCGGCAAGGGCGGGGTGGGCAAGAGCTCGGTCACGGTCAACTTGGCCGTCGCCCTCGCCCGCCAAGGTCGCACCGTCGGCGTGCTCGATGCCGACATCTGGGGCTTCTCGATCCCCCGTCTGCTCGGGATGTCCGAGCGCCTCGAGGCGGTCAAGGACGACAGCGGCCAGGCGTTGATCCGACCCAACGAGCTGGCCGTCGGGGCCGGCCGGCTGAAGGTCGTCTCGACCGGCTTCCTCGTCGGCGAGGACACGGCGCTGATGTGGCGCGGCTTGATGCTCACCAAGGCCGTCGAGCAGTTCCTGCGCGACGTCCAGTGGGGCGACCTCGACGACCTGCTCGTCGACATGCCTCCGGGCACCGGCGACGTGCAGATGGGTCTGTCGCGGCTGCTGCCGCGAGCCGACATGGTGATCGTCACGACACCGGCGCTGGCGGCCCAGAAAGTCGCCCAACGGGCGGCCGACATGGCTCGGCGCAGCTTCGTCCGCGTCGTCGGGGTGATCGAGAACATGAGTGACTTCACGTGCGACCACGGCGAGCGCTACGAGCTGTTCGGCGCCGGCGGCGGCCGGACCCTCGCCGCGCAGATCGGCGTGCCGCTACTCGGGCAGATCCCGCTGGAGGCCGCCGTCGCCAGGGGCGGTGACATCGGGCGTCCGGTCGCCCTCGCCGACGTCGCCGACCGTGGACCGGCCGCCGCCGAGTTCGCCGCGGTTGCCGCCCGCCTCGACGAGGTCGTGCCCGGCCCCACCGCCACCGACGTCGACATGTCCGGCTGCACGGCCCGCTTGCTCACCGCGGTCAGCGCGGCCCTCGACGGCAGTTGACCTGGCGCGGTGGCTCAGGCGAGATCGTCGTAGTCGGGGTCGGCGGGTAGGGCGATGCCGACCATGTGCCCGTCGGCGTCGCGCCGGATCCGTGGCTCGATGCGCGGTGGTGGACCGGCGGCATCAGCCACGGCCAACGCATCGGCGACCGTTGCACAGCCGGCGATCAACTGCAGGTTGGCGGCAGTCGGTTGCATGAGCACGAGCGCACCCTGGTCGGCTGCGTCGAGCGCATCGCCCGGGGCGACCCAGCGGCTGTCGTCGAGCTCGGCGTCGTCGTGGCGGCCATCTTGGCCGTCGGGAGCGGCAGCGAGAAAGAAGCGTGTATCGAAACGCCGCCGAGTCTCACCGACCGGCGTCACCCAGTGCGAGACATAGCGCAGGGCGCCGGCGTCGAGCAGCACGTCGTGACGTCGGCACAGCTCGAGCATCGACAAGTCACCGTTGTGCACCGCCCACCGCTCGCTCGTCGACCGCCGGGACTCGTCGCCCTCCACCGGCTGCGTGGGCGAGCAGCAATCCCGCTTCCTCGAAGCACTCGCGGATCGCCGCGACCCAGTAGGCGAGGCCACCGCTCGGTACGCCGAGGCGCGTCGACGCTCCAACGTCGTCGAGGCCGGACACCATCGCGGCGATCTCCGGTGCACCGTCGGCGTCGTCGACGCGGCCGCCGGGAAACACGTACAGGCCCCCGGCGAACGCCGCCGCGGCGGTGCGCCGGACCATGAACACCTCCACGCCACCCTCGGCGTCGCGCAGCAACATGACGGTGGCCGCCGGCCGTAGCGGAGTCTCCGTCACACGGGCTCCGCTGGTCGTTGCGTGGCCGGGCCGGGCCGCGGCCGTCGGGCGACGAAGACGAGCGCCGCGCCGACAACCGCGGCGAGCACCACGGCAATCAGCTCCCAACGATCCGCCAACGTGGTGCTCACCCGGCTCTGGAAGCGGCCCACGGAGTCGGTGATCGAGGTCGTGTCCTCGCCAACGTCGACGACGGCGAAGTAGTACAGCAGGTAGACGCCAGACAGCACGAGGAACGCGGCAGCGATCAGGTCGACGTAGCGCATCGCCGACCGCAGCGCGCCGAGGAGCAACTGGTTGGCTCCAGCGAGGCTCACCGTCAGGGCGATCACGACGAGTCCCATCCCCGCGCCATAGAACACGGCACTGGCCACCCCGGCGGCGAACCCCTCACGCCGACCCGTGCCGAACACCGTCGGGATGAACAGGGGCATCGTGCAGCCCAGCGACGCCACCGCGTAGGCGATGCCATAGACGAACATCGAACCGACACTGCGGGTGCGCCCTCCGGCGTCGAGGTGGGGGGTGGCGAAGCGTGGCCGGTAGCCAGCGAGCATGGCGACGCCGAGCCCGATGAATGCCGATCCGATGACCAGCGTGGCGTACTTGGCGTTGCTCAGCAGCCAGGTGTCGATCGTCTCGGTGACGATCCCGACGACGAGGAACACGGCAACGAAGCCGGCCGACACCGCCGAGCCGACGACCAGCGCCCGACGTACCGAAGCCCGCTGGTCAGGGGCCTGTTCGGCGGCCTGGACACCGAGGAAGAACAGCAGGTAGGTCGGCAGCAGTACGAACCCGCACGGGTTGATCGACGCCACCATGCCGCGCAGGAAGGCCAGTCCGAGAAGGTTGGAGTCGATCGCCGCGATCACGCCAGCAACTCGGCAACGTGCTGGCGCAGCTCGGCTTCGTTGAGCGGACCCGCCTGAGCGACGATCTCGCCGTCGGCGGAGACGAACAACGTCACGGGATACTGCACGATGCGCAGCTGCTCATCGAGCTGGCCGTCGTGGTCGAGCAGCAGCTCGTAGTCGACACCTCGCTCGGCCGCGAAGCGGCGCATCTCGTCGGCGTCGTCGAGCGGGTTGACCCCGACGAAGCGAATGTCGTCGCCGACGTCGGACTCGACAGCGGCGAAGTACGTGAGCTCGCGGGCGCACGGAGGGCAGTTCGAGTACCAGAGGTTGACGACCATCGGCCGGCCGTCCGTGACCAATCGCACCGCCGACCCGTCGACGTCGGTCAGCTCGACGTCGGGAAGCTGTTGGCCACTGTTCGGCGGGTTGGAGACGGCCGGGTCGACGTACTCGCCGGGCTCATCGAGTTGGATCACGTCGTCGCCGTCGTCGGCAATCGTGGCGCTCCAGATCAGCACCGCCGCACCGACTGCCACGACGGCAGCAAGCACAATCAGCTGGGCATGGAAGCGCTGACCTCGGATGGCCACGCTTGGAGGCTAGGTCCGCCATCTGCGGGGTGGCGCGGGCGGGGGGAGTTCCCGCGCCACCCCGGTGGCTTCTCGTCAGGCGACGCTCTCGACGGGGACGATGCCGAGTTCGTCGATGACGAGGACGGGGCGCGGATGCTTGGGGGGTCGTCCGCACGCCCGCTTGCTGGTGACGATGCGGCCGTTGAGCAGCAGCTCGCCACCCCAGACGCCCCACGGCTCCTCGCGGTGCATGGCGTCGGAAAGGCAGTTGTCGCGCATCACGCACTTGTTGCAGATCGCCTTCGCCCGGCCGATGTCAACCAGGTCGTCGGAGAAGAACAACGGTGTCAGTGTGCCGTTGCCGTCGGCACAGCGCGGGCCAGCGGTGTGGATCACCACCGGACGAAGGTCCACATCGGGTTCTGGAAGTTCGGCAATCGTGTTCATCGGGGGGTCCTGCAGTTCGCGTTTCTCGTGTCGTGTCTCGTGGTGGTGTAGACGCCGTGGCGAGCGGAGATTCAGCGTTGGATCCGCTCGCTCGGTCTTCGTCGGGCTGGTGGTGGAGGTTTGGTCAGTCATCTCGAGTTCGTTTCTGTCGTCAGTCGAAAACCAAAAAGGCCGTCGGGGTAACCCGACGGCCTGCGAGCGATCATCGAACGCTGCTACGTCGATGCTCTCCCGAGGTGTCGGGCGGGGCGACCGGTCCACGGCTTCCCGGAGGTGCCCTTGCGGTCTCGCGCAATGGGCACAAAGGTGCCGTGCACCTGGAGCGGATTGGCTGCGGCGAGGCGGTAGCCGGGAGCGACGGCACCGACGGGCGCAGCCTGCGGCATTGCTGCCGGGCGCTCCATGTCGTAGTTCGTCATCTCCATCTGGCTGGTCACCTTCCTCGTATCGCGCACTTGTACCGCCCGCTAGGCAACCAGACTTGACGGTGCTTCGTCAAGACGGTTTCGTCACCTGACGGGTGGACATCTGTCACACGGCGGCGCGAGCGATCAGGCGACGTCGGGGATCTCGTTGACGACGAGGGCAGGGCGCGGGTTCCGCGGCGGGCGGCCGCGGCGGCGCTTCTCGGCCACCGGCACGCCGTCCACGAAGATCTCTCCGCCCCACACGCCACACGGCTCTTCACGGGCGATCGCCTC
The DNA here is from genome assembly GCA_963786985.1 of Ilumatobacteraceae bacterium. Taxonomy (GTDB): domain Bacteria; phylum Actinomycetota; class Acidimicrobiia; order Acidimicrobiales; family Ilumatobacteraceae; genus Desertimonas. The sequence goes on along the minus strand of CAWBBL010000020.1, from coordinate 193,962 downwards.
AGCCAGGCACTGGGTGCGGACGATGCAGCGCGAGCAGATCGCCTTGGCGCGGGCCATCTCCAGCGGCTCTTCGGAAAAGAACAGTGGGGTGTAGCTGCTACGCGGGTCGGCGCAGCGCGCAAAGCGCTTGATCAAGACGGCGGCTTCCATGCAGTACGAGAGTCCGCAGTGGTCGGCGTGATACGAGGCGGCGGGATCGAGCCACAAACGACGGTGGGACGTGTTCGGCGTCAGCGCCGGCGGGCGTTGCGGGCCCGCTGACGGGCCGCGAGGGCCCGCGAGATCGAGCCGCACAGGCCGTAGCTGGCCTGGGGAAACAGGGGGAATCGCGCCCAGGCGGCGAGCGCTTCGGTGGACTTGTCGGATCGGGTCATCGCGCCACAGTGCGCGGACCGTGCCGTTCAGCGAATCGGCGCGATGACCTAGGCGGCGTTCAGATGTCGATGAGCAGCTTGCCGACGTTGGCGTCGGCCTCCATCACGCGATGGGCCTCGGCAACATCGGCGAGGGCGAAGCGTCGGTCGATCACCGGCCGTAACCGCCCGGCCGTGAACAGCGGTAGGACCTCGGTTGCGAAGCGTCGACTGACGGAGATCTTCTCCTCCAGCGGCCGTGACCGCAGGACGGTACCGACCCAATGCACTCGCTTGGCGAGCAGGGCACCGACGTCGACCTCCGCAGCACCACCCCCGAGTAGGCCGACCTGGACGATCGTGCCGCGCTGCCGGACGGCCGACAGGTTGCGGGCGACCTCCTCCCCGCCGACGACGTCGAGCACGACATCGACGCCGTCGACGCCGTGCCCGACAAGCGATTCACGCAGCGCGCCCAGCCAGTCGGAGGGCGACCGCTCCACGACGATGTCGGCGCCGAGTTCGAGGCATCGGTGCATCTTGCCGGCCGAGCACGTGACGGCGATATGGGCGCCAATCGCCTTGGCGATCTGGATTGCCGCGGTGCCGACTCCGGACGCACCAGCATGGACGAGCGCCCAGCGCCCGCTCGTCAGGCCACCCTGGACGACGACTGCGTCCCATGCCGTGAGGAAGACCTCGGGGACCGCCGCCGCCTCGCGGCGGTCAAGTCCGCGGGGTACGGCCATCGCCTGGCGGGAGTGGGTGACGAGCAACTCGGCGTAGCACCCGCCACTCTCGATGCCCATCACGGCGTCGCCGACGTGCCACTCGCTCACCCGCGATCCACACACGGCAACCGTGCCGGCGTACTCGAGGCCGGGGATCTCGACCACCGGCTGGCGGGGATCGGCGTAGCGCCCGCGGCGCTGCAACACGTCGGCCCGGTTGATGGCCGTGTGCTCGACGTTGACGAGGATCTCATCCGGGCCGGGGACCGGATCGGCGACGTCGGCGACGCGCAACACCTCCGGGCCGCCGTACTCGGTGAGCACGACCGCGCGCATCAGTCCACGGGTGGTTCGGCGAGGACAGCCGGATCGACGGCCACTGGGGGCACGAACACCACGCCGCGGTAGTAGCGCAGTTCTTCGATCGAGCTGCGAATGTCGTCGAGGGCCCGGTGCAGGCCAGCTTTGCGCGGCATCGCCTGGGTGAGATCGGGATACCACCGTTTGACGAGCTCCTTGACGCTCGACACATCGACGGACCGGTAGTGCAGGTAGTTCTCGATCTCCGGGAGGTACTTGTCGAGGAATCGGCGGTCGGTACCGATCGAGTTGCCACACAACGGCACGGTGCGCGGGTCGGGCACGTGGGCACGGATGAAGTCGAGTGTCGCCCTCCCAGCGTCGGCGATCGTGACCGTCGAGGTCCGAATCGCCGGGAGCAGCCCGGATTTCGTGTGCATCTCGACGACGACCGGATCCATCGTGGCCAGTACCTCGTCGTCGGCGTGGACGACGAGGTCAGGGCCCTCGGCGATGATCCGCAACTCGTCGTCGGTGACGATCGTGGCGATCTCGACGATCTGGTCCCGGGTGTGGTCGAGACCCGTCATCTCCAGATCCATCCACACCAACATCGCCGAGGAACCTAGCGGGCAGGCGAGCGCCGGGTTACGGCGCGAGCCGTTGGATCACCCAGCGATCCCCCGCCGCGCCGGTAGGCGACCCGATCGTGCAGCCTGCTCGGCCGGCCCTGCCAGAACTCGGCGTCGGTGACGACGAGCCGCCACCCACCCCAGAACGGGGGCCGCGGCACGTCCCCGTCGGCAAACCGCTCGGTGCAGTCGGCGAGACGGCGCTCGAGCTCGGCACGGTCGGCCAGGACGTCGCTCTGCCGCGACGCCCAGGCGGCGAGGCGACTGTCGCGCGGCCGGCTGGCGAAGTAGGCGTCACTCTCGACGTCGCCGACCCGTTCGATGCCGCCGCGCAAGCGGACCTGGCGGTGTAGTTCGAGCCAGGTGAACACCGCAGCGGCGTGGGGATGCGCGTCCAGCTGACGGCTCTTGGCGCTGCCGTAGTTGGTGAAGAAGACCACCGAGCGATCGTCGGCGCCGCGGGCGAGCACTGTCCTGGCGTCGGGATGCCCGTCGAGGCCGACGGTGGCGATGACCATCGCGTTCGGCTCGACCGCTCCGGCCGCGCTGGCGTCGTCATACCACCGTCGCCACTGCTCGACTGGATCGGCGGCAACGTCGGCCACGTCGAGTCCGGCCGTCTCGTACTCGACACGCCTCGTCGCCAGCTCGTCGGACATTGTCAGGAGGGCGGGTCGATGCGCTCGGCGCCGCGCATGTACGGGCGCAGGGCTTCGGGGATCACCACCGAACCGTCTGGCTGGCGATAGTGCTCGAGGATCGCCGCCCATACCCGGGGCACGGCGACCGCCGACCCGTTGAGCGTGTGGGCGATCTCCGTGCCCTTCTGGCCGCGACGGCGGAAGCGGATGTTGGCCCGACGCCCCTGGTAGTCGGAGAACCAGCTGACCGACGACACCTCCAACCACGTGTCGGTGCCGGGCGAGTAGACCTCGACATCGAGCGTCCGATAGTGGCTCTGCCCGAAGTCGCCGGTACAGATCTCGCTCGTCCGATAGGGCAGGCCGAGGGCGGCGATGAGACCCTCGGCCCGGGCGAGCAGCTCGTCGAGCAGCTCGGAACCTTGCTCGGGCGTGGCGACGGCGAGGATCTCGACCTTGTCGAACTCGTGGGCCCGCAGCATGCCGCGAGTGTCCTTGCCGGCCGACCCGGCCTCCCGGCGATAGCACGGCGTGTACGCCATCAGCCGCTTCGGCAGGTCCGCCTCGTCGAGGATCTCGTCGCGGTAGATCGACGTCAGCGGCACCTCCGCCGTCGGGATCGCCCACAGGTCGTCGCGCTCGATGGCGAAGGCGTCGTCGGCGAACTTGGGGAGTTGGCCCGATGCCGTCAGCGTCGCCGACGTGACGAGTGATGGTGGGCGGATCTCCTCGAAGGCGTCGGCGTTGCGGTCGAGGGCCAACTGGCACAGCGCTCTACCCATCGTGGCCCCCAGGCCCCGGGTCATCGTGAACATCGAGCCGCTGATCTTCGTCGCCCGCTCGTTGTCGAGGATCCCGAGGGCCGCGGCCGTCTCCCAGTGCGGCACGCGTCGATGCTCGGCGAAGTCGGCGGGCAGGTTGAACGGTCCGCGGACGACGGGGTTGTCCTCCTCGGAGGCTCCGTCAGGGGCGGCCGGGTGCGGCACGTTGGGGATGGCGAGAAGGACGTCGCGCAGCTCGGCGGCGACGACCGTGTGCTCGTCGGCGAGTTGCCGCTCCTGCTCGCCGAGTTCCCGGCTCTGCGCCGCCAACTCGTCGGCGCCAGCGACATCTCCGGCGCGGCGGCGCACACCGACTTGCTTGGACAGCTCGTTCACCTGCTCCCGGGCGGCGTCCCGTTCTGCCGTGATGTCGCGCAGGCGCCCGTCGAGCTTGGCGGCATCGCGCAGTTGGTCGAGCAACTCGGGCCGCCCCCGCCGCGCCATCGCCACCAGCGTGGCGTCGAGATCGGTGCGCAGCAGCCTGACGTCGATCACAAGGCTGCGACGCTACCTGCCGCCAGCTTTCGAGCCGCCGCGACGAGTGCCGGCGGCGTGGCTGGCGGAACCGCGGAGCGAGATGCACCGAAGTGGTGCATCTGGCTCCACAGTTCGGCTGGAACGCCACGCGACAATCTGGTCACGGCTCGTGGGGGGCGGCGGACTTGGCGAACTCCCGCTCGACCTCCTCGTAGGTCAGCGTTCCGGCGCCTTCGTCGAGCGCCTCGCCCCCGGACGTTGGTGACGGACGGCGGTAGTCGTGTTCGCTGCGGTAGTTGGCGGAGAATCGCTTGAACCAGATGATGACGATGATGGTCCACAGGAAGATCGAGCCGCCCGTCTTCATGATCGCCCCGGCGAGTTGCTGGTCCTCGGTGACCGTGAGTCCCCACACGCGCAGCGGTTGCTCGCCGTACGAGCGGTAGACGGCACCTTCGGCGAACGTCAGCCAGGCGGCCGGCACCGTCGGGACGACCGACTGGAGGAACAGGTAGATCATCTTGGCGCCGTCGCCGATCCGGAACTCGGGGATCGGGCCGCACACCGGCATCCACATCAACAGCGCCGTGGACACCACGAGGAAGTGGATGCCGTAGTGCAGCGCGCCGTTCTCCAGCGACGCGTTGACCACACCGGGGATGTGACTGACGATCACGGCGACGTTGAAGGCGACGGCGGCCACGACGGGATGGCACAGCCAGCGCACGGCGCGATACAGCCGTCCGCTCCCGATCAATGCCCGGAACAACCACTCCGGCATGGCGAGCAGGACGAGCGGGGGCAGGAAGTAGGACAGCATCATGTGCTGGAGCATGTGGATCGAGTACAGGTAGCCCTCGCCGATGTCGTGGATCGGCCAGTCGCTGGCCGCCCACAGGATCGCCATCGCCCCGGCGAAGCAGCCGATGTTGCGGCCACTGATCGGGCGCTCGCCGGCAGCCACGGCGGTCGGGCCGATGCCGCGGACGAGATAGACGTACGAGCCGCTCAGGAAGCCGACGAGGAGAAGCACCTCGGGATGCCATTGGAACGCCCACGGGCTGCTCACATCCACAGTCTGCCCGGAACTCCGATCGAACACCGAAACTGGGCGGCCCAACGCCGAGATCGGACCGGTGGCCGCCCGAACCGGAGGGTCGGCCGAAGGCCGTCCACGAGCTCGAGCGGAAAGCTTGCTTTCCGCTCGAAACTCTCAGAGGCGGAAGACGTGGAAGGTGAACATCGCCACCACGTACACGAACACGGCCAGGCCGAGGCCGGTGTAGAACAGCGCCGAGTACAGCTTGTTGTCGAAGCGCAGGTGCATGAAGAACAGCACCACGGTGAAGAACTTGATGAGCATCAAGACGATCAGCAGTGGCAGGAACAGCGGACCGACGTCGATGTAGGTGAGCGACACCTCGAACCCGGTCATCACGGCCAGCGCCAGGGCGACGATCACGTACCGGTGGTCGCTCAGGCCGTGGTGATAGACCTCGCTGCCCGAGGACCCCGTGACGTGGTGGCCGGTCTCGGTGAGCGCCTCGAGTTGTTCGACGTCGCCGCTCATGTCATGCCGGGATCAGGTAGACGAGGGTGAAGATGACGATCCACACGATGTCGACGAAGTGCCAGTAGAGGCCGACGAGTTCGACGACCTCCGACTTCGTCCCGGTCACCCGGTCGGCGCGGAGCATCATCGTCAGCGACAACAGCATGATGATGCCAACCGACACGTGCACACCGTGGAAGCCGGTCAACGTGTAGAAGCTCGACGAGAACAGGCTCGTCGTGAACCCGAGACCCTCGCGGTAGAAGGTCGTGAACTCGTACACCTGGCCACCGACGAACGTGGCACCGAGCAGGGCGGTCGTCACGAGCCACACCCGGGCATTGCGATGGTCGCCGCGGTTGATCGCCGACACCGCCAGGACCATCGTCAGCGACGACATCAGCAGCACGAAGCTGGAGACCGAGGTGAACGGAATGTCGTAGATCTGGTCGGGTCCGAGCCCGGCGTTGCGACCGCGATACAGCATGTACGTCGAGATCAACCCGCCGAACAGCAGGCACTCCGAGCCGAGGAACAGCCACATCCCCATCTTGTTGTTGGACAGCCCGGTGGTCGACCCGAGGGCCGGGTGCTCGACGCCCTCCCCGAGGACCTGAGGGTCGGTGATCGTCGTGTCAGCCACTGACTGCCAGCTCCGTTCCTGGGGACTGGTCGTCCGTCGGCGGGTCGTAATCGGTTTCGTCGGCCACCGACGGCTCCAACGCCCAACCGAACAGGGCGAACACCAGGATTCCGGCGCCGACGATCGCGATCAGCACGTTGTAGATGATGCCGAAGGCGACGATCGGCAGGCCGAGGGCCACGAGGATCGGCCAATACGACGGCGACGGCATGTGGATGTGGTGGTCGGCGTGGGCCACTTGTTCGGCGAGGATGTCCTCGGCGGTGGCGACCGGACGCAGGTCGTGAGCGTCGCCCTCGCCGACGTCTTCGTACTTGCGATGGAAGAACTCGTCGAGTGAGTGGACCTCGGGCAGGGCGTCGAAGTTGTGCTCGCTCGGCGGGTTGGTGGTCATCCACTCCAACGTGCGGGCGTCCCACGGGTCGAGCGGTGCCGGCGGCGCCTTGCGACTGGTGTGCCACACGTTGATCAGGAACATCAGCACCCCGAGGGCGATGATCACCGCGCCGATCGTTGCCACCAGGTTCCAGAACCCGAGGTTGAAGAACCCCTCGCCGGCACGGTCTTCGGTCCACACGTACATGCGGCGCGGCTGGCCCTGCAGACCGATGATGTGCATCGGCCCGAACGTCAAGTTCATGCCGATCGCCATCAGCCAGAAGTTCCACTTGCCGAGCCGCTCGGACAGGCACTTGCCGAACACCTTTGGCCACCAGTAGTAGAAGCCGGCGAAGAAGCCGAGCACGGCACCACCGAACAACACGTAGTGGAAGTGGGCGACGATGTAGTAGGTGTCGGTCTGCTGCGTGTCGGACGGGGCCACGGCGTGGGTGACCCCGGACAGCCCGCCGATCGTGAACTCGACGATGAGGCCGATGGCGAAGAGCATCGCCGTGGTGAAGCGCAGCTTGCCGCCCCACATCGTCAGCGTCCAGTTGACGATCTTCACGCCGGTCGGGATGGCGATCGCCATCGTCGCCACGGCGAACACGGCGACGCTGATCGGGCCGATCCCCGAGGCAAACATGTGATGCGCCCACACCCCCCAGCCGAGGAAACCGATGGCCACCCCGGAGAAAACGACGAACGGGTAGCCGAACAACGGCTTCTTGGAGAACACCGGGAGCACCTCGGACACGATCCCGAACGACGGCAAGACGAGGATGTACACCTCCGGATGGCCGAAGATCCAGAACAGGTGCTGCCACAGCAGTGGGTCGGCACCCGCCGACACGGTGAAGAAGGTGGCGTCGAACTGGCGCTGGAACATCAAGAGGAACAGCGCCACGGTGATCACCGGAATGGCGAACAGCAACAGGAACTGGATGACGAGGATCATCCACGTGAACACCGGCATGCGCATCAGCGACATGCCCTTGGTGCGCATGTTGAGGGCGGTGACGATGAGGTTGATGGCACTCGTCAACGAGGCGATGCCCGTGATCTGCAGTCCGAGCGTCCAGAAGTCGATGCCGTGCGACGGGGAGAACGGCACGCTGGAGTTCGGCGAGTACATGAACCACCCGCCGTCGGCGGCGCCGCCGAGGAACCAGGCCATGTTGACGAAGATGGCGCCGAACAGGAACGTCCAGAAGCCGAAGGCGTTGATCCGCGGGAAGGCGACGTCGCGGGCCCCGATCTGCAGGGGCAGGAGGTAGTTGCCGAAGGCCGCCGCCATCGGCATGGCGAACAGGAAAACCATCGACGTGCCGTGCATCGTGAACAGCTGGTTGTAGACATCCGACGAGAGCACTTCGCCGTCGGGGGCGGCGAGTTGGGCGCGGATCAGCAGCGCTTCGACGCCGGCGACGACGAAGAAGAACATCGCCGCCGCGCCGTACATGATGCCGATCCGCTTGTGGTCGACGGTGAACAGCCACGACCGCCACCCGGTGGCGGCGACCGGCCGGCGGAAAACGCCGAGGGCGCGCGACGGCGTGACGGTCGCCGGCGGTGCGCCGACGACTGCCGGCACCGGTGTCGGACGCTCGATTATGGCCATGGCTGGTACATCTCTAGTTCAACGTGAGCAGGTAGGCGATGACGTCGTCGATCTGGTCCTCGGACAGGCCGAGGTCCGGCATGCCGCGGGGCAGTCCACCGGTCGGGCCGAGCTCCTCGGGATCGGTGTACATCGGCTTCATTTCTGGAGCGTTGCGGATCCAGTCACGCAGGGCCGGAGCGTTGAGGTCGTCGGCGGTGACACCCTCGAGGTACAGAGCTCCGAACTCGTCAGGCGGCGCGTCCCAGACGACCTCGCGACGGTTGGGTGTGAGCAGATCGAACGTCGCTCCGGCAAAGGTGTTGCGCGACATCAGATGGGTGAGGTTGGGAGCAGCTCCGGCGTAGACGCCGTCTTCGGGGTGGGCGATGACGGGGTCGCCGTCGCTGCCGACCAAGCCATTGACCTGGTGGCACCTGGCGCACTGTTGGATGAAGAGCGCTTCGCCATCAGCAGCCTGGGTTCCCGGTTCTGGCGCCTCGTAGTCGGCGTGTTGGCCGGACTTCCACGTTTCGAAGTCCTCCGCCGAGAGGGCGACGATTTCCATCCGCATGTTGGCGTGGGACAGCCCACAGAACTCGGCGCACTGCCCGGCGTAGATCCCCGGCTCGTCGGCTTCCAGGCGCAGCGTCTGGATCCGCCCGGGCACAACGTCGCGCTTGCCGTTGATCCGCGGCACCCAGAAGCTGTGGATCACGTCGCGGCTCGTGCCGCGCATCAGCACGTTGGTCTCGACCGGGATGACGAGTTGGCCGCTGGTGACGATCGGCTGGGTGATCCCGCCGCAGCCCTCCTGGGTCGGGTAGTCGATCTCCCACCACCACTGCTGGCCGGTGATGTTGACGACGCACTCGGTGTCGTCGGTCTCGGCGAGGGCCATGATCGTGCCGACGGTGGGGATCGCCACGCCGATCAGGATCACCGCCGGCAGGATCGTCAGGCCGATCTCCAGCGCCGGGCGGCCGTGGGTCTGCTTGGGAATCGGCTGGCCACGATCTCGGTAGCGGTAGATGCACCACGTGACCGCCGCGGCCACGATCAACAGGACGAGGCCGGCGATGGCGAAGACCGGCCACTGCAGGTCCTGGATCTTCTGGGCATTGTCACCCGCCGGCTGCCAGGTGTCCTGGGGGGCCTCGTCGGCACAGCCGGCCAGTACCGCGGCGGCCAGCAGGCCGCTCGCCGCCACGACGAGGCGGCGAGAGCGACGAAACGGCACCCTGCTCACCGTATCCGCCGGCGGCGGTCGACCCCGATCCGCCGTCACGGCACGATCACCTCGATCGCTTGATCCTCGACACCCGGCACGACGAAGCGGAACGGGCCGTACACCTCCGAGGGCAGATCGATCGAGAACGTCAAGAACTGGCTCCCGTCCTCGTCGACAAGCGCCGTGCACTGCTGGGCGGCGACGGACGGCGGGTCACCGTCACTCGCGACGGCATACTCGAGCACGAGTCGACGCTCCTCGTCGCTCTCGTTGATGAACAGCACGTTCGTCGGATTGGTCCGTTGGAACGTCAGCGTCGTCGTTTCACCGGGGAGGCCGAGGTCCGTGGCGACCAGCTGGCCATCGTTGTCGAGCAGGATCTCGGCGAACAGGCTGGCCTTCGCCGAGACGCTCTGCGAGGCATTCTCGTCGGCTTCCGTTTCCTCCACACCACACTCTCCGGCGGCGGCGACATCCTCCATCGTCTCGTGCGGGTGCAACTCACGCTCGCCCGACAGAGCCGCCGCGAAACCCCCTGCGGCGAGGGCGATGAGAGCGACAACGGCGATCCCGCCGACCACCTTGGTATCAAGGTTGCGCCGGAAGGCCACGAGGAATCCGGCAGCGAGGACCAGGGCGGCGATCGTGCCGAACACGGCCGGGCCGCCCTCCTTCGAGAGCGTCAGCATGATCCGGCTGAACGAGTACACGATCACCCCGAAGCCGAGGGCCGCCAGCACCGGGAACTCGGCGGCGTGGGCGAAGCGCTCCCGGACCTCACGGTTGTACGTGGCATCGCCCGACGCCCGTTCGCTCCATGCTTGCAGCATCCACTCGACCGTCGCGGCGATGAGGGCCACGACACCGAGCACGAAGATGGCCGGGTAGGTGACCAAGCCGATGACGACGAGGGTCGCCCCGAGCGCCCCGACCGCCGGCCACAGGCTCGGCCACGGCGCCCGATGAGCAGCCGCCGACTCGGTGAGCGCGGCCGTATCCATCGCCGACACGTCGGCATCGCGGGTGTACAGGTTGATCGCCGTCAGCACGGCGAGGCCGGCCGCCGCGCTGATCAATCCGGTCGTCCCGAGCGACCCTCCGTTGGTGACCCCGTAGATCGTCGCCACCACCGCCGTGAGCAGCGTTGCCCCGATGAGCAGCCGGGAACCGGTCGGGAACATCACTTCGACACGTACACGATCATCCAGAGGGCGCAGAACGCCGCCGTGAGGACGTACCAGTACAGGGCGTGGGCGGCGACGATCTCCTGATCGGATTCGCGCCCGCCGAGAAGGCGAAAGGCCGTGACCACGGTGAACACCAGACCGATCACGACGAGGGCGGTCATCGTCCCGGTGACGGCGTAGAACATCGTCGCGTACGTCGAGTCGGCGGCCGGCAGGGCCATCTGGTTGTAGACGTAGGCCTGGGCGTTGACGATGGCCAGCCCGACGAGTCCGACGAGGCCAAGGGAAAGGCCGATGTGCACCCGATCGCGGTGGCGGGCCGCATACACCGCCCACTGGGCGAACAGCACGAGGGCGAAGAAGCTGATCAGCATGACGTTCGATGGAACCTCGGGAATCGTCACCCCGTCCGGCACCCACGACTCGCCCGCATCGCGGGCCGCCTCACGAAGGCGGATGTAGACGGCGAGCATCCCGCCGATCAGCGTGCAGACGCCGATCGAGGCGACCGCCGTCCCGATCAGCACCTGACGGCGGGCCGGCGGCGCCGGCGCAGGAGGCAGGGCGTACGTCATGCCGGCGTCGACCCTTCGTCGTGGAACTCGGGCTTGGCCCGCAGGTCGAGGAGAGGTTCGGGCGACATGACCGTCGGCGTTGTGGCGAAGTTGTCGCTCGGTGCCGGCGAGGTCGTCGCCCACTCCAGCGTCTGGCCTGGCCACGGGTCGTCTCCGGCGTCTTCGCCGCTTGTCCACGACTTGACGACGAGGCCGCCGAACGCCAGGACCGTCACGCCGACGGCCGCGTGGCCGGCGACGACGAGGGCGTTGAGCAGCTCTCCAGGCCCGTCGTTGTCCCAGCTCGCCGAGTTCGCCGGCTGGTCGAGGAACCCGGCGACGAGATAGGGCACCGAGGCGAGGGCGCCACCGAGGGCACCGAGCGTTGCCAGCCCGCCCACCTGCAGCGCCGGCAGCTGGCGACCGGACGCCTTGGCGAACCAGTACGCCGCGGCGCCGAGTCCGGCGAGCACGGCGCCGTAGATCGTGGCGACGGCGGCCCCCTCCTCGAAGACCGTGCCTTCGAGGCCGAGGTCCTCGATCCCCGCCGTGGCCGCGCCGAGCATGCCGACGACGGCGAGTCCGAGGCCGAAGAAGCCGAACACGAACGGGGCGTTGAGGTTCGGGCGCTGAGCGGCGGACTTGTCCGGTTTGGCGAGCAGGGCGCCGATGCCCATCACGATCACCACGCCGAGCACCGGGAGCAGTGTGAACATCGCCCACACGGCGAGGAAGCCGGCCTTCGTGGCAAAGTTCTCCAGGCGCACCTCGCTGCCGGTACCAGGGAGCGCGATCACGTCCTGCTGACCGATGCCGGCGTATGCGGCGGTGCCGATCAGACCGATGCCGATGAGGGCGACCGCCCGGTGCGGGAAGCGCTTGCGGAACGTGACGGCCACCACGTCGGCGACGTACCCGGCGGCGAACACGGCGGTGACCCCGAGGACCGGCCCGGTGTAGAGGTACGACGTCCACGGCCAGATCCCACTCGACCCGCCGAAGGCCGCGCCGCCGTAGCGGTAGTCGACGAAGTGCAGGATGTTCGAACCGATGGCCACGGGCAGCACGAGGACCAGGGCGATCGATCCGACGAGCGCCGCCCAGGAGAAGAGCGGTGCCCGGTGCAGGCGCATGCCCGGAGCCCGTGTCGTGAGCACGGTGGTGGCGATCGTTGCGGCGACGGCGGTCAGGCCGGCGAGGACAAGGACGCTGCCGCCGAGGTACAGCTCGACCATCTTCGGGTCACCGCCGAGTGGCCCGCCGTTGAAGGCGAGGGCGACGATGACCAGCACGAGCCCGGCGAACCAGCTCCACAATCCAGCCGCGGCGAGACGCGGGAAGGCGAGCGATCGGGCGCCGACTTGCAGGGGAACGACGAAGACGCCGATCCCGAGCAGTAAGGGCAGGACGGCACCCTCGACGAGTCCCACCCGGAACGCCGCGAAGAGCTGGCTGTGGTCGTCGACGTCGAGCAGCGCCGCGTCCCCGTCGACTCGTTCGATCCCGAGGATGACTCCGACGGTGGCAACAGCGAGCAGGCCGAGGAGTGAACCGCCGACGAGCAGCTTGCCGATCGTCTTGTGGTCGCTCGTCGTCAGCACCGCTGCGGTGGCCACCGAGTCACTCGTCCCGATGGACGTCGTCTCGGCGACGACAGGCGAGTCGAGGGTGGGATCGAGAGTGCTCATCGGTGGTGCGGTGGGCTGACGGTCACGTCGCGCAGGACTCTACTTGTCGACTCCGGACGAGGCGGAAATCTCACGACATCAACAACACGTCCACCGTCAGCGCCCCGAACAGCAGCGTGACGTAGGTGATGCTGAACGTGAAGACGCGCATGCTGGCCGTCGGTGTGGGGTGACTGACGAGGGCGATCGTGCTGCCGAGGAACATCGCCCCGAGCACCACGGCGGCCACTGCGTAGATCCATCCAAGGTCGCCGACCGGGATCAACACCAACGTGCTGGCGACGAGGGCGACGGTGTAGCCGACCATCTGCTTCGCGGCCTCGCGCAGTGGTGCGACGACCGGCAACATCGGCACGTCCGCGGCCCGGTAGTCGTCGGCATAGCGGATCGCCAGCGCCCAGAAGTGCGGCGGGGTCCAGAAGAACATCGCCGCGAACAGGACCACCGCTGGCCAGTCGAGCGAACCAGTGACAGCTGACCATCCGACGAGTACGGGAACAGCCCCGGCGGCGCCACCGATGACGATGTTGTGGGAACTCGTGCGCTTCAACCAGATCGTGTACACGCCCACGTAGAAGGCTGTCGCCGCCAGCGCCAAGGTGGCCGCCAACAGGTTGGCGCCGACCGCCAGCACGACGAACGCGGCGATCTCGAGCACGCCGGCGAAGACCAAGGCATGACCGGGAGCGATCGCCCCGGTGACGAGCGGGCGGCCCTGCGTCCGACGCATCTTGGCGTCGATGTCGCGATCGACGTACATGTTCAACGTGTTGGCCCCACCGGCGGCCAGTGACCCACCCACAAGGGTGACGACGACAAGACCCCATCCTGGCCAGCCGTCAGCGGCGAGGACCATCGTCGGCACGGTTGTGATCAGTAACAGCTCGACGATGCGCGGCTTGGTGAGGGCGAGATAGTTGCCGAACAACGTCCGGGGCGTCCGGCGAACCCCGTGGGCGGCGTCGACCAAGCTGCCCGGCGTCAGGCGCGACGGGACGAGCGGACGGGTGCCGACTGACATAGCGCGGCCCATGGTAGGGCGGCCATTGGATGCCAACCCACCGCTGCTGGGGATTGATGGAGGTTGAATAGACGGTGTGACGTCTCCGGAGACCGCGGTCCTCGACAAGCCGTCGACTGACGAGGCTGTCGCCGAGGATCGACCGTGGATCGTGATCGTCTGGAACGACCCGATCAACCTGATGAGCTACGTCACGTTCGTGCTCCAGAAATTGTTCGGCTACTCGCTCGAGAAAGCGACCGAGCTGATGCTCGACGTCCACCACAAGGGCAAGGCGGTCGTGGCCAGCGACACGCGCGAGCGTTCGGAGATGCACGTGTACCGGCTCCACGAGCATGGTCTGTGGGCCACCTTGGAGCACGATGAGTGAGCGCAGCGAGCGCATGCCAGCGGCGCGAGCGCCAGCGAGTCCGCTGGCCGATGGGGTCCGGGGGCGCGCAGCCCCCGTTTCGAAATGAGTGGAGCACGCGCCGCAATCGCGTCGCGGTCGCAACGGCTACGTGCTGCGGATCGGCGCACCGGAGCGGGCCCTTGTCGTTCGCCTCCTCGACGAACTCGGCGAGCTGCTCAAGGCCCCCGCCGGGCAGCCGGCGACGGCCCGGTTGTTCCCGGTGGTGCACCCCGACGATGCCAACCGTGAGGCTGAGTATCAGCGGTTGATGCGCGACGAGTTGGTCACCAGCCGGCTCGCCGGCATCGAGGTCGTCAAGGACGCGCTGCGTGGCAGCGCCAAGAAGGTCACCTTGACCGCGGAACAGCTGGGCTCGTTCATGCAAGCGGTGAACGGTGTCCGGCTGGTGCTCGGCACGATCCTCGAAGTGTCCGAGGACGACGACGTCGACGACCTCGAAGAGCATGCGCCGGAGTATCAGCTGTACGGCTACCTCTCCTGGCTGCTCGACTCAGCGGTCGTCGCCGCGTCCAGCCCCTGACCCGGTGCGGGGTCGTCGTGGATGAGGAAGCGGTCGAGCTCGGCCAGGAACTGCGGCCATGCCGGTTCGTCGCGTCGTAGCAGGTGGTTGCGTCCAGGGAGGAGCACGAACCGGCTGTTCGGGATCAAGGCGGCCAACTCGCGCGCCGCCGAGGCCGCGACGCGATGGTCGTCGCGGGCATGCACGACGAGCGTCGGGCAACTCACCATCGGGGCGACGCTCGTGACGTCGATGTCGGCGAAGGTCTCGAGGAAGCGCACGGCATTCTCCGGCGAGATGGTCCGGCGTTGCAGTTCGTTGAACTCGTCCCAGTCCTCACGACTCCCATCTGGGAGGAACTGCGACGTGAAAACTTGGCGAAACGACGGGTCGTCGCGGCCCCACCCGACACGTGCCAGTTCGACGTCGAGGGCCGCCTCGTCGTTGGAACCCTCGTTGGCCCGCTTTCGTCGACCCCTGGCATAGGAGCCGTACAGGACCATCCGCGACACGCGTTCCGGATAGCGCACGGCGAAGGCGACGGCCACGGCCGCGCCCTGGGACACACCGAGCAACGGGAACCGGTCGAGCCCAGCGCAGTCGACGACTGCCTCGAGGTCCTCGACCCAGGCCTCGAAATCGAAACGGTCGACGTCCCAGTCGGACATCCCACACCCTCGCTCGTCGTAGCGCAACAGCGCCCGTCGGACGGCGATGTCCTCGGTCCAGTGCCGCCAGACCGAACTCTCGTGGTCGTAGTCGAGGTGGGTCATCCAGTTCCCCGCTTTGACGAGTGGGGGGCCACGGCCGACGATGCTGAAGGCGATGCTCGTCCCGTCGGGCGCGACGCAGAACTCGATCTCCTGCTCGATCGGCGGCGGCGCCGGGGATGCCGTCGGTGCCGGCGGCGCCGGCTCGGCGCTGACGTCAGCGACGAATTGGTAACCGCGCCCGAAGACTGTGCGGATCACTTCCTGGCGCGCGCCGTCGTCGTCGACGGCTCGGCGAGCCGCCTTGATCCGGCTGGAAAGCGCTGACTCACTGACGAAGCGATCACCCCAGACATTGTCGAGCAGCTCCGTCTTGGCCACGACGCGGTCGCGATGGGCGATGAGGTAGGCGAGCACGTCGAACACCTGCCGCTCGACGTGCACCGGCTCCCCGGCCCGGGCGAGCCGGAAGCGCTCGAGGTCGAGGGTGAATGCGCCGAAGGTGTAGCTCGTGAGTCGAACGTATCGCGACGGCCGAGGGCGATGTCCGCCCTTTGTGAGGCTGCCCGGCAAGTCCCGACGACGCGGGCCGAATCGTGGTCGATTTG
The DNA here is from genome assembly GCA_963786985.1 of Ilumatobacteraceae bacterium. Classification (GTDB taxonomy): domain Bacteria; phylum Actinomycetota; class Acidimicrobiia; order Acidimicrobiales; family Ilumatobacteraceae; genus Desertimonas. The sequence goes on along the minus strand of CAWBBL010000020.1, from coordinate 177,921 downwards.
TCGGGACTTCCCGGATCAGTCGGTCAGCACGCCACCGAGCTCGGAACGTTCGCCGGTCGCGAATCTCCGTGGCATCGAACAGATCCGTCTGGCAGTCTCGCGACAGCACCTGAGAAGAGAGGTACACACCATGTCGACTGATCTCCGCGTCCGGCGCGCCCTGACCGCCGCCGCTGCGCTGACCGTTGCATTCGGAGTAACCACTGCGGTAAGTGCCGCGGCGCCGCCGGCCCCGACGCCCGTCGCTTCGGCGCTGACCAACCCCCGTGGGTTCACGTGGGACGAGTCGGGCAACCTTGTGGTCGCGTTGGCCGGGAGCGGGGGCGAGTCGCCGCCGACCGAGGACACGCCGACGAATGCGATCATCGGGCCGTGGACCGGCGGGACGACCGCAGCGGTCGTCAGCATCGACGCCTCCGGCTGCCCGACGGCGCTGGCCACCGGGCTGCCCTCGACGATCTGACGGCCGCAGGTGACGTGCTCGGCGCCGAGGACGTCGCCTACCTCGACGGCCAGTTGTACATCGGCGTCGACGGTGGCGGGGCCGGCCATGGCCTGCCTGACAACCCGAGCGGCATCTACCGGGTCGCCGATGACGGCAGCGCCGAGTTGGTTGCCGATCTGTCCGCGTGGGTGCGGGAGAACCCAGTGGCGGCGATCCCCGGCGACTTCGACCCTGATGCTGCCGGATACTCGATCGTCGTCGAGCCGGAGTCGGGCACGCTGTGGGTCGGCGATCCGAACAGCGGTCAGATCCTCAGTCGTCGCGAGCTGACGGCACGGTCACCCGTGTCGCCGACGTCTCCGACCCGCACATCGTGCCGACACGCCTGGCGCTCGACCCAGAGGGCGGCGTCTATGTCGGCACACTGACCACCTTCCCGTTCACCGACGGAACCGCCCAGGTGATGCACGTCGCAACTGACGGCACGGCGGAGGTCGTGTGGACCGGGTTGACCGCGGTCGTCGACGTGGCCGTCGGATGCCGACGGCACGCTGTACGCCTTGGAGCTGTCGAACGGCAACCGCGCCGAGCCGCCATTCTAACCCGGGAACCGGTCGCATCGTTCGCCAGACCGGTCCGGACACCGCCGAAGCGGTGCACGAAGGCCTGATGTTCCCGATCGCCATGGAGATCGGGGCGGACGGGGCGTTCTACGTCGCGACGCCGGCGATCGGGGCCAACGACGGCAGCGGAGCGATCGTGCGCCTCGAGGGCGCGATGACCGACAGCAGCGCCCCGGCAGCGAGCGCCCCCGCCGGGTCCGCGGCAGCCGCCGAGTGCGCCCCGATCGAGGGCACCACCGGCACGATGCCAGCTCCTCCCCCGCCGGCATCCGCTCCGGCATCCGCTCCGGCGTCCAGCTCCGGCATCCGCCCCGGCGTCAGCGCCGGCATCGGCTCCGGCGTCAGCGCCGGCAACAGACGCCACGGTGACGATCGCCGACTTCGCCTTCGGGCCGGCCGAGCTGTCCGTCGCCGCCGGCACGACCGTGACGTTCGTCAACGACGACACCGCGCCGCACACGGCGACCGCCGACGACGACTCGTGGGACACCGGCGAGATCGCCGCCGGGGCCTCGGCGACGGTCACGTTCGACGAACCCGGCACGTTCACCTATCACTGCAACTTCCACCCGAACATGACGGCCACGATCACCGTGACCTGATCTCGACGCTCGTTGGCGATCCGCGCCGCCGCGGCCAGGAATGGTGCAGCGGCGGCGCGGGCTACGGTGCGGCCATGAGCGTGGTCGAATGGTTGCTCGAGGGCGACCCCGCCATCCGCTGGCAGGTGTTGCGCGATCTCACCGACGCCTCGCCCGAGGAGGTCGCCGCCGAACGAACGCGTGTGGAGCACGAGGGGTGGGGCGCCCGCCTGCTGGCCGAGGAGGGCGCCGACGGGTTGTGGGACGGTGGTGCCTGCTTTCCGGCGGACTACCGCGGCGGCGAACCCGGACAACCGTGGACGGCGACGATGCACACCCTGCAAACCCTGCAGCTCCTCGGGCTCGATCCAGCATCTGAGGCGGCTCGCCGGGCGATCCCGCGGATCACCGAGCACGGACGCTGGGAGCACGCCGGTCAGCGGTACTTCGACGGCGAGGTCGAGCCGTGCATCAACGGACGGACGATCGAGGCCGGCGCCTACTTCGGGGTGGACGTCGCCGCGATCGTCGAACGGATCCTCGGCGAGCAACTCGCCGACGGCGGCTGGAACTGCGAGGCCGAGAACGGTTCGGTGCGCTCCTCGTTCGACTCGACGATCGACGTGCTCGACGGGCTGCTGGCGTTCGAACGGGCCAACGGCGGTTCGGCCACGGTGCGTGAAGCCCGCCAGAGCGGAGAGCAGTACCTGCTCGAACGCGGCCTGTTCCGTCGCAAGAGCACGGGCGAGGTCGTCGATCCGGCGTATCTCGACTTCGCGTTTCCCTACTACTGGCACTACGACGTGCTGCGCGCCCTCGACTACTTCCGCGGCGCGGGTGCCGACCCCGATCCCCGGATGGCCGAGGCCGTCGATGTCGTGCGGTCCAAGCGGCAGCCAGACGGCCGGTGGCTACTCGACGGCATCCATCCTGGTCGCGTCTACTTCGACATCGAGGAACCCGTCGGTGCGCCGAGTCGCTGGAACACCCTGCGCGCCCTGCGGGTCCTCGGCTGGTGGGAGCACGGGGCCGAGACACGCCCCAGGTCCTGACGCACCGCTGCGCGACGGAATTCGCGCCACCAGCGGCTCGAGCCGGCGACGAAGCACTGGCCGTGCCGAGCGTCGAATTCACACGTCCGTAACAACGCCGGAATGCTCGGTGTCGCTGCGCAGCGCAGACTCGTCCGGTGGACGGGGGGTCGGCGGCGGTGAAGCTCGAACAGGTTGTGCCGTCAGCAGATCCCGAGGTCGTCCACGCGACCACCCAGCCACCTCGCCGCGACGTCCGTCCCGTCCGCCGAGCTACTGACGATCGAGCGCGTCGCCATCTTGCACAAGGTCGCGCTCTTCGCCGACGTTCCCGGCCACCAACTCGTGCCGGTCGCCCGACTGCTCGAGGAGGTGCGCGTCGACGCCGGTGTCACCGTCATCGAGCAGGGGGCCGTTGAGAACTGGCTGTTCGTGATCGCCGACGGAGTCGTGCGTGTGCACGTCGGCAGTCACACGTTGTGCGAGACGGGTCCGGGTGAAGTGGTCGGCGAACTGGCCGTGCTCGCTCCGGCACCACGGTCGGCGTCGGTGACCGCGGTCGAGCCCACCCTGCTGCTGCGCCTCCGGAGCGAACCCTTCGACGAGCTCCTCGAGGACCATCCCGAGATCGCCCGAGCCGTCATGTCGGCGCTGGCGCGGATGCTCCAGTCTCTTCCCATCGTCGACCGCGCCGGACCGACGGACGGACGGGGTTGAGCAACGGCGGGCAGGCGTCGGTGCTCCGGCACGTCGTCGCGCTCGGCGCCCAGGCCTTCGCCCTCGGCTCGTTGGTGGCGTGGATCACGATCCCGGCGAACGCGATCTTCCTCGAAGCGTACGGATCAGGACCGCTGCCGTGGACGTATGTCGCCGCCGCCGGCGCGGGTGCGCTCGCCAGCATCGGACTGACTGCGGCATTCCGCAACCGAGCCGTCGTGTCCGTGGCGATGCGCGTCCTGATCGCCCTCGCCATCGCCCTCGCATGCTCCTTCGTCGCGCTGCGGGCCTCCGGACCGTGGGTCAGTGTGCTCTTGCTCGTGCTGCTGCCGATCGTCGTCCCGGTCGGGTTCATGTTCATCGTGGGGCAGGCCGGGACGCTCCTCGATGTCCGCGCCCTGAAGGCGCTCTACGGCCGCGTGATCGGCGGGTTTGCCATCGGCTTCCTCACGGCGGCAACCGTCACGCCGATGATCCTGGCGGTGGTCGGGCAGACCGACAGCCTCGTCGCCCTGGCCGCCGCGGTCGCCGCCGGCCTGGCGTTGATCGTCTGGTCGACCCAGCGGAGCTTCCCCGAACTGTTGGTGGTCCACGACGACGAGCTGCACGACGAGGTCCGGCCCAACCTGCGGTCGTTGTTGAACAACCGATACGTGGCCCTGATTGCCCTGTTCCAGATGCTTTCGGCCACCGAGAGCCAGTGGCTGGACTTCCTCGTCTACGACCGCGCGGCCGAGCGCTATCAGTCCACCGACGCTCTGGCGGCGTTCATCAGCCGGTTCACCGCCATCGCCTACGGAGCGGACATCGTGTTCCTCCTCCTCGTCGCCGGGTGGGTGCTGCGTCGCTTCGGCGTCCGTGTCGGACTGCTCTTGAACGCGGTCGTCGTGCTCGTGATCGTCCTGGCAACGATCGCCGCGGGAGCGGCGCTCGGATCGGCGTCGACGTTCGTGTTCCTGCTCGTCGTGGGCGCCAGGGTCAGCGACCTGACGCTGGCCGACGGGACGTCGCGAACGTCGTTGGGCGCCGCCTATCAGGCAGTGTCCGTGCGCGAGCGGCTGGCCGCGCAAGCCGCTGTCGAGGGCCTGGCGGTACCGCTGGCGATCGGCGTCAGCGGCCTGATCCTGATCATCGTCCAGCACACGGTCGGGACCGATGGTCCGACCCTGCACGTCCTGACGTGCGTGGTGCTCGTGGCCTGGATCGTCAACGCGGTGCTCCTGTCTCGGGGGTACCGTCGCAACCTGATCGCCAACCTCCGTCACCGCCGGCTCGACCCATCCGAGCTGGCTGTCGACGACGTCAGCACGTTGGCGGCCATCGACCGGCTCATCGGCAGCGACGACGAGCGCGAGATCCGCCTCGGCGTCGCCACCCTGGCCGTCGTTCGCCACCCCGAGTTGCAGGTACGACTCGAAGCGCTCGCCGGGGACCAGCGCGCCGGCGTGCGGTCCTACGCCCTCGACCGGCTGCGCGAGCTCGACCCCACGGCGGCGGCACGGATCGCCCGGGACGGACTCGGCCACCCGAGTGCGGAGATCCGCGCCGCCAGCGTCCGTGCGCTCGGACCGGACCCGGACCCTGCGGATGTCGCGACCCTGCTCGCGCTCTGGCGCGACCCACACGTCGACGTACGGCTTGCCGCCGCAGCGGCGCTGGGTCGCCTCGGCGACGTCGAGTGCATGCGGCTGCTGTCGAGCGACGTCCGCGAGCTGTCGGGTGCGACGGATCCGCAGGATCGGATCCTCGCCGCGGGCGTCCTCGGCTGCTGTGGGCCGACCACCGGGCTCGACCGAGACGCGCTGCCCCCGCTGCTGTCCGACCCCGACGTGATCGTCGTCCAGGCCGCCCTGCGCGCCGTTCGATGGCCGACCGACGCGTCCACCCTCGACGTCGTCGTCGCCCATCTCGAGGACCGCCGAGCCTCGGCAGCTGCCGTGGAAGCGCTCGCCACTGGCGGTCCGGTCGTGCTCGACGTCGTCGACCAGAGATTCAGTGGAGCGCTCCGATTGAGCCGCTTCGGTCAGCAGCAACTGGTCAAGGTGTGCCGGATCCGCGGCGATGACGACACGTTGTCTGCGTTGCTCCGATGGATCGGTCACGACGACCGTGAGGTGGGTCTGGCGATCGCCGAGGCGCTCGCCACGTGGGGCTCTGCACCGACCGACGAGCGCGTCAGCGACGTCATTCGCGGCGATCTCCGCGATGCGACACATGCGCTCAGGGCGCTGTCGGTGCTCGGCGGTCCCCCCGGGAGCGAGATGCTGGCGCGGGCGCTCGGCGATCTGCTCAGCCTGCTGCGGCGGCGAATCATTGCCTGCCTGGCGATCCGCTACGGCGCGGACAACATGTCCAAGGTCGCGTTCCAACTGGCGCAGCACGACATGCGGATGCACGCGCTGGCGATGGAGTGGATCGACGTGACGCTGACAGGAGTCGATCGCGCTGCCGCGGCGATCCTCGACCCGGCCCTGGTCCCACACGAGCGGCTGCGGCTGCTCGAGCGCGAATTCGCCCTGCCGTCGCTCGACGCACCGGAGATCCTGCGCGACCTGATCGACGACCCCGACCGCCGGTGGCGACGGCCATGGATCGCCGCCTGCGCGCTGGTCATCGTCGCCCACGACGAAGGCGCGGCAGCGACCCGGCTCGCGCTCGGGTCAGCGATGTCCGGTCGCGAGCTGGACGGCGACGAATCGACGATCGTGGGCGAGACCATCGACGGCTTCCGCCGCCGCCTGCCCGTCTGAGACTCGCGGCTTGGGGACTGCCACGAGTGGGGGCGGTCCTCCCTGCGCACGTCGCAGCCACCGGCACACCTACGAGGAGCTACAACACGCTCACGTGGCGAAGCGTCAGGTCCTGTCGAGGCGTTGGGCGAGACGGTCGAGCGCCCGGGCCTGCAGCGCCTTCACGGCACCGACTCGGCGACCAATGATTCGCGCGACGTCCTCGAGCGGGAGGTCGGCGACGAAGCGCAAGATGACCACCTCACGCTGACGAGGGGTGAGCTCGCCGAGCGCGGCAACGAGGTCGATGTCGAGGTCGCGACGGTCGTCGACGCAGGCGCGCTCGGGCGGATCCTCGGCGACGACGCGCCGTCGTACGCGCCAGCGGCGAACGTGGTCGACGCGGCGACGGTGGGCGATGGCGAACAGCCAGCGACGAAAGTCATCGGGATCGCCGTGAAAGCGGCGGAGATCGCGGGCGACGCTGACGAACACGTCGCCGACGAGGTCTTCGGCCTGGTCGACACGATGCGAGCGGAAGTAGCCGAGTAGCGCCGGGGCGAAAGTGCGATAGCTCTCCTCGAGCGCAGGCGACCACTCGGTGGTGTCGATGTGCTCGGCCACGGGCCAGCCCCGCGCTTCAACAAGTCCGCCGAACGCAGTCAACTCAGTCATTGCCGCCTGCCGCCTGATCTGGCACGCCGTCAGGCGGACCCGGCACCGCCGGAGCTCGTCCCGGCTGCGCCGCTGGCACATTGTCGGGCGGACCCGGCACACCTGAAGGAGGGTCGACGTCTGCTGGCGCTCCCGCATTGGCGGGGTGGTCGACGTCTGCGGCCGAATTTGACACGCCTGGCGGTGGGCCCTCAGCGTCAGGTGGCGTCAGCGGATTGCCGGCGGATCCATCGCCGCTGTGAGCCTGGTTTGTCACCGTCGTAGGTGGACTCGATTGTGTCGCGGTCGGCGCATGGGCCCTGTCCGCGTCGGCCGCTGATGCGGGGGCAAGCAACCCGACCGTCGTGCTCGTGGGCGAAGTCCCGGTTGTCGTCGTCGGGGTGTTCGAGGTCGCCGTACGACATTCGCGGTGCGACGGTGCCTGGGTCGCCGGCCAGTCGGGTATCGGTAACGGCACGACCTTCGACCTGGTACCAACCGACTGCGCCGTTGTCGCGGCTTCGGAGCGCGGACCGAAGCATTCGGTGGCTGCAGGCGTGGTGGTGTCGACGACGTCCTCGGATCGCGGGCAGTTGGCGGCTCGTCGCTGAACGAGCTCATCCGATTCGGCCGGCGCGATCAGCCGCGCCGACGGCCGTCGTGTCGCCAACCAGATCGTCTCTGACCACCTGCGCCTCGCTGGGGCACGACAGCACAATGCCCGGCAACACCGGTTGGTCGCGCGCTGGGTCGGGTCCGTGACCGGCTCGCGCGAGGACGATTCCTGCGGCCGGGAGTGCCACGGCCGCCAGACACGCAGCAGCCACCAGCGCAACGCGCTGGTGGCTGCCGGACCTGGCCGTCGCTGCCGCCGCAGCGCGATCCAGGTGGGCGCTGGCCACGCCGTCGTCAACCGACTGGCGCGACAGCGAACGAAGGCGGCCGATGACGTCGTCGTGCTTCACAACCAACTACATCGTCACACCTGAACCCGGGGAGACGCCAGCACTAGATCGCGCACGGTCATCGTGGGGGTCCGCCGAGGCCACCGCGCTGGGTGCGACCGGCGTACGAGGGTGACGCCGATGAGTCGTCCTGGTGAGATCATCCGTCGCCAGCGTCTCCAGGCGCTCCGGGCAATCCGGCGGGTGGGCCGACAGGGGTGCTCGCGGGCGGGCCGGCCGGCGTGCTGACGGGTGGGCCTGCCGGAACACCCTCGGGCGGGCCGACCGGCGTGCTATCGGGCGGGCCTGCCGGAACACCCTCGGGCGGACCGGCCGGGGTGCTGGCAGGTGGGCCAGCGGGAATGCTGTCGGGCGGTCCCGCCGGAAGGCTCCCGGGAACCCCCGGCGTCGCGCTTGCAGCCACTACCGCTGTCGTCGTCGTGTCCTGGCACCCCGAACGAGCGTCGGCGTGGGCAGCCGCTTCATCGGCCCGCGGCGACGGGACATCGCCAGCAGTGGGATCGGCCGGGTCGGCCGGCGTCCCGGCGAACACGGGAGGTCCGGTGCACCCGTCGTCGGCAACACCGTCCTCGAGCGGACAGTTGGCAGCGCGCCAGATGGCGAACGCCACCGCCTCGACGTGCCGGTTCACCGCTTGCTCCACGTTCGTCTCCCCGTCCGGAACCTGACCGGCAAACGGTGGCGGACCCGTGCACGCAAAGTCGTCCACTTGCGCGGGCTGTCGGGCAACTGCCGGGTCGCCACCGACCGCGCTCGCCGCGGTGACCCCGGCGGCAGAAAGGGTCAGTGCTCCGACACATGCCGCCGCACCGACGACTGCGACACGAAGGTGAAGACCTCCGACCAGCAAGCGGATACGAGTTGCAACATCGCGTTGATCCATACCCAACTACATCGTCCCAACCACCTCCGGGGATACGGCCCGTCTTGGAGGATGTCGCCGACCGCCTCGACCTGCTGGCTCGTGCCGCCGTGGCCGAGCGTCTTCCGGCCGCCGTGCCGCGAGACGCGCCGGACTTTCGCGGGATGAAGCTTGTGCCGACCTCGCGCAAGCGACCGAGAAGCGGCGCTGAGCTGGCGTTTGGTCGTGGTCGAGCCCGGCGTCGATCCGGGGACCTTCCGCTTTTCAGGCGGACGCTCTGCCGACTGAGCTACTCGACCGTTCGGCGCGCCGGCGCTGTGCTCTCGCACAGCGGTGGCGCTGCGGTCCCGACGGGACTTGAACCCGCGACCTCCGGCTTGACAGGCCGGCGTGAACTCCAGACTTCACCACGGGACCAGTGGTTGTTTATGTGCACCCCCAACGGGATTCGAACCCGTGCCGCCACCTTGAAAGGGTGGTGTCCTAGGCCACTAGACGATGGGGGCCCATCGACTCCTCCAGTTGAGAGCACCGGAACACTACCAGCGAGCCATCGTCCTTCCACGAGCCGCTGGCTGTTCACACGGCGTTCGGCGCTGGTTCGCCGACCGGCCGCCGTTCGGGTGAAGGTGCAGGTCAGCCGTCGGCTACGGTCCGTCCATGACAGCTCACAGCATCCGTGCCCGTCGCCGCGGACTCGGCGCTCTCGGCGTGGCCGCCACCCTCCTCGTGGCCGTCGCGTCGACCGCGTCAGCGACGACTCCACCCGACTCGACGACACCGGCGGAAGGGTCGGCGGCACCTGCAGAAGCGACTGCCGGGTCGGCGGCACCCGCAGACACGGCGGGCGGCGACGCCGCTGCCGAATTGGACGCGCTCTACGCAGCGGCCCAGGAGGAGGGCCAGGTCAACCTCATCGCCCTGCCCGACAACTGGGCGAACTACGGCGGGATCCTGCAGTCGTTCCGCGACAAGTACCCCGGCGTCGACAACCCGGTGCAAACACCAGATGCCAGCTCCGCCGAGGAGCTGACCGCCGTCGAGACCCAGCGCGGCTCGGACACGATGCCCGACTCGATCGACGTCGGTCCACCGTTTGCCCTGCAGGCCGTCGAGGAGGGCATCTGGGACCCGTACATGCCGACCGTGTGGGACGAGATCCCCGATGCGTTGAAGGATCCCGACGGCAACTGGGTCGCCGCCTACTACGGGATCATGTCGATCGGTACGAACACGACGTTGGTGGCTGACGCGCCGACATCGTTCGCCGATCTCAACGACCCGCAGTACGCCGGTCAGGTCGCCCTCAACGGCGACCCCCGTGAGGCGGGCGCAGCGTTCGCCGGTGTGTGGGCTGCGGCCCTCGCCAACGGTGGCTCGTTCGACGACATCATGCCCGGCATCGAGTACTTCGCCGATCTCAAGGAGCAGGGCATCCTGATCCTCATCCCCGCCGACGACAACACGATCCTGTCTGGTGAGACCCCGATCGTGCTCGACTGGACGTACAACTGGCCGGGCCGGCTCGCCGCCATCGCCGAGGCCGGCTTCGAGTGGAGCTCGGCCGTGCCGACTGACGGCGTGTACGGCTCGTACTACGCCCAAGGCGTGGTCGCCGACAGTCCCCACCCCAACGCCGGACGCCTGTGGATCGAGCACATCCTGTCCGACGAGGGTGCCCTCGGCTACCTCGAAGGCGGCGCGATCCCGGCTCGCTACGCGACGCTCGTCGAGAACGGCACGATCACCGAGGACATGCTCGCCGCCCTCCCCGCGCCCGAGTTGATCGAGCAGGTCGCGTTCCCGACGGCCGACCAGATCGCTGCCGCCCAGGCACTTCTCGCCGAGAACTGGGGGCCGATGGTCTCCGACACGTGATCGCGGCCCCAGGCACGGAGACACCGCGACCTTGACCGCAACCGATCCGTCCATTGCCGCGACGGCGCTCGTCGAGGCGGTCGCAGCCGGCAGTCGAGCCCGCCCCATCAGGGGCGGGCTCGCGTGGCGTCCGGCTGCGTCAGGAAGCAGCAGCGTGGGCCGGACTGATTCCGTTCTTCGTCTTCCTCGGGTTGTTCCTCGTCGTCCCGACCGTGTCAGTGTTCGTCAAGGCCTTCGCCGAGACCGAGGGCTCGGAAGTCCCGGCGATGCGCGAGGCGATGAGCGGCACGTTCCGTGGTTACTTCACGTACTCCCTCCGCCTTTCGGCGTGCAGCGCGGTCATCGGTGGCTTTCTCGGCGTACTGCTGGCGCTGGTCGTCGTCCGTCTCCAGCGACCACGCTGGCTGCGCACGGCGATCACGGCATTCTCCGGGTTCGCCGCCAACATGGGCGGCGTCGTCTTGGCGTTCGCCTTCATCGCGGCGCTCGGAACGCAAGGATTGGCCACGAAGATCCTCGGGACAGCCGGCGTCGACCTTCCGGTCGGTTTCATCTCCGGCTTCTGGGGGATCGTGACGATCTATACGTTCTTCCAGATCCCGCTGATGTTCCTCGTCATGCTGCCGGCGGTCGACGGGCTCAAGCCGGCGTGGCGGGAGGCCGTCGCCAACCTCGGCGGCACGGCAGCGACGTACTGGCGACGCGTCGGGATCCCGGTCCTCGCGCCAGCCGCCATGGGTGGAACGCTGCTGCTGTTCGCCAACGCCTTCGCCGCGTACGCGACGGCCTACGCCCTGTCGACTGGCGCGGCGAAGCTGGTGTCGGTGCAGATCCGCTTCTTCCTCCAGGGCAACACGATCACGGGCAAGGCGAACCTCGGCTACGCCCTGGCGGCCTGGATGGTCGTGCTGATGCTGGTCACGATCGGCATCTACCTGCTGCTGCGCCGCCGGGCCGAACGGTGGCAGCGATGACCGCCGAAGCGATCGAGCCCGAGGCGGTGGTCGCACCGGAGCCCCGACCAGCGGGCAAGCTGGCCGGCACCGTCCTGTCGTGGGTGTTTGTGCTGGCGGTCATGACGTACTTCCTGTTCCCGCTGTTGGCCATGGCCCGCTTCGCCTTCCAGCGCGTGCCGACGGTGCTGCTCGGTTGGTCGACGCTCGGCGACAAGTGGACACTCGACTCGCTGACGCGCGCCTTTGACGATCCGCAGTTCGGCGAAGCGCTGTGGCTCAGCATCCGACTTGCGCTCGGCGCCATGATTCTCACGTTGGCGCTGATGGTGCCGACGGCCATGTGGGTCCACCTGCGCATTCCCAAGGCCAGAGGACTCGTGGAGACCCTCACGGTGGTGCCCTACGTCGTCCCCCCGATCGCCCTCGTCGTCGGCGTCATCGGCGCCTATCGGGACACGGCACCGTGGTTCTTCACCAGCCGGTACTCGCTGATCCCGTTCTACACCGTCCTCGCCATGCCGTTCACGTATCGGGCGATCGATGCCGGGTTGCGGGCGATCGACCTGCGGACTCTCGTCGACGCGTCGCGCTCGTGCGGTGCTGGTTGGTTCACGACGACGTTTCGCGTGCTCGTGCCCAACCTGCGCGTCTCGCTGCTCACGTCGGCGTTCCTCACGGCCACCGTCGTCCTGGGTGAGTTCACGATGGCTGCGCTGCTGGGCCGAACCACGCTGCAGACGTTCACCCAACAGTTCACCCAACGCGAACCACAGGGCGCCTTCGCCCTCGGGCTGCTGACCCTCGTCGTGACGACAGGGCTGCTCGCCCTCGTCACGTTCCTCACCCGCAAACGCGGCGCGGCGGCCATCCCCGCCGTCGTCTGAACGGATCACCGCGCTCGTGGCATCAACGCTGACCTACCAGGCGATCCGCAAGACGTTCGCCGGCCAGGCCGCCATCGAGTTGTTCGACCTGGCGATGGAGCCGGGCGAGCTGGTCAGCCTGCTCGGGCCGTCCGGGTGCGGCAAGACCACGGCGCTGCGCATCGCCGCCGGCTTCGAGCAACCCGACTCGGGCGCCATCCTTGTCGACGGCCGCAACGTCGTGGGCACACCGCCGCACCGCCGCAACATGGGAATGGTCTTCCAGAGCTACAGCCTGTTCCCGAACCTCGACGTCAGCGCCAACGTCGCCTTCGGGCTACGCGTACGCCGCGTGTCCAAGGTCGACCAGCAGCGTCGCGTCGGCGAGGCACTCGAGCGCGTCCACCTCTCGCACCTCGCCAACCGCTATCCCCACCAGCTCTCCGGTGGCCAGCAGCAACGTGTCGCCCTCGCCAGGGCGCTCGTGTTCGAGCCGGCGGTGTTGCTCCTCGACGAGCCGCTCTCGGCACTCGACGCCAAGGTGCGCGTCAACCTGCGCGAGGAGATCCGCCGCCTGCAACTGCAGCTCGGCATGACCACCCTCTTCGTGACCCATGACCAGGAAGAGGCGTTGTCGATCTCCGACCGGATGGGCGTGATGTCCAACGGCCGGCTCGAGCAGCTCGGCACACCCCGCGAGGTGTACGCCGCGCCAGCGACGGCGTTCGTCGCCAGGTTCGTCGGACGGATCAACGAGCTGCCCGCTGAGGTCACCGCCGATGGGATCACCGTGGCCGGGGTGCGCATCGGCGTCGCCGCCCCGAACGGTGCCGCGGTGGGATCCGCGGTCACGGTGATGTCGCGCCCGGAGGACGTCCGTGTGCATCGACCCGGCGCCGGAACCAACGGGGCGGCCTTGGCCGGCACGGTGGTCAGCGAGCACTTCGCCGGCGCCACGAGCCTGCTACGTGTGCGCCTCGACCTCCTCGACGTGCTCGTCGACGCCCAGCGCGTCCAGCAGACCGAGACCTCGGAACCTGGACACGACGCCGGCGATCGCGTCGAGGTCGTGCTGTCCCCCGCCAAGGTGCTCGTCGTCGACTAGCAGGCTGCCCCAGACCTCCCTCTAGCGTGCCGATCGTGGAGATGACGTTCTTCGAGACGCCGACCGACGAGGCGGGTGGCGAATGGTTCACGCCCACCGACCACAGCCGCGGACCGTGGGACGGCGACTCGTGTCACGCCGGACCGCCCACCGGGTTGCTCGTCAGGTCGATGGAACGCGCGCTGCCCGACGTCCGCCTCGCCCGCATCACCGTCGAACTTGCCAAGCCGATCCCGATGGCCGGGTTCCACATCGCCGCCGAGGTCACGCGCCGGGGCCGGACCGTCGCCACCACCCGGGCCACCGTCGTCGACGGCGAAGGCGAGGTCCGCGCCACCGCCACCGGTCTCCACGCGGCCATCCAGCAACCACCCCTGTTCGACGGGCCGCTCGACAACTCCGGCGTGCCGACGCCACGGCTGGCCGATGCCCGGCCCGGGCCCTTTCCCATCGACGCTCGGCGCAACCACGGGCTCCCTGGGTTCAGCGGTGAGGCGGTGCGCATGCGTTACCCGCCCGGTCAGCGCGATGGTCCAGGGTCGTCGACCGTGTGGATGAACACTGCACCGCTGATCCCTGGCGAGACTCCGTCACCGTTCCAGGCGATCTGCCCACTCGCCGATTGCGGCAACGCCTTCAGCCGGCACGCCGAGCCCTGGCAGGTCCAGTTCGCCAACGTCGATCTGACGATCGCCCTCCATCGCGACCCAGTCGGCGAGTGGTTCGGCTCGCGCACCGTGTCGTGGTGGCAGCCGGGTGGCGTCGGCCTCGCCGACGCCGTGCTGTTCGACGACGAAGGACCGGTCGGCAGGGCGTTGCAGACGATCGTGCTGCGCTCCGCTCAAGTCCCCGACTGAAACCCGAGATCGGTGGCGGTGAGCAGCGGCGCATAGGAGATCCCGGCCTCGGCGGCCAAGGCCGCGCAGGTGCCGCCGCGGTCGACGATGACGGTGATCAGCACCGGCTCGGCACCGAACGCCCGCACGACGTCCACCGCCTCGAACAGCGATGTCCCCCGGGTCACGGTGTCCTCGGTGATGACGACCCGGTCCCCGGGCTGCAGTGCTCCGGCCACGCGCCCGACGATGCCGTGATCCTTCGCCTCCTTGCGCACGGTGAAGCTGCGCAACTCGCGGCCGCGGGTCGCGGCGACCGCGGCGATGCCGTAGGCAACAGGATCGGCGCCGACGGTGAGCCCGCCGATTGCCGTGGCGTCGTCTGGGATCACCTCGAGGGCGGCCTCGGCGACGAGCAGGATGCCGTCTGGCCGGCACGCGGTCTGCTTGGCGTCGACGAACCAGTCGCTCCGCACGCCGGACTTCAACGTGAACTCACCCCGCCTGACCGAATGGTCCAGAACGTGCTCACGCAGGGCGGCGCGCGCCGGCGGCAGGGACGGGAGGGCGGGATCCGGCATGGTCTCGACCGTACCCGTGCTCGTAGCCTCCGGTGACGTGTTCGACCTCACCCAACTGCGCATCTTCACCGAACCCCAGCAGGGGGCCACGTACGACGACCTCTTGGCCGTCGCCAGACGCGCCGAGCAACTCGGCTTCGGAGCGTTCTTTCGCAGTGACCACTACCTGGCGATGGCCGATGAGCCGGCCGGCGGCCTACCGGGCCCGACCGATGCGTGGATCACGCTCGCCGGGCTCGCCCGCGACACCTCGACCATCCGTCTCGGAACACTCGTCAGTGCGGCAACGTTTCGTAATCCGGCGGTGTTGGCGATCTCCGTCGCCACGGTCGATCAGATGTCCGGCGGGCGTGTCGAACTCGGTCTCGGGGCCGGTTGGTTCGAACAGGAGCACACGTCCTACGGCATTGAGTTTCCTGATGTCGGTGAGCGCTTCGACCGCCTCGAGGAGCAACTGGCGATCGTCACCGGACTGTGGGCGACGCCGATCGGAGAGCGCTTCAACTTCGCCGGCACGCACTACGACCTGAGTGATTCGCCGGCGTTACCCAAGCCAGCTCAGGGAACCGATCTTCCGATCATCGTCGGTGGCGGCGGTCCGCGGAGGACGCCGAGCCTGGCCGCACGATTTGCTACTGAGTTCAATCTCCCCTTTCGCTCTCTTGAGGACTTCGCGGCCCAGCGACAACGAGTCCTCGCAGCCTGTTCGGACATCGGCCGGGATCCGGCGACGATGTCGTTTTCCGCCGCGTTGGTGGTCGCAATCGGCGCCGATGAAGGCGAGTACGTCCGCCGGGCGACGGCGATTGGCCACCAGCCAGATGACCTGCGTCGGGACGCGATTGCCGGCCTAGTTGACGAGGCCGTGGTCCGCATGCAGGAATTTCAGGACGCCGGCGCCGATCGCCTCTATCTGCAAGTGCTCGACTTGGAGGACCTCGATCATCTGGATGTCATCGCCCAGACAGCCAAATCGGCGAGTACCTGATCACGACGAATCGAACGCCGATTAATTGATTGACGGGCGGGCATCCTTATACTCGTCACATGGCAAAGCGTGGACCGAAGAGCCCGATGACCGATGAACACAAGGCGGCCCTCGCCCGTGGTCGTTCAGAAGGCCGCGCCGTACGTGACTATCTCGAATCGTTGCGCGCCAACAAGCCGCGCCGGGGCCGGCGTCGCACCAAGGAGTCGATTGCCAAGCGACTCTCGGCAATCGACTCCGAGCTGGCCACTGCCGATGCGCTCAACGAGTTGAAATTGCTCCAGGAGCGTCGCGACCTACAGGCCGAATTGGAGTCGAAGTCGGCGGTCACCGACCACGCCGCACTAGAAGATGCGTTCGTCAAGGTTGCCCGTTCATACAGCGAACGCCAGGGGATCACGTACACGACTTGGCGCGAGATCGGCGTCGACGCAGCGGTGCTGAGCAAGGCCGGCATCGTCCGCCGCGGCTGAGGTCTGTATCAGCCGATCGCCGCGAGTGCCTCGAACACGGCGTCGACGTTGCGCAGGGAACGTCGCAAGTCAAAGGCTTCGTCGAGCTCGGCGTGAGTGAGCATCACCTCCGCGTCATCCTCCAGCAGGCGGCGGAAATCAGCACCCTGCTCCGATGAGCGCAAGGCCGTGCGTTGGACGATGCGGTAAGCGTCGTCGCGGGAGATTCCCGAGGCCACGAGGGCGAGCAGCACCGGCTGGCTGAACACGAGACCGCGGCTCGCCGCAAGATTGTGGCCCATCCGCTCGGCGTCGACGTGCAGGTTGTCGAGCAGCCCCATGAGGCGATGCAGGCAGTAGTGCACGAGCAACGTCGAGTCCGGCAGGACGATCCGTTCGACCGACGAATGGGAGATGTCCCGTTCGTGCCACAGGGCGATGTCCTGCAGGCCGGCCTGGAGATTGCCGCGCACCACCCGGCTGAGCCCGCTGATCGTCTCGGCGGAGATCGGGTTGCGCTTGTGGGGCATCGCCGACGAGCCCTTCTGCCCTGCCTTGAAGCCCTCGAGCACCTCGCCGACCTCGGTGCGCTGGAGATGGCGGAGCTCGACGGCGATCAGTTCGCACGTCGACGCCGTCGACGCGCACGCCCACAGCAGCTCGGCATGGCGGTCGCGAGCGATCACCTGGGTTGCCGGAACGGGACGCAGTCCGAGGGCGTCGCCGACGTGGCGCTCGACGGCCGGATCGATGTTCGAGTAGGTCCCGACGGCGCCCGACAACTTGCACACGCCGACCGTCTCCGTGGCCGTGCGCAGTCTCGTGCGGTCGCGGTCGAGCTGCAGCGCCCACAGGGCGGCCTTGGCACCGAACGTCGTCGGCTCGGCGTGGATTCCGTGGGTCCGCCCGATCATCACCGTGCCGCGGTGACGGCGGGCGAGCGCGATCACCGTGTCGATCAGCTGGTCCGCGGCGCTGACCAGCAGGCGGCCGGCGTCGCGCATTGCCCAGCACAGGGCCGTGTCGACGACATCGGACGAGGTCAGGCCGTAGTGGATCCACGAGCCGGCCGGGGCGCCGATTGCGGACTGCACGACGTCGACGAACGCGGCGACATCGTGATCGGTCGTGCGCTCGCGCTCGGCCACGGCAGCCACGAACGCCGCATCGACGGACGGCGCCTTGGCCCGACACGTCGCGCTGTCCGCTGCTGGGACCACGCCGAGGTCGACCTGCGCCTCGGTGGCCAGCAACTCGATCTCCAGCCAACGGCCCAAGCGCGTCGTGTCCGACCACAGCTCGGCCATCTCGGGGAGTGAGTACCTGGGGATCATTGCCAGATGAGGTAGTCGTCGCGCTCGGCCCCGACGCCGACGACGCGGACTGGCACGCCGACCTGGGACTCGATCAGTTCGATCAGCTGTCGGGCACCGTCCGGCAGCGCTCTCGGCTCACGCACGCCGCCGAGGCCGACTCCCCAGCCCTGCAGCGTTTCGTAGACGGGCTCGACACGGGCGAGGACGTCGACACGGTCCGGGTAGGCCGGTAACGCCGCGCCGTCCAGGACGTATCCCGTGCACACCTTGACGCTGTCGAAGCCGTCGAGCACGTCCAGCTTGGTGACCGCCAGCTCCGTCAGGCTGTTGAGGCGCACGGCGTGACGAAGCATCACACAGTCCAGCCATCCGGCGCGACGGCGGCGCCCGGTCACCGTCCCGAACTCGCGGCCGACGTCGACGAGGCGGTCGCCGTCGGCGTCGGTGAGCTCGGTCGGGAACGGCCCGGCGCCGACCCGCGTGGTGTAGGCCTTGGTGATGCCGACGATGCGGTCGATCTCCCGCGGCCCGATTCCGGTGCCGGCGCACGCCCCGCCGGCTGTTGGGTTCGACGAGGTGACGTAGGGGTAGGTGCCATGGTCGAGGTCGAGGAACGTCGCCTGGGCGCCCTCGAGCAGGAGGTGGGCGCCGGCGGCCAGGGCATCGTGGAGCAGGCTGACGGTGTCGGTGACGTAGGGCACCAGGCGGGCGCCGAGGGCGTCGAACGTGCTGACCACTTCGTCGACATCGAGAGCTTCCCCGCCGTCGTCGGTGAGCTGACGGTTCTCGACGATCGCCCGGGCGCGGACCAGCTCGCTGAAGCGCCGGGGATCGAGCACGTCACCGGCACGGATGCCGACACGGCGGGCCTTGTCGGCATAGGCCGGGCCGATCCCTTTGAGCGTCGTGCCGATCTTGTCGTCACCGCGCAGCGCCTCGGCGATGGCGTCGTGAGCTTGGTGCCACGGAAAGATCAG
Organism: Ilumatobacteraceae bacterium; assembly: GCA_963786985.1. GTDB lineage: Bacteria > Actinomycetota > Acidimicrobiia > Acidimicrobiales > Ilumatobacteraceae > Desertimonas. Next base: position 159,362 of record CAWBBL010000020.1, on the reverse strand, counting down.
GTGCGCCCGGCTGGAAACGCGGAGGCGATCACAGGAGATGCCGCGTTCGGTCAGGGCGTCGACCTCGGCGAACAACGTCGGCAGGTCGACGACGACGCCGTTGGCGATCACCGGGATGACGTGGTCGTAGAGGATCCCGCTCGGCGTCAGCTGCAGGGCGTAGCGCTCGCCACCGGCGACGACGGTGTGCCCGGCGTTGTGGCCACCCTGGTAGCGGATCACGTACCCGTGTTCCTTGGCCAGCAGGTCGATGACCTTGGCCTTGCCCTCGTCGCCCCACTGAGCCCCGACGACGACGGTGACCGGCACGGAGCGTGACGCTAGCCGCAGTCTCCCCACCCGAGTGTTTGCGTCCATCGGAGTGTTACCGGCGCGACGTGTGCGCCGGAAACACTCGGGTACCGTCCACTGCGTGACGGCGATCATGCGCATGGCGCGGTGGGCAGACATGGACGACGCGGATCGGGGGGCGCTCCTCGGACGCGGTCTCGACGCCATCTTCGATCCGGACCTGCGGCGATCGATCGGCAAGTTGCTCGACGACGTGCAAACGCGTGGCGACGCAGCCGTGTGCGATGCCCTGGCCCGCTTCGACGGCGTGACGATCACACCCGACCAGCTGCGCGTGACCCCCGACGAGATCGATGGCGCGGCCATCGTCGCCGCGAGGTCGACGCGGCGATCGACGATGCGATCGCCCACATCACGGCGTTCAGTGAGCACCAGCTCGCCCGGCTCACCGATTGGAGCTTCGAGGCCGAACCGGGCCTCGTCGTCGGTGAGAAGTTGACGCCGGTGGAGTCGGCTGGGTTGTTCGTCCCGTCCGGCAAGGCCAGCTACCCGAGCGTCGCCTACCAGCTGGCGACACCGGCGACGATCGCCGGAGTGCCCCAGATCGTCCTCGTCGTTCCGCCGGTTCCTGGTCACGCCGACGGAGCGGTGGACCCCGCCGTGCTCGTCGTGTGCCGCAAACTCGGCGTCAGCAACGTCTTCCGGGTCAACGGTCCGGCCGGGATCGCCGCCCTCGGTTTCGGCACCGAGTCGATCCCCCAGGTGCGGATGGTCGTCGGCCCCGGGTCACCGGCCGTGACCCTCGCCCAGATCGAGATGCAGCGCCATGGGGTGACGACGATGATGCTCCTCGGCCCGACCGAGAGCGTCATCATCGCCGACGGCAGTGCCGACCCGGTGCGGCTCGCCGCCGACTTGCTGATCGAGGCCGAGCACGGGGTCGACTCGACGGTCGTGTTGCTGACGCCCGATGAGGCAGTGGGCTTGGCGGTCGATGCCGAGCTCGCCGGCCAACTCGCCGAGCTTCCGGCAGTGCGCGCCGACGCCGCCCGCGCCGCCCTCGGCGTCAACGGCGGCTGTGTCGTCACCGCCGACCTCGACGAAGCCGTCGCCGTGGCCAACCGCATCGCCCCCGAGCACCTGCAGGTCGCCGTCGACGAGTCGATCGAGAGCGCGACGGTCGACGCCATCGTCAACGCCGGAGAGATCCTCGTCGGCCAGCACACTCCGTTCAGCGCCGCCAACTTCGTGATCGGCTGCCCGGCGTCGTTGCCGACGTCGGGGTTCGCCACCGTCTCGTCGGGGATCACGGCGATGACGTTCCTCAAGCGCACCGCTGTCGCCAAGGCCGATGCGACGGCCCTCGAGCGGATGTCTCCCTCGATCGAGGCACTCGCCGACCACGAGGGCTTCCCGGCCCACGCCGCCGCCATCCGCCGGCGCCGTCTGTAGGTCGTCCCCTCCATCTGGGGAAGATTCGTTCCATTCCCTCATCTGGGGAAGATGTGAATCAGACCCTGACAGAGATCTTCCCCAGATGGGCGAATGACAGAGATCTTCCCCAGATGGGGGCGTCAGGCGGGGTTGACGGTGAGCTCGCCGGCGGCGACGTCGACGCTGATCGTCCCGCCGTCGGCGACCTTGCCTTCGAGCAGCAGCATCGCCGCAGGGTCGCCGATCTGGCGCTGGATGACGCGCTTCAGCGGCCGCGCCCCGAACGCCGGGTCGAAGCCCTCGGTGGCCAGCAGCTTCATCGCCGCGTCGCTGACTTCGAGGGCGATCCGCCGCTGGGCGAGCCGGTCGCGCCAGACGGCGAGTTGCAGCGCGACGATGCTCGTCAGGTCCTCGGCGGTCAGCGAGCCGAAGCTGATGATTTCGTCGACGCGGTTGATGAACTCCGGCTTGAAGAAGTCCAACGGATCGCCCGGCAAGTTGCTCGTCATGATCAGCACGCTGTTCGTGAAGTCGACGGTGCGCCCGTGCCCGTCGGTGAGGCGGCCGTCGTCGAGGACTTGCAGCAGGACGTTGAACACGTCGGGGTGGGCCTTTTCGATCTCGTCGAGGAGCACCACTGAGTACGGCCGCCGGCGCACCGCCTCGGTGAGCTGGCCTCCCTCGTCGTAGCCGACGTAACCCGGAGGCGCGCCGATCAACCGGCTCACCGCGAACTTCTCCATGTACTCGCTCATGTCGATGCGCACCATCGCCTGCTCGTCGTCGAACAGGAAGGCGGCGAGCGCCCGAGCCAGCTCGGTCTTGCCGACACCGGTCGGTCCGAGGAACAGGAACGAACCGATCGGACGGTGCGGGTCGGACAGCCCGGTCCGGCTGCGGCGGATGGCATTGGCCACGGCGGTGACGGCATCGTCCTGGCCGACGACGCGCTCGTGAAGATGCTCCTCGAGGTGGATCAGCTTGGTGGCTTCGGCCTCCATCAGCCGGCTCACGGGCACGCCGGTCCACTTCGACACGACCTCGGCGATGTCCTCGGCGTCGACCTCCTCCTTGAGCATGCGGTTCTCCCGCTGCAACTCGTCGAGATGCTCGGTGGCGGCGGCGATGCGCTGCTCGAGTTCGGGGATCCTCCCGTAGCGGATCTCGGCGGCGACGTTGAGGTCGGCCTCCCGCTCCAACTGCGTGCGCAGTTGCTCGAGCTCCTCCTTGAGCGTGCGAATGGCCGCGATCGCTTCCTTCTCGGCCTCCCAGTGCCGCTTCTTCGTGGCGACGTCGGCGTTCAGCTGGGCGAGCTCGTCACGGAGCGAATCGAGGCGCGCCCGGCTGACGTCGTCGGACTCCTTCTCCAAGGCGACCTGCTCGATCTCCAGTTGGAGGATGCGCCGCTCGACGACGTCGATCTCCGTGGGCATCGAGTCGATCTCGATACGCAGCTTGCTGGCCGACTCGTCGACGAGATCGATCGCCTTGTCGGGCAGGAAGCGGTTGGTCAGGTAGCGGTTCGACAGCACGGCGGCGGCGATCAACGCCGAGTCCTGGATGCGCACGCCATGGTGCACCTCGTAGCGCTCCTTGAGCCCGCGCAGGATGCCGATCGTGTCCTCCACGCTCGGCTCGGACACGTAGACCTGCTGGAACCGACGCTCCAGCGCCGGATCCTTCTCGACGTACTTGCGGAACTCGTCGAGCGTCGTCGCCCCGATCATCCGCAGCTCGCCCCGGGCGAGCATCGGCTTGATCATGTTGCCGGCGTCCATCGCCCCTTCGGCGGCGCCGGCCCCGACGATCGTGTGCAGCTCGTCGACGAACGTGATGATCTCCCCGGCGGCGTCGGTGATCTCCTTGAGCACGGCCTTGAGCCGCTCCTCGAACTCGCCGCGGTACTTGGCGCCGGCAACCATCGAGGACAGGTCGAGAGCCACGAGGCGCTTGTCCTTGAGTCCCTCCGGGACATCGCCGTCGGCGATCCGCCGGGCGAGCCCCTCGACGATCGCCGTCTTGCCGACGCCCGGCTCGCCGATCAGCACCGGATTGTTCTTCGTCCGCCGCGACAACACCTGGATCACCCGGCGGATCTCGTCGTCGCGCCCGATGACCGGGTCGATCTTGCCCTCGCGGGCCCGGGCGGTGAGATCCTGCCCGTAGCGCTCGAGCGCCTGGAATTGATCCTCGGGGTTCTGCGACGTGACGCGGTGCGATCCCCGGACTTCGGCAAGGGCGCGCAGCATCTCCTCGCGATCGACCCCGAGCCGCTCGCTCATCGCCAGCAGCAGGTGCTCGACCGACAAGAAGTCGTCGCGCAGGTCGGACTGGATCCGTTGCGCCGAGTCGAACACCGTGTTGACCTCGCGGCCGAGACGTGGTTCGTCGCCGCCGTAGGCCTTGGGGAGACGGGCGACCGCCTCGTCGGCTCGGTTGCGGATCATCAGCGGCGCCTGGCCGAGGCGGGCCAGGACGGCCGGGACGATCGTGTCGTCCTGCCGGGTGATCGCCGCCAGCAGGTGATCGGGGGTCAACTCCGGGTTCGAGTTGCCCTTGGCCAGATCGACGGCCGCGCTGATCGCTTCTTGGGTCTTCAGCGTCCACTTCTTCGGGTCGAGGGCCATGGAGCAAGTGTACCGACGAGAGAAAATGTTGAGTCATGTCGTGTCAAGTTTCTCCGGTGGTTTGCCCGCGCCGGACGGGCTGAGTACGGTCGTCGTGATGGACGGCGCCGCCGCGACTCGGCGAAGGCACGGCGGCCGCCGGGTCGCTGCCGTGCTGGCAGTGGTGACGGTGACCTTCGGTACGTTCGCCGTCGACCCTCCTGCCTCCGCCGCTCCGGCCGCCGGTTTCGTCCGGCCCGACGGCTTCTCGACCGAGGCGATCATCAGGTCGCGCACCTACATCTTCGGCCTGAGCAACAACGAGCGCAGCAATCGGGGACTTCCGCGGTTGGCGTTCAGCAGCGCGCTCGACCAACGCCTGCCAGGGGCACGCCAACGACATGGCGGCGATGCGTCGAATGACGCACATCGGTTCGGACGGCTCGAACGGGGGCACACGCGCCATTCGCCGCGGCTTCTCGTGGTCGGCGTGGGGCGAGAACGTCGCCGCCGGCTACACCTCCTCGCAGTCGCTCGTCGCCGGCTGGATGAACTCGGCGGGGCACCGCGCCAACATCCTCAGCAGGACCTTCACGCACATGGGCGTCGGGCTGCAGCGCGGCAGCAACAACGTCAACTACTTCTGCATGCTGCTCGCCCGGCCGTAGGCGGCGTCAGACGAACAGCTCGGCGAGGGCCGCCGCGACGCGGTCGACCTGCTTGTACTGGCGCACGGTCGGTGGCATGGCGGCCAGCGCCTCGGCGATCACCGGCCCGTGCCGCGGGTCGGCGGCCAGCTCGGTGGCCTTGGCGAGATGGGTACGGATCGTGAACAGCACGCAGCCGGTTCGAGGGAGACGGCGGAGGGTCTCGCGCTCGACGCGGACCACCAGATCGGCGGGCGTCGGCGTCGCCGGTCGCGGAGCGGCCGTGCCGTCGAGCGGCTGGTACAGGTCGACGCTGTCGAGCACGCCCCACCCGAGCCGCCAGAAACTGCGCTCCGGGGTCAGCCGGTCGAAGAACCTGTCGATCGTTTCGCCGAGCTGGTCGTTGAGCAGGCTGACCGGTTGGTGAACGGCGCGCAACGGGAGGCCGAGTTTGGAGCGCAGGTCCCAGCGATTCGGAAAGCACACCGAGCCGGCGCCGAACACGAGCTCCCCGCCAATCTCGATCATCACGACGAGGTCCTCTTGGACCAACTGGCTCGCCGCATCGAGCGGGTGGATCGATCCGTCGAGCGGTACGTCTCCGCCGGTGAGCACGTTGTGGACGGTTTCACCGCGGCGCTCGAAGTGCTCCGGCCAGGTGCTGACGAGGTGCTCGACGAGGACGTCGAGGACCTCCCGACAGGCATCGAGCGCTTCCGGCAGGGTGACGAACACCGTGTCGGGGTGCTCACGGCGGACCGTGGCCTTCACGGCGAGGTCGGCCGCGTACTCCTCTCCGAGCTCGATCCAGTCGGCGAGATCGAGCGGGCGCAGGCCGAGCCGCCAGATGAACGGTCCGCCGACCCACGGCGCGTACGACGTCACTTCCGCGACGGTATCGCCGTCAGGTCAGGGGCAGAAGGCGACGACCTGCTCGTCGGCGACGAGCCAGGCTGACCCGTCGGCGGTGACCAGCTCGCAGCCGTCGCCGTCGATCGGGACGAAGTCGTCGCCATCACGGATCAGCACCGGACCGTCCGGCGAGGCACTGACCGAGACACGGCCGGTGCGCAGAGCGTCGAGCACGGCGTCCGTGGAGCGCTCGGCGCACTCGACCCAGGTCGTCGGCGCGCCGGGCTCGCCGTCGGAGCCCGGGCGGTGGAAGTCGCTGCCGCCGATTGCCCGCCGCCCGAATGAGGACCAGTCGGTGAGCGCCGTCGAGTCGCGTCGGTCCCACGTCCAATGCCACATCTCGACGAGGTCGGCAGGTTGGGTCAGCGGCATCCGCCAGGCGCAGTCCCACGCCCACGGATGGTTCACGGCCATCAACCCACCGCCCTCCGTGGCCCGCGCCTGCCAGAGGTCCGGCGGATCCCGGAAGTCGACCCAGCCGATGTCGCCGAAGCAGTTGGCGTGACCAACGTCCGTCGTGACCTCCTGACCGGGCACGAGGAGGATTCCGGCGTGGTTGCCGGCGGCGGGCAGATGGGCGTGGTGGCTGACCGTGTTGTGGTCGGTGACGGCGAGCAGATCAAGACCGCGTCCGGCCGCCCGTGCAGCCAGCTCGACGATCTCCAACGATCCGTCGGAGTGCACGGTGTGGCTGTGGAAATCACCGGCCAGCCACTCGTGTCCGGCAGCTGCCGGGAGCTCGCGCCGCGGCGGACGTTGCGGACGCGGCGGCAACGGTGGCGGCGCCGGCGTCGCTGGCATTTGGTTGGGTGTCGTGATGTCGATCGACACATCGACCCCACCCGGAGCGACCCGGTACAAGCCGAGGACCACCTGCCACGCGCCGTCGACGCGCCCGGGTAGGTAACCCGGCGTGGCCCACTCGTTCGTCACGACGACGTTGGAGCGCTCCGATCCTGACCAGCCGCAGAACCGATCGGGGCCGATCAGGCCGAGATCGAGGATCGTCTCGGTGCGGTCGTAGCTGAGCGTCACGTCGAGGGCCGCGGCGCCCGCCGGTACCTCGACGACGAGGTATTGATAGATGCTCTCGGCGCGGTCGGTGCGCGTGTAGTGGCGGGTCATCAGGCTCATAGCAGCGCTCCGGACTCGTGGTCGTACAGCAACACTCGGCGTGGCGCGGGGGCCAGCGAGACGGTGTCGCCCGGTTGCGGTTCATCGCCTTCTTGGATCGTTGCCTTGATCGCCACGTCGCCGAGGTCGACGGTCACGAGGAAGTCGGTGCCGAGGTTCTCGGTGATCGACACGGTGCCTTCGATCGGGCCGGCGGACTCGTGTCCTGCAGGGCGCGGCGCAGATCGGTGGATGGTGACGTACTCCGGGCGGATCCCGTAGGTCACCTGACGGCCGGCGTCGGCGGTCGTGCCGTTGAGCGGCAGGGTGGTTCCACCGACGTCGACACCTCCACCCGTCACGACGCCGGGCAGCAGGTTCATCGGTGTCGAGCCAATGAACCCGGCGACGAACACGTTGGCCGGACGGTGGAACAGTTCGGTCGGTGTGCCGACCTGGCGGATCACGCCCGATTCCATCACCGCCATGCGATCGGCAAGGGCCAGCGCCTCGGCCTGGTCGTGCGTCACGAAGATCGCCGTCGTCGCCAGCTCGCGCTGTAGCTGCTTGAGGAACGTGCGCGCTTCCAGGCGCAACCGGGCGTCGAGATTGGAGAGCGGCTCGTCGAACAAGAAGACGTCGGGTCGGGTGGCGATCGCCCGGGCGAGAGCGACGCGCTGTTGCTGGCCACCGGAGAGCTGGGCGGGGCGACGATCCATCAGGTGGCCGAGCGACAGGTTGGTGCCGGCGGATTGGGCCTCGGCGTTGCGCTCGGCGCGCCCGACGTGCTTGATCTTCAACGGGTAGGCGATGTTGTCGCGCACTGTCATGTGCGGGTACAGGGCGTAGTCCTGGAACACCATCGCCAGATTGCGGTCGCCGGGCTGCAACCCGGTGACGTCTCGCGCGCCGATGTGGATCGTGCCCGACGTCGCTGCCTCGAGTCCGGCGATCGTGCGCAGCAGCGTCGTCTTGCCACACCCCGAGGGACCGAGGAGGGCGAAGAACTCACCGTCGTTGATCGACAGGTCGAGGCCATCGAGGGCGGTGACCCCGTTCGGGAACACCTTGGTGAGCGCGGCGATCTCGATACCAGGCATCAGTGATCAGCCCAGCTCTTCGGCGGGGGGTTTGGGGGGCAGAGGCTCCTGCCGGAGCCCCCCAACGCTGGTCGATCCGGCTCTGCCGGTCGACTAGCAGCAAGGATTTCGTGCGGCCGCAGGCCGTCTGCAACGAGCTCGCCCGAACGGAGAGAGCGAGCGAAGCGAGCGAACGAGTAAGGGCGAAACGGCACTAGCGCTTGATTCCTCCGTGGAAGCGGAACCCGTAGCGCTTGTTGACGAACCAGTAGAGCACGAGGATCGGGATCGTATAGACGAGGGCGAAGGCTGCCAGTGGACCGAGGTCGGCACCACCGCCCTCGTCCTGGAACGTGTACATCAACACCGCGGCCGGGCGCCTGCCCGGGCCACCGAACAGGATGTACGGGACGAGGAAGCTGCCCCACACCTGCACGGCTGTCCAGACGCCGATGACCGCGAGCCCCGGGCGGATGACCGGGACGACGATGTGGCGCAGGGCCTGGAACGACGAGGCGCCGAAGACCCGCGCCGACTCCTCGTAGCTGCGCGGGATCGAATCGGTGAAGTCCTTGAGGATGAACATCGCCGCCGGCAGCAGACCACCCGCAAACGCCAACCAGATGCCCTGGTAGGTGTCGATCAGGCCGAGTTCGAACAGCAGCAGGTACAGCGGCAAGATCGCCGCCGAGCCAGCGACGACCGATGACAGCAGTAACAGCAGGTACAGGAACGTGTCGCGCCCCGGGAAGCGGATCCGGCTGAGGGCATAGGCGGCCGGGGCGCCGACGAGCACGACGATCGTGACCGTTCCGATCACGAGCAGCGTCGAGATCCCCAGAGACTTGGGCACGTCGGTGCGCTCGACGAACACCTCGTGGAAGTTGTCGAGTGTCGGTCGCGACGGCTTGGCGGCCAGTGTTGTGTTGCTGTTGAAGGGGGCGAACACCAACCACAGCATCGGCAGGGCGAAGAACAACCCGACGAGCGAGGCGAACCCGGCGAACGCAACACGCGCTGCGAAGCTTCTCGCGCTCATGCGCGTCGCCTTCCGGCCCGCAGGTAGAAGCTGGCGATGACCAGGTTGATCGCCATGATGATGGCGGCGATCGCCGCCCCATAGCCGAATCTGGTTCCGCCGCGGAACGCCTCGTAGTAGAGGTAGACGGGCAGCACCTCGGTGCGTCGGCCGAGCCCGCCGCCGATCAACAGGAACGGTCCGAAGTCGTTGAACGTCCACAGGCTGATCAGCAACAGGTTGGTGAGGATGTAGCCCTTGATCGAGGGCAGCACGACGCCGGTGAGCTGCTGCCACGTCGAAGCCCCCGCCAGTCGCGCCGTCTCCAGATAGGAGGGTGGCAGCGAGTTGAGGGCCGCGCCGAACAGCAACATCGAGAATGCCGTGCCGCGCCAGGTGTTGGCGACGACGATCGACAGCAGCTCGTGGTCGATCAGCCAGTTCGGGTTGAACGGCAGTAGGAGGTTGAGCGTGCCGTCCTCGCCGAGGAACGCCCGCCAGAGTCGGGCCACGACGGTGCCGGGGATGATCCAGGCGAAGACGATGAGCAGTTCCAGGGCGCGACGCACCCAGCTGTGCCAGTCGCGGAACATCCAGGCCAGCGTGAACCCGAGAATGGCTTGGCCGACGATCGCCGAGCCGACGACGTACAGCAGCGTCGTGCGGACGGACCGCCAGAACTGCGGATCGTTGAGCGCGTCGCGGTAGTTCTCCAGGCCGACGAACTCCGGATGGATCGCCGTGGCCCCGGTCAGCGTGCGGTTGGTCAGCCCGAGATAGAGCGTCCAGATCGCCGGGACGACGAGGAAGATTCCGATGACAATCGCCGCCGGCCCGACGAAGGCGAACGCACCACGCGCGCCGAACAGGTCGCCGCCGGAGTTCTTGCTCCGGCGGCGACCTGCGCTCGGCTCTGGGGCCGCGGCGATGGCGACCTCAGTCATTCACCGCAAGCCCCGGTCGTGTTGCGTCAGCGCCACGACCGCTTGTGAGTCATCAATGTTGACGCAACGGTGCGTCAGGCGCCGGTGGTGGCGACTGCGTCGGTACCGGCCACGGCATCGGCTCCGGCAACTGCATCGGCGCCGACGATCTCCTCCAGCGCCGCTTGGTAGTTGGCCGCGGCGTCCTCCGGCGACGTGCCGGTGACGACCGACTCGACGGCCTCTTGGAGGGCGATCGACACCTGCGGGTACTCAGCCAGGCCCGGGCGGAAGTGCGTGAGCGGCAGCGCTTCGGCGGCCATGTAGCTGAGCATCGGGTCGTCGGCGAGGATCTCGGCGTTGACGTCCTCACGGTTGGTGATGCGCGGCTGCCCGCCGAGACCGGCGGTGACCTGCTCGGCCGAGTTCATGAACGTCAGCAACGCCCACGCCTCAGCGGGATGCTCGGTGTTCGGGTTCATCGTCCACACCCCGCCACCGGACATCGACGCGCCGTCGAGCCCGCCGAGCGCGCCACCCGGCTCGTACGCCGGAATCGTCGCCCACCCGACGACCTCGTCGCGATTCTCCATCGGGAACAGGGCCTGCTCGGGATCGGGGTGGATGACCGAACGCCAGAAGTAGTCACCTTCGATGAGCATGCCGACCTCGCCGTTGGCGAAGGCCTCGAACGAGCGGTCGCGCCCGTCCTGGAGCAGCTGGAGATCCGTGTCGCCGAGCGCCTCGTCGCCATAGATCGTGGCGTAGGTGGTGAGCATCTCGATCATGTCCTCCGTGCCACCCGTCCACAGGCCGCTCTCCTCGTCGTAGACCGCCGAGCCGGCGGCGGCGAGCAGCGGCAGCGCTCCCTGCATCGTGGTCGCCTCGCCCATCGCCACGCCGGCGTTGAGCTGGATCGGGATGACGTCCGGCTGGGCCTCCTTGATCGTCCGCGCCGCTTCGAGGACCTCCTCGATGGTCGTCGGCTGCCAGTCCTCAGGGAGCCCGGCGGCGGCGAAGATCTCCTTGTTGAAGTAGATCACCCGGCCGTCGGTGCCCTGGGGGATCCCGTAGCGGGCGCCCTCGAACATCCCGTTGGCCTGCACCGCTTCGTTGATCTGCGCCCAACCGTCCCACTCCTCGACCTCCGGACCGACGACATCGGTCAGCGGCCGGATGTACTCGGCGGTGGCGAACTCACCCACCCAGATGCCGTCGATCGACATCACGTCGGGTCCCTCACCGGAACCGAGGTCGAGGGCCATCTGCGTCTTGTAGTCCTCGTCATCAACGCCCTGGCCCTCGAACGAGACCTCCACCGGCGTCCCGGCTGCTTCCATCTCGGCCTCGAAGGCGGGGATCAACTCGTCCTCGATCCAGACTGCGGCGCGCTCGTTCTTGCCACCCTTGATCGAGTTGTCGAGCAGCGACAACTGCACCGGCTCGGAGGAGGAACTCGGCGCCGCGGCGAACACTGCCGACCCGGCAGCGAGCAAGCCGACAGCGCCGCCGGCGAGGGCGAGCGTGAACCTGGACGATCTCTTCATGGCAGTTTCCCTTTCATGTCCGGCGCGCGGCGGTGCGGCCCGACGACGTGATGTCCAACGTCGGCACCTTATGGAACGTCGCGCGAGCGCGCAAACAAAACGTCAAGCGAGCGTTTCGGGAGGCACCTCGACACCCCAGCGGTGCATCCCGGTGATGATCCGCTCGTTGAGCCGTTCCAGGACGGTCGCCCGCGCGAAACGCTTCTGCTCGGCGGCGATCAGATCCCATGGGGCCAGCTCGTGGTCGGTGCGGGCGAAGAGGTCCTCGGCGGCTTCGTCGTAGCGACGATTCTTCTCGCGGTTGCGCCAATCCTCGTCAGTCAGCTTCCAACGCTTCAACGGCTCCGCCTGACGGGCGTTGAAGCGGGCCAGCTGCTCCTCGTCGCTGATGTGCAGCCAGAACTTGACGATGATCAGGCCCTCGACGACGAGCGTTCGCTCGAATTCGAGGATCTCGTTGTACGCCCTCGTCCACTGCTCGGTCGTGGCGTAGCCCTCGATGCGTTCGACGAGCACACGGCCGTACCAGCTGCGATCGAACACGCACATCCCGCCGAGGCCAGGGACCTCCCGGAAGAACCGGCGCAGGAAGTGATGCCGCTTCTCGTCGGGGGTCGGGGCGGCGTACGACCTGACCGTGTAGTGGCGGGGATCGAGGTTCTCGACGATCCGCTTGATCGCCCCACCCTTGCCCCCGGCGTCGCGGCCCTCGAGGATGACGAGCAGGCCGGGCCCGATCTCCCCGGAGCCGAGTTGCCCGCCGAGGTGCAAGCGCAGCTGGAGCAGGCGGCGTTGGGCGACTTCGACGCGTCGCTCGTACTCCCGGCGGGCCAGCCGCTGCGAGAGATCGAGCTGGTCGAGTCGCGTCACCGGGCTCACCGACTGCGATGCTACGCAGGTGACGGCACGGCTGCGCGTGGGACTTGTCGGCGGCGGACCATGGGCGCGTGACGTCCACGCTCCGGCGCTGGCGGCGCACGATGACTTCGAACTCGCCGGCGTGTGGACGCGGCGGCCGGCCGTCGCCGCCGCGCTCGCCGAAGTACACGGCGCCGTGCCGTTCGACGATGTCGACGCGATGATCGCCGCCGTCGACGTCGTCGCCTGCTGCGTCCCGCCGGAGGTCCAGGCGCCGGTCGCCGGGCGGGCAGCGCGTGCCGGGCGGCACATCATCCTCGAGAAGCCGATCGCCGGTTCGCTGGCCGGCGCCGAAGCGCTCGTCGCCGACGTCGATGGTGCCGGCGTCGCCAGCATCATCGCTCTCGTGCTGCGCTACGCCAGCGAGACCCGAGACTGGCTGGCGAACGTCGCACGCGGCGGGCCCGTGGGCCGGGGGCAACGTCCGCTGGATCTCCGGCAAGCTGCTCGATCGCGATGCGCCACCAACTCCGTGGCGACACGCGGCCGGAGCGATCGCCGACATCGGTCCGCACACCTTCGATGTGGTCGATGCCGCCCTCGGCCCGATCGTCGAAGTAGCCGGAGCGTCACATTCCGAAGGCGACCTCTGGCACGTGATCCTGCGTCACGACGGTGGCGCGACAAGCTCCGTGACGCTGTCGTTGAAGACGCCAGTCGACCCGTCCATCGTCGAGATCGACGTCTACGGCGGTGCCGGACGTTGCGCCCTCTCTGCTCGCCGCACCCCGCCCCGCGCCGCCTACGCGACGATGCTCGACGAACTGGCGGTGATGATCCGATCCGGCACCACGGTCCACCCGTGCGATGTCCACCGTGGCCTTCACCTGCAACGGGTCATCGAACGGGCGCGGGAGCTGGCCGGCCGGTCATAGCCGGGGGAGGCCACCCGCGCTATGCCCAGCGTGTGACCAGCTCGAGGACCGGGGTGGCCCCCAGGCGAACGACCACGAAGGCTGCGACGTAGAGAATCCGAACACGGCCGGAGGTGCTGCGACACTGGGCGAGGCCGAGCACCAGCAGGAGCCACCCGAAGCCGAGCACGGGCGCCGCCAGGTAGGTGGTGACCGTGAACGTGATCAGCAAGTGGTCGCGGTGGCGACCCAGCCAGCTGGCCCCAGGGCAGACGAAGGCAAGGGCCACGGCGCCCTCGATGGCCAGGGTCCACCACGTCAGCACGTCCGCCAGCAGGGCCAGCCGGGCGCTGAGCCCGAGCAGGTCGACCGAGGCACCGGTCCCCGCAGCATCCATCGCGTCGAACACCGTGCGATTGGCGTCGAGGTCCTGAGTGTCGACGCCTCCGATCATCGCGGCGACCGGCGCGAATCGCGAGTCGGTGAGCAGTGTGAACTCGAAGAACGAGCCGTCGACGAACGCCACGTTGCTCAGCTTCCACAGGGTCGCCAGGGCGAACACGGCGGCCAGCAGCCATCGTGCGGCAATCGCCCGAGCGGCGGCCGGGTCGACGGACCCAGCGGCCAGCGCCACCGCCAGCACCCAGTAGATGATGAGGTACTGGTGGTTGTCAGCCTGGCTCCACACCTGGTGAACGCCGGCGCCGAGGCACCCGAGCAGCGCCCACCACAGCAGCGGACGGTCACGGAGCTCGGGGAACACGAGGGTGGCTGCAGCCAGCAGGCTGACCGGTGCCGCCACGTACCAGGCGCCAGTGGTCGCCAGCAGGACGACGACAAGCGTGGCGCCGGTGACCAGCCCGGGCGCCTGCAGGCGGCGATCGACGGCGTCGAGCACCGCCGGCCGGGCGCGGGGAACGATGACGGCGACGGACATTTGGACTCATCCGTCCAGCGCGACGTCGGTGGACGCCGACTGCAGCAGGGTCGCCCGGACCAGCCCGCCGTCGTAGGACAGCCTGAACACGTCCACCCGGACGCGGCCGACCTCGACGACGGTTTGGCGGGCGGTCGTCGGGGCGGCGGCTGTCCCGGTCGTCGAGACTCGGCCGTCAGTGGTGGCGACGAGCATCGGCGCGGGGGTGGTCGACGCCGGGGCGAGGGTGCCGTCGGCGCGTCGCACGAGCGTCGAGTACGCCACACGGCGGGCGAGGGCCATCGTCCGGGCCGAGGTCGGCAGGGCCTGCAGCTCGCGGCTGGCGTCGTTCCACGGCTCGGGCAGGGTGACCCGCTCCTCGACGCCGGCCACGTCGGCCCACACCGCCACACTCCTCATGCCCGGCGAGTCGACGGTCGAGAACATGGCGAAGCCGGCGCCCTTCCACGGGCTGAGGTCGTCGTTGGCCCGCAGGGCGATGTGCACGCCGAGCATGGCGACCAGTGCCGTGAGGGCGACGAGCGCCGGTGTCCGTGTCCCGAGCAGGGTGGGTGGTCGCATTGGTGGGTCCTTTGGTCCGGCCGCGGCAGGCGATCCGTCGCGCAGCGGCCGGACCTGTGGTCAGCCGTTGGTCGCCACCCGGACGGGAGTCGTGGTCGGCGGCGGCGACCAGATGTGCTCGAGGAAGGGTTCGCCGTTCCAGGTCCACTCGCGGACCTCCTCGAAATCGCACCCTTCGGCGCACTCCTCCTTGATCTGCTGCGGCCCGCCCGGGTCCTGCAGGTCGCCGCCGGCGCCGGCGGTGGACACCCCGAAGGCGGTGGCCCCGATGATGAGGCCGACGATGAGGCCTCCCCAGCCGCGTAGCCGGTCGCCAAGGCGTTGATGCCACGAGTTGGCACGGTCGTTCATGTTTCGCTCCTTCGCTCGGGGTCGACGTCACATCGACCCGGCACCTACCTCAGTGCTGAGCTCCACAGTGGGCGAGCGGCGGGCGCGGTGCCAGACCGCCAGCATGTGTCGCGAGGTAGCGCTAGCCGGAGTTCAGGGAGGTGGCAGGCGGGGGGCTCCGGGCCGGTCGGTACCGCGCCGGAGATCCTCGTGCCGCCACCGATCGAGGCACTGACGGTGAGTTCCCCGCCGACCGCGCCGAGCCGATCAACCATGTTGTCGAGCCCGGTGCCGACCGAAGCTGCCGCCGGATCGAATCCGGGCCCGTCATCGCTGATGGCGAAGCGCAGCGCGGACTCGTCGCCGTCGATGACGAGTCGCACGTGAATCCCAGCACCACCGTGCTTGAACGCGTTCTGCAGCGCCTCCGTGAGGCAGAAGTACACGGCTCGCTCCACGTCGGGATCGAAGCGCCGGGCGGTGCGGATCTCGACGGTCGCATCCCCCGGGAACGAGGCCACGGCGTGTCTCAGGGCCGAGCCGAGGCCACCATCCTGCAACGCCGTGGGGTGGACGCCGCGGGCGAGGTCGCGCAGCTCGACGCTGGCGCGGCGGAGCTGATCGCGGAGCTCGTCGAACCTCGCGCCGAGCGTCGCGTCAACACGGGTCGCGTCCTGACGCAGGTTGGCGAGCTGGACCTTCGCCGTGACGAGCGCCTGCTGGGCGCCGTCATGCAGATCCCGCTCGATGCGGCGCCGCTCGCGATCGCCGGATGCCACGACACGTGCCCGCGACGCGCGCAGGGCGACCACGTTCTCGGCGAGCACGGTCGCGTTGGTCAAGGCGATGATCGAGACCATCGTCGCCATGAACGGGATGAAGAAGATCACGACGCCTGACTCGAGCCACCAGGGCAGAACGTCGCGGAAGCCGGTGACATCCTGCAGCGAACCGAGGGCGGCGACGCCGAGGGCCGTGACGAACGAGGCCGCGACGTAGCCATGGAGCTGGCGCCGCGAGACGTAGGGCACCGCCAGCACCGCCGGGAGCATCGTGGCGAGAAGCAGGATCGGCATCGCGAACGGAGCGATCGCCGTCGCCGCCAGGGCAATCAGGTAGTTGGCGACGGCGAGGGCGGCGACGACACCGTCGGCTCGGCCGGCGCGCAGCGGTCGATATCCGCACGCCATGATCAGCCCGGCTGTGGCAACCATCGCCGCGAGCACCAAGAAGTAGCCGGATGCGACGACGAGGACGTGGGCGCCGAGCAACACCACGACACCCACGGCGGTGGTCGCGATGTCGACGCCGAGCAGCCAGGCGAGCCGACGGTCGTTCCCCATCTACACGTCACCACCCGCCGACGGGTTCGCCGTCGACAGGTACAGCAACACGGCGCGCACCCGCCGATGGGTCTCCCCGTCGTCCACCAACCCGAGCTTGGAGAAGATCGAGTTGATGTGCTTCTGCACGGCGTGCTCGCTGATGAACAGCGTCGCCGCCACGGCGGCGTTGTTCTTGCCGGTGGCCACCTCGTGGAGAACCTCGCGCTCGCGTGCGACGACAGCGACGCCACCGGCGTGGCCGGCTGACGCAGTTGGCCCTGCACGAGCGACTCCACGACCTCGTCACCGATCACCGAGCCGCCGGCGGCGATCGTCGAGATCGCGCCGACGAGATAGTCGACGTCGTCAGCCCGCTCCTTCAGCACGTAGCCCCTCCGGCTCGATCCCTCACTCAACAACACGAGCGCGAGGCTCGGTTCCAGATACTGCGAGAGGACGAGCACGCCGACATCCGGGCTGGTGCGGCGCAGTTGAGTGGCCGCCTGAATTCCTTCATCGGTGAACGTCGGCGGCATGCGGATGTCGGTGAGCACGACGTCGGGCTGGTTGGCGTCCACGGCGGCGAGCAGCTCGTCCAGCGAGGCACAGCTGGCCACCACGTCGACGCGCCCGGAAGCGCTCAACAGGCTGCTGAGGCCCTCACGCAGGAATGGATTGTCCTCGGCAAGCACGACGCGAACGGGCCTACTCAGGCCATCGACAGTACTCTCGTCAATCCTCCGACCACGGAGTTCGCGGGCGCTCCACGGCGACGCCGTCGATGCTGATGTCGACGCGCTCGTTGAAGAAGCAGATCATCCCGCACACGGCAGCGGCGTAGTTGTGCGGCTCCTCGTAGCTCCAGGCCACGTCGCGCACCATCGTGCCGTCCACATTCGCCGACCAGTACGAAGCAACGCCCTTGTAGGCACACGCCGTCTGGGTGTCCGTCGGTTCCAGGAGGTCCATCCGCACGTCCTCGCGCGGCAGGTAGTAGCGCGTCGGCAGGAACGTCTCGAACAGCATCACCGAGTTCGTCGAATCGGCGACCGTCGCTCCGTGGATCTCGACGACCACGCGCCGCGAGCTGCGCCGCGTGTCCACGGTCCCGAAGGGATCGCGGGCGTGGGCGACGAGCAACTCGTCCTCCTCGCGCCATTCGTCGAAGGCGTCGAAGTCGACGACCGCGTAGCCCTCGAGATCGGGATCGTCGACCACGAACGCGGCGTTGGGCAGCGGTGTCGGGGTGGCGATGTCGAACGACTGGCCGGCGACGGTGTGCACGGCGAACCCCGAGCGCGGGTCGAGCACCGGCGCGCCCAGGACTTCGACAGCCTGCTCCTCGGCGGTGGCCTCGGTCGCCGCCGGCTGCAGGTCGGCCTTGATGTCGCCGATCGGTACGGCGTAGCTGGGGACGACCCGGCGCGGCTCCCACACGATGATGGCGCGCGTCGAGTCGATGATCGGGTCGCCGGCGACGTAGGCGCGGATCCGCTTCTCGGTGGGATGGATGCGCAGCTCGGGGAGCGCCGCGAAGAGGTGGTGGGCGAGGTCGAGGGCCATACATCGACTGTGGCCCTGTCGCCCGGACCGATCAAGCCGGTTTCCACGCTCCGTCCGAGTGTTTCCGGCCGACCCGTGCCACCGGAAACACTCGGGTGGACGGAAACACTCGGGCGATCAAGTCTCGGGGTCGTCGACGTCGCTGACGCAGGAACCTGGGGGGCTCGCCGAAGATGGCCACGGCTTGGCGCAGCGGGACGAGGTCACGGCGCTGGCGGCGTTCGGCATCGGCCTGCGCGCTGCGCGCCTGCGCCCTGGCGGTGGCCAGCTCATCGCGCAGTCGGGCGTTCTCCGCCTCGAGCGACATCACCCGGCGGATGCCCTCGAGGTTCATCCCCTCGGACGCCAGCTCGGCGACGCGGCGCAATACCTCGATGTCGGCGTCGGAGTAGCGGCGGTTGCCGCCTTGGGTGCGCGCCGGTTGGAGCAGGCCGCGGCGCTCGTACTGGCGCAACGTCTGGGGGTGCATGCCGGCGAGCTCGGCGGCGACGGAGATGACGTACACCGCTCGCGTGCGTCGCTGCCCCACCATCACGCGCTCATCTCCGCACGACTCGCGTCGCGCAGGGTCTCGATGGCGGAGCGCTGGTCGCGGTTCAGGTCCCTCGGCACCGCGACGTCGATCGTGACGATCAGGTCGCCGGTGCCGTTGGACGTCGAGATCCCCTTGCCCTTGACGCGATGCCGGCTGCCCGACTGCGTGCCGGGCTTGACGCGCAGGACGACGTCGGGGCCACGCAGCGTCGGGACGCCGATGACGTCACCGAGGGCGGCCTGCCAGAAGTCGATGGTCACGGCGACCGTGAGGTCGAGGCCGCGGCGCCCGAAGTTGGCGTCGGGAGCGACATGGATCTCGACGAGCAAGTCCCCTGGTGGACCGCCGTTGAACCCCGGACCGCCGCGTCCCTTGAGACGGATGACCTGCCCGTCGCTGACCCCGGCGGGGATGCGCGCCTGGACTTGCCGAGCGCGTTGCTCGACACCGCTGCCCTGACACGTCGGACACGGATCCTCGACGATCGTGCCGCCACCACCGCAGCGGCGACAGGGCGTGGAGAACGAGAACAGACCCTGGTTGTCGTCGACGACCCCGCGGCCCCCGCATTGCGGGCACAACCTCGGCGACGTGCCGGGCCGGGCGCCGCTGCCCTGACACGTCTCGCACTGGGCGTCCGTCGTCAGGTGCAGCGTGGTCGTCAACCCGAAGGCGGCATCGGCGAAGTCGAGTGTCAGATCGGCATGGACGTCGTCGCCGCGGCGCGGCCCGACGCCACTCGCCGCCCCGCTGGCACCGCCCCGCGCCCGCCCGAAGAGGTCGCCGAACAGATCCCCGAGGCCGCCACCCTGCATGTCGTTGACGTTGAACCGGAATCCACCGCGCCCGCCCGGCGCGCCACCGCCCATCGGGCCGAGGCGGCGGACCTCGTCGTACTCCTTGCGCTTGGCCTCGTCGCCGAGCACGTCGTACGCCGCTGACACCTCCTTGAAGCGCTCCTCCGCCGAGGCGTTGTTGGGGTTGCGGTCCGGATGGAGGTCACGGGCGAGCTTCCGGTACGCCTTGGTGATCTCCTTCGCCGACGCGGTGTCGGGCACGCCGAGGACGCGGTAGAAGTCCTTCTCGAACCATTCGCGTTGTGCTGCCATCTACGGGCTCCCCACCCACCTCGTCGGTCGTGTTCAGTCTCGCGTGCGGACCATCGCCGGGCGCAGCGTGCGCCCGTTCCACAGGTAGCCACTGCGCAACACCTCGGCGACGATCGTCTCACCGCCCTCGCCGGGCTCGTGGGCCACGGCATCGGCCAGGTTCGGATCGAACGCCTTGTCGAGCAGGTCGATCGGCTCGAGGCCGTGCTTGCGCAGCTCGGTCAGCATCAGGTTGAACAGCGGACCGACCTCGTCGGGATGCTGGACATATGCCGCCTCGGCCGCATCGAGCACCGGCAGCAGTGCCTCGGCGAGCCGGCCGGTCGCCCGATCGACCTCCGTCGAGAGATGCGTCGTGGTGCGCTTGCGGTAGTTGTCGAAATCGGCCTGCAGGCGTTGGGCGATGTCCTTGAACTGGTCGCGCTCGCTCGCCAACTCGTGGATCTCGGTGTCGATCGTCGCCGCCAGAACCTCGTCGTCCTCATCGGGGTCGAGGCCGGCGATGTCGTCGCCCTCCCAGAACTCCTCGGCGATGTCGGGACCGGCATCGAGCTCACCCTCGACACCGTCGAGGCGCTGCAGATCGTCGCGTTGCTCGCTCATGCTTGGGTGTTCGGTTCGCCGTCGTCCTCGACGACCTCGGCGTCGACGATCTCGTCGTCATCCACCGTTCCGGCACCAGACGGCCCGGCCTGGCCGGAGGCCGACGTCCCGGCGGCGTTGGCGTCGCGGGCCGCGGCCTCGTAGAGCTTCTGGCTGAACGCCTGGCTCGCCGACATCAGCGTCTCGCTCGTCGTCTTGATCGCCGCGATGTCGTCGCCCTCGAGCGCCTTCTTGAGGTCGGCGAGGGGCTGCTCGACAGCGTCGCGCTCCTCGGCCGAGACGTTGTCGCCCTGCTCACGGAGGACCTTTTCGGTCTGGTACACGAGGGTGTCGGCGTTGTTGCGGACTTCTGCCTCCTCGCGGCGGGTGCGGTCCTCCTCGGCGTGGGCCTCGGCGTCGCGGACCATCCGGTCGATGTCCTCCTTGGGCAGCGTCGACTGCCCGGAGATCGTCATCGACTGCTCCTTGTTCGTCGCCCGGTCCTTGGCCGACACATGGACGATGCCGTTGGCATCGATGTCGAAGGTGACCTCGATCTGCGGAATGCCGCGGGGCGCCGGTGGGAGGTCGACGAGCTGGAACTTGCCGAGCGTCTTGTTGTACGACGCCATCTCCCGCTCACCTTGCAGGACGTGGATCTCCACGGACGGCTGCATGTCCTCGGCGGTCGTGAACACCTCGGTGCGCCGCGTGGGGATCGTCGTGTTGCGCTCGATGAGCTTGGTCATCACACCGCCGCGGGTCTCGATGCCCAGCGACAACGGGGTGACGTCGAGCAGCAGGACGTCCTTGACATCGCCGCGCAGCACGCCGGCCTGGATGGCCGCGCCGACCGCGACGACCTCGTCGGGGTTGACCGACTTGTTCGGCTCCTTGCCGGTGAGGTCGACGACGAGGTCGTGCACCGCAGGCATGCGGGTCGAGCCGCCGACGAGGATGACGTGGTCGAGATCGCCCTTGGCGACCCCGGCGTCGGCGAGCGCCTGCTCGAACGGGATCCGGCAGCGCTCGATGAGGTCAGCCGTCATCTCCTGGAGCTTCGAGCGGCTCAACGACTCGTCGAGGTGCAGTGGCCCGTCGGCCGTCGCCGTGATGAACGGCAGGTTGATCTGGGTCTGCTGGACCTGGCTGAGCTCGACCTTGGCCTTCTCGGCAGCTTCCTTGAGCCGCTGGGCGGCCATCCGGTCGGTGGCCAGGTCGACGCCGTGGGCGGCCTTGAACTGCTGAACGAGGTAGTCGATGACTCGCTGGTCCCAGTCGTCGCCGCCGAGATGGGTGTCGCCGTGGGTCGACTTGACCTCGAACACGCCGTCACCGATCTCCAGCACCGACACGTCGAACGTGCCGCCGCCGAGGTCGAACACGAGCACGGTCTCGTCCTGGGACGCCTTGTCCAGGCCGTAGGCGAGCGCCGCGGCGGTCGGCTCGTTGATGATCCGCAGCACTTCCAGGCCGGCGATCTGGCCGGCTTCCTTGGTGGCCGTGCGCTGGGCGTCGTCGAAGTACGCCGGGGTGGTGATGACCGCCTGGGTGACGCGTGTCGCCGAGGTAGCTCTCGGCGTCGCGCTTGAGCTTCATCAGGATGCGCGCCGAGATCTCCTGGGGCGTGTAGCGCTTGCCGTCGACGTCGTCGCTCTTCCAGTCCTCGCCCATGTGGCGCTTGATCGAGCGGAACGTGCGATCGGGGTTGGTGATCGCCTGGCGCTTGGCGACCTCGCCGACGAGCACCTCGCCGGCCTTGGAGAAGGCGACGACCGACGGCGTGGTTCGCGAGCCCTCGGCGTTGGGGATGACGACGGGGTCGCCGCCCTCGAGGACGGACACGACGGAGTTGGTGGTACCGAGGTCGATACCCACGGCCTTGGGCATGGTGCAGTTCTCCTGGCTGATGCGGACTTCTAAGCCCCTCCACCCTAGGAGTCAGGTGCCCCCACATCAACGCCGTCAGCAGATTTCTTGAGTCGATGTGACTCAAGTACGGCACGCACGGCGGGAGCCGACGGGGCCAACTCCGAGGGCAGCCGTTCGAGCAACGTCAGCCACCCGGGGTGGATCGCCGCGATCCGCTCGATGGCCGCCGCGCCACCGGCGACATCGCCGGCCTGGGCGACCGCCAGACCGGCCCAGAACGCCAGCTCGTCGGACCCCGGGGCCAGCTCGGCGGCACGGAGGTAGCACTGCGCCGCGTCGTCGTCGCGGCCGGTCGCCAGCAACTCGTCACCCTCGCCGGCGAGGGCGTACGCCCGATGCAGCGCCCGTAGTCGGCGCAGCTCGCCGAGTGGATCGTCGTGGTCCTCGACGCGCAGATCGACGCGGGTGCGCCACGACTCACCCGTGGCGGGGACGACGAGGAGGGCCGCCGACTGGCGGCCACGCACGTCGCCACCGGCGGTCTCGGCGGCTTCCAGGGCGGCGATCAGCCGGTCGGCGAGGTCGCCGCCGGTGGCGGCGAAGGCGGTCGACATCGCCGCCGGGACGGTGTCGCCCGCCATCATGTTCGCCTGGCACGCCCAGTGCTCACCGAGCACGTGCCCGGCTTCGGCGAGGCAGCCGTCGCCGGTGTGCGCCGCCGCTCCGCCGTTCCCGTCGACGATGCCGACCTGGCGCATTGCCGGCACGTCGTCGCCGGCGAGCAGCCCTTCGAGGGCACTCGCCGCGTCGGCGCCACCGCTCATCGCATCGAGGGCGGCGGGACCGAACGCCGGTTGGACGAAGGACTGCGTGGCCACGGCGCCGACGCCCGGCCGGGCCCACGAGCACATCGAGCCGACCGAGAACCAGTGGGACTGGACGGCGACGCCGTGCTCACCTGTTGCCGGATCGAGCGCGACGATCGAGTAGGTGCCCCGGGGCCGACCCATCTCCGCGACGCTAACCGCCCGGCCGAGATCAGCCGGCGAGCTGGCGGGCGATCTCGACGAGTGTGTCGATGTCGCCGGCACCGTCGAGACGCAACGTCAGCTCGCCGTCGGTCCAGATCACGACGTTGTCGGCGCCGACCCGCCGGTGCGGCGTCTTCAGCAGGTGGGCGCCCGTGATCGCCATGCCACCGTCGCCGAGATCGGGAAGCTCGGTGACGTTGTCGGCGCCGGCGGCCACCTTCTTGAGCAGCTCGTCGCCGCCACCGGTCTCGACGACCCACAGCGTCGTGTCACCACCGGGCCACCCGGCCAGCACTCCGCCCTCCGGCAACGTCCACCACCCGCTCGGCGACCCGAGCTGGCTTCCGTCGATCACCGGCATCGGCTGGCCGAGGACCTCGTCGACCGCTGCGGCGTCGATCGGTACGGCTGGCGCATGGAACGAAGGGAGACCTGTGGGGTCGGCCGACCTGTCGATCTGCACCTCGATGCGCCCGATGCCCAGCCACCCGCTGACCACCCTGCGGGCCGGGGCAACGGCGAGGACCGTCCCGGCGACGACGGCGAGGGCCACGGCCGCGGCGAGCAATGGCCGGCGCCACGTCGGTCCGACTTCGCTGGCCGGCTGGGCGGCGATCGCCGTGGCCGCTGTCGACTGGTCGATCACGAGGTATTCGCCGACGCTCGTCAGCACGGCGGCGAGGCGGTCGTCGTCGAGTCGGACGTCAGGCATCGCCGAACGCCTCCATCGTCAGTTCGGCGCGCAACCGCGCCATCGCCCGTGACAGGCGCGACTTGACGGTGCCGCGGGGGCAGTCCAGCACCTCAGCCATCTCCTGCTCGGTGAGCTGCTCGAAGTGGCGCAGGGCGATCACCAGTCGCTCCATCACGTCGAGCCGGTTGAGGGCGGCGACGACGACCTCGCGCTCGGCGGCGGTGACGAGGTCGACGGTGTCGGTTGTTGTACCGCGCGGCTGTATGGCGACGCGCAACTCGGCGCGCCGCCGCCGCCAGCGGGCCCGGCGTTGGTTGCGCGCCGAGTTGGCGACGATCCGCAGGAACCACGCCCGGAACCCACGCTGCGGGTCGACCGTGGCGATCGCCCGCCACGCTCGTTCACTCGCCGTCTGCACGACGTCGTCGGCGTCGGAGGCGTCGCCGAGCACGACGGTGGCGACGCGGAGCGCGCTGCTCCGGTGACGGGAGACGAGCCCGCCGTAGGCACCGGCATCGCCCCCCTGGGCCTGCCGGACGAGTTCCCGTTCATCGTCGTCGATGCGTCCGTCCTAGTCGATCGCCACGTTCGTCACGGCGACAGGAGGTAGTCGACGAGCGTGTCGATCTCCTCGTCGGACAGCCGCAGCAACGGCATGCCGACGGACGGGCCGCCGGTCGACCGGTACGCCGGGGAGATGAACGCCGACGGACTGCGCATCGACTGTTCCAGGTAGTCGGCGGCGGCGATGCCGGCGATCCGCTCGCCGGCCCACGTCGGAGCGGCGGCGAGCGACGGCCCGACGTCGGTCAGCGATCGGCCGGCGGGACCTTCGTGGCACGACGAGCAGCCCTTGGCAACGAACAGCGCGGCGCCGTCCGCTGCGGCTGTGTCACCTCCAGCGTCCGGACGCGCTGCGGCAGCGACGAACGACAGGGCGGCCGCGGCGACGGCTGCCGTCGCGTAGAGCGTGGCGCGCGGCATCAAGCCGCGGCGGGCGCCGTTGCTCGTTGCCGGCGCGACCGGCGGACGTCGAGGAGGGCGAGCGCCGCCATCACCACGGCGAGTGTTGCGCTGCCCCACTGCACGACGTCCCACGTCCACGGGCTCCCGCCTCCGGGCGCGCCGGTCACCTCGAACGTGCCGAGATCGGCGGCGACGAACTCGCCGGTCAGCTCCCAGCGGTACGCACCGGCGTCGGGAAGCCTGACCGTGGCCACGTAGTGGCCGGCGGCGCCCTGTTGCGTGGCTTCGAAGCGGTGCTCACCGCCCGGTCCTCTGGCGACGATGACGAGATCGTCGGATTGTTCGGGGGTCACGCCGTGACGGAGGACGGTGAAGCCGACCGCGGTGTCCTCGTCGGCGTGCACGGCGGGCAACGAGTCGAGCGACACGACGACCCACCCGCCGGCCGAGGAGGTGGCCGGCAACCCGCCGGCGAGGCCGAGGGCGACGGCGATGAACACAAGCAGTTTCCTCATGCCCCCTCCTACACCGCTCCCCCGACAGCGGTTCCCACGCCCACCCGACCCGAGTGTTTCCGGTCACCCGAGTGCTACCGGCCGGAAGGCGCGCCCGGTGGCACTCGCCTGGACGGAAACACTCGGGTCAGGGGGGTGGGAGGTGCTGGGGGCCGAAGGCGGCGGGGAGGAGTTCGCCGAGGGTGAACGAGCGGCGGATGCCGTCGGGTCCGGCGGCGTGCACGGGCGTGCTCGGGTCGGCGAACTCGGCGAGGCGCTGGCGACAGCCACCACAGCACGTCGTGATCTCGTCGCCGTCGGCGATCGTCAGCACCTCGACGATGGTGTCCTCGCCGGCCGTGACCATCGCCCCGATGGCCGCTGCCTCGGCGCAGATGCCCTCGGGAAACGAGACGTTCTCGACGTTGCTGCCGGCGAAGACGCGGCCCGTCGCGGTGCGGATCGCCGCCCCGACCGGAAAGTGCGAGTACGGGGCGTGGGCGTTGGCCTGGGCGACCCGCGCCGCCTCGAACAGGTCCTGCTGGGCCTCACCGGTCATCGGCGCAGCCTACGGTCAGAGGCTGGCGAGGACGGCGGCGACCGGATCGGTCGGGTCGCCGGGACGAACCGTCAGCTCCGGCCGTTCCGGCGGTTCGTACGGCGCGTCGACACCGGTCAGCCCGATCAGCTCACCGGCACGGGCCTTGGCGTACAGGCCCTTGGGGTCACGGTCCGCGCACGTCGCCAGCGGCGTGTCCACGAACACCTCGACGAACCGCAGGCCGCTCGCCTCGTGCGCCGAACGGGCTCGGTCGCGGTCGATCCGGTACGGGCTGATCACCGGGACGAGCACAACGAGTCCGGCATCGGCCATCAGGACGGCGACCTCGCCGATCCGCCTGACGTTCTCGGTGCGGTCGGCCGGCGAGAAGCCGAGGTCGGCGTTGAGTCCATGGCGCACGTTGTCGCCGTCGAGCACGTAGGCGGGCCGGCCGAGCTCGAACAGTCGGGTGGCAACGGCGTCGGCGATCGTCGACTTGCCGGACCCGGACAGCCCCGTGAGCCACACCGTCACACCAGTGAATCCGAAGCGCTCCCAGCGCGCCGGACGATCGACGGTCGCCGGCTGCCAGGTGACGTTGGTGCTCACGCCGTCTCGAGCTGAACCATGCCGGCGGCGACCGTTTGGTTGGTCATCTCGTCGATGAGGACGAAGCTGCCAGTCGCCCGGCTGTGCCGGTAGTCGTCGACAAAGATCGGCTCGGTCGTCCGCAACGTGACGACGCCGACCTCGTTGAACGTCAAGGTCTCGGCCGGACGCGCCGCGCCGAGCTGCTCGATGTCGAGGCGATGACGCACGTCGGTGACGATCGCCCGCACCGATCGGGTCGTGTGCTTGAGACGATAAGTGTTCCGTGGTGCCAACGGCGCGGTGGCGTCGAGCCAGGCGAGCGCCGCAGTCAACTCACTCGTCGCCACGGGGATTGCCGAGCCGGCCGTGATCACATCGCCGCGGGACACGTCGACATCGTCGGTCAGAACGACCGTGACGGCACGACCCTGTGCCGCCTCATCGATCGGACCATCGGCCGTGTCGATCGAGGCAACCGTCGTGGTGATCCCCGACGGGAGCACGACGACCGTGTCGCCGGTCCGCAGGGACCCGGCGGCGACCGTGCCGGCGTAGCCGCGGTAGTCGCGGTGCTCGGCGCGCTGTGGCCGGATGACGTACTGCACCGGGAATCGCGCCGGCACTTCGCCGGCCTCGGTGACCTCGACGGTCTCGAGGTGTTCAAGCAACGCCGGCCCGGAGTACCACGGCATCAGACGGGACGGTTCGACGACGTTCTCTCCGGCGAGTGCGGAGATCGGGATGACCGCCACGGCGCGGCGATCGATGCCGAGCGCCTCGGCGTGGTCGAGGAAGCGGTCGCGAATGCCGGCGAACCGCTGCTCGTCGTAGCCGACGAGATCCATCTTGTTGACGGCAAGGACGAGCCGCGGGGTGCGCAGTAACGCAGCGATCAGGGTGTGCCGGCGGGTCTGCTCGACGATGCCGTGCCGAGCGTCGACGAGGACGATCGCCAGGTCGGCGCGCGATGCACCCGTGATCGCGTTGCGCGTGTACTGGACGTGTCCCGGACAGTCGGCGATGACGAAGTCGCGACGCGGCGTCGAGAAGTACCGGTAGGCGACGTCGATCGTGATGCCTTGTTCACGCTCGGCGCGCAGCCCATCGGTGAGCAGGGCGAGGTCGACGTAGTCGCTACCCCGGCGCTTGCTCACCGCCTCGATGTGCTCGAGTTGGTCCTCGAAGATCGACTTCGAGTCGTGCAGCAGCCGCCCGATGAGGGTCGACTTGCCGTCGTCGACGCTGCCAATCGTGGCGAAGTGGAGCGGCGGCCGTGATGTCACGGCACGGCACTGATGCACGCGACCGAGAGCCAGCGAGGGAGCGGTCGCAAGTGGTCTGCGTGGCTGAGCAACGCCATGTCAGAAGTAGCCCTGGCGCTTCCGATCCTCCATGCCCGCTTCGGAGATGCGGTCATCGGCGCGGGTTGCGCCGCGCTCGGTGAGACGGGCCGCGGCGGTCTCGGCGAGGATGTCGGCGACGGTCGCCGCGGACGACTCGACGGCTGCCGTGCACGTCGCGTCGCCGATCGTGCGGAAGCGCACCGTCTTGGTGCAGGGAGTCTCGGTCGGGCGCCGGGCGACGTAGGGATGGACGGCCATCAGCATCCCGTCACGTCGGAACACCTCACGCTCGTGGGCGTAGTACAGCGACGGCAGTTCGACGTCTCGCTCGGCGATGAACCGCCACACGTCGAGTTCCGTCCAGTTCGAGAGCGGGAACACGCGCACGTGCTCGCCGCGGTGGTGCTGGGTGTTGTACAGGCTCCACAGTTCGGGACGCTGGTTCTTGGGGTCCCACTGCCCGAACTCGTCGCGGTGCGAGACGACGCGCTCCTTCGCCCGGGCCCGCTCCTCGTCGCGACGCGCGCCGCCGAACACGGCATCGAAGCGATGCTCGGCGATGGCATCGAGCAGGGTGACCGTCTGCAGGGTGTTGCGCGACGAACCGAAGCCGCTGACGTCGCGCACCCGGCCGCGGGCGATCGACTCCTCGACGGAGGCGATGAGCAGATCGACTTCGAACTGCTTGACGGTGCGGTCGCGGAACTCGACGACCTCCTCGAAGTTGTGGCCGGTGTCGACGTGCATCACGGGGAACGGGATGCGCGCCGGGAAGAACGCCCGTTGGGCGAGGTGCAGCATCACCACGGAGTCCTTGCCCCCGGAGAACAACAGGACGGGGCGCTCACACTCGGCGGCGATCTCGCGGATGATCGTGATCGCTTCGTCCTCGAGGCGGATCGTGGAGACCGTCGTCGTCGCCATCGGGGCGACCTTAGCGCAAATTCACACAATTCTGATCGGAGTAGTCGTATTTCACGCCAGAGACGGCTCCCGTACGATCGGTGTGATGCCCGGCACCCTTGTCACGCTGCGCCACGGCCAGAGCACGTGGAACCTGGAGAACCTGTTCACCGGGTGGCACGACGTGGCCCTGACCGAGCACGGCCGGGCCGAGGCGGCTGCTGCCGGGCGGGCGATGGCCGACGCCGGCCTGCGTTTCGACACGTCGCACACGTCCGTGCTCGTGCGGGCGGTGGCCACCCAGAACCTCGCCCTCACGGAGATGGGCCTCGAGTGGTTGCCCGTGCAGCGCCACTGGCGGCTCAACGAGCGGCACTACGGCGCGCTGCAGGGTCTCGACAAGAAGCAGACCGCCGAGCTGCACGGCGCCGAGCAGACCCACCTGTGGCGGCGCAGCTACGACGTCCCGCCACCGCCGGTCGACCCGAGCAGCCCCGAGCACCCGGCCAACGACTGGCGCTACCGGTGGCTGACCCCCGAGGTCCTCCCCGCCAGCGAGTGCCTCGCCGACGTCGTCGCCCGCGTGCTCCCCTACTGGCAGGATGTCATCGCCCCGCAGCTGCTCGCCGGACTCGACGTGCTCGTCACCGCCCACGGCAACTCACTGCGGGCGATGCTGATGCATCTCGAAGGGGTCTCGCGCGAGGAGATCCCCGACGTCAACATCCCGACCGGCGTCCCCCGCCGCTACGAGTTCGACGACGCCCTCGGGGTCGTGTCCGCCGAGTATCTCGGCGACCCCGACGAGATCGCCGCCAGGGCCGCCGCCGTCGCCGCCCAAGCCGGCGGACACTGACGCGCTCCACCCGAGTGTTTGCGGCCGACCTGTCCGCCTGGAAACACTCGGGTGGACGGAAACACTCGGGTGGGGTGAGCTAGGTGTCGAAGTCGACGGTGACGTCGCCGCGCGTGGCGTAGGACTGGCAGGTGAGGACGAAGCCGGCGGCCAGCTCGGCCGGGTCGAGGGCGAAGTTGCGGCGCAGGTCGACCGCTCCGGCGATGACCCGCGCCCGGCACGTCCCGCACACGCCGCCCTTGCAGGCGAACGGCAGGTCCGGGCGGACCCGCTGGGCACCATCGAGGATCGATACGTCGTCGGGCAGGTCGACGGTCGTGCGCCGGCCGTCGAGGACGATCGTCACCTCGCTCGTTGCCGCGTCGAGCCGCGGATCGACGTGCGTGGCGGGCGGCGGCGCCGTGTCCTCGACGTAGAACAGCTCGCGGTGCACGCGGTCGGCCGGCACGTCGAGCTCGGCGAGGACCAGCTGGGCATCGACGACCATCCCGTACGGTCCGCACAGCCACCAGTGGTCGACGTCGGCGACCGGCACATGCGCCGGCAGCAAGAGGCGCAGCTTGGCCGCGTCGAGACGACCGCTGAACAGCTCGGGCTCCCGCGGCTCGCGTGACAGCACGTGGATCACCTCGGTCCGCGCCGGGTCGCGATCCTTGAGGTCGGCGAGCTCGTCGGCGAACATCACCGTGTCAGTGCGCCGGTTGCCGTAGATCACGGTGACCGTGCTGGCCGGATTGCGGAGCACCGACGAGGCGATCGACAGTGCCGGGGTGATCCCCGAGCCGGCGACGATCAGCACGTGGCGGCCAGCGACGTCGACGTCGGGGGTGAAGTTGCCGCTCGGTGCCTGCACTTCGATGTGGTCGCCCGGCCGCACGTCGCGCACCAGCCACGTCGAGACCGCGCCGTCGGGCACCTCGCGCACGCCGATCCGCGGCGATCCCCCGGCCGGAGCGCAGATCGAGTACGAGCGCCGATGCTCGACGCCGTCGACGAACCGGCGCAGCGTGACCCATTGGCCGGGGCGGTAGGCGTACTCGCTGGCCAGCTCGGCAGGGACGTCGAACGTGATGGCGACGGCGTCGCCGCACAGCTCGGTGATCTCGGCGACGGCGAGTGAATGGAACGCGCCGGTCGGTCACAACGCCTTGAAGTGCTCGAACGGCTCGGCGCAACTCGCGCAGCGATGCAACGACTTGCAGGCCGTGGCTCCGAAGCGCGACGTCTCCACCGTGTCCGTCGAGCCACAGCGCGGGCAGGTCAGCCGGGGTGCCACGGGGCGCACGGTGATCGGGATGGGGGTCCCCGGCACCCGCCCCGGCGCCGGACCCGGCGGGGCGATCCCCGCGGCGGCGAGCTTGCGGCGGCCGGCGGCACTGATCCGGTCGGACGTCCACGCCGGTGTCAGCTGGACACGGACGTCGATGTCGTCGTATCCCGCCCGGCGCAGGGCGGCGACGACGTCGTCACGCATCACGTCCATCGCCGGACACCCGGTGTAGGTGGGCATCAGCTCGACGACGACGACACCCTCGGCGACGACGACGTCACCGAGCACGCCGAGGTCGTCGAGCGTGAGCTGGGGCAACTCGGGGTCGGTGACCGCGGCGACGACATCCCGCGGATCAGCAATCGCCGTCACCACGTCGCCTCCGGGTCGGCCCGGGCGAGCTCCTGCAGCTCGACGAGCAAGACCTCGAGATCGGCGCTGTGCACACCATCGCGCCCGACGGTCGGCGCCGGAGCGGGCGCGACCGGTGCGGCGAGCGGTGGCGGCGCCGAGCACCGTCGCCACGACTGCCGCGAACTCGGCGCCCAACGGCGCCGGGTCGACAGCGACCCCGGCGTCGGCGAGGCGGCGTTCGACCGCGCTGACCGCGAACAGCTCGCCGACAAGCGGCCAGGTGGCGTCGAGGGCATCAGCGAGGCGGGCCCGCGACACGTCGGTGCCGTCACCGAGGCGGATTGCCCACTGCGCCGCGTAGTCACGGTGATAGGTCACCTCCTTGACCCCCTTGGCGGCGATCGCCGCCAGCACGGGGTCGCGCGACTCGACGAGACGGTCGAGCACCGCCAGCCGCCACGTGGCGAAGATCAGGAGGCGCACGACGCAATCGGCGAAGTCGCCATTCGTCGTCTCGACGAGCGAGACGTTGCGGAACTCGGACGCCTCGCGGAAGTAGGCGAAGTGATCCTCGCTGCGCCCGCTGCGGTCGGCGGCTCCGGCACGGGTCAGCAGCAGCCGGGCCTGGCCGAGCAGATCGAGGGCGATGTTGGCGAGGGCCACCTCGTCCTCCAGCGTCGGCGCGTTCGTGCACCACTGCTGCAGACGGTGCGACATCACGAGGGCGTCGTCGCCGAGCATCAGGCAGTACGTCGCGAGATCGTCGCCGCTGACCCCGGTCGGCAGCGCCGTGTCGACACCGGCGAGCGGGTCGGCGAACCCGGTGCCGAAGGCCCAGCGCGGATCGTTCTCCTCGGTCAGCGCCTCGTAGGCGTTGTCGCATGTGCTCGCTGTGCTCGCTGCGCTCGCCCATCACATCTGCGGGACGTCGTCGGGGATCTCGTAGAACGTCGGGTGCCGGTAGACCTTGTCGCCGCTCGGGGCGAAGAACGGATCCTTCTCGTCGGGGCTGGACGCGGTGATCGAGTCGCTGCGCACGACCCAGATGCTCACGCCCTCGTTGCGCCGGGTGTACAGGTCGCGGGCGTTGCGCAGGGCCATCTCGTCGTCGGCGGCGTGCAGCGAGCCGACGTGGACGTGGTTGAGCCCGCGTTTCGTGCGGACGAAGACCTCGTACAGCTCGCCGTCAGTCATCGCTGGCCTTGCGGGCGTGGGCGGCCGCCGCCTCACGGACCCAGGCCCCGTCGTCGCGGGCGGCGCGCAAGTGGGCGATGCGCTCGGCGTTGCACGGCCCATCGCCGGAGATCACCCGCTTGAGCTCGGACCAATCGGGTTCACCGAAGTCGTAGTGCTGGCGTTCCTCGTTCCAGCGCAGCTGCGGGTCGGGGAAGGTCACGCCGAGGGCGTCGGCCTGCGGCACGCTCATGTCCACGAAGCGCTGGCGCAGCTCGTCGTTGGTGTGGCGCTTGATCTTCCAGGCCATCGACTGGGCGGTATTCGGTGAGTCCGTGTCCGGCGGACCGAACATCATCAACGCCGGCCACCACCATCGGTCGGTGGCGTCTTGGACCATCTGGCGCTGCCGTTCCGTGCCGCTCATCATCGTCAGCAACAGCTCGTACCCCTGACGCTGGTGGAACGACTCCTCCTTGCAGATGCGGATCATCGCCCGGGCGTAGGGCCCGTAGGAGCTGCGGCACAGCGGCACCTGATTGCAGATCGCCGCCCCGTCGACGAGCCAGCCGATCACCCCGACGTCGGCAAAGCTCAGCGTCGGGTAGTTGAAGATCGACGAGTACTTCTGGGTGCCGTTGAGCAACCGGTCGAGGAGGTCGCCGCGGTCGGCGCCGAGTGTCTCCGCCGCCGAATAGAGGTACAGGCCGTGACCGGCCTCGTCCTGCACCTTGGCGAGGAGGATCGCCTTGCGGCGCAACGACGGGGCGCGGGTGATCCACGCGCCCTCCGGCTGCATGCCGATGATCTCGGAGTGCGCGTGCTGGGCGATCTGGCGGATCACCGTGCTGCGGTACGCGTCGGGCAACCAGTCGCGAGGTTCGAGCCGCTGGTCGCGCGCCAGGACGGCGTCGAAGTGCGCCTCGAGCTTCGCAGTCATTGCCGAACCCGTGACGAAGTGCGAGCGACCGAGCGCCAGCGAGGGAGCGGCCGGCTACGGCCTGCGTGACCGGGGAACGCCATTTCAGTCATTCCACTCCTTGGCAACCAGGGTCAGCAGCTGATAGCTGGCGACCGTCGTGTCGTCCTGGTTGGTGACGACGACGTCCCAACGCACGTCGCCGTAGTCGACGTCGTCGCGGGGCGTGATCTGGGCGGCGGTCAGGGTGACCGAGAGCTCGTCGCCCGGGCGCACCGGGGTGCGGAAGCGCAGCTTGTCCAGCCCGTAGTTGGCCAGGACCGGCCCCGGCTCGGGGGCGACGAACAGCCCGGCGGCGAACGACAACACGAGGTAGCCGTGGGCGACGATGCCGCCGAACAACGGGTTGGCGGACGCCGCAGCCTCGTCGGTGTGGGCGTAGAAGGTGTCGCCGGTGAACTCGGCGAAGTGCTCGATGTCGGCGAGTGTCACGGTGCGCGGCCCGGCGGTGACGGAGTCGCCGACCTGCAACTCGGCGAGCGACTTGCGGAACGGGTGCACGGATCCTCCTGCAGCTGGCTGCCGATCAGACGCCGCGTGAATCATAGGATGCCGTCCGTGACGGAGGGCAGTGGGGCGGCGCCGGTCCTCCTCGTCGATCGAGCCGGATCACTCACGACGATCACCCTCAATCGCCCCGATCGCGGCAACGCGTCTGACTGCCGAGTTGAAGTCGCAGCTGCTGGCGGCACTGGTCGCGGCCGGCGAGGACGCCGAGGTCCGCGCCGTGGTGCTGACGGGCGCCGGCCGCGCGTTCTGTGCCGGCCAGGACCTTGCCGAGCATGCCGCCAACCTCGCCGACGACCCGGCCACGGCATTCGCCACGATCGAGGAGCACTACGCGCCCATCGTCAACGTCCTGACGACGATGCCCAAGCCGGTCCTGGCGGCGATCAACGGAACGTGTGTCGGGGCTGGGCTCGGCCTGGCGCTGGCGTGCGACCTCCGCGTTGCCGCCGCCGGCGCTCGCCTGGCGACGGCGTTCACGGCGATCGGGCTGACGTGCGACTCCGGCCTGTCGGCGACGCTCGTGCGCGCCGTCGGGGCGGCGCGGGCCAGTGAGTTGATCCTCCTCGGCGAACCGTTCACCGTCGAGCAGGCTGCCGAGTGGGGCTTGGTGTCGCGGGTCGTCGCCGCCGCCGACCTTGCTGCGGCCGCCGCCGAGCTCGGCGGCCGGCTCGCCGCCGGACCGACCTTGGCCTACGCCGCCTCCAAGCTGGCCATCGCCGCCGCTGTCGCACCGCCCCTCGCCGACGTGCTGGCGGCGGAAGCGGCGGCCCAAGCGCGCCTCGGGCCGAGTCGCGATCATGGCGACGCCGTCGCCGCCTTCCTCGCCAAGCGCCCCCCAGAGTTCCACGGTCGGTGAGTCACGATGGCGGCTCACGAGATGTTCGCCGCCGACGCCGCATCGCGAGCACTCGGCATCGAACTCGTTGCCGCCGAAGCAGGGACCGCGACCCTGCGGATGCGCGTCACCGCGGCGATGGTCAACGGCCATGACATCGCCCATGGTGGGTACGTGTTCCTGCTGGCCGACAGCGCGTTCGCCTGTGCCTGCAACAGTCACGGCCCGGTCACCGTGGCGGCCGCCGCCGACATCACGTTCGTCGCCCCGGGCAAGCTCGGCGACGAGCTCGTCGCCGTGGCGACGGAGCGCACCCGATTCGGCCGGAGCGGGATCTACGACGTCACGGTCTTCCGCGCCGAAGGCGACGAGCGCGTCGTGATCGCCGAGTTCCGCGGTACCAGCCGGACCCTCGACCGTCGATGACGACCCGGACACCCGATCTGGGGAAGATTCGAACCAGGCCCTGACACGATTGTTCCCCAGAAGTGGAAATGACACGGATCTTCCCCAGAAGCGAGGGGACGCGGGTCACGAGCAGTCGGCCGCCGCCGCCGAGCTGACGTGCACTTCGATCACGGGTGAGTGGCCACGGCGATCTAGTGTTGCCCGATGGCCAGCAAGAAGGCGCACGTCGAGAACCTCCGCAAGGTCGCACTGTTCACCGGGTGCACGAACAGAGAGCTCGAGCGCATCGCCCGCTCCGGCGACGAGGTGCGGATGACCGCGGACACTCTGCTCGCTGAGCAGGGGGCGACTGGTCGAGAGGGGTTCATCGTCCTCGACGGCACGGTCGCCGTGAAGCGCAATGGGCGCAAGGTCGCCTCGCTCGGTCCTGGGGCGATCGTCGGCGAGTTGTCGCTGCTCGACCACGGACCGCGAACGGCGACCGTGACCTGCGAGACCGACTGTTCGATCTTCGTCATCTCGCAGCGCCACTTCCTCGCCGTTCTCGACGACGTGCCGACCATCGGGCACAAGTTGCTGGCCTCGCTCGCCGGCCGGATCCGCGAGCTCGATCGCGCCTACTACGGCTGACCTCAGCCGACCGTCGAGTGACCAACTAGGTTCGCGAGCGCGATGAGCGCCCACGAAGCACCGGAGCCGGCACCCTCGCCGCCAACCGGTTTCAAACCGCACCATGTGGCGATCTGGCTGGGCATCGGCATCGCCGTGTTCATCGTGATCTCCGGCGCCCTACCGCTGATCACCGGTTGGGACAACGACAACGCCATCCACCGCGAGGTGTTCGGGGGGATCCCCGGGCCGCTGCAAGTCGCCTTCTACACGGCCATCCCCGTCGTCATCGCCTGGGCTTCCTTCCGGTTCGCCGAGCGGATGAGGAACTGGGAGCGCGGCCGTCCGGCACCAACCCGCCGTACCACGTCGAACAACGCCAAGCGTCGCTTCGCCGACTTCCGCGCCGGCGTGTACATGCGCACCCTGCTGCGCGACCCGGCCGCCGGTCTGATGCACTCGATGATCTACTTCGGATTCCTCGTGCTGCTGGCCGTGACAACCGTGCTGGAGATCGACCACCAGCTGCCCGAGAGCCTCAAGTTCCTCCACGGCCAGACCTATCAGGCGTACGCCTTCGTCGCCGACCTCGCTGGGCTCGTGTTCGTCGGCGGCGTGGTGTGGGCGATCGTCCGCCGCTACGCCGCCCGTCC
Source organism: Ilumatobacteraceae bacterium (assembly GCA_963786985.1). Lineage (GTDB taxonomy): Bacteria > Actinomycetota > Acidimicrobiia > Acidimicrobiales > Ilumatobacteraceae > Desertimonas. The sequence continues at coordinate 122,996 of CAWBBL010000020.1, read as the reverse complement.
GTACCGCATCCGGATCAAGACCCGCCCGGAGCACGCCGTGATCCTCGGCGTACTGCTGGCCATCGGCCTCACCGGATTCGCCGCCGAGATGTTCCGCATCGCCGAAGCGACACGCGACGGTGAAGATCTCGACTACGAGAAGTGGAGCTTCATCGGCTGGCCGCTCAGCCGGCTCGTCGACGGGTGGTCGCTGAGCACACTCGACGCCGTCCACGCGTGGACGTGGATCGCCCACGTCGTCGCCTTCGTCGCCTTCGTCGTCATCATCCCGTTGACGATGCTGCGGCACATGTTCACGTCGCCGCTGAACATGTACCTGCGCGCCCACGACCGGCCGAAGGGGGCGATGAAGCCGCTGCCCAACCTCTCCGAGACCGAGCTGGAGACGTTCGGGGCCTCGGTTGTCGAGGACTTCACGTGGAAGCAGCTGCTCGACACGGACGCCTGCACGATGTGCGGGCGCTGCACCAGCGTGTGCCCGGCCCACGCCACCGGCAAGCCGCTCGATCCTCGGGAGATCGTTCTCAAGACCGGTGAGGTGATGGCCGCCACCGGCAGTCCGGTGGTCCCGCCGCCGATCGGCATCGACGCCGAGATCACGATCTCGGCCAACTCGTTGTTCGAGCGGATCACTGCCGAGGAGCTGTGGGCGTGCACGAGTTGCAAGGCGTGCGACGAGATCTGCCCGGTGCACATCGAGATCCTCGACAAGATCCTCGACATGCGCCGCTACCTCACGCTGATGGAGTCGGAGTTCCCGAGCGAGCTGGGCACCGCCTTCCGGGGCATGGAGAACCAGGGCAACCCGTGGGGCATCGGCCAGGGCGACCGCGCCGAGTGGGCCAAGGACCTCGAAGGTGTCGACGTCGTCGACCCTGGCGAGGCGTTGACCGCCGAGTACCTCTACTGGGTCGGCTGCGCCGGCAGCTTCGACGACAAGAACAAGCGGGTGACCCGCGCCGTCGCCACGCTGCTGCGCCGCGCCGGGATCAGCGTCGCCATCCTCGGCCCCTCGGAGATGTGCACCGGCGACCCGGCCCGGCGTTCCGGCAACGAGTACCTGTTCCAGATGCTGGCGATGCCGAACATCGAGATGCTCAACGGGATGGGGGTGCGCAAGATCATCACCCAGTGCCCCCATTGCTTCAACACCCTGCTCAACGAGTATCCCCAGCTCGGTGGGCACTACGAGGTGGTCCACCACACGCAGTTGCTCGAGCAACTGATCGCCGACGGCCGCCTCGACGTCAGCCAGGCCACGCTCGAGGAGCGGATCACCTATCACGACTCGTGTTATCTCGGCCGGCACAACGACGTGTACCTGGCGCCGCGCAAGGTCGTCGGCTCGATCAAGGGCATCGAGGTCGTCGAGATGCCGCGCAACGGCACGACGGGGATGTGCTGCGGCGCCGGCGGAGCACGAATGTGGATGGAGGAGACCGTCGGCGTGCGGGTCAACGAGGAGCGGGCGAGAGAGGCGCTGTCGACCGGCGCCAGCCGCATCGCCACCGCCTGCCCGTTCTGCTACATCATGCTCGACGACGGGACCAAGGCGGCCGGCGCCGAGGACACGGTCAAGGTCGCCGACATCGCCATCCACCTGCTCGACGCCATCGAGGCCGGCGAAGCGCGCTTCGACGAGATCGATTTCCCCCTCGCCCCAGCCCCCGACTGACTCCGATCAGCCCTACGCCGGCCCGAGCACTGGTTCACTCGTCGGCTGTTCACTGCCGCCCTCCGGTTCGATGGTGACGGCGTACAGCACGCCATCCGGTTCGGTGCCGGCCATCACCACCTCGACGCGGCCGTTGTCGGTCGGTACGAACGTGCCCATGCTCGCCGGCTGCTCCTCTTCGATGGCCCACAGCTGCAAGACCTGGGCCTCGTCGGGGACGTCGATGTCGTCGCCGTAGATCACGGTGGCGTCGACCTCGTCGGACTTGACGAGACGCAAGGCCCCCGCCGATCCGGTCAGCTCGACCGCCACGGCGTCGTCGGCCTCGAGCACGTCGGCCATCACGACTTCGGTGGGCGCGTCGGCGTCGCGGGTGACCACGAGTGCGCCGCCGATGATGACGATCGCCGCGGCCACCGCAGTTGCCGGCATCCACCACCGGCGCCGGTGGATCGGCACGACCGGAGCAACATGCTCAGTGGCGGATTCGGCGTCGACCGAGGGGGCGGCGGTACCGACCTGCGCCTCGGCAGCGACCGTTGCGAGGATGGCCGCGCGCAACCCGGCGGGCGGCGGCTCGGCCACCGACTCGGCGAGCACGGTGAGGTCGTCGACCAGCGCGGCGTACTCCGCGGCTGCCTGCGGGTCAGCTGCCAACAGGCGGTCCAGCTCGACCGTCTCGTCGGGGGTCAACGCCCCGGCTGCGCCGAGCGCTAGCAATTCGTCACGATCCTCGGCCATCACATCGTCTCCATCACCTGGCGCAACTTGATCAATCCGTCGCGCACTCTCGTCTTCGCCGTGCCGAGGGCAATGCCGAGGCGGTCGGCGATCTCGACATGCGTGAACCCACCGAAATAGGCGAGTTCGAGCACTTCTCGTTGGTTGGCGGTCAGCTGCCCGAGCGCGGCCGTGGCCCGCGCCCGGAGGTCACGATCGATGGCCACCTCGTCGGTGGGCGGCGGGGGCGGATCGGCGACTGCCGCATCGGCCCGGTTGCGGTCCCGGCGGGCCTGCTCGCTGCGCACCCGGTCGACGGCGCGTCGTCTCGCGATCGTCGCCGCCCACGCCCGGACCGAGCCGCGGCTGCCGTCGAAGCGTGGGGCCTGGCGCCAGATCTCCAGAAACACTTCCTGGGTGACTTCCTCAGCATGACTCGGATCGTGAAGCACCCGCTTGCTCACGCCGAAGATGAGCGGGGCCAGCTGGTCATACAGCGCGGCAAACGCCCCGTGGTCGCCTCCGGCGACCCGGACCATCAACGCGGCGGCGTCGTCCGCGGTTTCCATCGGCTGCCCGAATTCGGTCCGCCGACGTTCGAGTAGGCCCAGCACATAGCCGGTTCGGGGCCGAACGGCCGGCGGATTGGCGTCATCCCAACCGCCTCCGTTTCCAACGAGTTCAACGAGCGACCCTACGGAGTCGAGTTGGCCACGGCGGTCGCATCGGGTGTGCTGCTCGCCACGCTCGTGCTGCCGTCTGCCCCGACATCTCCGCTCGGCGGCTGGAGGACCGAGTCGATGACGTACACGTAGCCGTTGGCCACCGCGATGCCGCCGCAGAGCACGGTTGCCTCGCCGCCGTTGATGGCGATCGTCTCGCCGTCCTGAGTGACGGCGAGCGGAGCGCCATGAGCCGTCTCCACCGAGCCCGCCATCACGAGGTCGGCCGGCGCGAGGGCGGCACCGCTGACAACGTGGTAGACGAGGATCGAGTTGAGCAGGGCGGAATCGGCGATGATCGAGTCGAGGACGTTCTGGGGGATCTTGGCGAACGCCGCGTCGTTCGGGACGAGCACGGTGAACGGTCCTTCGAGATCGAGCGCTGCGCTGAGCCCGGCCTCGTCGAGGGCGAGGGCGAACGTCGACAAGTCGGGGATGCCGGCGATGGCTGTCGCCGCACCGGCTTCGGCGGCCCCGTCGGTGGGGATGTCCGCACACGCCGCCCCGACCGGGCCCTCGGCCGGGGGCACGGTCGACGCCCGACCCGATGCCGAGGTCTCACCGGCGGCGACGCCTATCCCCAGCACAGCGATGGCGGCGACGGCAGCGAGACGAGTCCGGCTAGTTCTCATCGGGGGTCCTTTCTCAGGTGTACGAGCGGCGGTCGTAGAGCAAGGAGTTGAGCAATCTGTCGGCGAGCTCGAGTCCCAATCTGTTCGGCACGACCTTAGCAACGGCGAGCGACGCTGTCGGTCGGACGCCTCGCCTCCAGCTGCGGCCTACTCGACGATGACGACGATCTGGTGGTGACCGCTGGCCCCGTCGGGAATCGGCTCGGCACGCTCGCTCGTCTGCACGTTTCCGTCGCGGTCCGTCGCCCGCACCTTGAGCGAATGCCGGCCGGGCGTGGCACCCGCCCACTGGTACACCCACTGGCGCCAGGTGTCGATCGTGTCCTCGACGGCCAGCTCGGCCTGCTGCCAGTCGCCGTCATCGATCGACACCTCGACCGCCCCGATGCCGACCTGCTGAGCCCAGGCGACTCCGGCGACCGCGACGTTGCCAGCGGCGACCTTGGCGAGCCCCTGGGGCACGTCGATGCGACTTTGCAGCTTGATCGGTGCCCGCTCCGCCCAGCCACGCTGCTCCCAGTAGTGCTCGAAGTCGGCGAAGCGGGTGAGCTCGATCTCGGTCAGCCACTTCGTCGCCGACACGTAGCCGTACAGGCCGGGGACGACGAGTCGGGCGGGGAAGCCGTGTTCGAGCGGCAGCGCTTCGCCGTTCATCGCCACGGCGATCATCGCGTCGCGCCCGTCGAGAGCATTCTCCAGCGGGAACCCGCACTCGTACCCGTCGACGGACCGGCCGACGACCATGTCGGCGCCGTTGCGCGGGCCGGCCTCCTGCAGCAGTTCGTCGAGCCGTGCGCCGATCCACCGGGCGTTGCCGATGTAGTGACCGCCGACGTTGTTCGAGACGCATGTCAGCGTGACGTCACGTTCGATCATCGGACGGTTGAGCAGGTCCTGCCACGTCAAGACGATCTCGTTGTCGACGAGCCCCTTGACGGTGAGGGTGTAGTTGGACGTCGACAGCTGGGGCACCTCGAGCGCCGTGTCGATGCGGTAGAAGTCGTCGTTCGGTGTGACGAACGGGGGCATTCCGACGACATCGACCTCGACGGAGGCAGGCAAGCCGGCGAGTGGCTCCTCGGCGGTCGGCACCGTGACGTTCTTGCGTGAGCCGGCCGCGCTGAAGCGGCTGCGGGCGATCGCCCGTCCGCCGACCCCGAGCACGGCCGCGGCTGCGCCGAAGGCGCCGAGCAGGCGGGCCGCGTCGCCGAGGAAACCGCGTCGGTTGGCCGCCGATGGCGCAGCAGCCGCCTCGGCCGACCCTTCAGCGGCGCCTTCCGGCGCCCAGGCCGCGGCCGGTTCATCGGTCGTCGTGGGCGCCGCGAGACGACGACTGATGAACCGCAACGATGCCGCCCCCACCGCGGCGCCCACGAGAGTCGGAACGATCGCTCCGATGGTGCTGTTCGCCCGACCGAGCGCCGCCCACGTCCCGACGATGGCGAACAGGCCGACCATCAACGTGCCAACGAGGAGGCTCTTGCGAATGGCGACGACGCCCATGACGAAGGCGTAGATCGTCAACAGCACGCCGATGCCGATGAGCAGGGCCAGCTTGTCGTTCGTCCCGAACAGATCGATCGCCCGTTCTTTCAGCGCCGGATACTCGGCGAGGATGTCGATCATCCGGTCGCCGACATCGAGGACTGGCGAGCGCCATGAGCGGCGCAGGGCCGTCAGTGACTCGGCGACAGCAAGGGCGATGATGGCGACGACGATCCCGGCGTAGCCGGCGATGGCCGTTGGTCCGACGAACGCGGACAGCAGTCGACGGAGGCGGTTCACATCCCCCCGTTCGTTGCCGCAGCGGACATGGATTGCTGTCGCTCGTCAGTCGGACGTCGTGAAGTTCTCGAAGTAGCGGCTGGGGGTCGGGCCGCGTTGACCGTGGTACTTCGAACCGTGGGCACCCTTGCCATAGGGCCGTTCGGCAGGCGAGGTCATGTGCATGAAGCTCAGCTGGCCGATGCGCATCCCGGGGTAGATCGTGATCGGCAGGCTGGCGACATTCGCCAGCTCGAGGGTGATGTTGCCGTCCCAGCCGGGGTCGACGAACCCGGCGGTGCTGTGGATCAGCAACCCGAGCCGACCGAGCGAGCTCTTCCCGTCGATGCGGGCGACGAGGTCGTCGGGCACGGTGACCCGCTCCAACGTCGAGCCGAGCACGAACTCTCCCGGGTGCAGCATGAAGACCCCGTCGTCGGGGATCTCGACGAGCTCGGCGAGCCCACTCATGTCCTGTTTGACGTCGATGACCCCTGCGGTGTGGTTGCGGAACACGCGGAACAACGAGTCGACGCGCACGTCGATCGACGACGGTTGGATCGCCGACTCGTCGAACGGTTCGATCCCGATCCGCCCGGCGGCGACCGCCTTGCGCAGCTCGACGTCGGACAGGATCACCGCTCGCAGGTTAGTTGCGACGTCTACCAAGGGCCGCGGCCCGGTCGGCGCCGCCTATTGAGTGGCGGCCGGTCAGGCCGGCGCGGCGGGAATCACCATCTCGGTTGCCAGGGGGCTGGTTGGCGCAGGCTTGGCGAGCCTGCTGGCCAAGACCACGAGGATGATGCCGACGATGATGAACAGGACGCCGAGGCCCATCGCCATCACCGCGACACCGAACGCGACCACCGACGTGAACAGCGAGGCGCGCAGGAACGAGGCATCCATCACCGTCTCGCGCACGGGGTCGTCGCGTTCTAGCTCGGCGTACGTCAGTCCGCCACTGGCCTCGAGGGCGTGCTTTTCGATGACGTCGGCCTGGGCGTACGCAGTCAGGGGTCCATCGACCTCCTCGCCCTCAAAGCGTGCCGCGTCGTCTGACACCGTGATGTTCTCGTCCGCCAATTGGGTCTGGACGACGATCCACGTCACGACCCCGGACACCAGCAGGATTCCACCGGCGACGATCACGAGGATGCCGATCCAGCGGATCGGTCCGGACCGTCGATCCGGCGGCGCAGCCGGAACCCTCGTCAGCACAGGCTCGGTGCTCACGACCACGGGGGCTGGCAGCTCGACGTTGTCGTCCATTGGCGGGTCGGTGATGGACACGGCGGATCTTCCCTCCCGAACTGCGGACTGATCATCAGCATCCGCGACGCGGACAGTACAACGCCCCAGCGTCGGGCGCGGCGATTCGATCAGACCTCGTCGTTGCGCTGCATCCAGCCGAGCGCCAGCCACCCGGGAAGGACCGGCAGCCAGAACGTCGCCAACCGGAACGACAGCACGGACGACACGGCGATCCCGTCGGGCAGCCCGAAACCCGTGAGTCCAGCGATCAGTGCCGATTCGAGGGCGCCGAGACCTCCGGGCGTCGGGGCGAACGTGGCGATGGCCACCGCCACGAGGTAGGCGGCACCGACCTGGGCAAACGTCAGATCGCCCCCGAACGCCTCGATGCAGCACACCAACGCGACGACGTACGTCAGGCTGAGCCCAGCCGCTCCGCCGAACAACGCGGCGACCCGTCCTGGGCGGCGGAAGACCTGGCCGATCTGTGCAACGCCGGTCTTGACGTTCGTCAAGGCCGGCCGGAAGAACCGCTCGCGCACCGGGCCGATGGCGAACAGCACGCCGAGCAGCGCCAAGGCGATCGCCACGACGAGGAGCACGACGGTCGTGTCGGGCAGCGAGAAGCCGCCGATGTCCGATTGACCCGACCACAGCACGAATCCGATCAACAAGCTGATGTGTACGGCGAAGCCGCCGACCACCTTGACCGCCACGGCGGCCGCCGACTCCGGCCCGCCGACTCCGACGCGTTGCAAGAACCGCGCTGTGAGGGCGAAGCCCCCGGCACCGCCGGGTCCGACGAGCCCGGTGAAGGCCGCGGCAAGCTGGACCCGCAGGTTGGGGACGAACGGGATCGGATCGGCCACCGCGCCCTGGAACGAGACCGCCGCGAACACGTAAGTGATCGCCGAGGCCACGAGAGCGGCGACGATCCATTGCAGGCGAGCATCGCCAAAGGCGTCGACGGTGTCGGACAGGTTCGCCAGTTGGGGAAGCAGCGAGTAGAAGGCGAACGTCGAGGCAACGATGATCAGCAACGTGCGCGGCTTGATCCGTTCGAGCTCTTCGAGTCCCAGCCCGGGCTCTCCCGTGGCCTGGTTGACGGCGTCGCGGAGGTCGTCGAGAAGTCGGTCGACGGCCTTCGCTCGCGCTCTCGTCGCGGGTGGCAGGGCGAGTGGCTGCAGCATGCGCAACGACGGCGCCACCCGTTGCGGGCCGAGCGACGAGACCGCCGCGGCGACGGCCGCCTCCGGACCAACCACGACGGCCGTCTCGGTGAGCAATTCGGCGACGTCGCGCGCCAGTTCGCGATCGGGCGCCGCGGTCTCGGCGTCGTCGAAGTCGTGCAGCCAGACGTTTCCATCGTCGTCGACGCTGATCGCCTCGAGCGTCAGCCGGCGGTGGGCGATCCCGGCGTTGTGCAGCAGGCCGAGCTCGGTCCACAACGAGTCGACCACGCTCGGCCGATCGAGATCCTCGGCGATCAACGGCCGCGTCGGCACGTCGCGCGTGACGACGAAAGCCGACCCACCCACCGTGGTCCCGATCGCGACGAGCGCCGGGACCCGTACCGCGTGCCGCTCGGCGAGGGTGAGCACGAGCGCTTCGTGCTCGATGCGCTGCTTGAGGGTCGCGTACCCGGCGCCGACCTCGGGCGCCCGGAACCGCAGACCCCGATAGACGCGGTTGAGCAGATCGGCATCGGTCTCGTCGGGTGTCCGCAGCGAGACTTCGAACTGCGCCCCGGCCGGATCAGTCAGCCGATACCGCAGCGCACTGATCGACTCACGCTGCCGCTCGATTCGTCGCGGGCGGAGGCCGAGCGACCGCAGAGCATCGAGCAGCTCCTGCGGGCTCGGCTCGGTGGTCGGCCTGCCGAACACCAACAGCACGAGCGAACCGACTCCGAGACCAATGCCGACAGCGAGCACGACGTCGAAGGCCGGGTGCACGATGGCCAGCAGACGGAGGACCACCAGCAGCCCGACGCTCCACCACAGCGCGTGCTTCCACCGCCTCGTCAACCAGGGCGCCGCGACGGTGACCACCGCTGTCGTCGTTGCCAGGACGTGCGAGTTCGGGAACGAGGCCGCGGTGATCGAATCTTCCTCGCGCAGCCGGGCCAGCACGTCTTCGAGATCGCGGTCGATCACGAACACGTCCGCCACGGTCATCGCCACGAAGGCGAGAACGCCCGTGAGCACGAGGACGAGGGCGACCTTCCACCGGCCGCGCACCAGCAGCACGACGAGCGTGATCAGGGGAATGAGGCTGGTGCCCAGTTGAGCGATGCTGAGGACTGCCGATTCGAACGTGTCGGGCAGCCGACCGAACGCGTTGACGAGGTCCTCCTCGAGGCCCTTGATCGTGGCCTGGGCAGCGCTCGCCAAGATGGCGCCGAGCACGATGAGGACGATGCTGACGAGCAAGCGCAACACGTCGCCGGGGGAGAACGGACGACGAGACGGTGGTGGCTCGAAGATCTCGACGACGTCACCCCCTCCGGGCTGGTCGACGACCGTGGTCATCGGCGCACCATCTGGGACATCGTTCTCAGTTTCGACTACAACATCTGCGCCATCCAAGGCGCAGATGTTGTATCAGAGTCAGGTCTGCGTGATTGTCGAGCCGCGCGACCACAGACGCAGGTTGCGGCACTGCTCGATGAAGGCCACTGCTTTCGTCCGTGCGGTCAGGGCGGTGTAGCCGTCATCCATCAGTTCGGTGACCCCGGCGGCATCGAGCAGCGGACCAGCTGCGGGGTCGTAGGCGATGAACTTGCAGTGGGCATGGGCGTCGGTGACGAAGTCCTTGGCGGCGGCATCGCCGGCGAGCAGCGCGGCGCCCTCGGCGGATGCCAGGATGACGATGGCGTCGTACAGCACCGACGGCCCACCATCGACGTTCTGGTGCGCCGGAACGTGCGAGCCGTCGCTCAACACCGCGCCACCGATCTGCGGGGCGATGAGCTCGACGAGCGCGCCCTCGCTGTTCGCCGCCCGCTGCACCGCCGTCAGCAACGGCGCCTGGGTGCCGTCGGTGATCAACACCCCGACCTTCCGGCCGGCGAAGGAAGGCGGTCCGTTCTCGACGATGCTGAGGGCCGGCGACGGGGGCAGGTCGGTGATCGGCGGACGCATCGGAGGCGTCGGCTGGGGATACGACGAGAGGCGGAGACCGTCGGCGATCCGCCGAGCGAAATCTTCGTCCACGTTGCGCAGGTTGGCGACCATGCGGGCGCGGATGCCTGGCTGCTCGCACTTGCTCAGTTCGAACACGAAGGCATCGACGATGTGGTCCTGCTCGATCGGCGTCTGACTGACGTAGAACTGGCGGGCCTGGCTGTAGTGGTCGGCGAAACGCTCCGACCGAACCCGCTGCTTCGCTCCGGTGTCGGGATCGGCGAAGCTCGTGTAGCCGACCACCGGGTCCTCGCGAGGACCGGCCGCGTTCCCCGACCACGAGTTCGGCTCGTAGTTCACGCGTCCGACGGGATTGGTCATGGCCATGTGTCCGTCCTGCTGGAAGTGAGCGACGGGACACTTCGGCGCGTTGACCGGGATGTGGGTGAAGTTGGGGCTGCCGAGCCGCTTGAGCTGGGTGTCGAGGTACGAGAAGTTGCGCCCCTGGAGGAGCGGATCGTTCGTGAAGTCGATGCCCGGCACGACGTTCTGCGTGCAGAAGGCGACTTGCTCGGTCTCGGCGAAGAAGTTGTCGACGGTGCGGTTGAGGACCAGCCGCCCGACGCGGCGAACCGGCACGAGCTCTTCCGGCACGATCTTCGTGGCGTCGAGGACGTCGAACGAGAATTCGTCGGCAAAGGCGTCGTCGAACACCTGCACGCCGAGTTCCCACTCCGGGTGGTCCCCCGAGTTGACGGCATCCCACAGATCGCGGCGGTGGAAGTCGGGATCGGCGCCGTTGATCTTCACCGCTTCGTTCCACACGACGGACTGCAAGCCAAGCTTTGGCTTCCAGTGGAACTTGACGAAGGTCGAGTCGCCGGCGGCATTGACGAAACGGAAGGTGTGTACCCCGAAGCCCTCCATGAACCGGAACGAGCGGGGAATGGCACGATCCGACATCGTCCACATCACCATGTGGGTGGCTTCCGGCATCAACGAGATGAAGTCCCAGAAGTTGTCGTGGGCCGACTGCGCTTGCGGGAACCCGCGGTCGGGCGCCTGTTTGACGGCATGGACGAGGTCAGGGAACTTGATGGCGTCTTGGATGAAGAAGACCGGGATGTTGTTGCCGACGAGATCCCAATTCCCCTCCTGCGTGTAGAACTTGACGGCGAAGCCGCGGACGTCGCGAGCAAGGTCGAACGAGCCCTTGTTGCCGGCGACGGTCGAGAAGCGGACGAACACCGGCACTTGCTCACCAGGACGCTGGAACAGATCCGCCCTGGTCAGTTCGGACAACGACTCGTAGGGCTCGAAGAAGCCATGGGCGCCGAAGCCGCGGGCGTGGACGACCCGCTCCGGGATCCGCTCGTGGTCGAAGTGGAAGATCTTCTCGCGGAAGTGGAAGTCCTCGAGCAACGAGGGACCGCGCTCCCCGGCACGCAGCGTGTTCTGATCGTCGGCGACCGGTGCGCCCTGCTGGGTCGTCAGGCGGGGCTGCCCGCCTGACGCAGTTTGGTGGGTCTCGCCGCCGACACCTGGCTCGCCCGTGAGGTCGGCGACTGCCACGGTGTCGTCGGCGGCGGTCACAGCAGCAGCGGATGTCGCCTGCCCGCTCGACCGCGAAGGCCGTCGCTGGCCACTCGCCTTGGGCTTGGCGGCTGTCTTCGACACTGTCTTCTTGGTCGCCATCACGTCTCCTTGACGAGTACTCCACGCACGAGAACCGAATGACGGCGCCGTCCTTCGAGCGTTCGAACACACCCGACGACCCCGCGGCGATGCAGTTCCCCGGAATCCGGGCGGTCAAACGTGCTCGGCGGACGCATCGCTGGACGAGCGTCCCGCCGACCCGTGATGGCACGTGACCCGTACCGTGATCCTTGTGATGATCCGACTCGCGGCAGCCGACGATCTTGCGTCGATCGTCGAGATCCGCAACCACTACGTCGCCAACTACCATGGTCACGTTCGACGAGACGCCCGAGACCACCGACGATCGCCGTCGGTGGTTCGAGCAGTTCGGCCCGGCGGGACGGTATCGCCTCGTCGTCGCCGCCGATGAGGAAGTGTGCGGCTGGGCATGCAGCGTCGGGTACCGCGACCACCCCGCCTTTCTCGAGACCGTCGAGTTCAACATCTGTTTGGCGCCGACCCATCTGCGCCAGGGGCTCGGCACGTTGCTGTATCGGCGGCTGCTCGCCGAGTTGGAGCAGCGAGGACATTCACCGCGCCGTCGCCGGGATCGTGGTGCCGAACGAGGCCTCCGTGCGACTCCATCGCCGCATGGGCTTCACCGACGTCGGTGTGTTCGACGAGTACGCGAGGAAAGGGAACCGCTACCTCAGCACGCTGTGGATGCAACGTCGGATGTGACGGTTGGGCAGACGTCGAACTGGGCGGCCGACACCGCGGATTCCGGACCGTGGGCCGCCCAGATCCCGATGTGGACCGGAGGCCGCCCAGAACGGCTCGGCCGGGCGGTGATCACAAGGTGCGCTGGCGTTCCTCGACCTCGATGTATGCCTCGAGCTCGGCGATCACCGCCTCGGTGAGGCGCTGGCCGGTGAACACCTCGAAGGCGTCGATCGCCTGGCCGAGGAACAGGTCGAGTCCGCTGATCCGCTGCAGACCGGCCTCGGCTCCGCGACGCAAGAGCGTGGTCTCGACCGGCGAGTAGATGGCGTCGAAGATCCAGCGCTGTTCGCCGATCGCCGCCAGGTCGACGGGTGAGCCCGGCCGCAGGTACATCCCGACCGGCGTGCCGTTGACCACACCGTCGGCGCCGTCGACCGCCGCTCGAGCCGACGTCGCCACAGAGATCTCGACGCCCCCGTTGCGTTGTCGGAGCGAATTGGCGAGGCGGCGCGAACGCTCGGGGACGATGTCGAAGATGCGCACTGCTGCGGCGCCGAGATCGACGAGAGCGGTCGCCGTCGCGGTGCCCACGCCGCCGGCTCCGAGCAGCGCCACGGAACCTGGCGATGCCGAACCGAAGCGCCGTCGGTAGGCCCACTTGAACCCGGAGAAGTCGGTGTTGTAGGCGTCGGTGGGACCCGCCGGCCCGAGCAGCAGGGTGTTGGCCACGCCCATCGTGACGACTGACGGATCCGGTCGGGCGGCTCGGCGCCACGCTGTCGACTTGAACGGGACCGTGATGTTGACGCCGCGGTAGCCGCCCTCGGCGAGCTCGACAAGGAACGTGTCGAGCTGCTCGGCGAATGCCGGAATCTGCGGCAGCAACTCGTAGGTCACGTCGAGCCCGAGCAACTGTCCGGCCATCACGTGGAACGCCGGCGCCAGGGACTTGTCGATGCCGTCGCCGATCAGCGCCAGCCGGAACGTGCCGGCCGCGACGCCCGGTGGGGGCGAGACAGAGGTGCGAGGTTCCATGGTGTCCTTCGGTCGAGATCTGTTGGCGGCCGTCACGTCAGTTGGCCACAGCGGTGAGACCGCGGTCGGCGACGAGCTCCCGCGCCGTTGCCAGCACGAGGCGGGCGTAGTCGGCTGTCCCGACCTCCTGGCGGAGCACGTCGTTCGGGACCTCCAGCGCATAGGGCACCACCGGCAACCGCTCGAGCCAGTCACCCAGCGGGAGCTGCCCGTAACCGGGAAGCGAACGCGCCGCCCGCGCCGCGTGGATCACCTCGTCCTCGGTCGGCGGAGCGGCGGCCGGTGCGTCACAGAGCTGGACGAATCGAAACCACTCGATCGGCAGCGCCGACAGCTGGTCGGGCGACGAGCCTGATCGGGCGAAGTGCAGCGTGTCGACGACGATCCCGGCATTGGACCGACCGGCGCCGGCGACCACCTCGGCAGCGGCGCCGAGGTCGCCGACGTCCATCCACGACGGGAACTCGAGGTCGACGGTCAACCCGCGGTCGTGGGCCAGGTCGCAGAGCCGGCCGAAGCGGTCGATCGCCCGATTGCGTTCGGGATCGGGCAGCTGGCCGATCACATGGCGGGCACCGATCGCCGCCCCGGCATCGAGCAGACCGATGAAGTCGTTGGGCTCGTCGTCCGGACCGAGCCGGGCCAGCTCGATGTCGAGCACTTCCACGCCGGTGTCGGCGAGCCGTGCCCGGACCCGTTCGACCATCTGCCGGTCCGCGATCAGCGACGTCACCCGCTCACCGGCGGCGACCGCCGTCGTCCGGATGCCGACGTAGTCGTAACCGGCGTCGGCGGCCATCTCGATCTGATCGAGCGGATCGCTGCCCAGCACGGTCAAGTGGGCGAGGGAGAACTGCACCGTCATCGTCGTCGGCCCAGCTGCACGTCAGGTCACCGCGCTTCCGTAGAACTCACCGAACAGCTCGACCTCCGACGGGCGGTCCTCGGGAATCGGCGAGCTCACCCACGTCACGTTGAGGTAGTGCTGGAGGGAGATGTTCTCGTTGGTGATGTTGCCGCCCCAGATGCCGCAACCAAGGCTCGACGTCATCGGCATGCCGTTGGTGAACGACCCGGCGTTGGCCTTGGACTGCGGTTGGCGGACCATGATCCGGCTCACGGGCGCCACACGGGCCAGGGCATCGATGTGCTCGGCGTCGTAGGAGAAGATGCCGCAGGAGTGTCCCTTGCCGGCCACGTCGTAGATCCGGCGGACCTTCTCGAGCGCCTCGTCGAATCCGTGATAGCGGAACGTCGCCAACAGCGTCGTGAGCTTCTCCCCCGAGAAGCGGTGCTGGCGGCCGATCTCGTCCTGCTCGACGATGATGAACGCCCGGTCGTCGGGGATCGTGAACCCGGCCGCGGCGGCGAGCTTGGGGGCCGGCTGGGCGACGGTCGCCACGTTGCGAGTGCCGTCGTCGTCCCACATCACGCGCTCGAGCTGGGCCTTCTCGGCGGCCGAGGCGAGATAGCCCCCTTCCAGCTGCAGTTGTTCGAGCATCGCGGCATAGAGACGGTCGTCGATCAGCAGATTGCCGTCCGCCGAGCAACCCGAGCCGAAGTCCGACGTCTTCGACATCCGGGTGTTGCGGGCCGCCTCGGCGACGTCGGCGGTTTCGTCGATCACCATCGTCGAGTTGCCTCCGCCGACACCGAACGCCGGCCTGCCAGAGCTGTACGCCGCCTTGACCATCGCCGCTCCACCAGTGGCCAACGTCAGGTCGCAGTCGGCCATCAGCTGTTGGGAGAGCGGGATCGAGGGCCGCTCGACGCATTGGAAGACGTCAGCGGGTGCGCCTTCGCGCTCCATCACCTCGCGCAGGATGCGGACGACCTCAGTTGTCGTTCGTGTGGTCCGCGGATGGGGCGAGAAGATCACCGCGTCACGGGCCTTGATCGCGTAGATCGCCGTTCCCGGCGGGGTCAGCTCGGGGTTCGTCATCGGCACGATCGAGGCGATGACGCCCGCCGGTTTGGCGTACTTGACCAACCCCTTGGCCGGATCCTCCTCGATGATCCCGACGCTCCTGGAACGCAGGGCGTCGCGCAAGATCCCGTGGATCTTGAAGCGCTTGGCGACGCGGCCGTCGCGATCGCCGATCCCGCTCTCGTCGACGCTCATGTGGGCGAGTCGGGTGAACGTGGTCTCGTTGCCCAGCGCCCAGCCGATCGCCTGCGCGAGACGGTCGACGCGCTGCTGGTCGAAGTCGGCGATGGCCGCCAACGCGACGCGCGCTCGGGCCACCAACTGGGCGGCGGTGGTGCGCTCCTCGGCGCTGAGCTCGCGGGTCATCGGTCCCTCAGTCCGTCGCCAGGTGCGCGCGGTGCTCGCCAGGCGAATAGATGTCGAGGATGTTCCAGTGTCCGGTGGTCGGGGTCGGGTTGTTCTTCATCGGCACGTCGAGCACGACCGGGCGGCCCAGCGCGAGGGCCTTCTCGAAGGCCGGACGGAAGTCGGCGGCCGACTCGATGCGCATCCCGGTGGCGCCGTAGGCACTGGCCACCGCGGCGTAGTTCGGCAACAGGTCCGGGTCGGCGCCCGCGCCGGGGAACGTCGTGCCGTAGGTGAGGCCGAAGTGGGCGAGTTGCAGCCCGGCGATCGTGCCGTAGGCGTTGTTGTTCATGACGACCCAGACGATCGCCAAGTCGTTCTCGACGGCGGTGGCGAGCATCGCCGGGTTCTGACCGAATCCCCCGTCGCCGACCAACGAGACCACGGTGCGATCCGGAGCCGCCAGCTTGGCCCCGATCGCCGCCGACGGTCCGAAACCCATCGTGGCGAAGCCACCGGGCGTGAGCACGGTGCCCGGGGTGCGGATCGGGAATTGTTGGCCCACACCGTTCTTGTTCCATCCGACGTCAGTCGTGAGGTAGGCGTCGTCGGGAAGCACGCTGCGAACCTCGGCGAGGATTCGTTCCGGCATCATCGGGAACGCGTCGCTCGTCGCCATTGGCTCGTTGCTGGCGGCGAACGACCTGCGAAAGTCGGCGATGCGGCGGCGCACGGCCGGGTTGTCGAAACCCTCCGGGAAGCGGTCGCCAGCGACCCGGTTGAGCACCTTCAGTGCCGCCTTGGCGTCGGCGACGGCGGCGATCTCGGTGGGAAACACGCGGCCGATCTCGCTCGGCTCGATGTCCACGTGGATCAATGCCGTGTCCGGGATGTTGAACGTGTAGTCCCGGTACCAGGAGCTGCTGTCGGCCTCCTTGAACCGGGTCCCGATGGCACAGATGACATCGGCCGCCAGGCAGGTGTCGTTGACCAGTTCCGTCCCCCAGAATCCGGTCATCCCGAGCACCAACGGATGGTCGTCGCTGAGCGCTCCCTTGCCCATCAGGCTGTAGGACACCGGGATCCCCATGTGGTCGACGAACCGCCGCAGCTCCTCGCTCGCCGCGGCGAGCAACACCCCGCCGCCGACGTGCAGCAATGGGCGCTCGGCAGTGGCCAGCCGGGAGACGATCGCCATCGCCGTCTCGTCGTCGAGCGTCGGCTGGTGCACCGTCGTCGCGCCACGCTCGACGCGGCCGAACAACGCCGGATCGATGGGTTGGGAGAAGACGTCCATCGGTACGTCGACGAGCACCGGGCCGGGCTGGCCACTCTCGGCGAGGCGGAACGCCTTGTCGATGATCTCCGGGAGCAGCTCTGCCCGGTCGACCCGCCAGGCGCGCTTGACGAACGGCCGATAGATCTCGAACTGCGCTCCATCGGCGTGCAGGTTGACTTCCTGATGCGGGTGGCGGCCGAAGTAGTGCGACGGCACGTCTCCGGCGATGACCACCATCGGGATGCAGTCGAGGGCGGCGTTGGCGACCCCGGTTGCCGCGTTGGTCAGCCCGGGGCTGAGGTGGCTGAGGACCACCGAGGCGCGACCGGTGACCCGGGCGTAGCCGTCGGCGGCATGAGCGGCGACCTGTTCGTGGCGTACGTTGACGAACTCGATGGGGCTCGCGGCCATCGCCGCGAGCACAGCGATGTTGGTGTGCCCGCACAAGCCGAAGACGTGGCGCACGCCACGCCACTCGAGATGGGCAACGAGTTGCTCAGCGGCGGTCGGGTGAGTCGCGTTCATCGCTGCGCTCCTGTCGTCGCCGGGGCGGCCGAGGCCGCCTGCAGGCTTCGGCCGGTTGGGCCGGAGTACGTGTGGTTGAGCGGATCGATCCGCCGCATCGCCGGCATCGTCCGGTGTTCCTCGTTGGCGTGGGCCAGGATCCCGGCGACGCGAGCGGCGGCGAACAGGGCGTTGCCGAGATCACTCGGGAACCCGACGCCTCCAAGGACGGCGGCCATCATCCCGTCGATGTTGATCGGCAGCGGCCGGCCGACCGCCCGCGTCAGGCTGGCCTCGATGGCCAGCGCCGCGGCGATGTGCTCACCGGCGACGCCGGTCTCCTCGGCGATCGACACGATGCGATCGAGCCGGGGATCGCGGCGTCTGTGCTGGCGGTGTCCGTAACCCGGCAGCCGCCGACCCTGTCGGCGCCACTCGGCGACGACCTCGTCGGCCGCCCGCTCGAGGTCGATCTCAGCCCGTTCGATGACGGTGGCGATGACGTCCATTGCCGACGACACGGCGGCTCCGTGGAATTCGCCGAACGTCAGCATCCCGGCGGCCGCCGCCGCCGGGACGGTGGCACCACCAGAGATCGCCGTGCGCGCCGCCAACACGGACGGGGTGCCGGCCCCATGGTCGATGCTGGCGACCATCACGGCGTCGACGAGCCGAGCCGTGGCCGGGTCGGGCAATTCGCCGGTGAACAGCAAGTGGACGACCGACGCGAACGGCACGCTGCCGACGAGCTCAGCGAGGTCGTAACCGCGGATGGCGATGCTGTCGGCGGTGGTTGCCGACAGCGCGGTCGTCCACGACGGCGACACCGCGGACGAGCTTGCTGCGTTCAACGTGATCCCTACCCTCCAACGACAGGAAAAGACTATATTGAATTAGCGGTCTCGCGGTCAACGTGCAGCCCCGATCGCGCGAGATCAACGTGCCGATTACCATGGAACTGCGGTGACTTCGACCCCCGACCCCCTCCCGCCCGACTACGACTCACGTCCCGAGGCGATCCGCCGGGCCATCGAGGCCCGGATCATCGAGGGCAAGATGCAGCCGGGCGATCGCCTGGGACTGAAGGCCGATCTCCAAAAGGAGTTCGACGTCGCCGGGCCGACGATCTCCCAAGCACTCACCCTGCTGACCAACGACGGGCTGATCGCCATGCGTCGAGGTCCCGGTGGGGGCATCTTCGTCGAGCGTTCGCGCCCGGTGATCCGCGTCGGGACGCGACGACTGGCGACGGGAACTGCCCAGTCGCTCGCCGAGAACATCGAGACCCGCGAATGGCTGACCCCGCTGCTGGCGGTGTCCGCGGCGCGGGCTGTCGACCGTGACGAACACCTCGTCACCAGGCTGCGCGTCCTCGCCGACCAGCTCGTCGGCGCTCATCCGTCGTTCGAGACCCAACGCCTCATCTGGTCAGGCCATCACGCCATCGTCGATCTCGCCGACAACGAGCTGGTCGGCCACTTCTACCGTGACCTGTTGGACATCGCCGAGGCGCTGATCGTCGACGTCGACTTCCCGTCAGAAGGCATTGCCGGCGATCAGGAACGGCAGCGCATCGCCACCCACGCCTCGATGTTCGTCGCCGTGGCCAACGGCAACATCGAGGCGGCCCGCCACCACGCCGAGCTGGTGCGCCTGGTCTCCCGTCCGCTGCGCGAGTCGACGGGCTGACCGGTCGCTCCCGGAACCGTTTGACCGCCTCGGGCACAAAAGACTATATTCAATTCGACGATCGTCTCTGGTGCCCGGTATCTCCGCGGCGTTCCAGGCCGAGTGAAGGGGGAGGATTCGAATGACCAAGATTCCGCGCTGGTCGAAGCCACTCGTGCTGCTGCCGGCCATCACCGTGCTGGCTCCAGCAGGTGGCATGGCCGCCGCCACCACGGTGCCGGCGGCCGAGTGCCCGGACGGCGACTCGGTGCCGATCGCCTCACCGTACGAGGCCAACCAACCGGCCGGCGAGAACTGGCGGCTGGGGATCGAGATGGCCGTGGCCGAGATCAACGAGTCCGGCGGCATCCTCGGCTGTCAGATCGCCATCGAATTCCAGGACACCCAAGCGGACCCCGACGTCTCCAAGCAGGTCGTCGCCGACATGGCCGAGGGCGATCCGTACGTCTTCTTGGGCACCGTGTTCTCGTCGAACACGATCGTCAACATGGTCGAGGCGCAGCGCGCCGAGATCCCGATGTTCGTCGGGGCCGAGGCACCGGCCGTCACCGACCGGGAGCAGAACGGCGACAACGACTTCATCTACCGGATGTCGTTCGGCGTCGACACGGCGGCCGACAAGTTCATCAGCTTCATCGTCGACCAGGGCATCACGTCGGTCGACTTCATCTACAAGAACGACGAGTTCGGCGCCGGTGGCCGCGAAGCGTACGGCGAAGCATTCGACGAGGCCGGCATCGAGATCCAGCTCGACATCCAGGTGCAGCCCGACCAGACCGACCTCTCCGCCGAGGTCTCCCAGCTCGCCGGCGGCGGCGCCGACGCGATCTTCGCGTTCATGACCGAGATCGAGACGGCGGCGTTCCTCGACGAGGTCCAGGCGCAGGCGCTGGAGAAGCCGATGTACGGGGGTGACGTGCTCAGCGCCGCCTCGACGATCGCCCTGGCCCAGCCGGGTGCCGCCGACGGCACGATCACCCACGCCGGCCTCAACGCGTCGGCACCGGTGTTCGCCGATTGGACGACGGCCTATGCCGAGTTCCATCCGGAGGCCGATCAGCCCGACCACAACAGCATCAAGGGCTACACGTCGGTCTACGTCGTCAAGGAGGTCACCGAGCGGATCGGCTCGTTCGACAACTCCCAGTTCTCCGACACGTTGCACTGCGCAACGCTCACCGTTGCCGAAGAGCCGGGTCTGCTCCTCGACGTGAGCTACGACGGCAACGGCGACATCGATCGCGAGAGCTACCTGGTCGAGGTCGTCGACGGCGTCGGCCAGATCACCGAGACGCTGCCGCCGCTCGACAACCTGGCCGAGCGGGGCTGCTGAACGTCGCCCGCTAGGGTGGCCCGCTTCGGGGGGAGTGGGTCACCCAGGGTGACGGTGGGAGTGCGCCGATAGTCACATGTCGACGTTCATTCAGATCACGTTTTCCGGTCTGGCGACCGGAGCGATCTTCGCCCTCGCCGCTGTCGGCTTTGCCTTGCTCTGGCAGACCGCCGGGGCGATCAACTTCGCCCACGGCGAGTTCATCGTGCTCCCGGCGGTGATCATGGTCATCCTCGGCGAGGACCAACCGGTGATCGGTCTGCCCGACTGGGTCCCGATCGTCGGTGGCACGGAGCTGTTCGGACCGATTCCCGACATCACCATCGTCGCCGCGTTCGTGATCACGATCCCGATCGCCGTCGTGCTCCTTGGTTACCTCTTCAAGGTGTCGCTCGTCGATCGCCTGCTGACGCCCGGTGGCGACGACATCCCGCTGGTGATCGCCACCATCGGGCTGGCCCTCGTGATCCGCGAGTACCTCCGCGTCGAGTTCGGGGCCACGCCGGAGCAGTTCCCCTCGGTGTTCGGCACCGAGGTGTGGCGCCCGGGCGGGATCGCCATCTCCGCCGACGACGTCGGGATCCTCGTGGTCAGCACGATCGTGATCCTGTCCCTCCAACTGTTCCTGCGCCGGACATCGACGGGTCGGCAGATGGAGGCGGCGGCGCAGAGCCCGTCGACGGCGAAGATCCTCGGCATCCCGGTCGGGCGGATGGTCCTGTACACGTTCGCGATCAACGCCGTGCTCGTGGTCATCGCCGCCTTGCTCGTGTCGCCGACCACCAACGTCCGGTGGGACGGCGGCATCGCCCTCGGCCTCTTGGCCTTCACGGCGGCGATCATCGGCGGCTTCAACCAGGTTCGCGGTGCCCTGTTCGGAGGATTCCTCGTCGGCGTGTCGCAGAACTGGTCGGGGTACTACTTGTCGAGCGCCTACCGCGATGCGATCCCGCTGATCCTGCTGATCCTGGTGATCCTGTGGCGTCCTCAGGGCTTGTTCGGGATTGCCGAGGAGCGCACCATTTGAGGACCGCCACGTCCCCCGCCGACGGCGCTCGTCGACGGCCGGCCCGACCATCCCCGTCGTCGAGCGCGGCAAGCTGTCACGGCTCGTCGCGGCAGCGGCCGTGCTGTGACCACCACGGTCGTCGTGCTCGCTCCCGCTCGGGCGATCGCAGTTCGCCGGAGGGCTGTGGCTGTGGACGATCGCCCTCGTCGGCCTTCTCGGACTCAACTTGTACTGGCCTGCCGCGACGACGACCGGTGGGTTCGTCAAGTGGACGACGCTGGCCGGCGCGTTCGCCTTCCTCGCCGTCTTCCCCGTCGGTCGCTCCGCCTCGACGCTGCTCGATCTCGGCCTGTTCGCCGTGTTCGGGATCGTGTGCATCGGCACCAACCTGGTCCACGGCTTCGCCGGCAAGATCACCCTGGCCCAGGCAGCGTTCTTGGGGATCGGCGCCTACGTCTCCGTGCTGCTCGATACCGGACGCGAGATCACCATCGGCGGGATCACCGCGACCTTGCCGAACCTGCCGTTCCTCGTCGCCGTCGCCATCGGCGCCGTGTTCTGCATGGTCGTCAGCGTGCTCGTCGGATTTCCGGCGCTGCGCGTCCAGGGCCCGTGGCTGGCCTTCGTGACGTTGGCGTTCAACCTGCTGGTTTTCCTCGTGCTGAACAACGAGATCGGCCTCACCGGTGGTTCGCGGGGTATCCGCATCCTGCGTACCGACCTCAAGATCTTCGGCATCGACTTCTTCGACAGCCGCAACTACTACTACTTGTGCCTCGCCTTCCTGCTCATCGCGACCGCGCTGGTGTGGTGGATCGTGCGCAGCCCGTGGGGGCGTGCCTTCAAGGCGTTGCGCGACAACCCGGCCCGCGCCGCCAGCCTGGGCGTCGACATCCGCACCTACACGCTGCTGGCGTTCTCGATCGGCGCCGGCCTCGCCGGGATGGCCGGCGGGCTGTACGCCCGGCTGATCGAGTTCGTCGATCCGCGGGGTTTCTACATCGGGCAGTCATTCGACTTCTTCCTGGCCACCGTCGTCGGTGGCCTGGGCACGCTTGTCGGACCGTTCATCGGCGTTTCGTTCATCACCGTGCTCACCGATCGGCTACGCGTCGCCGGCGACTACTACCGGGTGTGGTTCGGGCTGTTCGTGATGGTGATGATGATCGTCGCCCCGCGGGGTGTCGCCGGGACGTTCAACCAACTCCGCGCGTCGTGGTGGTCCCGGCGCCAGACACGGCGCACGCCGACGGAGCGGGAACGATGATCGAAGAGGTCGCCGGGGTGGCGGTCGAGGACGACACCGTCGTCCGGGTGCGCAACGTCACCAAGTCGTTCGGCGGCATCCGGGCGGTCGACGACGTCTCGTTCGAGGTTCGGCGCGGTGAGATCCTCGGCGTCATCGGTCCCAACGGATGCGGCAAGACGACGTTGTTCAACTGCATCCTCGGTCAGTACCGGGCCGACGGCGGCGGTGTCGAGTTGCACGGCCGCGATGTCAGCAGCTGGCGACCCCATCAACGATCCAAGGCCGGATTGGCACGCACGTTCCAGCAGCTGCAGGTCTTCGAGTCGATGACCGTGCGCGACAACCTGAAGACCGCCGCCCAGGAGCACCTCGGCACGATGACCCGCCGGCTGTTCCGGCGACCCGACCTCGGCCTCGACGGCAGGATCGATGAGCTCGTCGAGCGGTTCCGCCTCGGGAGAGTCGCCGACGAGCGCGCCGCCAACCTCAGCTACGGTCAGCAGAAGCTGCTGGACACGGCGATGGCGTTCGTGTCCGACCCGGCGGTGGTGTTCCTCGACGAGCCCGCCGGCGGTGTGAACCCAACGATGATCGCCGATCTCAAGGAGCTGATCGGCGACCTCAACCGGCGCGACGGGATGACGTTCGCCGTCGTCGAGCACAACATGGAGTTCATCTTCGGACTGGCCCACCGCATCGTCGTGCTCGAACAGGGCCGCGTCCTGATGACCGGAACACCAGACGAAGTCCGCGCCGACCCACGGGTGTTGGAGGTGTACCTCGGTGGTTGAGACGATGGTCCCTGTGCGCGGAGACGCTGCCGCGGAACCTGGCGACGATGTCATCTTGCGCCTCGAGGATGTCGTTGGCGGTTACGGCGCGACGGCCGTGCTGCATGGCACGACGTTCTCCGTTCGGCGCGGCGCGCTCGACCACGGTCATCGGCCCCAACGGGGCCGGCAAGTCGACGGCGATCAAGGCGATCTTCGGGATCGTCCGGGTGCGGTCCGGCAGCATCTTGTACGAGGGCGACGACATCGTCGGGCTCAGCCAGGTCGAGCTGCTGCACCGCGGCATCAGCTTCGTGCCGCAAGGTCGCAACGTCTTTCCGCGGTTGTCGGTGCGCACCAACCTCGAGCTCGGTGGCGTCAGCCTGGGGAACAAGCGCCTCACCAGAGAGCGCATCGAGGGCATCGTCTTCGAGCTCTTCCCGGTCCTGCGGGCGAAGGCCGATCGCCAGGTGAGCACGCTCAGCGGCGGCGAACAGAAGATGCTCGAGATCGGCCGGGCCATGCTGTTGCAACCCCGCCTCATGCTGATCGACGAGCCGTCCGTCGGGTTGTCGCCGATCCTCGTCAGCCAGGTCTTCGGCCTGATGCAACAGCTGCGCGACCGGGGCACGACGGTGTTGATGATCGAACAGAACGCCAAATCGGCGCTGAGCATGAGCGACTACGGAGTCGTCCTCCAACAGGGTCGTGTGGGCCTGGAAGGAACGGCGCCGGAGGTGCTCAACCACCCCGAGATCGGCCCGCTGTTCCTGGGCGGCGCAGTACGCGACCTCGGCCCAACCGCCGGTTGACCGTCGTTCGTTCTGGGCGGCCTTCGGTCCAAAGTCCGATCTGGGCGGCCAAACCCCGGCAATCCGGACCGGAAGCCGCCCAGACCGGACACTGCCGACCGGTCGACCGATAGACGACTGGCGCCCGTCCGTTTCGTACACTCGACGTCGGTGCCGGAACCGGGAGACGGGGCGCTTTGCGCGGCATGTGGTCAGACCGTCGACAGCGCCGCCGCATACTGCGGGTGGTGCGGAGTGGCGCGCGTCCGGTCGTGCCCCGCCTGTGGAAAGGGCAATGCTCCGAATCACCGCTTCTGTGACCAGTGCGGCACGTCGCTCGTCGATCCCGACGCCTCGCCTGATGGGAGCGCCCGACGCATCGACGGCGAACGACGCCATCTCACGGTGATGTTCGTCGACCTCGTCGGCTCGACGCCGCTGTCGGGTCGCCTCGATCCCGAGGACCTGCGCAAGGTGGTGCACAGCTACCACTCGCTGTGCGTCGCCACGATCGAAGCGCACGACGGCTTCGTGGCCAACTACCAGGGGGACGGAATCCTCGCCTACTTCGGGTTCCCCGTCGCCCACGAGGAGGACGGCCTCCAAGCCGTGCGCACTGGATTGCGGATCATCGGCGGGATGCCGGCATTGGCCGCCGCCCTGGACATCGATCACCTCGCGGTCCGTGTCGGCGTCCATACCGGGCTCGTCGTCGTTGGCGAGATGGGTGGCGGGGCGGCCAATATGCCGGCCGACGTCGTCGGCGAGACCCTCAACATCGCGGCGCGCGTGCAGAGTGTGGCCGAGCCCGGGCAGGTGGTGATCACGGCCAGTACCCGAGCCCTGGTCGATGGTTTCGTCACGGTCGACTCGCTCGGCACCCAGTCGTTGCGTGGCGTTGACAAGCCGATGTCGCTGTTCGTCGTGCGCGGGGAGACGTCGGCCCGCAGCCGACTCGAGGCGGCAGGTGGCCGACGCAAGACGGTGTTCGTCGGGCGCGACACAGAAATGGGCGTCCTGCTGCGTTGCTGGGACGCCGCCCGCACGGGCGCCGGGCAGGTCACGGTGATCAGCGGGGAGCCGGGCATCGGCAAGAGTCGACTGGTCCTCGAGCTGCGCGAGCGCGTCAGGGCCGACGGTGGCGCTGTCGTCGGATTGCGCGGCTCGCCGCGCCTGCGCAACAGCGCGATGCAACCGGTCATCGATCACCTCCGCCGGGCTGCCGGGCTCGAACAATCCGCCGTTCCCGCCGATGCGCTCGTGCGCATCGAGGAGATCGTCGCTCGATCCCAGGATCCGCCGTCGGGAGCCGTCGACGTCATCGCCGAATTGCTCGAGGTCGACAGCGGCGTGGAGCACCCCCAGGTGCCCCTCGGGCCGGAGGCTCGCCGCCGAAGAACGCTCGATGTGCTGATGAGCCTGCTCCTCGGGCTGGCCGACGAGCAGCCCACGTTGCTCGTCTGCGAGGACGTCCAGTGGTTCGACCCGACAACGGTCGACCTGATGGGCGAGTTGCTCAGCGGTCGCCGGCCGAACGGTTTGCTCGTCGTGATCACCCACCGCAGCGATCACCCACTCCCCTGGCCGGCGATCGACGGCGCCGTCGCCTTGGCGCTGGGCGGTCTCCGCCCGGAGGAGGTGGAGCGCGTCGTCGCCGGGCTGTGCGGTGGCCGCGAGTTGCCTGCCGACCTACAGCGCCAGATCGCCGATCGCACCGACGGCGTCCCGCTGTTCGTCGAAGAGACGACACAGATGCTGCTGGACGTCGTGGCCGACGCCGCCGGGGTCAACACGGCGTTGGCTCGGGCGGTCCCGTCGACACTCCGTGATCTGCTGATGGCCCGCCTTGATCGGCAGGGCTCGGCGATCGAGGTCGCCCAGCTCGCCGCCACGTTCGGCAGGGAAGTCTCCGGCGAGTTCCTGCAGGCGATCTGGCCGGGCGAGCAAGCGAGGCTCGAGCGCGGCCTCGAGCACCTCGTGGCGTCCGGCCTGCTGCAACGCCAGCGGGGCATCGACTCGGTCACCTATGCGTTCAAGCACTCCCTTGTCCAAGACGTCGCCTACGATTCGCTGCTCCGGAGCACCCGGGTCGCCCATCATCAGGTGATCGCCGAGGCGCTGGCCGGGCGGCCTGAAGCGAAACTCAACCCGGAGGTCGTCGCCCACCACTTCGCCTCGGCAGCGATGCCGGAGCGGGCGCTGGAGTTCTGGTTGCTCGCTGGTCAACGGGCCCTCGAGCGCTCCGCCGATCGAGAGGCCGTCGCCCACCTCACCGCCGGACTCGAACTCATTCCCCAGCTTCCCGGGGGCCGAGCTCGCGATGAGCAGGAGCTCAACCTCCTCGTCCGCCTCGGAGCACCGTTGATGGCCACCCGTGGCTATGGATCGGCCGAGGTCGAAGACGTCTATCGGCGAGCCCTCGCCCTCGGCGACGCGCTGGGCGACGTGACCCAACTGTTCGAGGCGCTGTACGGGATCTTCCGGATGCACCTCCTGCGCGCCGAATACGACATCGCCCTCGACGTCGCCGATCGGCTCTGCGCGCTCGCTTCCAGGACGGAACAACCGCCACTCACCGTGGCCGCCAGCAGAGCCGCCGGCTGCGTGCGGGTGTATCGCGGCGACGATCTGGCCGAGGCACTCCGGGCCCTGGAGCATGCCATCGCGACCGACGCCCAGCAGCGCGGCAGCGGCTGGCACGGCCCGGCGCTCAACGATGTCGCCGACGCCGGGATCACCAGCCGGGCGTACGCCGCCTGGGCCCTGTGGCTGCAGGGGCGCACCGCCGAGGCCAACGCGATGAGCGACAGCGCCGTCGACGGGGCACGGTCGCTCGGTCACCCGTTCACGCTGGCGCTGGCCCTGTCGTTCGACGCATGGTTGCGCCAGTTCCAGGGTGACGTCGCCGCGGTGCGTGGCGCGAGCGGAAGAGGCCGGCCGCTTCTCCGCCGAGCAGGGCTTCGCGTTCTGGATCGGCTGGGCCGAGATCATGCGTGGCTGGGCGGACGGAGTCGATGGCGACCCGACGGTCGCCGCGGCCGCCATCCGGCAGGGACTCGTCGATTGGCGGGCCACCGGCTCGCAGCTCGGCACGACGTACTTCCTCCACTTGCTCGCCGACGTGCTCGCCCGCGCCGGCGATGTGGCCGGGGCCCTCGACATCCTCGGCGAGGCGTCGGCGTTCGCCGACGAGACCGGCGAAGGCTTCTGGCTGGCGGCGATCTCCCGTCTACGCGATCAGCTCGTCGCCACCACCGCCGATCTCCCCGTCGCCGACACCGAGATCGGCTAACCCCACTCGTTCTGGGCGGCCTGCGGTCCAATTCCGGATCTGGGCGGCATCCGGTCCGGAATCCGCCGTGTCGGCCGCCCAGTTCGCGGTCAGTCGTGCCATTGGAACGTCGGTCCGGCGGTCTCGCCGTTGCCGATCGGCACGCGCATCAGCGCCTCGGCCTGCCAGCGCGCCGACCACATCAACCCGACGGCATCGCCGAGCCGATCCGGTTCACCGCTGAGGCCGCGGTCGAGCATGACGAGCAGCCGGCTGTAGGTCACGTTGAACTGCTCACTCATCGCCCGTACGTCAGCGTGCACCGGCAGTTCGTCGATCGTCGGGTCCGTGCGCATCGGCCACACCGCCTCGAAGTCGACCGGCACGGGCGGTCCGGTCGGCCCGGTACGCGGCGTGTCCGATGGCCGGAACCGCCGACCAGCGGCAATCTCGGCGAAGCGGTAGTAGTGAGCGAGCAT
The DNA here is from genome assembly GCA_963786985.1 of Ilumatobacteraceae bacterium. GTDB lineage: Bacteria > Actinomycetota > Acidimicrobiia > Acidimicrobiales > Ilumatobacteraceae > Desertimonas. The sequence goes on along the minus strand of CAWBBL010000020.1, from coordinate 95,065 downwards.
CGGGCCACCGCCCAGTGGCGTGTCGCCGTCGTGGATCGTGTGATCGATGCCCTCGCCCTGGTCGACGATGATGGCCAGCGCCTGCAGCGCGCTGTCGAGGTCGACGACGGCGATCGGTTCGCCGGCCATGCCGTAGACCCGACCGGTGCCGGAGATCTGCCGCGCCGGGTCGCCGGTGAACAAGTCCTGCTCGGCGGCAAGAAGCTGCAGGCCGGCGTCGATCCCGGCATAGAACTGGCCGATCGTGTGGTACCGATCGACCCGCGGTCGGGCCCGCGGTGGCTCCGGTCGCTCGATCCGCATGAACGTGTCGACGGCCGCCGGCGAGAAGCGACGCAGGTGGACGACCAGCCGGCCGTCACTGTGCGGCAGGGTGCACGGATAGCGCGGAACGAAGCCGGGGCGGCCGATCGACGGAGTGCCGCCAATGGCGTTGAGCACGTTGGCGGCGAGCACCATGTGCAGCATCTCCTCCATCACGACGCTTTCGATCAGCTCGGCGGCCTCCACGTTGCTGGCGCCACGGAGCGAGTAGAGGGCGCACAGGTACGGCGGGATCGTGCTGTGCTCCAGTTCGATCGCCGTCTGCAGAGCAGCCCGCAACTGATCGAGGTCGGCGATCGCGGCGACGTCGCGGTGCCCCCGACGCGTGGTGATCACTGGAGGTCTCCGAGGATCGCGGCAGCCGTCCGGCAGGCGAGGGCGGCCAGGGTCAGGGTCGGGTTGGACGTGCCGATCGTCGGCATGCTGCCGGCGCCGACGATGAACAGGTTGCGATGATCCCAGCTGCGCTGCTCGCTGTCGACCACGGACGTCGCCGGGTCATCACCCATCCGGTGGGTGCCGCAGAGATGGCCGGCACCCATCGTGGCGTACGGCCGCCCGTGCCACTCGAAGTCCTGGTGCATCACCGGCGAGTGGCCGGGGCCGAAGTCGGTGAGATCCTCGGCACCGACCTCCTCGAACCACTGCTCGGCGCAGCTCCGGGCGGCCGCCGCACCGGCGCGGCTGTAGGCGGAGATGTCGTAGCGCAGGATCGGCCGGGGCAAGCCGAGTTGGTCCGTCCACTTCGACGCGTCGATCGTCACACGGTTGTCGGGATCCGGGAGCTGCTCGAGCAGGAAGCCGAGCAGCAGCTGCCGCGGCACCACGTCGGCCAGCCGCTGGCGCAGCGCGGCGCCGTGCAGGCCGTCGTCGAACACTGCGCTGGTCACATCGGTGACGGGAGCCCCGAGGATGCCGAATCCCCAGTTGTCGATGTCGACCCGGAACGCGGCGTGGTCGGCCCGATACGGCCCGTCGCGCAGCGTTTCGATTCCCGACGTCGAGCCCGGGCCGCGGAACGTGCCCAACGGTTCGTCGGCGAGCCCCCAGCTGAGCAGGAAGGGGTGGTCCATCAAGTTGCGGCCGACCTGATCGCTGGTGTTGGCCGCCCCGGACATCAGCAGCAGCTTGGCGTTCTCCACCGAGTGGGCGGCGAGTACGTAGCGCGTCGCGGTGATCGTGCCGGACGTTGCTTGCGGGAACGTGTTGCCGGTCCAGGCGAGGTAGTCGATCCCCGCGACGTCGCCGTTGGGTCCGACGACGACACGGTTGGCAACGGTTTGGTGGATGACGCGGGCACCGGCCGTGGCGGCGGCGGCCAGTGTCTTCAGCGCCGAGTACTTGGCCTGCGCCGGGCAAGCCGGGATGCAGCTGGCATTGCCCTCGCAGCGCAGACCGGTCTCCGGCCGGCCGACGGCGCCGACCGGCGTGTAGCCACGGCCGCCGTCGTAGGCCGGGTTCGGCGTGCTGTTGCGCCCGCCGGGGACCGGGACGACGCCGGTGCGGTAGCTGCCGTCGCCGATCGCCACCGGTGTGCCGTCGAGCCGCTCGCCGAGCCAGCGGTCGAGGTACGACGGCGGGACCTTGAACATCGGGTAGACGTAGCCGGGTGTGAAGCGCAGGCCGATGCCCTGCTGGTCCTCGACGTCGGCGGCGACTCCGATCTCTCGCTCGGCTTCGTCGTACCACGGCGACAGCTCGTCGTAGCCGAGCGGCCAATCGACACCGACGCCGTAGGCGGAGTGCATCTCGAAATCGACGGGAAGCATGCGGATGCAGTGGCCGTACCAATGCAACGTCGTCCCGCCGCGGCTGCGTTGGTAGTCGCTGGCGAAGGGGATCGGGCCGGTCTGGACGAAGTAGCCAGCAGTTCCCGGGGGACCGTTGGGTGCGATCGGCCTGATGTCGAGGACGCTCGGCGACGGCGCCGCCGGGCTGTTCGGCCACGCCGCGTTGGGCACTTTCGCCGGGGCGGCGAGAAACTGGCTGATGTTCGCCTGGTAGTCCTCCCAGGTCAGCCCGACCGCCTCGCCCGCCTCGAGCACGACGACATCGACACCCTCCTGAGCGAGCCGGCGAGCGAGGATCGCGCCGGCGATCCCGGCGCCGACGATCACGACGTCACATGACAGCGGGGTCACGCGTCGCTCCGCGTCGGCGGTGCGACCCACGTCGCGAAGCCGGGTGCCTTGGCGCCCTGCGGATGGGCGCCGATGGCGTTCCAGACCAGACCCTCGGTGTACGAGTCGGCGGACAGGATGACGTCGACGTCGTTGGGGTTGGCGCCGTGGCGTTGACGCCACTCGCGGGGCAGCTGGACCCACTGGCCGGTGTACCACAACACGATCAGGTTGCGGGCGACCGGCCCGAAGTTCGGATCGTCGAGCAGGCGCAGGCCGACCTCCGTCTCGAGATCGTGGCCGGCACGGTGCACCACGTCGTGGCCGACCTCCCACAAGCGCGCCGCAAACGCCTCACCGACGATCGCCGTGACGTGGGCCAGGTACGTCTGGGCCATCCCCGTGCCGTGCAACTCGGCTGCGCTGTAGCCGGTCAGCGCGGCCGACACGGCGACGAAGTCGTCGAGTGGACTGGACATCAATCGTCGGGGTACTCGAGCCAGGCCTGGGCCTCGCTCGACACCGGCGCCGACGCGAACGTCTGGGCGGCGATCGGCGGGGTCGTGCCGATCAGCGTCTGGATGTCCTGGCGCAGCCGGTGCTTGTCGATTGACGGGCCGAGGCGCAGGTTGACCTTGCGCGCTGCGTCGTCGTCGAAGAAGTAGGTGGCGAACGAGCCGAAGAAGTTCCAGTAGTTCGCCGCCAGCATCTCGCGGCCGTTGATCGCGCGCGTTCCGTACTCGATCAGCGGCGACAGGTTGGAGATCACCGGCGCGGTGTTGCCGAGATCGGCGCGGATCTCATAGATCATCGAGTCGTCCGGCGGCTGCGACCCGGGGGGACACGGCTCGTAGACGCCGTAGCGCCACGTCTGGACATCCGGGGCGTTCGGCGACGGGATGTCGTATTGGAACGAGGCCAGCCACTTCGGTTCACCGAAGTTCTGCTCGCCCGCTTCCACGGCGATCGGGTTGTCGCACGGTACGTGCAACCGAAAGCCGCCGATCGTCTTGGTCTGGTCGCGCCCGCGCAGGTAGTCCTGCCACGACATCAACGGCACCGCCGGCAGCCGACTCTCCGGATACACGTAGGCGTTGAACTCGACCTCGTGAGTGAAGGCCAGGAAGTTGCTACCTCCCGACGTGTAGGCCTGGAAGTCGAGCGAGACGAGTGCCCGGTCGTCGAGTTCGGTGAACTCGGCGAGACGCACCCCGTGCGACGCCGGCAGATCCGGGAGCAGCGCCTCGACGAGCTCCCGGCGGGCCGGGTAGTAGAGCCAGAACGACTGCAACGACGAGTACCAGAACGGCATCTGGAAGTCGGCCGGCTGCGGCGGCATCAACTGCTGCCAGGGCACCTGATCGGACATCGCCTCCCCTGTTCCGGACGTACACGGCGACGCCCGGGGCGACAGTAGTCACGACGCTGTGCGGCCTGCCCGTCCTGTGGCCCGCGAAAATGTGCGACGTCCGATTCGGTGCGGACCGTGGTGCCGCTTCTCCTGTGATCCTTGGCGGCTGCGACGACGTTGGCGCGACTGCCGACCGGCCAGCGCAGGACTACAGGACTACGTCGCCGACACAGTTTGCCAAGCGGAGAGGACGGATCCATGAGACTGCGCTTGCCGCTCACGTAGGGTCTCGTCCTGGTGAGTGCGGTTGCAGCGGTCCTCGCACTCGTTCGCCGCCTTCTCGTTTGCTCTTGCAGCGACCCTGTGGCAGCGCGCCTCGATGGATGCTGGTGTCGGACCCGGTGATACCCGCGGGCTCGTCGGGCTGCTGACGAACGGCGTCTGGTTGCTCGGCCTGGCGGCGCAGGTTCTCGGCGTGGCGCTGCAGGCTGCTGCACTTGACCGCGGCCGCGTGGCGATCATCCAGCCGTTGCTCGTGACCTCGATCGTGTGGGCTCTGCCGCTCGGCTACCTGCTGACCAATCAGACGATCACGCGCCGTCACGTCGCCGGCGCGGCCACCATCGTCGTCGGGCTCGCTGTGTTCGCCATCGTCGGCGACCCGGCGGCCGGCGTCGACAACGCGCCAACGTCGGACTGGATCTCCGCACTGCTGGTGATCGCTGCCAGCTGCATCGCGCTCCTGATCCTCGGCGGGCACGGCGGCCTGGGGACCAAGGCCGCCGTGTTCGGCGCGACGGCCGGCACGCTCTACGGCCTCTCGGCAACACTGATGAAGCCCGTGGTCGAGGCGTGGCACGCCGACGGGCTCGGAGACCTGCTCGGCGGCTGGCAGCTGTGGGTCATGGCCGGAGCCGGGCTCACCGGCTTCTACTTCCAGCAGGTTTCCCTGACGACCGGAAGGCTTGTCACATCCGTGGCCACCGTCTCGGTCGTCAACCCCGTCGTCAGCGTCCTGCTCGGGGCGCTCGTCCTGCAGGAACGCCTCGACAAGACCCCCGCGTGGCACGCAGTCGTGGCGATCGGCGCTCTCGCCACGGCACTGCTTGGCGCGGTCATCATCGCCTCGGCGTCCGAGCACGAGCCGGACACCGTCCAGCTTGCGGTGACGTGATCATGCATCCGCCTCGTCGGCATCCTCAGCACCCCCAGGATCAGAGCAAGAGGTCCCTCACGCCGTCGACGACGAGATAGCCGCCCCCGGCGCCGCACAGCACGGTGAAGATGAGCGGGCCCTGCCGCTCGAGCGTCGAGACCACATCGGTCAACCGCAGCTTGGCGCTCTCTGGACTCCACAAGTGGTAGGTCAAGATGCCGAGCAGGGCGGCTGTCGAGACGATCGCAAACACCGCGAAGCCGATCAGCAGGCTGAGCACCCCAGATCGGTCACGGGCGATGACGACGGCGGCCGCGACCGTCAGCGCCCGCGGCTGGATCAACACGCCGATGAGAGCCGCTCGGCGGACGTCGAGGTGGTCGAGCCGTCGGAGTACCGCCAGCGGGTATCCGCTACGACCGCTGTCGTCGTGGCGGCGACGCCACCGGCCTGCCGCGACGATGAGCAGCGCCGCCCCGACCGCGATCTCGGCGACCGACGCGGCGGTCCGGTGCCGGTGGTCGGGACCTGTCGAGATGTCGCCTGCGAGCGGGACAAGGACGATGACGAACAACAACGACAGTGCCAGCGTCCAGCCGGCGAGGAAGGCGAAGGCGTTCACGAGTTGGGTGCGCAGCACCAGCACGAACACCACAGGACGTATCGGGTCGAGCGATGCGAGGATGCCGAGAGCGATGACCGAGATCAGCACCGCCAGCCGTCCAGGCGACGGCTCCAGCCCTGCCCGCCGCGCCGCGCAACGGCCCCGGCGGGTGGGGTGTCCGGCGAGCAGAGCGGACAACCGGGCACGATAGAAGTGGTATCACACCTTCTCCCGACGTGGCCGGAGCGGACACCCAAATGTGACCGTCGGACCGGAAACGATGCGGATCGCGCCGAGCATCACCGCCACCCGCGAGGAGAGCCCGAGCAACAGCCACGCCATCAGTCCGGCGCCGGCCCAGGTGATCGGCACACGCTCCATCCCATCGGCGATCACCCCCATTGTCAGGTGGCGAGACGCCTTCCGCATCACCCACCGCGGACGATGTGACCTGACCGCGATCGGCCGAGGCACCCCGACCCCTGCGCCGGGACCACTGGGCACGGCGTTCCGAACCGACAGATCTGTATCGAGTCAGTGCGACGTTGGTCGCGTTGAATCAGGATGTGTCCGACCGATGCCATCGACGACATCAGATCGGTCCATCGACGTGCGAACAACCGGGAGGACGGGCATGCCTGAAGCTGTGGCACACCGCAGAGAACTCAAGAACACCGGGTACGAGATCTTCATCGGGATCCTGTCGATCCTGTCGATCTTCAACCTCGTGCTGCTCTACGCGATCGACGACGACGGCCTCGACACCGTTCTCTTCTTCATGAACGCGATCCTCAGCGCCATCTTCCTCGCCGACTTCACCTATCGGTTGTTCACCGCCGAGTCGAAGGCCCAGTACTTCTTCCGCAGGTTCGGCTGGGCAGACCTCCTCGCCAGCCTGCCGTTCCAACAGGTGAAGGTCCTGCGCGTCTTCCGCGTCGTGCGCGTGTTCGGTCTCCTTCGTGTCTACGGAATCAAGAACGTCGGCCGCAGCCTGCTCCACGACCGTGCCGGGAGCGCCCTTCTCACGCTGCTCCTGATGGGCATCTTGGTACTCGAGTTCGGCAGTCTCGAGATCCTCCACATCGAACAGGACGCACCCGGGGCCAACATCACCACGGCCTCCGACGCCCTCTGGTACAACATCGTCACCATCTCAACCGTCGGCTACGGCGACCGCTACCCCGTCACCAACAACGGACGGATAGTTGGCTCGCTGATCATCATCATCGGCGTCGGCATCTTCGGCACGTTCACCGGTTACCTCGCCAACCTCTTCCTCACACCGTCAAAGAAACGGGCTGCCGCACAACAATCGTCCGCCGCCCACGAAACACGGCTCAACGTCGGACAACTCCAGGCACTGATGGCCCAGCAACAGACTGCCATCGACGAGATCAACGTGCTCCTTCGAACAGATCAAGCCTGACCCGATATCCAGATCAACGCCCACGGCGGACAGCTCTCTTTCGACCAAGCCGGCATCGCCGGCGGCATGAGCCACCCCATCCAAGCCTTTCGTCGTCTGACAGCCAGGCACCCTCCCGTCGTCAGACCTGCTCGAACAAGCCGAGCTCCTGCATCCGGGTGATCGTCTCACTGCGTGAGGTGACGCCGAGCTTGCGGTAGATCGAGATCGCCTGGGTCTTCACCGTGTGGCGGGAGACGTACAGGCGCTCGCCGATCTCGCGGAACGACAGGTGGGTCGGCAGGAGCGGCAGCAACCGAAGCTCGGCGGCGGTCAATGCTGACGCCCCGAATGCACCGGTCCGCACGGAGTCGACCATCGTCCGCAACTCGGACGCCCGCTGGGGGAGGACCCCGAGGGCGGGACGTTGCTGGAAGATGTCGTCGACCTGGCGCAGGACGGCGCGGGCACCGCTCGAATCGGCCATCGCGAGGTACGCGTGGGCCATCTCGAGCAGCGCCTGGACCGACACGATGGGCAGCGCATAGGTCAGCAGCGGTCGCAAACGGGCGGCCATCGCGACGAACTGTCGGCCCTGTGCAGCATCACCGCGATGCAGCGACAACTCGTGCTGCCCAGGCGTACACCAGGGCACTCGTCCAATAGTCGTCGAACTGACCGTCACGGACGATCGCCAATGCCTCCTCGGCGAACGCGGTGGCCGCGGTCCAGTCCTCGCGCTCGATCGCCACGATGCCTCGCTCGGCAAGCAGGACGGAGAGTGACGGAAGATTGCCCACCCGAGCGGCGGCGGCAGCGGCACGAGCGAGGAGGGCATCCGCTCGGTCGAGATCGCCGTCGAGGAGGTGGGAGAGGGCGTCGACAAGGAGCATCGTGGTTCGGTACGGACTCTCCGGGGCAAGTTCGTCCCAGCCCTCTTGCGCATCCCGCCGCATCACCTCAACTCCATCGCGACACAAGAGGGCGCGCAGGTACGCCAATGTGCCCTCGATCGTGTTGCCGTCGGCGAGCGTCCCCGTCGTCGAGGTCCGCTCGGCGGCCGCCGCCCATTGCTCCGTGGCGGCCGGGCGTCCGGCCAAGGCGTACATCAGGGCCCCGTGCACGGCAATGGCCGGGAAGCGTTCGAGCAGACCGTTGGCCTCGAACCACTCCATCCAGCGCATCACGGTGGCGCCGCGCCCGCTCGCCCAGACCGGATTGGCCTGCTGCAACACGAGGCGGGCGACCCGATCCGCATCGCCCGCCGCCTGAGCGTGGGCGATGGCCGCCTCCGGCTGGCCATTGTCCTCGCACCAGGTCGCCGCCCGGAGGTGCAACTCGGCGACGTTGGCCGGCTCGCGTCGCCGCAGCTCCGACGACAGCAGGTCGCGGAACAGCTGGTGATAGCGGAACCACTCCCGCCGGCGGTCGAGCGGCACCACCAGCAGATTGCGGCTCTCCAACCGCTCCAGGACGTTGGCCGATCGCTTTCCACCGGTGACCGCGTCACACAGCGGACCGCACAGGCGGTCGAGGATCGACGTGCGGGTGAGGAACAGGACGTCGGCCCGTGACAGCCGATCGAGAAATTCCGAACGCAGGTAGTCACCCATGAACCGGTCGTCGCCCGTGAACGTCGCGCCGATCTCGGCCGACCGGCCTCCCGCCTTGATCGCCAGGGCGGCGAGGTACAGGCCGACCGGCCACCCCTCGGTGCGCTGCACGAGCTCGGCGACGTCCGCTTCGGAGAGCTCGGCGCCTGCCGCGCTCAACAGCGAAGTCGCCTCGGGGTGTCCCATCGACAGGTCGTCGACCCCGATCTCCACCAGGCCTCCTTGCGAACGCAGGCGCGCGGCTGGAAGCGGCAAGACGTCCCGCGAGCCGATGGCGATCTGCGATCCCGCCGGCAGCCCGAGGGCCAGGGCGGCGATGGCGTCGAGACTCTCGCGGTTCGTCACCGCCTCGAGATGATCGAGGACCAGGGAGACCGGCTCGTCCATCGCGGCCATCGCCTCCGCGAGGCGCCGGGGGCCCTTGATGTCGGCTCCCGGCGACGTGATCGATCGGAACACCGCCGGATCGATTCCCTCGAGGCGATGTAGGGCGACGGCGATGTAGGTCAGCAGGACGGTGGGGTCGTTGTCCTCGACATCTGCAGAGACCCAGCCCACTCTCACCGGCGTGCGCTCGGCCCACTGGGCCAGCAACGTCGTCTTGCCGTACCCGGGTGGAGCGACGACGGAGATCACTGGCATCGTGCCTGCGCGGTGAGACGCTCGACCAGGTCCGCTCTGGCCACGATTCCCGGCCGGCTCGTCGGAGGATGGAGCTTGGAGTCCGCGAGGTCGAACGGCAGCGCTGGCGTTGCTCGTCCGACGCCGCCGAGGAACGTCGAGGTAGTACCGAACCCCGTGGCCACATCCTGAACGTAGTGGGATCGATCGACTGATGCCCGAGCGAATGCCGAGTAGCGAACGCCGGACCCGACCCCGGAACTACTCGAAGAACCCGGTCCGCAGCTGGCTGGCGACGTCCTCGATCGGACCTCCACTGACCACGAGCGGCCCGCGCCACGGCGCGCTCAGCGACAGGAGCAGCGCCATGCTGAGGCCGACGACCACGGCGAGGCCGGTGACCAGCAGGGTGGTGCGGACGGTGCTGCGCACCCCGAGCACCCCGGCGTTGGCAATCAACGCCACTCCGCCGACAACGAGGGTGATGACATAGAGCAGCGGGATCTCGCGTGAGGCGGCGGCCACTCGGTCTCGGCGACCACTCGTGACGGCGTCCAAGGCGACCAACAGCTCGGTGCTGGTCGGCGTGCCCAACTCGGGGCGGGCCGCCTCGGCCCGCACGACTCGTTCCATGGTGGCGATCGAGTCGGCGACGGCGCGGTCGCCGCCCTCGGCGCCATCGTCACGCCACTCGTTCGCTCGTGTGGCTTCGAGATAGTCGCCGAGGGCGCGGTGGATCGGCGCGGTGCTGACGCCCGGGCTGGTCGCCGCCCACGCCAAACGCGATGCCGCCGCCGCCTCGTCGGCGACGATGTCCTGGGCCGACTTCAGGTAACCCGCCTCGCTGGCGAGCGTGAGCCCGATCAACACCCCGAAGGCCGCGCCGAGGGCTGGCATCATCGGCGCCCCGACGCGCTGCACGTCGTCGTACTCGTCCATCGGCACGATCGCCCGGGCGACCAGCCGCGCACCGAAGGCGATCAGCAGGGCGATCGCCAGGCACCCGGCGACGAGGACGCCGACCGGCTGGGAGGTCAGCCAGTCCATACAACCGGCCTACAGCGCGATGCCATCGGCGTCACAGGGTGGAGTGGTGGCCTGACCGGCGACCGACAGCTCCTGATCGATGATCTCCAACGTTCGCTCCATGGCCACCGGGCGCAGACCGCCGAGGCCGTCGTGAAACGGGTTGTCGAGGTACTGGAGCAGCAACAGCATGGCCGTGATCACCGCCACCACCGTGCCGATGAGCAGCGCCTGGACGAGCGCCCGTTCCCCACTGTCGGCGAAGAACAGCATGAACACGAAGATCAGACCGGCACTGAAGAACAGCACCACCCACAGCGGCGTCGGGATCACGCCGACCGCACCGTGGATGCGATCGCTGCGGGCTTCCTCTCGGTCCAACGTCTGGCCGAGCCACAGGTCGAAGGCGGACTGCTCGGTCGGCGTCTGCGGGTCGACGTTTCGCAGCGTTCGGAACAGCTCGGCCCCCCACGGATTGATCTGCTCGCCGAGCGACCCGGACTCCATCCGTTCCCACTGCACACCGGCGACCGAGCGGGCATAGCACACGAGCTCAGCGGTCAACTCGGAGGCGGCCGACGGCGCGAAGAACTGTGCCGTCTCGACCTGCTGCGCCACGGTGAGGGCTTCAGATTCGGCGCCGGCGCGAGCCGCGTCGTAGCTGGTGAACGCCAGGAAGACCACGAACCCCAAGCAGCACGGCAAACCCCGTCGCCAACACGCCGAACACTCCCGCGGCGCGATCTCCGTCGTGGAAGTAGCTGCCGTCCGGGGCCGTGCGACGCACCAGGAGCATCGCCGCGATTCCGATGGCGACGGCGACGACGACGATGAAGGCGGCAAGGACGATGCTCATGACGGTTCGGTCTCGGTGCCCACTTCGGCGGGGTAACGGTGGCATGAAACTAACCGGGCGGCCGCAACGCGGCGCGGCACCGACACGACCAGCACACCTGAGGATTTCACCCACACGGGGCGATGTCCGGCGGCTTCGTCCTTCGTACGTTGGTGATGCAGCGGACACGGCCGTAGGAGGGCGGCAGCCCATTACCGCTGTTCCACTCGGATCGACGCTCACCTCACAGAACCTGCAGAGGAGCAGCGCGTTGGCTGATCGACCCATCGTCCTCGGTGTAGCGACCTATGGAGCAAAGAGCGCCGCCGTCGCCGACCTGCGGACTGTGGCAGGAACCGACCGCCAGCCAACGATTCGATCACCTCTCCGTCGCCGTCCTCGTGAAAGGGGCTCGACGGCAAGTTGCACCTCGACCACCACGACACGACGGCGGCCAGTCCCGCCTGGGGCGGCGCGCTCGTCGCCGGGGCGCCTGGCGGTCGTCGCCACTCCGCTGGCGATCGAGCCGCTGAGCGACGTCGCAACTCAGGACAAGTCATGGGCCGGTGTTGGAGGCATCGTCGGCTTCTTCTGGCACAACGTCTCCGAAGGGCCAACTGCTGCAGATGAGCGACCTGTTGGAATCGGGGCAAGCCGCGTTGGTGGTCGTGGCGCTCGATCAATCGGCGACACAGATCGAAGCGACTGTTGCAGGGCGCCATCGAGGCGATCGTCGCTGAGACCGACGGCGGCGACATCGAGCATGCCTACGAAGAAGCGTTGGCGCTGGAGCAACGGCCGTCCTGATCACGAAGCCGCGTGGCGGGTCGAGTCGGCCGACCGCCGCCAACGACGCTGGACCAACAGCGTCAGCGTGCTGCCGGCCACGATGCACACCACGTTCGTCGCCAACACCTCGAGCGCGCCGCGACCCCCGTCGGCGTTGCTGAGCCCAACGGCGCACCCGATGTACGCCGCGGCGGGGATGGTCGTCACCGAGATGGCCACTCCAACTGCCTCGCTGCCCGCCGTCTCGTAGGCGAGCATCCCCGCCATCCCGGCGGCCAGAGCGACGAGAACGGCGCCCGGACCGATGTGCGTCAGCGACGACCCGAGAAGGCTGTCATCCAACACCAGGTCATCGTCGATCCGCCCAACCGCGCGCAGCACTCCGGTCGTTGCCGCCGCGGTCAGAGCGGCCATTCCAAGGCCGAGGAACAACGTGAACACGGCGCGTGCAGCGAGTGCCCAGCGCCGCTCGACGAGCCCGACGGCGGCCGCCGAGATGGGGAGCAAGTCGGGGCTCAAGGCCATCGCCCCGACCACCAGAATCGACGAACCGTCGAGCACGCCGACGCCGGCCACGACGCCGGCAGCAGCCATGAAGAGGAGGTACAGCAGTGCGGTTCGGGCATGTTCTGCCGCCCGACCGGTGACCTCCGCCCACACCGCCGAGTCACGCCCGGGCGCGGTCCGTCGCCGTCTCCAGCCGAGCGGTTCGATGCTCGAAGTGCGCCAGAGGACGAAGTCATCGGCGGCGAGGTCGCGCTCGCGCAGCAACTCCAGCACGTCATCGGCGACCTCGACATCGAGCTCACCCGTGATCTGGGTGAGGTTCCCCGCGGTACGTCCGCCGACCATGACATGCCGCACCCCGGCCACTGCAGCGAGCTGCTGCTGGACCGACTCGGCTGCCTCGGGAGGTACGTAGGCGCGCAGCTGGAGCACGATTTGGCGTCAGTCGACGCCCTCGTCAGGGAGCAAGCTCTTCTGGTCGAGGGTGTACAGCAGAATGAATCCGGGCACGACGATGACCGCTGCGCAGATCGCCGCGACGAGCAGGGCGTTGAGTGTGCCCGATGGCGCCGCAGCATCGACCACCTCGAGACTCTCGGGCAGGATGTACGGCCACTGCGCCACGCCCCAGCCGATCACGATGCTGGCCACCGCGCCGATCGCCAACAAGCGCGCCAAGTGGTGGGCGTCGCGGATCAGCAGGACGAGTGACGCCGTGCCACAGAGCGCTGAGATGATGACCAGCGGAAGGGCCTTGCTGGTCAGCTCGTCGAACAGGTAGGGGGCGTCGTCGCGCAGCACGAAGATGCCAACGAGAGCGACCACACCGGCGACGACGGCCGCACCGATGGCCCGCTGGCGGAAGTACTCGACCATCGACGGGTCGCCCAACCGGCGGGCATCCCACACCAGGTACACGGCGGCGAGGTAGGCGCCGACGACGACCGCCATGACACCGCCGAGCACCGACGTCGGGTTGACCCAGCTGTCCCACGGATCGCCGGCGACCCCGCCGGCGGGAACCCGGCCCGAGGCGATGGCGCCGGCCACGGCGCCGAAGCAGTAGGGGACGAGCACTGAGGAGAGGGCGAACGCGGCGCCGAAGTTGCGTCGGTCGCGGGTGCGGAACACCGTCTTGCGGAAGGCGAAGCTCGATCCGCGCAGCACGATCCCGAAGGCGGCGAGCGTCAACGGCACGAACAGCGTGAGGGTGATCGATGCGAAGGCCTCGGAGAACCCCGTCCACAGCACGACGAAGACGAAGATCAACCAGACATGATTGGCCTCCCACACCGGGCCGATCGAGTGGTCGATCACCTCCCGCGGCCGCTCCCCTGCTGCGGGGCCACCGGCGACGAGATCCCAGAACCCGGCGCCGAAGTCGGCACCCCCGAAGATGGCGTAGGCGGTGACACCGGCGAACAACAGGACGGCGATGGTCTCGGCCATCAGACCGGAACCTCCTCGTGCGCAGGCTCCTCGTCAAGTGGCTCCCGTGGGCCGTAGGGCACCTCGTGCTCGGCCAAGCCGCGTTCGCGGAACCGCTTGCTCATGTTGCGGAGGATCAAGATGGTGGTGATCCCGAGTCCGGTGTACAGGGCAGCGACGAGCACGAACGTGATCCACACCCCGGTGTTGCCGGTGGCGGCGTCCTCGACCCTCATCAGGTTGTAGACGATCCACGGCTGGCGGCCGACTTCGCTGACCACCCAGCCGGCCTCCATGCAGACGATCGCCGCGACGCCGGCGCACGACGCGATGCGTAAGAACAGCTTGCTCTTGGGCATGTCCCTGCGGAAGATCCAACACAACCAGTACCACGCCGAGAGCAGGAACAGCAGTGTCCCGAGCCCGACCATCACGTCCCAAGCAAGGTGGATGGTGTTGATCTGCGAGATCGTCGGCCGGTCCTCCGGTAGCACCTCGGTCTCCTGCGATCCCGGTGGGATGTCGAGCCCTTGGACCACCGTGGCCGTGCCGTCGCTCGGGTCGGACAGCCACGATGCCAGCCCGGGGATCCGTATTCCGCCGGTGACCTCGCCGTCCGCGTTGAGCCGCCCGAGCAACGTCTCGGGAACGTCGCTCCGCGTCACCGGAACGAGCTCGATCGCGGCGAACTTGGTCGGCTGGTTGGTGTACACCCAGCGGGCCAGCGAGTCGCCGACGGCCATCTGCAGTGGGATGGCGACTGCCGCGACGCTGAACGGGATCAGGAACCCGAGACGGTGGTAGCGGTCGCGGCGTCCGCGCAGCATCCCCACGGCGTAGACGGAGGCGACGAGGAACCCACCGACCACGTAGGCGGCGATCACCATGTGGGCGGCCATCAGCGGCATCGCGTCGTTGAAGATCACTCCCCACGGATCGACGTCGACCACCTCGCCGGCGCTGTTGAGGGTGAAACCCTCTGGGGAGTTCATCCAGGCGTTGGCGGCCACCACCGAGACGCTGCCGAGGATGCCGGTGAGCACGACCGGTACCCCGGTCCAGAAATGCGCCCACGGCGAGAGTCGTCGCCACCCGTAGATGTAGATCGAGATGAAGATCGCCTCGGTGAAGAAGAAGATCCCTTCGAACGCAAACGGAACACCGAAGGCCTCGCCCCATTGGCCCATGAACCTGGGCCACAGCAACCCGAACTCGAACGACAGCACCGTGCCCGTGACGGCACCGACGGCGAACGTCACCGCCATGTACTTCGACCAGCGCTGCGCCAGGTGCAGCGCGTCGGCATCGCCACGCTTGATGCCCCGGTAGTTGGCGATCAGCGCCATGAACGCCCACGACACTCCGAGCGGCACGAGGATGATGTGGAAGGCGAGCGTGAAGGCCATCTGAGCCCGCGCCCAGGGCACCGGGTTCACCGCGACGATCGACCCGGCCAGCCCTTCGATCATGGCGCCCATCGCTCACCCTTCGATCTGCAGCTCGGCACCCAGGTTGGTGCCACAGCCACCCAACCATCCGATCGTCGTGCTGTCGTCATCCAACCGGGATGAAACGGCCACGCCCAGCTTCTGGGGAAGTTGTGAATCAGGCCCTGACACGCACGTTCCCCAGATCGTGCATTGACACGGATCTTCCCCAGATGGGGGGTCAGAGGTGGCTGAAGCCGGAGGCCTCCTCGGACGTCATCGACACGGTGACGGGGTGCTTGGTGAAGTGCTCGACGGCGTTGCGCAGATCGTCGAGCAGGATCGTCGCCAGGTCGCGGCTGACCCCCTGGCGGACGAGGATGCGTTGCACGGCGACGTCCGACACCGAGCCGGTCAGTGGATACGCCGGGACCTGCCAGCCGCGGATCCGCAGGCGGTCGGCGAGGTCGTAGAGCGTGTAGCCAGGGTCGGCCCCGTCGACCAGCTTCCATGCCACGGCAGGAATGCCCTCGTTCGGGTCGCTGGCACAGATCAGCTCGAACGGCCCGAGCTTGACGATCTCGTCGGCGAGGTAGCGACCCGTGTCATAGGACGCCATGTGGATCCGGCGGTAGCCCTCGCGGCCGAGCCGGACGAAGTCGTAGTACTGAGCGGCGATCTGACCCGCCGGGCGGGAGAAGTTGATCTGGAACACCGGCATGTCGCCACCGAGGTACGAAACGTGGAAGATCAGATCGTCGGGCAACTCGGCGAGGTCGCGCCAGACGACCCATCCAACGCCCAGCGGCGCCAACCCGAACTTGTGCCCCGACGTGCTGATCGACTTGACCCGCGGCAGCCGGAAGTCCCACTCGATGTCGGGCGCGCAGAACGGTGCCAAGAACGCACCACTCGCCCCGTCGACGTGGATGTCGACGTCGAGGCCGGTGTCGGCCTGCAACGTGTCGAGCGCATCGGCGAGCGGCTTGACCAGCTCGTAAGCCCCCGTGTAGGTCACGCCGAACGTGGGCACGACCATGATCGTGTTCTCGTCGACGCGTTGCAGCATGTCGTCGACGTCCATCGCATAGTGGCCCGGTGACATCGGTACCTCGCGCATCTCGATGTCCCAGTACTTGGCGAACTTGTGCCACACGACCTGGACCGGTCCACACACCATGTTCGGACGATCGGTGGGCAGACCGGCCGCTGTCCGCTTCGCCCGCCAGCGCCACTTCGCCGCCATGCCGCCCAACATGCACGCCTCCGACGAGCCGATCGCCGACGCTCCGACCGTGTTCGCCGACTCCGGGGCGTTCCAGAGGTCGGCGAGCATGTGGACGCAACGACGCTCGATCTCCGCGGTCTGCGGGTACTCGTCCTTGTCGATCATGTTCTTGTCGATGGCCAGGTCCATCAGCCGGTGGACCTCTGGTTCCTCCCACGTCTGACAGAACGTCGCCAGGTTCTGGCGGGCGTTGCCGTCGAGCATCAGTTCATCGGACACGACGGCGAAGGCGTCCTCGGGACGCCATTCGTCGCTCGGGAACCGATACTTCGGTGCCGCCTTGGAGATGTCCTTGCTGGAGTAGACAGAGTCGTCGAGCGACGGAACGGACGGACTCACGAGCGTGCAACGTCATCGGTCTCTTCTCCAGGATCCTGCAGCGACTTGACGCTGCTACTGCGACCGTACCGTCCACGTCCATCTCCGGACATCGTCCGGATCGGATGAACCGCCTGATCGAGCAGGAGTAGCGCGGCGACGGCAGCGAGCGTCACTACTGGGCTTGCGCTCCGGTGGGCTGCGCCTTCATGCGGCTGGCCAGCAGGTACTTGACGCCCTCCATGGCGAGGAACGACGTGACGACGGCGATCAGGATCGGTGCGGTTTGCAGCGCACCGACCTGGGTCATGAACGCTCCCGTCAAGGCCATCGCGAACGGTGCCGCCACAAGAGCTCCGGCGACGGCGGCGAACAAGCAACTGAACGCCAGTCCCAGGGGCACGCTGGAAAACGCCTCATGCACAGCAATCCCTGTCGTTCCCCCGATGAACAATGCGGGGAAGATCGGCCCACCGATGAAGCCGCTCCCGACACTCACCGCGAAGGCGAGGATCTTCGCAAACAAGATCGCCACCAGCAGACCGAGGCCGAGGGTCCCTGCATCCTGCAAGACGCTCTTGAGTTGCGCGCTACCGGTGAACAGGGTCAGCGGCAAGGCGACTCCGATGACGCCGAACACGGCGCCTCCCAACGCCGGCATCGCGATGCTGGGAATCGGCAACCGATTGAACAAGCGGGTCAACCCCGCGGTCGTCACGACCAACACTGTCGCGACGACCGCGGCGAGCAGGCCCAACGGAATCGCGGCCAGTAGTTGCCAGTCTTCGAACTCGTACGACGGCACCGCGTAGGCATCGAGGAAGACCGCGCCAACGATCACGAAGTAGATCCCGAACGAGACACTCGAAGCAATGATCCCGCCGACGAGCGCCTTGGCGAACTTCTGGCCGCCTGGACGGGCAACCTCGAGTATCAGCATCACCACGATCGTGGTGCTCGAGAACAACCCGCCATAGGCGCCAGCGAAGCCGTTGAGGACGTTGGCGTCACCGTCTTCCTCGTCGAGGCCGTTCCGCCGGGCCATCCACGTTCCGGCACCTCCGCCCATCGCGCCAAGTGCTTGCTCGGGTCCGAGGCTGGCGCCGCCGATCAGTGACACGGCTGAGACCGCCACGATCCCGGGGACGAGCCGCGTGTCGACGTGCGCGCCCTCGATGTCGGCGATCAGCCCGGGGATCCTCGCGGGGAGCTTCGTCACGGAGCGCAACAATCCGACCACGACGCCGGCGCCTGCCGTGACTGCGACCCACCACCATTGGCCGCCGAACCAGCCCGGATCAGAAACGTCGTACCAGTTGTTCCCAGCTCCGGTCACGCCCAGGAACACCAGCCCGGCGACCGCGCCGAGGAGCCCGAGCAGTAGCGCGTACCCCATCAGGATCCAGAACCCACGAGTCTCACCGAGCGGCACCGGCACCGGCACCGGCTCGGAAGTATCGCTCATCGGCGGAAGCTACCGCGACTCTCTGCCTGGGCGATCGTGGTCTCCCAACGGGTCATCCCGTCAGCCCGCCCGCGAGTTCCAGCGCCTGGGTGCCCGCGCCTTGATGGTCACGCCGTTGCCGGCGTGGCATCGATGGCGGTGAGCGGCTTCGTCACGCTCTCCAGCGATTTGCCTTCGGCGTTGATCCCGATCAGCCACTCGACGACGCCGCCGACGATCATGATCCCCGCCCCGACGAGGTAGCCGATGAACAGGCCGGTCCGGTCGGTGCCGTCGCCGATGAGGGCGCCGTAGAACGCCGGGCCGAGGGCGCCGGCGATCGTGCCGATGGCGAAGAACACGGCGATCGCCTCCGAACGGATCTCGATCGGCCAGGTCTCGCTCACCGTGAGGTAGGCGGCGCTCGCCCCGGCGGAGGCGAAGAAGAAGATGACGATCCACATGAGCGTCTGGGTCGTCGCGTTCAGCACGTCGGCTTCGAACAGGAAGGCGCTGACGGCGAGCAGGATCCCGGACAGCAGGTAGGTCCCCGAGATCATCTTCCTGCGGCCCACGGTGTCGAAGAGCCGGCCCAGGGCGAGCGGACCGGCGAGGTTGCCCACGGAGAACGCCAGGCCGTACAGCGGCACCCTGGTGGCGCTGACGTCGTAGAACTGGGTGAGCACGAGGGCGTAGGTGAAGAAGATGGCGTTGTACAGGAACGACTGGGTCACCATCAACGTCGCGCCGAGGATCGCCCGCTTCGGATACGTGTGAAACACCAGCCGCACGAACCGCAGGTAGCCGTACTGCGTCTCGGGCACCAGCTCGATCGCCAGATCGTCACTCACCGGCTCGAGTGGCCGGCCTTGGGCGGCCTCGATCTTCGCCAGCTCAGCCTCGGCCTCGTCGACGCGGCCGTGGGTGAGCAGCCACCGCGGGCTCTCCGGCAGGGTGCGGGCCACGACGATGACCACCAGCGCCAGCACGGGGCCCATCAGGAACGCCAGGCGCCAGCCGACGTTCTCGGCGAAGGCGTTGAGGAAGATCAGCGAGGCGAACGAACCGAGGATCGCCCCGGCCCAGTACGAGCCGTTGATCCAGATGTCGACCCGCCCCCGATACTTCGACGGCATCATCTCGTCGATCGCCGAGTTGATCGCCGCATACTGCCCACCGATGCCCATCCCGGCGATCAAGCGGGTGGCGTAGAAGAACACCAACCAGCCGGTGTGATGGCCGGTGACGAAGGCCGCCAATCCGGTGCCGAGCAAGTAGAGGAGCAAGGTGAAGACCAACAGCCGCTTGCGCCCGAGCTGGTCCGACATCCGTCCGAACACCAGCGCGCCGATCAACTGGCCGATGAGATAGACCGACGCGATCAGACCGACCTCGGTCGAGGTCATGTCGAGCGTCGAGGGCTCGGTCAGCACGCCGGTGACCGAGCTGGCGATCGTGATCTGCAAGCCGTCGAGGATCCACGCCGCGCCGAGCCCGGCGACCATGCGGGTGTGGAACGGTGACCAACCGAGGCGATCGAGACGGGCGGGAATCGTCGTGCGAATCGGGCCCTGCAATGCTGCGGTGTCGGTCACTGTTGTCTCCCCTCCGCGGTGGGCACGGCCTCGCTTGTGGGGCGACGAGGCCGTGCTCCAACGATTGGAGACGACGGCGCGCCGGGCGGCATCAACCGAAGTGGATGATTCGCGCGCGTTCAACCACATCGGATGACGACGAGCGGGTGGTCCCGGCGTATATGTCAGGTGCGGCCCGACGGGCCACCTCGAGAGGAGTCGCGTGAATACGACGGGACCACGCCGGTCGGAGATCGTCGCCGTCTACGCGGCGGGACTGTTCCAGGGACTCAGTCTCGTCGCCGTGCCGGCTGCCGCCACGATCCTCACCAGTGCCGACGGCTACGACCTGTCGGCCAGCCAGTACGGGCTGCTCTTCCTGCCGCAGGTGATCCTGGCCATCGCCGGTTCGCTGGCGCTGCCGTCGCTGGCCGGACGCATCGGTCTCAAGCACGTCCTGCTCGTTGGACTGGCCGCCGACCTGGTGGCGATGACCCTGCTGGTCATCAGCAACAGCGTGCGCTCTGACGACATCGCCTTCCCGATGCTGCTGGTGGTCACCGGCAGTCTCGGTCTCGGGTTCGGACTGACCCTGGGAGCGATCAGCACCTACGCCGGGGCGTTCCAGCCGCAACGGCGGGAGGTTGCGTTGACCGCCCTGAACGTGCTGCTCGGGTTGGGCACCGCGCTCTCGCCATTGCTCATCGCCGTGTTCCTCGACATCGGCGAGTGGTGGTACCTGCCGCTGCTCACCGCAATCGGCCTGGCTGTCGTGCTGGTCGTGACGCTCGGCCAGCCGCTCGTCGCCGAACGGCCCGCCGCCGGTGGCCAAGCGCGGCCACCGATCCCGCGTCGCTTCTGGCTCTTCGCCGTCGCCCTCGTCTTCTACGGAGCGGCCGAGACGATGTTCGGGAACTGGGGCACCACCCTGCTCGTCGACGATGGCGCTGCAGCCACCTCGGCGACGTATGCGCTCGCCGCCTTCTGGGCGGCGGTCACCGCAGGGCGGCTCGTCATCGCCCTCGTGTCGGATCGCGTCGGCTCGACCCGGATCTACGTCGTGCTGCCCTGGGCGATCGCCGTGGCCTTGCTCATCGCTCCTGCTGCGGACAGCACAGGCCTTGGGATCGCCGTGTTCGCCTTCGCCGGTCTCGCCTGCTCCGGCTTCTTCCCGATGACGATCGGGTACGGCGAGTCGTCGTTCCCCGGCATGGTCGAGCTGGCCGCCGGGTGGCTGATCGCCGCCTACCAGATCGGCTACGGGCTCGCCGCCTTCGGCGGCGGCGCCCTCCAAGAAGCGATCTCCCTGCCCTCGCTCTTCCGGATCACTGCCGCTGCTCGCCGTGTTGATGGGCGTCCTGGCCCTTCCGATCACCGGTCGGCTGCGGATCACCCCATCTGGACGATGACCTGCCCCGGCGGTCTCCGTACCCTCGAACCTGGACCGAGCCAGCCGACCATGCCGAGGAGCGAGCCATGCCCGACCACTACGACGTCATCGTCATCGGAACCGGAGCTGGAGGCGGCACCCTCGCCCACACCCTGGCCCCGTCCGGAAAGCGGATTCTGCTGCTCGAACGTGGCAACTTCCTCCCCCGCGAGACCGAGAACTGGGACTCCAAGTCGGTGTTCCTCGACGGCAAGTACATCTCGCCCGACACCTGGTACGACGCCGACGGCAAGGCGTTCCAGCCGCAGGTCCACTACTTCGTCGGCGGGGCGACGAAGCTGTACGGCGCCGCCCTCTACCGGCTGCGCCCCCAGGACTTCGGTGAGCTCAAGCACGCCGACGGCATCTCGCCGGCCTGGCCCCTGAGCTACGACGACTTCGAGCCCTGGTACACCAAGGCGGAGTGGCTGTATCAGGTCCACGGCAACCACGGCGACGACCCCACCGAGGGTCACTGGTCGAAGCAGTACCCGTGGCCGGCCGTCTCGCACGAACCGCGCATCCAGGAGATCACCGACAACCTGGCCGCCGCCGGCTACCACCCGTTCTCGGCGCCGTGCGGGATCCTCCTCGACGAAGCCGACCGCCCTCGCAGCACGTGCATCCGCTGCACGTGGTGCGACGGCTATCCGTGCATGGTCCACGCCAAGTCCGACGCCGAGACGATCGCCGTGCGTCCGCTGCTGATGGCCCCGAACGTGACCCTGCTCGTCGAGGCCGAGGTGGTCAAGCTGGAGACCGATCCTGCCGGTGGGAGCGTGACCGGGGTCGTCGTTGCGCGCGGAGGTGCGCAGGAGACCTACACCGCCGACATCGTGGTGGTCGCGGCCGGAGCGTCGAACAGCGCCAAGTTGCTCTTGCAGTCGGCCAACGATCAACATCCCAACGGCCTGGCCAATGGCTCCGACCAGGTCGGGCGCAACTACATGTACCACAACTCGAAGGCCGTGGTGGCGCTGTCCAAGGAGCGCAACGACACCGTGTTCCAGAAGACCCTCGGCCTCAACGACTTCTACCTCGAGGGCTCTCGACGACGGCGGGCCGCTCGGCAACATTCAGATGGTCGGCAAGTCCAACGGCTGGGCGATGAAGGGCGAGGAGCCCAAGCTGACGATGCTGGCTCCGCACTGGAGCCTCGACGAGGTGGCCGAGCACGCCGTCGACTTCTGGCTGACGACCGAGGACCTCCCCGACCCCGACAACCGGGTGACCATCGACGCCGACGCCAACGTCCACCTGGCGTACACCTCGAACAACGACGACGAGGCCGCCGGCCTCTACCACGAGCTGAAGAAGATCCTCAATCACATCGGGATGGCCGAACACCACGTCCTTGGCAAGAACTTCTACATGAAGATGAACATCCCGATCGCCGGATGCGCCCACCAGGCCGGCACCTGCCGGTTCGGTGCCGACCCGGCCACGTCCGTGCTCGATCCGAACTGCAAGGCCCACGAGGTCGACAACCTCTACGTCGTCGACACCAGCTTCTTCCCCAGCATCGGCGCCGTGAACCCTGCCCTCACGGCGATGGCCAACGGCATCCGGGTCGGCGAGCACCTCCTCGAGCGTCTCGGATGAGCATCACCCCAACACACGATCTGATTGGAAACGGAGAAACATCATGACAACACTCACGGGCAAGGTCGCCATCGTCACCGGCGGCAACAGCGGCATCGGCAAGGCGGTCGTGCTGGCGCTCGCCGAGGCCGGGGCCAACATCGTGATCGACTACGTCGCCAACGAGCAGGCCACCGAGGACCTCGAGAAGAAGGTGGCGGCGTTGGGTGACCAGTCGATCGGCGTCGACGCCGACGTCAGCAAGTTCGAAGATCTCGAAAGCTCGTCAAGTCGGCGGTCGATGCCTTCGGCCGCCTCGACATCATGGTCAACAACGCCGGCGTCGAGACGCGCACGTCGATCCTCGACACCACCGAGGCGCAGTACGAGAAGGTGATGGAGATCAACCTCAAGAGCGCCTTCTTCGGAACGCAGCTGGCCGCCAAACAGATGATCGCCCAGGGAGACGGCGGACGGATCATCAACATCACGTCGGTGCACGAGGACTGGCCGATGCCCGGCAACACCGCCTACTGCCTCTCCAAGGGCGGCATGCGGATGCTGACCCGCACGGCCGGCGTCGAACTCGGTCCCCACGGCGTCACCGTCGTCGGAGTCGGTCCGGGAGCCGTCGCCACCCCGATCAACGTCTCGACGATGAACGACCCGGCGAAGATGGCGACGCTCGACGCCGCCATCCCCCTCGGGCGGATGGCCGAACCGCACGAGATCGGCAGCGTGGTGGCGTTCCTCGCCGGTGACGGCGCCAGCTACCTCACGGCGACGACCGTCTTCGCCGACGGCGGCATCATGCACTCCAGCCCGGGCCTGTAGCCATGGCCGAGGAGGCGGCACGACACAGGGTGGTCGTCGTCGGTGCCGGTTTCGGTGGGCTGCTGGCGATCCGCCATCTCGCCCATGCGCCCGTCGACGTCACCGTGGTCGATCGACGCAACCACCACCTGTTTCAGCCGCTGCTGTACCAGGTGGCCACCGGGATGCTCTCGCCGGGGCAGATCGCCCCGGCGATCAGGCACGTCGTGCGGCGCTACAAGAACGTCCGGGTCGAGCTGGCCGAGGTCACCGGCTTCGATCTCGAGCGCCGGATCGTCCATGCCACCACCGCCGCCCACCTCCGGAACTTCGAGATCCCGTATGACAGCCTGATCGTCGCCGCCGGGGTGACTCAGTCGTACTTCGGGCACGACGAGCTCGCCCGCTACGCACCCGGAATGAAGACGATCGACGACGCCCTCGAGCTGCGCCGGCGGATCTTCGGCGCCTTCGAGATGGCGGCCGTCGAGGACGACCCCGCCGAGCGGGACAAGTGGCTGACCGTCGTCATCATCGGCGCCGGCCCGACCGGGGTCGAGTTGGCCGGGCAGGTGCGCGAGCTGGCGGTCCGCTGCCTCAAGGGCGAGTTCCGCACGTTCGATCCCGCCTCGGTGCGAGTGCTCCTGCTCGATGGCGGCAAAGAGCCGCTGGCCACGTTCGGCGACCGGCTGTCCGGCAAGGCAACGAAAGAACTGGAGCGCATCGGCGTGGAGCTGCGGATGGGCGCCCGGGTCGTGGGTGTCGACGCCTTCGGCGTCGACGTGGCGAGCGCCGACGGCAGCAAGTCGCGGATCGACACTCACACGGCGATCTGGGCCGCCGGCGTCCAGGCGTCCCCATTGGCCGCCAAACTGGCTGAAGCCAGCGGGGCGGAGGTCGACCGCGCCGGCCGGATCGAGGTGCTGCCCGACCTCACCGTTCCCGGGCACCCCGAGGTCTTCGCCATCGGTGACATGGCCGCCCTCGGCAAGCTGCCCGGGGTTGCCGAGGTCGCCATGCAGGGCGGGTTGCACGCAGCGAACACGATCCGGCGCCGGCAGAACGGAAAGTCCGGCGTCCCCTTCAAGTACCGCGACCTGGGCAGCGTCGCCACGATCGGCCGGTTCCGGGCCATCGCCAGTGTGCGCAAAGTACGCCTCAGCGGGTTCCCCGGTTGGGTGGTGTGGTTCTTCGTCCACCTCGCCTTCCTCACCGGGTTCGGCGATCGATTCACGACGATGATGCGTTGGCTCCGCTCGATGATCGGACGTGGCCGTGCTGAGCGCGAGTTCAGCACCGCCCACACGGGCGGCGACCTCAGCCTGCCGGAATCGGTCCGCGAGATCGTCGAGCCGGCACTGTTTCCCGACGCGCCGGTCGCCCCCGACACGGCCAACCCGTGAGCGAGGCGACGGCGGAGCCAGCGTGGTAGGTCGTCAGCGTCTGGCCAGGAACCGCAGCCGCGCCGCCCGCGCATCCCAGGAGTAGACGACAGCACTGCCGGCGATGAGGTCGTGGAGAGCGCGTCGGTCCCGGCGGAACACGATCAGCAGGAAGCCGAACCCGAGGAGCAGGAAGCTCAGCGGCAACGCGAGGACGCGGAGTACTGCATGCCACCCGCCGAGGTCGCCGCCGTCAGCCCGCACCGCCCGAACGCCGAACGCCGCCATGCCGAAGGTGCGACCGGAAGCCGCCAGCGGATAGGCGAAGTAGAAGAACACCCACACGACGAGGGCGACCTTCGACACGACAGGCGCCTCGGAGAGCCGAACCGGATCGCGAAGCAACACCGTCAGCACGTACTCGACGACTTGCCCGCCGAGGGAGAAGAGGACAGAGATCGTCAGGACATCGACGACGAACGCGGCGAAGCGGGTCACGATTCCCGCGTAGTGCCCCTCCAGTCCCGTGCTGCGGCCGACATCGATCCGTGCATCGTTGACGCCCACGGCCGTCACGCTTCAGCCTCCGTTCGCTGGAGCAGCAGCGGTGGCCCGCCCGGCTGAGCCGACACATGTCGGCGCAGGATTCGGAAGACCCAGCGATGCACGAACGAGTCGAGACCGACCCCTTGGCTACGGACGACGTCGATGACCTGGCCCATCACCGCCGAACCGGATCGAGCCATCAGCGTGCCGAGCTCGGTCTGTTCCACAAGGGCGTCGAGGTCGACCCGTTGGACGACTGCATTGAGGTCCACCTTGGCCATGATCTGATCCAGATCGAGCCGGTCGACAACGGCTTGGAGATCGATCCGCGCGACCAACTCATCGAGGTTGGCCGTGGCCAGCACGGCGTCGATGTCGACCCGGGCCAGGACACGGTTGATGTCCATCCGCTCCAGGACGAGATCGATGTCGAGCTTGTCGAGCAACTCGTTGAGGTCGAGGCGGGCGAGCAGCACTTGGAGGTCGACCTGCTCCATGACGGCTTGAATGTCGACCTTGTCGACGATCGCCTGCACGTCGACCTTGTCGACGATCGCCTGCACATCGACCTTGTCGACGACCCCTTCGATGTCGACCTTGTCGACGATGGCCTGGACGTCGACCCGCTGGACGACCTCGTCGACATCGAGGGCGCCGACCACTCCGGGGGCGACCTCGTTGGCGACGGACTGGACGATCTCTGTCGCTCCGCCGATCAGCGAGTCCAGCAGTCCATGGCGTTCGCGTCGACGACGTCCGCGCTGGCCCCGGGACACGTTCCGGTCAGCCCGATCTCTTTGGAGTGGGACTGGCAGCCGTGGCGAGGTAGCCGTCGAACGCCTCGTGCAGGCACTCGATCAGCAGTTCGGGCTCGGCGATGGCGACCGAGTCGAGGGCGATGCCCACATCGAGGCGGCTGTCGTTGCCGAACGCCGTGATGTTCATGGGGCAACCCAGCCGGG
Source organism: Ilumatobacteraceae bacterium (assembly GCA_963786985.1). Taxonomy (GTDB): domain Bacteria; phylum Actinomycetota; class Acidimicrobiia; order Acidimicrobiales; family Ilumatobacteraceae; genus Desertimonas. The sequence goes on along the minus strand of CAWBBL010000020.1, from coordinate 68,522 downwards.
GGCCGAGCGGATAGCTCGCTTCGATGAGCGACCCGCAAATGTTGCGTGTCCCGCGGAACCCCGGGAGCGCAGTTGCGGCGAAGTCGACGGAGTCGGCTTGGGCGTGCAGCGCCGGGAGGAGCAGCCGTGTCGGCAGGCGCCCGAGCGTCGCCGCCAGCGTCGACGCGACCTGCAGCGCGGGCTCTCGGCGGGCTTGGGCCAGCCGCTCCACCACGACACCGAACTGTGGTCCCGGCCGGGCGACCGACGTCGGAACCTCGAGACGAGCTGGTGCGAACCAGTTGCCGCCGGTCTCGTGCTCGCCGCGCCGGCTCGTCGGCGTGGCCAGGCGGAGTTCGGTCGTCGGCTGCCCGAGCTTGTCGTGGTATCGCCCCAGCCCATTGGCCGCCGCCGCCACCAGCAGATCGTTGCGGCTACCGCCGAGCGCCAGTGACGCGGCCCGCGCCCCGTCGACGGAGAACACCTCGAAGTGGCTGAGCAATGAACGCGCCGCCGGCCGTGACGACAGCGGGCCTCCGGTCACCATCATCTGGCGGGACACCGAGTTGGCGACATCGAGGGCTCGTTGGATCCCGCGCACCGCTGAGTCGACAAGATCCACGTCACGCGCCGCATTGACACCGTCCAGGAACCGACGCACCACTCGAGGGGCGTCGATGGTGATCGTCACCGTTCCCGGCTTCCGATCGACGTCCACCGACGGTTCCCGTTCGATCGGCCACACCTCCTCCTCGGTCGTTGTCGGGGCGTCGCTCGGCCACTCGTGGTCATCGAGCAGCTGCCCGAGCAGCCGGACACCTCCGAGGCCATCGGTGAGCGCGTGGTGGGCGCGCAGATAGAGGGCGCCCCGACCGTTCTCGAGCCCCTCGATCAGCGTCACGTCCCACGGCGATCGCTCGGGGTCGAACGGGATCGACTCGAGCAATGCGATGAGGTCGAGCGCCTGCCGCAGCGACCCCGGTTCAGCGACCGAGAGCGATCGGAAGTGGTTGGCCGGCACGGGATCCGGATCGTCGACCCACGCCGGGCGGGTCCGCATCGCCGTCGGATCGTCGGGGCGCTTGCGCAACCGGGGGACGCGGTCCGCCACCAGGGCCAGGCGTTCTTCCAGTGCCTTTGTGGTCGGTGGCCGATCGAGCAGGATGAGCGCGCCGACGGTCATCCGCAGGGTGGCGTCCTGGCCGACGCGCCACATGATCGCCTCCATCGGGCTCAGACGTTCAATCATCGCCACAGTCTCCCACCAACGAGTCGTAGCCGCAGCAGTGGCCGCGACCGGCTGGCACTCATCGTCACGCTCGGCCGCCGGGGGGTCATCATCCGGTTCGGGTGATGCGGACGGACCGATCCGCGAGGACAATCATGGTGCAGGTCCGATCAGGGGGTGCCATGAACAGCAAAGCAGGTCAGAGCGCAGCGATGCAGTCGCCGTTCACGCCGATCGCCGACTACGGATTCCTGTCCGACTGCCACACCGGAGCGCTGGTGGCTCCCGATGGGGGGATCGACTGGTTGTGCGTGCCGCGGTTCGATTCGGCGAGCGTGTTCGGCAGCCTGCTCGACCGCGAGGCGGGAACGTTCCGATTCGGTCCGTACGGCATCAACATGCCGACGCAACGGGTGTACGAAGCCGGGTCCAACGTGCTGATGACCACGTGGAAGACGCCATCGGGGTGGATGGTCGTCCGCGACGCCTTGACCATCACTCCGACCAGCGGGCCCGATTCGGTGACTCCGCACACTCGACCCCCGGCGGACGACGACGCGGAGCACGTCCTCGTTCGCACTGCGGAGTGCATCGACGGCGAGGTGGAGATCGACCTCGTGTGCGAGCCGGTCTTCGAATACGGCGACATCCCGGCCAGCTGGACCCTCGTGGATGGATCTGCCCACACGGCCGACGCCACCGGGCCGACCCAGACACTCCGCCTCCACACGGACATGGCGCTCGGTGTCGAAGCCGGGCGGGTCCGTGCCCGGCGCACGCTCCGCGTGGGTGACCGGGTCTTCTGTTCGCTCTCGTGGGCCGAAGGACTGGCGTCGCCCGAAGACGTCGACGACGCGGTCCGGCGCGTCGAGACGACAGTGGCGTTCTGGCGGAACTGGCTCGACCGGGCGCGGATCCCCGACCATCGCTGGCGCGATCCGATTCAACGCTCAGCCTTGACGATCAAGGGCCTCACGTACATGCCCACAGGAGCGACGGTTGCCGCCCTCACGACCTCGTTGCCGGAGACCCCCGGCGGCGAACGGAACTGGGACTACCGGTACACGTGGTTGCGTGATTCCACGTTCACGCTGCGGGCGCTGCACTGGCTCAACCTCGACTGGGAGGCCGACGAGTTCATGCAGTACGTCGCCGATCTCGAAGTCAACGAGGATGGCGGCCTGCAGATCATGTACGGGATCGACGGCCGGCGAGATCTGACGGAATCGACGTTGCCCCACCTCAGCGGCTACGCCGGAGCCAGCCCGGTGCGCGTCGGCAACGGCGCCTTCGATCAGCGCCAGAACGACGTCTTTGGCGCGGCCCTCGACTCGTTCCTGCTGCACACGCGGCGCAGCCAACGGCTGCCTCGCCGACTCTGGCCACTCATCCAGGCCCAGGCCGAGTGTGCGTCAAGCATCTGGCGCGAGCCCGATCAAGGCATCTGGGAGGCTCGCGGCAAGCCCCAGCACTACGTGTCGTCGAAGCTGATGTGCTGGGTGGCGCTCGATCGCGCCGCCAAGCTCGCCCACCTCCGCGGGGCCGGCGACCTGAACGTGAAGTGGGCTGCGATCGCCGACGAGATTCGCGCCGACATCGAAAAGCTCGGAGTCAGCGACCGCGGTGTGCTGCGTCAGCACTACGAGACCGACGCGTTGGACGCCTCCACGTTGCTGGCCCCGATCCTTGGCTTCTTTCCCGGCGACGAAGAGCGGGCGCACAACAGCGTGCTGGCGATCGCCGACGACCTCACCGAGAACGGTTTCGTGCTGCGCTATCGCACCGACGAGACCGACGACGGGCTGTCGGGTAAGGAGGGCACGTTCCTGATCTGCTCGTTCTGGCTCGTGTCGGCGCTGGCCATCGTCGGAGAGCGAGTGCGGGCCCGCGACCTGATGGAGAAGCTGCTGCGCATCGCGTCTCCCCTCGGCCTGTACGCCGAGGAGTTCGACGTCGAGACCGGCTATCACCTCGGCAACTTCCCGCAGGCGTTCTCCCACCTCGCGTTGATCGAAGCGGCTGGACGGATCATCGCCAACGAGCGGCGTGACGAGCTCACGTGAGCGCGAGCACGAACCGCGCCGCGAACGAGTCGCCCGGGGCGACCATCGGTGACGAGCCGGTGGCCAGGGCGTTGGTCGGGGCGGCCATCGGTTCGAGCGCTCCATAGGTCTTGCCGCGGGGCACCCAGACCTGGGCGTAGGGATAGGCCGAGTCACACCGCAGCTCGATGGCGGGGCCATCCTCGGCCGCGAAGGAGAGGCGTCGTTGCCGACCGAGAACGTAGAGGTCGTCGAACGTCCGGCGTCCCAGCGGGGCACGCTCCGCCGGCTCGGCCGCGTCGTCGCCGGTGGGGATGCCGAACGAATCGAGCACGGCGTGCCGTCGTGCCGGCAGGTCGAGCAACCATTGGCTCCGAGGAACCTCGGGCAACCGGAGGTAGGGGTGCCATCCGAAGGCGATCGGTACCCGTCGTTTACGCCGTGGGGACGACGGTGGTCTCGACGTCGAGCTCACCGTCGCGTGCACTCACGGCGACCTCGATCCGATGCGGAAAGGGGAACGCCGGCGCGTCGACATGATTCGAGGCGCGGAGGCGCGCCGTCTTCCCACGGACATCGACTCGGTCCACGTTCCAACCGGGCGCACCGACGAGCAGGCCGTGGATCGGCAGGCCGTTGTCATCCGTGCCGAGCGGTAGACCCTCGAGGTCGACATCGACACCCGCGGCGCGATAGTGGCGAGTCGCCAACCGGTTCGCCCACGGAGCGAGCAACGGGAGCCCGGACGTCCCACCCGCCCGCAACTGGGCGACACCCCCTGGGAGGGCGAGGTACTCGCGTCCATCAAACCGCAGCGACACGCCGGTCATGCCGACGCCGGGGAGAAAGATCGCCGTCAGCCCGCCTGCGGTCAGGGCGATCCCGGTCTCGCCACTGAATCGGACCTCCCCCGCGCTCACCGGCACGACCGCCAGGTTAGGCGTCGAGCGGAGAGGTCTGCGCGGGGTCCGGCGTTCCGAACCTTCTGAAAGCGACCGATGGGTGTTCTGGGGACGATTCCGTCCCCTACACACCCATCGGTCGTGGCGGACTCAGAGGCCGCGTCGCCGTCAGGAGGGCCGAAACTCTCCGAACCTCTATCATCGTTCCGATGATCGAGACGTTCCGGGGGGTCTCGATCGCAGAGCTGACCGCTGCGTTGGCGAGCTCATCCGCGTGACCTGAGACTCGAGCGTGTCTGGCATCCGTCCCCTCTCCGAACTTGTGGACGATGGCGAGTTCCTCGCCTACGCCGAACGGGTCGGCGCCGCCCTGCCATTCGACGCCGTCGTCGAGCACGGCCGATCAGCACCGCTCTCACAGCCTGTCGGCTTCTCCGGGTTGACCGCCGGCAACCGATTCTGCGTCCTTCCTCTGGAAGGCTGGGATGCCGACCTCGACGGTCGCCCGACGGACCCGACGCGTGAACGGTGGCGGCGGATGGGCGCCGGCGGTGCCAAGTTGATCTGGGCCGAGTCAGCGGCGGTGCGCCCAGACGGCCGCAGCACGCCATCGCAACTGATGGTCGCCGACGCCACGGTCAGCGATCTCTCGAAACTTCGCGGGGGGCTGGTCGCGGAGCACGAACGCGTCCACGGCGACGTCACCGATCTGGTTGTCGGGCTGCAGCTCACGCACTCCGGCCGGATGAGCCACCCTGCGCCGTCCGGGAATGCAGCGCCGGTGGCGGTACGCCGCCACCCGCACCTCGACACCACGGTTGGGCCGCCGCCGGACCATCCGCTGCTCACCGACGACGAGCTGTACGAGCTCGCCGACGACTTCGTCGAGGCCGCCGTGAACGCCCATGAAGCCGGCTTCGACTTCGTCGATCTCAAGGCCTGCCACGGGTACCTCCATCACGAGTTGCTCGGCGCCTACGAGCGCGACGGCGACTTCGGTGGATCGCTGGAGAACCGGACGCGCTTCCTGCGGACGATCGTCGCCGGGGTGCGTGGGCGACGACCCGAGCTGACACTCGCCTTGCGTCTCAGCGCCTTCGACACGGTGACCCACATCCGTGACGCCGACGGGCGCGGCACGCCGATCACCACGGGGCCACACCGGTACTGGTTCGGAACGGACGAGTCGGGTCATCACATCGATCTCAGCGAGCCGATCGACCTGTTGGGCATGCTTCGAGATCTCGCTGTCGGCCTCGTCTCGGTGACCGGGTCGAGTCCGTACTGTGCTCGACACTTCCAACGGCCCGCTCGTCGACTCGATGCCAACGACTACGAGCCACCCGAAGACCCGTTGGTGGGCGTCGCCCGCCACCTGCGCGTCACGGCAGCGCTGAAGGCAGCCGTTCCCGAACTCGTCTACGTCGGGTCCGCCTACAGCTATCTGCAGCAATGGTTGCCAAACGTCGCCCAGGCAGCCGTGCGAACGGGGATGACGGATCTCGTCGGACTGGGACGAATGCACCTCGCCTACCCGTCGATGCCGGCCGACATCATCGCCGGTCGGCCGCTCCGGATCGACCTCATCGAGCCGGCCTTCTGACGGCCGCTCCGCCCGGCGGGAGCGACACCCGGAGTACGTGGGTGCGAGCGGACGTGCGGAGGAGTCGACCGCTGCTGTTGGACGCCGGGCGGTGAACTACGAACCGTCGTCGCAGGCCGAAGAGCTGTGCACGAGGGTGCAGGACTGATCGAGGTCGGCAGTGATCAACGCCGTGTACGACGCCCTGGCACCATTCGGCGTCGAGCTGACCCGCCAGCCACTGTCACCCGCGAGGCTGCACGCGGCGATGCACCCCGAGGCTTGACGACGATCGGCCGATCAACCCGGACCACACCTGGCTCCACGCCGCCACCGAGGCGACGACCCGCACTCGGTGTTCGACCACAGGATGAAGATCGGGATGGGGCGAACCCATACCGTTGATCGCGATGAATGGCGAGAACCGGCTCGTTGTCGAGGTCCTCGGGCCGATCCGAGCGACCGACGGCGCGGGAGGCGACGTGACGCCGGACGGCTCGTTGCAGCGACGATTGCTGGCGTTGCTCGTGCTCCATCGTGGCCGGGCGGTGTCAGCGGACATGGCGATCGATGCGCTGTGGCCCGGCCGGCCGCCGCGGGACCCGTTCGGAGCGTTGCAGACCCATGTATCCCGGCTTCGTCGCGGCCTGCCGGCCGGGCTCATCGAATCGACGCCCGAGGGCTATTGCATCTCACGGTCGCGACTCGACGTCGACGCCGACCGACTCGCCGATGCGGTTCACCGCGCCCTGGACGTCGACGATGTCGACGCGCTGGCGACGATCGATGCGATTCTCGAGCGCTGGCAGGGACCCGCGCTACCCGAACTCGGTGACGTCGACTCCGGACGGGCGGAGGCGCTGGCCCTGGCTGAACTGCGGGTCCGGGCAGCGGAGATCCGAGCGCAGCGCCGGCTCGCTGCCGGGGTGACCGACGGTCTCGTCGCCGAGCTTGCGGCGTTGGCCGACGAGGAACCGCTGCGTGAGCGTCCGCGTGAACTGTTGATGTCGGCCCTCGCCGCAGCCGGTCGGCAGGTGGAGGCGCTGCGGGTCTACGACGACTTCCGTCGACTCCTCGCCGAGGAGCTCGGCATCGCACCGTCACCGGCCCTGAGCGCCCAGCACGCACGAGCTGCTCGCCGGTGTCGACGGCACCTCGTGGAGACCAGCACGCCGTGTCCCGCTTCCGGTCACGTCGCTGGAGGGTCGCACGGAGGTGTTGGAAGCCATCATGTCCTTGGCCACGGCTCGGCGTCTGCTGACGCTGATCGGCCCTGGCGGCGTCGGCAAGACCAGGCTGCTCATCGAGATCGGCAACCGGCTGCAGGCGATGCGGCCTGACTGCCCGGTCGTCATGTGCGAACTGGCGGGTGCCACCGAGGAGTCCGCCGTCGACGTCGTCGCCGCCGCGTTGAGCATCGACCGCCGCCCCGGTGAAGTGCTCGCTGAACGACTGGCGACGGTGCTCGCGGACACCGAGGTGGTGCTGTTGCTCGACAACTGCGAGCACGTCCTCGATCCGATCGCCGACCTGGTCGATCGGGTCCTCGGTACGTGCCGACAGGCGTCGGTCATCGCGACGAGCCGGGAGCGGCTGCGGGTGTCCGGTGAGCAGGTGTACGAGGTGCCGCCACTGCCGACGTGCGACGACGATGGGCCGGCCGTCAAGTTGTTCGTGGAGCGGGCCCGCGCCGTGATGCCGAAGTTCGACGGCGACATCGCCGAACGGGCAACCATCGCCGAGATCGTCCGTCGTCTCGACGGGCTGCCGCTGGCGATCGAGCTGGCGGCGGCGCGCTTGCGCACGCTCAACGTCGACGAGGTCGCCACCGGGCTGGATCGCCGCTTCGAGCTCCTCTCGGCCGGCACACGCACGGCGACCCGCCATGCTTCGTTGGCTGCGGCGGTGTCGTGGTCCTACGAGCTGCTCGACGTGGAGCTGCAACGAACGTTCGCCGACCTGTCCGTTTTCGCCGGTCCCTTCACGGTCGAAGGCGCGGCGGCGGCCTGCGGCCTCGGCGCTCTCCGGACGGCTTCTCTGCTCGATCAACTGGCAGAACGGTCGCTCGTCTTCAGGGCACCCGGCCGAAAGTTCGCCATGCTCGAGACGCTGCGAGCGTTTGGCGCCAGGCGTCTCGTGGCCGAGGGCCGTGCCCACGAGGCCTCCGCCAGCCACGCTCGGTACCACGTCGACTGGATCGAACGACCCGAGCGTCGACTGCTGGAGTCCGAGCGCGCGATCTCAGAGATCGACGCCGCGATGCCGGAGCTGCGGATCGCCTTCTGCTGGCTCCTCGACCGCGGCGACGTCGAGCTCGCCGGGAGACTGGTCGTTGCCCTGGTCCACTACGCGGTGCTCCGCCTGCGCCCCGAGGTCGCCTCGTGGTCCGAACGCGTCGTCGCAGCCGATGGCGCGGACCTCAGCCCGTTGGCCCCGCAGGTGTGGGCGGCGGCCTCCTACGCCGCGTGGATGTCCGGCGACGTGACCGAGGCAGGTGTCCGCGCGGCGCGCGCCGTTCGACTGGCCGACCTCGCCGACGAGATCCCAACCGTCGTGGGCATGGTGTGTGGCAACCACGCCCTCTTCGACGGTCGGCTGACCGCGGCCGCGGCGTGGTACCGACGGGCGGCGGCGTCCGCCTCCGACCCGGTGGAGGCCCTGATGCCCAGGGCAACGGAACTCCTCGCCCTGGGGTACGGCGGCGACGGCGCCGCCTCCGAGCTGGGGTCGGCACTGCTTGCGGAGGTCGGTGACAGCTGCACACCGAACGCGGCCTACGCGTGGTACTGCGCCGCGGAGGCGGAGCTCGGCGTGGACGTCGAGCGGGCGCGAGTGCGATTCGCCAGAGCGGTCGAGCTGGCTGAGCAAACAGGTGCATCGTTCGTCGCCGGCGTCGCTGGGACATCGGGGGCGTCGATCGAAGCGCGGTTCGGCGATCCTCTCGTCGCTGCCGAGCAGTACTCGCAGCTGATCGACCACTGGCGAAGAGCCGGGATGTGGTCGACGCAATGGACGATGCTGCGCTCGATCGCCGCACTGCTCACCCGCCTCGACCGGACGTACGAAGCCGCCGTACTGACCGGCTCGGTGTTGGCGACGAGTGCCGGGCACCGCATCTTCGGTGAGGACGAGACCGCGCTCGCCGAGCTGGGCTACCGGCTGCGCGGGTCGCTCGGAGACGAGGACTACGAGACCGCGTTGGCGCAGGGCGCCGAGCTCGACGGCGACGCCGCCGTCGAGCTGGCCCTGCGTGCGCTGCGCTAACCGACGGTGGGTCCGCGCATCGTCGTCACCATCTCGGTTGCTCGAGAAGGATGCCGAGCACGGCCTTGCCGACGACCTCGTGCGTTCGGGCGTCATTGGCCGGATGGAAACCGCCGCAGCGGACGTCGCGGTAGAGGCGCTCGAGCTCGTTGCCCCGGAACATGCCCGCGCCGCCCGCCACGTCCAGGGCGATATCGACGACCCGTTTGGCTGCTTCGACAGCTCGCCACTTCATCGCGAACACTTTCGAGACCCAACCCTCGCCGTGATCGGCGCCAGCCACCCAGTCGGCGACGAACCGTTCGACCGTCGCCGTCGCGGCGTCGAGTTCGAGGTACATCTCGGCCACCTGGTGCTGGACCATCGGGTTGTAGGCGTAGGCGCCGCGAGCGATGGCGATGGACTTCTTCCGGCGAGCCCCGTCGACGGCCACGTCGAGGGCCCGTTCTCCGATCCCGAGGTACACCGCGGCGATCAGCGAGAGCGGCCACATCGTCATCGCCACGATGAATGGGTCGCTGGCATCGCCGGCCGGGACGACCCGCCCGATGCGAGCGTCGGGCACGAACACCTCGTCGAGGACCGTGTCGTGGCTCTGGGTCGGTCGCATGCCGAGGGTGTCCCAGTTCTCCACGACCGTGGCGCCGGGGCTTCCGCGCTCGACAAACGCGTGCACGATCTGCGGGCCGCCGGGAGCGTCGGCGTCGACGGCATGAGCTCCGAGCCAATCCCACGCCGGCCCATTCGAGCCGAACTGCTTGCGGCCGGTCAGGCGATAGCCCCCCTCGACTCGTTCGGCCCGGCACGTCGACAGGAGGACGGGGATGTCGTTGCCGGCCTCTGCGTGTCCGGCGGCGAACACCTGGCCGTCGAGCGCAGCATCGAGCATCCAGCGCAGCGAGTCGTCGCCCGCCTGGTGGAGTTCGGCAGCCATGCCGACCCAGTACGAGTGCATGCTCATCGCCAGCGCGGTCGCCGGCGCGTAACGAGCCAGGCGGCGCTGGCTGGCAGCCATCTGGGAAAGGTCGAAGCCCCACCCGCCGAGATGTTCGGGCACGGCGGCAGCGAGGTATCCGATCTCGCGGAGCTCGGCCAGGTCGTCGTGGAAGTAGGCGTTGGTGCGGTCGAGCTCCCCGGCGCGGGAGCGAAAGCCATTCAACAATTCAATGGGCAGCTCGGTCAGCTGCCTGGGTTTGATGGTGAGTGTGTTCATGACGGTGAATCTGCAGGCCTGCGCTGACAGTGCGCTGACACCGGCTGTCGTCCGACGCAACGCCACGACAGCGATCTGTCGACGGGGACCGAGAGACTGACGTCGATGATCGCCCGCGCCGCCAGCCCCGATCACGGAGTCGCCGAGCTGCACACGATCCTCTCCATCTGGGCACACCCCGACGACGAGACGTATCTCGCAGGTGGCGTGATGGCCGCCGCCCGCGCCAACGGGCAGCGTGTCGTGTGCGTGTCGGCAACGGCCGGTGAGCGCGGAACCCCGGACCCCGCGAGCTGGCCGCCTGAACGCCTTGGTGCCCTGCGCCGCCGGAGGCGGCGGCGGCGATGGCCGTGCTCGGCATCGACGACCATCGCTTCCTCGGCCTCCCCGATGGCGAGCTCGACCACCACGACGTTCGAGGCAGGGACCTGATCGGCCGGTTGATCGACGACGTCCGCCCCGACACGATCCTGACGTTCGGCCCCGACGGCGTCACCTTCCATCCCGACCACATCGCCGTACACCGCTGGGTGACCGCAGCCTGGGAACTGCGCGGCCGTCCCGGACGCCTCCTGTACGCCGCGTCGAGCACCGAACACCTCGCCCGCTTTGGCGAGCTGTACGAGCGTTGGGGCATCTACATGAGCGAGGAGCGGCCGACGGGCGCCCGGCCCGACGAGCTCGCCGTTCACCTCACCATCGGCGGTCCGCACCTCGACCGCAAGCTCGCCGCTCTGGCGGCGATGCCCTCGCAGACCGGTGACGCGATGTCGACCCTCGACCCCGAGATCTACGCCGCATCGATCACCGAGGAATCGTTCGTCGACGCGTCAACGGTCGGCCCGGGATAGTCCGGTCGACCAACCGATCGGTGTTGAGGGGGACGGAACGGTCCCCTGAACACCCATCGGTCGATCCCTGAGCCCACTCCCCGTCGGTAGCGCCCGAGGTGCCGACCGAAACGACCATTTCGTGCCTGCTGCGTCGGCACTTGTCGCCGCCAGCCCGCCGACGCCGGAGTGCGGGACCGCCCGAACAGCGGCGGCTCACGACGGTGCTCTCATCCACCAGGCACGGCGCCACTGCAGGAAGTGGCACCTCCAGCGGTGGCACCTTGCTGACTGGCGGCAATAACTGCGCCTCGTGCCGTGACCAGCCAGCGAGCGCCGCCCCATCCCTCAACCGTGACGACTGGTTCAGCGGCCACACCGGTGGATGGCTCGAGGTTGGCCCACGGACCGAGCGCCACGCGGCAGTGGTCCCGGCGCTGGGCGGCGACGAGTGCCGGATACGGGTTGATCGGAGTGCCATCCGGACGGCGGATCTCGAAATGGAGGTGCGGCACGCCCACGGCGTTGCCGCTGTCGCCCATGAACCCGACGATCTGGCCGGCCTGCACGCGTGTTCCGTGCTGGACGGCTGCAGGGATCCGCCACGCGGCGGGTGCGGCACCGTCGCCGGTCCCCGGGTTGTCGTCGTTGAGATGGAAGTAGTTGGCGCGAAGGCCGTCGGCCCTGGTGATCGAGATGACCACCCCGGCGATACCTCGATCGGTGAGTTGGTGACGGGTCACCACGCCGTCGAAGGCGGCTCGCAACGGCTGGCCGGAGACTCCCAAGATGTCGGTGCCAGCGTGCCGGCGTTCTCCGTGGTCACCACGCGGCGATCCCCACCCATCGCTGAAGCTGAACGGACCGAGGACCGGAGTGGAAATTGACGGTACGACACCACCCCGATCGAGTCCCAACGACTCCGGCGAACCAGCGAGCCACATCGGGTCGAGGGCAGGTGTCGTGGTCGTCGTGGTGGTGGTCGTCGCCGGCGTCGTCGTCGTGGTCGAACCGACGATCGTCGTCGTCGATCCGACGGCTGTCGCGACCGTAGGGGTTGGAGTGGTGGTCGTCGTCGGAGCCGGCGCTTGGCCGGTGATCGGCGACGTGGTTGTGGGCGGCAATGAGCTCGAGCTCGCCGGCGTCTCCGGCGCGGTCGTGGTGGGGTTTGTCGTCGTGGTCGTCGTGGTCGTCGTGGTCGTTGTGGTCGTTGTGGTCGTTGTTGTTGTCGTCGTCGTCGTGGTCGGTGCGGGCCCCACCGTGGTGGTCGTCGAGGTGGCACCGACGTCGGGTGGCGGGCTCCCAGACGCCACCGACGCGGTCGCCGCCACGATCATCACGGCGACTCCCGCCGCGAGCAGCGTCGGGATGAGGTGATGTCTCGTGTCGGCAACCACGTTGGCCTCGGCGGGTTTGCGGCTCGACTTAGCCAGGCGTCGTCGTTGTCGTCGGTGCCTCGGTCGTCGTCGTCGGTGCCACGGTCGTCGTCGGTGCCACGGTCGTCGTCGGTGCCACGGTCGTCGTCGGTGCCACGGTCGTCGTCGGTGCCACGGTCGTCGTCGATGCCACGGTCGTCGTCGGTGCCACGGCCGTCGTTGTGGTCGGCGCCACGTTGTCGTTGCGTGGTCGTCGTTGTGGTAGGAGGCGGCGCCGGCGCGTACGTGACCACCAGCTGCGGCGTGTTGGTGCCGTTCTGCCGGCTATTGAACTGCTGCTCGTGGTTCTGGTTCTCGTTGGCGTCACGGATAAGGAACCCGTTGTTGACGCCGGCGGTGAACATCGTCTGCACCTGAGCGGTGACGTTCCACTCCCGGTAACCCGAGCCCGACGACGTCGTCGCCGCCGGACCAGTGGTGGCCGGCTGGCTGGTCCACGTGACCCCTCCCTCGGTCCACGTCCCAGTGACCTGCAAGGCCTGCAGCGTGCGCCCACCGACGGCCGAGGCGGCGAACAGACGCAGCGTCGCCGATTGCACGACGCAGCCCTCCGGGATCCCAGTGGGCAACGCGAAGCGCACCAAGGCCCGCATGTTGTCGGACCCGGACTTGGACAACACCTTGAGGATCGAATCGCTGCCGTTGTTGTTCGACGGGCTGTTCTGATCGATCCAGGCGTCGGCATTGGCGCCATAGGTCTGCGTCGTCGCGCTGCATTGCGTCAACGGCGGGACCGTGGTGGTTGTCGTGGCTGCGGTAGTCGTCGGTGCCACCGTCGTGGTCGGCGCCGTCGTGGTCGTCGGTGCCGCCGTGGTGGTCGGCGCCGCCGTGGTTGTCGGTGCTGCGGTGGTCGTCGTCGTCGTGGTCGGCGTCGGCGCCTGGACGTAGGTGACCACCAGCTGGGGCAGGTTCTCGCCCTTCTCCCGGCTGTTGAACTGCTGCTCGTGGTTCTGGTTCTCGTTGGCGTCACGGACCAGGAAGCCGTTGTTCACCCCACCGGTGAAAATCGCCTGCACTTGTGCGGTGACGTTCCACTGGCGGTAGCCGGACCCCGACGACGTCGTGGCGGCCGGACCGGTCGTGGCCGGCTGATTGCTCCACGTCACCGCGCCCTCGGTCCAGGTCCCGGTGACCCGCAGCGCTTGCAGCGTGCGTCCGCCGACCGACGAGGCAGCGAACAAGCGCAACGTCGCCGACTGCACGACGCAGCCCTCGGGGATCCCAGCGGGCAGGGCGAAGCGCACCACTGCCCGCATGTTGTCGGACCCGGACTTGGACAACACCTTGAGGACCGAGTCGCTGCCGTTGTTGTTCGACGGGCTGTTCTGATCGAACCACGAATCGGCGTTGGCGCCATAGGTCTGCGTCGTCGCACTGCACACCGGCGGTGGTGGCGGGGGAGCCTCCACCGTCCAGGCGTGCGTCGCCGGTGTCGGGTCGATGTTGCCCGACACGTCGACCGCCCGCACGGCGAACGTGTGCGCACCGAGCGTCAGTCCGGTCACCTCGATCGGCGGTTCGCAGTCGGCGAAGTCGGCGCCGTCGAGCGAGCACTGGAACTCGGAGCCGGGTTGATCCGACGAGAAGGTGAACGTCGCAGTCGTGCTCGTCGTGCTAGCCGGCGGAACCGTACCGAAGCTCGTCTCCGGCGGTGTCGGTGCGACAACCGTCCACTCGTACACGGCCGGCGTGGGGTCGACCTTGTCGGCCGGGTCGACGGCCCGCACCTGCAACTCGTGATCGCCGACGGCGAGGCCAGGGATCTCGTACGGCGTTTCGCAACCGATGAAGGCGGCGCCGTCCAGCGAGCACTCGAACTCCACACCGGGCTGGTCGGAGCCGAACGTGAAGAGGGCCTCGGTGAGTGTCGTGGGACTTCCCGGTCCAGACACGATCGAGGTGTCCGGCTCGTTCGGGGAGACGACAGTCCACTCGTACAGATCCGGTGTCGGGTCGGCGTTGCCCGCGGCGTCGCGTGCCCGCACACGGTAGGTGTGGTCGCCCGGCGCCAATCCGGTGGCGGTAGCCGGCGTGGTGCACGTTGCGAAGCTGGCATCGTCGAGCGAGCACTCGAACGTCACCCCTGCCTCGTCGGACGAGAACGTGAACGTGGCCGTCGTGTCCTCGGTCGGCGAAGCCGGGCCGCTGTTGATCGAGGTCTCCGGCGGGGTGATGTCGACGGTCGTCCAGGTGCGCTCGGCCGGTGTGGGATCGACGTTGAGCGCCGCGTCGACCGACCGCACGGCGAACGTGTGATCGCCGAGGGTGAGCCCTTGGATCACTTCGGGCGAGTCGCACGACTCGAACGCTGCGCCGTCGAACGAGCACTCGAACTGCAGGTCTACGGCGAGCGAGGTGTCGTCGCTACCACTGAACTCGAAGTCCACGTCGAGCGAGGTGTTGAGCCCAGACGGCCCAGCCGTGATCTGGGTGTCCGGCGCAGTGGTGTCGGGCACGACGGTCCAGTCGTGTTCAGTCGACGTCGCTGCGGTGTTTCCGGCCAGATCGGTCGCCCGCACGGCGAGGGTGTGCGGACCGACGAGCAGGTCGGTGAGCTCCAACGGCGATTCGCAGGTCCCGAACGCCGCACCGTCGAGCGAGCACTCGAACGTCGCTCCCGGTTCGTTGGCGGAGAACGTGAACGTCGCTGTCGTGCTGGTCGTCGAGGTGGCGGGACCCGACAAGATCGTCGTGATCGGCGGTGTCGTATCCGGTTCCTGCACCGACCACGTATAGGTGGCCGGCGTCGGGTCGAACGCGCCCGCCTCGTCGAGGGCGCGAACCCGCAAGGTGTGCTGGCCGAAGCCGAGGTTCGTGACCTCGAGCGGCGAGGAGCACGACGCGAACGCCGCGCCGTCGAGTGAGCACTGGAAGGTGAGGACGTCCTCGGCGGTGGCGTTGTCGGTGCCAGCGAACTCGAAGGAGGCCGTCGTGTCCAAGGTGATCGACGGCGGTCCGGCCGTGAAGCTGGTGCTCGGTGGCGCCGGGGCGACGATCTCCCACTCGTGGTCTTCGAACGGTGCGGCCAGGCTCGGGGTGTCGTCGACGCCGTGCACGGCGAAGATGTGCTGTCCGACGGACAGCCCGGTGTAGGTCACCGGTGACGTGCACGGCTCGACGATGCCATCGAGGAAGCACTCGAACCCGGCGACCGTCTCGTTGGCGGCGAACTCGAACGTCGCTGCGGTGGTCTCGACGACCTCGGCGGGGCCGGACAGGACCTCGGCGACCGGCGGGAGGTCGACGGTCCACGGGAACGACTCGGGCGTCGGGTCGACGTTGAGCGCCGCATCGACGGCGCGTACGGCGAAGGTGTGCTCACCGTCGAGCAGACCAGTCAGCTCGTAGGGCGAGTCGCACGTCCCGAACGCCGCACCGTCGAGCGAGCACTCGAACGTGGCGCCGACTTCGTTGGAGACGAACTCGAACACCGTCTCGCCGAACAGGATCACGGCAGCCGGGGTCACGGTGAGGGTCGTCGTCGGTGGCGTCTGGTCGGGCGGGGCCGCGACGGTCCACGCGTACTCCGCAGGCGGGTCCTCCACCAGGCCGAACGAGTTCGTCGCCTGGACCTCGAAGGTGTGCAAGCCGTTGGTGAACCCGGTGAAGGACGCAGGCGACGTGCATGGAACGAAATCGCCACCGTCGAACGTGCAGGCGAACGTCACGTCAGCCTGGTCTGCGCTGAACATGAACGTGGCGTCCTGCGTGTTGCTGGGGTCGGCCGGGCCGGAGTCGATCGTCGTCGTCGGTGGCCCGATCAGCGTCCAGGTGAACGATGCCGGCGTCGGGTCGGGGTTGAGGGCGAGGTCGACGGTGCGCACGGCGAACGTGTGCTCACCCGGCTCGAGTCCCTGGACGCTCTCAGGTGAGTCGCACTCCACGAACGGGCCGCCGTCGACTGCGCACTCGAACGCAAGCAGGAGCTCGGGTGTCGCATTGTCGCTGCCGGCGAAGGTGAACTCGACGTCGGGTTCGATCGTCGGCGTCACCGGCGTAACCAGCAGGACGGTCTCGGGCGCTGTCGTGTCGGCGACGGACGTCCATGCGTGGACCGCCGGGGTCGGGTCGACGTTGCCCTCAGTGGGCGCGTTGGGGTCGACGGGCTCGGCGTTGTCGTTGGCGCGCACCTCGAACGTGTGGTCGCCCGGGGCGAACTCGGGGAACTCCTCGAGCAGGTTGAACGGGCTGACGCACTCGAACCAGTCGGCCTCGAGCGTGCTGTCGAGACGGCATTCGAACGTCAGGGCCAGCGGCTGGGTCTGGTCGTCGGTGCCGGTGAACTCGAAGAACGTATCGCTTGTCCCGCTGTCCGGAGCCAGGCTCAGGATCGTGTTCGGGGGTGTCGTGTCCTCGCCGGGGAGGATCGTCCAGGAGTACTCGGTGGCCTCGAGTTGCGTGCCCTCGGTCTCCGGGTCGATCGCCAGCACCCTGAAGAGGCGCTCGCCGACGGCGAGGTCGGTGTAGGTGACCGGCGACGAGCACGGCGCGAACGGACCGAGGTCGATCGAGCAGAGGAACGTGGCGTCGGCCACGTTGGCCTCGAACACGAGGGTCGCCGTGGTGTCGGTGGTCTCGCCGCCCTCGGCGGGCTCACCGGGCTCCTCCGGCGCGATGAACGCCGGGCCGTCGGTGACGACGGCGATGATGCCGGTGACCGTCCAGGTGTAGGTGGCCGGTGTCGGGTCGGTGTTGTCCTCGAAGTCGGTCGCCCGCACCTCGAAGGTGTGCTCGCCGACCTGCGTCTCATCGAACGCGAACTCGTAGGCGAACACGCAGTCGCTGAACGGCTCGCCGTCGAGCGAGCACTCGAACGTGACGTCGGGCTCGTCGGACGAGAACGTGAAGATGCCTTCGAGCAGCGGTGACGACAGTGGCGGCGCCAGGTCGATGAACGTGTCCGGGGCGACGCCGCCGGCCAGCGGCTCGTACGTCCACGTGTAGCTGTCGGGCGTCGGGTCGACCTGCTCGCTGATGTCGACGGCGCGCACCTCGAACGTGTGTTCACCCGGGTCGAGCTCGAAGTACTCCTGCGGGTTGTCGCACTCGACCCAGCCGAGCGGGTCGGTCGAGTCCAACCGGCACTCGAAGCCGAGGGCGGTGAGCGGGGTGGTGTCGTCGGTGCCGATGAAGGTGAACAGCGCGTTCTGGCTGTTGCTCGGGTCCGGAGGCCGGTCGACGATCTCCGTGTCCGGTGCCCCTGGTGCGGCGCTGACTGCACAGACCACGCCCGAGCACTGCAGCGGCTCGGCGTTGCCGCTCGCCTCGTTGCCGCCGCCGTCCACCGTTCCGGGCACGGCGAAGATGCCCCAGCCGTCGTTGAAGTTGACGGAGTTCCCGGTGACCGTGTGCCCGCTGCCGTTGACGATGATGCCCTCACCGCTGTTGCTGTTGGCGATGTTGCGGTCGACGAGGTTGCCGTCGGCTACGTCGGTGGCGTCGTTGACGGAGATGCCCTCGCCGGAGTTGCCGCTGGCGTTGTTGAGGGTGATGACATTGCGCAGCGACACACCCTCGATGGCGATGCCCGCCGCCGTTGTTGCCGGTGACGTTGTTGCCCTCATGACGGTTGTCGCTGGAATCTGTCACGTCGATGCCGCCGGCGTTGCCGCTTACGTCGTTGCCCCGGACCAGCTTGTCGTTGGCGAGCTCGAGCTCGATGCCGCTCGAGTTACGAATGGACGAAATTGCCGATCAACTGCTGCCATTCGACTCCACCACGCTGATCCCGGCACCCCAGTTGCCGGTGATCTGTTGTCTTGATCAGGTTGTTGTCGCGGCGCAACGTCTCGTCGACGCCGTCCCGCACCCTTGCCGCTCAGCGTGTTGCCGGGCACCGTATTGTTGCCGGCGCCGTCAGGAGGGCGACGCCCGCCCCGCTGACTCGCCGATCGGTGTTGGCCTCGACAGGTTGCCGTTTGAAGTTCGATGCGGATGCCTTCGGCGGAGCTGGTGCTGATCGTGTTACTGCGCACGATGGCGCCCTGCGTGCCGCCGATCAGCCCGATGCCGGCGCGGTTGCCGACCAGCTCGTTGTCCTGGATCGTGTTGCCCTTCTCCGTCGTCGGCGTCGTCAGCTGGATCGCCGCATCCTGATTAAGTTGCAGGGTCAGCCCGGCGACGGTGTTGAGGGTCGTGCCGGGGTCGAGCTGCACGCCGAAGTCGAACTCCTGCACGAGGCCATTGATGATGGCGACCGAATCGAAGCCGTTGTTGAGGATGCCCACGCCTTGGCCGATGCCGTCGATGGTGTGGCCGCCCAAGTCGATGGTGATGCCATGGCGCCGACCATCAGACCGTGGCCAGGCAATCCAGCAGATCGTTGGTGACGAGCGTGCTCTGCGTCAAGCTCACCGCAATTGACCGCCGGGCAGTCGGCTCCGGGGTGATCGTTCCACGCGAAGAGCGCGGGTGACACGTCGCGGCAGCTCGCTGTCCATGGCGCGCACCTCGAAGAGGTGACCGCCGACGGCGAGACCGCTGTACGCCTGGGGGGATGTGCAGAGGGCGAATGTCGGCCGTCGAGGGAGCATTCGAAGGTGACGTTCGGCTCGTTGGATGAGAACGTGAAGATGCCGACGTGCTGACCGTGGTGGTGTTGGGCCGCCGTCGATCGTCGTTTCCGGCGGCACGCCCGGAGGGCGGCGTTGATGGTCCAGGTGTGGCGGCCGGGGTGGGATCCACATTGCCGAGGAAATCGATCGCGCGCACCTCGAAGGTGTGCTCCCCACGTCGAGGCTAGTGTACACCTGCGGGCTGGTGCAGGGCACGAAGTCGGCTTCCATCGGTGCTGTCCAGGCGGCACTCGAAGGTGACCGAGCTGGCGTTGTCCATCCCGGTGAACCGGAACGTCGCCGTCGTCTGCAGAGTCCGCTGAGCGGTCGCCGAGGAGATCGCCGTGTCGGCGGACGACATCGGACGCCAGCGGCGAGTCCGCCATCGCAGACGATGTTCTTGCACTGCACTGGCAGCAACGTGATCGGGTCGACCTCGCCGCCCGTGTTGCCGGAGGCCGTGTTCCCGCCCCCGTCGATGTTCTGCCCGGCGACGACCGTGTCGGCGGCGTAGATCCCCCAGCCCTGGTTGTTGTTGGCGCTGTTGCCGGCGATCATATGGCCGACGTCTCCGACGTTGATGCCGTCGCCGGTGTTGGTGTCGCGCCGTGTTGCGGTCGAGCAGGTTGCCCGAACCGGGTGCGGCGAACGTCTCGATGGGATGCCACCGGCCTCGTTGTAGTTGGCGGTGTTGAGCACGAACACGTTGCTGACCGAGCCGTCGCCGACCTCGATGCCGACCCCGCCGCTCTCGCTGGCGTTGTTGGCTTCGACAGGTTGCCCGTGGCGCCGTCCATCTCGATCCCGCCGGAGTTGAAGCGGACGTCGTTGCCGTCGACGAGGTTGTCGTGGGCGTCTTCGAGGATGATGCCCGCGTCGCCCATCCCGTGGATGACGTTGGCGATCAGCTCGTTCTCGGACGACTGCAGGATGGAGATCCCGGCCTCGCCATCGAGGAGGTCGTTGCCCTCGATGCGGTTGCCGTTGGAGCCGAGCTGGACGATGACGCTCGAGTCGCCGGACCCGCTCACGGCGTTGCCGATCACCGTGTTGTCGCTCGCCCCCTCGAGCAGCACCGAGGCGTCGGCGACGCCGGAGATGCTCGTTTCCCTCGACGAAGTTCGAGCTCACCTGGAACAGGTGCAGCCCGATCCCGGCGACGCCGGCAATGGTGTTGCCACGGATGATGGCGTGCTGAGTCCCGGTCAACAGCCAGATTCCGCCACCGCTCGTCACGACCGTGTTGTTGCGGATGATGTTGCCGTTCGTTCCGTCGTCGGCGTTGGTCAGCTGGATGCCGGCGAACTCCTGGAGCTGGACGGTCATGTTGTCGACGATGCCGAGGGCGGTGCCGTTGCCGAGCTGCACACCGGCATCGAACTCTTGTACGGTGCCGTTGGCGATCGTCACCGAGTCGAAGCCGTTGTTGAGAACGCCGAACCCGAGGTTCGTGCCATCGATCGTGTGGTTGTCGAGGTCGAGGGTGATCCCGTGCGCCCCGATCACCAGGCCGTCGGCCGGGCAGTCGAGCAGATCGTTGGTGACGCGTGTGCTCTGCGTGATGACCTGTCCGCAGGTCACCGCGGCATCGACCGGCGGGGCCGACACGAACCACTGGTACGTCGCCGGCGTCGGGTCCGGGTTGAGCGCAGCGTCGACGGCGCGCACCGCGAAGGTGTGCGCGCCGACCTCGAGCCCGGTGTAGTCGGCGGAAGACGTACAGGGCTCGAAGTCGGCGTCGTCGAGGGAGCACTCGAACGTGACCCCGTCCTCGCCCGACGAGAAGGCGAAGGACGCGTCGGTGCTCACCGTGGTCAAGTCGGGGCCGGAGTCGATCGTCGTGTCGGGACCGGTCGTGTCGGGGTCGGGCTCGACGACCGTCCACGTGTGGGTGGCCCCGGTCGGGTCGATGTTGCCCTGGACGTCGACGCCGCGCACCTCGAACGTGTGCTCGCCCACGTCGAGGGCTGGGTACGTTGCAGGCGACGTGCACGCCGCGAAGGGAGAACCATCGAGCGAGCACTGATACGTCAGGCTCGGTCCGGGCGTGGAGTTGTCGGAGCCGCGGAACGTGAACACTGCGGTGGTTTCAGACGTCGGATCACTCGGCGCGTCGACGATCGTCGTGCTCGGAGGCGTCGAGTCGGGGCCGGGTGGAGCGGCGATGACCGTCCACGTGTAGCTGTCCGGCGTGAGGTCGACGTTGTCGAACGGGTCGATGGCGCGCACCTCGAAGGTGTGCTCACCCGACGGGAGGAGGTTGTACGTCAGCGGGCTTCCGCACTCGTGCCAGGTCTCCGAGTCCGGTGGCTCGACCGGTTCCGGTGGCTCACCGGGTTCGGGCGGCTCAGGCGGCTCCGCCGGAGGATCTGGTGGTGCGTCGAGCCGGCACTCGAACCGCAGGGCGGTCGCCGGGGCGACGTCGTCGGTGCCGGTGAACGTGAACGTGTGGGGATCGAGCGTGCCGGTGTTGTCGGCGGGGGCCGTGAGAATCTCCGTGTTAGGAGCGGTGAGGTCAGGTTCGATCACCGGTGGCGTGGTGCCCGGGGTGCAGACCACACCGACGCACTGCTCCGGTTCGCCGTTGCCGCTGGCAGTGTTGTCACCGCCGTCGATCACGAACTCGCCGGCGGTGATGCCGAAGGCAGCGTTGTTGTGCGCGGCGTTGGCGGTGACCTCGTGCCCGCCGGCGGAGACGGAGATGCCGTCGCCGAGGTTGCCGTTGGCGGTGTTGCCCTCGATGACATTGCCCGGGATCGGCACGCCGAGCGCGTCGACGCGCCTCGGCCTCGACGGAGATGCCGGTCGCCTGTGTCCCGTTGGCGATGTTGCCGAGAAGTTCGTTGAGCAGGCCGCCCTCGATCGAGATGCCGGCGGCCTGGCTGCCGGTGACGTCGTTGTTCTCGACGAGGTTGCCGTTCGAGCCCGCCAGTTCGATGCCGCCCGGGTTGAACCGCACGTCGTTGCCGACGATCGTCCCGTCGTGGGCGTTGCTGAGCTTGATGCCGGCGCCGCCGCTGAGGTGGGTGACGTTGCCGACGATCTCGATGTGGTCGGAGTCGCTCGACGCTGATCGCCGAGTCGCTGGTGCGGAAGACGATGTTGCCGCTGATGACGTTGCGGTGTGAGCCGTCGCTGAGCTGGAGGCCGGCGTCACCGGCGTCGGAGATCGTGTTGTCGACGACCTCGGTGTCGGTGGAGCCCTCGAGGAAGATGCCGCCGTCGCTGTCCAGCAACGGATCGTTGGTCAGCCCGCTGACGGTGTTGTCGGCGATCGAGTTCTGGCTGGCGTCGAACAGTAGACGGCCCGCCCGAGGTTGCCGTTGAACGTGTTGCCAGTCACCGAGCTGCCTTCGGCGCCACCCACCAGGGCGACGCCGTCGCCATTGAGGCTCAACGTGTTGTTGCGGACGATGTTGCCGTTGCGCCCGTCGTCGGCGTCGAACAGCTCGACCCCGGCGTTGACGTTGCCCTCGAGGGTCATGCCTTCGACGACGTTGAACCGGGCGCCGGCCATCAGCCGCACGCCGTACCCGAAGTTGCGCACGGTTCCGTTCTTGATCACGACGTTGCCGTGCCCGCTGTTGCGGATGCCGGCGAACAGGCCGTCCTCCTCGCCGGGTTCGACCAAGGCGCCGCTGGAGATGTGTGGCCGTTGAGGTCGACCTCGATGTCCGGGGCGCCGATCACGAGACCCTCGCCGAGGCAGTTGAGCAGGTCGTTCTGCAGGACGACGCTCTCGAGGACGACGTCGCCGCAGGCCAGCGTGGCGGGTCCGCCCGGGTCCGGAGCCGGGGGTGGGGGCGCGCCGGTCCCGTCGAAGCGCAGCACGAGGTGCGGAAGTGTCGTCTCCGGCGGGTCCTGCGGTGTCTCGCGGCTGAGCAAGCCCTGCGCTGCGCCCTCGACGTCGTTCTCGGCGGCGTCGCGGATGACCCAGCCGTTGTTCGGCAGGTCGCCGGCGAGCATCGCCAGGACGTGCTCGGTGACGTTCCACTCGCGGTAGCCGTCGCCGGACGCGGTGCTCAGCCGCCGTACCCGTGGTGCCGGGCTGGTTGTTCCAGGTAGCCGTGTTCTCGGCCCATGACCCGGCGAGCGGGTCGGCCAGCAAGGTGCGGCCCTCGTCACCGGAGCCGGCGTAGATGCGCATGGTGGCCGACGTCAAGGTGCAGTCGGGGGAGTCGTCGGTGATCGGGAAGCGGATCGAGCGTTCGGGCATTGGTGGCCAGGTCACCGGAGCGGACGACGAGCTCCGGCGTGACGGCGAAGTTCTCCAGCGGGCTCTCTTGGTCGACGTACACGTCGGCATCGGCCACGAGGGTGGCGTTGGCGAGGTCGCAGTCCGGTGGCGGCGCGACCGTCCAGGTGTAGGTCGCCGGCGTCGGATCGACGTTGTCAGCCCCGTCCGTGGCCCTCGCCTGCACGGTGTGGCTGCCCACCGTCAGGTTGGTGAACACTGCCGGGTTGGTGCACTCCAGCCAGGCGTCGGGGTCGAGCGTGTCGATGCGGCACTCGAACTCCATGAACTGCGCCGGGGTCTGGTCGTCGGTCGCGCTCGACCGTGAACGTCGCCGCGTCGCTGAAGCTCGGGTTCGGCGGCGTCTCGAGGAAGGCGGTCTCCGGAGGGGTCACGTCGGCGTGCCACCGAAGATGTGCACGTCGGGCTCCTCGTCGGTGAGGCCGGCGCGGTCGATCGCCCGCACCTCGAAGCGGAACAGGCCGTCCTCGACGAGCTTGACCTGCCACGGGCTCTGGCAGCCGAGCCAGGCCAGCTCTGGATCGGGCGGCGCGGTCGGGTCGGGCGGCTCCGGGGGCTCGCCAACCTCGGTCTCGATCAGGCGGCACTCGAACAGCAGGTGCTCCGGAGGCGTGAGGTCGTCGGTGCCGGTGAACGTGAACACGGAGGTGTTCTCGGTGTCCTGGATCGGGCCGGTGAGGTACTCGGTGTCCGGCGGTTCCTCGTCGAGCGGCGGGAACGGGCCCTCGGACTCGTACGGCGCCGCTGTCGCAGAGCGTGTTCTGCGGTCGGGTGACCCCGCGCTGATCGGTCAGCGGGCACGGGCCATTGCCACCGTCGAGGGCGAGGCTGTCGGGCAAGATCGCCATCGTCATCGTCGCCCCGCCGTTGTCGGCGACGGCGTCGAGGCCAGGGTCGGCGACCGTTCGGTCCTTGCGGGCCGAGGAAGTAGCACGACGTCGTCGCCCTGCAGGTTGCCGCCCTCGGACCCGATGGCGAAGCTGCAGTTCGTGCCCAGCAGGTTCCCGGCGACGATCGTGTTGCGGAAGATCACCGATGTGCTCGGCTGGATCGGGAAGTTGATCGAACCGATCTCGCCGCCTGCGCCGCTGGCGATCGGCGAGCTGTTGCCGACGATCGTCGAGTTGGACACGCGCACGCCGGCGTCGGCGTCGACGTAGAAACCGCCACCGCGAACCTGGGCGAAGTTGCCGGTGATCGTGATGTTCTCGTAGCTGGCGTCGGCGTCGCCGAGGCCGTAGATCCCGCCGCCGAGCCCGGCGTCGTCGCTCAGCCCGACGATGGCGCGGTTGTCCCAGAACAGCGACCGTTCGACGTGCGTGGTGCCGTCGGCGGCGTTGGAGAAGCCGCCGCCGTTCTCGGCGGTGTTCTGGCTGATGGTGGAGTCGACGATCGTGAACGCGCCGCTGCCCTGGCTCTCGATGCCGCCGCCGTCGAGCGTTGCGCGGTTGCCGGTGACGAGCAGGCGCGTGAAGGTCACCTGGGTCGCCGCGTTCTGGATGCCGCCACCGCCGGCGCCGGAACGTGTTGTCGCGCACGACCGTGTCGGTGATCGCCACGGAGCCGTTGTTGTCGAGGTAGATCGCCCCGCCTTCGCCCGGCGCCGAGTTGTCGGCGAACGTCGAGTCGACGATCTCGACGATCCCATCGCCACCCGACGAGAGCGCGCCGCCGCCACCTTCGCCGGCCTCGCCCTCCACGGGAACACCGGCCTCATTGCCGGTGAACGTGACACCGCTGAGCCGCACGGGACGCTGGCTGGCCGTCGACGCCCCGCCACCCTCGCCATGAGCGGTGTTGCCGCTGACTGTGCCTCCGGTCATCGTCAGGCTCGACCTCGAGCTGACGCCGATGCCGCCACCGTTGTCGGCGGCAAAGTTGTCGGAGATCGCGACGTCGGTGAGCGTGATCGTGCCCTCGTGGTCGCTCCAGATGCCCCCGCCACCACCTTCGATGGCGGTGTTGCCGGTGACCGTCGACGCGTCGATGAAGACCTGGCTCGGCACGCCTGTCGCGCTGAGCTCGCCGGCGTTGAACACCCCGCCGCCGTTGCGGGCCTCGTTGGCCGAGATCACGGAGCCGTTGCGCACGCGCAACGTGCCGGTGGCGGCGTGGATGCCGCCACCGTCGGACATCGTCGCGTTGGCGGTGACGGTCACGGCGTCGAGGATCAGCGTGCCGCCCGAGACGCTGTAGATGCCGGCGCCGTCCTCCTCGGTCAACCCACCGCGGATTGTTGCTCCGGAGAGTGTGACGTTGCCGGCTGTCTCCAACAGATGCAGAACACGGTCACTGGCATTGCCGTCGATGACGGTCGACGACGCTCCTTCGCCGATGATCGACACTGGACCGGTGACGTCGAGATCGCCGGTGAAGCCGGCGTCCTCGGCGGCCCCAAAGGTGGTCAGGTCGTATGCACCGGCAGGAAGCTCGATGACGTCCGGGCCGGTGAGGGCGTTGGCCTCCTGGATCGCCGCGCGCAGAGTGCACGTGCCGGCGACCGTCGCACAGACTCCGTCGCCGGGAATCGAGTCGGTCGTGTCGGCCGGACTGTCGACCTCGAACGTCGTCGCGGCAGAAGCGACCTCTGGAGACAGGGTGGCCGCCGCAGCGAAGAATCCCACCACCATCGACGTGGTGATAACAACCGCGCGAGCGCAGGGCGCCCTGCGTGTCTGGTGACCCGCCATCGCACCGCCTTTCCCCTGTGCCCACGTTGTATGAGTGGCGGATGAAACGGTCGTGAGGAATCGATGAAGCTTCGTTCATCTCGTTCGGGCCATCGGGTGGTCCGACGTCACGAATGCGGACGACTGCCGTACACGGTTCCCCGGAGCCGGTGCGACGGGCGATCGACGACCCGGCTCCGGAGATCAGCTAGCCAGATGTCGTCGACGTCGCCGGTTCTGGCATCGTCGTCGCCGTCGTGCTGGGCGGCGCCGTCGTTGTGCTCGCCAACGTGGTCGTCGTTACGGCGGGCACCGATGTCGTGGTCGTCTCCGGGGTCGTCGTCGTCGCCTCCGTCGTGGTCATCGGCGGCGGGGCCGGTGCCGTCGTCGGTGCCTCCGGCGAAGTAGTCGGCGTCGTCGGTGGCGTCGTCGGTGCCGTGGTCGGTACTGCGGTTGTGGTCGACGTCGTCGTCGACGGTGCCGGCGCATAGGTGACGATCAGCTGGGGCGGCGACTCGCCCTTCTCCCGACTGTGGAACTGCTGCTCGGTGTCCTGCCCCTCCGCCGCATCACGGATCAAGAACCCGTGATTGACCCCGCTGGCGAGCATCGCCTGAACCTGAGCCGACACGTTCCAGGCGCGAGACCCGGCACCCGACGGCGTCGTGGCAGCCACCCCGGTGGTGGCCGGCTGGCTGGCCCACGTCACCGCCCCCTCAGCCCACGGACCGGCCAGCTGCAATGCCTGCAACGTGCGCCCACCCGCCGACGAAGCGGAGAACAACTGCAGCGTCGCCGACTGCACGACACAGCCATCGGGGACCCTGGCAGGAAGGGCGAAGTGCACCAACCCACGCAGGTTCGCCCCAGCCTTCGACATCACCTTGAGGACCGAGTCACCGCCCTTGTTGTCCGACGGACTCCCCTGATCGATCCACGCATCCGCGTCAGCAACATAGGACACCGTGACACCGCACTGCACCGGCGGCGGCGGTCGTCGTCGGTGCCGTGGCGGTGCCGTGGTCGGTACTGCGGTTGTGGTCGACGTCGTCGTCGTCGATGCCGGCGCATAGGTGACGATCAGCTGGGGCGGCGACTCGCCCTTCTCCCGACTGTGGAACTGCTGCTCGGCGTCCTGCCCCTCAGCCGCATCACGGATCAAGAACCCGTGATTGACCCCGCTGGCGAGCATCGCCTGCACCTGAGCCGACACGTTCCAGGCGCGAGACCCGGCACCCGACGGCGTCGTGGCAGCCACCCCGGTGGTGGCCGGCTGGCTGGCCCACGTCACCGCCCCCTCAGCCCACGGACCGGCCAGCTGCAATGCCTGCAACGTGCGCCCACCCGCCGACGAAGCGGAGAACAACTGCAGCGTCGCCGACTGCACGACACAGCCATCGGGGACCCTGGCAGGAAGGGCGAAGTGCACCAACCCACGCAGGTTCGCCCCAGCCTTCGACATCACCTTGAGGACCGAGTCACCGCCCTTGTTGTCCGACGGACTCCCCTCATCGATCCACGCATCCGCGTCAGCAACATAGGACACCGTGACACCGCACTGCACCGGCGGCGGCGGTGCGGCTGCACCGCCCAGCTGTGACTGGCTGGTGTCGGATCGACGTTGCCCGAGGAGTCGATCGCCCGAACCTCGAACGTGTGCAGTCCAGCGGTCAATGCCGACAGTTGGGTCGGCGACTCGCAGCGCGCAAACGCCGCACCGTCGAGTGAACACTCGAACGTCACTCCGGACTCATCGGCGGAGAACTCGAACGTCGCAGTCGCGCTCGCGGACGACGTCGGCGCCACGTCGAACGACGTCTCCGGGGCGAACTCGTCCGCCGGACAGCGTCGTGGTCGTCGTCGGAACCTCGGTCGTCGTCGTCGGCACTTCCGTCGTCGTCGTCGGAGCCTCAGTCGTCGTCGTGGGCACTTCCGTCGTCGTCGTGGTTGGCACTTCCGTCGTCGTCGTCGGGGCCTCGGTCGTCGTCGTCGGAGCCTCAGTCGTCGTCGTGGTTGGCGCCTCAGTCGTCGTCGTCGGAACCTCAGTCGTCGTCGTTGGCGCCTCCGTCGTCGTCGTCGGGGCCTCAGTCGTCGTCGTTGGCACTTCGGTCGTCGTGGTCGGTTGGCACTTCCGTCGTCGTCGTCGGAGCCTCAGTCGTCGTCGTGGTTGGCACTTCGGTCGTCGTCGTCGGAACCTCAGTCGTCGTCGTCGGCGCCTCGGTCGTCGTCGTCGGACCTCGGTCGTCGTCGTCGGAGCCTCGGTCGTCGTCGTCGGAGCCTCGGTCGTCGTCGTCGGCGTCTCGGTCGTCGTCGTCGGAACCTCGGTCGTCGTCGTCGGAACCTCGGTCGTCGTCGTCGGCACCTCGGTCGTCGTCGTCGGAACCTCGGTCGTCGTCGTCGGCACCTCCGTCGTCGTCGTCGGAACCTCAGTCGTCGTCGTGGTTGGCACTTCGGTCGTCGTCGTCGTCGGAGCCTCAGTCGTCGTCGTCGGAGCCTCGGTCGTCGTCGCGGCACCTCCGTCGTCGTCGTCGGAACCTCAGTCGTCGTCGTCGGGGCCTCAGTCGTCGTCGTCGGCACCGGCGCGGCCACGTACGTCACGATCAGCTGCGGCGGCCACTCGCCCTTCTCCCGACTGTGGAACTGCTGCTCGGCGTCCTGCCCCTCAGCCGCATCACGGATCAAGAAGCCGTGATTGGCACCACTCGCGAGCATCGCCTGCACCTGCGCCGTCACGTCCCACTGCCGGTACCCCGAACCCGACGACGTCGAGGCGACTACACCCGTCGTCGCCGGCTGGTTGGCCCACGTCACCGCTCCCTCGACCCACGGACCCGCCACCTGCAGCGCCTGCAAGGTGCGTCCACCCGCCGACGAGGCGGCAAACAGGTTCAAGGTCGCCGACTCCACGATGCAACCCGCAGGGGCACCAGCCGGCATGGCGAAGTGCACCAACCCACGCAGGTTCGCCCCAACCTTCGACATCACCTTGAGGGTTGAGTCATCGCCCTTGTTGTCGGACGCACTGCCCTGGTCGATCCAGGCATCGGCTGCGGCGCTGTACGTCACGGCGGGGCCACACTGCACGGGCGGCGGTGGCGGCACCACCGTCGACGTCGGTACGACCGTCGTCGTCGGCGGCACCACCACGTCGCCATCCACCTCAAAAGCGCCGCTGTCGCACGGAGCGCTCTGCCGTCGGGTGACTCCCCGCTGGTCAGTGGGTGGACAAGGACCGACGCCCCCACCGAAAGCAGGGCCGTCGGGTCGAATCGCCATCGTCATCGTCGGGCCACCGTTGTCGGCGAGTGGTTCGAGGCCGGGGTCGCTGCTCGTCCGGTCGTTCGGGCCGATGAAGTAGCACGAATCGTCGCCCTGCAAGTTGCCGCCCTCGGATCCGATGGCGAACGTGCAATTGGGGACGGGCAGATTACCGGCGACGATGGTGTTGCGGAAGATGACCGAGGTGCTCGGCTCGATCGGGAAGTTGACGGAGCCGATCGCGCCGCCTACCCCGCTGCCCGCAGGCGCTGTGTTCCCAACGATGGTCGAGCTGGTGACGCGAACACCGGCGTTGGCGTCGACGTAGAACCCGCCCCACCGCGTTGCTGCGGAGTTGCCCGTGATGGTGATGTTCTCGTAGGTGGCATCGGCGTCGCCCAAGCTGTAGATGCCGCCGCCCAGGCCGGCCTCGTCGTTGTTGGCAATCGCTTGGTTGCCCCAGAAGAGCGACCTCTCGACGTGCGTGTTGCTGTCGGCGGCGTTGGCGAACCCGCCGCCGTTCTCGGCGGTGTTGCCGCTGACCGTGGTGTCGATGATCGTCAGCGCACCGCTGCCCTGACTCTCGATTCCACCGCCGTCGAGAGCGGCTTGGTTCCCGGTGACCAGGAGGCGCGCCAGCGTGACTTGCATCGCGGCGTTCTCGATGCCGCCGCCTCCCGCGCCAGCGCGGTTGTCGCGCACGACCGTGTCGGTGATGCCGACCGAGCCCCCGTTGTCGAGGTACACGGCACCGCCTTCGTCGGGCGCGTAGTTTCCGGAGAACTCCGAATCGACGATCTCGAGGGGGCCACCGCTGGATGACAGGGCGCCACCGTTGCCGCCGCCGAGCTCGCCGACGATGGCCACTCCGGCTTCGTTGCCGGAGAAGGTGACGCCGGAGAATCGAACGGCACCCTCCGTGGCTGTCGACGCGCCTCCGCCGTCGCTGTGGGCGATGTTGCCGCGCACGATGCTGCCAGTCATCGTCAGGCTCGCCTTCGACACGACCGCCAGGCCGCCGCCGTGGTCGTCGGCGAAGTTGCCGCTGACGTCGACGTCGACGAGGGTGAGCGCACCTTCGTGGTCGCTCCAGATCCCACCACCGCCGCCGGCGATCGCCGTGTTCCCGGCGAACGTCGACGACGTGATCACGGTCTCGCTCGGTAGAGCGGACGAGCCCAACGCCCCCGCGTTGAACATGCCGCCACCGTTGCGGGCGACGTTGGCAGTGACCGCTACCGCCTCGAGCGTCAGCGTGCCGGTCGAGACGTTGTAGATGCCTCCGCCGTCTTCAGCAGTCAACCCGCCGCTGATGGTCACGCCCGAGATCGTGACGTCTCCCGCCGTCTCGAGCACATGAATCACTCGGTCGCTCGCGTTGCCGTCGATGATCGTCGCTGCCGCGCCTGCACCGACGATCCACATCGCCGAGGTGATGTCGAGATCGCCCGAATCATCCCCGTCCTCGGAGACGCCGGTGAGCACGTACCGGCCCGCCGGAAGTTCGATGACGTCAGGGCCGCTGAGAGTGTTGGCCTCGTGGATCGCTGCCCGCAACGTGCACGACCCCGCGCTCGTCGCGCACACGCCGTCGCCGCGGACGGCATCGATGGCGTCGGCCTCGCTGTCGACGACGAACGTCGTCGCCGCGGCAGCCGGATCCGGCGACGACGCCACCGTCGCCGCAGTGGTGCCCAGCACCACCGACAGTGCGACGGCGACTACAGCAGTGCGCCGACTCACCCTTTGCGTGCGCTGACCCGCCATCAACCGCCCCCTCCCCTGAGACGTCGAACAATCGGTCGCTGGGCCGAATCGTTGCGCTGTGAACCGTTCGACGGAGGCGCTGAACATACGAAGCGGGGATGAGACGGCGGTGAGGAATCGATGAAGATCGGTTCATCCCGACGCCTCCGTGCACGAAGGCGAGCGAAAAAAAGCGGCGCGAGGCGGCCTCCGAGCACGACGATGGTTGTCGTGACGATTGTTGTGCCGCCGATCGATGCATTCGGGAGCGAAGCTGCACACGCCCTGCGGACCCCGCTGACCATCGTGCGCGGACACCTGCAACTGCTCGAAGCCGACCCGGCCGAGCGGGCCGAAACGATCCGTCTGGTGATGGACGAGCTCACTCGTATGGGTCGGCTGATCGACGATCTGCTGTTGCTCGCCCGTGCCGAACAGCCGGACTTCCTGGACGTCGCACGCGTCGCAGTCGGGGAGCTCACCAACGAGATCTGCATCAGGGCCGAGGACCTCGGCCCGCGGCGGTGGAGGTTGGACGACGTTGCCGTTGCCGAGATCGACGCTGACCGCGACCGGTTGATGACAGCGATGCTCAACCTGGCGACCAATGCCGTCGATCACACGGAACCGGGATCGGAAATCGGAATCGGTTCGGCGGCGCGCGACGGCGAGGTATGGCTGTGGGTGCGCGACACCGGGTGCGGTGTCACGCCCGGCGACGAGAGCCGCATCTTCGAACGCTTCGGGCGCGGCACCGATGCTGGCCGGCGATCGCGTGGTGTCGGTCTCGGACTGGCGGTCGCCCGGGCGCTCGTCGTCGCCCACGGCGGTCGGATCACCCTCGACAGTCGGGCAGGTGAAGGCGCCACGTTCACGGTGATCGTGCCGCTCAGCGGATCGCCGCGATGACCCGCATCCTCATTGTCGAGGACGAGCCGGCGATCGCCTCGTTCATCGAGAAGGGTCTTCGCGCCCACACCTACGCGACGACCATTGCAACCGATGGTCCGACGGCGGTGACGATCGCTCGCGACGACGATTTCGACTTGGTGATCCTCGATCTCGGGCTCCCCGGGATGCCCGGTCTGGAGGTTCTGCGCACGTTGCGCGGACGCGGCCAGCGGATCCCTGTGATCATCCTCACGGCGCGTGACGACTTGGTGGTCGAGGGACTCGACGCCGGTGCCGACGACTATGTCATCAAGCCGTTCGACGTCGAGGAGCTGCTCGCTCGTATCCGGGCACGCGTTCGGGTCGACGCGACGACGCGGGGCGTCACGCGCACCACCCTGCAGGTCGGCGAGATGTCGTTGGACCTGCTCACCCGACGCGTCAACGCCGGCCGGGGAGATGTCGAGCTGACCGCTCGGGAGTACGCCCTCGCCGAGGCGCTGTTCCGCCATCCGGGCCACGTGCTCAGCCGGGCCCAGCTGTTGATCCACGGTTGGGGATTCGACTACTACCCGGGTTCGAACATCGTCGACGTCTACATCCGCCACCTCCGCAGGAAGCTCGGCGAGACGTCGATCGAGACGGTACGCGGCATGGGCTACCGCCTGCGCGCCGGGTGAATCAACGGAGGTCGGGGTGACGGCGAGAGTGCTGGTGGTCGAGGACGACCCGAGGATCGCAACGATGCTCGAAAAGGGCCTACGCGCCCGCCTGCTCGACTTCGAAACGGTGCGATCGGGCGCCGAGGCGGTGGCGCGAATCAACGCCGGAGGCGTCGACGTGCAACTGCTCGATCTCGGTCTTCCCGATATGGATGGTCTCGAGGTGCTGAGGCTTCTCCGCGACAGTGAGCGGTCCGTGCCGGTGATCGTGATCACGGCGCGCAGCGATCCTCATGATCGACAGACGGCGCTCGACCTCGGCGTCGCCGAGTACCTCACCAAGCCGTTCGACTGGGCGCAGCTGTGGGCGGCGATCGACACCTGCTTGGCAGATCGTCCGGCCGCCTCAGAGTGACTGCCCGGAGTTGCTGGCGGCCAGCACCTCCGGCGCCGCGAGCGGGACGAGCGGCAGAACGATCTCGAATCGAGCACCGCGACCACCCGGCCGGCCGAGGCGGGCGCGACCGCCGTGAGCCTCGGCGATGGCCGCCACGATCGACAGGCCGAGCCCGCTGCCCTCCGGTCGGTGGGGACCCTTGACGAACCGTTCGAACACGTGCGGCGCTTGCTCGGAAGCAACTCCCGGCCCATCGTCCTCAACCCAGAGAACGACCGAGCCACCCTGCACGTGCGAGCCGATGCGCACCGTGACGCCAGCCGGGGTGTGCTCGCACACGTTCTGGGCATACTGCACGAGCGCCTGGGTGAGGCGTTGGCGGTCGGCGCGGATCACGACGGGGGCCTGCCGATCGAGCAGCCACGTCCGCGCACACAGGACCGATGCCCGGCGGTGGACGTCCTCGGTCAGCTCGGCGATGTCCACAGGTTCCAAGGACAAGAAGCCGGGCCGCTCGCTGCGGGCCAGCAGGAGGAGGTCCTCGACGATGCGGTTCATCCGGTCGATCTCCTCGGTGATGATCTTCACTATCGCATCGCGTTCGTCGGGGTCCGGCTCGAGTTCGAGCAGCTGAACGTGACCGCGGATCACGGTCATCGGCGAGCGCAGCTCGTGGCTGGCGTCGTCGAGGAAGCGTCGCTGGGCGGCGTTGGCCCGCTCGATCCGCTCGAGCATCTCGTTGAAGGCGTTGGCGATACGTGAGGCCTCGTCGTCGCCACGAACCGGGATTCGCCGCGTCAGGTCGGTCGCCGAGATCGTCTGGGCCGTGTCGGCGAGGGTGCTCAGTGGTCGCAGCACGCGACCGGCGAGAGCCAGTCCGAGCAATGACGCGATCACGATCATCCCGAACTGGACGATGGCTTGGGTGCGCACGGCATCGTCGATCTCGTCGCGCTCCCCCGCTGGGAAGTTGGCGGCGACGAAGATCGCCTCGTGGTCGCCGGCGGTGAGTGGCAGGGCCACGTACCGAGCGGGCCCTGCTTCAGTATCCAGCGTGCCCTCCTCGCGGCCGCGCAACGACAGCCAGTGGGCGATGGCGTCCTCGAGTCGGTCGGCTGGAACGGCCGTTTGCGAGTGCTCGGTGGCGTAGAGGCGGCCGTCGACGAAGGCGAGCAGGGTCTCGCCCTCGTCGGGGACCTCGCGGGCGAGATAGAGGTCGAACACGGCAGCGAAGTCGTCCCCGAAGGGCTCCCCGGTCCGTGGGTCGATGCCGTTGGCGAGGATCTCGAACTCCTCTGCCTCGCGACTCAGGGCAACGGTGATCTCCTCGTCGAGCCGATCGACGAGGACGCTGCGCAAGAGGAAGATCGACACGGCAGCGGACAGGGCGAGCAGCATCACGACTGCCAGGACGATGCGCACGCGCATGCTGCCGAGGAGTCCCTGCCCATGCGTCGGCACGACGATCGCCTCCGGCGATGAAGGACCTGCGGCGGCCTCGTCGGTCAATGTTCTGCGCCCACCTGGCGCGGTCGGGAACACTCGGCCCAGCCGCGTACCCACCAGCCAATGGTGCGAACGACGAGAAACGAGTCGCGCCGCACGCGCTGACCGTCACCGTGCATCTGACGCACCCTTCCACGATCGAACTCGTCGCATCGTAAGCGTCTGCCCGGAGCTCGGCGAGACAATTCAACGGCCGTCATCCGCGGGCGAAGAGTAGGTGTGGGAAAGCGGTCGGGCCCCCCGCATCTGGGCGCGATCCGTCTGATTCCGCATCTGGGCGCGACCTGTCTGGACAGTCCGGACAGATCGCGCCCAGATCTCGGCCGCCAGGGCTCGCCGTGGGCGAGGGGGGACTTGAACCCCCACGAGGTTGCCCTCACTGGCACCTGAAGCCAGCGCGTCTGCCATTCCGCCACTCGCCCGAGTGGAACCGACACGCTACCAACCGATGGGTGCTGAGGGGACCGTTCCGTCCCCTGAACTCCCATCGGTCGTCGGGGGTGGGCGTCGGGAACGGGCGGGCGGCGACGGGTACAATCAGCCAGCTAGATGGTCATGCAGTCCCTCGAGCGCCGGCTGGAGCGTATCGTCACAGGCGTGTTCTCCCGTGGGTCACGAACCAACATCCGCCCCATCGAGTTGGGTCGACGGCTGGTGCGCGAGATGGACGACCAACGCTCCGTCGACGTCAAGGGTCGCCGGGTCGTTCCCAACGACTTCGTCGTGCAGCTGGCGCCGAAGGACTTCGAGGGGTTCAGCGAGATCTCCGACGTGCTGAAAACCGAACTCGTCGAGGCGGCTCGTGAGTACGCCCGAAGCGAGGGCTACCACTTCCTCGGACCGGTGAAGGTCGAGCTTTCCGTCGACGAGACGCAGAAGGCGGGTCGTTTCGAGGTCCTCGCCACGCTGCGCCAGGCTGGGGACGGGGAGGCCCCCGGTGCCGCCACGCTGATCCTGCCGTCGGGCCAGCGGGTCCCGCTGAGCGACGCCCCGGTCACCGTCGGGCGTCTGTCCGAGTGCACGATCCCGCTCAACGACAACAACGTCAGCCGTCGTCATGCCGAGATCCGGCCGAACCGCCAGAACTTCGTGGTCGTCGACCTCGGGTCGACGAACGGCACGATGGTCAACGGCACGAGGATCTACGGCGAGACCGCCCTCAGCGACGGGGACATCATCAGTTTCGGCTCGACGTACGTACGATTCGAGGCTTCCTGAACCGCCAGCTCGCGAGGCTGCGGGCCCACCGCATCGCCGACCATCCGACCTGATCCGACCATGCGCACCGAACTCGCCCTCGACATCCTCAAACTGGTACTGCTGGCGGCGCTCTATCTCTTCTTCGCCCGCGTGCTGTGGGCCGTGTGGTCCGAGGTGAGAACCGATCGTCGGATCGTCGCCAGCCACGCCGTCAACGAGCGCTCACCCACCCGCGCCGCACCCGTTCCCAAGCAACGCAAGGCGCCCAAGGGCCGGCGCGGCAAGGTCGGGCGAATGGTGATCCTCGAGCCGAAGGCGAAGCGCGGCACGACGTTCGCCCTCAACGGCGGGGGCGAGATCACGATCGGGCGCGACGCCGGCTGCACCGTGCAGATCGAGGGCGACACCTTCGTGTCGCAGCGCCACGCCCGCATCTACGTCCTCGACGGCCAGCCGATGGTCGAGGACCTCGGCTCGACGAACGGCTCGTTCCACAACGGCAACCGCCTCAACGGCTCGCGGCTGCTACATCCCGGCGACCGCGTGCAGGTCGGCTACACGGTGCTGGAGGCCCAGTAGTGAACCACCGGCACCGTTGCGAGCGACGAGGCGCCAGCCGAGGAGCGGCTACATGCGGCCTGCGTGGCCGGGGAACGCAATGAACGTCCAGCTGCGGTGGGGCGTCGTCACCGACTCGGGGCGCATCCGCCAACAGAACGAGGACAGCGTGCTCGTCGAGTCGACGATGTTCGCCGTCGCCGACGGGATGGGCGGGCACAAGGCCGGTGAGGTCGCCAGCGCGCTCACCGTGCAGCTGCTCAAGCGCCGGCTCGAACCGACGAGCACGCTCGATGACGTGCTCGCCGCGGTCGTCGAGGCGAACAACGAGATCTTCCAGGCCGCCACGTCGAACGTCGATCACCAGGGCATGGGCACGACGCTCACCGGCCTGTTCGTGGTCCGCCCGCCGAGTGCCCCTGCCGCGCCACCCGCCGCCAACCAAACCACCGGCGACGCGCCACCCACACCCGACTCTTCCACCACCGAGTCGTTCGCCCTCATCAATGTCGGTGACTCGCGGACCTACCTGTTGCGCCACGGTCGGCTGCGCCGGGTCACGGTCGACCACAACTACGTCCAAGAGCTCGTCAATGCCGGCCAGATCACCGACGACGAGGCGCGCACCCACCCGCGCCGAAACATCATCACCCGCGCCCTGGGCATCGATCCTTCGGTGCGCGTCGACGCCTGGACGCTCCCCATCGTGCGCGGGGATCGCTTCGTCGTCTGCTCCGACGGGCTCTCCGACGAAATCCACGACAACGAGATCCACCAGATCCTCACCACGGTGACCGACACGCAGGCCGCCGCCGAAGAGCTCGTGGCCGCGGCCAACCGCCAAGGCGGACGCGACAACGTGTCGGTGATCGTCGTCGACGTCCTCGACGGGGTCGAACCTCCGGCGCCCGACGAGGAGCTCGACATCGAGCCGGTGTGGCAGCCAGCACCGGCGCCCGGTTCCTGGGCCGTCGCCGACCCTTCGTCCGCAGAGCCCGAGGCGTTCGAAGATCTCGCCGCCCTCGCCAACGCGCAAGGCATCCGCATGGTCACGCCGGCCGGCGGAACGCGGGTGATCACCGCCGAGGTCCCGGTGACCGGCCCGCCCAAGAAGCGCCGCCGGGTGGCCGGGTTCTTGCTGTCGGTGCTCGCTCTCGCCATCGTCGTCACGGCGTTCGTCATCGCCGCCGCCTACGCCCGCAGCACCTACCAGGTGACGTTCGACGATGACGGCAACGTCGTCGTCCTCCGCGGCAGGGAGTTCCTGTGGTTCGAACCGACGGTCGAGGCGGTGTACCTCTACGACCGCGATCAACTCGACGACGACTCCATCGAGCTCGTCGAGCGCGAGTACGAGTTCACCAACGCCGACGATGCCGAGGACTTCCTCAACGACGCCCTCTCGCCGACCACGACCACGACCACGACGACCACGACCACCACCACGACGACGTCGACCACGACGACGACCGAACCGCGTTCGACCACGACGCGTCCGTCGGCGTCGCCCGCCCGCACGACGTCGCCCGGCTGAGCGGCGTCGATGGCGACCGCCTCTCCGCTCGCCCGGTCACGGCGCTCGACCGAGCTCTCGCTCGTCGTGATGGCCGGGATGATCACGGCGATCGCCTACACGTTCGCCTCGCTCGGCCAGTACACGCAGATCCCGGCACGGATCATCCCCTTCCTGCTGGCCTTGCTCGCCCTCTTGCTGTTCGCCCACCTCGCCGTGCGCTGGTTCGCTCGTGGTGCCGACCCCACGCTGCTCCCGCTCGTCGCCCTGCTCCACGGCGTCGGCTACGTGATGATCACGCGTCTCGAACCCGAGCGCCTCGCCGGGCTTCAGACGACGTGGAGCATCATCGCCATCGTTGCCTTCGTCGTCACCCTCGCCGTCGTCCAGCGCGCTGCTGATCTCGCCCGCTTCCGATGGACGTTCCTGTTCATCGGCGTCGTGCTCCTCATCCTCCCCCTCGTCCCCGGCGTCGGCAGCTCGTTCGGCGGTGCACGCATCTGGGTCAGCCTCGGACCGGTCAACTTCCAGCCCGGCGAGTTCGCCAAGATCGCCTTCGCCATCTTCTTCGCCAGCTACCTCGCCGACAACCGCCAACTGATCGCCGGCGGGACGTGGCGGGTCGGCCCGCTGCACCTCCCTGAACCGCGGGCGTTGCTCCCCGTGCTCGCCGCCTGGTCCTTCGCCGTGCTTGTGATGGTCGCAGAGCG
Source organism: Ilumatobacteraceae bacterium (assembly GCA_963786985.1). Lineage (GTDB taxonomy): Bacteria > Actinomycetota > Acidimicrobiia > Acidimicrobiales > Ilumatobacteraceae > Desertimonas. Next base: position 30,127 of record CAWBBL010000020.1, on the reverse strand, counting down.
CGACCTCGGCTCGTCGCTGCTGTTCTTCACGCTGTTCGTCGTCATGCTGTGGGTGTCCACGGAGCGGGTCATCTACCTGTTCCTCGGGGCAGCGATGTTCTTCGGCGCGGCGTTCGTGTCATGGCGCCTGTTCGACCACGTCCAGTTGCGTGTCGACATCTGGCTCGACCCGTGGGCCGACTGGCAGGACGACGGCTTCCAACTCGTCCAGGCGCTCTGGGGGATGTCCGACGGCGGGCTGATGGGCACCGGCCTCGGCCGTGGAAGTCCCGATATCGTGCCAGTCGCCGAGAGCGACTTCATCTTCACCTCGATCGGTGAGGAACTCGGCCTGTTCGGCGCAGCGGCGGTTCTGATGGCGTATCTCTTGATCGTCGGTGCCGGACTGCGCGTCGCTCTGCGCACCGAGAACGCTTTCGAAAAACTGCTCGCCGTCGGCCTCACCACCATCATGGGAATCCAAACGTTCATCATCGTCGCCGGCGTCATCAAGCTCGTCCCGTTGACCGGGATCACCTTGCCGTTCGTCAGCTACGGCGGTTCCTCGTTGGTGTCCAACTACATCCTGCTGGCACTGCTCATCCGTCTCAGCGACTCGACGGCCCGCCGCCTCCACGAGGTTCCCGACGACCCGACGATGGCCGAGCGCTGGGCAGCGCGCAAGCTACGCCGTAGAGCGCGTCGAGGGCGAGTCGTCGCGGGGAGTCCGGCGTGAACCGCAAGATCCGCCAGCTCGCAGCCGCCTTCATCGTCCTCTACGTCGTCCTCTTTGCGGCGATGAACTACTGGCAGGTCGGCCGCGAGTCCGAGCTCAACGCGATGAGCGGCAACACGAGAGCGATCCGCCGCGAGTTCTCCCGACCGCGGGGGGAGATCGTCAGCGCCGACGGCGTCGTTGCCGCCCGCTCGATCCCATTGCCCGACGACAACGAGTTTCCCTACCAGCGCGAGTACCCGACCGGTGACCTGTTCGCCAACGTCACCGGCTACTACTCGCTGGCCCTCGGCGCCACCCAGCTGGAGCGGACGCAGAACTCCGTGCTCACCGGGCAAACCGCCGAGCAGCGGATCGGCAACCTCGAGGACATCGTCACGGGCGGCCAAGGCACCGGCGACGTGCACATGACGTTGCGCTCCGATCTCCAGGACACGGCCCGCGAGGCGCTCGCCGGTCGTCGCGGCTCGGTCGTCATGCTCGACACCCGGACGGGTGCCGTGCTGGCGATGTACAGCAACCCGACCTACGACCCCAACCGGATCGTCGACCCGAACTTCGACGCCGCCCGCGACGCCCTCGAAGAGCTCCTCGAAGCTCCCGGCAACCCGTTGCTCGCCAACGCCTACCAGGAGCGCTACATGCCCGGCTCGACGTTCAAGGTGCTGACGACCGGCATCGCCTTGGATGCCGGCGTCGTCTCGCTCGACAGCCAGTTCGACCGCGTGACGGAGTGGACGCCACCGCAGACGTCGAATCCGATCCAGAACTACGACGGATCGAACTGTGGCGGTGACCTGCGGGAGGTTTTCCGCCGCAGCTGCAACATCCCGTTCGCCCAGACCGCCCTCAACGTCGGCATCCCGGGGATGATCAGCGGCGTGCAGGCCTGGGGCGTCGGCGAGAACGTGCCCATCGACCTGCCCCGGCCAGCGGCCAGCACGTTCGGGAGCACCGACAACCTCGACCAGCAACTGCCGCTGCTGGCGATGCGCGGCTTCGGCCAGCAGGAGGACCAGATGGTCCCGCTGCACATGGCGATGGTCGCCGCCGCCGTGGCCAACAACGGCGTGATGATGAAGCCGTTTGTGGTCGGCTCGACGACCGACAGCCAGGGGCGCACGCTGACCCGCACGCAGCCGGAGGAGTGGAAGCGCCCGATCAGTCCGGAGACTGCGGCGACGCTGAACTCGCTGATGCAGAGCGTCGCCACCGACGGCACGGCGAGCTGCTGCCTGCAGCTCAACGGCGGCGTGCCGGTCGCCGCCAAGACGGGGACGGCGCAGCTCAACGAGGCCGGTCAACCGGAGCGCTCGAACGCCTGGATCGTCGCGTTCGCCCCGGCCAACGAGCCTCGCTATGCGGTGTCCGTCGTACTGCTCGACAGTCCCGAGGTCTCGGCGGGGACCGGCGGGCGGCTCGCCGGCCCGATCGCCCAACAGATGCTCAACGAGGCGCTCGCCAATGGCTGAGCGACCGACGATCGTCAACGATCGCTACGAGCTGATCAAGCGCATCGGACGCGGCGGAATGGCCGACGTCTGGCTGGGCAACGACCGCTTGCTCGACCGCCAGGTGGCGATCAAGATGCTGTTCGCCGAGTTCGCCGTCGACCCGAACTTCGTCGAGCGCTTCCGCCGTGAGGCCCAGGCGGCGGCCAACCTCAACCACCCGAACATCGTCAACGTGTTCGACTGGGGCAAGCACGCCTCGACGTACTTCATCGCCATGGAGTACGTCGACGGACGCACGCTCGCCGACATCCTGCGCTCCAACGGCCACCTCACGTCGAAACAGGCCGCCGAGATCGCCAGCGAGGTCGCCGCCGCCCTCGGGTTCGCCCACGCCTCAGGCCTCGTTCACCGCGACATCAAGCCGGCGAACATCCTCATCGGCACGAACGGCTCGGTGAAGGTCGCCGACTTCGGCATCGCCAGGGCGCTCAACTCTCCGACCGAGTCGAACCTCACCCAGGCCGGGGCGGTGATGGGCACGGCGACCTACTTCTCGCCGGAGCAGGCCCAGGGCGCCCAGCCCGATCCGCGCAGCGACCTCTACTCGTTGGGCGTCGTGATGTACGAGATGATCGCCGGGCGTCCGCCGTTCACCGGGGACAATCCAGTGAGCATCGCCTACCGGCAGGTCCACGACTACCCGACTCCGCTGAACCAGCTCGTTGCCGACGTGCCGCGGCCGTTCGAGGCGATCGTCGCCAAGCTCCTGTCGAAGGACCCGGCGGTGCGCTACTCGACGGCCGATGCGCTGCGCGAGGACCTCCGACGGTTCCGCACGGGTGAGCGGCCCGTGGCCCTCCAGTCGGCAGCCAACGCCCGCTCGGCCACCGGTCAGGCAACGGCGGTGATGGCGGGGCGCGGGGCCGATCCCCAGGCGGGCGTGCGAACCGTCGCGCAGCGACCGGTGCCGGCCGGCCAGCGCGGCGGTCCGCGCACTGGGCCACCGCCCAGCGGGGTCACCGTTCCGCCCCGCTACCGCGAGCAGTCGAGGACCGGCTGGTACGCCCTCGCCGCGTTCTTCGCCCTCGTCGCCCTCGGCATCGGCGGGTTTCTGTTGTTCAACACGCTGGCCAGCAACGACCCGCCGTCGAGCCGGCGGCTGCCCGACTACATCAACCGCGAGCTCTCCGTCGTCATCGCCGATCTCACCGAACGCGACCTCACCTATGAGGTGCTCGAGGAGCAGAACGACAACTTCCAAGATGGTGTCGTGCACAAGACCGATCCGGTCGCCGGGACGGTGATGCCCGAGGGCGGCCGAGTGCGCTTGTTCGTCAACCCGACCAACGACAGGGCGGTGGTCCCAGACGTTTCCGGGATGACCCTCGACGAGGCTCGCCAGGCGCTCGAAGCGGCCGGCTTCAGGGTCATCGAACCGGTGACCGAACCGAGCGACGAGGTCGCCGACGGCCGCGTCATCCGCACCGACCCGGCCGACGGGGAGGAGGCTGGCGTGCAGGACCCGATCACCGTGTTCGTCGCCGGATCCGGGGCGACGGTCTCCACCGAGGCGGGGATCGAGGTGCCCTTCGTCATCGGTGACAGCGAGGCTGGCGCCCGCCAAGCGATCGCCGAGGCGGGCCTCGAAGTCGAGGTCGTGTACATCGATCGTCCAGCTGGGGACCAGTACGACGACGAGGTGATGGACCAGCGCCCGCGGGTGCCGGCACGGCTGGCGGACGGCGAAACCGTGACGATCAACGTCGGTCGGGCCGCCGACCCGCCGCCGCAGACCAACACCCAGCCGACCCAGCCGCAGCCCACTCAGCCGCAGCCCACTCAGCCGCAACCGACCCAGCCGCAGCCGACCCAACCCCAGCCCACCCAACCGGCGACGACGCAGGCAACGACGACGATCGCCGCGGCGACGACAACCCTCCCATGAGCGGTGTCGGCCCGTTGTGGGGCAAGCAGACCGAGCTGGCGATCGGCAACTTCCCGATCGCCCACCGACCGCTCGACGTGCGCGTCGCTCACGCGTTGGCGACGATCAAGCGCCACGCAGCTGTCGTCAACCTACGACTCGGCGTTGCCGGGCTCGACAGCGAGATCGTCGCGGCGATCGGCGACGCGGCACGGCGCGTGGAGGCCGGCGAGCTGGACAGCTCGTTCCCGGTCGACGTGTACCAGACGGGGTCAGGCACCTCGACGAACATGAACGTCAACGAGGTCATCGCCACGCTGGCATCGCAAGCACTCGGGCGCCCGGTGCACCCCAACGACCACGTCAATGCCTCACAGTCGTCCAACGATGTCGTGCCGACTGCGATCCGCCTCGCCGTGATCGCCGAGCTGGCCCAGCACACCCATCCGTGCCTCGAACTGCTCGTCGACGAGCTGCGTGGCCTCAGCGCGCGCACGATGGGAGACGTCAAGGCCGGGCGTACCCACCTGATGGACGCCACGCCGGTGACCGTCGGCCAGGAGGCCGACGCCTGGGCGGGGCTACTCGATCGGGCGCTCGGGCGCTCGAAGGCGGACGTCGCCGCCCTCGGTGAGCTGCCGCTCGGGGGGACCGCGGTGGGCACGGGGATCAACGCCCCGCGCGGCTTCGCCGGCGAGGTGATCGCCTCGATTGCCGCCGAGACGGAGTTCGCGCTGCGTTCGACGGCGAATCCGATGGTCCACCAGGGTGGCCAAGGCACGCTCGCCGAGGCGTCGAGCGGGTTGCGCGGCGTCGCCGTGGCGCTGACCAAGATCGCCAACGACATCCGCCTGCTGGCCAGTGGTCCGGCGGCGGGACTCGGGGAACTGCTGCTGCCGGAGTTGCAGGCCGGCTCGTCGATCATGCCCGGCAAGGTCAACCCCGTGCTGTGCGAGTCGGTCAACCAGGTGGCGGCGCGGGTGCTGGGCAACGACGTCACCGTCGGCTACGCCGCTTCGCAGGGAATCCTCGAGCTGAACACGTACCTCCCCGTGATCGCCGAAACGTTGCTCGAGTCGGCGACGCCTGCTCGGCAATGTCGCCGCCGTGTTCGCCGAGCGCTGCGTCGCCGGCATCGAGGTCGACGAGCAGCGCACCCGTGGCTATGCCGAGCGGACGTCAGCCCTCGCCACGGCCCTCAACCCGCTGATCGGCTATGAGCGCGCCGCGGCGATCGTCAAGCGGGCCCAGGCGAGCGGACGTTCGATCATCGACGTCGTCGTCGCCGAAGGTGTGCTGTCGCCCGACGAGGCCAAGCGCGTCCTCGACCCACTCCGCGCCGCCGGCCTCGCCCCCGACGACTCTGTGTAAGCGTGTAAGCCCGCCGACGGCTTACACGCTTACGCAGACGCTCCGGCGGGCTGCGCGCATGCCATCAGGAAGTTGGCGAGCAACTCGTGACCGCAGCCGGTGAGGATGCTCTCCGGGTGGAACTGCACGCCTTCGACCCGGTGGTGGCGATGGCGCACGCCCATCACCGTTCCGTCCTCGGCGGTCGCTGTCACAGCGAGGTCGGCGGGGATCGAGTCGGGCGCCAGCGTCAGCGAGTGGTAGCGGGTGCCGGTCAACGGCGACGGCAACCCGGCGAACACGCCGGCTCCGTCGTGGGTGATCTCGGACGTCTTGCCGTGCATCAGCGTCGCTGCGCCGACGACGGTGGCCCCGTAGACCTGGCCGATCGCCTGATGACCGAGGCACACCCCGAGCACCGGGACGCCCCGGGCGGCGAACGCCGGTACGACGTCACAGAGGATCCCGGCGTCCTCAGGACGACCCGGGCCGGGTGACAGGAGCACGCCGGCGGGGTCGATGGCAACGGCTTCGTCGACGGTGAGCGCGTCGTTGCGGTGGACGATCGGGGAGGCTCCGAGCTCGCCGAGGTACTGCACGAGGTTGAACACGAAGCTGTCGTAGCTGTCGATCACCAGCACCCGCGCCGCCGTCGTCGTCATCGCCGCCACGATACGTACTCCCCCACCGTCTCTCACGGCGAGCCGTAGACTCGCTGGCCGTGGCTCCTCCAAAGCGCAAGACCGGCGGGCGGACGACTCCGGCAGGGACCCGTCCGAGCGACGCCAAGCGCGCCGGCACGGCGACCGTCGGCGAGCACGGCGACGCCGCCACGCACCACTACGAGTCGGGCCGCTACACGGCGCCGATCCCCCACTCGCAGAAGGAGAGCCCGCGGTGGGTCCCGGCGCTGATGCTCGGCCTGCTGGTCGTCGGCGCCCTCCTGATCATGCTTCGCTACCTGGTCTGGGACGACTCCAACTTGCCGATGGTCCTCGGCATGGCCTGCTTGCTCGGTGGTCTGTACACCGGCACGAAGTGGCGCTAGCGGGTGTCCAGCAGCTGAACGGCGACTTACAAGTCTGTAAGTTGTCCCCTGGGATGTCCCCAGCCTGGGGATAACTGGGGGTCGTCACTCGTAGAGCGGGGCGACCTCGATCATCTCCTCCAAGCAATGCTTGGGAGGAGGTGGATCCTCATCGGGGGCCATCGTCATGCGCAGCTCGACGCCGCACACGTCGCACCGGTAGCGAACGTTGATCCGGCGCATTTCCCCTGGTGGCGGCGGTGCAGGCAGCGGTCGGCTGAGCGAGCCAAGAATTCTGATGCCGACCTTCCACAGCACCATGGCGGCGATCACACCGATCGCCACCCAGATCACGGTGGCCAGCGCTGGCATGGTCTGAACGCTAACGGCGTTCCTAGATATCCCCAGCTAGTCGGGCTGCATCGACCAATACAGTGGTCGCCCGATGGAGAGATGGCTGCTCCCCGACCCGACGGTCGAGCGCCTCGACCTCGACGAGCACTGCTGGGTCGACGTCGTGCGCGGCCTCGTCCCGCGCGGCGACGAGGTCCACGACCAGCTGCTCGCCTCAGCGCCCTGGGAGCAGGGCCAGGTCTTCCGCTACGAGCGCTGGATCGACTCGCCGCGCCAGATGGCCGGCTACGCGCCTGGCACGCAACCGGCCGTCGACGAGGTCGACACGTGGCTGCGCCGGCGCTATCGGGTGCCCTTCGGCGCCCCGGCGCTGGCCCTGTACCGCAACGAGCGCGACAGCGTCGCCTTCCATCGCGACCGCGAGCTGCGCTGGCTCGACGACACGGTGATCGCCGTGCTGACGTTCGGGGCCAGGCGGCCCTGGCTCGTCAAGCCGCTGACCGGCCGACGCAACGACGTCGACGACGACCTCGCCGGCGCCCTCGACTTCGCCCCCGCCAGCGGCGACCTGCTGGTGATGGGCGGGGCGACCCAGGCGCGCTGGCTGCACGCCGTCCCGAAGGTCAACGGCCGCTGTCGCACGCGGATCTCCGTGCAGTGGCGCTACGCCGCCAAGCGTGGCACCCGCGACACCAACCCGTCGTTCTACGCCGCCCGGCACTTCAGCCGGTCGCGGTGAGGTCTACAACCGCTCGATGATCGTGGCGTTGGCCAAGCCGCCGCCTTCGCACATCGTCTGCAGGCCGTAGCGGCCACCCGTGCGCTCGAGCTCGTTGAGCAACGTGGCCAGCAGCCGGGTGCCGGAAGCACCGAGGGGGTGGCCGATGGCGATCGCCCCGCCGTTGACGTTGACGCGGTCGAGGTCGGCCTTGATCTCCTGCTCCCAGGCGAGCACCACGGAAGCGAACGCCTCGTTGATCTCCACGAGGTCGATGTCGCCGATCGCCAAGCCGGCCCGGTCGAGCACCTTCTGGGTCGCCGGGATCGGTGCAGTCAGCATCAGGCGCGGGTCGGCACCGGCGACGGCGAACTCGACGAACCTCGCCCGCGGCGTGAGGCCGAGCTCGGCGGCCTTCTGCTCGCTCATGATCAGTACCGCTGACGCACCATCGGTGATCTGCGACGAGTTGCCGGCAGTGATCCGACCGCCTTCTTCCTCGCTGCGGAACGAGGGCTTGAGCTTGGCCAGCGACTCCACCGACGTTTCCCGCAGGCCTTCGTCGTGGGCGACCATCGTGCCGTCTGCGCCGACCACGGGGACGACCTCGCGCTCGAAACGACCCTCGGCCGTCGCGGTGGCGGCGAGCTGCTGGCTGCGGGCGCCGAACTCGTCGAGTTCATCCCGGGTGAGGTTCCACTTGTCGGCGACGAGCTCAGCGGAGATGCCCTGGGGGACGAGTCCGCCCTGGTCGGCGTAGCGCGCTCCGACCGCCGGCCCGAAGGGCCACCCGAACTTGCCGTCGGCCATCGACGAACCCATCGGGACGCGGGTCATCACCTCGACGCCGCCGGCGACCACCACGTCGTAGGCGCCGGCGATGACGCCCTGGGCGGCGAAGTGGGCGGCCTGCTGGCTCGATCCGCACTGTCGATCAACCGTCGTGCCCGGGACCGTCTCGGGCCATCCGGCCGCAAGCACGGCGTTGCGGGCGACGTTGATGGCCTGCTCCCCGACCTGCATCACGCAACCCAACACGACGTCATCGACGATGGCGGGATCGACGTCGTTGCGCTCGACGACGGCCTTCAGCGTCTCCGCGGCGAGGTCGACGGGATGCCAGTCACGGAGTTGGCCATTGCGCTTGCCGAGTGGGGTGCGCACGGCGTCGATGATCACAGCAGCAGTCATGGCGCGAACGGTACCCCCACGGCTCGGCGGGCACCCATGCGGAGGCGACGTCAATCGGTCGCCGGGACGACCTTTTCGAGGACCGAACGCAGAGCCCCGACATCACGGTCGGCGAGCCAGGTGGCGAAGTGCTGCTGGACGGCGCGCCGGTAGGTCACGTTCATCTCCCTCCACAGCAGCCGGCCACGCCTGGTGAGCTCGACGATCACGGCGCGGTGGTCGTCCTCGTTGCCCTCGCGGCGCACCACCCAACCCTCCTCGGCGAGACCATCCAGACGCCGGCTGAGGCTCGAGCGGACGACGCGCAGCTCGTCCGCCAGCTCGCTCGGACGTGCGACGCCGCCGCAGCGCTGCAGGGCGGCGAGGACGTCGAACCAACCGAGCGAGAGATCCCACTCGGCGCGCAGCTCGGCGTCGATCATCCGCTCCAGCTCCGCGGCGATCGATTGCAGCTCGCGCCAAGCCGCGACGCGGGTGGCGTCAAGACGGGGCATCGCCGGACGCTACCCGGCGTAGGCCGGATCGGGGGGTGCCGCACCGGTCATGATCGCCACCGCTTCGTGGGCGGAGTGCGTCGCCGGGGTGACGACGGCGACGCGACGTCCCAGTCGCTGGATGTGAATGCGGTCGGCGACCTCGAAGACGTGGGGCATGTTGTGGCTGATCAGCACGATCGGCACGCCGCGGCTGCGGACCTCGCGGATCAGGTCGAGCACCCGTCCTGACTCCTTCACGCCGAGTGCCGCCGTCGGCTCGTCCATGATGATGACCTTCGAGGCGAACGCCGCGGCGCGAGCCACCGCCACGCCCTGGCGCTGGCCGCCCGACAGCGTCTCGACGGTTTGGTTGACGTCCTGGATCGTCACCAACCCGAGAGCGCTCATCTCGTCGCGGGCATCGCGGTCCATCCCCTTGCGATCGAGGAGGCGGAACAGCGAGCCGACAAGACCCGGGCGGCGGCGTTCCCGACCGAGGAACAGGTTGGCGGCGACGTCGAGGCCGGGGCTCACGGCGAGGTTCTGGTAGACGGTCTCGATCCCCCTGGCCCGCGCATCGAGAGGGTCGTTGAAGAAGGCGACCGATTCGCCGTCCATCCACAACTCGCCGTCGTCGGGCTTGTAGGCACCCGTGATCACCTTGACCAGCGACGACTTGCCGGCCCCGTTGTCGCCGATCACCCCGAGCACCTCGCCGGGGTACAGGTCGAAGTCGGTGCCGGCGAGGGCGGTGACGCGGCCGAAGCGCTTGATCAAACCACGGGCGGCGAGCACGATGTCGGCGGATGGCGAGTTGTTCGCCTCCTCCGTCGCTGCGAGGTGTTCGACACTCACGCGGCCACCCTGCGGATCCACTGGTCCATCGCCACGGCGACGATGACGAGCACTCCGATGGCAAACGTCCGCCACAGCGGTTCGACACCTGCCTGTGACAGCCCGCTGTCGAACACGCCGACGATGAGCGCCCCGAGCAGCGAACCGAACACGTTGCCGCGCCCGCCGAACAGGCTCGTGCCGCCGATCACCACGGCCGTGATCGAGTCGAGGTTGGCGTCGTCCAGCGGCTTGGGTGACACGGCGCCGATGCGACTGATCCACAGCCACCCGGCGATCCCGCAGATCAAACCGCTGCCGCAATACACGGACATCAGCACGCGGTTGGTGCGGATGCCGACGAGACGGGCGGCTTCCCGATCATCGCCGGTGGCATAGACGTGGCGGCCCCACGCCGTGCGGCGCAGCATGTACCAGACGATGACGAAGAGCACGAGCATCAGCAGTGCGCCGTAGGTGACCCGGAACCGCTCGACGGGCTCCCAGGTGTTGTCGAACCACAGAAGGAGCGGCGCCTGGTCCTGGAGGTCCTGGTTGCGAAGCGTCTCGTTCTCGGAGAAGTACTGGCTGAGGGCGAACAAGGCGTTGAACGTGCCGAGCGTGGCGATGAACGGCGGGATCCGCAAGCGGGTGACCAAGGCGCCGTTGAGTAGGCCGCACGCTGTGCCGATGCCGATGCCGATGAGCAAGGCGAGCACGGGGGCATAGCCCCACACGAGGGCCAGTTTGCCCATCACCACCGATGCGAGCACAGCGATCGAGCCGACGGAGAGGTCGATCCCGGCCGTGAGGATCACGAGTGTCTGGGCGACGGCCAGGGTGCCGATGATCGTGACCTGGGCGAGGATCGTCGACAGGTTGGTCGCCGTGAAGAAGCGCTCCGTGAACAGGCTGAAGTAGGCGACAGCGACGAGGAGGACGAGCGTGGGGCTCGCCAGGGGGTGGCCGTGCAGCCAGCGTTGCGTCGAGTCGAGGGCCCCCGACGGCCCCTCGAACTGGGCGATGGTGTCGGCCGCCGCGGCGGCTGCCGGGTCGATCGTCGTCATGGTCCCCCTACGAGCCGTGTGCCGTTCAGTGTGGCACGCGCTCATCGAGGCTCGGGGCGGGCCGTTGCCCGCCCCGAGCGACGATCACGGCGCTCAGCCCCAGCAGTTCTCCAGACCCCAGGTCGTGTCCTGCGACTCGACGCCGTCCACCGGGCTATCCGTGATCAGTTCGACGCCGGTGTCGTAGAACTCGAGGCCCTCGGTGTTCGGCGGGATCTCGCCGCTGGCGATGGCTTCCACGCCGAGCGAGGCCATCAGCAGCGGGAACTGCATCGACGTCGCCCCGATGAGGCCGTCCTGCACGTCCTGGACTCCCGGGCACCCGCCGTCGATCGACACGATGACGGCGTCGCTCCCGGCGGCGTCGAGGGCCAGCCTGGCGCCGGCGGCGGCCGGCTCGTTGATCGTGTAGACGAGGTCGATGTCGGGGTCGATGGCGAGCAACGTCTCCATCGCCGACCGACCGCCTTCCTCGCTGCCACCCGTGACCTCGTGGCCGATGATCCGCGGATCGTCCTCGTCGCCCCACTCATCGGGGTTCCCGACGTCGATGCCGAAGCCGGTCAGGAATCCTTGGTCGCGCAGGACGTCGACCGTCGGCTGGTTCTCGCTCTCGTCGAGCATGGCGATCTTCACCGCCTCAGGATCGGCAACCGTGGCTGCGGCCCACTGTCCGATCAACTCGCCGGCCCGGAAGTTGTCGGTGGCAAATGTGGCGTCGGCGGCGTCGATCGGGTCGAGCGGCGTGTCGAGGGCGATGACCACGAGACCAGCCTCCCTCGCCTCCTCGATCGTGGGCACGATGGCGACCGTGTCGCTCGGGGTGATCATGAACCCGGCAGCACCGGCCGCGATGAGGTCCTCGATGGCGGTCACCTGAGCGTCGTTGTCGTCGCTCGACTCGCCGGCGAACGTGCGCAGCTCGACGCCGAGCTCGTCGGCCTTCGCCTGGGCGCCTTCGCGCATCTTGACGAAGAACGGGTTCGACTCGGTCTTCGTGATCAGGCCGATGATCGCTCCGTCGCCCGACGGCTCCGTCGTGGCAGCGGTGCTGCTCGCCCCGGCGGCGACCAGGCCCGAAACGATGAGTGTGGCGGCGGCCAGGCGCCACGTCTTCGTACTCGACGAACGGGTCAGCATGATGCGTCTCCTTTGTTGTTCCCCCGAACCCCGGTGTGGGCTCTCGGTCGTTGTACCTCGCTTTGACAACGTTGTCAAAGAGCATAGGATCGACCTGACAACGTTGTCAACACCGGGAGCGAGGAGGACGAATGGAGCGACGCCCGACGATGCGCGACGTCGCCAGCGCCGCCGGCGTGAGTGTGAAGACCGTCTCCCGGGTCGTCAACAACGAGGCGGCGGTGCGTGACGTGGTCGTCGAACGGGTCCGTGCGGCCATCGAGGCGCTCGGCTACCAGCCGGACCATCGAGCCCAGTTGCTGCGCCGCTTGGACACCGGCAGCGCGACCATCGGCTTCATCCCCTACGACGTGTCCAACCCGTTCTTCTCGGCGATCTACCGCGGCCTCGAGGACGTCGCCTGGGCGCAGGGCTACGTCGTCGTCGCCGGCAGCTCGGACGGCACACGCGAACGAGGTGACGCGATCCTCAGGCGACTCATCGGCGGGCGGGTCGACGGACTCGTGATCGTCCCCGCCGGCGACGACCACACGCTGATCGCGGAGGAAGTCGAGCGGGGAACACCCGTGGTGCTCCTCGACCTCGAGGTCGACGAGCTGATCGGGGTCGACCTCGTGCGTTCCGACCACCGCGGCGGCGCGCGCCATGCCGTGCAGCACCTCATCGACAACGGGCATGTCGACATCGCCTACCTCGGTGACGCAGCCTCGATCTTCTCGGCCGGAGAGCGTCACCGTGGCTACATCGACGCGTTGCGCGGAGCGGGGATCTCGCCGCGGGCCGCCTGGACGCGCCACGGACTCGACTTGCCCGGCGCTGCGCTGGCGGTGAGGGAGCTGTTCGCCGATGACGCCGGACCCTGTCCGAGCGCCCTGTTCAGTGCCCAGAACTCCGTCACGATCGGCGCCGTGCAAGCGCTCCACGACCTCGGCCTGCACCGCGACGTGGCGCTCGTCGGCTTCGACGACGTCGACATGGCTGTCGTCATCGAGCCGGGGCTCAGCGTCGTTCCCCAACGGCCAGTCGAGCTCGGCCGGCTCGCCGGCGAGTTGCTCCTCGATCGGATCGGTGGCCACCGCGGTCCGGCCCGGCGAGCGATCCTCGCCGACCGGTTGATCGCCCGCGGCTCCGGCGAGATCGCCCCGCTCGCCCGGCGGTGATCCCCGGCATTGGTGAGCCGACGCGGCGGGTTTCCGTTGTCTGGGCTCACCACTTCATGTCGGCGGCCAGGGCCTGCGCTTCGCCGAGCGATGCCTGGCGGGCGATCAGTGCCCGGAACTTCATGAGGGGACGGGGCAGGTTCATCGCCACGGCACCACGCAGCCGCCCACCGTGGTGGTAGAGGGCGACGAACCGGCGCTCGGCCGCCGACCCGAGGACGATCTGGCTCTCGGCTGCAGCACCGTCTGGCGACGTCACGCGGCCGACGACCTGGATGCGGTGGTCGTACTGGTCGCTCCACACGTACGGCACGCTGTCGAGGTCAGCGACATCGCCGCCGGCCGCTTCGGCGAGCAGGTTGTCGGCCGCGAGGGCGCCCTGCTCCCCAGCGTTCGTCCAGTGCTCGACGCGCATCTCCTCCTCGAAGCACGGGTTGGTCCAACGGGCGATGTCGCCGGCCGCGAAGATTCCCGGCTCGCCGACCGACAGGGACGAACGGGTCAGCACGCCGTCGGCGAGCCGCAGCCCACTGCCCTCCAGCCATCCCGTCGCCGGTTCGACGCCGATGCCGACAACGACGGCATCGGCGTCGATCGTCGAGCCGTCACCGAGCTCGACACCATCCGGGCGGAGTCCCGCCACGTCGACGCCGCAACGGATCGTCACGCCATTGTCGAGGTGGATGGCGGCGAGCAGCGGTCCGATGTCGGGTCCGGCGCCGCGGAGCAGCGGGGCGGCGGCGGCCTCCACGACGGTGACCTCGCAGCCGGCCCGGCGCGCCGTCGCCGCCACTTCCAGACCGATGAACCCTGCACCGATGACGACAAGTCGAGCACCGTCGCGGCTGATCGCGTCGCGAAGGGCGAGGGCGTCATCGAGCGTGCGTAGCTCGTGCACGTTGGCCATGCCGAGTTGTCCCGGGAGACGGCGCGGCTGGGTCCCGGTGGCGACGATCAGGCCATCGAACGGGACGTCCGTGGCGTCAGCAAGGGTGATCGCCCGGGCGTCGAGATCGAGCGCTGCGGCAGGGACGCCGAGGCGCAGCGTCACACCGAGATCGTCGATCGGTTGGCGTTGGCGCAACCAGACCCGGTCGACGTCCCAGGTCCCGGCGAGTAGCTGTTTGGACAGTGGCGGCCGATCGTAGGGATGATGGGTCTCCGCGCCGATCAGCGTGATCGCCCCGGCGAAGCCGGACGAGCGCAGCGTTTCACACGCCCGCAGTCCGGCCAGCGATGCGCCGACCACGACGATGTGGTCGAGCCCGTTCGAGTGCGCCACGACTTCCCACGATGTCATACGGTCCAACCGATGGCAGAGACTCCGCTCACTCCGGAATCCGTCAACGAGCTCGTCGCCGAGGCCTTTCCGGGAAGCAAGGCCATCTGTGTCGGGCTCGGTGAGCGCTTCGCCATCGCCGAGCTGCCGACCGACGCCGACGACATCCGCCCCGGTGGGTTCGTCGCCGGCCCGGTTCAGTTCGCCCTCGCCGATGCTGCGTTGTGGTACCTCGTGTTCGGAGCGCTCGGGCGGATCGAGCCGATGGCCTTGACGTCGGAGCTGTCGATCCGCTATCTGCGCCCGGCGATCGGACCGGTGCTCCACGCCCGCGCCGACCTCGCCGCGATCAGCCGGCGCAGCGTCGTCGGCTCGGTGACGGTGTGGACGACGGACGAGCGCAAGCCAACCGCTGTCGCCCAGGGCACGTACGCCTTGCCGCTGCTGAAGTGATCGTCACCGACCCGGCCGACGAACGCCTCGCCGACTTCCTCGAGCTCGCTGACCCGGTGGCTCGGCGGCGCCGCGAGGGTGACGAGATCTTCATCGCCGAAGGCTTCGTCGCCGTCGCCAAGCTGCTCGGCTCAGGGCATCGGGTGCGCTCGATCCTCGTCACGCCTCGCCACGAGCAGCGGGTCGCCGCCCTCCTCGGCGACACCGGCATCGACGTCCTGGTCGCCGATGACGACCTCGTCGCCCGCACGGTCGGGTTCCGGTTCCACCGCGGAGTCGTCGCCTCGGCTCAGCGGCTGTCGCTGCCGAGCGTCGCCGAGGTCGTCGCCCGGTCGCACCGCGTCGCCGTGCTCGAAGGGCTCAACGACCCGGAGAACCTCGGACTGATCGCCCGCTCGGCGCGGGCGTTCGGGATCGACGCCCTGCGTCCTCGATCCGACGTGCATCGACCCGTACTACCGCCGGACCGTGCGGGTGAGCATGGGCGAGGTATTGCTCCTCGACGTCGCCCGCTGCGCCGACTGGCCGGCCGAGATCGACGTGCTCCACGCCGCCGGCTTCGAGACGTGGGCGCTCACGCCCGACCCGCAGGCCACGAACATCTGGGAGCTCGACGTGCCCGGCCGTGTGGCCCTTGTGCTCGGCGCCGAGGGACCTGGCCTCACCCGTGGCACGAGGCAGCGCGTGTCGCGGCAGGTGCGCATTGCGATCAGTCCGGCGGTCGACTCGATCAACGTCGGCCACGCTGCGGCGATCGCCTTCGCGATAGCGGCAAACCGCTCGGCCAAGTGAGGGAGGCGCCGTGCCCCGACCGGGAGTTTCGCGGGTCACGCGCCTGACCATCGCCGACGTGGAACGCATGCTCGACACACTCGCCGCGCAGGGGAGTCGCCGCGACGGCAAGGGTCGTCCGTTTGGACGGGCAACGCTCGGCAACTCGCCAGCGACGATCCAGCCCGATGTCACACGATGCTTCGGGTTCGGGTTGCTCACCGGACTTCGACCCGGCGAGCTGTTCGGGATGCTCTGGGATCGACGTCGATCTCGAGCGGCGCCTTCTCGTCGTCTGTCACGGGATGCGAATGGAAGGGAACCGAGCCGTCCTCGTGCCGATGCTCAAGACATCCAGTTCGTATCGAACCCTCGGGCTACCGTCGCTCGCGGTACATGAACTCCGACGTCACACGTTCCCGAGATCACGCCCCATGAGCTCAGGCACACTGCAGCGTCGTTGATGGTCGACGACGGACCGGCGCTCGAACAAGTCGCGGACTACCTTGGGCGCCGCTCGACACGGATGCTTGAGCTCCACGTACCGCCACCGAGTGCGCCCTTCGGCTGATGCCGCGGTCGAGACCATGGACCGTGTGTTCGGGCCACGACAATCCGAACCACTGAATGCTGAGGCGGACACGACCGATCCGCCCGACAGCGATCGGCGTGCTCGGTGCGGCCGGACGTCGAGAATCGGGCGCCTTGTTCGGTGCGGCGTCGGTAGGAATCGTGAACCGTGGCATCCGGGCATCAACGACGTTGTACCGGACTTCGCCCGTCGACGCGCTCTGCACGTGCCTCTGTCGTAGTCTCTCGGTCACGCTTTGTCTGGCGGACGCCACCACCGGATGTTGTCGATGGCGATCCGATACACGGCACCCGCGGGCGGGCGTTCGCGATACTGCGTGTACTTGATTGCCAGTGCGGCGAGCACCGCGACGGCGACCTCGTCGTGCGCGCGACGGACTTCTGCCCGGCCGCGATGCGTATCCACCAAAGCCGCGACCAGTCCTCGTCGTAGTGGTCGACGAGGACGGTCGCCGACCCAGCGGCTTCGATGTCACCAAGGCGGCGCAGCTGCCCCGTGCGCTTGGGTTTGTGATCGACAGCGCTGGCGACCCAGCCATCGACGACGGCGAAGCAGATCGGCACCAGGCGGATCATCCCGTCGCCGCCAACCGTGCCCAGCCGGGCGACTCGTGCCCACTGCAGAGCGTCCGCGACCCAGTCCTGGTCCACGGCTCAATCATCGCCGCTCCGATGGGAAGCGCCTGTCCGTCCCGGCCGAATCTGTCGTGTCCTCGAATGTCGGCAGTCGCTACGAGGTTGTGTTGGAAGTCGGCGGTGCCGGCGCCCTGTACAGGGCTCGACCAGCGCTGCAATGCCGATCTGGTGCGATTCCGTCGGCGCGGCAGGCGACGTCCGGCATGAGTATTCGGCAGTTCCAATATCGGTCGGGTGGCTCTCGTCAATCGTTCGCTGACGATCAGACCGCGCACGCCGGACATGGCGGGACGTGGCCGGCAGTCCCACCGGGTGATCGACCCGGATCGTGCGGTTGGGTCGTCACTCAGACGAGGCCGAAGCGCTCGCGGATCTCGGTATGGATCTCGTCCTTCGATCGCGTCGCATCGATGCGGGCGACGAACTCCTTGCGCTGAAAGATCTCGATCACCGGCCTCGTCTTCTCGTGATACTCCTTCACTCGCACAGCCAGCGCCTCCGGATTGTCGTCCGATCGCACGGTCAATGGCGACCCGCACACATCGCACACATCCTCAACCTTGGGGCGATGGGCGATCAGGTTGTAATCGAGGCCGCAGCCTGAACACAGCCGCCGCGCCAGCACCCGCCGCGCAACCTCATCGTCGGGCAGCTCCAGGTTGATCACCCCGTCAATGTCGTAGCTCTCGAGAAAGAACTCGGCCTGTCGAGCGTTGCGCGGGAACCCGTCGATGACAAACCCGAAGTTCCAATCGTGGTCAGCGAGGCGCTCCTGGATCACCCGCTCGACGACATCATCCTCGACAAGATGACCCGACGCCACGACACGCCGAACATGGGCACCGAGCTTGGTGTGGTTCTGCACGTTCCACCGCAAGATGTCACCAACGCTCATGTGAACGAGATCAAACGCATCGGCGAGCAGCTTCGCCTGAGTCCCCTTGCCGCTGCCCTGAATCCCCATGATCACGAACTTGCGCACAGTTCCCCAGGCTGCCAGACACGCGCCCCGAATCGCTGTGCTCGGCCGCCCCTCACCGTTCCGCATCTGCCGATGATCCGAGGTAGTTGCGAACGCAACTATATGCCGTTCTGCATTTGGTCCGCCTGCCGAGCTCAGTGGCGTCGTTCTGGCGGCGTATTCGGTGCGGCGGTGACCGTTGACCCGCCGACGCCTCGTCGTGACGAGCGATCGACACGCATCGTCGGATAGCGCGGGCGGCGCTCGCCGAGGGACACACGCCAAGGCGGTTGCACGCGTGAAGGTCACAGCAACGCACCAAAGGTGAGTTCATGGGGGTGCCGCCCACCGGCAAGGCCGTGGAGATCCAGTTGATCGACATCATGAGGTTCGATGATGCTGGCCTTGTGTGCGAGCACTGGGGGGTCGCCGACATGTTGTCACTGATGCAACAGCTGGGTGTTGTGCCTGCTGGTCCTTCGACATAGGTATTCCTCCACGGGTCCGAACCACGTCGAGGAAGACCGATTCGCAGCGTCGATCCCAATCACTCGACCACGCTCGTCGCCGGGCTCGACATGGAACTTCCACATATCCGCGTGCGATGTTGGCTGATCGCGCTCCGAATGCCCAGATCCGGTGCACGTGGACTTCGACGTTCCCTCGTTGCGTCAATCCCAGGTCCGAGTGGTCGCTTGCCCCATCGATACCATCGTTGCAGACGCAACTACATGCCTGCTTGAGTTCTGGGCGGCGCGCCGGCCGGGCTGGACGTCGTTCTGGCGCGTCGTTCCGTGCGGATGCGGCCGATCCGATTCATTTCTGGCGTTGACAGCAGCGTGCCGGGTACCGACTGTCGACCGTGGAGCGGCGGCCCGAATTGGTTGGGAGCGAGACACGTCGCGATTTTGATCGGCACTTCTGGGGGCGAGAACAGGTCCTCGCGGTGCCTGGCTGCGCCGCGTTCGAGGGTTGGTGGGTTATGGTCGTTCGGTCGGCGGGCATGCTTGGCGGGAGGGGGATCGTTCGATGAGATGTGGTGGGCGGCGCGGTGCGTTGTGGCAGGTCGTCGCGGCGGCGTTGGTTGTGGTTGCGACGGCGTCGGGGGAGGTGACGGCGGGCGCTCGGGAGGGTGCCGGCGAGGCGTTGTCCAGCCAGCCGGTTGCCGTGGCGGGCAGCTGGACGGTGCTGCAGTACTCGATGAGCGACACCGATCTCGAGCCGTTCATGATGGTCGACGTCAACGAGATGGGCGAGGTCGGGTCCAACGAGAACCTCAACATTGTGGCGATGATCGACCGATCACCCGGGTACGGCGAGGAGCCCGTGCTGGACATCGGTGACTGGGTCGGCGCCAAGCTCGTCCACGTCCAACCTGGCCACGCCGAGGTGCTTGCCGATCTCGGCCCGACCGACATGGGCGACCCGGCGACGCTGGCGTGGTTCATCACCGAAGGGATCGCCGCTTTCCCGGCTGAGCATTACGCGGTGATCATCAGCGATCACGGAGCGGCCTGGCCCGGTGTCGGCCCCGACGACAGTGCCGAGAGCTTGTTGGAACCTGTCGAGATCCAGTCGGCACTCGCGACGGGCTCGCCGACGCCGGTGTCGAGCGGCTCGACCTTCTCGGCTTCGACGCTTGCCTGATGGCGGCGTACGAGGTCGCCACCGCCCTCGCCCCGTACGCCGATCGACTCGTCGCCAGCTCCGAGTTGGAGCCCGGCACCGGGTGGGACTACCGGTCGCTGCAACTGCTCGCCGACAACCCCGCCGCCACCGTCGACGAGCTCGGTACCGCCATCGTCGACAGTTTCATCGTCGGCAACGCCCCCGACACCACGCTGGCACTGCTCGACCTCACCCAGATGCCGTTGCTCGACGAGGCGATGGCGGCGTTCACGTCCGCCCTGATCGAGCGATCGGCGACGGTAGCGCCCGACGTCGGGCGCACCCTGGCGGTCAACCCGGGCTACGGCAGAAGTCCCGACCCGACCCAAGACCACCATATGACCGATCTCGGCGCCCTGACGGCGACGATTGGCATCGAGGCGCTCGACGTCTCCGATCAGGCCGACGCCGTGCTGCGAGCGTTGAACGACGTGGTGGTCCACAAAGGCTCAGGCGCCCTCGCTGCGTCGTTCTCGGGCCTGTCGATCTACTTCCCGCCGTCGGCCGACCTGTTCAGCCCGTACTACGTGGACTTCGTCGCGAATACCAGCGGCTGGACCGACTTCCTCGACGCCTACTACGCCGCCGGTCAAGGCATCGCGGCGACGGACCTGCCAGCGTTTGTCAACGTCGAGCCCGACGTCACCGGTGACGCCACCGGACTCACTGTCGAAGGCACGCTGGACATGGCCTCGGTCGAGAACTTGTCGAGCGCCACGATCAGCTACGGCATCCAGTCCGACGACGGCTCAACGACCTACTACGGCGACGAGCCAGCGACGATCGCCAACGACGGATCCGGGCTCGTCAGCGGCTTCTACGACCTCACCGTCCTGCACATCTCCGACGGCGTCGACACCGCCACGGCCTACATCTCGCTCAGCGCCGACGACGAGACCGCTGCCGGGTACGGGCTCGAGGTTCCGATGGCCTACTTCCCGCCCGAATGGGTGGACGGCGACCCCTACGAGGACCTCGTGTTGAGCATCACCGTCGACGGTGAGGGCACCATCATCGACGAAACGTACTTTGCCGTCGACCCCGAGACCGGGGCAACGGGTGAGCTGTACGCCGAGCCCGAAGGGATTGTCGTGCCCCAGGTGCCGATCGTCGAAGCCGACGGCAACGTCTCGTGGAACCCGACGTCCGACGTCGGCCTGTACGCCGATCTACCCAACCTCACCTATCTATTCGAGCCGCTCGAAACCGGAACACCGGTCGTCGTGACCCTCGAGGTCACCGACTTCGGCGCCAACACCGCCGCCATCAGCGCAGTCGTCCAGGCACCCTGACCCGCCCGCGACAAGAGCCGTCGGAGGGGCAACTCCTACCCGGCGACATGACACATGCACGCGTCGGTCGCCGACCGCGCGCGACCGCTTCCATCGTCCGACAACGACCTGAAGGCTCGCACCACCGCACGACAGTCACATGTGAGCTGTACGCCAGCCGTCCCCAGAGAACAGGATGCCCAGTGAGTTGCGGAGCCCTCAGTCAGTCTGCCCACACTGGAGCGGACCGCTGTCCGATCGACGGCACACTTCGTCGTCGATGGCCACCGCCGGCAACCAGGCGGCGATCGCCGGATCATGGGCACCCCCGATGCCGCTATGTGCGGGTTAAGCGGGCGGCGACGGCGACGTTCTGTGTCGTCGTTTTGGGCGCGGCTCCGCTGCTCGCACGCTCCGGGAGTCGTGCGCACCGAGCGCCGAGTACTTGCGCTTGCCACAGCAAGCCCGGACCGGGCCGAACGTGCCGCGAAGGCCGCCCTCGCTCCGGCGTTCGATGACGCGCTGGGCCGGGGGCGGGATCTACCGGGTCTTTCGATCCGTGGAGACGATGGGACTCGAACCCACAACCCCCACCTTGCAAAGGTGGTGCGCTACCAATTGCGCCACGTCCCCGGGGGTTTTCCAGGCTACCGCTTAGTCGTCTTTGGTGGCGACGGCGTTCGGGGTGACGTTCATCTTCGGCTCGTACTCGGCGAGGTGGATCACCCGGCCCTCGGCCCGGAAGCTGTCACGCAACGCCGTGCGGCACTCGTCGCACGGGCCGTAGAAGCGCTGTTGCACGCCTCGGCCGCACCGGGGACAGGTCACCTCGATCGTCTCCACGTCTCCGACGCTAGCCACCCGAGGTGCCACCGGCCGTGAGGTCCAGCGCGAAACACTCGGGTGGCCGGAAACACTCCGGTGGGGTCAGGTGAGGAGGACCTCGGAGCCGATCGGGGTGAAGCCGCTGGCGAGGAAGGCGCGCAGGGAGCGGGCGTTGCCGGGGGCGACCTGCGCCCAGCACCACTCGCCCGTTGGGACGCAGCGCAAGCCGGCGGCGATCAGCGCCCGGCCGGCGCCGGTCGACGCCGCCGACGGGTCGAACAGTTCGACGGACAGCTCGCGCCGGCCGACGAGTCCACGGCCGAGGATGGCGACGCCGTCGGGTTCGACGACGACCGACACCTCTCGCCGATGGAGGAGGGCCCGCAGCACCCTGGCGTGCCGGCTGACGATCTCGTCGAGGTGTGCGGGGGCCTCCGCTGTCGACCCGCCACCGACACCCCGAGCGACGAGCAGGACATCGACGGAGCCGATCTGCCCGCCACCACCGGCCAGCCACTGCAGCACCTCGGGGTGCAGTGCGCCACCGAACCCACCGACACCTGGCGCCGGTAGCGCCCGCTCGAGCTCCTCGGCGGCGACGTTGGCGAGGACGTAGGCGTGACCGGTGAGGGCGACCACGGCACGCGTCCCCGCGGCGTCCGGTGGCAGGACGTCGACACCGCCGTCAGCCGGCGGGAAGCTGCCCGCCGCGGCAGCATCGAGGACAGCCACCAGCGAGTGCGTCTCGGGCGTCTCCATCGCAAGGAAGCTATTCACTCGAGTGTTTGCGGGGCACCCCTCGCGCTGCAAACACTCGGGTGGCCGCAAACACTCGGGTCGTAACGTGGTGCCATGACCGCTGTCGAGCCGATCACGCGCGTTGTCCACGGGACGTGCCATCACGATTGCCCGGACTCGTGCGGGTGGCACGTCACGGTCACCGACGGCGTCGCCGTCAAGCTGCGCGGCAACGCCGAGCACCCCTACAGCCAGGGTGAGCTGTGCCCGAAGGTCAACCGCTTCCTCGACCGCGTGTACAGCCCGGACCGCATCCTCACCCCGTTGCGCCGCATCGGACCCAAAGGCTCGGGCGAGTTCGCGCCGACGACGTGGGACGATGCGCTGGCGACGGTCGCCGCAGCGCTCCATCGGGTCATCGACACACACGGCGCCGAAGCGGTGCTCCCCTACAGCAGTGCCGGCAACCAGAGCTTGCTGTCGGTGATGGGACTCGACTCCCGCTTCTTCCACCACCTCGGCGCCACCCGCCTCGTGCGCGCCTTGTGCGGTCCGACGGTCGGCGCCGGCATCTCGATGACGAATGGCACCGGGCGCACGCTCGACCCGCTGGAGCTGCGCCACAGCCGCCTGATCATCCTGTGGGGAACGAACACACGCCTCACCAACCGCCACCTGTGGCCGACGATCGAGGCGGCTCGCGCCGACGGCGCCAAGGTCGTCGTCATCGACCCGTTGCGCACGATCACCGCCGACGCCGCCGACGAGTTCGTCCAGCCACTCCCCGGCACCGATGTCGCCTTGATGCTGGCGATGATGCACGTGCTGATCCGCGACGGGCTGACCGACGACCAGTGGATCGCCGAGCACACCACGGGGTACGCCGAGCTGGTCGACCACGTCGCCGAGTGGACACCCGCCCGCGCCGCCGCAGTGTGCGGGCTCGACGCAGGCCAGATCGAACGACTGGCCACCGACTTCGGCACGATCCGCCCCGCCGCGATCCGCTCGCTGATCGGCGCCGAACACCACCACAACGGGGCGATGCTGTACCGCTCGCTCGCCGTGTTGCCGGCGCTCGTCGGCGCTTGGCGGGACCGCGGCGGCGGACTCTCGCGCAGCGTCGGCACGTACCAGGACGTCCTCCTCGACGACAAGGCGTTGACCCGACCAGACCTCCTCGGCGACCGCCAGCCTCGATGGCTGAACATGAGCCGCCTCGGCGACATCCTCACCGACGACTCCCTCGACCCGCCGGTGCATGCCCTCGTCGTGTGGAACGCCAACCCGGTCGTCGCCGTTCCCAACGCCGAGGCGATCCGCCGCGGACTCTGCCGCGACGACCTGTTCACCGTCGTCCACGAGCAGTTCCTCACCGACACAGCGCGCTACGCCGACATCGTGCTCCCCGCGACGACGCAGATCGAGCAGAACGACGTCGTCATGTCGTGGGGTCACCTGTGGCTCGGCTGGAACGGCCGGGCGATCGAGCCACCCGGCGAGGCGTGCAGCAACACCGAGCTGTTCCGTCGCCTCGCCGGGGCGATGGGTTACACCGAATCGTCGCTCTTCGACGACGACGACACGTTGCTCGCCCAGGCGCTCGGCGGCGCCGTCGACCTCGACGAACTTCGGTCGACCGGCTGGGTGCGCGTGCCATACCCCGACGACGGCCGGCCGTTCGGCGACGGGCAGTTCCCGACCGCATCCGGCAAGGTTGAGCTCGTCAGCGAACGCCTGCGCTCGATCGGCCAACCGGTGCTGCCGACCTACGTTCCTGCACCCGAGAGCCCCGCCGGCGACGCCGATCTTGCCGCCGCCTATCCCCTCCAGCTCGTCGCCCCGAAGCACCACACCCGCTTCCTCAACTCGAGCTATTCGGCACTGCCCAAGCACGGCCCCGCCGAAGGCGCGCCGTTCGTCGAGCTCTCGGCGGTCGACGCTGAGGCCCGCGGCCTCGCCGACGGCGATGCTGCCGAGGTGTTCAACCGCCGATCGGCGGTCACCCTCCCGGTGCGCCTGAGTGAGCGCGTCCGACCTGGCGTCGTGGCCATCCCGTGGGGCTGGTGGTCGACGCAACACCCGGACGGTCGTGCCGCCAACGCGCTGACCAACGACGCGCTCACGGACTGGGGCGGAGGCGTCGCCTTCTTCGACACGCTCGTCGAGGTCCGGGCCGTCGCCCGCTAAAGGCGATTCGCGGCCGATCCGTGACGCATATCCTCTGACCCGAGGAGGCGCGGTGGGGATCATCGACGACCTGAGCGCCGCCCGCGACGCCTTCGAGCGTCGTGAGTGGACAGCGGCCTACGACGGGTTGAGCGACCTGGATGTATCGGATCTCGCCGCTGACGACTACGCGCGCTTGGCTACCGCCGCCTATCTGCTCGGCAAGCACGACAGATGCATCAAGTCGATGCAGACGTCGTACCAGGCCCACGTCGACGCCGGCGACGACCGCGGGGCGATCCGCAGCGCGTTCTGGCTGGCGATGGTGCTCATCACGAGCGGCGACGCAGCCGTCGGAGCTGGGTGGGTGGCCCGTGCCCAACGGCACCTCGAGCACGTCGACGACGACGTCGTCGAGGCCGGCTATGTGCTCCTTCACGTGATGTACCAGCACATCTACCAGCAGCAGTATGAGCGCGCGGCCGAACTGGCCGGCGAGATCGTCGAGTACGGCCGCCGCTTCGGCGACGCTGATTTGCTCGCCGTCGGACTGATGGCCAAGGGACGCATGCTGATCTACGGCGGGCAGGTCGCCGGCGGATTTGCCCTGCTCGACGAGGCGATGGTCGGCATCACCGCCGGCGAGGTGTCGCCGATCTTCGCCGGACAGGTGTACTGCTCGCTGATCGAGGCCTGCCAGGAGGTCTCCGACTTCGGCCGCGCCGCGCAGTGGACGACCGCTCTGGCGAGGTGGTGCGACGAGCAGCCCGGACTCGTGCCGTTCACCGGCCAATGCGCCTTGCATCGGGGCCAGATCATGCGCCTGCGCGGCGCCTTCGCCGCGGCGGCCGAGGAGTTCGACCTCGCCACGAGCCGCTACGCGGCCGCTGGCGCCGCCGATGCCGCCGGCCTCGCCCACGCCGAGCGGGGTGACGTCGAGCGCATCGTCGGTGACCTCGCCGCCGCTGAGGCTGCCTACGACGCGGCTAGTTCCCTCGGCTACGAACCGCAACCGGGCCTCGCCCTGCTCTGGTTGGCCCGCAGACGACCGGCAGCGGCGGTCGCCGCGATCAGGCGACTGCTCGGTGAAACGATCGACCCGGTGAGGCGATCGCGCCTCCTGCCGGCGGCGATCGAGATTCTCGCGGCGAGCGGGTCGCTCGACGAGGCCGGGCAGTTGACGGCGGAACTCGCGGCGATCGCCGACTCGTTCGGGACCCCGGCGCTGCAGGCCCACGCAGCGGAGGCGAGCGCTGCCCTGCGCATCGAACGCGATCCCGCCGGCGCGCTCACAGAACTTCGCACGGCGGCGCGCCGGTGGAGCCAGATCGGCGCGCCCTACGAGGTCGCCCGTAATCGAGTCGCCCTCGGGCGAGCCTTCCGCTCGTTGGGCGACGAGCAATCGGCGCTCGCCGAGTTCGCCGCCGCCCGGCGGACGTTCGAGGAGCTCGGTGCCGGCCCCGCCGCCCGCGACGCGGCGCACGAGGCCAACGCCTTGGCGCCCCGCGGGCTGTCGCCACGCGAGATCGAGGTGCTGCGGCTCGTCGCGACGGGCAAGAGCAACCAGGAGATCGCGGCTGCCCTGGCCTTGAGCGACAAGACCGTCGCCCGCCACCTCAGCAACATTTTCACCAAGCTCGACGTGTCGTCACGTACGGCCGCTGCGGCATTTGCTTTCGAGCACGCCCTCGTCTGAGCCGAAGCGGCGAGCGTGCCCGCACGCGCCTGATCGGGGCAATAGCCTCAGGATGATGGCCGGAGAGTTGATCTACGCCTTTCGCGTGATGCGAT
The DNA here is from genome assembly GCA_963786985.1 of Ilumatobacteraceae bacterium. Classification (GTDB taxonomy): domain Bacteria; phylum Actinomycetota; class Acidimicrobiia; order Acidimicrobiales; family Ilumatobacteraceae; genus Desertimonas. The sequence goes on along the minus strand of CAWBBL010000020.1, from coordinate 3,564 downwards.
TGCCGTTGCTCGACGCCGGTGGCGCGGCGATCGGACGAATCAACGACATCGTCGCCGTGCCCCGGACCGACGGACGCCTGCCGCGGGTCGTTGGTTTCGTCGCCGAGGTCCAACGCCGCCGCATCTTCGTCAACGCCAATCGCGTGTCGACGCTGGCCGGTGACGGGGCTCGGCTGAGCAGCTGGGACGTCGACTTCCATCCCTTCAAGCCGCATTCTGGCGAAGTGCTGATCAGCGCGATCCTCGACCGCAAGATCGGCGACCAGAGCGTGAGTGACTTGGCACTCCGCGAGATCACCGTGCCGAATGGTCCGGTCTGGGAGGTCGCCAAGGTGCGCCTCGTCCGGCGCAACGCCTTGCGGCGGCGTCCGAGCTACCGGCTCGTCGACGTCGACGAGATCCCCGGTCTGTTCCCGGCGGCGAGTGAGGCCGACGCCGAGGCGGCACGGCTGCGAGACCTGCATCCGGCGGAGGTCGCCACGATCGTGCGGGCGATGCCCCTGGCGCGGCGACGGCAGCTCGCTGCCGCGATGGACGACGAGCGTCTCGCCGACGTACTCGAAGAGCTCCCCGAGGACGAGCAGCTCCGGCTCGTCGAGGCACTCGACCTCGACCGGCTGATCGGCGTTCTCGAGGAGATGGAGTACGACGATCTCGTCGACCTGCTCGGCGAGATGCCCGGCGAGCAGCGCACGAGGATCCTCGACGCGATGGATGTCGAGGACGCCGACGTGGTGCGCCAACTGCTCGCCTACGAAGCGGCAACGGCCGGCGGAATGATGACGCCGGAACTGATCATCCTCGGCCCGACGACGACGGTCTCGGAGGCGCTCGCCCAGATCCGCCAGCCCGACTGGGTGGTGAGCATCGCCTCCCAGGTGTTCGTCTGCCTCCCTCCGTTCAAGGCTCCGACCGGCAAGTTCGTCGGCACGGCCCACTTCCAGCGACTGTTGCGCGAGCCACCGAGCCAGGAGCTGCGCCACTGCGTCAGCAACGACCCCGTCGTCGCCCCGGACGCGACCGACCGCGCGGTTGCCGAACTGCTGGCCAGTTATGACATGCTCGCCGTCGCCGTGTGCAACGCCACCGGTCAACTGCTCGGTGCAGTGACGGTCGATGACGTGCTCGATCGTCAGCTCGGAACGGGTTGGCGGCAGCGGCCACGCGTGTCCACCGAACGAATGAGATCGGCATGAGCGATGGTAAAGCGCGAAGACCTCAGCGCCCCACGGGCATCACGCCGGCTCGGCTTTGGCTACGACCCGGAGGCCTTCGGGCGGTTCTCCGAGTCGATCGCCCGCTACCTCGGCACGGCGCGCTTCCTCGTCTGGCAGTCCGGCGTCATCGTCGTGTGGATCGCCTACAACACCCTCGCCCCGCGGGACTGGCAGTTCGACCCGTGGGAGCGTGGTCTCGTCCTGCTGACGTTGGTGCTGTCGCTACAAGCGTCGTATGCCGCGCCGTTGATCCTGCTCGCCCAGAACCGCCAGGAGGCACGCGACCGCGTGCAGTCGGAGAACGACCGAGAGGTCGCTGACCGCACGAAGACCGACACCGAGTTCCTCGCCAGGGAGATCGCCGGCATTCGCTTGATGCTCGCCGACGTCGTGACCGGCGAGGAGCTTCGTGAGCAACTTGCCGAGGTGACGACAAAGCTCGACGCCGCGGTCAAGCGGCTCGACGACCCCCAACCCGCCGACGAACCCTGAAAGTCACGACCAGGTCAGCCGGTGGGGATGCCGGTGAACTCTTGGAGGCGGACGCCGTGGCGAAGCACGTCGCGCAGCACGGCGGCCGCCGGCAGGTCATCGTCCGCTGTCGTCACCACGCCTCCGGGGTGTGGGCCGCCAGCGATCATGGCGACCATCGCGGCTGCAGTCGCCGCCGCCGCCGTGCCGATCAGCTCGGCGACGCCGACGACCTGGGCCACTCGCGCTCCGCCGCGATCGCGTCCGCGGGCCTCGACGCGAATGGCGCCGATGCCGCCCTCGAGGTGTGGCGGGCTGAGCATCGGCAGCCGTGCCGTGAGGCGGTCGCGACGGGTGGCCGACCGCCTGGCGCTGATCCGGGCCACGTCCGGAAAGGCACGATGGAGCATCACGGCGTCGGCGAGGTCGCCGCGGTAGCAGTCACGGGCGCCGACCGGCTCGGGGAACCAGCACAACTCACGACCGCTACCGGCAGCCCGTTCGATCCACTGACCGTCGTGCCAACCGAGCGCCCAACCGGCGAGCGCCTTGTGGTGCTCACGGGCGCACGCCGGCCCGGCGGTTCCGTGCACGGCGACGTGCAGCTCGTCGCACGTCGTGATCCGCGCGACGAGGTGGCGAGCGAGCAGCCCTGACAGGCCGGGCGACACGGCGGCGCCGACGACCAATGCCGAGCCGTTCGCCCGGGCGACGGCGTCGAGGTCGAGCAGCTCACGCACGTCGTCGACGGCGCCGCTCGTCGACACCACGTGGACGCCACGGTTGAGCAGCGCGGCGGCGGCAGCGGCGTGCGGTCCGGGGCTGGCGAGCACGACGATCTCGGCGGCGAGGTCGCGAGGTACGACCTGCAGGATCCCGGACGAGGTTGCGGCGCACACGTTGGCCGACGACCCCGCCGCCGACCACGGCGACCGAACTCATTGTTGTTCGAGGTCGATTGGCTGCCAACCGCCGTGCTGGGGCGGAGTCCCGCCCCGGCCGCGCAACCGCAGCGCACTGGCGATCGCCGCGGCGAGACCGAGGGCGGCCAACGCCCGGCGAATCAGCTTCACGAGGATCGAGTATTGCACGGCCACCAGACCGCTCGCCGTGAGCGCGCTGGACGGCGGCCGTCGTCAGCGATCGGGAGCGCCGCCGCTGTCGGCGATCGCCACCCGCGGATCGCGGTGCGGGTCACCGGTCGTGGCCAATGCGTTCTGGAACAACGTCATCGCTTTCAGCAAGGCGTCGGCATCGAGCCCGGCGTTCATGATCCGTTCGACCGACGGCAACACGTCACGGCGGTCGTGGACGATGTCGTAAGCGATACGGTTGGCCGGCCCGAGATCGTCGGGCGATGCCGACGTGAGGTATGGGTTCGGCGCCACCTTGGCGGGACGTTTCCGGATCATGGTTGCTGCTCCTGGGACGATTAGCGGATGTCGAGCTGCTCGGTCAGCTCTTGCTTGGTGACCTCGAAGTCCTCGAAGCTCACCTCGCCGGCTTCGAACCGAGCATGCAGGTCGGCGAGCTCGGCGAGAACCACCGTCTGGTCGCGGACCGGCCCGGCGGGTTCTGGTGCTTCGGCGTTGCCGCGTTCGACGCGCTTGGCCCACTTGGCCGCGGCACGTTCACGGCGGGCTTTCTCACGCTGCTGCTTCTGGAATCGCGCCTGACTCACTGCGCCGGACCGCAGCGCCAGCCAAACATCGCGCCGGGGTGACCACCGTGTGCCGTCAGTGACGTCGACGTCGCCATCGGTATCTCCTTCCGTCGATGCTCGGAGGAGACACCGCACTCTCCGCCTCGACGAGAGGGCGGGGTCGAATCCAAGGAGCACCACCCTACCGGGCATCTCCCCGGAGGCCGAGGGTGG